>NZ_RXIZ01000012.1:0-26113 GCF_003987855.1 Hyphomicrobium sp.
GGCCCACCTCCGTTGCACGTCGCGGATCGGCGAAGGCTGCATCCCGAAACAAGGAATAGAAAAACGCGAGGCGTCGCCGATCTGCCCCTTCGCTTTATCCTTTTCGCGCCAGCGGCCGGTTCCCCGAAGGAGGGTCGCTGGCGCCAAGGAAGAATCATGCCCATCGGCTCGCCGCTATGTGGAGCTGGCCGCCGATGGCGCTCGTTTATTCGACGGCCGTGACGGTGAAGCCCGACTCCCGCAACAGCGCGACGAGCCCCGTGGGTCCCGGCAGATGCAGGGCGCCGACCGCGATGAAGGCGCTGCCCTTGTCGAGTATCGGCAGCGCGGCGTTGCGCATCTTCGCGTTCCGGTCGATCAGCAGCGTCTTCTTGAAGCCATCGAACGCCGAAGGCGAGGTGCCGGTCTGCGCCGCGAGCGCCAATTGAAACGGCATCGCAGCCCCGATCTGCCGCTTGGCATACATCTGCACCAGCGTCTCGGTCATGTCGTCGGCGCGGTCGATGTATTTGAGCCCGACCTTGAGCATCGCAATCTGCTGATCGTCGGGAACCGCCGCCAAGGCGCTGAGCTGGTCTTCGATGGTCTCGAGCCCCGTGATCTCGATCCCAGCTTTTTGCGCCTCGGCCGCCACTTGCAAATCGAGCACGGTCTTGCCGGCCGCGAGCTGTTGCCGCTCGCAGTCCGACGTCGCGAGCAGCATGCTGACGAGCCACGGCTTCATCATCGCCGCGAGTTCGCCCGGCATCCCCGATTTTGCGACGATCTTTTGGACGTCCCTATACTCATCGTCCGACAGCGCGCCTTTGAGCGACTTGCCGTTCGTGTAGACGATGAGCGCCGCGGCCTTCGCCATCGCCGCCGCCACGGCCTTATCGGAAAGATCGGCAACTTCAAGCGTCACCGACTTCGAATGCGCGATCGCATCTTTGACCGCCGGCGACAGCGTGGCGACGCGCGGGTCGCTGAGATGCATCGTGCCGAACAGATACGAAGGCGCAAGACCAGGCTTTTCGATTTTCCAGAGCATCGCCTCCGTATTGGGAAGCGCGCGGCTCTCCGCCATGACCTGACTGTAGACGTCGGGTGCCTTGCTCTGCATCTCGGCCAGCATGTCGACGCCTTGGCAACGCGCTGGCGCATTATCGGCGGCGAACGATGCGCTGGGAAACAGCACGGCGACAAGAGCGACGGTCGAGCGGAGGCAGCGCACGAAGCGCGACAGGCGAAAAGACGTCATCAAGGAACTCGTGACCAAATCAAAAAACTTCAGCTAGCGGCGTGTCGCTCTCGGATGGGCTTGCTCGTAGACCGCCAGCAGGCGATCGCGATTGACCTCGGTATAGACCTGTGTGGTCGAGAGCGATGCGTGACCTAAAAGCTCCTGAATTTGGCGTAAATCGGCACCGGCTGAAAGTAAATGCGTGGCGAACGAGTGGCGCAGGGCGTGCGGCGTCGCCGTCTCTGGTAACCCTAACTCCAGCCGCAGTTTTTCCATCGCCAGCTGGATGAGGCGGGGTGACAACGGGCCGCCCCGCGCGCCGCGAAAGAGCGGTTCATCGGCCGCCAGCGCATACGGGCAAAGCCGCATATACGTCGTGATCGCTTCCGACACGATCGGAAGTGCTGGAACGAGCCGCTCTTTACCGCCTTTACCGGTGATGTGCATGACCTCGCGGCCATGGATTGGAGCGGAAGCGGGCGTGAGGCTCAAGGCTTCGCTGATGCGTAGCCCTGCCCCGTAGAGCAGCAGCAGCACCGCTGTGTCCCGCGCCGCGATCCACTCCGCGCTGTCGCTCGTGTTGTTCTCGACGAGTGATGCAGCTCCGTCGACCGTCAGCGGTTTCGGAATCGAATGGGGAATCTTTGGCGCCGCCACCTGCAGGATGGCGCGGTTGCTCAATGTGTTCTCGCGCTCAAGCCAGCGGAAGAAAGTTCGCAGCGCCGACAGCGAGCGCGCAAGCGACCGCGATGTGACGCCAGACTTGCGGCGGCTCGCGAGAAACGCGCGAATGGTTTTCGCATCGAGCCGCTCCAGATCCTGCAGGCACGGCGGGTGGCCAAGATGCACTTTGAGGAAGGCGAGGAACTGGCGCGCGTCGCGCTCGTAGGCTTCGCGTGTCGCCGCACTTTGCCCGCGCTCGATGGTGACATGACGAAGCCAGGATTCGACCGTCGTCTTGAGGTCGCCCCCGAGTGGCAGTTCGGCGTCCCCCGCCAGAATTTCGTCGAGCGATTGCGTCACGGGCCCCACCTGAAGAAGCCCATCGAACCTTCCCGGCTTCGGTTAATAAGTGGTAAAAGACGCGCTACAGAACCTTGCCGGGATTCAAAATGCCCTTGGGATCGAGCGCCGTTTTGATCGCTCGCATCATGTCGAGTTCGACCTCGGATTTGTGCCGCCGCAGCGCCTCGCGTTTCATTTGGCCGATGCCGTGTTCCGCCGAAATCGACCCGCCGAACTCGGTCACGAGGGCGAAGATCGCCTCCGTCATTGGCTCCCACAGAGCGAGATAGGCGTTGCGATCGGCGCCGAGCGGCTGCGTGACGTTGTAATGCAGATTGCCGTCGCCGAAATGGCCGAATGGCACAGGCCGCGCGCCCGGAGCTATACGCTCGACGACGTCTGCTGCCTGTTTGAGAAATTCAGGAATGCGCGTCACCGGCACCGAGATGTCGTGCTTGATGCTGCCGCCCGCGCCTTTTTGCGCTTCCGAAAAAGATTCGCGCAGTCGCCAGAAATCCTCCGCCTGCCGCAGCGAGCGCGCAATCGTTGCGTCCAGGATAAGGCCTTGCCCATGCGCGGCGGCGAGCAGCGACTCGATCGTATTGGCAACCCGGTTGCCCTTGCCGCCGTGCGAAATCTCGATCAGCGCGTACCAGGGATAGGCATCGGTGAACGGATCTCGCATGTTCGCCATGTATTTGAGGGCGAATTCCTGCGCCCGATCGGCCCAGAACTCGAACGCCGTGAGAGATTGACCGGCCTCCACTTCGGCGCGCCGGAACAGCTTCATGATCGCTTCGGGCGTTTGAAACGCGACGATCGCCGTCTCGCGTTCGGCCGGCATCGGAAAGAGTTTGAGGCACGCCGCGGTGATGATGCCGAGCGTTCCCTCCGAACCGATCAGCAGATCGCGGAGGTCGTAGCCGGTGTTGTCCTTTTTCAGCCGCCGCAGTCCGTTCCATATGCGGCCGTCCGCCAGCACCGCTTCGAGGCCAAGAGCGAGGCTGCGCGCGTTGCCGTAAGCGAGCACGGCGGTGCCGCCCGCATTGGAGGAGAGCACGCCGCCAATCTGTGCGCTGCCTTCGGATGCAAGGCTCAACGGGAAAAGACGGCCTGCAGCTTTCGCTGCGCTCTGAGCCTCCGTGAGCGTCACGCCCGACTCGACGATCATCGTGCCGCCCACGGCGTCGACATCGCGAATGGCCTTGAGGCGCGAGAGCGACAGCACGATCTGTCGGCCGTCGGAAGATGGGATTTGGCCGCCGACCAGTCCGGTGTTGCCGCCCTGTGGCACGATGCCGACGTCTTCGGCATGCGCCAGCGAAAGGATCCGCGCCACCTCTGCCGTCGAGACCGGCCGCAAGACGACCGGCGTCCTGCCGACGTAGCGATCTCGCCATTCGCGCAAGTATGCGACCTGGTCCTCCGCGCGCGTCAGCGCATTCGCTTCCCCGACGATATCGACGAAACGGGCGATCAGATTTGGAGAAGGAGCCTTAGCGTGCACTTGCGCGTGCCTGCCTCACACGATCTTTTGACCGGTCTTTGCCCAGTCGTTGACGAAGGCGGTAAGCCCAGCATCCGTCAGCGGATGCTTCACAAGCGCCTTTAATATTCCAGGTGGAATGGTGGCAACGTCCGCGCCGATCATGGCGGCTTCTTTGACGTGATTTACGGTGCGGATCGAAGCCGCAAGGATATCCGTCGAAAGATCGGGATAATTGTCGTAGATCGTCCGGATTTCGCGAATGACGTCCATGCCGTTCAAACCAATATCATCAAGACGGCCGATAAATGGCGAAACGAACGTCGCCCCGGCCTTGGCGGCGAGAAGCGCCTGGTTCGCCGAAAAACAAAGCGTGACGTTGACCATCGTTCCATCGCCCGTCAGCGCCTTGCAAGCCTTGAGCCCGTCAAGGGTCAGCGGCACCTTGATGGTCACGTTCTTCGCGATCTTTCGCAGCACTTCGGCTTCGCGCATCATGCTGGCGTAATCGGTCGAAGCAACCTCCGCCGACACGGGCCCCGGCACAATGGCGCAAATCTCCTTGATGATCTCCTTGAAGTCGCGGCCAGCTTTTGCAACGAGTGTCGGGTTCGTGGTGACGCCGTCCAACAGGCCCGTCGCCGCCAACTCCTTGATCTCAGTCACGTCGGCGGTATCGACGAAGAATTTCATTTTTATCTCCTCACCACGTCCCTTAAGTCATGAGAATTGCCTTTGGTGCGCCGCATCTGCCCGGCAAACCTAATACGACCGATTCTCGGAGGAAGCTTCTAGTCCGTTGAACGCCCCTTTGGATAGCCTGCTTGCAATTCTGGATAATGGCGCCGCACCCGGCGGCCGCAGCGTCCCCGTGCTTATGCCGGTCGCGCTGGACCAGACCTATGATTACCTCGTGCCGGAAGGCATGGATGCGGCGCCCGGATCGTTCGTCCTCGTTCCCTTCGGCCCGCAAACGCGGATCGGCATTGTCTGGGATGGTCCCCGCGGCGAAGGCAAGCCCGTCGACCCGAAGAAACTGAAGGCGCTGACGAGCCGCCTTGACGCCCCACCGCTACCCGAAATTTCGATGCGGTTCGCCGAATGGGTCGCCCGCTACACCTTGGCGCCCCTCGGCATGGTCGTCCGCATGATGATGAGCGCCGATGCGGCATTCGAGCCGCCCAAACACCGCTTCGGCGTGGCGATCGTCGAGGGCGCAACCCCGCCTCCGAAGATGACGCCGGCGCGATCGCGCGTGCTCGAAATTGCCGCCGACGGCCTCGTGCGCGCCAAATCCGATCTCGCCAATCTCGCCGCCTGCTCGACGGGCGTGGTCGATGGATTGGCTGCGGCCGGCATGCTGGTCGAAGTTGCAATTCCCGAACGCGTCTTCCCGCGGCCGAAGCCGGCGCACACGACCGCGGAGTTCACCGCGGATCAGGAACGCGCGGTTCAATCTTTGCGGAGCGCGGTCGACGCCGACACTTTCTCCGTCACGCTGCTCGACGGCGTCACGGGCTCGGGCAAGACGGAAGTCTATTTTGAAGCCGTAGCCCGCGCCGTCGAAGCAGGTCATCAAGCGCTGATCCTGCTCCCCGAAATTGCGCTGACGAGCCAGTTCCTCGATCGTTTCGAACGCCGCTTCGGAGCGCGTCCGGTGGAATGGCACTCGGCGTTGAGCCCCGCCGAACGCGGCCGCATCTGGAAAGGTATAGCCCGTGGCGACGTCCGTTGCGTGGTGGGCGCGCGCTCTGCTCTGTTCCTGCCGTTTTGCGAACTCGGATTGATCGTCGTCGATGAAGAGCACGACCAAGGGTTCAAGCAGGACGATCGCGTGCACTACCAAGGCCGCGACATGGCGGTCGTGCGCGGCAATCTCGGCAAGTTCCCGGTGGTGCTCGCGTCTGCGACGCCGTCGATCGAGAGCCACGTCAACGCCCTCATCGGCCGCTATCGCCACGCGGTTCTTCCAGGCCGTTTTTCCGGCGTTGAAATGCCCGATGTCTCTGCGATCGACCTGCGCGCCGAAAAGTTGGAACCCGGCAAATGGCTGTCGCAGCGCCTCGTTCAAGGCATCACCGAAACGATGCAAAAAGGCCAGCAATCCCTGCTGTTCTTGAACCGTCGCGGTTACGCGCCCCTGACGCTTTGCCGGTCGTGCGGGCATCGGCTCGAATGTCCGCAATGTACGGCCTGGCTGGTGGAGCATCGCTTCAAGAAAAAGCTGACGTGCCATCATTGCGGGTTTTCGCTGAGCCTCCCGGAGAAGTGTCCGAAGTGCGCTTCGCCGGGCTCGCTCGTCGCCTGTGGTCCGGGAGTCGAGCGGGTGCAGGAGGAAATTGCCGAGCGCTTTCCCGACGCGCGCGTCGCGCTGCTCTCGTCCGACCTGATCCCGAGCCTGACCGAGATGCGCGAGATCATCCGCAGCATTGAAGCACGCGAATTCGACATCATCATCGGCACGCAGATCGTCGCGAAGGGCCATAATTTTCCCGGCCTCGCTCTTGTCGGTGTCGTCGACGGCGATCTTGGTTTGGCGCACGGGGCTGACCCGCGCGCGGCGGAACGCACGTTTCAGCTCTTGCATCAGGTGACGGGCCGCGCCGGGCGCACAAGCTTCGTCGGTCGCGGGTTGGTGCAAACGTATTCGCCCGATCATCCTGTGATGAAGGCGATCGTCGCCGGCGATCGCGACGATTTTCTGAACTACGAGGTTCGCACGCGGCAGACCGGCCTGCTGCCGCCTTACGGACGCCTCGCGGCCATTGTCGTGTCGTCGCGCGATAAAGCAGCGACCGAGACGATCGCGCGCGACATTGCCCGCCGCGCACCGCCGAGCGAGTCCATATCCGTGCTGGGACCGTCCGAAGCGCCGATCGCGATTGTTCGTGGCCGCCATCGCTGGCGCTTGCTTGTGAAGGCGCCACGCGATGTTGATTTACAGGGCTACCTCAGGGCCTGGGCTGGAATGATTCCAAAGCTCAAGTCCGACGTTCGCATCACCGTCGACATCGACCCCTACAATTTCCTTTAAATTGGCCTATGGCGTTGGGCCCGCTGCGGCATGTTTGCCATAAGAAGAAATGCTTCGCCGCGCCCGTCGCTCACGTCATTCCGCGAGGCCAGCAAATCGTTTAAACGACGAGGGGAGCAGCGTCACGTCGCGGTGCTCCTGAGCACACACAACGCGCCGAAAGCCCTCTCATGCCTCTTCGCATTGCCGTCCAGATGGATCCGATCGATCGCATCGATATTCGCGGCGATTCGACGTTCGCCATCCTCTTGGAAGCGCAAAAGCGCGGGCACGATATTTTCTACTATACGCCCCCCGATCTCTCGCTTCTGCAAGGCAGGTTGATCGCCCGTGGCCAAACGCTGAAGGTCGAAGACAAGCATGGTGCGCACTACGCATTGTCCGACCCGCGCACCGTCGACTTGAGCGAACGCGACGTCGTCTTGCTCCGTCAGGACCCGCCGTTCGACATGGCCTACATCACGACCACGCATCTTTTGGAGCGCATCCACCCGAAGACGCTCGTCGTCAACGATCCCGCGCACGTCCGCAATGCGCCAGAGAAACTGTTCGTCCTCGATTTCCTCGACCTGATGCCGCCGACGCTCGTCACGCGCTCGCTGGCCGACGTGCAGGCGTTCCGCGCCGAGTACAAGGATATCATCGTGAAGCCGCTGTACGGCAACGGCGGCGCCGCTGTGTTCCGCATCAGGCCGGAGGACGGAAACCTCGCGTCTCTCGTCGAGCTGTTCCAGACGGTGTTCCGCGAACCGTTCATGGTTCAGGAATATCGCCCCGAGGTGAAGGAAGGCGACAAGCGGATCATCCTCGTCGACGGCGAAGTCGCTGGCGCCATCAACCGCGTGCCGCAGGCTGGCGAAACCCGCTCGAACTTGCACGTTGGTGGCACGGCCGCGCCGGTCGAACTCACCGACCGCGACCGCGAGATCTGCGCGCGTCTTGGGCCGGAACTGAAGCGCCGCGGACTGATTTTTACGGGGATCGATGTCATCGGACCTTACATCACCGAAATCAATGTCACCTCGCCGACGGGGATCCGGCAGGTGAAGGCGTTTGGCGGCAACGACATCGCCGCGATGATTTGGGACGTGATCGAAGCAAAAAGACGATTGACGAATTGATGCCGCGATTGCGGCAACCAACGGGGGTATAGAAATGAAATCATTATGTCTCGGCATGGCTGCAGGCGCTGCATTTTGCGTCGCCGCCGCAGTTCCGCTTGTTGAAGCCAACGCCGTTACCGCATCGCCTTTTGCAGCGCTGGTGGGACGCTGGAGCGGCGCGGGCATGATCGGCTACAAGGCAAGCCCGCCGGAAAAAATCAAATGCCGCGCAACCTATTTGATGGCTGACGCGCAAGACGAGGTGAAGCAAACGATCCGCTGCGCCACTGCCGGCGGCAACGTCGAGATCGTCAGCAACGTCAAGGAAGCGAGCGGCAAGCTCACCGGCCATTGGAAGGAGACGATCCGCAACTTCGAAGGCGACCTGACCGGCGACGTCACGCCGAAAGGTTTCCGCGTCGTGGTCAAGAGCGCGGACGTGACCGCGAATATGGACATCGTCGTCAACGGCAGCATGCAGGCCGTCGAGATTCAGTTCGTCAATTCGGAAACCCTTTTGGGCATGACGCTCGCAATGACCAAGGGCTGATCGCGAATCCGATCGGCGCGATCACCATGGGCATCGTCGAGATCCTCGGGATTGTGACTTCGATCGTCTCGGTCATCTTGGCGATTCCAGAGATTTACGATCTATATCGCAAAGATCCCGCGCGGCTTTTGGCGGATGCTCAAGTTGATGGGCATTTACGCGGTCTACGCAGCGGCGGGCATCGGCATTGTCGTCCTCATGGTCTCCGGCCCTCAGCCGACAGCGAAGGCTCTTCTCGCAACGCTCTTCGTCTTGACGTGGATTGGCTATGGCGCCCTTTGGCTGGTCCGCCTCGCGCCGCGCGTGAAAGCTTTGCCGGCGTGGGTGGAGAGCTGGTTGTCCCCCATCGATTACGTGATGATCACGGTTATTGCGCTGAGCGGACTTTCGCTCGCGATATCGCAGTTTTGAACCCTTTAGCATTGACAGCGGTCTGAACGCTAACGATCTGCGTACCAGATGCAGCGGAAGGCGAGAGACATGGAAGAGATCGAGAGACAGACTCGAGATTATCTGAAAGCGCTGTATGGGCTCGGCACGCCGTCGGAGAAAATCCTGCCCGTCCATAATCTTCCCGCCATCCTGGCGTTCGCTCGTTCCCGATTGTGGATCGTTGAGGGGCCCGAAGGTGGCCACGGCCTTTCCCCGCTCGGCGTGAGGGAAATCGCGGAGTAGGCGATTTGGGGGGGCCGCCAAACCGCCCGCTGTCTAAGAGTGTTCCATGTTTGTTCTTGCCCTTGTCTCGGCATATTATACTTGCCGAACCCAGAATCGGTGTATGGGAGGGCGTTAAATGCTAGCGCCTAGCCCGTCGCAGCACTGCGAACCGCTTCCCTACGGGCGCATGAGCCTTTGGGACATGATGAATTTTAAAGCGAGTTTGCTCATCTCGTATTTTGACATGCTCGACCGCCAAATTTTATGGCTCAGAAAGCCAATGGTGCGCGAGTCATCCGAGCCGCAGAATGCTCTTTTGGGGCTGGGCCTCTCAGAAGTCTTCACCGATCCCATCACCCCTCAGGCCGTAGACGAGGTGAAGTTTCTTCTTCAGTGCGTCACGCACTGCTGCGCTCGCCTCAAGTCAAATACAATTTCGTCGTTGATGAAGGATGTGGAATTTACCCTTGAATACCCCTCGATCTCTTCCAGGGGCAAGCTCGCGGATCAGCTAGAATACATCAGAAAAATTGTAGAAATCGAATTTCGCGATGAGTGGTTCTACCACTACCCAAAGGACAAGGCAGAGCGCCTTAATTCCATAGATGCTGAATGGGGCAGCGTCATAAGAGCGTTTCCATCCGTAAAATACGACATTGTCCAAGGCATTGACTGTTTCGCCTGCGACCACAATACCGCTGCGGTATTCCATATGATGCGCGTTGGCGAGGCTGGCCTCATTCGTCTGGCTAAAGAACTCAGAGTTACCCTGAAAAAGGATAAGCCGCTGAGCCACGCTCAATGGGGTGAAATCGTAGGGGCGATAGAGGCAACAGCGAGCGACATTCTAAGGAGCGCGCCGGCCGGCAACGAGAAAGACGCCGCTCAAGCGTTCTACAACGGTGCGGCGAGCCACATCAGGGCTTTGAAGGACAAGTATCGAAACACCGTCATGCACTCGCGGCGCGAATTCAACCCGCATGAGGCAGGGGATGCGATGTTTCACACTCGCTCTTTTATGATTAGCCTGAGCGAGAAGATTTCAGAGGCCAGTTCTAAGAAGATCAAGTGGAAGTTTTGAGTGGCCTCTTCGCAGGCGATAGCTTGCGAAAAGCCTGCTCAACTTCCTTCTCGCGCTTGTCTACCCCATGTTCCTTCGCGGTTTCCTGAAACCGTTTGAACTGCTCTTTGGGGTCTAGCTCTGGTTCTTTGCGTTTGGGCATCAAGCCGCCTTTGGCTTGGGAAACGGCTTCACGTTGATATCGTGCTCCTGCTCAGCCTCCCAAATATCTCTTTGAAGCTGAAGCGTCATCCAAAATCGGGTGCCATTGCCAAATGCCTGCCCTAGACGCTGAGCCATTTCCAATGAGACGGACCGTTTTTCGTTCACAAGCTCAGACAATGACGCTCGGCTTACACCCAAATGGTCGGCCATTTGGGTGATTGTCAGGCCAAGTTCGGGCAGGACATCAAGACGAAGATACTCTCCCGGATGCGGGGGTTTGAATTTCGGCAAGTCCCTGTCAGCGCCCATGATAATCCTCCAAAGTCACGTTCTGCGGCCCGTCAGAATCCCACTCAAACGTGACGCGATGGTTCCGCGTCACCGTCAAAGCGAAAGTTCCTTTGCGATCTCCTTTCAGCGGATGAAACCCGAGCCCAGGCAAGTCCATCTCATTTGGAGAAGTTATGACATTTAACGCGGCAAGAATGCGCTTTAGCTTGCCAACGCAGTTTGCATTGACACCGCTTTTGTCGTCGTCTTCGTAGAGAAGACGCAACCCTCTGTGTTTGATCTGCCTGGAGTACAACATCCGCGTAATGTGTCACGCGACGCGTTGCAACGTCAAGTGTCACGTTACGCGAGTCAGGGTAGTGCTTCGTCGCTTAAAGATCAATTACCAGATTTGATTTTGCGTCTGCGCTTTTCCGCGCGCTCGCCTACGGCCATATCAGGCCCGACCAGTCGTTCGATAGGTCAACCGCTTGCCTTGAGCCCCTTTGACCATGAGAGCGGCCCGAGCTTCGTCAGTCACCCCCACGGCAATCCGGTTGTTATACCGGAAGTCGAACTCAGCCAGATACCGGTGCAGATGCTTCTCTTTGCAGTGCTGGTAAGTGCCACGCATCCCGCGCTTGAAGACTGAGAAGTAGCCCTCAACGGTGTTGGTGTGGATGGTGTGGTTGAGATCGACATAGCGAACATACTCGCCGCGTTCATGATGGACACGGTCATGGCTAGCGAAGTCCATGAGCTGGTATTTGTAGAGCTGGGCACTGTCGGTCATCATTGAAGTTTCGCGCGAGACGTTGGCCTTGATGATGGGAACCACTTCGCCAACGGTGCTACCGGCAACATGATAGCTGCGAACCGAACCGCCGCGCTCAACAAGCGAGAGGATGACGTTCTTATGCATGGAGCCGTAGATGCCACGACCCTTCTGCGGACGGCCCTTGGGATGAGTTGAGGCGCGGCCATAGACAGTCTCGTCAACTTCCACCACTTCGCCTTCGCCACCCATTGGCGGCATGAGGGAGCCCGAGCGCATTGCCTCACGAATGCGGTGGCCCATGAACCATGCGGTCTTGAGGGTCACACCTAGGGTGCGGTGAAGCTGATTGGCAGAGATGCCCTTCTTTGATCCGGCGACGAGATAGAAGGCCTGGAGCCACAGGTGCAGCGGTACGTGGGACTTCTCAAAAATGGTCCCGACAGTCACCCGGAACTGCTTGCGGCAGGCGTAGCACTTGTAGAGCCCGAAACGGGTGGCTTTGCCTTCCATCTTGGAGACGCGCTTCTGCTCAAAGCAGTGCGGGCACTGTGCGCCATTCGGCCAGATGCGAGCCTCAACCCACTTGTAGGCGGCTTCTTCGTTCTGAAGGTGTTTTTGGCTGATGAGCGACATTGCGAATCTCCTATGACCCTCAATGTACTGCTTCGTCGTGGGTTTGGCAAGTATAATATTCCCCCTTGTCTCTCGGATGTGATTACCTCGGCTCACGGGTCTAGGGGCTTGGGGCATGTACGGACAAATCTCCACGTTGGCGTTCATCGGCATCGAGGCACGCCCCGTCGAAGTGCAGGTCCGTGTGACACCGGGAGCGGCTGCGTTTGCTATTGTCGGCCTGCCTGACAAGGCTGTCGCCGAAAGCCGCGAGAGAGTGCGCAACGCCTTGCACGCGGTTGGGCTGGGGCTCCCCTTCAAGCACATCACCGTCAATCTTGCCCCCGCCGACCTCCCGAAAGAAGGGAGCCATTTCGATCTGCCGATCGTCCTCGCCATGATGTCGGCGATGGAGGCGATCGCGCCTGACGCCATCGCCAATTACGCAGCGATCGGCGAACTAGCGCTTGATGGCTCGATCCGCGCCGTCCCTGGCACGCTGCCGGCGGCCATCGGCGCGAATGGTCTTGGCAAAGGACTGATTTGCCCGGCTGCGACCGGACCAGAGGCAGCCTGGGCCAGCGAGGAGATCGACATTCTCGCCGCGCCGCATCTTCTTTCGCTTGTGAACCACTTCAAAGGCCTGCAGACGCTCACTCGTCCGAAGCCCAATGTCATGCCGGCGCAAAGCTATGCCGCCGATCTCCGCGATATCAAAGGTCAGGAAACCGCCAAGCGCGCGCTTGAGATCGCGGCGGCCGGCAACCACAATCTGCTGATGATCGGCCCGCCCGGTTCCGGCAAGTCGATGCTGGCCTCACGCCTGCCTTCCATTCTGCCGCCCCTGCAGCCTGAGGAAATTCTTGAAGTCTCGATGGTCCACTCGCTCGCGGGCGAGTTGATGGGCGGCAAGCTGACGGTCGAGCGCCCGTTTCGCGCGCCCCATCACTCCGCAAGCATGGCGTCCCTGGTTGGGGGCGGCTCGCGCCCAAAGCCCGGAGAAGTTTCGCTCGCGCATCACGGCGTCCTTTTCCTCGACGAACTCCCCGAATTCCAGCCTAACGTGCTCGACGCGCTCCGCCAGCCGCTCGAAGCCGGCGAAACCGTCATAGCCCGCGCCAATCACCGGATTTCCTATCCCTCGCGCATTCAACTCATCGCCGCGATGAACCCGTGCAAATGCGGCGGCGGCAAGCCGGGTGAGCCGTGCCGCCGCGGCCCGCGCTGTGCCGCCGATTACCAGGCGCGCGTCTCAGGCCCGCTGCTCGATCGCATCGACCTGCAGATCGAAGTGCCCGCGATCTCCGCCGCCGATCTCGTCTTGCCCGCACCTGCCGAAGGAAGTGTCGACGTACGCGCGCGTGTGGCAGCTGCGAGAGATCGTCAACGCGCTCGGTTCGAAGCGCTGGGGGCGAGGGGCACACGCACCAACGCCGATTGTTCGGCCGCCCTGCTCGAGCAGACGGCGATGCCGGACGAGTCCGGAGTTGCCCTCTTGCGCCATGCAGCCGAGACGCTTGGCCTTTCTGCGCGGGGTTTTCATCGCACGCTGAAGGTCGCCAGAACGATCGCGGACCTGGAAGGCGCGGAGAAAGTCGCGCGCGCGCACGTCGCCGAAGCCTTGAGTTATCGCGGCGAGACCCTACGCCAAGCGCGCGCCGCATAAAAAAACCGGGGCTGCGAGCCCCGGTCTAAATCATCGGATCAAAAAGGCCTTAGCCGAAGACGGATTTCACGCCCGCCTGCATCGCGGCGGCTTGAGCGGCGTTGCGCAGCAGGCAGGCGATCGTCATCGGACCAACGCCGCCCGGCACCGGCGTAATCGCGCCGGCAACCTGTGCGCACTCCTCGTAAGCGACATCGCCCACGATCTTCGTCTTGCCGCCATCGGAGGGAACGCGATTGATGCCCACGTCGATGATCGTTGCGCCGGGCTTGATCCAGCTTCCCTTGACCATTTCCGGAATGCCGACAGCGGCGATCACGAGGTCCGCGCCTTTCACCACGCCAGCGATGTCCTTCGTGCGTGAGTGCGCGATCGTGACAGTGCAGTTCTCGCGCAGGAGAAGTGCAGCGACAGGCTTGCCGACGATGTTCGACCGGCCGATGACAACGGCATTCATCCCCGACAGATTGTCGTGAACGGTCTTCGCCAGGATCACCGATCCGGTCGGCGTACACGGCACCAGCGCCCGCTCACCTACCCACAAGCGGCCAACATTCACCGGGTGGAAGCCATCGACGTCCTTGTCCGGGTTGATGAGGTTCAAAACCTTCTCGGCGTTGATGTGCTTGGGCAGCGGCAGCTGCACGAGGATGCCGTGGCAGGCCGGATCGTTATTGAGCTTCTCGACCATCGCCAGAACGTCGGCTTCGCTGGTCTCGGCGGGCAGGCGATGCTCCCAGGAGTTCATGCCGACCTCGACGGTCTGCTTGGCTTTGTTCGCGACGTACACCTTGCTCGCGGGATCTTCGCCGACGAGAACGACCGCGAGACCAGGCTTGAGCCCATGTTCCTTTTGCAATCGCGCGACTTCCGCTGCCACTTCGGCGCGGACCTTCGCCGCAATCTCCTTGCCATCGATAATTTTCGCTGCCGACATTCCCGTTTTTCCTCCTGGTCCCTATTTTTTGAATTGGCTTATTCGGTCCTGCAATAGCTTGTCGAGCGCGTTCGGATCGCCCTCTATCCGCAACGACTTGAGACGAGACTTCCCGCCCTTGGACAGCGAAACGGAATGCTTCGCCAAGCCAAGCCATCGGGCGACGAGCTCTTCGAGAGCCCGGTTTGCCTCTCCATCCTCGGGAAGTTCGCGGACGTGCGCTTGAAAGGCAGGACCGTCGGGGGTTTCGACCAACCCGTCAACCGCCTCTTTGCTGGATTTCGGCGTCAGCCGGAAGCGCGCAATGACGCACGCGGTGTCATGCCGCCAAGCCCGGTGGGCACGCCCCCCGCCGGACGGTTGGCTCACATCACGGCCTTAGCGATATTCGGAAGCACGACCGTTTGAATGAAATAGCAGATCAGCAGCAGAATGACGGGTGAAATGTCGAGGCCGCCCATGTTCGGCATTGCGTTGCGGATCGGTGCCAGCAGGGGTTCCGTAACAGCGTTTAGACCCTGCCAGATCGACCGCACGATGGGGTTGTACGGATTGACGACGCCGAACGCCATCAGCCAGCTTATGATCACGGCGGCGATGATGACATACGTATAAAGAGTGATGAGGTAGTTGATAAAGCCGAGAAGCTCAAGCATCCGCCGTCCCGCAGTTGAGTGCCGTTGCGCCATGTAGCCCCGAGACCCTATGGCCCGCAAGTCTCTGATCTCGAAGGCCCAGCACTTTCCTGCTCGGCCGAAAGTCGGGCGCAACGGCGCCTTCGTGGTACCCCAGTTTTCTTGACAATCGGCGGGTGCAAACCCTAAATGCCGCGCATCCGGGGCCGTAGCTCAGATGGGAGAGCGCTGCAATCGCACTGCAGAGGTCAGGGGTTCGATTCCCCTCGGCTCCACCAAATACTTTCAAGGCCTTATGGGCAGCGTTCCAGAATGGCGGTTGAGCCAATAGCTAACCCATAGCTAACTCCACAAGCGCCTTTGTAAGACCGCGTGCTAAGCCACTGCAACTCGGTCGCACCAACATGCTCTGCGTCCCATACCACCCAGCAGTAGCGATGGCTTTGGGTCGCGCGCGTGGCTTGCGACGGATCATCTTCCGGCCAGCACACCAGTTCGTCGAGCACATACACCTTGGATGGCGGACGTGAGGTCCAAAGCGCGTGACGCAGTGGATGCGCCAGGGACGCCAGGTTCAGGAGCATGGCAACTTTTCCCCCGGTCGTCGCAGTCAGACTGAGCGCGTGTTCCACGAAATGATCTGCGAGTCCGCGACCATAAGGCGGGTTGGTCACGATGTGCTTTGCCCGTGGTCGCGTTTCACGGAGGAAGTCGACCCCGCCCGCGCCGAAACCGCGAGCGATGAGGTCCGTGGAGACAACGTCCACCCCGGCGGATACCAGCACCTTGCTGATATGACCCCGTCCGCATGCGGGCTCCCAGACACCGCCCTCGAAAGACTCAACCGCAAGCAAGGCTCGGGTCGCCTCAGGCGGCGTGGGGTAAAATTCATACGGGGCCCGAGACGGATGGAGCCGCCCGTCAGACCGGTAGGGGAGGGGAGTGGTCTCCGCAGACCAGCGGTAGCTGTCGCGGAAGCTCTGAGGCGGAAGACGAAGGCTCATATGCGAACCTCCACGGCTTCCCAGTTTTCGTCTTGGACATCGATCAGCGTGAAGACGAACAACTGCCCGGCTTGACGTTCATAGAGGTCCTTCGCCTTACGTACGGCTGCGCTGGGCGTTTTCGCCGTGGTTTCCAGCGTGAAGTGCTGGCGCACGTCAAAATGCACGCAGTAGTCCTTCCATAGGGGGGTCATGAGGCGACCTCCTGTTCGACATCGTAGGCAGGATTACCCGCAAAATGGTCTTGCGCGTACCAGGCATCGACGAGCTCGCCGAAGTCGCGTTCGGAGAGATCCCGACGTTCCCAGGGAAGGAGCCCGGCGAGGAATTCACGATCGAGCGGTGAGAGTGTCATCTGATGGTCTTTCATCGTTGAAGGACCCGCCCCTCTGCGGCTCCGTTGCACATCGCCCGCCGACCGCAACGGTCGCGAGGCAAGGCTGGAACCAATGGCGCCGAAGATGGGGTCGGGGCCCCGGCTGCAGGCGGCCTTGCCTCGAGCCTGGCGGCCGGCAGATTGCAGACGGATCGGCCAGCAGTGGACGGCATCCATAACGACCATCGGGGCACCGATTCGCCCACACGAATTCCCGCAACCTCATGGCGACTCGGCATCGACTCCTGCTATCCGGACTCGCAGAGAGGTGGAATGACAACGGGCAACGAGCCGAGCCGCAGGTCAATGTATGCAGCGCTGTTCGCTTTGACGGCGTTTTGGTATCACGTGCTTTTCCATGGGCGTATCGAGAAGATTGCGGAAATCAGCTTCAGCGAAGTGAACAACGGCACGTACCGCGTTGCGCTCTGCGCGTTTTCGATCGTCACCGCCGTCTGGCTGACTTACGACCTCTTCGTCCACCAACAGGAAAAGCTGCTAACACGTTCGCGCTATCAACGTGCGGCCAAGACCGCTGGCGTGCTGATGATCATCTTATTGAACATTCCCGTCTCATTATTTTTCACGTGGCGGTTTATCCCCGTCACGGTCATCGATGCGCAATTGAGGCTGAAGACGGAGTATCAAAGCGCGCTGAACAACAC
Source organism: Hyphomicrobium sp. (assembly GCF_003987855.1). Lineage (GTDB taxonomy): Bacteria > Pseudomonadota > Alphaproteobacteria > Rhizobiales > Hyphomicrobiaceae > Hyphomicrobium_B. The sequence goes on from NZ_RXIZ01000012.1 coordinate 17,226, forward strand.
GCGAGAGCCCGAACAGCAGGAAAGAAAAGAACCCAAGCAGGGTGCGGAAATCGCGACCGGCAGCATCGACCCGCCAGCTTCGCCGAAGGAAGTGTCCCCTGACAGGGTTCCGCGCACGCCACCTGAGCTATCACCGGTGCAGATATCTAAGCCTGAGGAGAAGACTGCGTCTGATCCTCCGCTACCAGCGGGTCGTGAGCTCTCTCTCGAGCATACGAAACGTCGACGGAAGTCTCCGAAGGTGGAAGCTGATCTCAATTTCTTCCAGCGGTTGGCCCTTTGGATCGACGAGCACTCCCGGCCGACTACGTTTGACAAGGATGATCTCGATCATATCCGGCCTTAGGCCGTCAAAAGACCTTTATGGCAGTCGTTGGCAGTAACCTACGCGGATTGTTCAAATGGCCACTTCCGCCAGCGATTGAAGCCCGAAGGGCCGAGACCCCTTCCGGGGCTCGGCTTGCGAAAGCGCGGTCCCGCGAGAGCGGGAAGGCGGCCTAACGACCCTGCCGTCCCGCACGCTTCTTCGGATTGGCCGGCATACCCTGGGTCACCACACCTTCGCGCTGCAGGTCGCCCAGCGTTGGGCCAAAGTCCTGTTGCTCGACTTCGCTTTTGCCCGGGAGGGGATGGCTGGTCGCGCCAGACACCATCGCATTCTGGTAGCGGTCCTTGCGTAGCCAAGCGCTGATTCTCACCACCGGCTGGCCATTGCCAGGGTTATAGGCACCCCAATAGTCCGGACGTTCTTTCTCCGGCGCCTCGGCCTTGAAGCGGTTAGGAAACAGCACCAGTTGCCGCGCGGTCAGCGAGAGATTGCCGATCGTCGCCTTCTCGGCGTCCCCGGTCATCAGTGCCGCCACCTGCACCATCGGTTCATCGGTGGGAGACACCGCATCAGCGCGGCCATTGAACATGATCTTCACTTCGCCCGTCTTGGGATCCTTGTACTCGTGTGCCCACAACGCGAAGGTCTGCTCGCCCTCAGTGCCGGGCAAAGACAGCTTGCCATCAAAAGTTGGCTTGTTGTCGCCGGGCTCTTTGTTGCGGTTCATGTAGGCAATGAAATTGCCGTGCGTGGTTTGGTTCATGGCGCCTCCTTGGTTGTTGCTAGGGAAGGCTGCGCGCGAGTGGATACACGGTCAATCAATGTGCATACGAGGTGTGCACCGATTTGCAGATTTTTCAATCGGCTGGTTGTCCGATTTCTTTTGCAATAAAGCAGTTGTGCGGCATTGGTCGGCCTGCGACCTGAGATGTGTCGCACTGAGTAAACTTGGGTAGATAGCTCCCGACGGGATCGACGCGCGCGCCTCCCGTCGCGCAGCGCGCTCGAGCTGCCGCTCGTGAATGGCACGCTTGAGATCCTCACGGTCGGTCAAGCCATACTGTCTCAAAGCGCGGACGATATCGACGCCATCCACGTGCCAAAATGCATTTTCAGTCGGAGGGGGAGGGGACGTGGGTGTCTTTTCGCGAGGGGCGTGCCGGCCGTTGACCGCCAGTCCCATGCGGGACAGCTTGGCGTAACTCACGGCATTGCCGACAACGAAACCGCGCCCTTTTTTCTCGAGTGCGAGACCGCGCTTCGCCACCAGTGTTGCAATTTCTTCGGGCGTTGGCTTGTACCCCAATTCTTCAGACAGGTCTTCACCAAGCCTCTTCGAGCTTGCGCGGCTCCATTGTAGGCGTTGCGTTTGCGCTCCTCGTTTCGCAGCGTAGGTTGCCCGCGAGTCCGGCTTGCGAGGTAAGTCTTCGGTGAGCTCGGGATTGAACGCGTGACCCGGGACATAGCGGAAGCCATAAGCCTCCGAGAGCCGGCGCATGATGTCGTCGAACCGCCTGAAGTCATGGCCCGTCGACCAGGCCTTTCCGCTTTCGGGGTGCACCCGGTTGAGAAGGATATGCAGATGGTGATGCGGCTTGTCTCCATGGCCCATGATCAGCGCCTGGTGCTCGGCCAATCCCGCCAGAGCCAGTGTCTGGCGCGCGATCTCCTGCATTTGCTCCACACACGGGGACTCGTCAGCATGCCACGCGATCATGAGGTGATAGGCGGCCCGCTGTACCCGGCGGGATGCGGCAGCCGTGGCCGCCATATAGGTTGCGGCTAACTCCGGGTCGTCGGTTCCGAGGTTCTGCGTCGCGATCCATGCAACGCGCTGGGGATGTGGCGTCGTTCCCGGTTTGCCGCGCACCAGGTAGCGTGCAAGCGCATGAAAATCGTTGGTCGAGGGAGCAATCTTCGCCAACATGCCTAGAGCGATCGAGCGACGGTGTTGAGAGCCGCGAGGCAGCGCCGCAGCTCGTGTTCCGGCACGCCCACCAGACCGGCGTTCGCCTGGCGAGCGAGCTGATTGAGATTGTTGCCGATGCGCGAGAGTTCACGCAGAGCATGGGCAGAGGCCCGCGCATGAGGGAGCTGGGCGCGAGCGCCGGCGAGATGTGCGGCAAGCACGGCCCGCGCAAGTTGCGAGTGGGTCACCGCGCGTGCCGAGGCTTCCGATTTAAACAATTCAAATTCCGAACCGGTGAGACGTGTCCTCACGAAATGCGGCTTCGGCTCCTTGCGATCCGAGATTCCCTTGCGGTAGCCCCTCGATGGCATCTGCGTTCTTCCCCTTAGGGACGGGGAGCGCGCGGGGCAGTGGCCCCGCGAGCACGCGTGCGTGCCAGCAGCCTTTGACCTATTTCGTGGTCAAAGGCATACCTCGCCCCGTCCCACTTCATCCTTTTCAATATACACGCTGCGTACAAGCGAGCTGCCAATCGAAGAGTCACTCCGTGCTGAAAAAACACGACAGCGGCGCCTGCAAAATCGGCATCACCTGCGGGGGGCTCTGCCCCCGGGCCCCCCGGGATACGAACAACGTGAGGGGCTTGCTGTATACAATTGAGGTGCTGCTCACCGATAAACGAGCAATCAAATGCAATGTGGATGGTAGGGGAGTGAGCCGACGTCAATTACGACGCAATGCGGTGCCAATGCTGGATGTCAACGAGCCAACGGAACATCGGTCTTGCCTGTATCCTATCCAGGAGGATAGGATACGCTCCATGAAACATGAGAGCCACCCCGCCATCATCAAGCGCCTGAAGCGCGCCGAAGGCCATTTGCGGTCCCTTATTGGCATGATCGAAGAAGGCAAGCCTTGTCTCGACCTCGCCCAGCAGCTTCACGCCGTCGAGAACGCGGTCGGCAATGCCAAGCGCGAGCTGATCCACGACCACATCGATCACTGTCTGGACGGGGCGGTAGTCGACCCCAAGACCTCCCGCGCCGCGCTGGCGGAGTTCAAGGCGCTGAGCAAGTACCTGTAACAGAAAGCCTTCAAATGCTGGATAAAGTGCGTGACTGGTTCGGTTTCGGGGACCACGAACATGATTTCGGCGGCCAGGGGCACAGCCACGACCACGACGGCGGGCACGGCCACACTCATGGCGTCATCGATCCCACCATCGCCACCACCGAACGCGGGATTTGGGCAATCAAATGGGCGTTCGTCATCCTCGCCGTCACCGCTGCCTTGCAGATCCTGGTGGTCTTTGCCACCAACAGCGTGGCCCTGCTCGCCGACACCATTCACAACGTCGGCGACGCCACCACCGCCATCCCGCTGTGGATCGCGTTCCGCCTGGCGCAGCGCAAGCCTACCGCCACCTTCACCTATGGATACGGCCGCGTGGAAGACCTGGCGGGCATCGCCATCGTCGGGGTGATTTTGTTCAGCGCCATCGTGGCCGGATACGAGGCCATCGACCGCATCTTCCATCCCTATCCGATCAGCCTTCTGTGGTGGGTGGCTGCTGCGGGCGTCATCGGCTTCCTCGGCAATGAAATCGTGGCGGTGTTCCGCATCCGCGTCGGCCGCGAGATCAACAGCGCGGCATTGATTGCTGACGGCTATCATGCGCGCACGGACGGATTGACTAGCCTCGCGGTGGTCGCGGGCGCCTTCGGCGTCTGGCTGGGGTTTCCACTGGCCGACCCGATCATCGGCCTGCTCATCACCCTCGCCATCTTCGGCATCGTCTGGCAGTCGGCCCGGGCCGTTCTCACCCGCATGCTTGATGGCGTTGACCCCGGCATCATCGCTGAGATCCGCCACTCAGCCGCGCACGTTTCCGGTATCAAGGAGGTGCTGGATGCCAAGGCGCGCTGGATCGGCCACCGCCTTCATGCCGACGTGGCCGTCCGCGTGGATGATGCGGCAACGATCGCCGATGCCGACAAGATGGCTGCGCAGCTGCGCGCCGAGTTGTTGGCGCACATCCCGGCGATGGCCGAGGCTTACGTGCGCGTCCAGGGGAAGGCGGATGGTCCGGTCTATGAGGCGCCCCAATATCACGCGCCGGAACCTTTCGTATTCAAAGGCAAGGTCGCGGCCGGCGCGCTGGAGATCATCGAAACGGCGGACGGCGAGCGGATGAGGCTCACGTTGAAGGCACCGATTACCGGTCTCTCCGCCGAGGTCCACATCGCGCGTGAAACCGGTACGGAAATCCTCAGGCTGGTGGCCACCAAGGAAGCGACGGTTCTTCAAAGCGATGCCGCGCCGGAGGAACCGCACGAGTTCTCGGCAGAGCTGCGCCTCGCCTCGGAGGGCGCATCAGATGTCTTGCCCTTCGCCATGCAGGAGCCGGAAGGCCATCATCACTGAGCCCTTTCTCAACAGGCGCGGAGCGTTTGCTTAAAGACCGTCGAAGGGTTCTCAATTCGTCGGTGCCGCGCAGCCCAAATTGGTACAGTGCTGCACACCTCAGTGGCTAATTAGAACACCACCGAAATACTCATCATTTTGATCGCTAGACAGCGCGCTCTTTCGATTGACCAGCTGCGGTGACGCGGGGTCTGCCCGGAACGGTTGCCATGAATCCGTTGTCGATGGATTTATGGCGGGGGAGGGCGACGCGCCGGCAGTCGAAAGGATTGCTCATATGAAGCGCGGCAATCTTATCGAACGGAACCTCTCCGAGCCCGGGCGCGGGAACCTCGAGGGCTTCGGCCAGGGCAACGAGCGTACGCAATGCCCATTGCCGCTTCTCGTCGGTACTCACAGGATTCCCTGTCACTGCCGGTTCGACGTGAAAAGACCACGCCACGCCATCGCATTTGGGCTCGATCCAACATTCCAGACTCGATTTGCCGCCGAGATAAACGCGGCGTTGTCCCCTTGCGTTGATGGCGTGCGTGATAATCACCTTGCAAAGCTGACAAGACAAAACGCGCTTTGCAAACCGCGTTGCTCAACCAGAATGCACCTGATGGCGGGATTGCGAGGATCAAACGAGGGGGTGTTGCACGACGGTCATGTTATCAGCAGCCCATAGGAAGGTGGGCTGTTTCTTTGGAGCCGGCCGTCGCGGGTCCCGTACCCCCGCGCGCGAGCGGGGACCCGCGCGGCTGGCGAGAAGAGAGCCCGCAGGGCTGTTTCTTTGGTGAGCGCTTGAGCGGGAGATTCGCTTTGCTGCTGAAACGGTTGCCGCCAATCTTTTCAGCATTCCTGTTGCGCCTCTACGAGATTACACGAAGGATAGCCTGGCGGTGCAGCTGGGAAGCGATGACCGTCAACGTGAGGGCGCCCGACACGGGCGCCTCTCTTTCGCTGTGCGGATCAAAACAATCACATGTACGGATCCTGAGTCCGCTCCCGGCCGTGTTCCAGGGCGCGCGTGAGCAGCAGATGTCCCCCATCGCGCAGATTCAAACTGAGCGGCCCATAGATGCGATCAATGTGTCGGTAAGCGTCGGCAAGGGCATTCACGGCGGCATCATCTCTTGGGCAGCGATGGGTCAGCTCGGTCAGGCTGCGGTCGATGTGCGTGAAAGTGGCGAGGAAGTCCTGCTCGCGCCGGAGCGAGTAGATGCGCCGGCGTCCCGAGCGGATGGTGCGCCAGTATTCATTGGTCTTCCAGCTTAAGCAGTGGTGCATGTGAATCCCTTCCTCAACCAGGTGCGCGCGGTGAACCAGCTCTTCGAGGCGATACATTCGGTCGTGTGACAGCCAAACAATCGGCCGGGGAGGGGCATCTTCCGGCTCGAAGGTGCTTGGAACCACGCTCATTGTTTCCGATGGCTGAGGACCTGGCACGCGCTCCTCGGTTCTGGCGGCTTCGTTGGCGCGGCTCCTTGCCCGTTGCAGGCTGAGTTCTACGATTTTTCCCATGCCCATTCGGCTGGTGATCAACTGGGGCCTGTCGGCGAGGAAATGCGCCGCATGAACCGCTCGTGTCGCAAGACTGGGATTCTGTAGACGGAGGCCTGCCTTGGAGACATAGGCGGCAAACTTCCACAGCAGCTGCGTTCGTTCCGGGGGAGGGAGCTTGCATCGTGCAGAGGACAGGATGCGCAGCATCAGATCGGCTGCACAAGCAGCCAAATGGATTGCGTTTTCGGATTTAGAAAAGGAAAGGACAGGAAGTTCGCTTGGGCGACCGTCGACCGTTTGTCCGGCAATCACGTTTGAAAATTCACGACGCGTAGTGGCTAGTGTCATGACGCACCTCACTTGTTACCAACACAAGAGTGGTGCTGCGCGCTCGAAGACCGCGCGGGGCAATCTCGACACGGGTGAAGCCGAGAGCCCGCTGCTCCGCGCATGTCTAAGCGCAGCAGCACCGGGCACTCAAAGATGGCATGCAGAACGGCGCGATTGCGGCACACGAATGAATCCGCCCAACTTCGCGGCTCAAACAGGGCAGGTTATCTCGGATGGGGGGGAAGTCCGGCAAGAAAGCGAAAAGGTCCCATTTCCAGCATTAAGCGGTCAGCCAACTGCTTTGCAGCTGGAAACGTAAGAACGGGCTCGTGTGTCCGGCCGGCTACAATGTTCGCGATCTTGCGGCGGCTAATGCCGGTGAGTGACGACACATCCGTCTTAGAAAGCCGGTTGCGCCAGAGCGCTTCGGCATTTTGCCAGGTCGTTACGGGATGGCGCGCTGATACCCGGTAGAAGTCCCACTCCGCGCGCTCTTCCTCCGTGGTGGCGCGTACGAGCGCCTGACGTTCCAGGTCAAGGAGCCCGGCGAGCCAGTCAATATCCGCTTGCGTTATCGGTAGCCGGGCCTCGCGGAGATCTCGCGCCACGCTTCGGGACATTCCTGCTTGCTGGAGAGCGGTACTCGATATCGCAAGTCGGTGCAGATGAAACGCAATGAGCGCCGCTGGCTCGTCTGGGCTTTGATTTTCTCCTAACAGGGGCCACGGGCGGCGCAGGCAAATCGCTTTCGTCGCGAAAGCGTGTCTGCATCCAAAAATGTGGGCAAGCGCATTGCCGAAGAGGTGAGCAACATTAGCGAGGCAGCAGGACTAAATGCCGAGTGAAGGCTGATCGACGGATCCGGCCGATTGCCGTGCTGCGCGAACGTAGGCATGGGCAGCGGTAAGCAGGTGTTCGAGCGCGAGGCGTCGCGGTTCGCCAGAGAGGGAGGGAGATATTCGTCCAAAGGTCTCCGGCGTTGAACTCAACTTGAAGAGAGTTTGTGAAGCATCTGCGTCGAGCAGAGGCGCAAGCAAAACACGTTCGTCGAAGAAGCGCGCGGCCCCTAAGTCCAGCACCTCGCGATATACGGCCAAGGTCTTCGCGTGCTCCATCAGGTCTTCGGAAAGAGCAGGGGTTCGTAATCTCGCGCGCCGTGGGCAACGCGCAGGATGTCAACGCGCTCGCCGGCGATCCGGTAGAACACCAGATAGTTCCCATGAACCAGTCTGCGGATGCCCTTCATTTCGTATCGGGGAACGAGCGGAAAAGCGCGCGGCACATCTGCGATCGCATCAATCACGAGCCGGAACTCGGAAACAAACGCTGACGCGCGAGGCGGGCTGTCTTTGGCAATCCACTCGGCAATGCCTTCGAGATCCGCTGCGGCAGTGGCGGTGAAGAAGCATTTCACCGAGCCGTGTCTTTCGCTGAGCTGCCAAATCGGCGGGCTAAACGATCGAGAACATCGTCGGCCAACTGGCCTTCGCCATTCTCGGCTTCGGCAAGTGACCGCTCGAGTGCGGCATCAAGATCGGACAGGCGAGCATCACGGTATTGCAGCAGCCGCAGCGCTTCGCGCACAACCTCACTTGCATTGTTATAGCCTCCACTTTGAACCTTTTGAGAAACAAAGTCTTCGAGGGTGGGCGTGAGTGAGTAGTTAGGCATGGCAACATCCTTTCCTCAAAATTATGGAACCGATGTCAAACTTTGACAAGATCAGTACACTGATTATTTTGGTGGAGCTTAAGTCTCTTCCAGCAAAATGGGGTCTGGCCTAAGCGACAGCCAACCCAGGCGTTGGGTCCGTTGAATACGCAAAGAAGATCGCCCGCTAAGGTTCTGATTTGTCGTTCCGGGGTTGACGCACACCCGAAAAAGAACAAAACATGAACAGTACAAAATTCATACGGGGGTGCGGACGTGGGGCGGGTAGTGAAATCAAGCCTTCTTACGGTCGAGGTGCGCACAAGCGCTTCTGTGGCGTTCGCGCTCGCATCCGTGCCGGCCGGCTTCCCGTCTCCGGCGGAAGAGTATTTGGACCGGCCGCTGGATTTTAACGAGCTTTTGATTGAGCAGCCCGCCGCGACCTTCGCGGTGCGCGTCACCGGCGACAGCATGATCGGCGCCGGCATCTTTCCCGGCGATATCGCTATCGTGAACCGCGCTGCATCGCCCATCGATCGAAGCATCATCCTCGCCATCCTCGATGGTGAGTTCACCATCAAGCGCTTCCGCAAGCAGGCTCAGCTGGTGTGGCTGGAAGCAGAAAACGCGAATTACGCGCGCATCGATATCGGAGAGGCGCAAGCTTTCGAAGTGTTCGGCGTTATCAAGCGCAGCATCCGAATGCACGCGCTGTGACCCATCCCATCGCGCTCGTCGACTGCAACAACTTCTATGCGA
>NZ_RXIZ01000012.1:26163-183692 GCF_003987855.1 Hyphomicrobium sp.
CCAGCAACTACACGCTTTACGGCGATCTCTCCGCGAGGGTCATGACAGTTCTCAGGACCTTTACTCCCAGGCTTGAAATCTATTCCATCGACGAAGCCTTCCTGAGCCTGGAGGGATGTGAGGCACGTCTGCTCCCGCATGCCCATCAACTTCGTGCTGAGGTACTGAAGTGGACTGGGATCCCTGTGTCCGTCGGCATCGCACCCACCAAAACACTGGCTAAGGTGGCCAACCGTACAGCCAAGATGAACCCGGGGCGGGGAGGGGTGTGCGAAATCCTCACCGAAGGCGCGCAAACCGAGGCCTTAAGAGCATTGGAGCTCACTGATATCTGGGGCATCGCGGGCCGCCTGGACAAACGCCTTCGCGCGCTCGGCATTGCGTCCCCCCTCGCATTACGCGACGCGAATCCCGACTTTGTCCGCAGGAATTTCGGTGTTGTCCTCGAACGCACCATGTTGGAGCTCCGGGGAACGCCATGCCAGCACCTGGTGGAGATCAATCCCGCCAACAAGCAAATCATCGCCTCGCGGTCTTTCGGTGAAGCTGTGACCACCTTGCGCGGCATGGAAGAAGCCGTCAGCACTTTTACGGAGCGCGCGGCAGCAAAACTCCGGCGACAGGGCCTCAACGCGTGCCGTCTCGGCGTGTTCCTGCAGACCAATCCTTTCAACGCCAATGACGCGCAATACGACAATGGCTTGGCGGTGGCATTGCCGATCGCCACTGCCGACACCGCGCGATTGCTCCGGGCTGCGATGTGGCTAACGCGAAAACTTTGGCGCGAGGGCTATCGCTACAAGAAAGCGGGTGTGGAACTGTCAGAGCTATCGGCCTGCGGCTCGATCCAGGGCGACCTCTTGACAGCCCCGGACAGCCAGAAGAGCAAAGACCTCATGCATGTTATCGACCGGGTGAATCTGCAGCACGGGCGGCAAACCCTGCGTTACGCCGCGTGCGGCACGCGACAACGTTGGGCGCTACGTGCGGAGCGGCGGTCAAGGCGTTACACCACCGAATGGAGCGAGATCCTCGACGTGCGATGACGTCAACTTCAAGCGGCCCTTCTCCAGAGTAGGCCCGCTACGGTCGGCCATAAATTGTAGAACAACACAAAAGTTGCCGACACGATCCAACCGTACACGCCACTGGCGATCAGGCCGTAGAAAAAACTCTGAACGTCAAGCAGTTTGAACTGCGGGAAAATGTCGAGCAGAAAAGCGTGGCCCCTAAGCTCTGGGAACAATGCCCACAGCACCACGCACAGCACGTAGATGACCTGAAACAGCATACAGGTCGCGAACATCGACGGGAAATAGGTCAGGGGCTCGGTTTTGGTCATGGCACTTCTGGGCGGCGTAAATCACTGCTCGGGGTGATGGGCTTTATGCTCGTCCGGTAGATCTGGCGACGGCGTTGAGGCGCCATTTTTTGGCGGTGTCTGCCCGCCCATCATCGCGCCGCCCTTCATCCCGCCCATGTTGCTCATCATGTCGACCATCTGGTCATGCATCTTCTGCATGTGCTCTTTCATGGAGGGATCCTGCATACGGCCAATCATGGCATTCATTTCGGTTGCCATTTTGCCCATGTTGCTTTGCATGCCACCCATCATGGGGCAGTTCATCGATGATGATGTTGTTGTCGAGTCCGCTTTAGGTGCGGCGTTCTCGGCAGATGCAGCAATTGGAAGAGCCAGCATTGTCGCAACAGCGACTCCCGCAAAAGTTTCCTTCATGTCTGTTATCCTTCAGTGTCTGTCGAAGGCCGCTGAGCCGACGGTTGTTGGCGTTGAGCGCCGTGCCCTCGATGCATAAAGACATGCGCCAAAGGACATGCGAGCAAAAAGAGCCAAGGGATGATGCCAAGGAGGTGCGCGCTGTGATCCTGCCAAAGCAGCGCTACGGCAATGGCCGCAAAAGCCAGGAAGACGAGCGTCGCTCGGGGCTTTAGCGACCGTCCCGATTGAGGATAGACCTGTTCCATGGCCTTTCTCCTTCAGTCGCACAATGCTTCCGGTGCACCGGTCCGACATTGATCCCTGTCAAGACAATCAGGTCCGATCGAGCCGGACGTGTCTCAAGCGGAGGGCGTTACCCACCACGCTTACCGACGAGAGCGACATTGCGGCCGCTGCAATGATAGGAGAAAGAAGGACGCCAAATAGGGGATAGAGGACGCCCGCCGCGACCGGGACCCCGGCGGCGTTGTAAACAAAGGCGAAGAACATGTTCTGCCGAATGTTCGACATGGTTGCCGCTGACAAGCGGCGCGCGCGCACAATCCCGGTAAGATCGCCCTTGAGGAGTGTGACGCCTGCGCTTTCCATGGCCACATCCGTCCCCGTGCCCATGGCTATGCCAACGTCGGCGGCCGCAAGAGCCGGGGCATCGTTGACGCCATCACCGGCCATCGCGACGACCCGACCCTGAGACCGGTATTTGGCGACAATCTTTCCTTTGTCTTCCGGCAACACCTCGGCTTCGACATCAGAAATGCCGAGCCTTCGAGCCACCGCCGTCGCGGTGGTTTGGTTGTCGCCGGTGAGCATCACCACCTGTAGGCCTGCATCCTTGAGAGCTGAGATGGCTTCGGGAGTGGTTGGTTTGATGGGATCGGCGATTGCGATCAATCCGGCCGCTCGGCCGTCTACAGCCACATAGATCGCTGTTGCTCCCTCCGTGCGAAGCTGATCGGCCGCATCGTCAAGGCTAGCCGTGTCGATAGCTGCGTCACGCATGATGTGTTTGTTGCCGATGACCAGATGTCGTGCATCGACGGAGCCTTTCACGCCCTTGCCCACGGGTGAGTCAAAACTCTGGGGTGAGGTTAGGATCAAGCCCTTCTCATTTGCGGCCCGAACGATGGCGGCCGCGAGAGGATGCTCGCTATTCCGCTCGAGGCTCGCTGAGAGGCGGAGCAACTCGTTTTCGTCGATGCCGAAAGCTTTGATGGCGACAACGCTGGGCTTACCTTCCGTGAGCGTACCGGTTTTGTCGATAACGAGCGTGTCGACCCGCTCAAATCTCTCGAGCGCTTCGGCGCTCTTGATAAGCACGCCTGACTGGGCGCCTCGGCCGACGCCAACCATGATCGACATCGGAGTCGCGAGTCCAAGCGCACACGGACAGGCAATGATCAGCACCGAGACCGCCGCCACAAGGCCATACGCGAACCGTGGCTCTGGCCCCAAAATCGCCCAGGCAATGAACGCCAATGCAGCCACGGCAATAACGGCGGGCACAAACCAGGCCGAGACTTGGTCTGCAAGCCTTTGAATGGGAGCGCGGCTGCGTTGAGCCTGCGCCACCATCTGCACGATTTGAGCGAGCATCGTGTCTCGTCCGACCTTGTCGGCTCGCATGACGAACGCGCCCGATTGATTCATCGTCGCACCGATGACCTTTTCGCCGATGTTTTTCGTCACCGGCATCGATTCTCCGGTCACCATGGATTCGTCGATCGAGCTTCGGCCTTCGACAATTAGACCGTCGACTGGAACCCGTTCACCCGGGCGAACACGCAGCTTGTCGCTCACGCGGACCTGGTCCAGGCCAACATCCTCGTCAGTTCCGTCGTCACGCAGGCGCCGAGCCATCTTTGGGGAGAGATCGAGCAACGCGCGTATAGCGCCACTCGTCTCCTCGCGCGCTTTCAACTCGAGCACTTGCCCCAGGAGCACCAGGACAGTGATAACCGCCGCCGCTTCGAAGTACACCGCGACAGCGCCGTCCATTCCGCGCATTGTGATGGGGAACAGCTGCGGAGAAAGCGTGGCTACAACGCTGTAGATCCAAGCCACGCCAGTGCCCATCGCGATCAGCGTAAACATGTTCAGGTTGCCCGTTCGTACCGACGCGACGCCTCGGACGAAAAACGGCCACCCTGCCCAGAGGACGACGGGCGTCGCAAACGACAGCTGGAGGCAGTTTGACGATTGTTGACCGAGCCATTGGTGCAAGCCGGTAAGATGTCCTCCCATTTCCAGGGCGATCACAGGCACTGACAGGATAAGAGCAATACAAAACCGCTTGCGCATGTCCGCGAGCTCTGGATGCTCTCCGTGTTCAGAGCTGGCGATTTCCGGCTCCAGCGCCATGCCGCAAATGGGGCACGTGCCCGGCCCTATCTGTCGGATCTGCGGATGCATCGGGCAGGTGTAGATCGCGCCGGCCGGCATGGATGGCGTCCCCGCGCTCTGTGCCGGCGCGAGGAACTGCTCTGGCGCGCTTATGAACTTGTCTTTGCATCGGGAGCTGCAGAAGTAATACGTTTGACCGGCATGGGCGTACGCGTTTTTCGCGGTAAGGGGATCGACCGACATCCCGCATACCGGATCCTTCGCCCGGGCGGAGCTGCCGGACGCATCGGAATGAGCGCCGGAGGGATGGTGAGAATGCTGCGGCGACATGGATCAGGCCCTTTCGTGTTACCCCGGGGGGGTATCGGAGGAGGGTGTGCCGCGCGTTGATGTTCGTCAACTCATCCGATTGAAACATCAGTCGGGGTTTTATTTGCTCCTGACGCTTTCCCATCACGAGCAGTCAACGTCCGTGCAGATTTTGCGGCGGGCGTGGATTGAGCGCCAAGAAGTGTCACCCCTTGGCAAACCTGCTTAAATCCGTTGTGCGGCCCTTTCGGACGGGTGGCTTGCCCCAACGGCCGAGCTATGCCACCTTGAGTTCCGTGAGAAACCGCTTTTACCAGCGCTGGTTCGTGACGCTCGGCATGTTCGCCATGCTCGGGGCGCTCCTGTCCATGCCTCTCACCGCGACCTATGCCCTGGCCATGGCCGGGACCCATCCTGCGGTTTCCCATTCCATGACGATGGCGGATGCCAAGGGCGAGATGCCCTGCCAGAAGCCGATGAAGTCGTGCCCGGACTGCCCGCAGAAGGTCTGCCCCGAGATGGGCAGTTGTCTCGTGAAATGTTTCCAACCGTTGCCCGCCCCGGTGTCAGAGGCGAGGCTTTCCCGTGACGTGATCGCGGAGCGCCTCGTGCCCGTGCCGATCGCCGTCACCACCGGCTCATCGATAGCGCCGCTCCTCCGACCTCCCAGCGTCTGAACCGCGCCCCCCGGGCGTACTGCGGCTGCGGCTGACGCCGTGGCTCCTCGCGCGCGTGGCCATTGGGGCCCGCGCCGGTTCACGACAACAGGAGAAATCCATTATGAAGAGTTCCTCATTGCGCGCGGCCGCCACCGGCGTCGCGCTGCTCATGGCTATGGCCAGTACGGCGCTTGCCGATGTGAAAGATTACGAGTTCCAACTGCTCGATAAGGAAGTGAAGGAGGGCCCGGCAACCCTCTCGGTTAAGCTGGTGCACAAGCCCTCGGGCCGCGCCATCGCCGACGCCGTGATCTTTGCCAAGCGCATCGACATGGGCCCGGACGGCATGGAAATGATGGCCGCCCCAATCGAGCTCACCTCATCGACTGAACCCGGCGTTTATACGTTTAAGACTGAACTCGGGATGGCTGGCAGGTGGTCCCTGTCTCTTGGCGCCAAGGTTCAGGGCGAGACCGGGACGGTCGAGAACAAGCTCATCGTCAAGGCCACCCAATGAGCCCGCTCAAGGGATTGGCCTCCGTCGCAGCCATTTTGGTTGCGGCGGGAGCCGGCTTGTGGGCCGGCCAGACCGGCCTGCTCCAGTTGCCGACGTCCGCCGCCGCCATGACCGAAAATCACCCGGCGGCGACAGGACCGGTGATCTATTACCGTGACCCCGACGGCAAACCGCTCTATTCGCTGACGCCGCGCAACACTGACGGCGGGCAAGCCTACGTGCCTGTGCTGGCCAGCGAGGACGTGTCGTTCGATCCGAAGGCCAAGGCTGCGCCTGCGCAGGTCGCCGACGCACCAGCGGGCGCCAAGAAGATCAAGTTCTACCGCAACCCGATGGGCCTGCCGGACACTTCCCCCACGCCCAAGAAGGACGCGATGGGGATGGACTACATCCCGGTCTATGAGGGTGAGGACAGCGACGACGGTTCGGTGAAAGTCTCTCCGGGCAAGATCCAGCGTACCGGCGTGGAAACGGTGGCGGTGAGCCGGCATCCCATTACCCGCACTATCCAGGCGCCGGGCACGGTGACGATCGATGAGCGCCGCGTCGCAGTTGTGGCGCCCAAATTCGACGGCTACGTGGTCAAGGTCGGCGATGCAACCACTGGCACGCACGTCCACGAGGGCGACGTTCTGGCGACGGTGTTCGGCCAAGCGATTCTCGACCAGGCTGCCCGTCTGCTCATCGAACAGAATTCCGGATGGACCCGTGGCGACGACGCATTCACGCCCCCCGGCCTCAAAGGCCCCGGCGGTGTGGTTGGTGCCAGGCGCCGTCTGCAAAACCTTGGCGTCACCCAGGACTTCATTGACGAGGTCAAACGCGACCGCAAGGTGCCGGACACCTTCTCCATCCGCGCCCCCATCAGCGGCGACGTGTTGGAACGCAACTGGAGCGACGGCCAGGGCTTCAAGGCCGGCGACGTCGGCTTCCGCATCGTCGACCACACCTCGGTTTGGATGATGGCCGATGTTGCCGAGGGAGATATCGCCGCCGTCAAACCAGGACAGCGAGTCAAAGTCACCACGCGCGCGTATCCGAACCGCACGTTCGAGGGGCGGGTGACGGTGGTCTACCCACACCTGGTGAAGGAGACGCGCACCGCGCAAGTCCGCGTCGAGCTGCCAAATCCAGATATTGCGCTGCTGCCGGATATGTACGGCAATGTCGAGATCGCCACCGGCGGCAACGCCGATGCGCTTGCGGTCCCGTCCAGCGCTGTGATTGACAGCGGCAACCGACAGGTGGTGCTGGTGGATCTCGGCGACGGCCGTTACGAGCCCCGCGACGTCAAACTCGGCAGGACAGGTGACGGATTCCGCGAAGTGCTGAGCGGCCTTTCCGAAGGCGACAAGGTCGTCGTCAACGGCAACTTCCTCATCGACGCGGAAAGCAATCTCCAATCGGCGCTGAGCGGGTTTAAGGAAACGTCTCCGACGTCGCGTTCGAATACGGAGGCCAGCCAATGATCGGCCGCCTCATCGCCTGGTCGGCGAAAAACCTGATGCTGGTGTTCATCGCGACCGCGTTCGTGGTGGTGGCGGGCGTGTGGGCGGTGAGGACACTGCCGCTCGACGCCATCCCCGACCTCTCGGACACGCAGGTGATTGTGTACACCGAATTCCCGGGCCAGTCGCCGCAGGTGGTCGAAGACCAAGTCACCTATCCGCTGACCACAGCGATGCTGACGGTGCCGCACTCCAAGGTGGTGCGCGGGTTCTCCTTCTTCGGCGTGTCGTTCGTCTACATCATCTTCGAGGACGGCACGGACATCTACTGGGCGCGCTCGCGGGTGCTCGAATACCTTAGCGCTGCCGCCAAGCGCCTGCCCACCGGTGTCACCCCGACGCTGGGCCCCGACGCCAGCGGCGTCGGCTGGGTCTACCAGTACGTCCTGCAGTCGCCGAATAAATCCCTCGCCGACCTGCGCTCGATGCAGGACTGGGACGTACGCTTCGGACTCTCGAAGGCCGAAGGCGTCGCCGAGGTCGCCAGCGTCGGCGGCTTCGTCAAGCAGTACAACGTGGTTGTTGACCCAAGCCGCCTGCGCGCGCTCAACATTCCTTTATCCAAAATCCGTGACGTCATCCGTGGCAACAACATGGATGTCGGCGGCCGGACGCTGGAACTGTCAGAGCATGAGTTCATGGTGCGTGGCCGAGGATACCTGCGCAGCATCGACGACCTCAACAACGTCATGGTCAAGTCTGACGGTGGCACGCCGGTGCTGCTCAAGGACGTCGCTCATGTCGAAATCGCAGGCGACGAGCGGCGCGGTATCGCGGAACTCAACGGGGAAGGGGAGGTGGCCAGCGGCATCGCCTTGCAGCGCTCCGGCGCCAATGCGCTGACCGTCATCGACAACGTCAAGGAACGCCTGAAGGAAATCATGCCGTCGCTTCCCAAAGGCACGGAAGTGATTCCGGTCTACGACCGCTCGCAGCTCATCAACCGCGCCATCGAGACCTTGAAACACACGTTGTTCGAAGAAAGCGTGGTTGTCGCGATCGTGTGCATTGTCTTCCTGCTGCATTTCCGCAGCGCGCTCGTTGCCATCCTGATGCTGCCGGTGGGTATCCTCATGGCCTTCACCGCCATGAAGTTGCTCGGCCTCGGCTCCAACATCATGAGCCTCGGCGGCATTGCCATCGCAATCGGCGCCATGATCGATGCCGCCATCGTGATGATTGAGAACGCCCACAAGCACCTCGAGCGCGCGCCGCCGGGCAAGCCCAGAACCGAGATTCTCATAGAGGCAGCGACGGAGGTCGGCCCGGCGCTGTTCTTCTCGCTGCTGGTCATCACCGTGTCGTTCCTGCCGATCTTCACGCTGGAGTCGCAGGAAGGTCGGCTCTTCGGTCCGCTCGCCTTCACCAAAACCTTCGCGATGGCGGCCGCCGCCATCCTGTCGGTGACGCTCGTGCCGGCGCTGATGATCCTCTTCGTGCGCGGCCGCATCATCCCCGAGGCGAAGAACCCTCTGAACAGATTGCTGATCGCCGTCTACCGGCCGGTGATCAAGGGTGTGCTCAAGGCCAAGACGCTGACCATCATGCTGGCCGTGGCGATCCTCGCTGTATCGGTGTGGCCGATTACGCAGGTCGGCAGCGAGTTCATGCCCAACTTGAATGAGGGCACGCTGCTGTTCATGCCGACCACCTTGCCCGGCGTGTCGATCACAAAATCGGCGGAGCTGATGCAGACGCAGGACCGCATCATCAAGTCGTTCCCGGAGGTTGCCTCGGTGTACGGCAAAGCGGGACGCGCTCAAACCGCCACCGACCCGGCGCCCACCGAGATGTTCGAGACGGTGGTGAACCTCAAGCCGAAAGAGGAATGGAGGCCAGGCGTCACGACCGACAGCCTCATCGCGGAAATGGACAAGGCGCTGCAGTTCCCCGGCGTCTCCAATGCCTGGACGATGCCAATCAAGGCGCGCATCGACATGCTGTCGACAGGAATTCGAACGCCCGTGGGCGTCAAGGTAATCGGTTCTGACCTCACCCAGATGGATCAGGTCGCCCGACAAGTCGAAACCGTCCTGAAATCGGTCCCAGGCACCTCTAGCGCCTATGCCGAACGTGTGATGGGGGGATACTACCTCGAAATTCTGCCCAATCGCGAGCAGCTGGCCCGCTACGGCCTCATGATCTCCGACCTGCAGGATGTGATCTCGATGGCGCTCGGCGCCGAACCCCTCACGACAACGGTGGAGGGCCGCGAACGGTATACGGTCGCGCTTCGGTATCCGCGCGACCTGCGCTCCGACCCGCAGGCGATCGCCAAGGACGTGGTGGTGTCACTGCCGAATGGCGGAACGGTGCCCTTGGGCGAGATCGCCGACATCAAGCTCACGCAGGGCCCAACTACCATCCGCACCGAGAACGCCAAGCTCGCCACCTACGTCTACGTCGACATCCGGGGCCGCGACCTCGGCGGCTACGTGGAAGCCGCGCGCAAGGCGGTGAATGAGCAGGTGAAGCTCCCACCCGGAACCTACCTGGTGTGGAGTGGCCAGTTCGAATACCTCGAACGCGCCGAGGCCCGCATGCAGCTGGTGGTGCCAGTGACAATGATGATCATTTTCCTGCTGCTGTTCCTCAACTTCCGGCGCTTGACCGAGACCCTCATCGTCATGCTGTCGCTGCCGTTCGCACTCATCGGCGGTTTTTGGCTCCTCTGGTGGCTCGGCTTCAACCTGTCCGTTGCTGTCGCAGTGGGGTTTATCGCGCTCGCCGGCGTCGCCGCCGAGACCGGTGTCATCATGTTGATTTATCTCGACCACGCTTCGCGAGAAATTCAAGCGGAGTGCTTCCTGGAGCAAAGGCCCTTTACCCGCTCCGATCTCCATCGTGCCATCATGGTCGGTGCGGTCGAACGCGTGCGACCGAAGATGATGACGGTGGTCGCCATCATGGCGGGACTTCTGCCCATTATGTGGAGCACCGGCACGGGTTCTGAAGTCATGCAACGCATCGCCGTGCCGATGATTGGGGGCATGGTGTCATCCACGCTGCTGACGCTTATCGTCATTCCTGCCATCTACGCGCTGGTCAAAGGGTGGCGACTCCCCGCTGGAGCGTATCGAGCCGCCCATGGCAGGGTGATCGAGCCGCAATCATGACCATCGGAGTTGCGCCGCGACAACATCGCTTGCGACAGTGGAACCCTTGCCCATATGAGGTCTTGAGTTAGGATCGAATGGTCTCGACAATGCCGGGAGGATTAAGGATCCGAATCAACGTGCGCGGCTGGCTTACATTGTTGGCGGTGGCTTTCGTCGCGCTGCTGGGACTCCCGGCGGCGGCAAACGCGCATGGCGCCTACGGCCATGAACGTTCGCTAAGCGCATCAGTTGATACGGAAAGCGGCGGCTCCAACCAAGCGGGCCATTCCCGCTCCTTCGAAAACGGATCTTCACTTCCGTCCGGGCACTGCACGGGTTCATGCTGTTGTGAAGGCATGTCTCACTGCGCGCCTTGCGGGCCGTCTGCCTCAGCTATCACCGATGGCTCGACCGGCCTGCCTTATCACACCAGTGTCGAACGCGTTGGGCTTCCGACCGACGAAGCAGCCACGCGTATGAGAAGCCTCTTCGGTCTGGAAAGGCCGCCAAGAGTCTAAGTGCGTCCAGCAGGACGCGGCTGAGGACCTCAGCCGTTTGCGGGTCGGACACGACGCCCGCACCATCAACATCAAATCAGGGCGCGCCCTAGCAGGCACGCGTCCGGCCCTCATCACCCGACGAGGTTCCAATGCTGAATCGCTTGGCGATAGCATTGCTCATCCCCGCGCTCGCAGGCTGGAGCGATGACCCACCTCCATGGCCGTATAGCGGTCCTATGCCCGACCGGCCGGTCCGTACCGACAATGGCCAGGGTTACGCACCGGTCAATGCCGGCGCCAAGGCCTTTCAGCCGGTCGACCCTGCGCCGTGGGGCGACGTAAACCGACGCGTCGCGCCCGCACCATCCAACGGAAAGGATGTGCCCGAACATGACATGCACTGATCAGCGCAGGCCGAAGGAGATGTGAAGTCCATGCACGGGGGAGAGAAGGGGATGGGGCGGCGCGGGGGCGCCGGCACCATCATCGCAATCGCGACTGTCGGACTTTTTCTCGGCGGATGCGCGACGTTTTCGAAGGACGGCGGAATGACACTTGTCGCAGACCAAACTGGCGCCATCGTCGGAACAGCGGCGCTTAAAATCAGGAACGAGGCCGACGCAGCCGCCGCGCACGCGCGCGTAACCGCGCTCATAGCCACTCCACTCACCGTCAACAAAGCTGTCGAGATTGCTTTGCTCAACAACCGCGCGCTCCAGGCGGCCTACAACGAACTGGGCGTCTCCGAGACGGAGCTGGTCGAAGCAAGCCTGCCGCCCGCGCCGTCATTCTCCCTGGTGCATCTCACGGGCGCCGAACTCGAGATCGAACGCCAGGTCACGCAGAATATTCTCGCGTTGCTGACTCTGCCGCGTCGACGGGCAATCGCCGAAGACCGTTTCAAGGTGGCGCAGGCGCGGGCGGTCCAGGCCACCCTGTCTACCGCATGGGAAGCGCGCCGCGCGTACTACCGCGCGGTGGCTGCGGCGCAAACGGTCACCTTTTTGGAACAGTCCCGCATCTCGGCCGAGGCTGTGTCGGAACTCGCGAAAAAGCTTGGCGAGACCGGCGCAATGCCTAAGCTCGAGCAAGCCCGGGAACACGCCTTCTATGCGGAAGTCGTCGGCGAACTCGCAACTGCGCGCCTCAGACAGCGCAGCGAGCGCGAGGCTCTCAACCGCGCACTTGGGCTTTGGGGCAGTGACCTAACCTACCGCTTGCCGAATAAGCTGCCGCCCCTCCCATCCTCGCCGCGAACGATGGCTGACGTGGAGACGCAAGCCGTCACGACGCGCGTCGATATTCAAATCGCCCGCATGGAGCTTGCGGCGCTGGCCAAGGAGTATGGCCTTACCCACGCAACGCGCTTCATCAACACGCTCGAAGCGAGCGGAGTCGACCGCAACGAGATTCGACAGGGAGAACGCACACCGCGCAGCGGCTACGGGCTCACCTTTGAAATCCCGATCTATGATTTTGGTGAAACGAAGACCCGCCGGGCGGAAGAAACGTATCTGCGCGCCGTCAATTTGCTTATCGACAAGTCGGTCAACGCCCGCGCCGACGCCCGTCAGGCTTACCAAGCATACCGGGGCTCGTACGACATCGCTCGCTACTACGAAAAAACCGTCTTGCCGCTGCGAGATACGATCTCCGAGCAAACCCTCCTCAACTACAACGGCATGCTCTCCGACCTATTCGGCTTGCTGACCGATTCGCGCGATCGCATCGCGGCCAACCAGCGGGCGATCGAAGCTAAGCGTGATTTCTGGATTGCTGAAGCCGACTTGCATGCCGCGACAACCGGAGGAGGGGGGCTTTCTGGTGGCCCGTCGGGGCAGACCCAAGCTAACGCACAAAGTGAATAGGAAGGACGTCAGCGCATGAGTCTCTCGCGCCGCAGTTTCATCGCAAGTTCAGGCATCGCGCTTGCCGGCGTGAGCCAAGTCACGGGACGAGCCGCATTCGCGGCCGTGCCTGAAGCACCAACCCAGCCGTCTCCGCTCATGCAGTCCCCGCTTTATCCCACGAGCGGCCCGGATTATCAGCCGGTGGTCACGCTCAATGGCTGGACTCTTCCGTGGCGCCGCAATGGCGACTGGAAAGAGTTTCACCTAGTCGCGGAACCGGTGGTGCGCGAGATCGCACCGGGAATGAAGGCGCACCTGTGGGGATACAACGGCCAGTCACCCGGTCCGACCATCGAAGGCGTCGAGGGCGACAAGGTCCGAATCTTCGTCACCAACAAGCTTCCGGAACACACCACAATCCATTGGCACGGAATGCCGGTGCCGAACGGAATGGACGGCGTCGGGGGGCTTACCCAGCCACAGATCAAACCTGGCCAGACCTTCGTCTACGAGTTCGAGCTCAGGCGGTCGGGCACCTTCATGTACCATCCGCACGCCGACGAAATGCTGCAGATGGCCATGGGAATGATGGGCTTCTTCGTTGTGCATCCGAAGGACCCCAACCTGCACCGCGTTGACCGCGACTTCGTGTTCCTCCTCAACGCCTATGACATCGAGCCAGGCTCCTACGTGCCCAAGGTCAATACCATGCTCGATTTCAACCTGTGGACCTTCAATAGCCGCGCGTTCCCCGGCATCGATCACATGGTGGTGCGCAAGGATGATCGCGTGCGCATCCGGTTCGGCAACCTCACCATGACGAACCATCCGATTCACCTTCATGGCCATGAGTTCGAAGTGACCTGCACAGACGGCGGCTGGACGCGGCCGGAAGCGCGCTGGCCTGAAGTCACTGTCGACTGCGCGGTCGGCCAGATGCGCGCGGTGGAGTTCGTCGCGAGCAATCCAGGTGATTGGGCGTTCCACTGTCACAAGTCCCACCACACCATGAATGCGATGGGACATGACGTGAAGACCTATGTCGGCGTCGATCTCAAAAGCATGCAGAAGAAGATCGCGAAGGTCATTCCCGACGGTTACATGCCCATGGGCCAGGCTGGCGGCGCCGACATGGCCGAGATGGAGATGCCGCTCCCGGATAACACGTTGCCGATGATGACGGGGTTTGGCCAATACGGCCCCATCGAAATGGGCGGCATGTTCACGGTTATGAAGGTCCGCGAGGGTCAGGATCGCAACGACTACAAGGACCCGGGCTGGTTCAAGCATCCCGAAGGGTCAGTCGCGCGGGAATGGACCGCAGATCTCGCGAAAGCGGATGAGGCGCCGCAGCCTTCCACAACGCCCGGCGATGTCGAACTGCATGTCGTCAAACCCACCGGCCCCATGAATCACTGATCAGCAATAGGGAGTAGAGATGAACCGTACCATGAAAGCTTTTGCCGTCGCATTCGTGCTCGGCACGGCAATCCACGCAATGCCGCCGACGCTCATGCAGGCAAGCGCGCATGACGACGATGATGATTTTGCGGCCGGCGAGCCCGGAGATCCTACGAAGCAGTTCCGAACCATTGAGATCACAATGTCTGAGCGGGACGGAGCGATGGTGTACGCGCCCGCGAGCGTGGAGGTGGCGCGAGGCGAACAGATTCAGTTCGTCATCCGCAATGCCGGCGCGTTGAAACACGAGTTCCACCTCGCGTCGGTCGCGCAGAACGCCAGCCACCTCATCGAAATGCAGAAGAACCCAGAAATGGTTCACGATGAACCCAACGTCCAAACGGTAGAACCCGGTGGGACAGCGGAGCTTTTCTGGCGCTTTTCAAAGCCAGGCGAGTTCGAGTTCGCATGCCTTATCCCTGGCCATTACGAAGCAGGGATGCACGGAAAGGTCGTGGTCAAATGACACGATCGCATCAGCGGAGCATTCCGCATCCAAAACCAGCACCAGGAGTATCCCCATGAAACGGTCCCCCCACCTACATATACTTGCCTTCGCAGCTTTGGCGATGTCCGGGATGGCGCAAGCCGCAGACCTTCCAATGATCAACGGCGTCGTAAAGAAGGTCGATGAGTCCGCCGGCAAGATGACGATCAAGCACGAAGCGATCACCAACCTAGACATGGGCGCCATGACGATGGTGTTCAAAGCCAACAATCCGGCGATGCTTAAGGAAGTGAAGCCGGGCGACAAGATCAAATTCAGCGCGGATAAGGTCAACGGTCAGATCACGGTCATGATGGTTCAGAAGGCCAAGTGACCGACGGCGGGGGCCGCCGTACCCCCGTCAGCCGACCGCGCTTCGTACAATTTTCAAACAGGCTGTTTCGGCCGCAGGACTCAATATGCAAGCGACGCAAAAAACGAAATCGTTCACGCGTCTATCAGCGGGGATGGTGGTCATCATGGGTGTTCTGGCGGGGAGCGTCGTCGACGCTACGGCTTTTCCGACATTGCATTTACAGGGCCCCCATCGACCATCTGGGGTGAACCTGGTCGACAATCGCACGTATCGGCACTGCCATAATGGACCGCGGTTCGTTGAGTGTTATACGCGTAAATTCGGGCAGAAGGATCCGGTGACCCTGGAGAGGGGACGAACGTGGGATCGGAACCGATCTGCCGAAAAGGGCCCGCTGCGCCGGCAACGTCCACCGCATCGCGATAGATCGCCATGAAACAGCATCGCTCCTTTCTTAGGGCTTCTATCCTTGTCCTCGCGATATCAGCGGGAGCCCAGAGCCCGCTCGCCGATGTGGTGTCGGACTGCGCGTCAGGCAGTCCCGTCCGGGTGATGCAAGGCTGTAGTATTGTGATCGAAGGCGGCGCGCCGGCACCGATGAATTTGGCCGATGCCTACGCGTATCGGGCTAACGCTTCCGAAATGGTGGGCAACCATAGCGACGCCCTCGCGGACCTCGACAAGGCCATCCAGTTGAACCCAAACCAGGCTGGTCTTTATAACAATCGAGGCAATGTTTACCTCGCGGCGGGAAATGAAGCCGAAGCTTTGGCCAACTATGGCGATGCAATTCGGCGGGATCCAAATTTTTCCGGAGCCTACTTCAATCGAGGCAACGCATATGCTCGTATCGGGGATCTCACACTGGCTTTGCGGGACCTTACCGCCGCCGTGCACCTGGGCCCAGCGTTTGCGCCGGCGTACTATAACAGAGCCATCGTAAATCTCCGGCTAGGACGCCCGCGAGAGGCTACGGCGGACATTCGGCAAACGCTCAAATTGAATCCCCGCCACCAAGGCGCTTTGGAAGCCATGAGCAAATTGGGGATTTCGACCGGAATGCGCTGAGCGGGCTTCTTCGAGTCTGAGAAAAGCAAATAGCATCGTGAGAAATTCGTACGGCGAATTTATCGGGAACAGCGCATCGTCAGCGTGGTTACAGATGAAGCCTCCGGCTATTTATTGGGGCACTAATGTTCTGAATAACAAAGCAAGGAGTTTCTAATGTCGTATGCGCGTTTCGCAGCGATGATCGCCAGCGCCACTGTCGTAATGTTTGGATTGATGTATCTCAACACTTACGCGCTTGACCATGTTTTCTACAGCCAGACGCGCATGTGGATGGCAGTTGTGATGGGCGCAGTGATGGCAATTTTGATGCTTATTTTTATGTGGTCGATGTACAAAGACCCGCGTATCAATTTAGCGATGGTCGCTGCAAGTGTTGTCGCTTTTGCAATCGCGTTGTGGCTCGTCCGTAGCCAGCAGACAGTAAGCGACGTCAGTTACATGGAAGCGATGATCCCTCACCATTCCATTGCAATCATGACAAGCGAACGTGCGCATATTCGCGATCCCCGCGTTCGCAAGCTCGCGGATGGAATCATCGATGCGCAGGTTCGGGAGATCGGGGAGATGAAGGCATTGATCGCTGACCTCCAGCGCAATCCGACGGCACCGGACGCCAAGGACCTGGCTCCTGCACAATAAGGTGGCCCGGCTCAACTGGATGTGGTGGCAGAAAACTCAATCGGAACCGGCACCAATAATAAATCTCGATCGGCCGAAGCCGCAACTTATTGCTTACAATTCATATACTTACGTCGCATAATGATCGTTATGTTAAATCCATTTCGTTTTAGTTAGCCGACGCCTTTGTTCCCTTCTTCCCCTTCGGGGTTTTGACCGCATCTTTGCTCGCCTTCCCTTGAGGCTTCGATACGTCGAGGACGAAGACGTCGATACGGGCCCTCTCAGAATCATCCAACCGATCGAGAAGCATTTTGCGAAGTTCATTTGCCGATGTCGGACGTGGCAAGCCGTCTGGGTGAGCAGTCAGCTGCTTGCCGGGGACATCGCCAAACCACAGCACGATGTAAACTCCCCTCCCGTCGGCTCTCCACGAACGTCCATAGAGATCATCGAGCTGAGTTTGGGACGCGTTCCAGACTTCAGGGTGCCACTGGCCTTTGACTTCGATGGGAAGGCCAAGCGTCTGCAGACTTGCCACAATATCGCAGCGGTTCTGTTCTGGCATTAGGTTCTCAGGAACCAAGCTAATGGATGATGGGAGCTTGGGTCGAAGAGCATCGACAATGCGATGCCGGCAGGTGTTCTCATCCTTTGGCCGGTCGCCATTCCAGTAAGCATCCCAACCGTCAGTTTCGGCATTACGAAGATAGTGCTGCATTTCCTCAAGGCGATCGACAACCAATGCTTTCAGGTCATCGATTGTACCGGGCAGGCCATCCGCAAGAGTCTGCTTCGCCTGATTGAATGTTAAAGGTACATATTCCTGATCCCGGCGGAGGCGACGTTGTTGCGCGCGCGCATGTTTGATGGATTCTCCGTAAGCGGCCATCGATTCCAACGTGGCCAGGTGATCGAGAGCTTGCGAAGCCTCCGAACTCGGAATGCTGCTGAGTGCCGTGATGCAGCCATAGATGAAATCGGTGGCATCGTGTGGCTCATGACTTCCTCTCCAACCCGAGGGAGGATGTGGCACGACCGGCCAAAGAGGCGCGAAGGTCTGAATAAGTTGCTCGAGCTGTCTAACCGATAATGAGAGCGACCGGTTTTCAAATCGGTCTGGCCGTCGAAGATCTATGATTGACCACAGAATATCTTTATCACCGGTGGCGTGCTTCAGCGCCTCACCTCGCAAATCGGGCAGATAAAGGAGGAAGGCGGCGGCGAGCCACATCCGAAGGGCTTCGGGACTTAATTGTCCTTGATCCTTCAGGCGCTCCCTTGTCAGCTCGAACAACTGTGGCGAAGTGCCCGAATGCAGGGCAATTTGAAGAAGTTCCTGTTGGACACTTAAGTTTGCGGCTGGATATGCATTCAGCCATCGTAACGCCAAAGGACCCGCGATGCCGCTAAAGCGCGGGTTCCTGGCCATACGATAAATGGCAGATATATTTTCTTTTCCTGCGGCAATATTGGGCTCGATGATTGCGGTCAGAAATGCTTCGGCACCTGCCTGAGTTTCAAAGACGTTGTCTTCGAGGCAGCGCTCTACGTCTTCACCAAGTTTCTGACCGTGAAACTCCGGCATCTCCCACCAAACCGCCAAAATTGCGTTGGCGACCGATGGTGCCACTTGATCTAGCGACTCTCCGCGACGCACAAGCTCAGCAACGCCACAAACCAATATAGGCTCAATGTTCCAATGTTTGCCCTCAAAACGAATTTCAATGATTTGTGTGATGGTGGGGAGGCCTGTGCGTCCAAGACTTGCGACAAAACCTTGGATCGCGGCTTCGGCAATATCCTCACCCACCCATTCCTGCAGTCGCTGCAGGGGTTCGGACTCGTGATTCAGATCCGAATAGCGATTTAGATACGCTTGAGCCAACGAATGAAGAGCACCGAAGGCTTTTCCCGTCCGGATATCGTCTTTGACCCTTTCGAAGTTTCGGCGATGCTTGGCGAAGGTCAGAGCTTGCTGCCTGCGATATCTGTCCTGTCGTCGCCGCTCCTCCTTCTCAAAGTCTCGGGCTGGAGGTTTTGTCAGTTCCGCCCACTCTTCGGCTAAAGCGACATGCTTGACCGTAGATCGCTCGATAACTCCTTGGAACACATCATCAAGCTTGTCTATCCGGCCTTGCGACCGAACCAAGTCAGCCCACAACGTGATATCGGCGTCAGCAAGGGAATCCTTTTCTAAGATCTCGGAAAGAAAAAAAGCCGCGTCGCTTCGGTCTAAATAAAGTCCCGGATTGGATTGTGGGAGCTCGGAAACGATGGCCATCCATGGACCATTCTCAATGGACGTATCATTCAGAGCCACGCGCTGAACCGCTCGTCTAAATGGGGTGTCCGTTCTAAGGGTGGCGGAAATCTGATCTCTACTGTCGCTGGAAGCACTCGCGCGTGCATCGATGTGGCGTATCCAATTCCAAAAGCAATCGGCTCGAACTTCAACTCCCTCTAGGGCCTTTGCGATCAATCGTTGGACGGCTCCCGAAATCCGGTAGTTGGGGCTCCAATAAGGTGATGTTTTCTTCGCTGCGATGCGGTCGGCCAGAACGTCCAACACCTCAGCACAAATCTCTGGCGGGAGGTTTCGAACCAGCGTGTAGTCAGTGCCTGAAATAAAGTCTTCAGATGTTTCATTTCTGTCGATGCCGAGTTCAGCGATAAGGGCGTCGACAATTTCTGAGGCCGATATGCCTTTGCCCGATAAGAGGCCGATTATTGTTAGCGCCAAGCGCTTGTCGTTGCCGCCTCCTTTTGCAAGAGTGGAAACGATTGTGGGCCAATCAAGGTGGGCTTGGCTGGCGATAAGCGCATGGGCAGCATGCAGACGTTCCGAATACGCGGCGGAACTGTCGGCAATGAGCTCCTTCAGCTCGGGCACTATTTCCTTTGTAAGCGTTGAGCCTGGAAGCGCCTCCAGAAGCAGAGAAGAAAGGTGAAAGTGCCTTTCAGGACTTCGGACGACAGAAATAATGTCATCCTTCAATTCAGCCCGTGCAAGACCAGACACGGCGCGCATGCCCCAATCTTCACTACGAAAGTAGGGATCTTCGTTCGCAAGGGCGGCAAGCGTCACCAGGAGCAGTTTAGCTCGCGGTGTGGGCAGTTTGTCAGTCTCGCCATAGCGGAGCACGCCGTAGGGGTCTGATTTAATACACCGGTCGGCGACCGAAGGACTAAAATGGCCAAGCCATGCGTGCACGCCTCGGAGCGGACCCGGAACTCCTCCCGCAAACTCAAGGATCTGGAACAGCCGCCTTTCTGAAAGGCCGTTTTTCAATCTTCGCGCAAGCCAATATGCTGACCAGAACTCAGCTATGACGCGGTGTAGCGGAACAAACAGGCCTTCGCCGTCCGATCGAAATAACCGCGTCTTTAAAACCTCCTGTGCGAGAGGTGCATCCGGAATACCTGCGATATCGGATACATGAACAAAGCCAGCCGGAAGATTCTCGCGCACACCGGTCGAGATGCCAGCCATGTTCGATAGCAGCAGGTGTGCCATGATAGCCCCGGCCGAGACCAACAAATCTTCGACATGCGCTTGGGCAGCCGGCGAATTCACATGGGCGGGATTCATTTCCCTGACCAACATGCGAGACGCCTTATCCAGGAGTTCCGGCTTGTTGTCTGGAATTCCTTGACCTTCACCGGCCACTTCGGCGAGCAGGCCTAGAGTTAGCGGGTTGCCAACAAGCTCCTCAAGGCCTCGGTTGGCGATCTCTTCGAGCAACTTGTCCGCATCGATGTTGTCATAGCCTGCAAGGAAACTACGTGCTTGCTCCTGCGTAAACGGCAGGATCTGCAGCGTGACAGGACGGAAGCCATAATCCTGTTCGATTTTCCAACGATCCGACAAACCCTGCCAATCTGCTGCACGACAAGACAGAATGAAGCGCGGTCGACCGAGCTTATCCAGCTTCTTCAAAACGACATCGAGCGCGGTCTCTCCCGATGCGGTCGATACCTCGTCCAGGCCATCAATAATGAGCGTTCCCGAATGTCCGACGGTGTAGGGCGAAAGATCTTCGCTTCGGGAGAACGTACCGGCGCTCACCCGTACAGCGCTCAGCGAATTTGCAATGGATTTTGTTAGGTCGCTTTTACCTATCCCTGGTTCACCGAGGATGACTATCGGATTTTGGATCGTGCTGATCTCATCCTCTCCGATGGTCTTCTCATCGGGTTGGAGTTTGTCGACCACGAGCGTGCGGGGAACGTAAGCCATTAACTCTTCCGCCGCTTTGGTGCGGCGTTAAGCTTTAGCCTTTGAAGCAGAATGTCTGCAGGCTCGTCATTTGGATCTTGCGGCACGAGTTCACCGCGAAATGCTTTAGTCAGTATGGCTTGATCAAGCTTTGTGAGCAGTCGCTTTGCACTCGAATGCTCTTGAACAACCTTGTCGAGCCAAGCAAAGGCTGTCGCAATGGCATCCGCGATGATTTTGGCTTCTTCTGGCGGCGCTAGCGGAATTGGTAGGCGCTGTACACGTTCCTTGTTGAGCGCAGGCTGATTGTTGCCAGCGCCCGTCGTCCGCGTCTGTTGATAAGCGAAATAGAGATACCAATAAACGTATTCGGGCGAGTATTCAGCTTCCGCGACCCGTATCGCGGCGCAGTTCTGATTGTTGCAGGCGTATATATCAAGTATGGCCGCCTGTCCGCGTGTCTTTCCCTCGCCTATCATACCGAGGAGCACTGTTCCGCGCGGATGAAGCCTTGTTGACGACCTATCCAATCCGGCCTGGGTAATCATCTCCTCAGTCGAATTAATTCTGCAAAAGGCAACCTCACCGCTGCTTGCCCACGGGATGCCTCCGTTCCAGAATTTTGATTCTTTTCGGCTAGGGGTGGCGCCTACATAGACACCAAAAACCTGTCCTAAACCCACCCAGCACCACTGTGACGGCAAGATCCTCGTTTCAAGCAAAGAGTTCATATCTCTATTGAGATCATCGTCGGTTT
This sequence comes from Hyphomicrobium sp., assembly GCF_003987855.1. Taxonomy (GTDB): domain Bacteria; phylum Pseudomonadota; class Alphaproteobacteria; order Rhizobiales; family Hyphomicrobiaceae; genus Hyphomicrobium_B. The sequence continues at coordinate 47,615 of NZ_RXIZ01000012.1, forward strand.
TTAGGAGGGCGGTTTTCTCATCTCGACCGCGACCAGGTTCATTAGCAATCGCAATCGCCTTGAGCTGGCGGTCGTGCACGAAGGATTCAGCGCAAGTTAACTTGTGAAGATTTTTCCGCCTCCAGTCCGCGGTCAACTCTCCGGAAAAAGCATCCGCAAGAATCGCTTGTTTATAGCGCTCAATAAGTTGCGGGATGAGGTCGAGTTCATTCCGAACCCGGGTTGAGCGGGCTGTGAGGCTGTCGAGTTTAGCGACAATGTGACTTAGCTCCAAAGAAGGAGCGATTGGGACTTCAATGAGCTGAACCGACGCGGGGCGCGCTCGCATGAGTGAGCCGCCGACGCCTGAAACGGTCTGTAAGAATTGCTCCCGAAAATCGGGCGCTGAAAGCAGATGTCTGAAATACTTGGGCTCCAAGCATCCCGTGCGGAAAACAATCCATTCCCCCGACGCGATCTGGCGGTGCCCTGTGTGTTCCGGCACCACCCAAACGCGGTTGATATGAGGGACGATCTTGCAAAGCAAGACATCGCCAGGTTGAACGATCTGCTTGCTTGACCCTATTTCTCGCCCTGCAATTACCTCGGGCATCCCTTCCGAATAGGAGGGTACGCTGTATAGTTCGAATAATTCGTCAGGGAATCTTGCGGGATCTAAATTTTTCGTGGAGGCCGCAAATGTGCCGAGTGGTACGGATCGCCACATTTTTGCGGGACTAGTTACTCTCATTCCGCCGCCTCCTTTTTGGCAACGGCTACCACTTCGACTTCCAGATCCTCGCTCAGCCCCTCAATCTCCGCCAGCGCAGCTTTGAGGTGGCCGACAATCGCGGCTGCTATGTCTTCTGGTTCAATTAGTCCCTCCTCCGCCGTGGCCTCCGTATCCTTCAGCCATGTGATATCAAGATTGTTATTGCGGTCTTCAATCTTCTTCCTGTTGAAGCACCGGAACCGCCCCTCCTCCCCTTCATCCTTGCGCTTAGCCTTCCCATACGGATCAGCGCCAAAAGCTTTTTCAAATCCGGCAAAGTCCTCGACATTGAGTGGCCGAGTCTTCCCAAACGCATCCATGTTGGCGCGCAGGTCGTAAACCCACACCGCCTTGGTATTCCCCTCGTCCGTCTTGCCGCGCGTGAAGAACAGCACGTTGGTTTTCACGCCCTGCGCATAGAAGATGCCCGTCGGCAGCCGCAGGATCGTGTGCAGGTCGCACATGTTCATCAGCCAAGTTCGCAGCCGAGCTCCAACTCCGTCCGCAAACAAAACGTTGTCGGGCACCACTACGGCCGCGCGGGCGCCCGGCTTCAACGCGCGAATGACATGCTCAACGAACGGCAACGGCCCAACACGCTCATCGGCCGTAATCGAGAAGTCCGCGCGCGAGACGGATTGCGGCATCTTGTTAAAGGGCGGATTGGTAAGGACGAGGTCGGCCTTCCCTAACGCCTCCCCATCGCTCGACAGGCTGTCGATGTCTCCCACCGAGCTTTCAATGCCGTGCAACTGGAGATTCATCAAACACAGACGTCGCGTCTCCGGGACGTATTCCGCCCCTCCAAAGGCTTCGCACCGCTGGAAATGAGCCTGCTCCGCGCTGAGCTTGAACAGCTCATCCGTCTTGCTCTTGATGTAACGGTCGGCCGCAATGAGAAAGCCCCCAGTCCCGCACGCAGGGTCTTGAATAACTTCGCCGGGCTGCGGCTTCACCAGGCGCACGATGCTATCGATGAGCGGCCTTGGCGTGAAATACTGCCCGGCTTTCGATTTCTTTTCGCTCGTGGTTTTTTCGAGCAAGCCTTCGTAAAGATTCCCGAGGCCATCATCCCGCGCCGAAAACCAGTCGAGCTCGTCAAGCGTCGTGGTGAGAAGCTTCAGATCGGTGGGCTTGCGCAATGCCGTCTGCGCGTCGGTGAAAATGGCGCTGACCAACGGATCCTTCGCGATCTTGCTGTTGCCCAGGTCCAGCAACAGCTTGCGATAGAAGTCGAGCTGCTCCACGCCGCCCTTGCTCACGAGATCGGCCCAGCGATAGCCCTTGGGCAAACGCTCCTCGTGCTTGGTCTCTTCCAGCATCTTGAGGAACAGAAGGTACGTTAGCTCGGTGATATATCCCTGATAGGACACGCCGGCGCCCTGGAGCGCCTTCGAGAGGTTCCAGAGCTTAGCAACAATAGTCGAGGTAGCTGTCATACGGCTCAACTCGCCTGCTTCCATAGTTCATCATTGATCTGCGAGAGGATTCCCGCGAGCTCACCGCCAAACTGCTTGTTGAGGCGATTGAAGCCACCATGTTGAGCGAAGGGGTCCGCGTCTAGTGCCTGACGATCGACCACAATCTCCTTTTGCATTTGTTCCCCAATTCGCTGCAGCCACTGCCGCTGCGGATCGGTCCAGGGTTTGGATTTTAGGATGGTGGCAAGGGCGCGCTTCACCCGCTCATCATAGGGGAGCAACGGCTCCTTGAGAGCCGCTTGGCGCACAAATCCGATGATGGACGCAGCAATGTCCTCATTCCTCGCCTGTCGCCACGCCTGGCGGAGCTTGGTGTCGTTGAAGTTGTTCTTAGCCAACTCAAGCTGAAGCTCCTTCAACTGCTGACGCGTCAACTCACGCGGCCGCGTCACAACAACATTCAGCGCGACAATCTTGTTGAGGTTCTCGCGGACAAAGGCTTCGAAGCTTCCCAAATAGTCTTCCGGCCGACTTTGTCCCGCACCATACCCACGGGTCACTTCTGTGATTTCGTCGTCGTGCTTTGAAATTGGCAGGAAGGTTCCGCCGCTCTCGGGATTCCAATCCAGAATCTTTCCGAGATGCAGTTTTCCCTTTACCCACCCCGCCAGCTCGCTCGGTTGGCCCGCTAGGAGGCGTTTGAGAGTGTTTTCGGGTGTCTCACCTGCCTCAGCCTCATACTTCTGCCGAGACTCATCGGAAAGCCGTCCCAGGCGGCGGCGCAACTTAACGGCCAGCTGTTTGCAGATCGTATCCTGGTGTTCGGCCTTGCCGGCTTTCACCAACTCTTCGAACAGCTGCGCAAACGTGATCTTAGGATTGACCACCACGGGCTTCATCGAGGTGACCTGTTCAAGGTTCTTGTAAAGGTCCACCGCGTCGAAAATGCGGAATACCTCCTTGCTCCTGCCCGGGCCATAAAGGTCCGCACATAAGCGCGTTGCACGGCCAAGCATCTGCTCATAGAGGATGCGGCTGTTCACCCGCCGCAAGAACACCAGGTCGGTGATGCTCGGGACGTCAATGCCAGTGGTCAGCAAGTCGACGGTCACGGCGATACGAGGATTGGTGTCGTTGCGGTAATTCCGGATGAGATCCTGCACACGGTCGACACTGCCGGTAATTTTCCGAACCGCCGAGTCTGAAATCGGAATGCCCGCCTTGGCATAGGCTTTCTTCATTTCGGCAACGACGATGTCGGCATGGCCGTCTGTGGCCGCAAATATCAGCGTCTTTCCAGGAAAGCTCGGGTCAATGTGCTTGACGAGCTCTTCGCACACGACCTGGTTGAACGCCTGCGTGATCACCTGCTTGTTGAATTGTTCAACGTCGAACTTCAGCTCGTCGGGCGCGCGGGCGAGGTCGATCTCGCCGGTGGCGGTGTTGAACAGCTCGACTTGATCCCCGGCGTTGAAGACAATGCCCTTGTCGCTGAGCTTGGTTTTGATCTGGTATGGCGGCTCATGGTCTACCAGATAGCCGTCGATCACAGCTTCTCGATATGAATAGGTGAAAACCGGATCCCCGAAAATCTGGGATGTATGGAGAGCCGGCGTCGCTGTAAGTCCGATCCTCACCGCATCGAAGTGTTCAAGCACGCGCCGATATTTCGAAATGTAATCGTCTTCGTTGCGGAACTCGAGCTCCGGCTCGGACAGCTCTCGGTCGAGGGTGTATCCGCGATGGCACTCATCAACCAGCATCAAATCATATTGGTCGATGGACGGCACATCTTTGGGGTCACTGGCGTAAAGCACGCGCTTGACCAAGCCTTGGATGGTGCAAATGTGAACCTGGGTCTCGGCATCCGGCAAAACGTCCTCGAGGCCTTTGAGGCCATAGATGGCGGCGAACGCCTTACCGCTCACAACCTTGGTGGTGGTGAATTCTGCTTCGGTCTGGTTGCCGAGGGCGCTGCGATCAACGACGAAACAGATGCGCCGGAAGCGTTTGGCCGCCAAAAGGCGATAGAGGAGCGCGATGGCCAGCTTCGTCTTGCCGGTGCCTGTCGCCATTGCTGTGAGCAGCTGGCGTCGCCCTTCAGCCATCCCCTTCTCGAGCGCTTCAATCGCCTTTTGCTGATACGGGCGAAGCGGAAATCCGAAATTGAATGGCTCGGCTTTCAAGCGCTCATCAGCCGCCTCGCGATCGACGTCGAATTCGGCTTTCAATCCTTGCGGTGTGTACCAATCAGGTAGTGCCCTTCCAATGTTGGTAGGTTTACGAGAATCCCTAAACCAAATGCCGCTCTCCGTTTCGATCTGCTTTAGATACGGCCGACCGTTCGTCGCGAACAGGAATGGTACCTTGAACTCGTCCCATGGCCCTCCAGCCATCGCCACGCCCTCTGCGGCCTTGAAGCCTTTAGAGTAGCGTTCCGCCTGTCCCAATGCGGCCGACACATTCTTCCGTTGGCGCTTGGCTTCTACAACAGCCAGCAGCGTCGTTCCCACAAACAACGCGTAGTCAGCCGGACCGGTAACAGTTGGCCATTCCGCGATGGCCATATTGCGCCCCTTCGCGGGCCGAGCGCCGGAGGCGTGCGTCAGCCGCTCTGTATCGACTTCCCAGCCACGCGCGCGAAGTTGGGCATCGACAAGCCGACGCGTGTCTGCCTCGTCGAGAGAGATGGCGCGGGCGGCTTTCTGGCTTTGGTCAATCAGTTCCGCGATTTCATCAGGAGGTGAAGCGACGGCCTTCGCCTGCACGGAGGCGAGTTCCGCCTTCACGGCGGCCGCCGAATTGTCCGCTTCGAGTGCGAGCTTTTCCCAAATGGCACGTTCGTCCGCGTCGCGCGCCGCTCTATGCTCGGCACTCTCGCGTGTTCGCGTCTCGGCTTCACGCGCAGCTTCGGCCAGTTGCGCCCGGGTTAGTGCCTTATCGCGTTCCTCCCGTAGAACCTGGAGCTCGGCGTGCAACGCCTTCGTTGCGTCGGCGGGATCTGGCGGTGGCTGAAAAGGCCCGGCATTGAAATTCAGATTTCGTGAAACAGTTTTGTAAAACCAAATTCCCAGTTGCCTTGCGAGTTTGAGGGCCGTCAGAGCCTCGCTGTGCGTGCCCGTGTAATCATGGGTCGCGGTGTTACCGGCCTTTCTAAGAAAATGAAAAACATCGAGGACTTCCCGCTGCAAACCGGCCTCTAATTTGAGACGGCGTAAAAGGTCAGCTTGTGATTACTCGGGAGCTACCAGCAGGCCAAAATGCGCGGCTGCACTTTTAGCAAGCAGCTCCGAAAACTGCCGAAGCTTTGTGAGTGAGGTGGACGGGTCTTCTGCAAAATACCGCTCTGCCAACGCAGCCAGCCGCACGAGTTGGCTATCGTGCGGAGCAAGAAAACCGAAGTTGGTCGAATGAATCCCCGTCATAATCGATCGGAAGATGACACAAGCTTTGCAAAATGAACACAGAGATCAATTGGTTTAATTACTTGAGTAAATTGCAGCAACTCAGGCTGCCTTTCATTATCGGTACAAAGTTGGCCAACGCTTTTGGGGATTAAGCTCCAATCTGGAAATCAGGAAAGCTAACGAGACCGCTCTCTTGTCCTGTCGTGATCACCTCGATCAGGCTGCGCAGGCCCCGCCCCCACATCGCGCGCGTGCTCCTGGGTCAGCGACAACTCAGGTTCCACCCCAAGGTCAATTTCGTGCCCCTCCCGGTCGCGAAGTATTCGTGAGCCGCCGTCGAGTTCGAATTCCTCCCCCTGTATATTCAAGGCGCGCTCGGCCGTCCCTTGCCGCCCCTCGGCACGCTCGCGCGCGAGTGTCAGCTCATCCAAGCGATCTTGAGAATCGAGAAGAGCGTCCACGCCTTCACTCACCTGCCGCGCACGTTCTGGCCATAGCTCTTCGGTGACTTCGGGATTGGCCGGGTAGGTGTGCAGATCGTTCTGAAAGAGCTCAATCGCATGCTCACGGCCGAATTCCTCGGACCATGACATCAGGTCACCCACCGCGTCAGCGGGGTCCGGCACCATCCCCTCGAGCAAACGCTCAAGCTCCCCGCGCTTTTGACCGTAGGACGATGTCTCGCGGGCAAGCTCGGTCACAATGGCTTTGAGTGAGGGATCGTCGGCCATACCGGCCAACCTATGCGGAATGGCCCACCTCGCCAAGATGCTCAGCGACCCCTTCCCCTGTCATCGCGACCACTGGACCGAGCCCGCCCGGAACGCGTTTCCAAGGCAAGGATCTCTGTGAGGGTTAGGTCCGGAAACTCTTTGAGCGACGCATTGTATTCAACACGCGACAAGCCCTGATCAATGTCTGCGTAAGGGACCACCCGCGTCGCAGGCATTCCCTTCCTTCGGATCGCGGGATTGCGAACGACCCGTTCCTTGGAGACCGGCCGGGCCCCACGACGATGCATCGCCCGCACATTTGGCCCCTCGTGCACCTGCGCCCGCCGATAGTCGCCCTGGTCAACCAGCCGTCGGTGATCAATCCGCTCGGACCGGCCGGCGCACCTCAACGCCTCGTTGGCGGTGCGTGCCCAAAGCTCGCGGATCATCTTCAACGTCGTGGGCGGACTCTTTCCGCGATGTGCCCGCAACTTGACCTCCTTGGCGCCGGCCGAGAACATCACCACCCGTTCCCCGGTCGCCACGTCACGGTCCCTTACGAGCAGATGGCAGTGGGGATTATCCCGGTCTTTCCCGTTGGCGTGTATAGCCGCGAACCAGGATGCCCGGCCCTGAGTCAACGTCTCGGCAAACCCCCGAACCAGCTCCACGCGCTGATCAGGATCCAACTCCCGTGGCAGCGCCAACACGAGCTTGTCGGCGACGCGCGCGTTCTTGCGGTCCGCGCGCTCTTCGGCACGAAGCCAGCGAATGGCCTCCCGGGACGTGTCAGGCATCCGCGCCGCCATGTGATGCGTCACGGCACCACGACGCATGATGTAGCGGATATGGGCTCCGGCGGTGAACGGACGGCGCTGGGTGGTTTTCCCGATGGGCAAGAGTCTTAGACTGTAGATCGCCATCATCTTCCCCGCGACGGAGACGACAACGAACGCGTCGAGCTTATCGGGGCGGCGCCCACGTCACGTGCATACAACTGAGTGAGTGAGAGCTCCTGCTCGCGGACACTGCGAGGACTGAAGGTCACGCTCGTTGCCGACCGGTCGGGCGACAACCGAAAGTTTTGTTGCGGAGGAAACCGTCTCACCTTTATCGAGCGCAAATTCCTGGCATGGATCTCTGCCTGAATCTTGAGCGCCCGTTGGTAAATCACGTGACGCTCGACAATCCGGTAACCTGGCCTCGACAGCGAGCGCGCGGCTTTGAGGAGGCGGTCTTCCTCCCGCGTCCGGCTTTTATTCACAGCTCTTCGAATAACGGCATCGGGAAATTGATTCAGAATATTTGAGCTTCGCTCATAATGAAAAACACGAATCGCAAGCGGCCGACCCGGCCGATCGATCATTTGAATAAGCGGTCTACTTTTTTCCATGGGGCGTCTGTTGCCTCGCCAATTCGAGAAATGCTTCCACGACTTTCTGGCGCACGGGTTTGAGGCCGATAAGGCCCAAACCCATAAGTGCGCCCTGGACCTGCCGACGAAATGTAGAGAACGCGCTTAGGACACGGCCGGAGGTGGGACTCGTCTTCGAAGCGTAAGCAAGAAGCGAGTCACGGCGGAGGCAAGAAGAGGGCGTCGCGATGGCCCCGGCGTCGGCAGGTAGGACGCGCAACCGTCTCGAAGACGGTGGTGCGGCCAGAGGGGGTCAGGGGGAGACCCGCGCGCTCATCGGCGCGCTTCTCCCCCGCGCGATTGTATACGCGAGTTGCGTCGTCAATTCGAATGGCAAGGCGGAGCGAGAATGCCAGCGGTAATGGTCGGCCTGCTCATCGGGTTTTTCATCATCGCGATGTTGAGGGGCAGACGACGCCGCAAACAGACCGGACGCGAAATCAATTCCACGTTGAACACGGGCCTGCCGTCCTATGAGACCGCGCTGGGCCGCAAGGCCCGTGAGATCGTCGCCGCGCAGGACGACAAGCTCAAGTCCCCTCCCCCCATCCACGGCTCCGCCAGGTGGGGCCACGAGGTCGACGCCGCGTCTCTCTGTGGCGACGGCGGGGAAGAGCGGAGACCCTCCCTTCGCCTCGGCGGTCTCATCAACGAGGACGGCGACACCGGCCTTGATGTGCGTGCAACCTACCCGGGACACATCCTCACCGTGGCGGCCACAGGCCAAGGTAAAAGCGCAACACAGATCATCGAGAACCTCCTCACCTATCCGGGTTCGGTTGTGGTGCTGGATCCCAAGGGCGAGCTGTACGAGACCACGCACAAACGACGCGCGGAGTTCGGCAAGGTGTTCCGGCTCGCGCCGTACGCACGCGAAGGCGAGCATACCGACCACTACAACCCGCTCGATGAGCTTGATGTCGGCAGGGAGCTTGGCACCCGCGCCCGCCAACTGGCCGAGATGTTCATCGTCCGCACGGGCGGCGGCGATGCGGTGTTCTTCGAAAACGAAGCCATCAACCTGCTCACCGCTATCATCATGCTGGTGGTGGAGATCACCCGCCCCGAGGGCCGCCGACACATGCGGACGCTGGGTGAGGTCAGGCGCATCTGCACCCTTCCCCTCCTGGTCGGCGAGAAAAAGCCAGGCATCCGTGAATACTTCCAAGATGTACTGATGGGGATGACGAAGTCACCGGTGAGCTCGATCGCCGGCCAGGGCCGGAGCTTCCTCGGTTACGAGCACAAGCTGCTCAGTTCGTTCCTCTCCGAAATCAATTCCAACATGGCCTTCTTCGATGGTCATCCAGGCTTTGCCGAAGTCACAGGCAAGTCGGACTTCCTGTTCGCCAACCTGAACATGGAGCCAGTCACGGTCTATCTCACGGTCCCCCTCAAGCAGACCCCGATCGGCTTCCGTTTCCTCAGGGCGATGATTGGCATGGCTTTCGAGGCGCTCGAGGAGCAACGCGAGGCCAAGGATGCCTCGGTTCTTTTCATCCTGGACGAATTCGCCGCGCTGCGGGACATGCCCTTCATGCGCGAGGCGGTCGCCCAGATGCGCTCGTCGGGGGCGTGGTTCTGGTTCTTCGTCCAGGACGTGGCGCAGCTCGAGACCATCTACGGCGACGCCGCCAACGTCTTCCTCTCCCAGACGGACCATCAGGTGTTCTTCGGCGCGATATCCGACGCAAAAACCAAGAGTTTCATCTCCAAAAACCTCGGCACGGGAACCTTCGCGTATCGCGACGCGCAACTGAGCTGGTCGCAAAGCGTCGGTATCAACGACGGTTCTTCCACCAGTCTGCAATCGTCGGGTCTCTCGAACGGGCGCAACGTCGGCCAGAGCATCAATCTTGGCGATCCGGTGATGCTGGCCCCGAAACAGCTTCTGACACCCTTCGAAGTCGGCACGGTGCTTGGTCAGCGCCGACCTGGCGAGACGCACGCGTCGACCAGCGTCATGTTTTCGAAACAGGCAAACGGCTTTCCGCTGCTTCTGCGGCGCCGCCATTGGCGGACCGTCGCTTCCGACACAACCCGAGTCCATTCCCGCACGCTGGTTCCCATCTACACCTGAGGTCCAATATGGAAGCTACGACGATAAAGCCGCCCCCGGAGTGGGACCGCCAAGAAATTGCCAGACCCTATCTCCAAGCGCTTCATCAGCACTATTACCGGGACGCGATCGAAGAAGGGTGGCTCGACGGGCTGTTCACCGGTCTTTCGCAGGAGCTGCGGTCCGTTTACATGGGGGCCGATGCCGACCGCGCGCTTGAGGGGCTGGACCGTCTCATCGAGAAGTTTGATGTCGCCGAGCGCCAGAAGCGGAGTGTTGAGCCGCCCCGCCCTCCGATCGGGATATTGGAGCGATGGACGCGGATCTCGCGACTTGCCCTTCCGCGCATGCAGACCGCGCCTGAGAATTCGTACAACAATCATACAACGCCCCCGCCTGTTCAGACCGCTCAGCGATCGACTGACGCGCCCAAAACGCGCGCACGTCTCAACGGAAGGGCCATGAACAAATCGACCATGGGCACATGGATGGCTCTGGTTGCGCTGACGTGGTTCGGCCTGGTGTGGAACGGGATCATCTCGATGTTCTTTGGCGTCGGTGCCCTCGTTTTCGCGACGATGTTCATCAGCTTTTTCTCTGTGCCAGCTTGGGCGACAATTTGGAGCTGGCTCGGCATCGGCTGGGCGGGAAACAGCACGCTCCGCGACATGAACTTCAAAGCGGTGCCTCCGGACCATCCACTTGCGGTCATCGCCGCTTCCTTTGCCCGCGACCTCGAGCTTCCGCCGCCTAGGATCGGCACGATGGATGTCTCGAATGCGTTCGCGATGGGTACCCACCGCAACAACGCGACCATCGCGTTTGGTTTGCCGCTTTTGGAAGTGCTCTCGCCCGATGAAGTCGCGGCGATCATCGGCCACGAGCTCGGTCACGTCGTGAGCGGGGACATGCGCCGCATGGTGATGATGCGGACCTTCCAGAACGCCATGGTGTTTTACATGGTCTTCCAGAAAGCCAAGCAGGGCGCGCGCTGGGCGCTGACGTGGGCGGCCGAACTCATGATCCTTGCGAACTCTCGCAAGCGGGAATTTTACGCTGACGCGGTGGGCGCTTCGCTTGCCGGCAAGCAAGCGATGATCTCTGCACTGCGAAAGCTGGAGAATGCCCCTCCCCTCACCTCTGCGGAGAACACGCACGCGCGCTTCATGGCGCGGGGAAGAATTTCATCAATCGCACAAATGTTCTCAACCCATCCCCCCTTTGACGCGCGGATTCGCGCCTTGGAGCAGGAGACCTATATCCGGCGCCTACCACGAGCGCGATAAGCGGCTACGGCCGATGGCGTCGGGTAACGCTGCGGAGCCAACTTTCAATGACGCGCTCGCTAAACGTTCGGTGTTCGAGCGCGTCCATCAGCCAATAGTAGACCGTATTGCTCGTCACCCAGATCTCGACCTTATTGAGGTTGAGGAAGACATTGAGCGCGTTGAAAGCAGTTCGCTTATTACCCGAAAGGAACGGATGGTTCTGAATCATTGCGTGGAACAACACCGCTGCTTGCCGCAACAGACCGCGATGGTAAGCAGCCGGGCGCGCGACAGCTGATTCCAGACTTCCCCGATTGAGCACCGCGTCGGACTCATTGCGATCGAGGACATCCCGGTGGAGTGCCAGGACTTCTTCGACGGCCAGGAAGCGGCGCTTCATGTTTTGGCGAGGCGCTTGAAGAGCGCACCAAATTTCTTCCGGCTGGCTTTAGCCGCCGCGAGGAATTGAGGGTCGAGGCTTTGTTGCGTCCGAACGGGCTTCTGAACCGGGCGAGCGGCTACGGCTTTGCTGCGCTTGGCGACGCGCGTGCGGGAGGCAGATTTCATGTTGAGAGCTTTCTTGCGTTCAAGGATGGCCCAACGAAAACGGACCGTCAAAGAATTTTGACGGTCCGTTCGCCGCGACCCGGATTGCCGGGTCGGGTGCTAGGTCCTACTCGGCCTGGTCGCGCGGTTCTTCCTGGCGGATGACCACACGGCCGTTCACCGGCAGCGCGTTGAGCAGCAGGTCGTGCCCTTTCCCGTCTTCGTGCGGGAACAGTCGGCCGATGCGCGTCCAGTAAGACTTTTGACCTTTGCGGCCGTCCTGCACGGCATAGGCGTAAAGGGTGGTGGTCTTTTCGGTTTGCGACATGGTCGTTTCTTTCGTTGGTTTCGGGTTGCGCCTCTCGCGGCCCGTGGGCTGTTTGGGCACGACGCAGAGCATGACTGCCGGGCTGAAACCGTAGGCGCGAAGATGGGATGGGACCCGTCTGCAGCGGCCCTTGGCGGCCGTGATCGCGGAGGGCACTCTGCCCGACGGTGAGCCGTGAGATAGGCGCTGATCCGATGCAGAAAGAGCGACCTCGCAGCAAAGTCCCCTCCCCTCGCCTTCTCGCGCAGGGACCGCTAGGCAGAATGTTCTGGGTCGTTGTCGTGAAACTGCTGTGGGGACCGACTGCACGAGTTATCGTGCTGGTGATTTGCTTGGAGGAACGGTGAGCGACCCCGCCCTGGTTTTTCTGATCTCGTCGGAAGCGGCCGGCCTGATGCGCATCTCGCGTCGGACTCTCGAGCGCATGCGGGTCGATGGAACCGGGCCGCGCTACATCAAGGCTGGTCCTGGAAAGCGCTCACGCGTGCTGTACCGCCAGTCCGAGCTGCTGGCCTGGCTTGACCGGCAGAGTTACGGGTCAACATCCGAATACCGCCGCTAGCCCCTCAAAGGCTCTTCAAAAGCGATTTGCATGAGATAGGCGGTTGCAGTCTACCAATATGACGAAACACATAGAGAAGCTCAGTAAGAACCGTCAAACCACCCCAACATAATTTTAAAGATTCCTTTTCTGAAATTCCGGAAGTGTTCTGAAGAAGAATGTTCGGGATGTTCTGAAGTGTTCTGTTCTATATAGAAGCCTACCGATTATGCGCCGCTCGCCTCCCGTTTATGCGCGAAACCCCTACCGCTTATGCGTAGGCCACGGGCGAGATCCTACCGATAATGCGCGGTTGTCCTACCGGATATGCGCGCAAGGTCTGCAAACGCGTTGGCGACAGCCAATTTCCCGGCGGAGCCTTCCTACCGATCATGCGTCGCTGCCAGCGAGCCCTTCCCTACTGTTTATGCGTGACGACGCCGAGCTCACCTAACACATGGAGGTCGCAGAGCCTCCTACCGTTTATGCGTAGGTAGCATACAGAACGGTGAAACAGCAAAAACGCGCCAATGCGCGAGGTCGCCTCCTACCGATTATGCGCCAGGGAATGCGTGCCCGTTCCTACCGTTTATGCGCAATCTTTCCTCATAACTTTCGACCCTTGGGTGATTTCACCGGAATGGCCAAGGCCTCCGACGACCCCGGTGCCAGCGTGAAACCAACTTCTGACACCTTGGCCGGGAGTTTCGGGAACACTTCCATGATCTGGTGGATCTCCTGCGCGAAGTCGCGCCGGAAGTTGTCGCTTCGCCCATAGCCCGCGCCAAACTGGTCCCGCAAGCTATCCCAAGAAATCGTCATCGGACGCTCCAAGGAATTCAGCCGGTAGCCAAGCCAGAACAGGATGTCGAGCTTACGCGGCGAACTCGAGAACGCCTTCACCGCGTGCATGTTGATCGGTAGCGCGTGCTTGGTCAGCGTTTGATAAAAATCCTGGCTGAACGTCAACGTCGATGGCCACAGCGTTCGTTGATTGGAGTCCTTGGAGAAGAAGACCTCAAGCGAGGTGAACGGCTGCGTGGTCACCGTCTTGGAGCCGTGGGCGTCCCACAGCCCAATGCGCATGGTGCAACTCGCGAGCGCGTTGATCTGCTGCTTGAACGAGGTGATGGTGCCGTTCTTGCCACCGGTGGCGGCAAAACCCATTGCGCGGATAAAGCCGGTCAGACTGTCCTCAATCTCGATCACCGGCGACTTCTGGCGGAGGGCTTCGCTGCAGGTGTGAAGCAGCATCAGCCGCGCGCGGGAACCGTAAGGAAGCGGCTGGTCCTCCCACTTACCGTTCTTGCCGGCGAGTGTGCCGGCCTGGACCATGAGCTTCATCTGTCCTTGCTCCCGCTCCCAGGTACGGGTGGTGATTGGCTGGCGGGTGTAAGGGAGCGCACAGATCGCAAGCACACTGTGGATGTGGCGAAGGTCCTGGCGCTGCACTCCGTCCTTCTCGTGGAGAAGTTGATGCGTCAGCACACGGCGCCGTTGGCCGTGGGGCAATGAGGCGAGCCTGTCTCGGCGTTGTTGCTCGCGTTCGCAGGACGACGCTACGGTGCTGCGCACGAACGAGGGCGCTTCGGCAATCCGCTGCAGGAGGTCCGGATCGCGGACCTGCGCGTCCAGGCTGAGCGTCATGCGACCCCCTCTCCTTCACCCACAACTGTGCAGATGTACAAGTGTCCACTTGGACAAGCGCTATTGCACACGGCGGCCGTCCTCGTTGAAATCGATCTCATTGACCACGAACCCGGCGGCGCGGAGTGCGTCAAGGATGACGTAGCGCTTGGTCGTTCCCTCCTCTGCGGCCTTCTTCGAAATTGCCGTGAAGAGATAATCGGGCAGTTCCACCGCAAGCCGTCGCACCGGCGCCGGCTGTGCTGTCTTGGTGGCGCGCTTCGGGCGAACTTTGGCGGGTTCAAGCGGTACAGGATCAACGCTTGTCGCGACCGTCGCAGCGGAAGCTTCCGCAGGAAACGCCAGGGCCGGTACATTTTTCTCGGCAGCGTATTCCTCAACCACCGACTGGAGCTTTTGGAAGTCGAGGGCCTTGAAGGCGGGCTTCGTCGCGGTCATGCGGCGGCTTTCTGTTGGGATTGAGCGATCGCCGTCATGACTTCCATCACGATGCCGTCGAGTTCTTGCACCGCCTTCGCGATGGGACCCCGGTTGGCATCGCCGAAATGCGGCGGCGTGCCGGTGAGGAAGGATTCCGCGTAAACCGGGCGGTAGTGCATCAAGGTTTCGAAACGCGCGATGTTGTTCGCGTCGATCTGCTCGAGCATGTACGCCTGCGAGCCAGCAAGAATGAACGGCACTTCGTTGAGCAGGATGCGGTGGGCAATGGGTTTGTGGATGCGCGTGGCGATCTCTTGCAACTGCACCGCCAGCTTGTTCGCTTCCAAGATGTCGGGCTCGCTCAACTTCGAAGGCGTGATGGTGAGGTTGGCGAATGCCGCGAGATGCAGCATCTGGTTGGTCAAGGTGCCGGCGAGGTCGATGAGCACGAAACCATCGCGCTTGTAGTAGATATCCTGCACGAACCCAGAAATGTCGCCGTGGGGCCCCTGCTCGACCGTCAAGCGCGGGTTCGCGCGCGCGGCGGCATTGGAGGAGTACCATCGCCAGAGCGTCTGCGTCTGGTCGAAGTCCACGACCTGCACCCGGTGGCCGAGTGACGCGAGAGCGCCCGCCAGGCAGAGGCATGACGTCGACTTGCCAACGCCTCCTTTAGGTGACGCGAAGGCAATGATGGTCGGCGGTGTGTGAGTGGTCATGCACGCATCGTGTGAAGAAGGCGTGCGTCCGTCAACGCAATGCGGTCAGAACGTGGGCATCTAACTGAGGGGGGTGTTGCAAAATGCACGACTGTACATCTGTCCAAGTGTACACCTCGACAAGTGCACAAGAGCACAGGTGTTCACTTGTCCAACTGCATATTGGCTCAAAACCGGGTGTGCGGGATTGATGTCCAAGTGTCCAAGAGCTCAGGTGTGCAACTGCACGCCTGTACATGTGGACATGTGCAAGTGTCCACGCGTACGCCTGTACATGTGCAAGTGACCAGGTGGGCAGATGTACACCTGTCCAAGTGTCCATTGCCCTCCGTGGTCCGAAACGTGTTAGCGAGCCCTACTTTCCTGACGCTGGCCGTTCCTCACGGCTGTCCCCGATCAGTTGTTCCGCTTGCAGAAGGATGTCGCGGAGCCTGGAGAGCAGGGCCGGATCTTGCGCAAGCTGTTCGGGCGCTTTCCCATCGATCGCGAACGCAATGTTTTCGCCGGTCTTCTGGTTCAGTGCCTGTGTGGCGTCTTCCACCAAGTGCACGTATCGAGCTGTTGTGGACGGATGCTTATGGCCAAGAAGCTTTCCAATCATCGGCAGAGAGCCGCCCGCTGCCGCAGCCGCGCTCGCAAACGAGTGGCGAAGGTCATGAAGGCGGACGTCCTCGATCTCTGCCGTCGCCCGAATGCGGCGCCAGGGCTTTTGAATATTGACCAGATACTTCCGGTCATAGCGTCCGACAATCACGAAGGGGTTGCCTTTGACGCGGGGGAGGGACGTCAGCAGCTCAACCGACGCATTGTTGAGCGCAATTGATTTCTGTCCGGTCTTGGAATCCGGCAGCAGCAAAACCTTGCGTTCGAGGTCCACGTACGACCACTTCAAGGTCAGGATCTCACCCACCCGCGCGCCTGTAAACATCAGAAGGCGGATTGCCGCCACCACGTAGAGACTTTCGAGGCTCTCGGCAGCCACCTTGGTCAGCACTAGGCCAAGGCGGGCGAACTCGTCCTTTGAAAGATAGCGCTGGCGTTTGTTCTCGCGGAACTTGTCGATGGCGAAGCAGGGGTTGCTGTGTTCCGGACGATAGCCCAATTCCTCGGCCCAGCTCATGATCTTCGAGAGGATGGCAACACAGTAATTGGCGGTGGCAGGCTTGTCGGCGAGTTTGGAATGGAAGCGAAGAACGTCGGCCCGCTTGATGTCCATCAAGCGACGCACCCCGAATGCTGGACGCAGGTAAAGCCTCAGCAGGATTTCATACTTCACACGGCTACCGGCTTTGAGCTTCGCGCCGTGGTCGGCCATGAACTGTTCTGAGGCTTCGGTGAAGCTCGGGTTCTCAAGGCGCTCTTGCTTGAGTGTTGCGGGGTCCCCGCCGCTGGCAATCGAGCCGAGCAGGCGGTGGGCCTCCTTGCGGGCGGACTCGGCCGTCCAAGGCGAGCCATGCAATCCGATGGTCATCCACCGGAGCCGCCCGTTGATGCGTTTGAGAAGAAAATAGCTCACGGCGTCCGCCTGGCGGCGAGCGCCAAATCCCTTGAGTTCCACATCACGGATGGTCTGACCCGCAACCAAGCGGTCGATAGCCGCCTTGGTGACCTTCGCCCGAACAACTTTTCCCATCTGTGCCCCCGAACCGTCCTCTGCCGAATCGGAAAGAACGTGCGCTAGCTAACTTCTAGCTAACATTTTGCGGCGAATTCAGGACGGATACGGAGAATTGCTGACGCCATAAAGCGTTGATTCCGGGTACTAAATGGCAATAGGGAGTCGTCGTGGCGGACCGCGATAATGCAATCGCACTGCAGAGGTCAGGGGTTCGATTCCCCTCGGCTCCACCATGAAATCATAACGGCCAATGATCTAAACGGGACCGCTGCTAACTCTCAGAGCTACGGTTTGCACGCTGCGCCGTTGGCTTTTGCCGTCTCGATCAGCTTCTTATCGGACGTGATGACGGCGCCGATCTTCCCGCGGGCGAGCGCAAACGGCGCGCTGGCCGGATCGTAGTCGGCGATTGCTTCCGCCCCGAACGACCGAGCGAGCGCACAGCCGGCCTCCGAGTAGCAGGCGACAGTGTCGTCGGCGCCGGGCGGCCCGTATTTTGGGTTTATGCACACAACCTCTGGGTCTGCCGCTTGCGCGACAAGAGGCATAACGGCGATCAGTGTGGAGACGAACACGAAGCACGCACGCACGGGAGTTCTCGCATTGGCCGATGCCCAAGCTATGATCTATCGCCCCGAAAATGCAAGTTCGCCTGTCGAGCGGTGATCCCGGTCCGAGCGGCGCCGCGTCACCCCTCGCTAGCGGTTCTCCGGGTTGCGAGGATTAAGAGCTTTATCCGCAGCAGAACGATTGGATCTCTTGCGAAGAAACCATGCAAACGATCCAATCGCAATTAATAGAACGATGCCGATTGTGAAGAACATCAGAACCGATATCGGCTCGCCGTGAACCTCCGCTGGAGCGGGGGGAGCCGTGTCTTGCGCGTACGCCGGAGCGGCGATGCTCAAGCCGATGAGCGCCAAGTGAGAGATCGCCCGCATTGTTGTTCCTTTGCAGTGATTGAAGACTCGGTCTTTCCCGATTGAGAG
This sequence comes from Hyphomicrobium sp., assembly GCF_003987855.1. Lineage (GTDB taxonomy): Bacteria > Pseudomonadota > Alphaproteobacteria > Rhizobiales > Hyphomicrobiaceae > Hyphomicrobium_B. The sequence continues at coordinate 65,456 of NZ_RXIZ01000012.1, forward strand.
ACTTGTCACGCAACGGTTGGATTGCGGTCGGGTTCCGACATCGTGACGGCAAACCGTTTCCCTGATCGGCTTTCGAGCCTCGCTTCACCCAAAGACGTCAATGTCTGGATGATGACTGACCGATCTCTCACGGGCGCGCGGGCGCGCATAATTTCTGCGAAAAAACGCTACAAACTTTACCAGTCGCGCGATCATTTGCCGATCGCGAATTGACATTGTTTCGGCCTTCCATAAACATCATTCATTACACCTGAATGGGTCCGCAAGATCATGACATCGCCGAGATTTTGTAGGTCCGTTTGCGCCCTGGCGCTGGCACGCGTCCGGTACGAGTTTGGCGCCCTAGGCCGTTCGAATGAGGCGCGGGTAAATGCTTCGTTAAACGGACTCTTTCAAAGTGCTTTTTATGCGTAAGGAAGAGCGACAGCCCGTAAGTCGGCCGGCGAGGATTGAACTCGACGATGGCAAGTCGCTGGCATGTCGTATAGCCGACGTCTCGAGTGGGGGCGCACTGCTTCTTGTGCCCGACAGCGAGTGGCTTCCGAAGACGTTCATACTGCATGAAACCTTCACCAATACGCGTCGCCGCGTCCAGGTGAGGTGGACGTCGCCCAATCGCGTCGGCGTCAGGTACATCGATCCGCCGCCGTCGGCGCGCCCATCGCAAGCATCCCCCGCGCGCAAACCCGGCGGATTCGGGAAGCGCGGGTGATCGGCGTTAGTGCCCCGGACCAAGGGGCACTAAACCCCCAGTTTGCGTGGCATTTCGGTCATCTCACTTCATTTTCCTTTTCGGCTCGCTTGGGCCGGGCCTGACTGCGCCTATCTTTCCATCCATCGCCAAGCCGAGCGTGGCGACTGGGCGACAGGCGAAGTGGCGCGCAGCGAGGGGAGAACGGAAATGGGAGAGGGGCCGTCCTTGCGCCGCGCGATCGCACTCGCCGTCTTAGTCGCTTCAAGCACTGCAAGTCCCAGTTCTGCAAAACATCGTGGCCCTGTCGTTGAATCGTCCGACCCCTGCGCGGCCCCGAAGGCCTATGTCGTCGACCACATCGCCCGGATCAAGGCGTTACGCGCTTCAACGCCCAACACGCAGTCGTCGCTATTCGATATTTTTACTGGTGCGAAAGACTTCGACACGAAACGGGCCGCCGAAATCTCTGAATTGCGCTACGAGGCAGATGGGGTCAACGCCCTCTTGCAGGCAGGCGGTTGCCAGTCATTCGATCTTGACCGGGAACTATCGCAGTCGCCGCGATAAACAGCACTAATTGGGTCTATAAGGAAAGCGGCGTCGTGGCGCTGTCACTATATTGGGGTTGCAATAGAATTCATCCGACGGCACCATATCTCAATTCCTATTGCCGATCGTTCCATATTTCCCTGCGTAAAGTTATTTCTGATGAGTATCACCTCCTTCGTTGCGGAGGACTTGCCAGCGCTGCTGGATCTTCTTTACGCCACGGCCTTCGACGGCGAATGGCCGGCGTTTCTGCAGGCGCTCAGCAAGCCCTTCGATGGTGCGGTGGGTATGCTGCATTTTTTCGACATCGAGTCGGAGACGACGCCCTTGGCCTTTCCGTTCGGATTGGAGCCAGATTATATCGCCAGCTACCAGGATCATTATGCCGGCATCAATCCTTACCCAATCCAAGCATTCCGAAAGCTGCCGCCCTTAGTCGTTCGCCGGGCGACCGATGTGCTGAGCGCCGAGGACGCCATTCGTACAGAGTTCTACAATGATTGGATGAAACCGCAGGGGATCAGTCCGCATCACATGGGGTGCACGATCCCCAGCGATAGCCGCGAATTGCTCGTATTGGCGATCGCGCCCAGTCCCCGGCATATGCAGGATAATATCGATCGATATACGAAGCAGCTCGAACTATTGGTGCCGCATCTTCGGCGCGCGGCCACCCTTGCGAAGTCGGCGCGTCCCGAGCGCGCCACCAATAGCCTTCCGGCTCAGTTTGCCTGCGCAGCGGTTCTCCTTTCCACCACGCGAGGCATCAAAGCTGTAAATCCGCCAGCGGATCAATTGCTGAAGGAAGGACGACTGCTCGCCGTCGATCCGCTGGGGAGATTGTTCCTGCGTGATCCAGACAGCCAAGCGGCATTTATGAAAGCTCTGGATGCTGTGTTCGTGAGAGAGCAGCCCCTCGGAGGTCCTGTCGAGTGCCGGCTGCCGCTCAGTAATTTCAGACTTTCGCTCGTCGTCTTAAAGCTTCCAGCGATGGATGCGCAACTTGCTCTTGTGCTTCTGATCGGAGGTGCCGGCGAGGCGGGTGTTCTTGGTTCAGCATTCTTCACGGCGGCGGAATCGCGACTGGCTAAGGCACTTTTGAGCGGGCAATCGCTGACGGAGTTCAGCAAACAGGCAGGAATTTCGATCAATACCGCTCGCAAACAACTTGCCGCGCTGTTCGCGAAGACGGGCACCAACCGCCAGGCTGCGCTTGTTGCGTGGTTATTGCAGCGCGGCGGCTAGCAGAAATTCGATGCATCGAAAGACGCATTTATCCGCCTTAGGACTGAGCCAAAAACGCCGCCTGTATTCCCAATTCAGCCATAGGGCGGCCATCTGGTTGGTTTAGACCATCCGCTGCTAAGGTCGATGTAGTAATATCAAGCCGAATACTCCAATGCTGCTGCTGTAATACGCAAAGCAATTGATCAGTTGTCGGATTGTCCAGAAAAGCGATCTGTTTGCTTCGACAATTCAGAGAGTTCAAATGTCACCGGAACGGCTCGATTTCATCGATTTATGTCGCGCGGTGGAAGAGGGAGCGCACGCCGATTTGTCCGAAGCGGATCGCGAGCTCTTGATTGTTTTGCATAAGGCGCTCACGGCGTTGAAGCTTGCCGTCGAGCGCGCGCTTATGAACTCGCCGACGGATAAGCACGCCGCCAATTGATACTCTCGAGCTGCCTCGACTGCTGCCTTTCCCAAAGGGAGCTTCCGGCGCGCGAACGTGCTAAATCACCGCGACGCGTTAGCTGTAAAAACCGCGTAAAATCGGTTGATCATTCGCGCCGAGGAAGATTGCCTTGCCGGTCCAAACCGAATTCACACCGCTCGCTTCCGCCGCAGGCGGAGCGCTCATAGGCTGCGCCGCTGTCTTGCTCATGCTTATGAGCGGTCGCATCGCCGGTATCAGCGGCATCTTGGGCCGTCTCATCTGGCCGTCGGAGGGGAGCCGGCCATTTGAGGCGTTCGCGTTTGTGCTTGGCCTGCTCCTGGCGCCCGCCGTTTGGATCGTGGCATTGGGTCAAAGTGTGACGCAGGTCATGACTGATAATATGCCATTGGCCGCAATTGCCGGCTTGCTCGTCGGCTTCGGCGCTGTGTATGGCGGCGGCTGCACCAGCGGTCACGGCGTATGTGGCATTTCTCGCTGGTCGAAACGCTCTCTTGTCGCGACCGCGGTATTTATGGCGACTGCAATGCTTGTTGTCTTCGTGACGCGTCACGTACTCGGAGGGGGCTCGTGATCTTGCTCGTCAACGTGATCGCTGGCCTGCTGTTTGGCTTTGGGCTTCTGCTGTCGGGCATGGCGAATCCGGCGAAGGTCCTGAACTTTCTGGACGTCGCCGGTCACTGGGACGCGAGTTTAGCGTTCGTCATGGGCGGAGCGGTGCTCGTGACGGCCATCGGATACCGGCTCGTCTTTCGTCGTCCCAAACCTGTGCTGGACGAGAGCTTCCGAGTTCCGACCGCGCGCCAGATCGACAGCCAGCTGGTATTGGGGGCCGCAGTCTTCGGTGTTGGCTGGGGCCTCGTCGGCCTATGCCCCGGACCGGCCCTCGTTTCTCTTCCTCTCGCGTCGCCGGCGATCGTCGTGTTTGTGCCGGCGATGCTGATCGGCGTCGCTGCTGCAGTATGGCTCAAGCGGTAAGCGCAAGCGCCTGCCGCACCCGCGCTAGTTTACGGTGCTTCCGGTCTGGATCGCCGCCTTCGCCTGTGGCGCGGGCGACGTCAACGGCTGCACGGGCGAACCAGGTCCGATTTTCTGCAAGTTGCCCGTGATGACCACGTCCTTCTCGTCTAGCCCGACTACGCTCACGAGGTCGCCGTCGGTCGGTCCCAGCGTCACGAGCTTCTGCTGGGCCACGTTCTTATCGCCCACGACGTAGACGTATTTGCCGATCTGGCTTGAACCAATGGCCGTTTGCGGAACCAAGAGCGCATCCGGATTGGAGCCTGCATGTACGTGAATGCGGACGTATTGCCCGGGCAGCAAAACATGGTCCGCGTTCGCGATGGTAGCGCGTGCGGTCAGAGTGCCCGTCAGCCGATCGACATTGTTGTCGATGAAGGTAATCGTGCCTTTGTGTGCGGCCTTGTTATCGCCTGGAACCACGATTTCGGCGGCAACCTCTCCGCTCTTATGGACCTTTTGAACGGCCGCAAGATCGGTTTCAGCCGGGTTGAACGTGACGTAGATCGGGTCGAGCTGAACGAGCGTGTTGAGCGGCGCGCCTGCAACGCTGATGAGTGCGCCGATCGAAGCTTGATTTTTCCCGAGCCGACCGTCGAAGGGCGCGCGGATCTGCGTATATTCGAGATTGAGTTCCGCAGTGCGGATCGCCGCCTCGTCCACGTTGATCGCCGCTTCAGATTGCTTGAGGAGGCTGGATCGCTGGTCGAAGGTATCCTTGGCGAGCCATCCACTCTTCGTGAGCTCCGTGCCTCGCTCGAGATTCGAGCTTGCGTAGTCGCGCGCCGCGACATCGCGCTCTTTTTCGGCCTTAGCTCTGTCGAGCGCAGCTTGATAGTCACGCGGGTCGATGGTGTAGAGCAACTCCCCCTGCTTGACGTCCGAGCCGTCGGCGACGTGCTGCTTTTGCACATAACCGGCAACGCGCGCCTGCAAAGTGATCTCGTTGATAGATTCCGTCCGCGCTGAGTAATCGAGATAGATGTTGACCGGCCGCTTGACGACCTGCGTGACAGGCACCGGCATCACAAAGCCCCCCTGCGGCGGCTGCGAGCTTGTGCCCTCGACCTCCGCGAGCAGCATGGGAAGGGCTTGACGGTAGTAATAAGCGGCGCCCGCGCCAAGGGCGACCAAGCCAAGAAGAGCTGCTTTCCAAGCGCGCATTGCAAAGTCCTTATCTATTCGGCGGCAACGGGGTGCGGAGTTTCGGGGCGCCCTTCCGTGTCGGCATCACGTCCCTCGCGCCACGTTTCGATGATGGCGTAAAACACCGGAACGAAGAGAAGCGTCAGCAGCGTGGCTGCGAGCATGCCTCCGAACACGGTCGTACCCAACGACTGACGGCTCGCCGCGCCCGCACCGGATGCGATCATCAGCGGCACGACGCCAAGAATGAATGCGAAAGCCGTCATCAAGATCGGCCGCAGTCTGAGGCGTCCGGCTTCCATCGCGGCTTCGACGATCGACAGCCCCTCGAGGCGGCGTCGCTTCGCAAACTCCACGATCAAGATGGCATTTTTAGCGGATAAGCCAATGAGCATCACGAAGCCGATCTGAGAATAGACGTCGATCTGCATGTTACGCAGCCAGATTGCCAGCAGCGCTCCGAACAACGCGAGCGGCACGGCCAAAAGCACCATGAACGGCATCGACCAGCTCTCGTACTGCGCCGCCAGGATAAGGAAGACGAACACGCTCGCCAGCGCGAAGACCATGATGGCAATCGAGCCGGCTTTGAGTTCCTGGAACGTAATGCCGGTCCATTCGTAGCTGAAATCACGTGGCAGCGCGGTTGCGGCCGCCCGTTCCATAGCTGCGATCGCCTGGCCGGTACTATATCCTGGCGCAGGCCCGCCATTGATGAGGGCTGCCGCGTAGTTGTTGTAGTGCGGCACCGTTTCCGGCCCCACGATCGGCTTCAAGGTGCCAAGCGTGTTGAGTGGAATCATCCCGCCGGTCGCATTGCGCACGTAGAGCCGCGAGAGGCTGGATTCTTTTGACCGCGAATTCTGATCTGCCTGCAACGTGACGCGGAACGTCCGTCCGAACAGATTGATGTCGTTGACGTAGAGCGAGCCAAGATAGATTTGCAGCGTATTGAAGACGTCGGGCAGGCTGAGGCCGAGGAGCTTCGCTTTCGATCGGTCGAGGTCGTACTTGAACTGCGGCGTCGAGGTCGAGAACGAACTGAAAAGTTGCTGCGGGTCGAGTTCGGGCTGTTTGCGGGCTTCTGCCAGGAGCGCCTGCGTCGCTTCGTTCAGCGCCTCACTTCCGCGCCCAGCAATATCTTCCACCTGGAACTCGAATCCACCCGTCGTGCCAAGTCCATCAATCGAAGGCGGATCGAAGCTGAGCACGACCGCTTCGGGTATCATCAGCAATTTGCCGCGAACGGCTTGGACGAGAGCGGAGGCGCTTTGCTCGGGCGGACGCTCGTCCCATGGTTTCAAGATCGCGAATTCGACCGCCGAATTCGATTGCGCGGCATTCGTCAGGAAGTTGAGCCCGCTGATCGAGCCCACGATGTCGACGCCCGGCGTGTTCTCCAGGATGTCGCGCACTTTGGTCGCGACCGCGTCCGTCCGCTCGAGCGACGCTCCATCCGGCAACTGCACGACGACGAAGAAATAGCCCTGGTCCTCTATCGGCAGGAATGTGGACGGAATGCGCTGGGCGATGAAGTATGTCGCCGCAAGCACACCCGCGAACAGCATGAGCATCAGCCAGCGGATGCGAATGAGGAAGCGGACGAGGTTGGCGTAGCCGTGCGAAAGCCGGTCAAAGCCGGTATTGAACCAGCGGAACAGAAAGAATTTGGTTGGTTCCTTGTGGCGCAGGAAGGCTGCTGCCAGCGCGGGACTGAGCGTCAGCGAGTTGAACGCCGATAGCCCGACCGAAATCGCAACCGTCAACGCGAATTGATTATAGAGGCGGCCGGAAACGCCGGGAATGAAGGCGACGGGTATGAACACCGCCATCAGCACGCCGGTAGTTGCGATGATCGGGCCCGTCACTTCCGACATCGCTTTCAAAGCCGCGTCCATCGGCTTCAGGCCGTTCTCCAGCTGTCGCTCGACGTTCTCGACGACGACGATCGCATCATCGACGACGAGGCCAATGGCGAGCACCATGCCAAGCAGGCTCAGCATGTTGAGCGAAAAGCCGAGCATCTGCATGATCACCAGCGTCGCGATCAGCGAGACCGGAATAGCGATGGTCGGGATGATGGTCGTTCGCCAGCTCTGAAGGAAGATGTAGACGACGAGCACGACGAGAAACAAAGCTTCCGACAAGGTGTAAACGACATCGTGCATGGCGGCTGACACGAACCGCGTCGTGTCATAGTGCATGCCGTAGGCGATGCCCTTCGGAAAACGCTTCGACAGCTCCTGCATCTTGGCCATGACGCGCTCTTGTAAGTCGAGCGCATTTGACCCTGGCATCTGGAAAACGCCGAGAACGACTGAGGGATCTTTGCCGAAGAAGGCGGTCGAGGAATATTGCAGTGCGCCGAGTTCGATGCGGGCGACGTCGCGCAGCCGGACGATGGCGCCTGAATTCGGATTGGCTCTCAGCACGATGTTTCCGAATTCTTCCGGACTATTGAGGCGTCCGGTGGCGTTGACTTGCATTTCGAAAGGCGTGCCGGCCGGCGCCGGCGACTGACCGATCTTGCCGGCGGCGACCTGAATGTTTTGCTCGGCAACTGCGTTTTGCACGTCGACAGCGGTGACGCCGAGCTGCGAAAGCTTGTCCGGATCGAGCCAGACGCGCATGGAATAGCGCCGCTCGCCGAAAATCTGCACGTCGCCGACGCCGGGAAGTCGCTTGAGTGGATCGACGATCTGCAGATAGGCGTAATTGCTGAGCGTGACCGGATCGACCGAATGATCCGGCGACGTGAGGTTCACGATCAAGACGAAATTCGGGTTCTGCTTGCGGATGGTGACGCCGGCCTGATTGACGATCGGCGGCAATTGCGAAGCAGCTTCCGAGACGCGGTTTTGAACGTCGACCGCCGCGATGCTGAGCGGATATCCGACATCGAAAGTGATGGTGATGTTCGACGAGCCGTCATTGGAACTCGTCGATGACATGTACGTCATGCCTTCGACGCCATTGATCAGCTGTTCGAGCGGAGTCGTTACCGTATCCGCAACGACTTGCGCGCTGGCGCCGGGATAAATCGCGGTGACGACGACTTGTGGCGGGGTGACGTTGGGAAGCTGCGCGACGGGAAGCAGGAAATAGCAAATGGTACCCGCGAGCACCATGATCACGGCGATTGCGGAAGCGAAGATAGGACGGTGAATGAAGAAGTTGACCATGTGCCGTCTGTTGAAATCGGGAGCCAATCGCCCGCAGCCGGCCCGCTCCCCCGGAACCCGCAATCCCTTTAAGGACAGAACCGGACCGACCTCAAGTGCGGAGTTGGCAGCGATCGCAAGGAAGCTTGCCTTGAAACTTCGAGTTTAGTGCTTGTGCTTTCAGGCAGTGGTCGAAGTGCACCTCGCGTCTCTAGCGACACGTCACCCTCGCACGATTATGAGGCGCGAAAAATTCCCAGGCATGTCTCAGTGCGAGAAGCAGCAGGATGACGGCCGGTAGTTTACCATGCTAAGCAGCGGCGAATTGTTTGGGCAGTGGACCTGCCACGACGTGCGCTCCCGAGTTTTCGACAAGGCGCCCTCGGCGAGCCAAAAACAAACCAGGAAACAAAATGCCAAGTTCTCAGCGCGCAGCGCATTCGTCCGCGGCGCGACAGGATGTACCTTCCGAACCTTTGATGATCTCGTTTGTGGAGTTCGTTTGCCTGACGGCATCGCTGATGGCGCTGACGGCGCTGGCGATCGACATCATGCTTCCCGCGCTGCCTGACATCGCATCGTCCTTCGGCGTGCAGAGCGAAAACGATCGGCAGCTCGTCGTCATTTTGTACATGGCAGGCTTCGCGCTAGGGCAGATCTTCTTCGGCCCTCTTTCTGATCATTTTGGCCGCAAACCGATGCTGATGGCTGGCTTGGCGGTCTTCATCGTCGGCACGGTGGCCGCGCTTTGGGCGTCGAGCTTCGAAACTTTGCTTGCCGCGCGTCTCGTTCAGGGCGTAGGAGCCGCCTCGCCGCGCATCATCGCCATTGCCGTCGTGCGCGATCTTTATGCCGGACGACAGATGGCGCGCGTCATGTCGTTTGCGATGATGGTTTTCATCACCGTTCCCGTGCTCGCGCCAAGCGTCGGCCAGGCGCTTCTTCACATTGGCAACTGGCACTGGATCTTCTTCGTGCTGCTGGCAATGGCGACCATCGTCGCCGTGTGGTCCGGCGTGCGTCTGCCTGAGACGGCCCGTCCTGCGCTTGGCGCCGAGCGTCCGTTGACGATACGCCAGTCGCTTGCGACCGCGTTGTTAAATCCCGTCACGATGGGCTACGCCGTCTGTGGCGGCTTCATGTTCGCTTCCCTCCTCGCCTATGTGGCAAGCGCCCAGCAGATATTTGTCGAGGTGTTCGGCATCGGCGACATTTTCCCGGTTGTGTTCGGCGCGATAGCTCTCGCGATCGCCGCGGCATCCTTCGTCAACGCGCGCTTGGTCGGGCGGCTAGGCATGCGTCGCGTCTCTCACTCGGCGCTTTGTGGTTCGATTTGCGTGTCTCTTTTGCTCGCGATCGCCGCCTACGTAGGAGCGGTGGGTTTTGCCACTTTCGCGGTCGCGCTCGCGGTCGACTTTTTCCTTTTTGGCTTGATCGCCCCGAACTTCAACGCGCTCGCGATGGAACCGCAGGGCCACAATGCCGGAATGGCGTCCTCGGTGGTCGGAGCCTTCGGAACCGCGGTCGGCGCGCTTGCGGGCGGCCTGATAGCTCGTGCGTTCGACGGCTCGGTGTTTCCGATTGCGGCCGGCTTTGCAATTTGCAGTCTGATAACCAGCGCAATTGTTTTAGCCGTCGAAGGCCGTTCCGGCCTGTTCGGTCGCAATCGAACCGCGTGAGCGCAGCTAAAATTTTGGTAACGGAGCCAAGGAACATGCACTTGTGCGTGGTTCCTTGCCCAATCCTGTACTAAATGCTGCCGCCGGGAATATGGATGATCCACTGGCGGGCGGGACTGCGAGGCGCGATTGGCATGAGAATTTTGCTGCTTGAGGACGACGCGAACACCGCAGCTTACATACTCCGAGGTCTGGAAGAAGAAGGCCACACCGTCGATCACCTTGCGGACGGTCGCGACGCCGTCGCCCAAGCCGTCGCCGAAAACTACGACGTCATCATTCTTGATCGCATGCTTCCGAGCCTCGACGGCCTCGCGATCATCAAAACTATCCGTAGCGCTGGACGCGGAGTGCCAGTCCTTTTTCTCACCGCGCTGGGCGGGGTCGATGATCGCGTCGAGGGTCTCGACGCTGGCGCCGACGATTATCTGGTAAAGCCGTTTGCCTTTTCCGAGCTGCTCGCCCGCGTCAACGCGCTCGCCCGCCGTCCTCATACCAAAGGCGAGGAGACACGCCTCAAGGTGGGTGATCTCGAGATCGATCTTGTCAGCCGGAAGGTTACCCGAGGGGGCGACGTCATCGATCTTCAGCCTCGAGAATTTCGGCTTCTTGAAGTGCTCGTTCGCAACCGGGGGCGCGTCGTCACGCGCACGATGTTGCTCGAGCGCGTGTGGAGCTTCCATTTTGATCCAAAGACGAGTGTCGTCGAAACGCACATCTCGCGGCTACGCGCCAAGATCGACAAGCCCTATGGTAAGGAGCTGATCCACACCATTCGCGGGAGCGGATACACGGTCCATGACGGCTCGTGATCTTCTGAAGCGCACGCCGTTTCGATTGGCGGCGACGTTTTCCATCTTTTTCATAACGACCATTCTGGCGCTGTTCACCGTCGTCTACCTTGTCGCGAGTGAACGGCTGGTCGCCGATATTCACGATCGTGTCGAGACGACGCTCGACTCCCTCGCGGCTCTCGACGGCGAGCGAACGTTCGACGATCTCGTTGCGCTGGTCGCCAGCGAAAGTCAGTCAGTGCGAGACCCAGACTTCATCATGGAGCTCGTCGACAAGAACGGCAACTTTCTCGCCGGCAATGTGCGCGGCGTGCGCGATTCCAATCAGTGGATGACGCTGAAGCGCTCCGACGTCTTTCTCACCCTCGACCGCGGCGAGCCGGATGACGAATTCCTCGCCATCTGGCGCCCTCTTGTCAAAGGCAAGCTGCTCGTCGGCAGCGACAACAGCGAGGTCAAGCAGGTCAAATCATTTCTACAGAAGCTTCTGGGCTATGGCCTGGTCGCGGCGTTTCTGGCGATTGCGCTATGCGCGACTTATTTTGCACGCGAGACGCAACATCGTATCGATGCCTTCTCGCGTCCCCTTGCCCGCGTTTCCAAGGGAGAGATCTCCGCGCGAGTCCCCATTTCCGGCCAGCAGGACGATATTGATGAAGTCGCTCAGCAAGTGAACGGCATGCTGGGCAACCTGCAAAGGTTGATCGAAAACGTCAATCAATCCTCATCAGACATTGCCCACGACCTGAAGAAGCCGCTCGGCCGGTTGCGGCAGCGCTTGGACGACGCGCGCCGCAGCGCATCCGACGTCGATGAATTTCGACGCGCAGTGGACGCAGCCCTCGGCGATCTCGATTCTATTTCAGAAACGTTCGATGCCTTGCTCCGCATCACTCAGATTGAAGCCGGAGCGCGCAAGTCGCGCTTCGTGACGCTGGATCTGGCTCCCTTGCTCGCCGATGTTCGCGATGTCTACGATGTTGTGGCGGAGGACGCCGGCGACAAGTTGTTCTATGCCCCATCTCATTCGGGCTCTGCGTTGGTCCGCGGCGACCCAGAACTCCTTGTCCAACTCTTTGCAAATCTCGTCGAGAATTCGATCCGTCACTGCCCCTCGGGAACGGATATCACCCTTCAGCTGACGAGCGAGCCCGGCGCCTACGTCGTGACGGTCGCCGACAATGGACCGGGAATACCTGAGCAGGAACGCCAGAATGTTTTCCGGCGGCTCTATCGATTGGAGCGGGCGCGCTCCACCGACGGCAGCGGGCTGGGCCTGAGCCTTGTCGCGGCTATTGTCGAACTGCACGGCGCTCACATTGCGTTATCGGATAACAGCCCCGGCCTCAGGGCGGAAGTCAGGTTTCCCGCCATCTGAAGATATCACGCTCAATCAAATGAAATCGGGCGGTCGGGAATTTTCCCGCCGCCCGATCGTCCCCTGTCATGGCCCCCCATGCCGGAGCTTTATGCGAGGAAGCGCATTCTCAATTCGTCGAAAAGCTTCACTTGGTCGGCGATGAGTTCGCGCTTCTCGTCGCGCCGTACAAAGATCTTGAAGATCGCTTCGCCGGTGGCGTTGAAAAACTGAATCGATCGCGATTCACGCCCCATGAAGGGCCGCATGACGAAAGCGATCGCCGTACAGTTCTCCGCCTTGATGTGTCCACCGATGGGGCTATCGCCGTGAAGATTGAAGTACCCTCGTCCGATGGAGCCCGGCGGTATCGGGCCCTCGCACTCCAGTACGATATCGGGAGTATGCACGATGAAGACGATCGACCCCCAGGCCGTCAGCGCCGCCATGATCGTCTCAAACGCGCTACCGGCCACGATCGTGCGATGAGCCTCAGGAAGGGATTGAACGGCCTCAAACGTGCTGACGCCATAGTCCCGCGCGATTTGCTCGAGAATGCCGTCCGAGTTCTTGGCGAGCTTCTCTCGCAATGGAGGCCGCGTCTGAGCCTCAGGCGTCATCATCTCGCTCATCCCGGTCACTCGGCCGCCGTCAACGCGGTATTGGACCCATCGGAACCGACTTCCTGGATGACCTCGAAGCCTTCGAATTCCGGATGTCCGAGATAAAGCTTCTTAGCCGTCCCCGCGCCGGAGTGGGATTTCCGGAACGATTCCGATTTCGTCCAAGCTTCGAAATCGGCGAACGACCGCCAAACGGTGTGCGAAGAATAAAGCACATGGTCCTCCTTCTTAGGACCTCGCAGCAGGTGGAACGAAATGAAGCCCGGCTCCTTGTGCAGGTTCACCTCTCGCGACAGCCAGACCTGCTCGAAGTCCTTCTCCGCGCCGGGTTCGACTTTGAAGCGGTTCATAGCAATGTACATGTCGTGATCCTCATGATGGCCAGGAACAGCGGGCCGGGAGCTGGGGTTTCATGCGTGCCGGCCCGCTGTCTATGATCTTAGAGCGGAGAGACGGGAAGTCGGAAGGCTCCAAGACACATTCTTGATCGATATGCTGCATCAGGCTTTCGCAAAAGCAATCTGCAGCGCCGGAACCTAAAATTCTACACAGAAAAAGTCAACATTATCGCAAAGGGCGGGCAAGGTTTAATTCGCCTGATGATCGGGCATCATTTGCCCGATGTTCAGAAGATTGCCGTCCTCGTCGACAAAGTGAAATTCGCGCATACCCCACGGCTTATCTTCAACCGGTGAGAGACGTTTGGCGGCGCCATTTCTGAAGGCGGCATGCCACTCGTCGACGTCAGCGACGCGAACATACGCCGATACGCAATGCGGCTCTGGGATCTGCGTGACGCTCGAAACGTGAAGTTCAACGGCGCGCCGCCGCAAGATGAGATAGTTGTGCGCTGCGTTGATGACGGCGAAGCCTTTGCTGCCATAGGTGTCAGCCGCGCGCGAGATGTTCGTTGAGATCAGGACCGGTATGGCCAAAGGCACGGCGATCTTCGCGCCTGTACGGTGAAACTCGTCCGGTAACGTCATCATTCGGCTGCAACTCCCCTGCCCATCTTACGAGAGATTGCGTTCGGCAAGACCAGTCTTCGGCCATCACTGAATGCCTCGACCCGCAATCGACACCCGAACGTGTGACTGAGGAGTTCTTCATTCAAGATGTCATTGGGATCACCCTGAGCGACGATGCGTCCCTCGGCCATAAGCACGATCTCATCCGCGAATGCGGCCGCCAGATTGAGATCGTGTATGACAAGCAAAACCGCTCGACCATTTTGTGACTGCGCTTTTACGAGGCTGAGCACATCATCTTGATGTTTGAGATCGAGGCTCGCTGTCGGCTCATCAAGAAGAATGGCGGCTCTTTCGCCTGGATGGCGCCGTGCCGTGTTCATCTGACAAATCGCGCGCGCGATATGAACGCGCTGCCGCTCGCCACCGGATAGTTCGTTGATCAGACGAGGCGCAAATGAATGAAGACCTACGCTCGTAAGTGCATCTTGGGCCGCCGCAGCTGCATCCGCATCACGCAGCGCGAACCCGGGTACCGTCGCTCCCAACATCACGACTTCGAGAACCGTGAATGGAAATGTCAGCGTCGAGGCTTGCGAAACAACGGATCGCCGCGCAGCCAAGCGCGCGACGGGAATACGCGCAATGTCTGTGCCGTCGAGAAAAACATTGCCTTCACTCGGCTTCAATTCACCCGCGATTGTGCGCAAGAGTGTCGACTTACCAGCCCCATTTGGCCCGATGATCGCAGTGAGCCGTCCCGGCACGATGGCGAGGGAAGCCTGCGCGATGAGAGCTTTGCTGCCGCGCCTCACGCTGACATTGCGCGCCTCGAGCATCACTTTACTCCCAACCGCCAACGCCACGCTTGAGCACGAGGTGAAGAAAAACCGGCGCCCCGACCAAAGCGAGTACGATGCCGATAGGCAACTCTGCCGGTCGAACAGCCATCCGAGCAACGATGTCGGCGAAAATGACTAACGCGGCGCCGAGCAACGCGCTGCCTGGAATGACGACGCGATTGTCGGGACCGGAGATCAACCGCATGACGTGCGGTACGACGAGGCCGACAAAGCCTATGACGCCGGCGACGGCGACGGCTGCGCCAACAGCTGTTGCGGTTGTTACGACGGTAAGGCGCTTGGTGCGCTCGGTATCGATCCCGAGGTGCAGCGCCTCCGCCTCACCGAGCAGAAAGCCGTTGAGCGCTCGCGTCAGCCGAGGAACGAGGAAGGTCAGCGCGATCGCGAACGGCAGAACAGCCAGAACCTTCTGCCAGCTTGCGCCCGATAGACTGCCCATTGACCAAAGAGTGAGGTCACGCAGCTCCCGATCATCGCTGGCATAGGCGAGGAAACCGCTTATGGAGCTCGCAAACGCCCCCACCGCAATGCCCGCGAGGAGCAGGGTGCCGATTGCCAATTGACCCCTTCGGGCTGCTATGGCGACGAGGCCGATTGTTGTGATCAATCCGCCGAAAAACGCCGCGACTGGCAAGGCGTAAATGCCGAGCAGAGAAACGATCGGCGCGCCGACGGTGTTGCCGAGCACGATCGTTGCGACAGCCGCGAGCGCGGCGCCTGCCGATACCCCGATAAGTCCGGGATCCGCGAGTGGGTTACGAAACAGACCCTGCATCATCGCACCAGCTGTAGCTAGCGCCGCACCTACGAACGCGGCGAGCAACGTACGCGGCATGCGCAAATCGATAAGGACCAAGCGGTCGCGCTCGGCAGTCCCTTCCGGCGCATACCCGAGCGCCGCTGCGATCGCGCGCGGTAACGCCTGCAAAGAGATACCTGTCGGTCCAATCGCGAGAGAGAATACCGCAATGACGGCGAGCAGGAGCGATAGCGCGATGAAAACATTTCCGCGCTTCGGTCGAACGGCCGACTGAGCTGCAAATCGGGTTTCATCAAGCGTCGTCACGGCGCCGTAGCAGCTTGACCCGCCTCCGCGTAAATTGCCTTCATGAGGTCGTGCGCTGCGGCTGGCGCGCGCGGACCAAACCCAAGGACGTAGAGACCATCCATTTCGATGATTTTGTTGGTCTTGGCAGCGGGAGATTGACTGAGGCCGGGCAAGGTCAGTGCCTGTGCCGCTTTATGCTGATCGCTCCCGCCGCGGCTCATCGTAACGACGACGTCCGGTGCAAACTCCGTCAGTTGCTCGTCGCTGACCGGCTTATAGCCACTGACCGCCGCTGCGGCGTTCTCTACGCCGGCGAGCCGAAGAATGGCATCGGCTGCAGTTCCCGATCCTCCGACCGTGGCCCGGCCATTGACGATCGCCAAGATGAAAACGGCCCTCTTCGGCGTCTTGATGTGCTTGCGCTCGGTCTCGAGCGCCGCGAACTGCGACTCCACTTTCTTAGCGAGTGCGTCCGCAGCAGCTTCGGCGCCAATAACACGTCCGACGTGACGGATCTTCTCGGGTACCCCGACCGCACTTGGCTTGTCGCTGATATCGACGTAGGTGATGCCGCTGCTTTTCAAAGCCGTCACCACTTCAGGCGGCCCGGCTTGCTCCGAAGCGATAATCATCGTCGGGTTGACGGAAAGCACGCCCTCTGCCGAAAGCGCGCGCATGTAACCAACCGCCTTTTTGTCTTTCAACGCATTGGCGGGATAGAGGCTCGTGGTATCGACCGCGACGATTTTGTCTTGCTGCCCGAGATCGTAAAGGATCTCCGTGATGTCGCCACCGATGGAGAGAATACGCGGCGTTGCTGCCGCATTCTCTTCCGCCGCCGCAAGAACGTGCAGGCAACCAAGCCCTGTCGCGGCGAACGACAAAGCGATGAAAAGTAGACGTCGCGCTTCGCGCATAGTGGATTTCCCGGCTTTCTCGTAAAAATCATTTCGTGAGGATGAGCTTGCCCGTGGAAGTAATTCGCAGGCGATACTCCTGCCCGCGGTGGAGCAGCACGGCTTCGCGACCGCCCCGAAGCAGCTCGTCGACCCGGTACCGCACATCGGAGCTGATCGTCCCCGGATCATCACGCGGTGGCGCTAGCGATTGGGAATGACTCCCGCTTTGCTCGCCAATGGAACCGGAAGAGAACCTTTTACGCGCCATTTGCTTATTCGACAGGAGAGCGCTTGCAGCGGACATTCGATCGAACTCCGCCTAGTGGAGATAGACCGCTTGGACGGTCTGGGTCTGAAAGTCGTCGTTGCCCGCTGGGGCATCCGATGCAGGTGGGCCGATTTGCAGCTGAAGAGCGGCGAGCGCTCGCGCTGCGGCTTGCGTACGCGCCGATGTTTTCGACCGGTCGAGCGCCAGCATCAGTCCGCGCTGAATTCCACGTTCATCGCCGGTGCGCGCGGCCTTGAGAAGGCCTGCGACGGCAAGCTCGTCCGGTGAAACGTGCTGGCAACCGATGCTTAGATACGAAAATCCGATTTTCCGTTCCGAGCGAAGGGCGCGCAGCAGGGCCGTGGTTCTGGCGACGACAAGCGGGCCGTCGATCACACCGAGGTTTTCCTCAGCGATCTTGAAGGCGATCTCCCAAGGTTGCGCCGAACCGCTCGTGTAGACCTCGCAGACTGCTCGAAAGACATCGAGCGTAAGGTTCTCAATCGGTGAAAAGCCAAGTTCAGTTCGCAAGGGAAATCCGAGAGCGTGTCCTGCACAGACGTCTTCGCCTGCTTGAGGATTGCCAATCGGTTTCGAATTCTTCTGGCGCATTGGGCCCATCCGACGTTGTCAATTTTGGAAAGCTTCGAAGGTCTTGTCTCGACGTTCGGCTATGAACCTGAGCTCCCAGAGCGGGGAGCCGCGCTCCGATCCGCGTCGGAGAAGTCGGACAACATGCGATCGAAGGCGGAGACATGGCCCGTTGCCAGGTCCCAGATCATCCCGACGGAAGCAGCAAACATCGATGCGGCGAGAAGAGCGCCGGACGCATCGCGTGCGTCGACGCGCTCACCATTTAGGTGCGAGCGATTCATTGGCTATTCTCCAAAATATCGGGGTTCAAGGCCCCGCATATGGCAGCTGAGCCATGAAGCCAAAGTATACTTATGGAGTCAAGTTTAAAGTTTCTTTGCCATCCGCGATTGGATGTTTCCGCAGCTCTTCTGCGCGCTCATGAATTACGCGATGGACGAAGGCAAGCTTGTCGTAGGCCGGCTCGGGAATGACGAACGGATAGAAATCGTCGTGGCCCATGCTTCGGCTCAAGCTGTTCAACGCGATTGTCAGCGGAATCCAGCGCGCCATCAGGACTTCGAACGTCACGGAAGAATAGATGTCGTCACGCAGGTCGAGCTTGAGGCCATGACCATCCATGCCCTCCGCCGCGGCGGTATCGAGCGCATCGACCATATGCAGATAGTGCGCCCATGTTTCCGCCCAGTCTTCCCATGGATGCGCGCTTGCATACGCCGAGACATGTCGCTCCGGCCAGTCCGGAGCAGGCCCGTTGCCGTGATGCCGCGCGAGAGCGGCATCATAATCTTCCCGCTCGTCACCGAATATCTCGCGGAACTCATCGAGCCGTTCCGCCTCTTCCACGAGAACCATCCAATAGTAATGGCCGCTCTCGTGCCGCAAGTGACCGAGAAGCGCGCGGTAAGGCTCATCGAATTGCTGGCGCTGCCGTTCTCGTTCCACCGAGTCTGCCTCACTGACGTCGATCGTGACGACGCCGTCGAGATGGCCGGTAAACGCGTTGCGAACGAAGTCGAAAGTCAGCGGTCCCTTGGTCGAAGCCGTTCCGTCGAACGGTAATCCAAGTCTCAGGAGTGAGTACACCAGCCGTTTTTTAGCATGCTCGAGCGCTCGCCAGGCCAGGAGGCTGCCCGGCTCGGAAAGATTTGGGATGATGCGGTTGAGGTCGCAGGCCTTGCAGAAGACGTTGGCTTCCGATTCCGGCGTCAGCCAATTGCACACGCCGAACTCTGCATTGGCGCAGTAGCGCACGAGATCGTCGCCGGGACGCGCATTGATTTTTCGAAAGATCGTTGCTTCACCCTCAGCGGCGCTCGCGCTTTCTTCGGAAATCGCGACGATGGATTTTTCCACGCTGTCGAAGCCAAGCGTCGAGCCGCATTTCAAGCACTTCACGTTCTCGAAATAGACGGTGTTGCCACACTCCGAGCAGGCGAAGTTCTTCATTCGAGGTACAAGCCCTCCCTCATTGTCAACGGCATAGACCGAACGAGCCTAGGGCTCTAAAGCCTGGCCGATAAGTCAGTCGTTGCCTCTATAAATCGCAGATACATACTAAATCGCTGGCATCCTGCCCAAAGGTCTAGCAGAAAACAACGATGCGAACTTTTTGGGCTCACCCGCGCTTGTACCATACCTGCCCTGCCGGTAACCCAAAAGGAATGCGTTTCGTTGCTGCGCGGACGGCGCGCTGGCAAGCGAAATCAAAACAGGGATGATGCCGCTTCCATGGTTCTTCACGTCGCGCTGACCCATCAAACCAGCTACCGCTACGACCGCCGCGTCAGCATGGGCCCCCAGGTCGTTCGGCTCCGCCCGGCACCGCATTGCCGGACGCCGATCCTCAGTTACTCGCTGACGGTGACGCCAAAGACCCACTTTCTGAACTGGCAGCAGGATCCATTTGGAAACTTCCTCGCACGCCTCGTCATGCCGGAAGAGACGACGGAGTTCTCAGTTACGGTTGACCTCGTCGCCGACATGGCGGTCATCAATCCGTTTGATTTTTTCATCGAGGAAAGCGCCACGGCATGGCCCTTCGCCTACGATGGTCTGCTGCAGCAGGAACTCGCGCCATATCTAGTCGCTGACGCGCCCGGCCCCAATCTCGCGCGCTACCTCGACAAAATCAGCAAGAAGAACCAGACCACCATCGACTTCATCTGCGACGTCAATCGCATGGTGCAGAGTGACGTCGGTTATCTGATCCGCATGGAACCCGGCGTGCAGACCCCTGAGGAAACGCTGGTGAACGCGTCGGGGTCGTGCCGCGATAGCGCTTGGCTGCTTACCCAGATTTTTCGCAACGTCGGCCTCGCCGCGCGATTCGTATCCGGATATCTGATCCAGCTGAAACCGGACGTTAAACCTCTCGACGGGCCCGTCGGCGCCGATACGGACTTTACCGACCTCCACGCCTGGACAGAGGTCTACATTCCAGGCGCGGGATGGATCGGTCTTGATGCCACCTCCGGGCTGCTCGCCGGCGAAGGGCACATTCCTCTTGCCGCCGCGCCCCATCCCGTAAGTGCCGCCCCGATCAGCGGCGGCCACTCGAAGGCCGAAGTCGAATTCGATTTCAAGATGGCGGTCACGCGTATTCGCGAAACGCCTCGCGTTACCAAGCCCTACAACGACGAGACATGGAAGGCGATCGTCCATACCGGCAAACTGGTGGACGAACGCTTGGAGAAGGGCGACGTTCGCCTCAGCATGGGCGGCGAGCCGACCTTCGTCTCTGCCGACGATATGGAAGGCGCCGAATGGAATACGGCGGCGGTCGGCCCGACCAAGCGGCGCTACGCCGATGAACTCGTCCGCCGGCTTCAGCGGCGCTTTGCTCCTGGCGGACTGCTGCATTACGGGCAAGGCAAATGGTACCCGGGAGAGCAATTGCCGCGATGGGCATTCGCGCTTTACTGGCGGGGCGACGGCCAGCCCCTTTGGGAAGAACAGGATCTGATCGTCAGCGAGAGCATCGCCCGCCCTGCCCTCATAGAAGACGCAGAAAAGCTTATGCGCGGGCTGTGCGAGCAGCTTGGCTTGCCCGGCAATAGCGGTATCCCGGCGTACGAAGATCCCGCGCACTTCATCCTGGTCGAACGAAAGCTGCCGATCAACGTGAGCGCGGAAGCCAACAAGCTCGAAGACCCGGCCGAGCGTGCCCGCATCGCGCGTGTGTTCGATCGCGGATTGGGCTCGGTGGCGAGCTATGTTCTTCCCATCCAAGCCTGGCAGACCGCCGATCGCGGCAGACGATGGGTGACGGAGCGCTGGGCGCTTCGCCGCGAGCATCTTTTCCTCGTGCCGGGTGACTCCCCGGCAGGATTTCGCCTCCCGCTACAGTCCTTTCCTGTCGTCGCTCCTATCGACTACCCGCACGTGATTGAGCGCGATCCCATGGGCACGAGCAGGCCACTACCGGAAAGAACCGTGCTCCTTCAGCAGCGCCGCGTTGTGACCCTCGAAGCTGAACGCAGCAGTCCGCAGGCGAGCATAGCTCCGGAAATTTCGGGTTCCGTCCGCACCGCGTTGACGGTCGAGCCGAGAGGCAACGCCGTCTGCGTATTCATGCCACCACTCTATGATGCCGAAGATTACGCTGCGCTGATCGCAGCCGTTGAAGAGGCCGCCAAGCAGACCGGCGTTCCCGTGCAGATCGAAGGCTACAACCCACCCGAAGATGCGCGTCTGAACGTAATCAAAGTGACACCCGACCCTGGGGTCATCGAAGTGAATATTCATCCGTCGGCAAATTGGGAAAGCTGCGTTGCGGTGACCACAGCGCTTTACGAAGAGGCGCATAATGCCCGCCTTTGCGCCGAAAAGTTTATGCTGGACGGCCGCCACACTGGAACCGGTGGCGGCAATCACATCGTCTTAGGCGGAATGACACCCGCCGACAGTCCATTCCTTCGCCGGCCCGATCTGCTCGCTTCGGTCGTCACCTACTGGCAGAACCATCCGGCGCTGTCTTATTTCTTTTCGGGCATGTTCATCGGCCCGACGAGCCAAGCTCCGCGAACGGACGAAGCTCGTCACGAATCTCTTTACGAACTCGAGATCGCGCTATCGCAGGTCCCTGATCCAGGCTTCGGCCACATCCCGCCTTGGCTGGTCGATCGGCTCTTCCGCAACCTTCTAACCGACGTGACAGGCAATACGCATCGGGCCGAGATCTGCATCGACAAACTCTATTCTCCGGACGGTCCCACCGGACGACTGGGTCTCGTCGAATTCCGCTCCTTTGAAATGCCGCCGCATGCACGAATGAGCTTGGCTCAGCAGCTTCTGCTCCGAGCGCTCATCGTCATGTTCTGGGAGAAGCCATACCGCCAGAAGCTGGTGCGCTGGGGAACAGCGCTGCACGATCGTTTCATGCTCCCGCATCACCTTTGGGCGGATCTCGGCAGCATAGTCGCCGATCTGAAGGCTGCCGGGGTTCCAGTCGAACTCGAGTGGTTCCGGCCGCATTTCGAATTCCGCTTTCCGCTTTTCGGCACTATTCAAGCCGATAATCTGACCCTTGAGCTGCGTCAGGCTTTGGAACCTTGGCATGTCCTTGGCGAGGAAAGCGTTGCGGGCGGAACAGCGCGCTACGTCGACTCGTCGCTCGAACGCGTTGAGTTGAAGGTCAACGGCCAGGCCGGAGATCGCTACGTCGTCACCTGCAACGGGCGTCCGGTCCCCCTTTCGTCTACGAGCAATTGGGGAGAGTCGGTTGCCGGCATCCGCTACCGCGCCTGGTGGCCGCCGTCTTCCCTTCACCCGACCATCCCGCCCCACGTTCCGCTGACGTTCGACGTCGTCGATACATGGAGCAGTCGCTCGATCGCGGGCTGTCGCTATCACGTCGCGCATCCGGGCGGGCGCAACTTTGAGGTGTTCCCGATAAATGCCTATGAGGCTGAGGGACGGCGGCTGGCGCGCTTTGACGCCGAAGGGCACACGGCGGGCCCGATGCGCGTCAGGCCCGAAGCCGTTAACCCCGATTATCCCTGCACGCTTGACCTGAGGCGCGGCCCGAACTGAAGCAAGATCCCAAACTTTCGTCGCAGTCCCCGATTTGGCGCCTCCACTCGCTTGCCGACCGCGATTCGGCGCATGATAGTATCGCAACTTGATAACGGGGCTCGGGGGAGCGTCGCGGCGTGGATCGGTCGAAATGACGACGGCAGCGGCAACGAAGACAGAAATATCGCCCAACCTCCTGAGCGCATATCGGCGCCGGGATATCGGTGGGTATGACGAACTGTTGGGGCCAGGCGGTGCGCCTCGCCCGCACTGGCAGCCGCTCCTTGCAAGCTTGGACGATTTGACTGCGGACGAGCGCCAGCTGCGAACGACGCGGCTGGCACGGCGCGTGCGCGAGACCGGCATCGCCTATGATATCTTTGCCGATCCAAACACATCCGCGCAGCGCTGGACGCTCGACCTGCTTCCGATCATCATTTCCGCCGACGAGTGGAGCGGCTTGGAGCGCGCGCTCATTCAGCGAGCCCGCCTTTTCGATGCGCTTCTGCAAGATGTCTACGGCCATCAGGATTTGCTGACGGCGGGCATACTTCCGGCGGAACTTATCTTCTCCGATCCGGCCTATCTCGCTCCCTGCAACGGGATCGTCCCCAGATCCGGTGGCCTCATGTTTTATGCTGCCGATCTTGCGCGCGGAGAGGATGGTCGATGGCGAGTCATAGATAATCACACCGAAACGCTAGCAGGCATTGGTTTCGCCCTCGCCAATCGCGTCGTTCACACGCACGTGGCAGGAGACATTTTCAACGGCTGCAACGCACGCCGCTTGGCGCCGTACTTTCAAGAGCTGCAGACCACGCTGACGCATCACAGTGGCCGCGAAAACGCGCGCGTGGCGCTCCTCACGCCTGGCCCGCATCACGAAGACTATTTTTCCCACGCGTTTCTTGCTCGTTACCTGGGTTATCTGATCGTTGAGGGACACGACCTGAAGACCAGAAGTGCGCAGGTCTACCTGAAGACGCTCGAGGGACTGAAAGAGATCGATCTCATCGTCCGCTGCATAAGCGGCAAATCCAGCGATCCGCTCGAACTCGATCCCACGGGTTTCATTGGTCCGTCAGGTTTGCTCAGGGTTTGCAGGGCTTCGCCGCATGCTGTGGTCAACGCGATTGGCACGGCGCTGGCGCAAAATCGGGGCCTCGGTCCTTATCTCCCGACGCTCGCCCATCACATTCTTGGCGAGGAGCTGGAATTGAAGGATGCGCCGCGCCGCTGGTTAGGAGATCCGGACGCGCGACAGGAGCTGTTCGATCATCCGGACCGCTTCAGCATTCGCAAGGCGCAGGAAGGCACGGGCCGGCCCGGCCAAGCCGCGCTGGGCTGGGAAGCACGTGCGCTTGCCACGCCCGAACGCGAGAAAATGAAACGCGAGATCGCTCTTCACGGCGCGACGCTCGTTGCAGAAGAAAAGATCGGGTTCAGTTGCGCACCTATTCACGGCTCTGATGGTCTTATGCCTAAGCCGTTCGCGATGCGCCTTTTCGTGTCGAAGGACGCTTCGGGAAGCTATCAGGTCATGCCTGGCGGACTAGCGATGAGCGTCGATCCCGATCGCGCCGTCGCACTCAGCGCACCGGAAGGTCAGACGCGCGATGTGTGGGTTCTCGCCGAAGGCGAGCAAGCGCCGCACATCAGCCTCTGGCGGCCGACGCTGGCCACGGCGCGCATAGAGCGGTCTCAGCGGGTCATTCAGAGTCGCGTCGCGGACGATCTCTTTTGGCTAGGCCGATACAGCGAGCGCGCCGATTGGACTATGCGCGTTCTGCGTGGCGCGCTCCGCCGTATTGAAGAGGACAGCGCACCAGACAGCGGTTGTCGCGCCGCCAGAAAATGCCTCGAAATTCTCTTCGGCAAGGACTTGGATTTGCTGGCGCGCGGCCGTGAAGCCAAGGACGACGCGGAGATCGAGCGCTTGTGCGCGACGTTGATTGCGGGCGGCTCTGGATCGAGGACGCTTGAACGCACGCTCGACGGCCTTTACCGCGTCGCCCACCTTGTCCGCGACCGCCTATCCCTGGAAGCCTGGCAGACATTGAGCAAATTCCGCTCAGGCGAAACTTGGCGAGAGGCTTTGAACTCCTCGCAACCCGTCGAGATGCTCGACATTCTCGATGAAGGCATCGCTGCGATCGCGTCGTTCAACGGGTTCATGCACGAGAACATGACGCGAAATTTCGGCTGGTCGTTTCTGGATATGGGACGCCGCATCGAGCGAGCACAAAATCTCGGCGAAGCCATCCTGACGCTCTTCATTCCGCTTCCCGATGCGGAGGAATTATCGAGCAATCTGCTGCTGCTGCTCGAACTTGCCGACAGCTTCATAACCTACCGCTCGCGGTATCGCCTCGATCCGATGCTTCCGCTGGTCCTCGATCTTTTGCTGCTCGATGAAACCAATCCCCGAAGCCTCTCCTATCAACTCTCGGCGATCGCGCGGCACCTCGAGAGCCTGCCCGATTCCTCTCCGGGCAGCGAACTTCCCGAAGATCGCCGGCTCATTATCGCTTTGCTGACTTCCATCCGTTTGGCGGATGTTGAAGCTATGGCTAAGGAAGATGATGGCGCGATGCTCGAACGTCTCCTGATGGATCAACTCGACATGCTGCCGGAATTGTCGAACGAGATTTCGCGGCATTACTTCAACGTCATGGAAGAGGCGCCGCATCGGGCCCAGACCAGGGTCGATCCGACGATATGATCTTCGAAATCGCCCATAAGACCCATTATCGCTACCATTCGACCGTGGTGCAGTCGCTGCACCTGATGCACATGACCCCGCGCGCGCTCTCCGGTCAGGTCGTGCGACATCATAATCTGCTGATCGAACCATCGCCCGCTTCGCGCCAGGCAGGGGTCGACGTGTTCGGAAATCCCAATCTCATCGTCGATATCGAAGCCCCGCACAGGGAACTGCTCATTCTTTCGCGCAGCACGATCGAGAAACATCTTCCTCCGTCTGTGAAGTTAAGCGCGACCACACCTTGGGATGCTCTTGATTTTCGCTTGCTGCGGGCGGCGAATGAGCGCGACGTACACGTCTTAATGTTCCGGTGTGCGTCTCGCTTGACCACGCCGACTTTGGAAATTGCTGATTATTCGGTCCGGTCTTTCGCGCCGTCGCGCCCAGTGCTCGAGGGCGCTATGGATCTCATCATGCGGATCTATAACGATTTCGAATTCGATCCGCACGCCACCGATGTTTCCACGCCAGTGTCACAAGTTTTCGCTATGCGCAGGGGCGTGTGTCAGGACTTCGCGCACTTAGCGCTCGCTTGCTTGCGCGCGAGACGCATTCCCGCGCGTTATGTGAGCGGCTATCTCCACACCCATCCACCGGTCGGCCGACCGAAGCTGCAAGGAGCGGATGCTTCCCACGCCTGGATCTCGGTTTGGGCACCGGAGAGCGGATGGGTGGACCTTGATCCTACAAATGGCATTCTCGCCCGGGATGAGCATATCACTGTTGCCTACGGCCGGGATTATGACGACGTCAGCCCCATCAGCGGTGTGCTTCGCGGAGGTGGCGAACATTCCGTTAGCGTCGCTGTCGACGTGAACATGGTAGCCGACGCGACCGCGAACTAAGCTCCGGCGCCGCCGCCGTCACGTCAGTACCTTTTTTGTGCCCTCTTGAAAGAGAAACCTCCAGGTTTCATCTGAGCCGCGAGATCGTGCGCAGGCACGTCGGGCACGGTGGGGATCAATGCTAATCCGCGATACATCGGAAGGTTACGGCCTGATTTCCCGGCTGTTCCATTGGCTGATGGCCGTTGTCATCGTAGCGATGTTCATCCTCGGCGTCTGGATGGTCGGCCTCGACTACTACAGTCCGTACTACAATTCCGCGCCAGACATTCATCGCAGCGTCGGAATGATCCTGCTGTTCGCACTCATCCTCCGTTGGCTCTGGCGCATCGGCAACCCTAAGCCGACCGATGAAGACCTGTCCCCACTCGAGCGAAAAGCATCATGGGGTGTTCATTGGGGCTTCTACGTCCTGCTGTTTGCGTTGCTCGTCAGCGGCTATCTGATCTCCACTGCCGACGGTGACCCCATCAGCGTCTTCGGCTGGTTCGACGTGCCCTCCGTCGTGCAGGCGCGGGGATTGGAAACACCCGCAGGCAAAATCCATCGCATCTTAGCTTACGCGACGATCGCGCTCGCCGTCGTCCATAGCCTCGCCGCGCTGAAACACCATTTCTTCGACAAGAGCACTGTCCTCACGCGCATGTGGTCGGGACCCAACCAATCTTCAGAGAAGGATAGACACGAATGAAGTTCAAACGCGCTGCTTTCGCTGCTCCGCTGGCCGCCACGCTGATGTCGGTTCCTGCAGTTGCCGCCGACTACAAAATCGATACTGAGAACGCGCATGCCGCGATTTCCTTCCGGATCAAACATCTGGGTTTCAGCTGGTTGACCGGCCGGTTCGACAAATTCACCGGCACCTTCTCCTATGATGAGAAGAACCCCGACGCATCGAAAGTGAAAGTCGACATCGATACGGCAAGCGTCGACACGAACCTCGCGCTGCGGGACAAGCATTTGCGTGCTGCCGATCTGCTCGACACGGACAATTTCCCCAAGGCGACGTTCGAAAGCACGAGCATCAAAACGACGGCTCCGGGCAAGGCGGTGGTGACTGGCAACCTCACGCTTCATGGTGTCACCAAACAAATCTCGTTCAACGCCGAGCATGTCGGCGGCGGCAAGGATCCATGGGGCGGATATCGCGATGGGTTTACCGGGACGACCGAGTTGACGCTCGCCGACTTCGGCATCAAGCGCGATCTCGGGCCCGCAGCGAAAACGGTCGAGCTGACGCTCGATCTCGAAGGCGTTCGCCAGTAGCGGAACTTTTAGAAGCGGAAGACGGCGGCGCCGCCTATCAGACCTGCGCCCGCCGCCGTCATCAGAACGATCTCGCCTTGCGGGTAAGGCTTTTGCTCGGCCGTGAAGGACAGGGTGAAGGGTATCGTCGCCGCCGAGCTGTTTCCGAAATCGGCGATTGTCGTTCGCAGACGGTCCGCCGGGATGTCCAGCTGATGCGCGATCGTCTGCATCATGCGTTCGTTGGCTTGATGCGGAATCAAGGCATCTACGGCCGCCGCGTCGAGACCGGCCTTCGCCAGCGCGGCCTCGGCGCATTGCGTCATGATCGATACCGCGCCCGTATAGACCGCGCGTCCATCATTCATCACCATCAACACGTCGGTCGGATCGCGGATTTCGGAAAACGGCATCCTGCTTCCGCCGCCCGGGATCGTGATGAGATCGTAGGATTGGCCTTTCGCCGCGAGGTGCGCCCCGATGATGCCGGCGTCGCTTCGCGGTGTCGGCGCTAGGAGAACGGCTCCCGCGGCGTCCGCGAAGAGCACGCTGCTCGCCCGATCGCGCTCGTTGATGCGCCTGGAAAGGATGTTTGCCGCGATGACGAGCACGGGAACGCCTTGCGCACGCACGAAGCTATCGGCGAGCGTCAGCGCGTAAAGAAAACCGGCGCAGGCTCCGGCCATGTCTAGTGCGCCCGCGTTGGGAAGACCCAGGCGATGCGCGACAAGCGGGGCCGATGGCGGCAGCAGATGGTCCGGCGTTGACGTCGCGAGGAGAACGAGACCGACCGCCTCGCGTGCTAGACCCGATCGCGCCAGCGCCATCTCCCCAGCCCTGACCGCGATGTCGGAAAGCGCTTCGTCTTTCCGAGCGTAGCGCCGCGCGTCGATACCTGTGCGCCGTTTGATCCAGCCCGCTTCAAGTCCCAGCCGGGCTTCGATCTCACTGTTGGGCACAATTCGCTCAGGCGCGTAATGCCCGTACCCGATGATCGCTGTACCCATCATGCGAGCACCTCATCGACGGCCTCGCTGAGCGCGGAATAGACGGACGTCAATTCGGCCTTCGTCGTGCAATAGGGCGGCATGATGTAAATGGTCGAGCCGAGAGGCCGCAGCAGCACGCCCTTTTCGAGCAGGCGGGCGCGAAGGTTCAAGGCCACATCCGCGAGATAGCCTTGCTGCGTCTGCGCGAGTTCGAACGCTGCGATGGTCCCGATCCGGCGCACGTTGGCGAAGCGCGGATCGGGTTCTAGATCATTGAGGCAAATGGCCTGGTGCTGGGAGAGCGCTATGATGCGTTCCAGAACCGGCTCGTTCCGCCACACCTTGAGATTTGCCTCTGCCGCCGCGCACGCTACCGGGTTGGCTGTGTACGAACTTGAATGGAAGAACGTGCGCGACCGATCGGTCGAGAAGTGCGCTTGGTAGATCTCGGGAATGCAGAGCGTTACGGCGAGCGGCAGCGATCCGCCCGTCAATCCTTTGGATAGGCAAAGGATATCCGGAGAGATGCCCGCCTGTTCACATGCGAAAACCGTGCCCGTGCGGCCGAAGCACGTCATCACCTCGTCGGCAATGAATAGCACGTCGTGGGCTTTGCAGATCCGATGCATTTCTCTGAGCGTTTCGGCATCGTAAATGAGCATCCCGCCCGCGCCCAAGATCAACGGCTCGCAGATGAATGCAGCCACGTCGCCCTTCCGGCACGCGATTTCGAGCGCATCGAATGTTGGCTGGGCATGATGCGGCTTGGGGTAGGGAACGCGGCCAACATCGAACAGCAGCGGTTCGTAGGCCGCATTGAAGACCCCGCGCGCACCGGCCGACATCGTACCGATGGTATCGCCGTGATACGCATGCTCCAGCGCCAGAACGCGTGTTCGCGAGGCGCCGATATTCTTCCAATAGCCGAGTGCCATTTTCAGGGCGACTTCAACCGAGGTCGATCCGCTGTCGGAAAAGAAAACGTGCGCGAGACCTTCAGGAACGATTTTGAGAAGACCTGCTGCCAAGGCCTCGGCAGGCTCGTGCGTGAAGCCGGCGAAAATCACCTGATCTAACTTCGAAGCTTGGCGCTCGATGGCGGCCACGATCTTTGGGTGCCGGTGGCCGTGCGTAATCACCCACCAGGACGAAATACCGTCAAATATTCTCTGCCCATCGTCGGCTTCGAGCCACGCGCCCTCGGCTTTGCGGATATGGCGCATAGCTGGTTCGAGCGCGTGCTGAGTGAACGGATGCCAGATCGGCGATGAGGTCATGGCCCTACGGCCCCGATATCGAGAAGATCGGCAACCGCAAAATTCTCGGCAAATGCCCGTTGAAGAGAATTGCCATCCAGCGCCTCCACACGGGGAAGCCGACCGAGCCGACGAACGCCTCCGAACGATGTGATCGCCTGCTCGCTGCTGACATTTGATTCGCCGATGAATGCCACGCCCAAAACCGGGATCGCGCGTCGCTTCAGCGCTTCAATCGACAGCAGCGAATGATTGATCGTGCCGAGCCGCGTAGATGCGCACAGGATCACTGGCAACCGCCATTGGGCCAGCACGTCGATCTGCAACAGTCGCTTTGTCAGCGGCACCATGAGACCGCCAGCGGTCTCGACGACGAGCGGCGTAGGCAGCCCGAACGGCGAAAGTCGGCGTGGATCGATTTCGACATTGTCGATCTCGGCGGCAAAATGCGGAGACGCAGGAGTCTTGAGCCGATAAGCCTCGGCGAGGATTCGCGCCTCCGGCACATCCGCGAGACGCGACACAGTCTCGGAGTCCGTTTCCCCAGACAGACCCGCTTGAACGGGCTTCCAGTAATAGCCGTCGAGCGCGCCGACCAGGCCCGCCGAAAAAACGGTCTTGCCGATGTCAGTATCAGTCCCAGCGACGACGATGCGGATTGTCATGCCGCAGTCTCCGCTTCCGCCGCGGCGATATCATCAATGAGCCGCGAAATTTCGCTCTCCCCGGTATTGAGCGTAATCGTAAGACGCAGCCGGGCCGTACCTTCCGGTACCGTCGGAGGACGAATGGCGCGAATGTCGTAGCCGCGTCGTTGAAGGCTGCCGGCCAGGGAAACGGCCGCTGCATCGGAGCCGACGATCAGCGGCAGGATCTGTGATCCAGACGCACGAAACCGGGTCTTTGCATTCAATTCTTTACCGGCAAACGCCATAAGCTGGTGCAACTTTTCACGCCGCTCGGGATGGTCGCGGCAGATTTGGATCGCTGCCCGCACCGCAGATGCCACCAATGGCGAAGGTGCGGTGGCGTAGATGAAAGCCCGCCCGCGGTTGATCAGGAAATCGCGCATCGATCTAGGGCCGATCACGAGGGCACCCATGACGCCCAACGCCTTGCCGCACGTATGGACCGAAATGACATTCTGGCGTCCTTCAAGCCCGGCAGCGAGTCCCCGGCCGGCCGGCCCGAAAACGCCGGTGGCGTGAGCTTCATCGATCACCAGCATGGCGTCGTGCCGGTCGGCAATTCCCGCAAGATCCTCAATCGGCGCCCGATCGCCGTCCATGCTGTAGAGACTTTCGATCGCGAGCCAAGGCTGTCCAGTGCCGCCTGCGGCACGCCAGCTCACGATCGCATCCTCAAAGCTTTGCGCATCGTTATGACGGGCAGCACGCGCGTCGGCTTTCGAGAGCCGCATGCCTTCGTGCGCGCTGGCGTGGATCAACTCGTCGTAGACGATGAGATCGCCGCGCCCGGGAAGCGTCGACCACACCGCCGTGTTGGCAACGAACCCTCCTCCGAAAAAAAGCGCCGTCGGCCCGCCGAAGAACTCTGCTGCTTCCTGTTCCAGAAGTTCGTGCTCGGGATGATTTCCGCGCAACAGGCGTGAACCGCCGGCGCCGATGGGCACGCCGCGTTCGATCGCAGCCGTAATCGCGGCCGCAAGCTCGTGTGACTGCGCGAGCCCGAGGTAATCGTTCGACGTAAAATCTAATCCGCGCGCCGGCTCCAGCGCTCTCAGTCGCCCCCGACGAGCGAGCGCGTCGAGCGCACGCTCATGATTGCCGGGCATCCTGGTGTCCCGCACACGTCGCAGGCTCATGTTCGGAGGAAGGGATGTCGAGTTCGAGCGCCGATAGCCCGAGCTTGGCGAACAGCTTGCTGTCCTTGTCTTCGCCCGGATTGTCGGCGGTCAGCAAAGTGTCCCCGACAAAGATCGAGTTGGCACCGGCAAAGAAGCAGAGCGCCTGCATCTCGTCGCTCATATCGGTCCGCCCGGCAGACAGACGTACGAATGACTTCGGCATCATGATGCGCGCGACCGCTATCGTGCGCACGAAGTCGATCGGATCGATACGTTCCGCGCTTTCCAGCGGCGTGCCCGGAATGGCGATAAGCATGTTGATCGGAACGCTCTCGGGGTGCTCCTCGAGATTGGCGAGCGTGACCAGCATATCGACGCGGTCTTGGCGCTCTTCGCCCATGCCTATGATGCCGCCCGAGCAGACTTTCATCCCCGCGTCGCGCACGCGCGAAAGCGTATCCAGCCGATCCGCATAGGTGCGGGTCGTGATGACCTTGCTGTAGTAGGATTCCGACGTGTCGACGTTGTGATTGTAATAGTCGAGGCCCGCGTCTCGCAGTCTGACGATATCGGAGTCCGTCAGCATGCCAAGCGTCATGCACGTCTCCATGCCGAGCGCCTTCACGCCCTCGACCATCGCGACGACCACGTCCATGTCGCGTTGCTTAGGGCTGCGCCAAGCTGCGCCCATGCAATAGCGCGTCGCGCCCGCAGCCTTGGCTTTCCTGGCTTCTGAAATGACGCGCTCGACTTCCATGAGTTTGGAAGCCTTGAGCCCCGTCTGGTGGTGAGCCGACTGGCTGCAATAGCCACAATCTTCCGCGCAGCCGCCCGTCTTGATCGACAACAGACGGCTCATCTGGACCTTATTGGGATCGAACGAAGCCCGATGCACGCTTTGCGCCCGGAAGAGCAAATCCATGAACGGCAGGTCGTAAAGCGCCAGAGCCTCCTCGCTCGTCCAATCGTGGCGTGTAACCGCTGCGGGACGGCCGGCAGTGCGAGCAGCCGGTTCGAGGCGTGTAACGGTGGAAGTCATTCAGGCGAGGTCTCCGAGGCCTAAGCGGCTGTGCCGGAATGTTTGCACCGCTTCCGGCCCCCCTAGCAACCGCCAAAATGCCTCCCTGTCGCGGCCAGCACCGCAGAGGTGGGGCTCAGCGTCGGGATTAGTTAAGATCTTCAGGAAGCGCAGGCAGGATGCCGAATGGAACGCCGTCTTCAGCGAGCTCCCGGGCTTCTTCCGGGGTAGAGCTGCCGCGAATCTGGCGTTCTTCGACCTCGCCGAAATGCATCTTTCGTGCTTCTTCCGCGAAGCGCGGACCTACGTCCTCAGTGTTGGCAAGGACCTTCTCGGTGAAAGCGCGGAGCGCTTCGCGTAACGGCGCGCCTTCCGGGCCGCCCCCGCCAATCACGGGGAGCGCTTCTTGAGTCGCCGGTGCCTTGGCTCTCTTGGTGACGACAGAGGGCGCCATCGGCTGCTTCGCGATCTCGGTCGAGCCGCAGTAAGGGCACGCGATTTCACCGGATTTCGACTGTGCGTCATAGTCGGCGCTGGCGCGGAACCAACTTTCGAACTGGTGCCCGGCGGCGCACCCAAGAAGATATTTGATCACTGCTCGTGTACCAGGGACGGCGACTTCGCGGGGGTAGCGATAACGACGCTGAAATCGCGGTCGTGCGTTAATGACGGGATTTTCCGGCGGATTTGATCGACGTAAGCGGTGTCGATGTCCGCAATCACCACCTGGGGATCGATACCGGCTTCCGCAAGCACCTCTCCCCATGGCGAGATAATGAGGCTGTGCCCGAAGGTTTCCCGGCCGTTCTCGTGCAGCCCGCCTTGTCCGGCAGCCAGCACGAACGCACACGTCTCGATAGCGCGGGCCCGAAGGAGGGTATGCCAGTGAGCTTCGCCCGTGGTGCGGGTGAACGCAGCGGGGCCAGCGATAAGCTTCGCCCCGGCTTTCGCAAGCGCCCGATGTAAGGCCGGAAAGCGCAGGTCGTAGCAGATCGTCAGTCCTAACCGGCCCCACGGCAGATCGGTAAGCATTGCCGTCGGGCCGGCCTGGTAATTCACGCTTTCGGAATAGGCTTCGCCACCGCCGAGATCGACATCGAACATATGGATCTTGTCGTAGCGGGCTGCGATCGTGCCGTCCGGAGCTATGACGTAGGAACGATTGGCCAGGCGGCGTTCGCCCACCTTCACGGCCATTGAGCCGATGTGCAGCCAGATCTGCTTCTTGCGTGCTGCCGCAGTGAACGCTTCAAGCGCGGCGTTGCTACCCTCCGGCTTGGTTTCAGCCATCAGGCGCGCCTGATCGAGCTCCATCAGCGTCGTGCATTCCGGCGTTTGTACATACTGGGCGCCTTGCGCCGCGGCTTCGTCGATCAGTGAAATTGCGTCGGCGACATTGCGGTCGACATCGCGTCCGGCTCGCATTTGAACGAGAGCGGCTCGAAAGGACGTCTTGGGACCGTTGGACATCTCACGAGGCCGTCAGGAGCGTGTCGAGCCGGCCCGACCGCTCAAGATCATAAAGGTCGTCACAGCCGCCGACGTGCGTTTCGCCGATCCAGATTTGGGGAACCGTCCGCCTCCCGCCCGTCCGGGAAAAGAGTTCGGCTCGAAGGTCGCTGCGACCCGTGAGGTCAACCTCCTCGAATGCAGCGCCTTTGCGGCGCAGCAAATCCTTTGCCATATGGCAATAGCAGCAATTCCCAGCCGTATAGACCGTCACCTTCTGCATGGATCGGCGCCTCTCAACACGCCATTTGAATAAACCGAATCAAAGGTAGCTTGTTCGCGAGGTCATGCAACCTTGCTATGCAGTTTTGCGCCGCTGTGCCGCGCCTTTGTCACGCCCTTTGCAGTCTCAGGAATATGGTTCTGAAACAATGGCAAGGGCCAGGACATCCACACGGCGCGCGCCAGCCCGCTTGAGGGCGATCGCAGCGGCTGACGCGGTTGCACCGCTCGTTATCACATCGTCCACCAGGACTATGGCTTTTCCCGAGACGTTCGACAATTCGTTCGCGGGTACGCGAAAAGCGCCCGTCACGTTCTTTAAACGCTGCGCACGCGTCAGCCCGACCTGATGCGCCGTTGATCGCCGCCGGACGAGCGCGAACGGATTGACAGGCTTGCCCGCGCGCCGGCCCACCTCGGCGGCCAGGATCTGCGCCTGGTTGAAACGCCGCGCCAGGAGCCGCCAGCGGGCCAAAGGGACGGGTACGAGCAGGTCCGCCTCCGCAAGCAGCTCTTCGCCTGCGACGGCCAGCCACCGTCCGAACAATCGTCTGACGTTGTGGCTGTCGTGGAATTTGAAGCCATGGATCAGCACACGCATCAGTCCGTCGAACCGCGCAACGGCCCTGGCCCGGTCGTAGTCGGGCGGATCGGCAACAGCCGCAGCGGACAGCATCACGCCGCCCGTGTCGACGGCAAGCGGAATGCCGAGCCGGTCGCAAAGAGGCGGGCGGATGAACGTGATCTGCCGCCAGCAGCTGGGACAAAGCGCGTCATGATCAATGATGCGTGCTTGGCAACCGAGGCATACCGGTGGCAGGAGCAGATCGAGCGCGGTGCGCCTCAGGCTGCGCAAGGATTTGAGCGACGTCATGATCCGGGTGCGCGCGAACCCAAAAGGTTGCGTTTCCGAGTCCGGATACTCTTCCGCCGCCGCGCCGTTGTTTGCCATTGCACCACCCTAGCTCAACACGGTAACGCGGGCGAGCAGGCTTGGTGGAAGGAGAGGCGATGGCCGGGGCGCCACAGATTTTTGACCGGCAATTGCTGAAGGCTCGTCGCGAGCGCTCCGCGAGGCGTGGTGAGGGCCATCCACTTCCGGATTTCCTTTTGGCGCGTGTCGCCGATGACTTTGTCGAACGCCTCGGCTTCGTCCGGCGCGAATTTCCGCTGGCGTTGAGCCTCGGCGATTACCGGGGCATTGTCGCCGAGCGCATCAAGGCGCTTCCCTCGATCGGGCAGGTGATCGACGCGGAGCCGGCATTCGCATCGTTGGGTCCCGACAGCACGTGGAGAGTCGTTGCCGACGATGAGTACTTGCCGTTCGCCGCGGCAAGCCTCGATCTCGTCGTTTCCGGCTTATCGCTGCAGTTCGCCAACGACCTGCCGGGAACCCTGGTTCAAATTAGCCGGGCTCTAAAACCGGATGGATTGTTTCTTGGCGCGCTGCTCGGTGGCGAAACGCTGAAAGAACTTCGCGGAGCCTGGATTCTCGCCGAAGACGAAATGCTTGGCGGTGCGTCACCCCGTGTGGCCCCTTTTGCCGACGTGCGTGAACTCGGCGGTCTGCTTCAGCGCGCTGGCTTTGCTTTGCCCGTAACCGACAATGACGTGGTTGAGGCCACGTATGCCTCGCCGCTTGCCCTGATGCAGGAACTGAAGGCCATGGCCGCCAGCAACCCCTTGCTTGAACGGCGCCGCACGCCCGCGACGCGAGGACTTTTGCTGCGGGCAGCTGAAATTTACCAGGAGCGTTTCGGTCTCGCCAATGGACGCATCCCGGCGACGTTCGAAGTTGTAACACTGACCGGTTGGGCGCCGCACGAAAGCCAGCAAAAGCCGCTGCAACCCGGATCGGCCGAAGTCAGCTTGGCCGATGTCCTGAAATCTCGGCCAAAAAGTCCCGGAGCCAAGGAATGAGAGGTTCGTCTGCGGGCGGCATCAAATAGCGTTTAAGATCGTTGCCGCGTACCCATTGTATCGTCTGGCCTTCGCGCGGAGAAATTTCACCGTCCCACGTTCGGCACAGATAGAGCGGCATGAGGAGGTGGAATTTCTCATAGGCGTGGCTCGCGAAGTTGAATGGCGCGAGGCAAGTCCTGCAAAGCTCGACGTCGAGCTCTTCCTTGATCTCGCGACAGAGCGCGTCTTCCGGAGTTTCTCCCGCCTCGACCTTGCCGCCTGGAAACTCCCAAAGGCCCGCCATCGACTTGCCTTCGGGGCGCCGGGCAAGCAGGACCCGGTTATCATCGTCGATGAGGGCGACAGCCGCGACCAGCAGCAATGGCTTGCTCATGCGCGTCGCCGCAGGAGATAGGCCGTCTCAGAAAGCTTCGTGACGCCGCGCTGCTTGAGGTTATCGCTCGCGGCAAGCGCGTCGCGTTCTTCGAGGATCGAGATTTCGAATTCGTCGGAAAAAAGCGCTTTGACTTCGCCGGCCGGAACGGAGAAGGGCGGGCCTTTGATCTCGCCCTCGGGATATTCGATCGAAATCGTGAGAATTTGCACCTCACCGGACAAAAGCGCCGCCAGCGTTCGCGCGTACTGCGTCCGCATCGCAGGAGGCAACGCGATTAACGCCGCGCGGTCATAACAAGCCGCCACGCTGCGCAAGGATTCGGCAGGCAACTCGAAAAAATCTCCCTGATAGATTTTGTAGGGACCCGATTCGAAAATCTGGAATGCACCGCTCGAGCGTACGGTCGGCGTAAGACTGGATTCATCAAAGAACGCTCGTACAGCGGTCTCGGACAGCTCCGCGCCAATCACCATGTGTCCCCGTTCGGCAAGCCAGGCCATGTCCCGGCTCTTGCCGGCGAGCGGCACAAAAACCGTGCTGCCTTTCCCGAGGCCTAGGCCCGGCCAGAACTTCTGAAGTTGGGCATGGATGTGCGGCTGATGGAAACCGATCTCACCACGCTGCCAGCGTTCTTCCCAGAAGCCATGGTCCATGATGGGCTTTCGCTTAGCTACGGTAGTCCGCGTTGATCGAGACGTATTCGTGCGTCAAGTCGCACGTCCACACCGTTGCTGCCGCCTTGCCGACCCCGACGTCGACCCGAATGACAATCTCGCTGTTCTTCATATAAGCCGCGACTGTTTTTTCGTCATACTCCTCGGCGCGTTCGCCGTCGCGTGCAACGCAGTGCGGTCCGAACCAGATCGTAAGCTTGTCTCTGTCGGCCGCTTCACCCGATTTGCCCACCGCCATCACCACGCGTCCCCAGTTCGGGTCTTCGCCGGCGATTGCGGTCTTGAGGATCGGCGAGTTGGCACAAGCCAACGCGATTTTTCGTGCGGCTTCCCAAGATTTCGCACCCTCGACTTCGAAGGTAACGAATTTGGAAACGCCTTCGCCATCTTTCGCGACCTGAGTTGCGAGATCTTGCATAAGATCGTGCAGAGCCTCGGAAAAGCCCTGCAGCTTTTTCGATTTGGCTTTGGTCATAAGTTTCTGGCCGCGCGCCTCGGCCGCGCCGGTCGCGAAAATCAAACAGGTATCGCTCGTCGACGTATCGCCATCCACGGTCATGCAGTTGAATGTCGTCGAGGCGTGCTCGGACAGCAAATCCTGAAGGGCGTCTGACGAGATTGCCGCGTCCGTGAAGATGAAGCACAACATCGTCGCCATGTCGGGTGCGATCATGCCGGCGCCTTTGCAGAAACCGTTGAGCGTCACTTCCACGTCTCCGATGAGCGCAGTGCGGGTCGCGAGCTTCGGATAGGTGTCCGTCGTCATGATCGCGCGCGCGGCCTTCTCGAAGGCGTCAGGCTCGGCTTTTTGAGCAAGCTCGCTCAGAAGATGTGCGAACTTGGATGCATCCAGCGGCTCGCCGATGACGCCGGTCGATGCAACGAACACTTCGTGCGGTTTGCAACCCGCGGCCTCGGCGGCGTGCTCGACAGTGATGGAGACCGCCTCGCTGCCCTTCTTGCCTGTGAACGCATTGGCGTTGCCCGAATTGACCACGAGGGCTCGCGCGGCCCCTTTCTTCAGGTGCTTTCGGCAGGCAAGCACGGGCGCGGAAGCTGTTTTCGATTGAGTAAGCACGCCAGCAACCGAAGTGCCCTCCGCCAGCACCGCAAGCAGAAGGTCGGTTCGGTTTTTGTAGCGGATGCCCGCCTCAGCTGTGGCGAACGCCACGCCTTCGATGGCGGGAAGAGCGGCGAGCTTTTTGGGCGCGAACGGCGAGACGCTCGAGACTTTGCCCATGGCGGGACCTCCAAATCGGTGAGAGGTTCCCTGAAACAGATCGGGCCGCCATAATCAAGAGGCGGCCCGGCTGCAATTGTTCCGCAGACGTCGCTCTTACGGCTTCGGCGCGTCCTTGGGAGCCTCCGCCGGTGCCGGAGCGGCAGCGGGTGCGGACTGCTTCTGGATCATGGCCGTGCGATCATCGATCGCCTTCTTGATGCCGGGATCGACAACTTCCACCTTGGCGCCGGACCGCAGCGATACGGCCGTCTGCTGCGCCTTTTTCAGGAGCATCGACTGAATGATGCGATCTTTGACGATCTCGAAGGCCGGCGGCTGTTTTACGCGGCGGTCCTCAAGCTTCACGAGGTGCCAGCCGAACTGCGTCTTCACCGGATCGGAGACCTGCCCCTTTTGCAGCTTGAAGACGACTTCTTCGAACTGCGGCACCATCTGGCCATGTCCAAAGTAACCGAGGCTGCCGCCGTCATCCTTCGAGCCGGGATCCTTTGAATTTTCCTTGGCCAGCTGCGCAAAATCTGCGCCTTTGTCGAGTTTTTCCTTCAAAGCCTTCGCTTCTGCTTCGGTTTCGACAAGAATA
Organism: Hyphomicrobium sp.; assembly: GCF_003987855.1. Taxonomy (GTDB): domain Bacteria; phylum Pseudomonadota; class Alphaproteobacteria; order Rhizobiales; family Hyphomicrobiaceae; genus Hyphomicrobium_B. Next base: position 104,261 of record NZ_RXIZ01000012.1, read on the forward strand.
TGCCGGGCCGATACTTCCTCTTCAGGCTTCAGAAGCTTCACTTGCTCGTCGTAAATCTTGCGGGCATCGGCGTCCGTGACCGACGCCTTGATCACTTTTTCGAAATAGAGTTCGCGCAGCGCCCGGCGCTTCAAATAGTTGAGGCGCGTCTGGAAGTCCGCGCCATCGTTGAGTTTTTCCTTTTCGGCCGCTTCCGCGAAAAGCTGATTGTCGATCAGGAATTCCAGCAGCGAGGCGCGTTTTTGCTCTGCTGGCATGCTTCCCATGTCAGAGCCGATTTCACTCTCGGCGACGGCAAGATCACCCTCGGTGATCGGCTTCCCATCGATCGTCGCCACGACCTTGTCGTCGGCAAACGCGGAGCTCACCGGAAGAACGGCGCCGGCGAGCGCGATGGAGAGGATGGCAAGGGCGGTGCGCTTCATCAGCGTCGGACTCCGGTTTTGGGATAGAGGACGGGGATTTGGACCGTCTTCACGGCTTTTTCGGCACGGCGGCATAACCCCTGTTATGCGGCCGGTAGGCGCGCCTCGATACCGGCCCAAGGCGGCAAAACCAAGTTAAATCTTGGACACCGCCCGGAATTTTGCCGCCTGACTTGCCGACTTCAAATCATTGACAGTGAGGGGGGCGAGTTCTTATGTCTCCCGCTGATCAGATCGGGCTTTAGAGCCCGTATCGACCGCGCAATTGACAGCGCCGAGGGAACGTTGACGCAGGCGTGGCGGGGAAGGCCCTTGCCGCGCATTTTTTGCTGATTGCTTCCCGGCGGGTAGAACTGAGCCGACCGCGCGGGCGCGCGGTTAAGACGAATTTTGTAGGGACGGAACTCAAAGATGCTGTCGTTCGGTAATCTCGCCTCGAAAATCTTCGGCTCTTCTAACGAACGGAGGGTCAAAGGTTTCCGGTCGCGAGTTGCGGCGATCAACGCTCTGGAGGACGAGATCCAGAAGCTGTCCGACGAAGAGCTGCGCGAACGCACAGTCATGTTCCGCAAGCAGCTCGCAGAGGGTGCATCTGTCGACGATCTCCTGGTGCCCGCATTCGCCACCGTTCGCGAGGCTGCCAAGCGTACGCTCGGACAGCGCCATTTCGATGTTCAGCTGATTGGCGGCATGGTCCTTCACCAGGGCGATATCGCTGAAATGAAAACGGGCGAAGGTAAGACCCTTGTCGCCACTCTGCCAGTCTACTTGAACGCCCTGACCGGCAAGGGCGTCCACGTCGTCACCGTCAACGATTATCTCGCCAAGCGCGACGCCGACTGGATGGGTCAGGTGTATCGCTTCCTGGGCCTGACGGTCGGCTGCATCATCCATGATATGTCGGACGAAGATCGCAAGGCCGCCTACGCCGCCGACGTGACCTATGGCACCAACAACGAACTCGGGTTCGACTATCTTCGCGATAACATGAAGATGCACTACCCCGAGATGGTTCAGCGCGGCCACGCCTATGCCATCGTCGACGAAGTGGACTCGATCCTCATCGACGAAGCGCGCACCCCGCTCATTATTTCGGGCCCTCTCGAAGATCGCGCCGATCTCTATCAGCAGATCGACGAGCTGATGAAGATCGTCACGCCGGAAGACTTCGAACTCGACGAGAAGCAGCGGCAGGTGTCCTTCACCGAAGTCGGCAACGAGAAGATGGAGCGCGCGCTCGAAGCCGCCGGGCTTCTCAAGGGCACGCTCTATGACATCGACAACGTCACGATCGTCCACCACCTCACGCAGGCGCTCAAGGCGCACAAGCTTTTCCAGCGCGACAAGGATTACATCGTCAAAGGCGGCCAGGTGGTCATCATCGACGAGTTCACCGGCCGCATGATGCCGGGACGTCGTTATTCCGAAGGCCTCCATCAGGCACTCGAAGCCAAGGAGCACGTCGAGGTTCAGCCCGAGAACCAGACGTTGGCATCGATCACGTTCCAGAACTACTTCCGACTTTATAAGAAGCTCGCCGGCATGACCGGCACGGCCATGACGGAGGCTTCCGAGTTCCTCGACATCTATGGTCTGGAAGTCATCGAAATCCCGACCAATCTTCCCGTCAGCCGTATCGACGAAGACGATGAGATCTATCGCACGCAGCGCGAAAAGCTGGCTGCCATCGTGCAGTCCATCGCCGAAGCGAAGGATCGTGGCCAGCCTATCCTTGTCGGCACGACCTCGATTGAAAAGTCCGAGCAGCTCTCCGAGCTTTTGAAGGACCAGAAGTACTTCAAGGATCTGGCTCGCCAGCTCGAAGAGCAGGCCTCGGCGATCAAGCCCGGCAAGGAAGAAGAGCTGCGCAAGCATTTGACCGACATGGCGGCGCTGCTTACGAAATATGCCAACTCGGCCAAGTCGAACGGCGGCCATCCGATCCCGCATCAAGTTTTGAACGCCCGCTATCACGAGCAGGAAGCCAGCATCGTCGCCCAGGCGGGTCAGCCCGGCGCGGTGACGATCGCAACCAACATGGCCGGCCGAGGTACCGATATTCAGCTCGGCGGCAACGCCGAGTTCCGGTTGCGCGATTGGATTACTGAAGAGACGGATAAGGGCGCTGCTCCAGACGAGTCGGCGATCTCGGCCAAACGCGCCGAACTGGTCGTGGATGTCGCTGAAAAGAAGAAGAAGTCGCTCGAGGCTGGCGGCCTGTATGTTCTTGCCACCGAGCGGCACGAGAGCCGCCGCATCGACAATCAGCTACGTGGCCGTTCCGGCCGCCAGGGCGACCCCGGTCGTTCGAAGTTTTATCTCGCCCTCGACGACGACCTCATGCGCATCTTCGGTTCGCAGCGCATGGACAAGGTGCTGCAGACGCTTGGCCTGAAGGAAGGCGAAGCGATCACGCACCCTTGGATGAACAAGTCGCTCGAGACGGCCCAGAAAAAGGTCGAGCAGCGCAACTTCGATATCCGTAAGCAGATCCTGAAGTACGACGACGTGATGAATGACCAGCGCAAGGTCATCTTCGAGCAGCGTCTCGACATCATGGGTCAGGAGGACGTTTCCGAAACCGTTGTCGAGCTTCGCAACGAGCTGATCGACGAGTTCGTCACGCGCTTCATTCCGCCTGCCGCTTACGCTGAGCAGTGGGACATCAAAGGCCTTTCCGAGCAGATGCAAGCCGTATTCGGCATCGAGCTGCCCATCGACGCCTGGGCGGCCGAGGAAGGCATCGCCGACGAAGAGATCCGTGAGCGCATCAAGTCTGCCGTCGACGCCAAGGTCGAAGCCAAGACCGCAGAGATGGGCAGCGAACTCTATCGTCAGATCGAGAAGATGGTGTTGCTCCAGACCCTAGATCATCTCTGGCGCGAGCACCTTGTTACGCTCGAGCATCTGCGTCAGGTGATCGGCTTCCGCGCCTACGGCCAGCGTGACCCGCTGAACGAGTATAAGTCTGAAGCGTTCATCCTGTTCGAGAACATGCTCGGGCGTTTGCGCGAGAACGTGACGGGGCAACTCATGCACGTCGAACTGGCGCCGCCCGAGGACCAACCGCTCCTGCAGCCCGTCGAATTGCCGCCGATGGAAGCCCATCACGTCGACGCCTCTACGGGCTTCGACGAGTTCGAGCGCGACCCCGAATTGGCGATGGCGGATGCCGCCATCGAGGGCGCCCGTGCGCGGCGTAATGCGCCTCCTGAACCAGAAAAACGCGCCCCGCTGCAAAGCCGTCGCTCGGAAGGCGCGGTTGATCCGAACGATCCCGCCACCTGGGGACGCGTCTCTCGCAATGCGCTCTGCCCGTGCGGATCAGGCAAGAAGTATAAGCACTGCCACGGAAAGATGGACTGATCCCTCGATCAGTCCACTTCGTTTGGCGTGTTGTTCTCAGTGGCGCTTCGAGCCGTTGCCAGCTTTCTCGGGAGCTTCGCTGGCCTCGCCATGGCTCCCGCCCGCGATCCAATCGGAGAGCGCGAGCAACACGCTTGATACAACGAAGACCAGGTGAATGACGACGAGCCACATCAGCTCTTTCTCGCGCTCGGGCGTCACCGTTCCTAGCGACATGAACTGACGCAACAGCTGAACCGCCGAGATCGCGACGATCGACGAAAGCATCTTGAGCTTCAAGGCTGAGAAGTCGATCGTGCCCATCCACTCCGGACGATCGTCATGATTGGAATGGTCCATTCGAGACACGAAATTCTCGTAGCCGGAAAAGACCACGATGATCAGCAGCGATCCCGTCAACGTGAGGTCCACGAGCGTCAGCAGCCCGAGAATGACGTCGGACTCCGTCGATGTGAATGCGCCCTCTGCGAGATGGAAAAGCTCCATCAAAAACTTGATGAGCAGAATGAACAGCGACACCGCGAGTCCGAAGTAGAACGGCGCCAGTAGCCAGCGCGCGCTGAAAAGAAGGTTCTCAAGGAAGATTTCTGCGCGCTTCACCATGGTCTTGTCGGCCATTCGTTTGTCCTCGCTTTCGGTCTCGATGTCGTGCGGCGTTCAGCTCGCGAAATGCTCGCTGCCGCGATTATGCTTGGGGTACATGGGCGAAGTAAGTGCTCGCGATAAGGTGCGCAAGCGTTTCGGCGCCTAACGGACCAAAGGCCAAGAAAACAGCGGCTTCGGTGTTTCGCTTTCCAAGCTTGTCTGGATCGGCGGAACGGCGGTTTTTGCCTCAGCCGTTTGCGGAGCGAGCGAAGGCAAGACTGCGCTCGGTGGCGGCACGTTGTTGAGCCACTGCTCCTGCTCGCGGATCGAGGCGATCGTCGGCGCGCACGCATCGAGCGGTCCAGGCAATGCCCCCGCTGGTGCTTCGTTGAAAATGTAGCGCCCGCTGCAAACGCCAACCATCGGTGGACGTTTCGTCCGCTCGAAAAGATCGTAACCTTCCTTCAGGTTGTTCCAGAACGGCTTCCACGGCGAAGCGCTCTGCGCCACCATGTTTTCGGATGTCATCCGAAATGGAAGAATATGAACCGGCACGAGTCCCTCGCCCGCATCGATCGCGGCAAGCGTGAGCTGATGGATCTCTTCCGAGACTGGGTTCGTCATCGCGAAGCAGCCCACGGACGAGCAGCCGCCGTGGATGAGAATGTCTGACCCGGTTCGCGCCTGGGATTGATCCAAAATATTCGGAAAGCCGACGTCGATCGATATCGGCCAGCGTCCGACGTGCCGGGCCTGGGCGCGCGACACGGTGTAAAAGCCTTCAGGCGCTTGCCGGTCGCCATCTCGCAGCTTGGGGCCAAGCGTGCCGGACCAGTGGCAGACCGGATAGGTCGCGAAGAGAATGAAGGACCCGTCCTTCGACTGCTTCCAAACCTCCAGCTCCGATTCGGCCTTGAAGATCCGGATCAGGATCGGCGATGCGAGCGTGACGCCTTTATCGCGTAGCCGCTCCTGCAGCACCCCGATGTTCGGCGTGCCCGGCAGCGGCAGTGCGCCGGTCGCGGCCGCGCGTTGGCGCTCGACCCGGTCAGGCGCAACATCCTTGAGTTCGATCGTCAGCGCATGGGCATGCTTCACCGCGATGAGGCTGAGCATCATCGCTGCGGCGAGCCCGAGGCGCGACAGATGGAACGAGGGCATGGAGAACAACCAGGAGTCCTGCTTTCAGAATCCATTATCGCCGGAAACGTCGAACTCTTCAGTGACTTTTTCCCAACACCGGTCGAGGAAGTGCAGCTTTAAACAGCTAGCTTTTGGCTTCGGCGCCTGTGCACTTGTCCTCGATCGAATCACTGCCCTGCGAGCCCGCGGTCCCAGGCTCGAAACGATACTGGGTCTTACAAACTGTGACCTTCGGAGGAACCCTGCTCGCCTCGAAGAGGTCGTTGCCCTCCTTGAGACTTCTCCAGAAGCCGAGGTTCGGGCTGTCGAAGTGCTGAACCATGTGTTCGCTCGTCATCCTGAACGGAAAGACTTGCACCTGAAAGCGCTTCTGCTGCCCTTGCAGCGCAGCCGTCACGAGTTGCCAGATCTCCTGCATCTGGGCGTTCGTCATCGCGAAGCATCCGACCGACGCGCACCCGCCATGCACCATGATCAGCGACCCGCTCCGGCCGTTCGCGCGGTCGAAAGCATTGGGATAGCCAAGGTTGAACGAGCGGTACCATCGGCTGTTCGGATTAAGCGCAGCCGAGTCGACCGTGTAAAAGCCCTCCGGGGCCTGGACGTCACCTTCACGGTACTTGGGCCCGATCCGGCCTGACCATCGGCAGATCGGATACGTAGCAAAGCGCTGAAACACGCCATCGCGCTGCATCCACAATTCCAGCTCGAACTCGCTTTTGAAGATCCGGATCAGCACCGGCGATCCTTCTTTCAAGCCGGCATCGGCCAAGCGCTGCGGCAGCCGCTCCAGGTCGGGTTCGCCCGGCAGCGGCAGACCCAGGGTCCATCGGGTCAGCCGTTGGCTGCGCTCGAAGGCGATAAGAGCCCTGTCGCCGTTCGGAAGCATCGGCAGCCAGTGGGGCATGGTGAGAAACGCAACGGCTGCCGCCGCGATCAAGGCTGCAAAGACCAACACAGCTTTCATGCGCGTGCTCCGCTGCCGCTCGCGAGCCTAGTTCGCGTTTGCCACGGGCGAGGTCGCCGGAGTGGATTGGGAACCGAACGACGGCAGATGCCACGCCGACTGCGTACTCTGCTTTGCCTTGGCCTTATTGATGTCGGCAAGCGTCGGCTCGTTGTCCGGATTGGCTATCCCCTTGAGCTTGTTTCCGCTTGCCACCGCGACACCATCAGGCTCCGGCAGCGGTTTGAACGCGGTGACAAACGGACGATCGAACGCCGGACACGGGCCCGACGGGTCCGGCCTGCTGCGAGGAACGGCATCGACGACGTACCGCCGTTCGCAAACGGCGACGCTCGGCGGCACGCGGTACTTTTCGAAATAGTCGTAGCCCTGCTTCATGGTCCTCCAGAAGCCGTACCACTTGTTGTTCTTCTCGCGTGCCATGCGCGCGTCCGTCATGCGGAACGGATAGGCATGAAGTTGGAAGCTCGGCTGCCCGGCTTTGAGCGACTCCCGTGTCAGACCGTAGATCTCTTCCATGAGAGCATCCGTCATCGCATAGCAGCCGGCAGACCGGCAGTTGCCATGCACCATCACGGAATCACCCGTGCGTCCCCAAGCGCGCTCATAGGCGTTGGGATAGCCGAGATTGAACGAGAGATAATATTTCGAATTCGGATTCATCAGCGCAGGCGTGATCGTGTAGAAACCCTCCGGCGCCTGCCGGTCGCCATAGCTCTGCTTCGGGCCGATCTCGCCGGACCAATTGCAGATCGGGTACGTCTTGAAGTGATAGAAGCGGCCGTCGTCCCGCTGCTTCCAGATCTCGAGCTCGGATTCTTCCTTGAAGATTCGAACGAAGACAGGCGCGCCGGCCTGCATGCCTTTTTTCGCAAGTAGCGAAATCGTCTCTTTCGACAGCGGCACTTCGGACGGCGCAGGAATGGTTGGGGTGTTCGAACACGCACTCAAGAAAACGCAGGCGAGCAAAATCGTCAGCCGAACGGCAGCCCTGATCGTCGAGCCAGTGTTGGTCCCCACCAAAACGTCGTTCCCCGTCCCGTTAGATCATCCATTCCGCGGGCTATTCGGACTAATCGCACAATGAACTCAAACGATTACTGAGAACTCAACGATGCCCAGTCAACTCAAGTATCGTCTCTAAATGCGGCACACCGTGGGCACGGCATCACCGTGGCACGGCGGCACCACTCAGACTTAGCGGCCGATCGACAGGAAGCGTTCGTGGCGCTGGGCTCTGATGTCTTCAGGTGACTTGCCATCGAACTCGGACAGCATCCGAGCAATCGCGTTTCCCGTCGCGATGATTGCCGATTCGCGGTCGCGGTGCGCGCCGCCTGTCGGTTCCTTGATAATCCCATCGATGACGCCAAGATGATCGAGGTCCTGCGCCGTGATCTTCATGTTGGTCGCGGCTTCTTCTTTCTTGTTGCTGTCGCGCCAGATGATCGAGGCCGCGCCTTCCGGAGAGATCACCGAGTAGATCGCGTGCTCGAGCATGAGGATGCGATTGGCGGTGGCAATGGCGATCGCGCCGCCGGAACCGCCTTCGCCGACGATGACAGCGATGATAGGCACGCCGAGACGCAGACAGCACTCCGTCGAGCGCGCGATTGCTTCGGCCTGCCCGCGCTCTTCGGCACCGATTCCCGGATAGGCGCCAGGCGTGTCGACGAACGTGACGATCGGCAGGCTGAACCGGTCTGCAAGCTCCATCAGACGAACGGCTTTGCGATACCCTTCAGGCCGCGCCATTCCGAAGTTGTGCTTGATCCGCTGTTCGGTGTCGGCACCCTTCTCATGTCCCAGAACCAGCACCGATCGATTGCGGAATTTTCCCAAGCCGCCGACGATCGCTTCGTCCTCGGCGAAATAGCGATCACCTGCGAGCGGCGTAAATTCTTCGATGAGTTCGTTGATGAAGTCCAGAGCGTGCGGCCGCTCGGGATGCCGCGCAACGAGCGTCTTCTGCCAGGGTGTCAGCTTGGCATATGTGTCGGCGAGCGCTGCCTTCGCTTTTTGCTCCAGGCGCGTGATCTCGTCGGCGATCTGCGGGCCCTTGCCTTCCGTTTGCAGCGCCTTCAGCTCGGCAACCTTGTTTTCGAGTTCGAGAATGGGTTTCTCGAAGTCGAGATAGGTACGCAGTGCGGTCGTGGCGTTCACGGTAATTGGCTTCCTGACTGTGCAACTAAAGCGTGCGGCGATGGATCTTCACGCGCGACATTCGCCACGGCTAGCTGCGAGTGTCAAGGCGACAGACCTTCCAGCATCAAGTCTGACGTGCCGCGATCGCCGCGATGCTTAACTTTCCCCGTCCGACAGGCGTTTGACGATAGGTGTAACGGCAAACATGAGGGCCGCCGCCACGGCCACGAGCGCAGCCTGAGCCAGGAAGGACAGGGCGAGCGCATCCGGATCGTTCGCCGCGAAGGCTCCCCCAATATCGCCGGCGATTTTGTTGCCGAAGGCAGCCGCCAGGAACCAGAGCCCCAAAACCTGCCCCGACATCCGCGACGGCGCGATACGGGTCATTGTCGAAAGCCCAACGGGGCTCAGCATCAATTCCCCGACCGTGAAGAGAAAATACAACCCCAGGAGCCACAGCGGCGACACGCGCCCGTCCGCAGCGTAATTGGCAGCCGGCACCATGAGCAGGAATGAGCCTGCCAGGAACACGAGACCGAGCCCGAACTTCACCGGTGACGACGGCTGGCGATCTCCAAGCTTCATCCAAAGCCCGGCGGCAAGCGGCGTCAGCAGGATGACGAAGATCGGGTTCGCGGATTGAAACCAGGATGAAGGGAATGACAGGCCGAGAAAGTCCGTGCGGGTGAGCGTGTCGGCGAACAGCGTCAAAGTCGAACCCGCTTGCTCGAAGATCGCCCAGAAGACCATGGCGGCAAGAAAGTAGACGCCGACTGCGGCCATGCGATTGGCGTCCGGATCCTGCCGCGATGCGCCATAGGCGATACCGATCAAAGGCAGTGCAATGAAGAGCCAGCGCATCCATCGGAAGCCGGTAATGTCCGATAGGAATGCCAGCGCTAGCAATCCGATCGTCACGACGATCATGACGACCCCCTGCCGGCCGAAGAACGACGTCGGCGAACCCGAGGAGGTAACGTCAGGGTCTTTCAAGTCGCGCGCCCGTCGCGCAAACAGCAGCATCGAGATCGTCATGCCGACACCGGCGGCGCCGAAGCCCCAATGCCAGCTATGGGCGGGATTGTAGCCGGCCGCGGCAAGCCAACCCTTGAAGGTTCCGCTCTGCGCAAGAAATCCGGTGATGAGAGGCGCGAAAAACGCCCCGATGTTGATGCCCATGTAGAACAGCGAAAAGCCCGCGTCGCGACGTGTGTCGTCTCGGCTGTAGAGAGCGCCGACCAGCGCCGAGATGTTGGGCTTGAACAGGCCGGTCCCGATCGCGATGAGGACAAGGCCGAGATAGAATGTCGTACTCGACGGCCATGCGAGCGCGTAGTGTCCCGCCGCGATCGTCGTTCCGCCGATCAGAACGCTGCGCTTGGCGCCGATCAGCCGGTCGGCAATGAACCCGCCGGGCAAAGCCAGAAGGTAAACGGCCATCGTGTAGGTGCCGTAGATGCTTCCCGCTGTCGGCGTCGCGAAACCGAGCCCGCCCTCTGCGGCCGGCGCAACCATGAACAGGGTCAGTAGCGCCCGCATTCCGTAATAGGAGAAGCGCTCCCACAACTCGGTGAAATACAGCGTCGAAAGCCCACGCGGCTGCGAGGCAAAGCCCATCACCGAACCGCGCTGCTCAGGTGCCACCGCACTCATAAGCCGCTCGTCCGTTGACTCTTGCGCATTACCTGACGCCATCAGGATCCTTCATCGCCTGTCACTACTCCGACGGGAGATCGCATGTTCCGGCCGCTTCTTAGTCAAGTTCTAAAATCAGCTGCTTCAATGCATTCTGCGGGAAGGCTCGGGTCCTTTCTCGCCTGTCATCGGCGGTTTATCCCGCGCGCTGCGAAAGCGTCGGGGGCATTTATAGGACAAGTTGGTAAGCCCGCCACATATGATCTTCTCGCGAAGAACGTGTCGCGGCCACAGTCCAGTCAATTGAGAGGCTCTGCGCGCTATGTTTTGCTTTTGGCAAGCGGGTGATGGGCATTCACGAGCGCCTTTAGCCGCTCCTGGAGCACGTGCGTGTAGATTTCGGTCGTCGAGATGTCGGCATGACCGAGCAGCTGTTGAACGGCCCTGAGATCAGCGCCACGATCGAGCAGATGGCTCGCGAAGGCATGGCGGAGAACATGCGGTGACACCCGCTCCGGCGCGATGTCCGCCGCCAGTGCGAGATCTTTCAGATCTTGAGCGAAACCTTGTCGGGTGACGTGACCGAGCGTCGAGTTCGATGGAAAGAGCCACTGGGAGTTATCGAACCGTCCGGACACCGCAAGAAAATCGTCGAGAGCCTGGCGCGCGGAAGCATTGAGCGGCACCATACGCTCTCTTCCGCCTTTCCCTTTGATGATCAGGACGCGCGCATCTCCCCGCAGTACGCTGCGCGGTAGCCCGACCAGCTCGGAAACGCGCATGCCTGTGGCGTAGAGAAGCTCTAGCAGGCAATGGAAACGCAGCGCTCGAAACTTTGCGCGACCCTCCTGCCCGGTGCACTGGCCTTGGGATGTTTCGAGAAGGCGATCGACCTCTGCAACACTGAGAACCTTGGGCAGCGCGCGCCTCTTCTTCGGTCCCTGAAGCGTGGACGTCGGGTCGAGAGCAATAGCGTCTTCAGCCACGAGGAACCGATAGAACTGCTTGATGGCCGAGAGCCGGCGAGCCCGCGAGGATGGCGCCTGGCCCTCACTTGCCAGATGGCCAAGGTAGGCCTGCACATCCTCAGCCACAGCGTCTGCTGGGGCGATCCCGCGATCGGCTAGAAAACCGATGAAGCCTTCAAGGTCGGCCCTATAGGCTTCGATCGTGTTTGCGGCGGCGCCGCGCTCGGCCGAAAGCATTGCCAGGAAGTCCGCGACATGACCATCCTGTCTCGGGGTCGACCTCATGACGACCTCAGTTCGTTTCGGTGCGCGGCCATGTCGGTAGGACTGCCTCCAGTCCCAGGCGCCGGGCGTCCGCCTCAAGACCAGCGCGCTTAAGCGCCCGGATGCTGTCGCCGAGCGCGATCAGATTGGCATCCGCCGCGCCATTCGGCCCAAGCGCCTTCATGACGAGCAGAACGGTGTGCCCGAACTCGCGTTTCTTCGAGGCAACCTGCAACTCGGTCAGCACCCCGGTTTCAGGAAGATAACCGGACGTCGGCTGGGCGATCTTGTTCGCGGCTTCCCACAGCGGGATCGGAACGAGGTAGTCGAGCGCCTCCATCACCGTCGTCAGCCGATAGAGCGCAGCCGCAGGGAAGCGACCGCTCGACGCATAACTCTCTAGACTTGAGAAACTGCGACCGCGATCAGGTTCGTTGGGATCGGCAATGTCGATCAGCGCCCGCCAGTGCCCAAGTCCTGGACCGCCACCCTGTTCCGCCACCTGGATCCAGTTGCGCGCCATGTCGAACTGGCCGGAGGCGAGGCCGATTTCGACGCCGGTCTCCGCGAACCAGCTGATCTCGGGCGCAGGCTGGAGCTCGGCTGTGGCCTTAGCGATCATTTTCGCGCCGATCATGCCGAGGCCCTCGTGCTTGACGTCATCGAGAAACGTGCGGATGAGGCGTGCTTTGCGCATCGGCGTGCGTTCGTCTTCCGCAGCCTTCAGGAGGGCCGCGCGGCGCGCAACGCCTTTGGGCCCCCGATCGTTCAGCAGGTCGTCGGGCGGCACCTTCTCAGCATTGACCCGATAGATGCCTGCGAGCATCGCGGGTGTCAGCGCATTGAGCCGCGCCGCCGCTTCCGTAGCGGGAAAGCCGAGATCGACAGGCGTCGAATGATCCGTGGCGAGCGCCGCGAGAAGAGCTGGCTCGCCTTTTTCAAGGATGAGCTTATGGGGCAGGCCGCCCACGCGCTCCGCGATGCGGTAGTCGAGCAGCGACACCTGCTTCACCGGCGTGTATTTCGGCTTCGATCCAGACGAGAAGGCGTCGAGCGCTTCGAGGCCTGGCGACGTTTCCACGCCTTCCTCGCGCGCGAGGTCAGCGGCGAGACCGGCGGCTGACTTGTCGCCCTGAACCTCCGAGCAATATCCGGCCATCAAGATGACTTGGCCTTTGAGGCGCGCTGGGATGCTGCCCTTCAGCGTCGAAGACCGCGAAACGAGCTCGCACGCTTTATCCGAATGCCCAGCCGCCAGTTCGTTGCGTGCTTCGAGCGATGCCAGAAGTGAGCTGTCGCCCGGCGGCTGCTTGGCGATTTGCGCTGCGGCTTCGCGCGCGAGTCCTGACCGATAGAGCGCTTCAAGCCGAAGCGCGGTGAAGGTGCTGTTTCCTCCGTCGCCGGACGGAGACGACGTGATGAGCTTTTTCCAGAGATCGTGGAGGACCGGGGATCGCGGCGGGATTTCGATTGTCGCGATGAGCTTTTCGAGCCCGGCGACGTCGAGGCCGCCCCACAGCTCATAGGGCAAGCCGGAGCCGTCGCCCGACATGACGGGTGCAAGGTCACCTTTGTCGACCGTTGGCGGGATTGCGTCCCGCATGACGGAGTCACCGGCCGGTGGCGCAGACTTACGATTTGGATCAGAGTTGCCCCCGCTGCCCGATGGGCGCGTCCACATATCGTCGTCCTTGCCACCCGAAGGCGTCCCGAGCGGCTGCAAATATGAGCGCTGCTCCGGCGGCGGAGAGTAGGCATCATCGGGACGCGCGCGTTTCTTGGCGGGCGGCGCGGTGGACCCACCGTTTCCTGGATCCTGGGCCTGCGCAGGCAGCGAGACGTTCGCGGCGATCAACGCGAGACCCGCAATGAGGACGTGCCGCGTCATCGTTCCCCAGTTCCGGTGTCTATGCACCATGACCCTACCGTCGGATTTTGACCCCTGAAACGGGCTTGCTGATCGTCTGCTGTTCCGGCTCAAAACGCGTGGCGAGCACGTAGAGGCCGCCGAAAACCGCCGCGGCAAGCGCGCAAAGTACGAACAATAGCCGGAAAAGGCTCGGCATTTCTGTGTTCCGTCCCGGCCTTTAGGTGAGCACCGTTGATGGCGCGATTATGACTCGGTTTTGCATTTTATCCGCAGCCTGGACGGCTCCCCTTCCTGTTCCGCATCCCCGATGGCAACGGTCAGGCGATATGGTTCCAAATTGCGAACGTTTTGGGTTCATGGCATGACGGCGCGCAAATGACCATTCCGCCACGAAGCCCTCTGACGAAACTAACCGATTCGCTGGCGCAACCGGCACCGAGCGGCGCATGACGGAAGCCGAAGCAATCGCGCTTGCGAAAAAACGGATCGGCAGACGGCCGATCGTTCTCGTCGGCCTCATGGGCTGCGGCAAGTCTTCGGTCGGCAAGCGACTGGCGTTCAAGCTGAACCTTCCCTTCATCGATGCCGATGAGGAGATCGAGCGCGCGGCTGCCAAGACCATCAACGATATTTTCGCCGACCACGGCGAAGCGCACTTTCGCGATGGCGAGCGCAAGGTGATCGCCCGTCTTCTTGGCAACGGCGCCCAGGTGCTCGCGACCGGCGGCGGCGCATTCATCCAGGCCGAGACGCGCCAGCGCATTAAGGACGGCGCATTTTCGATCTGGCTAAGGGCCGAATTGCCGGTACTGATGCGGCGCGTTTCCAAGCGCGACACCCGGCCGTTGCTTCGCGAAGGCAATCCCGAAGTGACGATGCAGAAACTGATTGAAGCGCGATACCCGATTTACGCAGAAGCCGATATGACAGTCGACAGCCGAGACGAACCCCACGACATCATCGTCACCGAGATCATCAATCGGTTGGCTACCGGAGCAGACGGCGCGCCGCCGACCTCTCTCGAGCCCAACCCGTCGCGCTCGGTTCACGTCGAACTGGGGGACCGCTCGTATGATGTGCTGATCACCCGCGGTATCCTTCGCGACGTCGGCGCCCTTATCAAGGCGCGCTTCGGCACCGTCAAATGCGGCGTCGTGACGGATGAAAATGTCGCTCGCCATCATCTTTCGACACTTGAAGACAGCCTGAAAGCCGAGGGCATCTTCGCCGGGTCTATCGTCATGAAGCCTGGTGAAGCGACGAAGAACTTCCGCGACCTGGCTGAGCTCTCCGAGCGCTTGCTCGAACTTGGCTTGGAACGCGGCGATCTCGTCCTGCCATTTGGCGGCGGCGTCATTGGTGATTTGGCGGGTTTCGCCGCAGGCATTCTGCGTCGCGGTGTGCGCTTCGTTCAGATCCCGACATCGTTGCTCGCGCAAGTCGATAGTTCCGTCGGCGGCAAGACGGGCATCAACACGCGGCAGGGCAAGAACCTCATCGGCGTCTTTCATCAGCCGAGCCTCGTCGTCGCCGATACCTCCGTTTTGACGACGCTTCCCCCGCGCGAGATGCGCGCCGGATATGCCGAAGTGGCAAAGTACGGACTGCTCGGAGATGCGCAGTTCTTCTCCTGGCTTGAAACCAACTGGCAGAGCGTCTTCGGCAACAACGGTCCCGCTCTGACGACGGCGATCGAAACGAGCGTGGCGGCGAAAGCGGCAATCGTCGCCCGCGATGAAACGGAAACCGGCGATCGCGCCCTCCTGAACCTCGGCCATACCTTCGGCCACGCGCTCGAAGCCTGGACGGGGTACTCCGATCGTCTTCTTCACGGCGAAGGCGTCGCCATTGGCATGTGCATGGCCTTCAGGTTCTCAGAACAACTGGGCCTTTGCCCCGCAGGATCCGCCGACAGGGTCGCAAGTCATTTGCGGGCCGTCGGGCTCCCGACCCGGATAGCCGACATCCCTGGCGATAAAGCCGACGCCGCCGAACTGCTTCGCCTCATGGGTCAGGACAAGAAGGTAAAGGCGGGCAGGCTGACGTTCATTCTCGTCCGGGATATCGGCCAGGCCTTTGTGACACGCGATATCGAACCCGGAACGGTCCTGGACTTTCTGAAGCGGGAAATCGGCTGAGCAAGTTATCCCCGCCCTCTCGGGGTGTGTTAGATTGCTCTAACGCATTCTGAACAGGGACCGAACCCGCCGGCCATGACCATCGTCATAAGCTTTTTAGCCATTCTCCTGCTGATCGTTCTGTCGGCGTTCTTCAACGTCAGCGAGACGTCGCTCACGGCCGCATCTCGGGCACGAATGCACGCTCTTGAGGAAGACGGAAATGTTGCCGCAGCGCTCGTCAATAAGGTGCTGTCGCGGCCCGAGAAGATGATCGGCACGGTGCTGCTCGGTAATACCCTCGTCGACGTTCTGGCGGCGGCTTTGGCCTCTCACATCGCGGTCGACCTCTACGGCGAGGTTGGCGTCGCCTACGCCACCGGCATCATCACGATCTTGATCGTGATCTTTGCGGCGGTGCTCCCGAAAACCTATGCGCTTGCCTATTCCGACCGCGTCGCGCTCATCGTCGCGCCGATCATGCAGGGCTTGATCTATGTTCTCACGCCGTTCACCCGCGCAGTGGAATTCATCGTTCGCAACATCCTGATCTTGACGCCCGGTAAGGCGGACGACGAAGCCAACATCCTAGCGGCTCACGAAGAGATCCGCGGCACGATCGACCTCCAGGCCCGGGAAGGGACGGTGGCGAAGGGCGATGCCGAGATGTTGGGCGGCATTCTCGACCTGGGCGATCTCCAGGTCGCCGACATCATGGTCCATCGCACCAAGATGGAAACGCTCGATATCGATGAGCCACCGGCGAAAATCATCGATCAGATCATGCGCTCGCAATATACGCGCATGCCGCTATGGAAGGACGAGCCGGAGAACATCGTCGGCGTTCTGCATTCCAAGGACCTGCTCCAGGCGCTCTCGCGCAACGATTGGCAGCCGGAAAAGCTCGATATTGCGAAATCCGCGACAGAACCCTGGTTCGTCCCGGACACGACCACGCTGCGCGATCAGCTCAACCAATTCCTGAAGAAGAAAATTCAGATGGCCTTGGTGGTCGACGAGTACGGCGAGGTCCAGGGCCTCATCACGCTCGAGGACATCCTGGAAGAAATCGTCGGCCAGATAACTGATGAGCACGACAATCCGGACAGTCACATCCGCTTGCAATCGGACGGTACTGTGAATGTCGACGGCACCGTTGCAATTCGCGACATCAATCGCCATCTCGATTGGGATCTACCCGACGACGAAGCTACGACGATCGCCGGCCTCGTTATTCACGAGGCCCAGACGATCCCTGAACCGGGCCAGGTGTTCACGTTCCATGGCTACCGGTTCGAAATTCTCCGCAAGAGCCGCAACCGCATCATGGCGCTTCGGATCAAGCCGATCGCGACCAGCCCCGTTCAAAGCAGCACGGCGCGCTCCTCCGGTTGATCAGTGCGAACCCGCAGCCTTCGGCATGGCTTCGCCGGGGGCGAGGGTGGATAGCGCCAGCGCGTGGATGCCACCCGCAAGCTCGTCCTTGAGCAGATCATTCACGAGACGGTGGCGCTCAACGCGAGACTTGCCTGTAAAGGCGTCCGAAACTATGAGAACGCGGAAGTGGCTTTCGCCCGTACCCGGTGAGTTCCGATGGCCGGCATGAAGCTCGGATTCGTTGACCACGTCTAGACGTGTGGGCTGCAATCCGATCATAAGCTTTTCGCGAAGTCGGCCTGTAACGGACATCTTTTTCTCTCAAGGTGCTCCTTCATACGAACAAGCTGAACGCCGCCCGCCATGAAAGAGCCTGTTAATGGATTGACTGCACAGTCACGACGGAAATCAAGAGTTTTCTTGCCGCCTTGTTTCGACGACGTTGAACCCTCATAATTCAGCCAATGAAGCTCGATTCAAAATTTTTCGATAGCATCCGCGTCTCTTCGAAGCGCCAGAGCAGCGCCAAGAAGGAAACGCGCGCGCCGTTGTGCCAGTGGAAGGGCTGCGAAAAGCCCGGTCCCCACAAAGCGCCCAAGGGTCGTGGCCGCGACGGCGAGTACTTCAATTTTTGTATCGATCACGTTCGGCAATATAATCAGGAATATAACTACTTCGACGGCATGAGCGACGCGGAAGTCAGCAACTTCCGCAAGGACGCTCTGACCGGTCATCGCCCCACCTGGAAAACCGGCGCCAACGCTTGGGCGCACGGCACGCGTGATGGCTCTATGGACGCGGAAGCTGCCGCGCGCGTCAAGGCGGGCACCGAGCGTATGACGCGCAAGGTCCGCTCTTCGCGCACCGCGACCGCGCCGACATTTCGCCGTCAGCTGAAGCCGCTTGAGCGCAAGTCGCTCAAGGTTCTGGATCTTGGCGAAGACGCAAGCCGCGAGGACATCAAATCGCGGTTCAAGGAGCTGGTGAAAATTCACCATCCCGATGCCAACGGCGGGGATAGCAGGTCTGAGGAAAAGTTGCGTGAAATCCTGCAAGCCTATAACTATTTAAAGCAATCTGGCCTGGCCTAATCCTCCGAGCCCTTGAAACGGGTGCACCCCCATGAGAGTTGCTCCGGATAGAGGCCTTTGCGGCAGCTGGGCAATCTGATCGGGAATTCCAATGGAAATGCGCACGTCTACAAGCCCGAACGGCGCGGCTGCGGGTCATCTTCCGGACATGAAATTGTCCGTTCGACAAGTCTTCGGCATCGATAGCGATCTTGAGGTTCCCGCCTATTCGCAGCCGGATGCACATGTCCCCGAAGTCGATCCCGATTATCTCTTCAATCGCGACGTGACGCTCGCGATTCTTGCCGGCTTCAAGCACAACCGCCGCGTGATGATCCAAGGCTATCACGGCACCGGCAAATCCACCCACGTGGAGCAGGTGGCCGCGCGCCTGAATTGGCCCTGCGTCCGCATCAATCTCGACAGCCACGTTTCGCGCATCGACCTCGTCGGCAAGGACGCCATTGTCCTGAAGGACGGCAAGCAGGTGACCGAGTTCAAGGAAGGTATTCTTCCCTGGGCTTTGCAGAACAACATCGCTCTGGTGTTCGACGAGTACGACGCCGGCCGACCGGACGTAATGTTCGTCATTCAACGCGTGCTCGAAGTCTCAGGCAAGCTGACGTTGCTCGATCAGTCGAAAGTCATCCGCCCGCATCCCGCGTTCCGGCTGTTCGCGACAACGAACACGATAGGCTTGGGCGACACCTCCGGCCTCTATCATGGCACGCAGCAGATCAACCAAGGCCAGATGGATCGCTGGTCGATCGTCGCGACGTTGAACTATCTGCCCCACGACGACGAGGCGAAAATCGTTCTGTCGAAGGTGAAGTCCTTTGCCAAAAGCGAAGCCAAGCGCAAGCAGATCTCGCACATGGTCCGCGTCGCCGATCTGACGCGATCGGCCTTCATCAACGGCGACCTGTCGACGGTGATGAGCCCGCGTACCGTCATCACGTGGGCGGAGAACGCAGAAATTTTCGGCGACATCGGTTTCGCGTTCCGCGTCACGTTCCTCAACAAGTGCGATGACCTCGAAAAGCCTCTCGTCGCGGAATTCTATCAGCGCTGTTTCGGCGAGGAACTTCCCGAAAGTACGGCGAACGTCGCTCTGACCTGATCTGTTGGGGCCGCGAGATGGGCCGTTCATGACATCACCACCCAAACGCCGCGAAGCCGCGTCCGAGCCGCTGAAACGCGTGCTCGGCCCGGCCGTTCGCGCCATTGCCGGCGATAGCGAGGTCGAAGTCGATTTCGGTCCCGGCAAGGGCGACGTGCTGGGCAAGGCGGTGCATCTCCCGGATCTTCCGCGCGCGCCATCGGCAAAAGATATCGCGCTAGCCCGCGGCTGGGCGGATAGCCTTGCCCTGCGTATCGGGTGCCATGACGCCAAGGTTCATCGCCGGATCGCGCCATCCTCCGGACCGGCACGTGCGGTGTTCGAGGCCGCCGAGCGCGCGCGGGTCGAAGGCATCGGCTCGATCCGCATGCCGGGCATGGCGGCCAATCTGACGGCGCGCCTCGAAGACCAATATAGCCACGGCCGGTTCAGGTCTGTCGCCACGCGCGCGGAAGCGCCCCTTGAGGATGCGCTTGCGCTTTTGATCCGCGAGCGCCTGACGGGCCAAGCCCCCCCGGCCTCGACAAAGGGCCTCGTCGAAGCTTGGCGTCCGATGATCGAAGCCCGCGGCGGCAAGCTGTTGAACAGGCTCGAAGGCCTGTCCGAAAACCAGGAGCAGTTCGGCCGGCAGATCCGTGATCTTCTGAAGATCCTAGAAATGGCGGATCAGAGCGATCAGCCGCAGCCGGAAGACGACGACGAGCAGGAGGACGAGGGCGCGGCGGACGGCGGCTCAGAAGAGTCTGAGGAGAAGAGCGAAGAGTCGACTGACGGCCAGGATCAGGAAACCGACGAGCAGCTTTCCGAGGGCGATCTCTCCGAAACCGAGGAGACGATGGAATCCGGCCAGACCGAGCCGCAGGAGCTGGATGACAGCGACCTCAACGAGGAGGAGACGCCTGCGCCATGGCGTCCGAACGCAACCGTCCTCGATGACCCAGAAGCCTTCGGATACAAGGTCTTCACGCGCGCCTATGACGAGGAAGTCGGTGCCGACGAGCTTTCGACGCCTGAAGAGTTGGAGCGCCTGCGCGCTTTTCTCGACAAGGAATTGAAGACGCTCTCCGCCGCCGTTGCCAAGCTCGCCAACAGGCTTCAGCGTCGCTTGCTCGCGCAGCAGAACCGCGGCTGGGATTTCGATCTCGAAGAGGGCCAGCTCGACGCCGCCCGTCTAACACGCATCATCACCGATCCGACCGGCGCTCTGTCGTTCAAGCGCGAGCGCGACACCGACTTTCGCGATACGGTCGTCACCCTGCTGCTCGATAATTCCGGCTCTATGCGCGGCCGGCCGATCATGGTGGCTGCCTGTTGCGCCGATATTCTGGCCCGCACGCTCGAGCGTTGCGGCGTCAAGGTCGAGATCTTAGGTTTCACCACCAAGGCCTGGAAAGGCGGGCAGTCGCGCGAGGAATGGCTCGCGGCAGGCAAGCCTCCGGCGCCGGGACGTCTCAACGACCTCCGTCACATCATCTACAAGACGGCCGATGCCCCATGGCGGCGCGCGAAAAATTCGCTCGCGTTGATGATGCGAGAGGGCTTGCTCAAGGAAAACATCGATGGCGAAGCGTTGGCGTGGGCCCACGCGCGCCTCGTCAGCCGGCCCGAGCAGCGCCGCATTCTCATGATGATCTCCGACGGAGCGCCGGTCGACGACTCGACGCTCTCCGTGAATTCGGGCAGCTACCTGGAGCAGCACTTGCGGCAGGTCATCCACGAAATCGAGAACCGCTCGCCCGTCGAGTTGATCGCCATTGGGATCGGCCACGACGTGACGCGTTACTATCAGCGTGCTGTCACGATAACGGACGCCTCCGAACTTGCCGGGGCCATGACCGAGAAACTGGTCGAGCTTTTTGACGAGCATCACGAGGCCGACAAGGCCGACACCTCACTTCGTCGTCGCTCCCGCACCCATTGAGGCTATGCTGTGCTCTCAGAGCTCTGTCGCCGATTGGTACTCGCAATCGCGCTGCTGGCGCTTGGGCCGGCACTCTCGCATGCCGATCCCAAGCCCGACATTTCTGATCTGACGGCCGCCCCCATCGTCGTCACCGGCGAACCGTTCTCGACGTTCGTGCGTGGCGGACCTGATCGCTCCCTCGGCAAACTGACGTTTTTGGGCGGTCTGGTCCTGACCTCGCCTTCGCCTTTCTTTGGCGGTTGGTCGGGCCTGCTCGTCGGCGATGACGCAAAGTCGATTCTGGCGCTTTCCGATATCGGCGTCTGGATGACGGCAGAGTTGACCTACGCAGGACGTCATCCCTCCGGCGTAACAAATGCGCGTCTCGGCCCGCTCCTCGATAAAAAAGGTGCGCCCCTCACCGACCGTCGCGGCCGGGATTCTGAATCGATCGCGCTTGAGAACGGCACGCTGTCTCGCGGCTCGGTGTTGATTGGCTTCGAAGGCCGGCCACCCCGCATCGAGCGCTATGATCTCGGAGCCGACGGCATTGGAGCGGATCGCGCCAGCCTCAAGCTCGCGCCGGGCATGAACCGCATGGGCGCCAACAAGGGTTTGGAAGCGCTCACCATCATGAAGGGCGGTCCTTACAAAGGGCAGGTGATCGCGTTTTCGGAGCGCCTTTACGATCCCTCGCGAAATCACACCGGCTGGCTTTGGACCAAAGATGGTCCCGTCACCATCCACCTTCAGAACGTCGGCGACTTCGACATCACCGATATCGCGAGCCTGGAGGACGGCACGCTGTTTGTGCTGGAGCGTCGGTTCCGCTGGCTCGAAGGCGTGAAGATGCGGCTCATCCGCGTTTCCCCTGACGGCATCGCTCCCGGCCGTACGCTGGATGGCGAAACGCTCATCGAAGCCGACATGGCCGACAATATCGACAATATGGAAGGATTGGCCGCTACCCGGCTCAAAAGCGGCGAAGTCCTGATCACGATGATCTCGGACGACAACTTCAATCACCTGATCCAGCGGACGTTGTTGCTGCAGTTCGCACTGAAGGACGTCAAACAAGCGAAAGCCCGGCCGCCGAATGAGGCGCCGGGCTCTAACGTTCGCAATTGATCAGCGGAGATTTAGGCGGCTTTGGAAGCCTGCGCCTTCTGGATCTCACGCTTCAGCTTGAGGCAGGTTGCCGACAGCTCGTCGTTGTTGGCCTTCAGCAGAAACGCATCGAGACCGCCGCGGTGCTCGACCGACTTCAAAGCGCGAGCCGAAACGCGCAAACGGACCTTGCGGCCGAGCACATCGCTCAGCAACGTTACATTGCAAAGGTTCGGACGAAACTTCCGCTTCGTCTTGTTTTCGGCGTGGCTCCTGAGTTGGCCCGAGAGGGGCAACGTCCCCGTCAGCTCGCAGCGCCTGGTCATAACTCTCTCCTATGCCGCTCCTCCGCGTGGGGGCGGTCGATCGAAAACTTGCTGTTTCAGCAAAAAATTGCACCCCGCAAGCAGGGCCTGCGGGGGTTTCGGCAGCTGTATAATTGACATCCAAGTGCCGCGTCAAGACGGACGGACAGGCCGATCGGAAGAAGTTCGTAAGTCCCACAATAGTCGCAAACAGTCCGCACATCAAAGATCTGAAGGGCCAAGGGGTTACAGGGATACGAGATGGCCAGTTTCGGAGCCGGCGCGCGGGGGCGAAGCGTCCTCGCCTTTTTGGCGGTTGTTTCTGCTACTTTGCCTGTCCAAAAGGCCGCCGCGGTCGACGCCAATTGGCCAACCCAGGTTTCCGCGCTTTATCGCCTATCTTTCAATGGTTTCGACGTCGGCACCTATCGCTTCGACGCGCATTTCACGGGCAGCGCGTATTCCGCGATCGGCAAAACCGACATTTCCGCGTTTTTCGGCGCCTTCAAGTGGGTCGGGAACTTCTCTGGCAGCGGGACCTTGGAAAATTCCGGAGTCCATCCGGCGGCCTTCGATATGAGTTACAAAACAAAAAAGAAGACCACGTCCGTGAAAATCGGCTTCGCCGGTCCAACCGTCTCCTCCGTCGTTCTCGTGCCGCCGAAATCTCCTTCGCCCGAAACGATCAAGCTCAAACCCGAAAACCTAAAGAACGTCTTCGATCCGATGGCCGCAATGATAGCGGTCTCTGACGCGAGCCCTGAAAACGCCTGCAATCGGACGCTTCCCGTCTTCGACGGCAAGGCCCGTTATGATCTGCATTTGACGTTGAAGGGGCGGGAGCGGATTTCCGAGCGTCATCCATCGGGCCAGCCAAAAGAGCTGCTGGTTTGCCGGGTGAAATATGTGCCCATTGCCGGCCACAAACCAAAGGATTTCACCGAACCTTGGATCGATTACAATAATCTTGAGATAGCGCTGCGTGCGGTGCCGACGGCCGGAATTTACGTGCCTTATCGCGTCACGGTGCCGTCCGGCGTTGGCTCTGCGGTGATGACGGTCGACACCATTAATATCACGGGCGCCAACAACCAGCAGATCGCGCTCAAGCGCTGATGCGCGCCGCGCGCGAGGCGTTCTGCACGGTATGGCACTCTTTGTCCGCGGACCGAATAATCCTTGATCTCGGGGCCCTCCTCTGCAATGCCAGGGCACGATCGGAGTCAATGCACGAATGGCAAGTGATCTGGAAGCCCGCATCCGAAACGTGACGGCGGTGCTCGGACCAACCAATACCGGCAAAACGCATCTTGCGATCGAGCGGATGCTCGGTCACGAAAGCGGCATGATCGGCCTTCCGCTGCGCCTGCTCGCGCGCGAAGTCTACGACCGGATCAAGCAACGGGTCGGTGCCGACAAAGTCGCTCTCATCACTGGCGAAGAAAAGATCAAGCCGGAGCGGGCGCGCTATTGGGTGTCGACCGTCGAGGCCATGCCGCGCGACATCGATGTGGATTTCCTCGCCATCGATGAGATCCAGCTGTGCGCCGATCCTGAGCGCGGCCACGTCTTCACTGATCGCTTGCTGCATGCACGGGGCCGGTCCGAGACGCTGTTGCTTGGCGCGCAGACGATGCGTGAGGCGATCAGCGATCTCATTCCCGGCGCTAATTTCATATCGCGCCCGCGATTGTCGAAATTGACTTACAGCGGCGAGAAGAAAATCACGCGTCTGCCTGCGCGTTCGGCCATCGTCGCGTTCTCGGCGCAAGAAGTTTATGCGCTCGCGGAATTGATACGACGGCAGCGCGGCGGCGCCGCGGTCGTGCTTGGCGCGCTGTCACCGCGCACGCGCAACGCCCAGGTCGCTCTCTACCAGTCGGGCGATGTCGAATTCCTGATTGCGACTGATGCAATCGGCATGGGCCTCAATCTCGACGTTGACCACGTCGCATTCTCGGCGCTGAGGAAGTTCGATGGCCACAATCATCGCAACCTGACGCCGGGCGAAATCGGCCAGATCGCCGGCCGCGCCGGCCGTCACATGAACGATGGCACCTTCGGCGTGACAGGTGGAGCAGAGCCGCTCGACGCCGATATGGTGGAGCGCCTCGAAACGCACAGCTTCGATAGCATCCGCACACTGCAATGGCGCAACCGAGATCTTGATTTTTCCACCCTCGATGCGCTTCACGCATCGCTTCGCCAGCTGCCGCGCGAGCAGCGCCTGACCCGCGCCCGAACCGCCGATGACGTTGCCGCGCTCGAGGCCTTGAGCGCGGATCGCGAGATCACGGATCTGGCTTCGTCGCGAGCCCGCGTCGAACTCCTGTGGGAAGTTTGTCAGCTCCCCGATTACCGCAAGATTTCCAATCAAAGCCACGCCGATCTTGTCTCGAACGTCTACAAACATCTGACGAGCGGCGACAATCGCATCCCCGAGGACTGGTTCTCAAAGCAGGTTTCTCTCGCCGACCGTACGGACGGCGATATCGACACGCTCGCGACCCGCATTGCGCACATTCGCACCTGGACTTTCGTTGCCAATCGTCCTGACTGGCTCAAAGATCCGGTTCATTGGCAGGAGCGGACGCGAGCTATTGAAGATAGTCTCTCCGACGCATTGCACGAACGCCTGACGCAAAGGTTCGTCGATCGCCGGACCAGCGCTCTGATGAAAGGCATGCGGGACAAGGACGAATTGACGGCCGATATCGCCGATGACGGCGCCATCACGGTCGAAACCCACTTCGTTGGGCGGCTCAAAGGCTTTCGTTTCACGCTCGATTCCGCCGCCGATGGGATCCATGAAAAGGCCACGCGCCAGGCGGCGATGCAGGTGGTCACGCGTGAGCTCGGCATGCGGGCGCGCCGCGTCGCTGCTGCGCAGAACGACGCCTTCAAGCTGTCGCGAACCGGCTCCATCATCTGGCGCGAGGACGAAGTTGCGAAGCTCGAAGCGTCGGAAGATCCGCTCGCGCCGGGTGTGACGCTCATCGCCGACGAGTCGATGAGCGAATCCGATCGCGAAAAAGTCCAAGCTCGCATCAAGACCTGGATCAGCGACACCATCGCCGACAAGCTGAAGCCGCTTGTCGAAATGTCGAAGAGCAGCGAGCTTCAAGGTTTGGCGCGAGGTATTGCTTTTCAGTTGAAGGAAAGCCTCGGCGCACTGAAGCGCGAGACCATTGCCGACGACATCAATGCGCTCGATCAAGCGGCTCGCGCGGAACTCCGCAAATACGGTTTGCGCTTCGGAGCCTTCAACATCTTCTTTCCGATCATGCTGAAGCCCGCAGCGGCCGATCTCGCGGCAACGCTGTGGCTCTTGAAGCATCCACCCGCGAATGGAGCGACCCCGCAGTTGCCCCGTCCGGGACTGACATCGGTCGTTGTGGATCCGGCAACGCCAGAAGCGCTCTATCGCGCCCACGGCTTCCATTTGTGCGGTCCGCGCGCCATCCGCCTCGATATCCTTGAACGGCTCGCCGATCTTATTCGCCCGTTGCTCGCGTGGCGCGCGGGTCCAGGCAAGACCGACGCGCCGCCGAAGGGCTCCACCGGCGACGGCGGGTTCCGCGCCACCGATGATATGATGTCGATCCTTGGCTGCTCGGCCGAAGAACTGGGCGAAGTCCTGAAGGCTTTGGGCTTCCGTCTCGAGCGGCGGCCTGTGCCTGCGGCAACGCCAGCGCCGTCAGCCGCTGAAGCTGCAGCGGTTACCTCGGAGGCAGCTCCAGCCGCCGAGACGTCCCCAGAGCTTCCCGCGGCGGCAGCTCCGAGTGAAACGGAAGCCGTGGACAGCAGCGGCGATCTCCCTGCGGCAGCTGACGCCGCCGAGCCGGCCAATGAGGCCTCCGCCGACATCTCCGCATCAGCAGCAAGCGATGCCACGGCGCCGGCAGTCCCCGACGAACAGAAGTTTGAGGAGGTCTGGCGTCCGCGCCGTCACCAGCGTCCTGAGCGGCGTGAAGGCCAGCGTCGCGACGGCGGCCGCCATCGTCATCAGGGCCATCGCCATCAACCGAACTCGGGTGCACAGGCGAGCATTGCTGCGGCCACACCGCCTGCGGAAGGTTCAAGTGCGGGCCAGACGCCTAAGTCGAATGTGCGCCCGGATCGCCAGCATAACCGCAATCGCCACCAGGATCGTCGCGATGATCGCCCGCGCTCCGAGGCGAGAGGTGCCGAAAATCGCAATCACGACCAGGGGCCGAGAAAAGACGAAGGCCATCGTCCGCGCCGGGATGATGACCGCAAGGGCCGCCGCGACGATAATCGGCGGCGGGAGGATCGCCGATCTCCGCAGTTGATCAGTGCGGCACCGCCAAAGTCGTCGGCAAGCGACTCGTCCTCGCCATTTGCGGCGCTGGCTGCCCTCAAAGCTCAGATGGAGAAGCGGAGTGAAGGCTCCGGGTCGACCTGAGCTAGCCTCTGGAAGCGCGGAGGCCCAGTCCTCCCTGCAGCGCATCGACCAGTGGCTTTGGTTCGCCCGGATCGCGAAGTCCCGGACGTTGGCCCAGGCGTTGATTGCGCGAGGAAAAGTTCGGGTCAATCGCGTTAAGATCGATAAGACCAGTACGACCGTGAAGCCGGGGGACGTTCTGACCCTATCGCTCGGGCCGCGCGTTATCAGCATTGAGATTGTCGGGATCGGAGTTCGCCGGGGTCCCGCCCCTGAGGCCCAAGCACTCTATCGGGATCTGACGCCGAAGCCCGCGCCACAGCTGTCGGGAGAGCCCGGCTCAGAACCCCAGCCAAGCGACGGAATGGCGATGGCTTCGGGCTTGCGTCCCAACGGAAGCGGCCGGCCTACAAAACGTGAACGGCGGCTACTCGATAAAATCAGGGGACGGGAATGAAAGTGTGACGCCCCGTCCACCTAGGCAGCCGTGATGCCTATGCTAAGAAGAGCGCCGCTTGCGAAGAGCAATTGACCAGCGGCGCGCCGCAGCTGACGCCGCCACAATAAGAACCGGGAAGTCGAATGACCTACGTCGTCAACGAGAAGTGCATCAAGTGCAAATACACCGATTGTGTCGAGGTCTGCCCTGTCGATTGCTTTTATGAAGGCGAGAACATGCTCGTCATTCACCCGGACGAATGTATCGATTGCGGGGTCTGCGAGCCAGAGTGCCCGGTCGACGCCATCAAGCCGGATACTGAGCCCAACATGGAAAAATGGATGGAGCTCAACCGGCAGTATGCAGACGCCTGGCCCAACATCACGGCTAAAAAAGCGGCACTGCCTGACGCAGATGCAGCGAAGGACGAAGCGGACAAGTTTGAGAAATATTTTTCGCCAAACCCTGGTTTGGGCGACTGATTTTTCAGTTTTCTGACATTTTCGAAAGGTCTTAGGGGAGCTCTTACATAAGCTGTTGGTTTCGCGGGGTTATTTAAAGCCCGCCTTAAGCTCGTCCAGATTGTCTCACAAGGCGACCCTTCAATTGCCGTCAAGACTGTGTTAGAGTCAGCTGTGATGGCGTTAAGTCTGCACAAATCCGGAACGGCCGCGAACAAAAAGGGGTTGCCTCCCTCTGATGGGCAGCTCTCGATAAGACGTTATGGGGCGTCGTTGGGCCACTTCAGAGTCGGGCAGGATTTGCAAAGCTAGGCCTCAAATCAGCGCGCAGGGGACGGTCTCTCGTCAAGATGAGGCCCGGATCAATGCGCGCCTGTCGTTCGGGCTTGTTTCGCCCGGCGGCGCCAATGCTCCGCCCCCATCGGGCGGACTGTCGGCCGGACCGGTCATCGCCGGAAAAGCCCAGTATGCGAGAGTGAGAGATCGATATGGCTCAGAAGAAGAAAGCTCCGGTCAGCCCCAAGTCCGCAGCGAAAAGTGCCGTCCGCAAATCAATGCCTTTGAAAGTCGCCGCAAGCGCTAACAAGGTCGCGAAACCTGCTGCCAAGGCGAAGGTCGAGGCTCCGGCCAAGACCAAGCACGCCGCCCAGCAGCCCGCGCCTGCAAAGGCTGTAAAAAAGCCTGTTGCGCCGGTCGTTCAGAAGCCTGTCGCGAAAGCTGACGCTACTCCCGCCAAGAAGCCGGTGGCACCCACTCCCGTTGCTCCGCACGTTGCCGCCGCACATTTGTCGAAGGCTGCCGCTTCGGCCGCGCCGCAGCGCACCGTCGCCGTGCCCGCAAACGCCCACAAGGCCGCGAGCCAGAAGATTTCGGCACCTGTAGCCAGCGCTCAGCAGCCGGCGGCCCCTAAGGATGTCGCCGAAAAAGCTGCGGCCGCTCGTCAGATCCTGGCGGTCCAGAAGAAGCCGGTGAGCCAGCGCCACGGCTTCAAGGCCAACGAATTCGTCGTCTATCCTGCTCACGGCGTCGGCCGCATCGTCGGCATCGAAGAGCAGGAAATCGCCGGCATGTCGCTCGAACTCTTTGTCATCACCTTCGACAAGGAGAAGCTGACGCTGCGCGTGCCCACCGGTAAGCTCGCCAGCGTCGGTATGCGTAAGCTCGCCGACGAAGGCCTGGTCAAGAAGGCGATGGAAACCCTCAAGGGCCGCGCTCGCATCAAGCGCACCATGTGGAGCCGCCGCGCGCAGGAATACGTGGCCAAGATCAACTCGGGCGATCTGATTGCGATCGCCGAAGTTGTCCGCGACCTCTATCGTTCGGAAGCTCAGCCCGAGCAGTCTTATTCAGAGCGTCAGCTCTACGAAGACGCGCTCGATCGCATGGCGCGCGAACTTGCTGCCGTTGAGAAGCTCGACGAGCGTGGTGCCGTACAGCGCATCACGGACATTCTCTCCAAGAGCGCCAAGGGCCGCCGCCTCGCTGAAAGCGAAGCCTCTGTCGAGGAAGAAGCCGCCTAAGCCTCGACTTCAAGTCAGAGCGATTTCAAGTTTACAGCGCTCGGTTCCACACCTTCCGGTGGAGCCGGGCGCGCTTCTTTTGGGGCTGCCGGCTCGGCTGGCTGCGCATCCGTGGGCTCGAGCTGCGAAGGGTCCGCGATGTCGATCATCGGCCCGTTGCGCCGTTCGATCCAGCCGCGCACGACAACCGTCGTATTCGCCAGCGCATCGAGCGATTTGTCGAATTCCGGATTGGCGGTGAGAACCTTCTTGTCGATCCGCGCCGTAAAATCGGATCGCCAGTCGTTGCTGAAATTCAGATACGTCGCGCTTTTCGTCCGGCCCACCGATACCAGCGACCCTCGCACGCGCACGTACTTGCCACGCTGTTTCATGATCTCGGCCGGGTGCTCGGCCGGAAGTGTGCGGTAGATGCCGTTGCTCCAAAGCCCCGCGCGCGTGCGGCGCGCTTCGGCTTCGTTCGCCATGAGTTCGCGCGCGCACGCAAAGCTGTCCGGCAAGCCGTAGGCGCGTGCGAAACCGCCTCTGAGGAGCGCACCTTGAATCCAATCCTCCCGGCCATTTTCGAGAACGAAGACGTGAGCCAATTGACGGCCATACCGGTCAGAGCGCCGTCCCGAGAACGCAAGTTTCACGCGCTTTGCCAGGACGAGGTCAGATAAGGCTTTGGTCGCGTCGATCTCAGGCGGCCAGGCTCCCGCGGCCGCGTCAGCGTCCCGCGCCCTTGGCGAAAGCGCTCCGATGAGCCTTACCGCCTTACCGTCATCGAGAACGAGAGTCTCGCCGTCGATGATGCGGGTGACGGTCCGGATCGGCCCAGGTTCGAGTGTGCAATTCGGCGTTGTTCCTGGATCGGACGATGCAGGAGCAGGCGAGCAGAGCATCGCCACGCCGATCAGACCTATCCAAGGACGGCTTGCCATGCCGAATAGAGATCACAAGCGCAGCATTCCGCCAAGGCGGGCTATGCCTGCGCTTTAGCAATCTAATGAAGGAATGAAAACATCAGTGCCGCGACGGCAAGTCTTCTGCGCCGCCGTCTGCAGCGATCAGAAGCGGTGCACAAAGCCGAAGCTGAATTTGTCCATCGACGCGCTGACTTCATCGTCATTGGACGGAAGGGAGTCGAAGTGTTCGCCGGAGAACTCGACACGCTTGTATTCAAAGCGCAGGCCGCTGTCGTTGCTCCAGAGGTATTCGATGCCACCGCCAGCGGTCCAGCCTGACAACGTGTTGGTATCGCTGACGCCCAGCGAGCGGTTCTTCACTTCCAGATTGGAGAATGCGTAACCGCCCGTGGCGTAAATCAAAGTGCGATCCATAAGTAGGAATCCGGCGCGGGCACCGACCGACCCATCGAAGTCGGCGTGAGCTTTGTAGCCAGAGACACCATCTATGCGGGAACTGTCATTGTAGAGGAAATCGTAGCTTAGATCGGCAGTGGGACCGAAGATAAAGCCCTGGTAGCGGAAGTCGTAACCCACCAACGCGCCCAAAGTGAACCCATCTGCATCCTTCAAGTGGCTATCGCCGAACGACATGCTGGTATAGCTGAGGATCGGTTTCCAGTAGAAACCCTCCCACGAGGCCGGCGACGGCCGCTCGTCATAATTTGGAATGATGAGGTTATAGGGGCTGCTGAGATTGCCGAGGGGCCTTACTTCATCGGGAAGGCTCTGGGCCATTGCTGCGCCCGCCGGCAACATGAACGGTGCCAGGGCCATCGCGGCCAAAGTCTTTCTCATCAGTGCAGTCCCCTCAACTGTCCCCCGGTCGAAGACCGAAGCGGAAATCACTCACACTCGCCGGTCGCAGCTTCGCCGTTTCCGGCCCGCGAGTGGTCCCTTACCTGGCCTCACTCTCCAGTATGGTTACCGTTTTGAACAGTAGGCATTTGAAAGATTTGCAGGATTATTTCGCGGGTGTGGCCCGGCGGTCGGCAAATTGTGGATACATCAAAGCCGGAGGCTTGCGCCTGGAGCAAAGAAATGCGCCGGGCGCGGCTCCCCTGAGGAATTTGAATGTCGCGAAACCGTCGTGAGTCGCGCTTACGCATGGTGCTGCGCTTGACCTCCATCGGCGCTCACCGCATAGCTCTTGAACCCGCTGTTGCGCCGACGCGGGATCACAACGCTTGGGCGGGGCCCCGTAGCTCAGCTGGATAGAGCAACGGTTTCCTAAACCGTAGGTCGCAGGTTCAAATCCTGCCGGGGTCGCCAATTCGAGGCGCGTTTCAGACGCCTCTGGAGCCGCCGCCAATCTAAGGAGAGTATTGCGCGGATGGCCGCCAAGATTGAGGTCACCATTGCCGATCAAAATCCGGTGGTCCGTGCAGGTCTCGACGCGTTGATCGAACGCGACGGTCGCTTCAACGTCTGCGGCGTCCATGCGACGGGCGAAGCCCTGGTCTCCGCCTTGAAGACGCGCCCGGTCGAGATTGCCGTGGTTGGCTGGACCTTGCCCGACATGAACGGTGGCGCCGTACTGCAGCGCGTGCGTCAGGAAAAGTGGCAGACGCGGATCATCATCTACACGGGCGAGCGCTCGCACGACGTGCTTCGCCAAGCCATCAAAGGCGGCGCGTGGGGTTTCGTTTCCAAGACTGAAGATCCGCAGGTTCTGCTCGAAGCGGTCGTTTCGGTCGCGCGTGGCCGCTTGTCGCTGCCTTACGTCGACATCGACTTGCTGAATCACGATCCGCTCGAAGGTTTGACGGCGCGCGAGCGCGAGCTTCTTGCTGCGCTTGCGAACGGCTGGACGAATTTGCAGATCGCGGCGCGTATCGGCATCTCGCGCAACACGGTGAAATATCATCTGAAAAATTTATACGATAAACTCGGTGTTTCGAACCGGGCGATGGCTGTTGCGCTGCATGTCTCCGTTAACCGTTCCGAGCAGCAGTAAAGCCCGCGCAAAATCAGAGATACAACGCTGCACAAAAGCGTAACGAGGTGGGTAGCTGAGCCTGCCCAACAGGGTGTTGATAGTTTTCCGTTCCCACCATCACTGTCCGCCTGCTAGTTAAGACTGACGCCCGCATCTGCATCGGGCGGAAGGATCAGCAAAAGCATGCCGAATTCTCTTCCCTGTTGCGCGGGAACTGTCGGCTTGGCTCAACGCAGCGTGGAGGAACGCCTTGAATATGATCACGCCCCATCTTTTCATTCCCGGCCCGACGACGATTCCCGATGCCGTGCGTATGGCTATGAACCTTCCGATGGAAGACATGCGCTCGCCGGAGTTTCCGAAGTTCACGCTGCCGATCTTCGAAGACCTGAAGAAGGTTTTCAAAATGAAAGACGGCCGCGTTTTCATCTTCCCGTCATCGGGCACTGGTGCATGGGAATCGGCGATCGAGAACACGCTCGCCCCGGGCGACAAGGTTCTGATGAGCCGCTTCGGTCAGTTCTCGCTGCTTTGGGTCGATATGGCCGAGCGTCTCGGATTGAAGGTCGAGCTCTGCGATGAAGAGTGGGGCACGGGCGTACCGCTCGAAAAGTATGCCGACATCCTCGCGAAGGATAAGAACCACGAAATCAAAGCCGTCTTCGCGACGCATAACGAAACCGCGACGGGCGTGACATCGGACATCGCCGGTGTTCGCAAGGCCCTCGATGCCGCCAAGCATCCGGCTCTTCTCTTCGTCGACGGCGTCTCGTCGGTCGGCTCGCTCGAAATGCGCATGGGCGAATGGGGCGTGGACTGCTGCGTCTCGGGTTCGCAGAAGGGCTTCATGCTTCCGACCGGCCTCGGCATCCTCGCCGTCAGCCAGAAGGCGCTCGACGTCAACAAGACGGTCAACGGCCGCATGAACCGTTGCTTCTTCTCCTGGGAAGACATGATCAAGACGAACGATCTTGGCTACTTCCCCTACACGCCTGCAACGCAGCTGATCCGTGGTCTGCGCGCTTCGCTCGATCTCATCCTCGCTGAAGGCATCGACAACGTTGTCGCTCGTCATCACCGCATGGCGTCGGGCGTTCGCGCAGCTGTCGACGCCTGGGGCCTGAAGCTCTGCGCCAAGGAACCGAAGTGGCATTCCGACACCGTCTCGGCGATCCTCGTTCCTGAAGGCGCTGATGCGAATGCTGTCCTGAAGACGGCTTACTATCGCTACAACACGTCGCTCGGAACGGGCCTCAACAAGGTCGCCGGCAAGGTGTTCCGTATCGGCCATCTCGGCGCCGTCGATGAGTTCATGATCGGTGGCGTTCTCTTCGCCGTCGAAATGGCGATGAAAGACTCCGGCATCAACGTCAAGCTTGGTTCGGGTACAGGCGCCGCCGCCGAGTACTTCTCCAAGACCGCGACGAAGTCCGCCACGAGCGTCACGCCGGCTCAGGCAAAGGCCGCCTAAGACTTGAGAAGCGCCCGGCTCGATGATGCCGGGCGCTCACTCGCTTCTTCGCATCCGTTGTTCCGAAAATAAAAACACTCGCTTCAGATCTAGGAAGGCAATTCCCAATGAGCTTCTCGCAGTTCCCGCTCCGCAAACAGAGATTGCAGCGCTCCTATCTCGCGGTTCCGGGCTCCAACCCGAGCATGATCGATCGCGCCATCAAGAGCGCCGCCGACTACGTCTTTCTGGATTGCGAAGATGCCGTCGCGCCGCCGGAAAAAGAACAGGCCCGCAAGAACATCATCCAGGCTCTGAACGATCTTGACTGGAAGGGCGCAGGTAAGAGCGTCTCGGTTCGCATCAACGGCCTTGATACGCACTATATGTATCGCGACGTCGTCGACATCGTCGAGCAGGCCGGCGCCAAGCTCGACACCATTCTCATCCCGAAGGTCGGCGTTCCCGCCGACGTCTACACGGTCGAGTGCATCGTCAGCCAGATCGAAGTTGCCAAAGGTCTAAAGAACCAGATCGGCACCGAAGCGCTGATCGAGACGCCGCTCGGCATGGCCAACGTCGAAGCAATCGCCGCTGCTCCGAGCCGCCTGGAATCGATGCACTTCGGCGTCGCTGACTATTCCGCTTTCAACAAGGCACGCACCGTCGTCATCGGCGGCCTCAACCCGGATTACCCCGGCGATCAGTGGCATTTCCCGCTCTCGCGCATGACGGTTGCTTGCCGCGCTTACGGCCTGCGTCCGATCGATGGCCCGTTCGGCGGCATCGACGATCCGGAAGGCTACAAGGCCGCCGCTCGCCGTGGCGCAGCGCTGGGCATGGAAGGCAAGTGGGCCATCCACCCCTCGCAGATCGAACTCGCCAATGAGATCTATTCGCCGACCGCCAAGGAAGTCGAGCGCGCCGAGCGCATTCTGGTCGCTCTGAAGGAAGCCGAAGCCCAGGGCAAGGGCGCCGCTTCTCTCGACGGCAAGATGATCGACGCGGCTTCCGAGAAGATGGCTCGCAACTTGCTCGTCACGGCAGCTGCGATCAAGTCGGCCGAAGCAGCCCGCGCGAAATAAGAAACGCCAGGAACGTCAAATTATCCTAGGGAGGTCCTACAATGGACATTCACGAATACCAGGCGAAAGAACTTCTTACGAAGTTTGGCGTGCCGATCCCGCGCGGTGGCCTGGCCTATAGCCCCGAGCAGGCAACCTACCGCGCGAGCGAGCTTGGTGGCGCTGTCGTCGTAAAGGCGCAGATCCACTCGGGCGCGCGCGGCAAGGCCGGCGGCGTAAAGCTCTGCCGCAACGAGCGTGAGATCGAGGAAGCAGCCGAGTCCATGCTTGGCCGCAAGCTCGTCACCCACCAGACGGGACCGGCCGGTAAGCTGGTCTCGCGCCTCTACATCGAGGAAGCGACCAACATCGATCGCGAGATCTATCTTGGTTTCGTCATGGACCGCGCGTCCGAGCGCATCGTCGTCGTTGCGTCCGCCGCAGGCGGCATGGATATCGAAGAGATCTCCGCCACGCAGCCCGACACGATCATTCGCGTCACGGTCGACCCGGCCGTCGGCATGCAGCAGTTCCAGGCCCGCGAGCTTGCATTCGGTCTCGGAGTCGATCCTGAGATCGTCAACAAGCTCGTACCCGCCATCATGGGCTGCTACCGCGCGTTCCGCGACCTCGATGCGATGATGGTAGAGATCAACCCGCTCGTCATCACCAAGGAAAAGCAGGTGCTGGCGCTCGACGCAAAGATGTCGTTCGACGAGAACGCGTTGTTCCGCCGCCCGCACATCGCCGAGCTTCGCGACAAAAGCCAGGAAGATCCGCGCGAAACCTATGCCTCTGACCGCGGCCTTTCCTACGTCGGCCTAGACGGCGACATCGGCTGCATCGTCAACGGCGCCGGCCTCGCGATGGCGACGCTCGACATGATCAAGCTCGCCGGCGGTGAGCCAGCGAACTTCCTCGACATTGGCGGTGGTGCATCTCCCGAGCGCGTGACGAAATCTTTCCGCGCCGTGCTTCGCGACAAGAACGTTCGCGCCATTCTCGTGAACGTCTTTGCCGGCATCAACCGTTGCGATTGGGTTGCCAAGGGCGTCGTAGACGCTGTCAAGGAACTCAACATCACGATGCCGATCGTCGTCCGTCTCGCCGGAACGAACGTTGAGGAAGGTCGTAGGATCATCGACACCAGCGGTCTCACCGTCATCAGCGCGGACACGCTGGCAGAAGCGGCAAAGAAAGCCGTCGAAGCGGCGAAAAAAGCAGCCTAAATCCGGAGAAACGCACCAATGGCTATCTTTATCAATGAAAAGACGCCGATCCTGATCCAGGGCTTCACCGGACGTATCGGCACGTTTCACGCGCAGGAAATGATCGATTACGGCTCGAACGTCGTCGGCGGCGTGACGCCGGGCAAGGGCGGTTCGTCCCATCTCGGCCGGCCGGTGTTCAACACCGTCAAGGGCGCTGTCGATGAGACCGGAGCTGAGGCTTCGATCGTGTTCGTGCCGCCGCCGTTCGCGGCCGACGCGATCATGGAAGCCGCCGATGCGGGCATCAAATACTGCGTCTGCATCACCGACGGTATTCCCGCCCAGGACATGATCCGCGTGAAGCGCTATATGCGCCGCTACAAGAAAGAAGGCCGCATGGTCCTGACGGGACCGAACTGCGCGGGCACCATCTCGCCAGGGAAGGCGATGCTGGGCATCATGCCGGGACATATCTACCTTCCTGGCCGCGTCGGCATTGTCGGCCGCTCGGGCACGCTGGGATATGAGGCAGCCGCGCAGATGAAGGCGCTGGGTATCGGCGTTTCGACATCGGTCGGCATCGGCGGCGACCCGATCAACGGCTCGTCGCACCGCGACGTTCTCGAAGCCTTCGAGGCGGATCCTGAGACGGATGCCGTCCTGATGATCGGCGAGATCGGCGGACCGCAGGAGGCGGAAGCTGGCTTGTATGCCAAGGAGCACATGAAGAAGCCGGTGATTGCTTACATTGCTGGCCTGTCTGCTCCCAAGGGCCGCCGCATGGGACACGCCGGCGCCATCGTCTCGGCATTCGGTGAATCGGCTGCTGAGAAGGTTGAGATCCTGAAGGGCTGCGGCGTCACGATTGCGCCGACGCCGTCCGAGATGGGCTCGACCATCGCCCAGGTCCTCGGCCAGATGAAAAAGGTAGCCTGAGTTCCAAATTGGCCGGAGTGCGCCTTTGCCTCCGGCCATCCGCCTCGCTACATAAGAACATACGTGAGAAGTCGGTCCCCAGGAGGGACATGGAGCCTTGGTGATGCAGGATACGACGCCCGCTGTCGGTTCGGCCAAACTCGACGAAACCGAGCTGGTCAATCAACTGAAGCGTCTCAGAGCGCAAATCCCTGACAACCCCTCGCTCAATCCCATTCTGAACGTCGCCTTCGATCTTTCTCGCCGGCTCGAATCCAGCGAAGTGACCTTCGACGAGATGAAGGCCCTCGCTGGCCGCCTGATGGATCGCGCCTTTGTGCGTCGCGCCCGCGGCCTGCGCGAGAAGATCGGCTACGTCGATCAATCGACCACCCTCAAGGATTTCACCGCCTACGTTGAAAAGACCGCCAACGAGTCGGGCAATAATCTGGAAGCATTCGCCGAGCGCTGGTCACGGGCGCGCACCGGCATCGTTCTTACCGCTCACCCGACGTTTGGGCTCTCGGATGCCCTCTATCGCCGGATGGTCGACATCGCTGTCGCCGATCCATCTTCGGACGTGGCCATCGGCCTGCCGCACCGTCCCGAAGACAAGCTTACCCTGCACCACGAGCACAAGTGTGCGCAGGACGCGATCCGCAATCTCCGCAACGCTTACGAAGAGTTGCTGCACGGGTTCTATAGCGTCGCCGCGCAGAAGTTCGGCGACGCCGCTTTCAAGGTCCGTCCGAAGATGACGACCTTTGCGTCCTGGGTGGGTTACGACCTCGACGGCCGTACCGACATCACCTGGACTTTTTCATTCGAGACCCGTTTGCGCGAAAAACGCGCCGCGCTCGCCGATATTCGTGAACGCTTCGTCGTTCTGAAGCACAAGCTGGAAAGTGGCGATGCAGCTCAACGCGTCGCCCGTCAGATCGTCGGCAAGCTCGATCTCGGCATCGCCGCCGTCGATGAGCAGTTGAAGGCTCTTGAAGGCTTCACGAACAACACGGAAGGCCTTGCGAAGGCGGCCAACGTCATGACCAAGACGGACGGCTACAATCTGCTGACCGTCGAGTCGCTTCAAGCGCTCTTCGATACACTGATCGACACTGTGCAAGCCCCGCAAATGAAGCGGGCGACGGCAGCGCTTGCCGGTCTGGTCGAGGCGACTGGTCTTGGCATGTCGCATATCCATCTGCGTATCAACGCGCTGCAGCTGCACAACGCCTTCCGTGCGTATGTGCATGAGCCTTGGACGCGCGACCTCACCGAAAGCCAGTCACTCGTCCGTATCGTCGAGATGATCAAGAACACGCCGCGCGAGACAGTGAACTTCGCGACGCTTGATCTGGAAAGTGCGACCGCGATCCGCCAATTCGCGTTGACCGCGCAGATCATGAAGCACGTCGACAAGGAAACGCCGATCCGCTTTCTGATCGCGGAATGTGAGTCTCCCGCGACCGTGTTGATCGCCGTGTTCTTCGCCAAGCTTTTCGGCGTCGATCACATCACCGACATCTCACCCCTGTTCGAGACGCCGACCGGCCTTGAGAACGGCGCCCGCATCATGGAGCGCCTGGTCGAGGAAGAGACCTATCGGGAGTACGTGCGCGGCCGCAAGCGCCTGAGCATCCAGACAGGGTTTTCCGACGCTGGCCGGTTTATTGGTCAGATCTCCGCGACCCTCGCAGTCGAACGATTTTACAAGGCGCTCGCTGCGCTCGTCGACACCGCCAAGCTCGAAGGCATCGAAACGCTTCTGTTTTCGACCCACGGCGAGTCCATGGGCCGAGGTGCGCATCCCGGCACGCTGTACCGTCGCCTGCACTATGTGATGACGAACGAGGCGCGCCGCCGATTCGGCGCCGCGAATATTCCTGTCAAGCACGAGACCAGCTTCCAAGGCGGTGACGGTTACGTATTCTTCGGCAACCGCGCATTGACGACGCGCGCGCTGGCCACCATCATCGTGGACGGTGACATTCCACCGGCCGAAAAGGATCCGTTCTACGCCGCGCAGGATTTCAGTCTCGACTTCTTCTTGAGGTTGCGCGCATTCCAGCAGGACCTGTTCGCGCACGACGGCTACCGCGCCGTGCTTGGCGCCTTTGGCCCGAACCTCCTGTTCAAGACAGGTTCGCGTCCGGTGAAGCGCCAGGGCGATCACGCTTCCGATCGTGGCAATCCAGCCCGCATGCGCGCTATCCCGAATAACGCAATTCTGCAGCAGTTCGGCTACATCGCGAACGTCGTTGCGGGCCTTGGAACGGCAGTCGGGGTCGATCGCGATCGCTTTTACAAGCTCGCTAGGAAGTCGAAGCGGCTGCAGTCGCTGCTTGCGATGATCGCCCACGGCAAAACGATATCCAGCCTCAACGCGATGGCCGCCAACGCTCAACTGTTCAACGCCGGCCTTTGGGCTTCCCGCGCCTCGTGGGGCCGCGAACAATCCTTAAACAGCGCCTTCCGCACCCTCGCCACGCATCTGCTTCCCGACGATCGTCACGGCGACATCTCCGAACTCGTCCATCTTCTGCGTCTCGATGCGATCGATCTCCACGCCATTCTCGCCGATCTCAACATCGAAGACGGAATGGTGCCTGACGAGAACCGCTTGGAGCTGGATCTTCTGCAGGCGATCCGTCTCGCGCTCATCATGCGCATCTTCATTCTGGCGGCGCAGCTTCCCCGCTTCGCACCGCAAGACGGTCTATCGCACACGCAGGTTCTCGAGATGGCGTTGAGCCTTGAGATCCCGGAAGTCCTGAGCGTGCTCCGCAAGGCCTTCCCGCATGACGAGAAGAACCTGACAGCGAAATCATTTGACGAGCAGGCGAGCTACCGGCCGCGCGGCATCGACGATTACGCGCGCCTCGAAACCGAAATCCTCACGCCGATGGAGACCTCGTACGAATTCGTGCGGGAGATCGGGACGGGGATATCGCACCACTTCGGGGCGTTCGGCTGAGTCGACTCAGCGCCGGGCGTTGCCCCGGCGCTTTCCTTCAGAAGTGCCAGCCGTAAGATCTTCGGCGAACAACGCGAAAATTTCGCCTTTGCTGGTTTCTGTGTCGAGCCAGAGGAAGGGCAAATCGGGCCGGGCCGCCTCCAAGTCCTTCTGCGCCTCGCCAATCTCGACGATGAGACTTCCTTTCGGCGCGAGCCACTTAGGCGCTTCTTCGAGGATGCGTCGCACCAGATCCAGACCGTCTACTCCCCCGAGATGCGCGAGCTTTGGTTCGGCTTTGTACTCAGGTGGAAAGGCGGCAACGCTTTCGGCCGTGACATACGGCGGATTCGATATGATCACGTCATACCGCTCCGGCGGCAAGCTTCCGAACAAGTCCGATTTCAACGCGCGAACACGGCTTTCCAGTCGATAGTCCCTGATATTCCGGTGCGCGACTGCCAGAGCATCCTCCGAGATATCGACCGCATCGATTTTCGCGTTTGGAAAGGCTTCAGCCGCCAAGATCGCGAGGCAGCCGGATCCCGTGCATAGATCGAGCACGCGCGTGATGCCGTTGGCGTTTGCCACGATCGTTGAGAGATGATCGTCCGCCAGTAGCTCGCCGATCAGCGATCGCGGCACGATGACCCGTTCGTCGACGTAAAACTTGCGGCCCTGGATGAAGGCGGCATTCGTCAGATAAGCGGCCGGCTTGCGCGTTTCGATTCGTGTTGAGATCACGAATTCGACGTTGTCGCGTTCTGCTGCCGTCAATCGGCAATCGAGCCACGGGTTGATGTCTTCGATCGGCAGGTCGAGCGTCGAAAGAATGAGAAAAGCCGCTTCGTCGACCGCGTTATCGGTCCCGTGCCCATAGATCAGCCCCGCCCGAGTCATGCAGGTGACGGCGTATCTCAGCCAGTCGCGAACCGTCTTGAGCTCATCGAGGGGCGATCGCGGAGACTCTGATGGCATGAAAATGCCCTGGGAAAACTTAGGTCGTAGCCGGGAGCTCGTCGAAACCGATGAGCCTGCGCTGCTCTTCATCCCAAAGCTTGAGACGGGTGCAGCGAAGGCTTTCGCCCAGCGTCAGCCGGTTGATGGATTTGAGTTCCGGACTTGCCTCGAGACATCCCATGAGCCGGTAATTGGGAATCATGCTGTTGAGGTGGTGGATGTGGTGCAGGCCGATATTCCCCGTGAACCAGTTGAGGACCTTCGGCAGATCGTAATAGGAGGATCCGAGTAGGGCGGCGACCTGAAAATCCCAGCCCTCCGTCTGCTCCCACGTCGTTTCTTCGAACTGGTGCTGGATGAAGAACAGCCAGCCGCCCGCTGCCGCCGCGATGTGCAGCACCGGTAAACCGACCCAAAGCACATTGGCGATGCCGAAGGCGTAGCAAAGCGGCGCATAGAGCGCGACCAAGCCGAGATTCAACGCCAGCACGCTCTTCCAGGCATCCCGCGCGGCCAGCGAA
This sequence comes from Hyphomicrobium sp., assembly GCF_003987855.1. Classification (GTDB taxonomy): domain Bacteria; phylum Pseudomonadota; class Alphaproteobacteria; order Rhizobiales; family Hyphomicrobiaceae; genus Hyphomicrobium_B. Next base: position 145,413 of record NZ_RXIZ01000012.1, read on the forward strand.
TGGAGCCACGGCAGGCGCTGGATGATCACGAAATAGGCGGGAACGCCGATGCCGAACAGAAAAGCCGGATGGCGGTAGATCTTGTACTGAAGCTTAGCAAGGGTCGAAAGCTTCCGATATTCGGCTACCGTCATCGTCTTGATGTCGCCAGCGCCGCGACGATCGAGATTCCCTGACGTTGCGTGGTGCTGTGCATGCTCGCGCCGCCAAAGACCATATGGGGCAAGCGTCAGAAGGCTCATCGCGCGGCCGACAAAATCGTTCAGCGCCCGGGAAGCGAAGAACGAGCCATGCCCGCAGTCGTGCTGGATGATGAAGGCCCTGACAAGTAGCCCAGCCGCAGGCAGCGCCAGCAGAAGAGTAGCCCAGTAGGCGTGATTGACGGTCGCGAACATGGCGCCGACGATTGCGATGAGAGGAACGATCGTCGTCAGTAGCTGCAGCGCCGCGAGCCGAGGAACGGAGCCTCGGTATTTTTGGCAATGTGCGGCGAGACGGCGAACGCGCTGTTTGTCGGTTTCGGGCATTGCCTCCTGCGTTGAGAGGCGCTCGCGAACCAAAGCGTCGGCCCGACCTTCTGCCTGCAGCGGCTGCTTAAGGTTCACGTTCAATGCTTTGTCCCCCTGAGGAATCGACAGGCGCACAGTGGCAGCGGTCGCGTAGCACAATCAACCTGCTCCGCGAAACGCCAGTGACGTCATTTGAGGCAGTAAAACGTGCGGAAAGTCGCGATTTCTGCGCAAAAATCGTCGCGTTGTCCGCCGCGGGAGCATTGGTGCGAAAAAAAGAGGGCCGGAATGTGCCCGGCCCTCCCGATTTCTCCCATGGCGACCCATCGCCGGAACCTTAGTGCTGGCCCCAGATCTCGACGATTGCCGAGCCCCTGCCCTTGGCCGAGGAGTCGAAGAACCGCGAGCGATACTTAGCTTCGATATGGTCGATGGCTTGACGGCGTCCGCCCCGGATATCGATCGGGCCGAACGTGCCACCGGCGTCGACACGCGTCCGGATCGGGACCGTCTCCTCCTCACCGTCGCGGTAGACCACCTTGATCTCATTCAGGGTGATGGCGCGATCACGTACCGTCACGCGCAGCCGCCGAAAGCCACCCTCGTTGCTGGCGATCGGAATGATATCCTTGTCGAATCCGATGAAGCCCGCGGTCTGCGCACCAAGCAGCACCCAGCCCTGGTTATACTTGCGGCCTTCGCCGTTGGGTCCAAGCCAGCCGGGAGCGTACTGCCCGAAAAGTTCGATACGCGCCTGACCGTTGAAGCTCGGCCGTGAGCGATAGACCAGCTGAATCTCCCGGATGAACCGGTCTCCCCTGAGGTCGATCCAGTTCGTACGCGAGTTCTTCGGTATGTCGGCGTTGATCGCCAGCGTATCGCTTTCGCCATTCGCGTAGACGATTTTCATCTCGTTGATGTGGATGTCGTTGTCCAACACACGCAAGCGAATTCGCGCGAACTTGCCGATTTCCGCTCCGACGCGAATGACATCGCGGTCGGTCAGGAAGCCGACGTATTGGGCCCCAAACAGCACGTCGCCGCCCGGTGTTTGTTGACCGGGTGCCGTCGGTGTCGCCACCGGAACTGTAGGACGAACGGCGATGCCCGAGTTCCCGCCACGCGGCGGTCCGTCATAGCTTTCCGCCGGCCCGCTACGGCCTGCACGATCCATCGACCGGCCTTCCGGGTCCTGGATGCCGATGACCTGGAGCCGCCCGCGGCCGTAACCAGGTGCCTGCTCGATCACGATTTGATCGATGAACTTGCTGTCGAAAGTGGGATTGATCGGCCGGCTGCGCTCGCCCCAGTACATGTCGATCTGGCGATCCTCGGTCCACACGCTGCCATCGCCGTAGACGATTTTCACGCGTCGGACATCGAACAGCTTGCCCATCGCATTCTTGATACGAATGCCTTTATAGGCGCCCTTGGCCTGCCGCACGTCGATCGTATAGCGGTCGAGCGATAGGTCGACGTCCGTTTCGGTGATCAGAATGAGCTGATCTCCGTGACGATAATGATAGCGATGCCTGTGGCGGTGACGGTAGCGCCAGGATTGCGCCTCCGCGACCGATGCTTTGCTCGTCAAGCCGATCAGGCCGGCGGCGCCGACCGTGACTGCTGTACCGACGCCGCCCAACTCTGCCGCGCCTGTGGCCAAAATGGCGCACAGCCCCAGTACCAGTCTGCGCAACATAAACATAACCCCTCTGGTTACTAACGCCCGTGCCCCTAGCGCGCGCACTTTAGCGATAGCGACTCAAAACAGGGAGCGCTCTGACCGTTGTTAGACTGTTCAGCAAAAACGATGGTGTGAATCTGCAACACAAACTTCTGCCAGCTTCGCCCGCAGCTTGTGCGCGCTAAAGAAGAATCCGTGTTTGCTCGCTTATGCGCCGTTTGCACACGGATTTATTTGCTCTGTGCAAAGACGGGACTGCACCCCAATCCCACAAACAGGGCAGTGCTGGTTAGAGAACTTGCGGTTGCAAGATGTAATGACAATTCAGATGGCGCTCGACTAGCGAGGTTAGATGCGCAATCAACACACGACGATCCAGCTTAGCTTAGCAACGCGGAGAATCCTGGGGCAGCGCTAGTTGCTCGTAGGCATCTATGACATTGCACCGCGGCAACAGGGGAGGACGAAAGACTTAGCGGTGTCGCGAAAGCCCTGTCTGTGATGCCACCAACAGCTGTATAGTCAGTATAGATCTTGGCGTCGCTCCCACGTTCCCTGACGTAGATCTACTTAAGCCCCGCAGTCTCCCCCGACTGCGGGATTTTTTTTGTTCGAAGCCGTGAACTTCAGGATTTGTCCCAAGCGGCAAAGCCTGCGGCTTTTGCCTCGTCCTCGCTGCAGAACCAACGGCCGCCCCGATCAGTCCTGACGCGCGCCTCCGCGTACGCCTCTGACCATGGCAGGGCGTAGATCTTCGCGGACGCACGCACCACGCCCTTGATCGGACAACCGTCCGGCGCATCGCGCTTGGCGGCTTCCCATGCTTGATCGCGCCACGCTTGCGGGCGAACGACTTCTCCCTGCCAGATGCCGCGCTTGGCTTCCTTTGCGGAGCTTTCCTCGCTGCTGAGCGAACCAAAGAACGACGTGTCCGTCGCGAACGCATAGCCGTCTCGGACAAGACCAACTGCGATGTCGTTTGAGCCGTCGACAAGACAATGGGCAAGCGTGCGGCCATCGCTATCCTGGCCGGAGGCGGTGCAGGTCACCTGATGGCCGCGAACAACCTTGTTGAGCGCCGCGCGCGCCGCAAAGGCGCAGTTCCAGCGGCGGCCGTTGTCGCGATAGCAAGGCTGCGCGGCGGCAGGCGCCTCGATCCCTTCAAGCCGTACGAGCGTGCCGTCGACCCGCAAGACGTCGCCGGAAAGGGCGGCGGCAGCTCCGGAAATAACATTGGAAACGGTGACGCGATGCGATGAGCCACCGGCAGCGGCGTCGACTGGGGCGTCCGATCCGATGTTCAATACCGGCGCGCTGATCCCATCCGCGCTGCGCAGCATCGGACCGCCGATGTAGATCAGTCCGAGAACGAGCGCCGCGGTGATGAGGTGATGCGCCTGCAGCGGCGACTTTTTCGCCAGCGCAGGCAAGATAGAGAGCTTTTCTCGAACGGCATCCGCCGCCACGCGCGTCATCGGGCCTAACGGAGCCAAGATTCCAAGCAGTGCATCCTTCACCACGTTCCAACCGAAACGCGCCCACCGCGCCAGCAGCCAAAACACGGCGATAGCTACATCGGCGATCGTCCAGCCAATGACAGAGAGAGCGCGAAAGAAGCCGTTCTTCGCCGCCGCCGCCCCTGCAAGTCCCGCGTCGACGCCGGCGTCAGCGACGTTCTTGACCTTCTCGATTGCAGCAACGCGCGCGTCCTCAATCCGGCGCTGCCGGTCGGCGCGGCGCACGAGAACCGTCGTCCGCACATAGTCTTTCCACTCGAAGCCTTCGCTTCGCCTGCGCCACCCGAACATCAGGTGCATCCTCCCCGCAGAAAGATTCGTTGTTTGGCATTTTCGGGCGAATGATGGCAGCCCTTTGTCAGTTCAAGAGCGGCCAACAAGCTTTTCGTCGGCGCAGAGCAGGTTCAATTGCGCTGCGCGACCTGCGCTTCGGGCAGCGACCAAAGCCTTATCATGCCGTCCTGCCCCCCGGTCAAAAGCGTTCGCCCATCGCTGGAGAAGGCAACGGCCGTGGCGCCAGTGCCAAGCCCGCTGAGCGGCAAATAGGTGCGCGGCCGTTTCAGGTTTCGGACGCGCACGACCCCGTCCTCCGATGCGGAGGCGAAGAGATCGCCCGTCTCAGAGAACGCCAGCGACGTGATGCGCGTGTTGTGCCCGCTGAGTGTTCGCTGCATTCGATATGAATTCATCGATAGCAACTTGACGGTGCCGTCGAGACTGCCGGTCGCAAGCGAAGCTCCATCAGGGGAAAAAGCAAGCGCGGAAATGAAGTCCGAATTATTGCGATAGAGACGGCGCATATCCTTCGTCTCCGCGCTCCATATTCGCACCGCCCTATCCGCGCCGCCCGAGGCTATCCAGCGCCCGGTCGGATCGACGGCGAGCGCCTGCACGGCATTTTCGTGACCCTCAAGCACCGCGACAGGTGCGCTTTCGAAAGCGGTCTCCCAAAGCGCGACGGTCCAATCGTGGCTCGCCGCCGCGACCCGATCTTCCGAACCGATAAAGTCGACCGCCCAAATGGTCGCGTCGTTGCGCTTGAAGCTGTACAGCCGCCGCTTGGTATCGAGATCATAAACGGCCACCACGCCGTTGGCGTGACCCGTGACGACCCGGTTGTTACGCACGGCGAGTGACACGGCTGGACCATCATCCAACGTTATCGTGCCAAGCTGGTAGCGTGTGTCGTAGGACCAGATTTTGAGCTGCGGCTCGTGCGCGGCTGTGACGATGAGGTGGCCGTCGCCGCTAAGAGCCATCCGCTCGACGGGCGCGCCGTAGGCCTTTATCTCCGCGGTTTCGGTGAGCGTCGGCTCAGGCGCCGACGGCGTCTTGCCGATCGCTCCCGTGGTGATCGCGGCCTTCGGCGCGGTCAGAAATTGCGGAATGCGATCATGGAACGCGAATACGACGGCCGCCGCCGCAGCGCCCATGATGAGCTTGGTCTTCAACCAGCGCGTAACCGACCGGCGCGGCACGTCCGGATTGGGTCGCGCCTTCTGCTTCGACTTTGCTTTTTCTGCTGCTGGCCGAGGCGGAGGAGGCAGTGGCGGCAACTTCTCCGCGGCCTTTGCAGCTTTGGCAGCCTTATCTACCTTTGCTTTCTCAGCGCGCGCTTTCGCTTTTTCGGCGGCGGCGGCCTTTTTCAAAGCCGCAGCAGACGGTGCGGCAGCTGCCACCGGCGGCTTGGTCTTGCTTTTTGCGCCGGCCGGATCTTTCAGCGACTCGACGAAGTCGAGCATCACGCCTTTGGGACCAGGCGCATCGGGCGGCGGCGGAACAGGGGCGTTCGTAACGACTTCTGTCGCCCGCTTTTCCTCCTCTTCCTTTCGCCAAACTTCCGTTTTTTCGCGAAGCCGCTGGAAGAGACCTGGCTTTTCCGGATCGGGTGCCAGCAGTGCGCCCCGCCATTCCGCGACCGACCTCGGACGCGCATCTACGGACAGCGCAAGGGCTTGCTGAATGGCGCCAAGGAAGGATGCACGATAGCCCGCGAGAGCGGCATCGCGAACCGGCACCATCTCGTCCTTCATCATACGTGACGGCGAATCCGGCGGCCGCTTGCCGGTTACGGCATGATAGAGCGTGGCGGCGAACGCATAGATGTCGGACCACGGACCCTGCTGCCGGCTTGTTTCGGCGTACTGTTCGTAGGGGCTGTAGCCGGGTTTCACGAGCGCGGACACAGTCTTCGTTTTGGAATGCGCCGCGATATCGCTCCGCGCTGCGCCGAAATCGATCAGCACCGGATCTCCGGTGTTGCGAATGATGATGTTGTCCGGCGCAATATCCCGATGCAGGAAGTCGGCCTTGTGAATGACCTCCAGCGCATCGAGTAGCGGTGCTACGATCTGATCAAGTTCTTTCTGCCGCGGCGCCCGGCCAAGGTCTTTGAGCCAGTTCTTGAGGCTTTTGCCCTCCTCGAACCGCAACACCATGTAGGCGGTGTTGTTGGCGCGGAAGATGCGATGCACCTTGACAATGTTGTGGTGGTCGAACTTCGCCAGCGTCTGCGCTTCTTCAACGAAGCGGTCGAGGCCCCAGTTGTAATCGCTCGTGCAACTTTCTGAGCGGGGAGTCGCCTCGTGATTCTCGGTACGGAGCGCAAAATCGCTTGGAAAATATTCTTTGATGCTGACTTTCCGGGTCAGTTCCGGTTCGTCCGCGAGGTAGGTGACGCCGAAGCCGCCCGCACCGAGCACGCGCACGATTTTGTAATCGCCCGCGAGTTCCGTGCCGTCCGGTAAAGCGACAAGCTGCGTCATTGTCCTCGAGCGCGGGCCCCCGCGCGCTTGTGATTACCCATTGTAGGTTTGGCCGGCGCTTCGGGGCGTCTGCAACCCCGGACGCGAGGCTCACTCCGGCTTCTCATCGAGCCGGTTCGATCTTGTCTATGTTTTGATCCCATGACGCAAGAATGTGGCGTATCGACGGGCGATGAACCCGCGATGAATAATTCGCCAAGGTGTCGCTTTCGCGCCATGTTGCCGCCGCCATCTGCTCACCAACTTCCCGTTGCGGACAGGGATTCGATCGATGCTGCAACCCAAGTCAGGACGGATGCGAACCGCCTTAGCGGGTACGGCGATTCTCTTGACGATGGCAGTCTTGACTTTTTGTGCCTCGCGTGGCGACGCGGAGAATATATTCGATCCTCATCACCAAACAGAGGACGGCGGCTCGCTCGTCGCGCATGCTCAATCGCTGCTGCGGGAGAGCTATCGCGCCGCTCCGACGCTGACATTGGGATTGATGCTCGCCGTTATGCTCCCGATTCTGGCGACGCTATTGCCTCTTTCAAAACCTTTGACCCGCGCCCCGAACGCGACCCGGCGCTATAGGCCTGGGCGTAACGACGGATTCGAAGCTATGGCAGAAGGTCATCGCGGCCCGGGTTCTCATCACCCCTTCGTCGAGATAGAAAACGGCCGCGGCATGCGCTGCGCGATCCTTCGCGACATGCTCCGAATCGGGCGGGAGGACGACAACGACATTCGCATCCCCAGCAAGTTTGTGCACCGCTATCACGCTGCCATTCATCGCGAAGATTTCGACGACTGGCACATCACGGATTTGACCGGCGTCGAAAGCAACGGATTGATTGTCAACGGTAAGCGCTGCTGCGAAGCGCGCTTGCGAGACGGCGACCTCATCCAGCTTGGTCCAGGGAAGCTGCGTTTTCGCGCCGGCGCCGGCTAATACTCACGCCGCCGCCAAGCTTCCGTCCAGGTTCCAGTTCATGCGTTGAAGACACGTGCGGCATGGCGGATGTCCGCGCTCGGCAACTTTTAGAGAGGTGAAAATGGCGGTTGAGAGAGGCGAGACGACGGGTGGGAATGAGGCAAAGGGCGCCAAACCCCATAAATTCCTTGGATCGCTCCGCGATGCCCTGATGGCGGCTGGCCGCGAGGATACCGCTGCGCCCCCGCCGCCGGCTCAGGCCCGGCCGCAAGAAGGGGTGACACCGTCGCCAACCGCTAACGAGAAGCCGCCGGCGCCTTCGCCTGCGCAAAAATCAGAAATACCGAGCGCCGAGGAGGCCGCGCGTTTGGCGCGAACCGGCCCAGAGCCGAAAATTCCAGAAGGATTTGGTCTTCCGAAGGAAGCCGACGCACCGCCCACCACACGCGTTATCCGGCCCGAGCCCAAGCTCAAGCCCAAAGAGGTCGAACCCGATGAGGCGCCGCGCACGGTTCTTGTCCGTGGCAAGCAGAAGATTGAGCACGGCGTTTTTGAACGTGATCCAGTGGTCGGATTTCTGATCGTCGTCGGCGGCCCAGGAATCGGCTCGTACCGCCCTATTTATGAGGGCAACAATACGGTCGGAAGATCGCGCGAGAATAGAATTCCGTTGGACTTCGGCGATGATGCGATTTCAAACGAAGCGCAGGCGTATCTGCGTTATGATTCAAGCGATCGCTCTTTCCTCTTCGTGCCAAATCTTGCTAAGACAAATGTCGTGTCCGTAAACGACAAGCGGCCGGCCGGTCCTGTACCGCTGCAGTCGATGGACGTCATAACCCTCGGGCGCACACAGGTCGCATTCCTGCCATTCTGCGGAAGCGACTTCGACTGGTCCGAGATTTCCGAAGCTTAAGGATCGAATGCCGCCGTTCGAGCATGCAGTCGCCGCAACGCGCGGAGCCCGCGACTATCAGGAAGATACCGCCGCCTTTCTATCCGGCGGGGATCCGATCGCCTTGTCCAACGACGGGCCCGAATACGACCGTTCGGGCTTCGCAGTCCTCGCCGATGGCATGGGCGGCCACACCGGCGGTGCCCTCGCAAGCCGCACGGTGTGTGACCACTTCCTGAAGCATGCCGTGGCCTCGACCGGCGACCTTAGCGAGCGCCTTATCTCCGCGCTGGGGGCAGCAAACGCCGCCATCGCGAGCAAAATCGTTCAAAATCCGTTGTTGTCCGGAATGGGCTCGACGCTGATCGGCGCCGCATTTAGTCCCGCAGGCGTCGAATGGGTCAGCGTTGGAGATAGTCCGCTCTTTCTTTTCCGGCGTGGCGAGCTCGCGGTTCTGAATGAAGATCACTCGCTCGCCCCCGAGCTTGAGCGCATGGTTGCGGAAGGCAAGTTGACGGCCGAGGAAGCTCGACACGATCCGCGCCGACACATGCTGCGGTCAGCCGTTACGGGCGAGGAAATAGATCTCCTTGATGTCTCGCGGCAGCCCTTGAAGCTCGAGCCGGGAGATTTCATCATCCTGGCCAGCGATGGCATCGCGACGCTGGAAACGAGCGAGGTTGCCCGCCTCGTTCAAGGCTATGCCAAAGACGGCGCCGCGGCCGTTGCAAGGGCGATCATTCGCGCCATCGAGTCGATAAAAGAGCCTTATCAGGATAACGCCACGGTTCTGGTCGTGCGCGCTGTCGGCTGACATCATTCGCGGCCACCATCATCTCAAACGCGTTTTAAATCACGTTCTCGTTCCGGGCACGGGTTCGAAAATTCGAAGCGATTTTAATGACTTATGCCGCGCGCGGGCTGACCTTACGCAAATGTATGCTGGCAGCCAGAAACTCGCAAAGAACCTTCCGTATTGACCCCACGCTGACGGTCGCAATGACCGGAAGAGATGCTAAGGAGAGACAAATGATTTCCAAGATTCTGAGCGGCGCGGTTATCGCTGGTCTTCTGATGGCCGTTTCGGCTCCCGTCGTTGCTTACGCTGACGACGCAGCTCCCAAGACCAAAGCCGACTGCAAGAAGGCCAAGGGCAAGTGGGACAAGGCAACGAAGAGCTGCACGCTCCCGAAGTAAGTTTTGCAAAAACTTGCATGACTAGAAACAGTGGGTGTCATCACCCGCTGTTTTTTTGTGCCTGGACCTTAGAAAGCTTTCCAGTCGTTAGCTGACGCGCGCATGTCGGCAGCAAGTCTGCGAATATGCAACGCCACCCGCGGCTGCTTCGACGCCAGCCTATGATAGTCCTCCCGCTGCAATTTCAGCAGACGGCACCGGGACGCTGTGATGACGGCGTCGCCGTGCAGACCATTCTCGAACATTGCGTCGACCCCGAAAACATCTCCCGCTGAATACACGTGGCGCTCGCCATTGACGAACTTCTCGAGTTTGCCCGACGCAATGAAGTACATGGCGTCTCCAGGCGCTCCCTTCTTCACCACTTCGACGTTTGGCGGCAGGTTGTGAGCCTCAAGCAGCGGCATGATTTCCGCCGCTTCTTTGGCATCCAGGCGCGCGAGCATGGGAACACGCGACATGAGCGACCACGAGATGACGAAGTCGCGCCGCTGCAATTCCTGCGCAAATCCTGTCGAGATGATCGCGACCGGTAGGGCGAGAATACAAAGGCCCGTGATCATAGTGAGGCCTCCGACGACTTTGCCGAGCGCGGTGATCGGCGTGGCGTCGCCATATCCGACAGTCGTCAAAGTTGCGATCGCCCACCACGCGGCTTCCGGCACACTTCCGAACTTCTCCGGCTGCGCATCGCCTTCGATGTAATACATGAGCGTGGCCGAAAAGAGCAGCGCCATCGCGAGCAGGAGGCCCGCCCCCGCGAGCGCCTTTCGCTCATTCGAAAGCACACGGATCAGCGTGTACATCGCCGGCGAGTACCGCGACAACTTGAGGAACCGCAACAGGCGAAGCGTTCGCAGGATTCGCAGATCGATCGGAAAGACCGCGCTCACGTAGAACGGCAGGAACGCCAAAAGGTCGATGATCAGCGCTGGCTGTCGCGCAAACTTCAAGCGGGCTTTTAAAGGTCGCGCACGGGCCAGATATGGAACTTCCACGGCGGTCCAAATCCGCAAGGCGTATTCGATCGTAAATGCCGCGACCGAAAAGATCTCGAAGTAATGGAAGAGCGTTCCCCAGTGCGCGCGCATGTTCGGCACCGTTTCCGCAACGAAGGCTGCAACGTTCAGCAGGATGAGTGCAACGATGAAGCTATCGAAGATTTTGCTGGCGGCGTCTTCTCCGTGTCCCGTCTCAATGATTTCGTAGATCCGATGGCGCAACCTCTTCTCCCCGCCGCCGAGGGGAACACTCGCAACCCGGTCAACCCGCTCTTGCACGACAACCCCTCCTTAAAGCCCCGCCTGCATCGCCACCGCGCTTCGCCGCAGTGCATCATCGTTCGCCCCTCATGCAGTGCGGTTACTCAGACCCCGCGACGTTGAGTAGACCTTGCGTACACGAGCTAAGTAAGGCATCAGCGCAGAGGTCTCGCGGGGCTCTACAAAATCTTTCAGCTGCTCCGGTTCTGAAGGTAAATTCAGGCTCCCGCCGGACCCCGTTTCGGTTAATCGTCTGTCTATAAAAAAAGATTTCTAGGAGGAATCCCCGTGACCGTGAAGTCCGACATAGAGATTGCGCGTGAAGCGAAGCTGAAGCCGATCGCCGATGTTGCGGCAAAGATCGGTGTGCCCGCAGAAGCGTTGGTCCCCTATGGTTGGACCAAGGCCAAGGTTTCTGCCGAATACATCAAGGGAATTGAGGGCAATAAGGACGGAAAGCTGATCCTCGTCACGGCGATCAGCCCGACTCCAGCCGGCGAAGGCAAGACGACGACCACGGTGGGTCTGAGCGACGGCCTCAACTACATCGGCAAAAAAGCGATTGCGGCTCTGCGCGAACCCTCCCTTGGGCCGTGCTTCGGCGTCAAGGGCGGCGCAGCGGGCGGCGGGTACGCCCAGGTCGTGCCGATGGAAGACATCAACCTGCACTTCACCGGCGATTTTCACGCCATCACCAGTGCTCACAACTTGCTTTCGGCGCTTCTCGACAACCACATTTATTGGGGCAACGCACTTGGCATCGATCAGCGCCGGGTGGCTTGGAAACGCGTTCTCGATATGAACGACCGCGCGCTCCGCTCGATCGTCAACTCGCTGGGCGGCGTGTCGAACGGCTTCCCGCGCGAGGACGGCTTTGACATCACGGTCGCGTCTGAAGTCATGGCGATCCTTTGCCTGTCGAAGGACATCAAAGATCTCGAAAACCGCTTGGGCAACATCATCGTCGCTTACACGCGCGACAAGAAGCCGGTCCGTGCGCGCGACCTGAAGGCAGACGGCGCCATGACGGTTCTCCTGAAGGATGCGCTGCAACCGAACTTGGTTCAGACACTCGAGAACAACCCCGTCTTTATCCACGGCGGCCCGTTCGCAAACATCGCTCACGGATGCAACTCGGTTCTTGCGACGAAGACGGCGATGAAGCTCGCCGACTACGTCGTCACGGAAGCAGGTTTTGGCGCTGATCTCGGCGCCGAAAAATTCTTCGACATCAAGTGCCGCAAGGCCGGCATCGCGCCGTCCGCCGTCGTCATCGTCGCCACCGTCCGCGCATTGAAGATGCACGGCGGCGTCGCCAAGGACGATCTCAAGGCAGAAAATCCCGCAGCTGTCGCCAAGGGCTGCGAGAACCTCAAGCGTCACATCGAGAACGTGAACAAGTTTGGCGTTCCGGCCGTCGTTGCCGTCAACAAGTTCATCACGGACACCGATGCCGAGATCGCCGAGGTTCAGAAGGCGGCGGAGAGCATGGGCACGAAAGCCTTCCTGTGCACGCACTGGGCCGATGGCGGCAAAGGCACCGAAGCTCTCGCCAACCACGTCGTGAAGGTGATCGACGAAGGCAAGGCCAACTTCAAGCCGCTATACCCCGATGATATGAAGCTGCGCGACAAGGTGAAGACCATCGCAACGGAGATCTATCGCGCCGCCGACATCTCGTGCGATTCCAGCGTCGAAACGCAGTTCAAGGACCTTGAAGCTGCAGGCTTTGGACATTTGCCGGTCTGCATGGCGAAGACGCAGTACTCGTTCTCGACCGATCCCTCCAAGCGCGGAGCACCGACGGGCCACATCGTGCCGATTCGCGAACTGAGGTTGTCCGCAGGAGCCGAGTTCGTGGTCGTCGTAACCGGCGAGATCATGACGATGCCGGGCCTTCCCAAGGTTCCGTCCGCAGATTCGATCCGCTTGGACGACAAAGGTCAGATCCAAGGGCTGTTCTAATCGCTCGATCAACTACGAACCCTGATACATATCAGCTATTCGGGGCAGGCCGTTCCAGGGCCTGCCCCGCTTCTGTTAGAGGCCGCTCATTAGGGTCGGAAACTTCTGAAAAGCGACATGCGCGTCCTCGCCATCCTGGCCACCAGCTGTTTCGTCAGCTCGATGTCGATGCGGATCGTCGATCCTGTCGTTCTCGAGATCTCCCGGGACCTTCACGTCGATACCGCGGCCGTCGCGATGCTGGCATCGCTCTATGCTTTTCCCTACGCTTTCGCTCAGCCATTTCTGGGAGCGTTCGGCGATGCCTTCGGCAAGGCGCTCATCATCAAGATCTCTCTGGCAATACTGGCAGCATGCTTGTTTGCTTCTGCGCTCGCCCCGACGCTTGGGCTTCTGGCGCTATCGAGACTTGTGGGTGGGGCGGCAGCGGGCGGTATCATCCCTCTGGCGTTCGCCATCGTCGGTGATCGGTTTCCCATGGCAGAGAGGCAGCTTGCGCTCTCCCGGGTGCTGACGGCGATCATCGCGGGCCAGCTCACCGGTTCTATCGGATCAGGGTTCGTCGCCTCGTATTTCGGTTGGCGGGCGGCGACGATGGCAGCCACGGGAGTGACGGTTGCGGCGTTCTTAGTGACTTTATGGCAATTGCATCCCAACGCCGGCGTACATCGCAGCACGCCAAATACTCGCGAGTTCATTGCCGGCTATCGGACGGTTTTTGCCAATCCGCGTTCGGTCGTCTGTTTTTCTGCTGTCTTCGTCGAGGGGATCGTAATCTTCGGATTATTCCCCTTCGTCGCGGTCCTGTTGGAACAGCGAGGCGCCGGCGGCCTTCGAGAAGCGGGCTTCGTGCTCGCGGGTTTCGGTCTAGGCGGTTTCGTTTATACGGCTTTCGTCCGCATCATGCTCGGCCGCCTCGGCCTCTACAGGTTAATTATGGCGGGTGGCATTGTTTCGGGACTTGGCCTCGCCCTCCTCAGCCTCGGCACATCCTGGCCAATCGAGATGGCGATCTTCATGATCGTCGGCGTCGGCTTCTATATGATCCATAATTCGCTTCAGACCCAGCGACGGAGCTGGCGCCATCGAACCGCGGCTCCGCCGTCGCGGCACACGCGTTTTTCGTGTTCGTCGGACAGGCGTTCGGGCCACCCGTTTACAGCTTGGGCCTGACAGCGCTCGGAACGGTTGGAATGCTGCTATCAGCCGGAATCGCGATGGGCATTCTCGGCATTGCTACGGCGTGGGCACTGAAATCTCGGTCCGCACTTCCCGCCCCGCGCACTTCCGATCCCGCCGAGGCATGATCTTCGTTATCTGCCGAAATTTTATGCTGCACCGAGAGGAGGCTGCATATTTCCGAAGCAAATTGATGCTGTTGTGAATACGTAGGTGCAGCAATTCCTGGCTTTGCGTAAAGTGGCCTAGGGTTTGCGATGACAGCCCAAAAGACGGTCACGGGAGGGAAGGTTTGGTCGCGCCATTCGACGAAATGAACGGCTTCGGCGGTGAGGTTCGCGCCCCCTATAAGGCATTTGCCGAATGGCTCGGCATTCAACATCTCGATACCCTTCGCCAGAAGACCGCAGAGGCCGAAGTTCTCTTCCGGCGCTCAGGAATTACGTTTGCGGTCTACGGTGCCGAAGAAGCCAGCGAGCGCCTCATCCCCTTCGACATCCTCCCCCGCATCATATCCGCCGAGGAATGGCGCCGGCTCGAGCTTGGAATTGAGCAGCGTGTCCGTGCGCTGAATGCCTTCCTATACGATATCTATCATCGGCAGGAGATCTTGAAGGCAGGCAAGATCCCTGAGGAGCTCGTCATCCAGAACTCTGCCTTTCTGCCCGAGATGATCGGCGTCGACCCGCCCCGTGGCATCTACAGCCACATCATCGGCGTCGATCTCGTGCGCACGGGCGAAAACGACTTCATGGTTCTCGAGGACAACACGCGGACCCCGTCCGGCGTCTCCTATATGCTCGAGAACCGCGAGACGATGATGCATCTCTTTCCGGATCTCTTCAGCCGGAACCGGGTGCGGCCGGTCGAAAACTATCCCGACGCCCTGCTCAAGACGCTCGAAAGCGTCGCCCCGAGCAACCTCGACGCCGAACCCACAATCGCGCTCTTGACCCCCGGCATCTATAATAGCGCCTACTTCGAACACTCCTTCCTTGCCGACCAGATGGGCGTCGATCTGGTGGAAAGCTCCGATCTCGTTGTCATCGATGGTTCGCTACGAATGAAGACCACCGAGGGTCTGAAGCGAGTTGACGTTTTGTATCGCCGCGTCGACGACGATTTTCTCGATCCGCTCGTTTTCGAGCCGACCTCGCTGCTCGGCGTGCCCGGAATTTTCGATGTCTATCGCTCTGGCCGCGTGACGATCGTCAACGCACCGGGTGCCGGCATTGCTGACGACAAGGCGATCTACAGCTACATCCCGGCGATCATCGAATTCTACACTGGCAAGGCTCCGATCCTTGCCAACGTGGAAACGTACAGTTGTCGCGAGCCCGACAGCCTCAAGTACGTCCTCGATCATCTGGGCGAGCTGGTCGTGAAGGAAGTCCATGGTTCAGGTGGCTACGGGATGCTTGTCGGTCCGAAATCGACCAGCGAGCAGATCGAAGCCTTTCGTGCCAAGCTCCTTGCCAACCCCAAGAACTATATCGCCCAGCCGACGCTTTCGCTGTCGACCTGCCCGACCTTGGCGGATACGAGCGTTGCGCCTCGGCACCTCGATTTACGTCCCTTCGTGCTGATCGGCGACCAAGTGCGGCTGATGCCCGGTGGGTTGACGCGCGTCGCCCTGAAGAAGGGCTCGTTGGTCGTCAACTCCAGTCAGGGAGGCGGCACCAAGGACACCTGGGTGCTGCAGGAATAGCTTCGGAATGCTTGGACGTACCGCAAACGACCTCTATTGGCTGTCGCGCTATATCGAGCGCGCAGAAAACATGGCCCGCCTCCTCGAGGTCGGCTACCGCATCGTGCTGCTTCCGCGCGAAGGCGAGGGCTTCCACGAGGAATGGCGCTCGACGCTCGAAAGCGCGGGATGCTTGCATGGTTATGTTCAGCGTCACGGCGAGCTCATTTCGCAGAACGTGATTGATTACATGCTGTTCGACACCGCCAACCCGTCGAGCGTCGCGTCCTGCCTTGCCGCCGCCCGCCGCAACGGTAGGGCGCAGCGGACGGCGCTGACGCGCGAGATGTGGGAAAGCTTGAACAGCTCATGGCTGGAGTTTTCAGCCATTCGACCATCCGCGGTTACCTCGAACTCGCTACCGGAACTTCTCGACTGGGTGAGGTCCCGCTCCGCTCTCTATCGTGGCGCGATGCTGAATACGATCCTGCGCAACGACACGTTCTATTTCAGCCAAGTGGGGACGTTTATCGAGCGCGCCGACAGCACTGCCCGCATTTTGGATGTCAAATACTACCATCTGCTGCCCTCGAGCGAGATGGTCGGAGGCGAAAAGGACAACTACCAGTGGGCGGCGTTGTTGCGATCGGTATCGGCGCACCGCAGTTACCGCTGGGTCTTCAAGGACCACTACCGCCCGTTGAAGATCGCGGATTTCATGATCCTCAACCGCCAGATGCCGCGTTCGCTCCGCTCCTGCTACGACGAGCTCTCGGCGGCGCTAAGGGACTTGGCGGTTCTCTACGGCGTTCGTCACGACTGCCAGACCACAGCGGAATCCACTCGAGATCTTTTGCTCGAGGCCGACATCCAAAACATCTTCCAATCGGGCCTCCACGAGTTCGTGCAGGAGTTCATCGCCCGCAATAACAAACTTGGTAACGAGATCTCCGCCGCATATCACTTCACCGATTGAGGTGCCGAAGATGCGTATTTCGATTGGGCATGTATCGCGTTACGTCTACAGCGAGCCGACGAAGTATTCCATTCTGTCCCTGCGTCTCACGCCTCCCTCGTTCCAGGGTCAGCGCGTTGTCGAATGGCGGGTTAGCGCTCCGGGCATAGAGGGTGTGAAGCCCTTCCGCGACGGCTTCGGCAATATGGTTCATCTGGCGAGCTGTACGCAGGAGCACTCCGAGTCGCTTGTTATCGCCAAAGGCGTCGTCGAGACGGAGGACCGGGCAGGTATCGTCAGAGGCCTGGCTGAGCCCGCGCCGCTGCGCGTTTATCGGCGCGTAACCTCGCGGACGATCGCCACCGATGCCATTCGCGACTTACAGCGAGAGTCTGGGGCGAAGGCCGACATCCGCGGAATGCATAACCTGATGCACGCCGTACGTGACGCGATCGAGTACGAGATCGGCGCTACGAGCGCCCACACGACCGCCGATGAAGCTTTGCGGGAAGGCAAAGGTGTCTGCCAGGATCACGCGCACGTGTTCATCGCGGCGGCGAGATCGTTGGGCCTCGCTTCTCGCTATGTCAGCGGATATGTGCTCACCGGCGCCAACGAGCCGTCCGACGCTAACCATGCCTGGGCGGAAGTTTGGCTCGACGGATTGGGGTGGGTGGGATTCGACCCAGCCAACCGCGTCTGCCCGACGGAGACGTATGTGCGCCTCGCCACCGGCCTGGATTCAACCTATGCGGCCCCTATTCGCGGCTCCCGCCGGGGAATTGCGAACGAAGAGCTTGACGTCATCGTCGAAGTTCAGCAGCAGAGCAGCCAGCAACAATAACAGCCTGGCGGCGCTGGAGACGATTGTATGACATACGCGGTAGCATTCCGTCTTGAGGGCGGACTGGTGTTCGCGGCCGACACGCGGACGAACGCGGGCGTCGACAATATTGCTCAATACAAGAAGCTGCAGGTTTGGCGCCAGCCTGGTGACCGCGTTTTCGTGATGCTGAGCGCCGGCAACCTCGCCGCAACACAGGCCGTCATCAGCTTGTTGAACGAACACCTGGTCGCTGATCCGGAGGAGGATTTTCCCACTCTTTATAACGCCCCGAACATGTATCGCGCCGCCCGTGTCGTCGGGGATGCCGTCCGCGAAGCGCGCCGCATCGATGGCGCCGCACTGGAAGCAAGCAAGCTCGGGTTCAATACCAATTTCATTTTCGGCGGCCAGATAAAGGGCGAACGCCCCCGCCTCTTCCAGATCTACCCGGAAGGCAATTTCATCGAGGCCACCGACGACACGCCTTTCTTCCAGATTGGCGAGCACAAGTACGGCAAGCCGATCCTTGACCGCGTCGCGCGTTCCGACATGCGCCTGGGTGAAGCTGCAAAGCTTATCTTGCTCTCATTCGATTCCACATTGCGGTCGAACCTTTCGGTTGGCATGCCGATCGATCTCGTCATCTACGAGCGCGACACCTTCGATGTGACGCGCGAGAAGCGCATCAGTGCCGACGATGAGTATTTCCGGAAACTCTCCGGCTCGTGGTCAGACGCTCTGCGCCAAGCGTTTTCGAAGATCGAGGAATTCGACGTCTGATAGAGCGCGCCTACAACTCCTGACGCCAAACAGCCGGATGCTGCAGGCCAGCAAAACTGCGCGGCGTCTTCGCCAGTGCACGTTAAGCTGAAACTGCCATCTCGCTTCTCGCGCCCACTTAAGCTTAGATAGTTCTATGAAGCATCGTTGGGCGCTGGAAGGACAGGATGGGTCTCCCCACGCTTAAAGAGTACCTTGCGAACTGGACGCTGGAGGGCCGCACGCGCGGCCAGGTTGCGGACACCGTTTCCGCGCTTGCCGACGCCAGCGTACGCCTTTCCGAGATCATAGGCCGAGGAAGCCTGGACAACCGGCTCGGACGCGTGGTCGCGCGCACAGGCGATTTCGACGAGCAAAAAGAGATCGATGTTCTTGCGAACGGCATCATCGTCGATGCCTTGAGAGATGCGCCGGTCGCCGCGCTAGCCTCCGAAGAGGCGGCAATGCCGATTTCCCTTACCAAGGATGCGCCGCTTCTTGTTGCAACCGATCCCCTCGATGGATCGTCGAACGTCGATGCGAATGTCTCGGTTGGCACGATTTTCTCGGTTCTGCCGCGCCACCCCTCATCCGAGGGCGAGGCAGCGTTCCTCCGGCCTGGCGCGCATCAGCTTGCGGCGGGGTTCTTCGTTTACGGTCCTCAGACCGTACTCGCGCTGACCGTCGGCCACGGCACCCAGATTTTCACGCTCGATCGGGCTCACGGCGTTTACCATCTCACCACTAGGAACGTTGCCATTCCGACCGAGGCGAACGAATACGCGATCAATGGTTCCAACGCGCGTCACTGGGACGAACCGATCCGCATATATATTCACGACTGCGAGAACGGAGAGAACGGGCCGCGCGGCCACGATTTCAACATGCGCTGGACGGGATCCCCGGTCGCGGACGTATTCCGCATCCTGACTCGTGGCGGCATTTACCTTTATCCCGGAGATCGCCGAAAAGGCTTCCATCAAGGGCGAATTCGCCTCATGTATGAAGCCAATCCGTTAAGCTGGATCGTTGAGCAAGCGGGCGGTCGGGCGACAACGGGCCGAGACCGCATTCTTGACGTCGTGCCTAGCGCATTGCATCAGAAGACACCGTTGATATGCGGATCTCGCGATGAGGTTGATCGCGTCATGCGCATCTACAGCGGCCAAGAATTCAAGGGTGAGCGCTCTCCGCTCTTCGGCCGCCGGGGCCTGTTCAGAGCATTGCCGTGACCTCAGAGTCTTAACAGAAGCACGGCGAGCCTTATCAATGTCGATCAAGCATCCGATCATCTCGGTCACCGGTTCCTCCGGCGCGGGAACAACGTCGGTGAAGCAGACCTTCGACACCATTTTCCGGCGTGAACACGTCAAAGCCGCCTTCGTCCAAGGCGACGCTTTCCATCGCTATGATCGTTGCGGCATGGAAAAGGCAATGAAGGCCGCGGCCAAGCGCGGCAATCACAACTTTAGTCATTTCGGTATCGAGGCGAACCTCATCGAAGAGCTGGAAACGCTTTTCCAGACGTACGCCGAGAACGGGAAAGGACTTTACCGGCACTACATTCACGACGAAACGGAAGCTCGGACTTTCGGAACGCCGATTGGCTCTTTCACGCCGTGGGAAGAGGTGGAGCCCGACACCGACCTCCTCCTCTATGAAGGGCTGCACGGCGCCGTGGTCACTGGCGAGCACGATGTGGCGCGCCATGCGGATCTTAAAATCGGCGTCGTCCCCGTGATCAACCTCGAATGGATTCAGAAAATCCAGCGCGATCGCTCGGAGCGTGGCTACACGACAGAGGAAGTCACGCAATCGATTCTGCGCCGCATGCCCGATTATGTGCAGTACATCTGCCCGCAATTCACCCAGACGGACATCAACTTCCAGCGCATACCGACTGTCGATACGTCGAACCCGTTCATCGCGCGCTGGATCCCCACTCCCGACGAATCGATGGTGATCATTCGGTTCAAGGAACCACGAGGCATAGACTTCGCGTACTTGCTTTCGATGTTGCACGACAGCTTCATGTCGCGGGCCAACTCCATCGTTATTCCGGGGTCAAAGCTTGATCTCGCCATGCAACTCATCTTGACACCGCTCATCCTGCAGCTCGTTGAACGCCGCCGCCGCGTTATCTGAACGAACAGTCGAAAGGTTATCCGTGTCTCGCCCGCTCCTGATCGCTCCATCAATTCTTTCTGCCGATTTCAGCAAGCTCGGCGAAGAGATCAGAACCGTCGACGCCGCCGGTGCCGATTGGATCCACTGCGATGTGATGGACGGGCACTTCGTGCCGAACATCACTTACGGCGCTCCTGTGATCAAAGCTGTTCGCGGCACATCGAAGAAAATCTTCGACGTGCATCTGATGATTGCACCCGTTGATCCCTATCTCGGCGATTTTGCAGCAGCGGGCGCCGACATCATTACCGTTCACGCCGAAGCGGGGCCCCATCTCGATCGTTCTCTTCAGGCGATCCGCGCGCTCGGCAAAAAAGCGGGCGTCTCGTTAAATCCCTCAACCCCCGAGAACGTCATCGAGTATGTTCTTGATCGCCTCGATCTCATTCTCCTCATGAGCGTCAATCCCGGATTTGGCGGGCAGTCGTTCATTCCCGCCGTCGTCGACAAAATCAGGCGGGTCAAGGCACTCGTCGGCTCTCGGCCAATCGATATTGAAGTCGACGGAGGGGTGACGCCGGAAACCGCTCGGCTTGTCGCGGAAGCGGGTGCAAACGTCCTCGTCGCGGGTTCCGCGGTATTCAAGGGCGGAACTGAAGCGAGCTATCGCGCTAATATCGAAGCAATACGCCGTGCGGCCACATCAAAGGCTTAGGCGGACGACCTTTGCTTTAGCGCGCCCGGCATCGTATCTCGGCGGATCATGACGATCCAACGCTTCGCCGCTCCGCTACCCATAGATGAGGTGCTCGACGACGTTCGCGCTGCGCTCCGCACGAACGGGACAGCCGTACTCGTTGCGGCGCCTGGTGCGGGTAAGACGACGCGCGTACCTCTGGCACTGCTCGAAGAGCCGTGGCGCGGAAATCAAAAGATCATCGTTCTTGAGCCTCGACGCCTTGCCGCTCGCGCCGCAGCCGAACGCATGGCGGCAACGCTCGGCAGTACCCTTGGCCGCGAAATTGGCCTGCGCGCGCGTCTTGCTTCGCAAACAGGCCCGGGTGTCGCCGTCGAAGTCGTAACGGAAGGCGTTTTCACGCGCATGATTCTCGATGATCCCGAATTGAAGGGGGTCGCGGCCATTCTATTCGATGAGTTCCATGAGCGCTCGCTGGATGCCGACTTGGGCCTCGCGTTCGCACTTGATTCCCGCGCAGGTCTTCGACCTGATCTGAAGATCCTGGTGATGTCGGCTACGCTCAACGCGAGCGTCGTTTCGAAAATTCTCGGCGATGCTCCCGTAATCGAAAGCGAAGGGCGCACCTTTCCGATCGAAACGCGATATGTTGGCCGCACCGGTCGCTTAGACGACGACATGACAACCGCAATTCGGCGCGCGGTCGCAAATGACACGGGATCAATCCTCGCGTTCCTGCCGGGGCAGGGTGAAATCGCGCGCGTTGCTGATCGCATTGCCGAGCTTTCGTTGCCCGCGAATGTTGAGGTCGTTCCGCTCTTTGGCGGACTAGACGCAGCTGCTCAGGATCGCGCGATTTCGCCGGCCGCCAATGGTAGACGCAAAATCGTGCTCGCGACATCAATCGCGGAAACGTCGATTACCATTGAAGGTGTGCGCGTTGTGATCGACAGCGGCGTCGCTCGCGTGCCGCGCTTCGAACCTGACATCGGCATCACGCGGCTTGAAACCGTGCGCGTATCCAAAGCGTCGGCTGACCAACGTCGTGGTCGCGCGGGACGAACGGAGCCGGGCGTCTGCTACCGACTTTGGGACGAACCGGAGACCCAGGGCTTGTTGCCTTTCGTGGAGCCCGAGATCCGCTCCGCCGATCTATCGGGCCTGCTTTTGGACTGCGCGGATTGGGGAACACATGATCCGCGGTCGCTTTCCTGGCTCGATCCCCCCGCCGATGGCGCACTGGCGGCCGCCCGAACCGAACTCGAGACGATCGGTGCCTTGAGCACCCAGGGCCGGCTCACCGATGAGGGCCGGCGAATACGCTCGCTTCCTCTCCCGCCGCGCTTGGCGCGGATGGTTTGGAAGGCCGGTGACTATGGGCGTGCGCCGTTGGCCGCTGAGATCGCCGCGATCTTGGTAGAAAGAGGTCTTGGCGGAAACGACGTCGATCTGTCCGTTCGTCTCGAGAATTTTCGTCGTGACCGATCACGGCGCTCCGATGGAATGCGCGCGCTCGCACGGCAATGGGCGCGAGCTGTAGAGAATAAGAACGGACAAGCACGCGATGTGTCGGCGTCCGAACTTCTCGCCCTCGCCTACCCAGACCGCATCGCAAAGAACCGAGGAAAGCGGGGAAGCTTTCTTCTTGTAAGCGGCCGCGCCGGTCAGATGGACGACACTCAGCATCTCGCCTCGGCGCCGTATATCGTTGCGGCCGAGCTGCAAGGGCGGGCCGCCTCAACGCGCATTCTCCTCGCGGCCGCTATCGATGAAAGTGAAATTGAATTGATCTCGTCCGGCCGCATTGAGACGCGGGACGAAATCGTGTTCGACAAAGACGCGCGCGCATTAAGAGCACGTCGCGTACGCAGTCTCGGCGCGATAATCATGAAGTCCGAAGCCCGACAATTGACCAGCAGTGAAGATGCTGCCGATATTTTGGCGGAAGGCATCGCGAGCCTCGGAGTAGCTTCGCTGCCTTGGTCGAAAGCGCAACAGCAGCTCCGGAATCGAGTAGCTTTCCTCCGCCGAGGCGACAAAGCATGGCCAGATCTTTCCGACCAAGCTCTTGAGGCTTCGATCACGCAATGGCTCTCACCATTTCTTGTCGGAAAAACGCGCGCAGCCGACGTCGATGTGGAACTGCTCGAACACGCTCTTGCTGCAATTCTCCCAAGGCAATTGCGTCTTCGGCTCGATGAAGAAGCTCCAACGCACTTTACAGCTCCGACCGGCAATCACCATGCGCTAGATTACGAAGCCGAAGATGCTCCGGCTCTGCATATACGCGTCCAAGAGCTATTTGGACTGAAGGATCACCCGACCATTGCAAGAGGCCGTTTGCCTCTGACGCTGCATCTTCTCTCTCCTGCTCAGCGTCCTATTCAGATCACTCGTGATCTACCGGGCTTTTGGGATGGATCGTGGCGCGAGGTGAGGGCTGATATGCGCGGGCAGTATCCCAAGCACCCTTGGCCCGACGATCCCGCGGCTGCGTCGCCGACCACACGCGCCAAACCGCGCAAAGCGTGATCATTGTTTCTGCTTCACGCAGCGAAATATTGTCCGAGCGCCTCATTTACGGGCGGGATCGATGACAAGCCTTATCTCTTGTCTAAGTCCAACAGGTCTACGACCAAAGTCGTGTTTGTTGGCACATACCTTCGGGAGTTAAGTGCAATTTATGCGTACGTTTGCCGCACATAGTGGCTCTCGGGCGTGAACGTCAGGATCCGCTGAGCAGATCTTGGCGGCTTTCCGGAGGTTATATTGTCTGTGCCAGCGCACATCTTGATCGTCGACGACCACCCACTCTTTGTTGAAGCACTTCAAAGGGCAATTTCTACAGCATTTCCTGGCACTGTCGCTCACTCAGCGATATCGATCGAAGCCGCAAAGACTGAGCTCGGTAGCGGAACACCGTTCGATATCGTCCTGCTTGATCTTGCGCTCCCCGGTGTGCGCGGCTTTGATGGCCTGCTGGAATTGCGCACCCTGCATCCGCGCATGCCGATCGTTGTGGTTTCGGCATTGGAAGATCCACGCATCGTCCAGGATGTGATGCGTTATGGAGCCGCCGGATTTATATCGAAGTCAGCGGATCGCACCGAGATTGCGGAAGCGATCAAGGACGTACTGGAAGGATCTCTGACGCTTCCAAAGGGCTATCAGCCTCCTGAAGTTCAGACCTCGGAAACGCGCAGCGATCTAGCGCGACGTTTGAGGACACTGACGCCGAAGCAACTCAGCGTCTTGAGAATGTTGCGCCAGGGCTTATTGAACAAGCAAATCGCCCACGAACTGCAGATCGAAGAGACAACCGTAAAGGCACATGTGTCGGAGATTCTTCGTAAACTGAATGTCTCTTCGCGTACACAAGCCGTCATCGAAGCGCAAAAGCTGGACTTCAGCATTATCCTCGGTGAGGCGAACGGCAGCTGACGCTCGCCTTAACCGATGAGATGCTTCATCAGCGCGCGCAACTCGCCGGGGCGGACCGGTTTCAAGAGCAGCTCGCAGTTGAGCTTTTGTGCCGCTTCCGCTGCGGACTCGGTCTGATCCGCAGTGATCAAGACTGCAGGGATATCGGCCGTCAGTCGGCTTCGAACGCGCTGAACCACGTCGAAACCAAAAACGCCGTCGTCCAAGTGGTGATCGGCAAGAATGATCGCGGGTCGAAATGTAGGATCGGCAAGGATATCGTCGACATCCTCAAGATCACGCGCTGGTCGAACATCGACGCCCCACCGCAGCAGAAGTGTCTGCATGGCGCCGAGGACGGTCAGGTCATCATCGACGATGATCGCCTGCTTGGCTCCGAAGAAGCTCGTGACATCGTTGGTGCTGTTCCGGCGAACTTTCGCAGTCTCGGGTGCTGACGTGGACGGCGCCAGTACGGAAAATCGCGACCCATGTCCCTCGATTGACCGCAGCACCAGTTGATGCCCGAGCGCGTCCACCATGCGCCGCACGATCGCTAGGCCCAGTCCGAACCCGGCGGCCCCGGCGCGCTCCGATGCCGTTCCGCGCTGAAACTCCTCGAAGATGTGATGTTGCTCCTGGAGCGGGATGCCGGGACCCGTATCCCAAACCTCGATCACAACTTCGCTGCCACGCGCCCGCGCAGCCAGCAGCACGCCTCCACTGTCCGTGTAGTGAGCAGCATTTGCCAGCAGGTTCTGCAGAATACGGCGCAACATCAGCGGGTCGGAACTGACGGCAAGCTCGGTCGGCCGCCAGCGAAACCGAAGACCCTTCCTTCTCGTCACCGGCTCTAGACTGTTGGCAAGCTGCTCGAAGATGGCCCCGAGCGATACATGCTGAACGTTCGGCACGAACACGCCGGCTTCGAGTTTGGAGATGTCGAGAATGCTCGTGAGCAGTTCTTCGATGCTGACGAGAGCGGTTGAAATGTTCTGCGCGAGCTTCTTCTGGTCAGCATCGCTCTGCGCTTCCGTGAGTTCAGAGAGCGTGAGTCGCGCAGCATGCAACGGCTGCAATAGATCGTGGCCGACAGAAGTGAAGAAGCGGGTTTTGAAGACGTTTGCGCGCTCAGCCTCATCACGTGCTTCACTCAGTTCGAGGTTCGTCTGAGCGAGCTTTGTCAGCGCGAAATTTAGCTCTTCCGTCCGTCGTCGAATTTGCGCTTCTTGATTGATTGCCGTTTGGAACAAAGAGAATGACGTAGCCTGTTGATCCATGGAACGTTCAACACGCCTCATGAGCGCCGCGTTGATCTTTCTCAGCTTATCGACGACCCGCCGTAGATCGGTTTGTCGTGACAGCGGATAATCCGACAGGTCGTCTTCATCATTCATGGCGGCGAAGTCTTGGCAGGTGGCTTTGAGAACGCAATGCCCGTTAGTGTTTGATTGAGATGCATGGCGTTGAACTGCTCTCCGTAAGTGTGAAAGCCGGCGAGCCCATAGCGCTCATAGATTTCTTCGACTTTATGGCGAAGCTGCCCGGTTTCGGCATCGAGGCGCCTGAGAATACAATCGAAACCGAGCACGAAGTCGATGCCACCGAGATCGGCATCAATTTGCTTCAACGTTTCCAACGTCGACTGCACCATATCACGCGGCCGGCCGACCGTGAAAACCAGACCTTCGTCGATGGCACAAAAGAACGACAGGCTGCCGTCTGGGTTCATGTTCCGGATCGCCCGACCGTAGTATTCCCCGCCGACCTTCACGACGAGGGGATAGGCAGCAAAACTCATCGGCCCGAGGTCTTCGACGGGAACGCCGATAGTGGAAGCGTATTCGCTTGCTGCCGGTTCGGCATTGAGGTCGTAGACGATGCGGTTCTCGTTATCGGCGGCCGTCACAACGAGCTTGATGGGTGTCGGCTCGAAATTCTGCGTCTTGAAAACGCGGAACGGCGTCGCCGTCTCGATGACGAAAAGGATGGCTCCGCCGCGAATGAGCTCGCCGCGATGAATAAGCGCTGTTTTATGGAACGCCAGTCCATCTCCGGCGGATCCGCCGAGAAGCTCCATGTCATCGAGCGACCAATGCAGCGCCGCGGTCAACGGCTCCTCTCGGTCGGAAAGTCCGTCGACGAGCACGAGCGCGAAAATGTTCTCCTTTGCCGCTCGCGAAACGCCGGTGATCATCTGCACTCTCAACCGGCGGGCGATTTCAGAGGCGCGCTCTACGCCACCTTTGGCGATGTCCGGGATGACTTCGCTCATGACGCGAAAGCCGATCTCAGGAAATGCGATGAGCACAATGCCGTCCTGCGTCATGCCGAGAGGCCCGACCTCGCCAGCAGTGCTGCAGCCCGAAAAGGTGACGTCGGGAAAATTTTCTTTGAGGGCCGCGATCAGAGCGTTTGGCTCATGCCGTGTCGAAAAGAAAACAAGGATATGTTGAAATACACCATCCGCGAGTTCCGCTCGTGCAGCGCAGATTGCGTCCTCAGTAGAAAGTGTACTCGCTACCACGCGAATGCCGCAGGCGGCACGAGTGGATTTCGTTGGCATGTAAACTCGGCTTTCTCGGTCGCTCAGCGACGCGAGCGGCTTAAATGATGACTACCATGCCGAATTTGCCATACCGATGTCGGCCGGACAACGGCCGCATCTGTGCAATTCATAATGTGAACGCGTTTCAACATCTCAAATTTGTAACAATAAAAAAGCCCCGGCCGACTGGCCGGGGCAAGATTTGGAGGAGGCGAGGAATTAGCAATCCAGCGTGTTGGCGCGTTCCCAATCCGTGAAGTGCGAGGCGTAGGAATTCCAGTTTTCAGTCTTGAGTTTGATGTATGCGGCGGAGAAGTCATTACCGAGCGCGGACTTGAGCTCCGTGTCCTTATCGAACGCGCGGATCGCGTCGAGCAGGTTCAGAGGCAGGCGCGGCGCGTCTTTGATGGTATGTCCAAGTTGATACATGTCGATGTCGAGACGCTTGCCAGGATCGGCGTTGGTGCGAATGCCGTCGAGTCCGGCGGCGATGATGACGGCCTGCAAGAGATATGGGTTGGCGGCACCGTCCGGAAGACGGAGCTCGAAACGGCCCTTGCCCGGAACGCGAACCATGTGCGTGCGGTTGTTGCCCGTCCAAGTCACCGAGTTCGGCGACCACGTCGCGCCAGAAATCGTTCGCGGAGCATTGATGCGTTTATAGGAGTTGACAGTCGGGTTGGTGATCGCTGCGAGCGCTTCGGCGTGCTTCATGATTCCGCCGAGGAAGTTGTAGCCCTGCTTCGAAAGGCCCATCTCCTCCGACGCATCATAGAACATGTTGGTCTTGCCGTCTTTGTCCCAGACGGAGATGTGAGCGTGGCAGCCGTTGCCCGTCAGGCCGGCAAAGGGCTTCGGCATGAATGTCGCGCGCAGGCCGTGTTTCTCCGCAATCGAGCGGGCCATGAACTTGAAGAATGAATGGCGGTCGGCGGTGATCAGCGCGTCATCGAAGTTCCAGTTCATCTCGAACTGGCCGTTGGCGTCCTCGTGATCGTTTTGGTAAGGCCCCCACCCGAGTTCAAGCATCGCATCGCAGATCTCGGCGATCACATCGTAACGGCGCATGAGCGCCTGTTGATCGTAGCAAGGCTTCGACGCGTTATCCTTGTCGTCGGAGATTTCCGTTCCCTCGGGCGAGATCAGGAAGAACTCGCACTCGACGCCCGTCTTGATGTAAAGGCCAAGCTCTGCGGCTTCCGCCATCAGCTTCTTGAGAACCACGCGCGGGGCTTGACCAACGTGCTTTTCTTCCATCACGCAGTCTGCAGCGACCCAGGCAACATCCTTCTTCCAGGGGAGCTGGATGACGGCTGCAGGATCCGGCATCGCGAAGAGATCGGGATGGGCTGGCGTCATATCCAGCCAAGTCGCAAATCCGGCAAAGCCCGCGCCGTCTTTTTGCATGTCGGCGATCGCTGATGCCGGCACAAGCTTGGCACGCTGAGACCCGAAGAGGTCGGTGTAAGAAATCATGAAGTAGCGAATGCCGCGCTCTTTAGCGAGCTGAGCGAGATCCTGGGCCATGCTGTCGTTCCTCAACACTTCTGTTTCATTCTGTATTGGTGCGGTTGTGCAAAAAAAGGGGCGGCTTAAAAGCCGCCCGATCCATTGACTCCCGGGATCCATGACGTTCCGGCGAGCGGAACGCGGGCCATTGCGGCTGCTTCGATCGTCAGCGCGCAAAGATCTTCAGGTTCAAGGTTATGAATATTGTTGTGTCCCGCCGCCCGCGCGATCGTCTGCACTTCAAGCGTCATGACCTTGAGATAGTTTGCGAGGCGGCGCCCTGCGCGCACCGGATCGAGCCGCTTCGACAGCTCCGGGTCCTGCGTCGTGATGCCGGCAGGATCGCGACCTTCATGCCAGTCATCGTAGCAGCCGGCGCGCGTGCCAAGCTTCGCATATTCCGCATCGAGTGCCGGATCGTTGTCGCCGAGGGCTGCCAAGGCGGCGATGCCGATGGAAACAGCGTCCGCGCCGAGAGCCAGCGCCTTGGCGACGTCTGCGCCGTTGCGAATGCCACCCGAAACGATGAGCTGCACTTTACGGTGCATTCCGAGATCTTGAAGCGACTGCACAGCCGGACGAATGCAGGCTAGCGTCGGCAAGCCCACGTGCTCGATGAAGACCTCCTGCGTGGCGGCGGTGCCGCCC
This sequence comes from Hyphomicrobium sp., assembly GCF_003987855.1. Taxonomy (GTDB): domain Bacteria; phylum Pseudomonadota; class Alphaproteobacteria; order Rhizobiales; family Hyphomicrobiaceae; genus Hyphomicrobium_B. The sequence goes on from NZ_RXIZ01000012.1 coordinate 174,478, forward strand.
TGCATGCCGTCGAGCACGATGACATCGGCGCCTGCTTTGACCGCCAGCGCGATATCGTAATAAGGCCGCGTCCCGCCAACCTTCACATAGATCGGCTTCTCCCAATTCGTGATCTCGCGCAGTTCCAAAATCTTGATTTCGAGATCATCAGGGCCCGTCCAATCGGGATGACGGCAAGCGGAGCGCTGGTCGATGCCTTTCGGCAGGTTACGCATCTCGGCGACACGATCGGAAATCTTTTGGCCGAGCAGCATGCCGCCGCCGCCGGGTTTCGCACCCTGGCCGACCACGATTTCGATAGCGTCTGCTTTGCGCAGGTCGTCCGGATTCATGCCGTATCGCGACGGCAGATATTGATAGACGAGCGTCTTGGACTGTCCGCGCTCCTCAGGCGTCATGCCGCCGTCGCCGGTGGTCGTTGACGTGCCGGCGATCGATGCGCCGCGGCCAAGCGCTTCCTTAGCGTTCGCAGATAGAGCGCCGAAGCTCATGCCTGCGATCGTGATCGGGATTTTGAGCTCGATTGGCTTCTTGGCGAAGCGCGTGCCGAGCGTGACGGTCGTGCTGCACTTCTCGCGGTATCCCTCGAGAGGATAGCGTGAGACAGATGCACCAAGAAACAGCAGGTCATCGAAATGCGGGACGCGCCGTTTCGCGCCGCCGCCGCGGATGTCGTAGATGCCGGTCGCGGAAGCGCGCCGGATTTCCGATAGCGTGTAATCGTCGAACGTCGCCGACGGGCGCGGCGTTGTAAGAGGGATTTTTGGCGACATCAGTATGCGTCCGCGTTGTCGATGTTGAAATTATAGAGCTTGCGGGCGGAGCCATACCGCCGGAATTCACTCGGCTTGGCATCTGTGATGCCAGCGCCTTCGAGAAGCTTTGACAAGGCTTCGTGATGTTCGGGCCGCATCTCTTTCTCGATGCAGTCGGCGCCGAGGCTCTTCACTTTGCCACGTACAAAAAGCTGCGCTTCATAGATGGAATCGCCAAGCGCATCTCCCGCGTCGCCGAGCACGACCAGGTGGCCGGACTGAGCCATGAAAGCCGACATATGGCCGATATTGCCTTTGACGACGATATCGATGCCCTTCATCGAGATGCCGCATCTTGACGATGCGTTGCCCTCGATGACGAGAAGTCCGCCCCGTCCGGTAGCGCCCGCGTACTGGCTGGCATCGCCCTTGATGACGACCTTTCCGGACATCATGTTTTCAGCAACGCCAGGCCCGGCCGAGCCGTGTACAGTGACCGACGCCTTCTTGTTCATGCCGGCGCAGTAGTAACCGACGCTGCCGCGAACATCGACTTCGATCGGTGCATCGATGCCGACGGCGATGGCGTGACCGCCGCGCGGATTGAGCACTTCCCAATGAGCTTCATTGGCACCGTCCTTCTGACGGTGCAGTGCTTCGTTAAGTTCGCGCAACGGACTCTTAGCGAGATCGAACGTACGCATGAGTTCCCCAATTAGCTGCTGCATCAGCGTTGCCAGAAATAGACGGTTGCGGGTTCAGGCTCCCAGACCTTCGCCTTATCAATTCCAGGCAGACCAGCGAGCGCGCGATATTCCGAGCCGAATGCGACGTAGTCGTCGGTTTCGGCCATGACGGCAGGTTTGCAGGCGATCGGATCGCGAACGACGCCGAACCCTTCTTTGGTGCCAACAACGAAGTTAAAGAACCCGTCGAGGTCATCAAGGCTCTTCTCGAGCGCCTGTCCGAGATCCATGCCCTGCTTCATGCGCCAGGTCAGGTAGGAGGCCGCGACTTCGGTGTCATTTTCAGTGTTGAAGGTCATGCCATCGCGGATCAGCTCACGACGAAGACTTGCATGGTTCGACAGCGATCCGTTGTGAACGAGGCATTCGTCCGCGCCCGTGGAGAACGGATGGGCGCCGAGCGTCGTCACGGCCGATTCCGTTGCCATGCGCGTATGGCCGATCGCGTGCGTTCCCGACATATGGGCGAGGTCGAAGCGCTTCGCGACTTCCGTCGGATAACCCACTTCCTTGTAGATCTCGATGTTTTCTCCCGTGGCCATAATACGAATGGTCGGGAATTCGGTAGCCAACATTGCCTTCGCGTCGTCGATGCTTTCGGAAGGAACGCTGAGGACCGCATGCGTGTCGTGAAGCGACAGCTTTCCATCCAATTTCGTGTTCTTGGCCAATGCTGCTTTGAGCTTGGCAAAGTCTTCGGATGCCTTGGCGGATTGGAGCGTGATTTTCGTCCGGCCGTCTTCTGCAGCGCCGTAGATTGCAAAGCCTGCTGAATCGGGACCGCGTTCGCACATGGTCGAAAGCATGCCCGAAAGGAGCTCACCGAGCTGCGGCTCCATTTTTGGATTTTTTAGGAATAGTCCGACGATGCCGCACATAACTGATGTCTCCTGACCGGGCGACGAAGGAATGGTCAGACATTATTCTGGGCGCGACACCCTGTCAACTCAGAAGAAAGAAGATTTCTTTAAAAGAAAGCTTTTGATCACGGCCGAGGGTAGATGATGATCGAAAGATAGCTCATCGGCGCTTCGATCAGGCGTGCAGGTCCGTGCGGCGCTGCACTGTCGAAGAGGATCGCATCTCCGGCGCGCAGATGATAACTGCGGTCGGCGTGGGCATATTCCACTTCGCCCGAAAGCATAAAAATGAACTCGACACCTTCGTGCTGAAAACCGGTGTACGCGACAGCGTCGTCGGAGAGCGTGATCAAGTAGGGTTCGACGACAACGGGACCATCGAGAGAATGGCCGAGGAGCTGATATTGATGGCCGACTTTCGTGCCGCGCCGACGGATAACGACACCCTCGCCCGACTTCACATACGAGCAGTCTCGACGCTGCTCAAACGACGCAAATAGCACTGTCAACGGCACGTTCAGCGCCGATGCCAGCAGCTGCAAAGTGCTGAGGGATGGCGAGATCTGCCCGTTCTCAATCTTGGAAAGCATCCCCGGCGAGATCTGCGATGCCGCCGCCAGCTCGGCCACCGTCAAGCCGGTGTGCTTGCGATGATGACGGACCTGATGGCCGATTGCCTGCTCGAGGGTATGCTCCGCCGCGCCGGGTGCATTTGATCCGGTGGCGAGAGGCTCGGGCTCAAGAACGTCGACGGGAGTTTTGCGCGTCTTGTCTGTCATGCAAGCTTTCCGCCGGAACGGCGGTTGAAATGCGATCAATAAAAAATCAGGTTGGCACGACAAAGAAAATTATTCCACTATGCGGCCACAAATTTATTTGGCCGCAAAGACGCAGGGACCCGGCACCCGTTAATCTTAGACTTTGCCTAGCCAATCGCGAAAATCGCGGGCATAGGTGCGCGCACAGGCAAATTCGTAGCCGCTCCCGTCGGGCAGCCGCCACACCATCACACCGAGATGGGAGACGTGCGTGATCGCGACATCGCCCGGTTTGAACGAATTATGCTCGAAGTCTATGCCCATGCCCCGAATGAGCGCTTCCGACGGCCCAGATGCGGCGAGCCGAAAAAGAGTTCGGCTGTCGCTCACGTCCACGACGGACGCTAACCCCTGAAAAGTGGCGGCGAGCTTGACGCTCGGATCGGACCCGGCCTGGGCCTTTTCGATAAAAAGCCACTGATCGGGCCCCGCCCAGACGATCGTCGCTGTGCCCGCCTCGATCACACGCGGAGCCGACGGCAAAGCTGTCCCAAATGCCGTCCGTGCAGCGTCGTCCAGAGCGGCTCGCGCACCACGCCGTGCGGCGACGTGAGTGACGGCGATGTCAGAACGCTCCGATATCGATGCGCCTTTTCCAGCGGCGAGGCCGTTCGCAAGATTAGACACGCAAGCGTGCTCCTTCTGGATCGTAGAAAGCAGACGAGACGACCTCCACAAGCGTGGTTTCCCCGCGCACGGGATCGACCGCCGATAAGATTTCGCCGATGCGAGCCTCTGCGCGAGCGAGGAACCCAAGGCCCACCCAATGGCCAAGCATCGGCGAATACGTAACCGAGGTCATGTAACCCTGATCGTTTTTTGCAATCGGCTGGTCGTCCTTGCCGATGAAGTGCGCTCCACCGCGGAGTCGAGCGGTCCGATCGACCGGCCGGAATCCGATGAGGCGCGGCCGATCCGGATCAGCAAGGCCGGGCCGCTGTGCGAGAACTCGGCCGACGAAATCTTTCTTCGTCGAAGCCATCTTTCCAAGCCCCAGATCCGCCGCCGTTGTCGTTCCGTTGAGTTCCGATCCGCCGACGTGGCCTTTCTCGATGCGCATCACGCCGAGAGCTTCGGTCCCGTAGGGAATGGCGCCGAATTCTTTTCCTTCCGACATCAGTTTCCGCATGAGCAGATCGCCGTGCCGCGCCGGAACAGCAATCTCGAAGGCCAGCTCGCCAGAAAATGAGAGGCGATAGATCCGCGCTTTGATACCGCCAAGCGCCGTGATTTCCGCGCACGCCATATAAGGAAAAGCCGTGTTCGAGATATCGAACGGCTTATCGACGATCTTGGCCAGAAGATCGCGCGCACGCGGGCCTGCGACGGAATATTGCGCCCACTGATCGCTGACCGGGAAGAGCTGCACGTCGAGATCGGGCCAATGCCACTGACGGCAGAGTTCAAGATGCTGCAGAACCTTGATGGCGTTGACCGTCGTTGTCGTGATGAAATACCGGTCGTCCGCGAAGCGGGCGGCGGTTCCGTCATCCATCGCGATACCATCTTCGCGCAGCATCATGCCGTAGCGGCATTTGCCGACACCAAGCGTGCTCATCATGTTGATGTAGACGCGATCGAGAAACTTCCTAGCATCGGTACCGTGCACCTCGATCTTGCCGAGCGTAGACACGTCGCACACACCCACCGCGCTTCTGACGGTTTTGACCTCGCGATTGACGGTCGTCAGCCAATCAGCTTCGCCGGGCTTTGGAAAATACTGCGCTCTCAGCCACAGGCCGGCTTCGATGAAGACCGCGCCCTGCTCCTTCGCCCAGTCGTGCGACGGGGTAAGCCGCGTCGGCTTGAAGTGTTTGCCCCGATGCTCGCCGGCGAGGACGCCAAGGGAGACGGGAACATAGGGCGGCCGTGCTGCGGTCGTGCCGGTCGCCGGAATGGACTTTTTGGTGAGCTCAGCCATCATCGCCAAGCCATTGACGTTCGACGTCTTGCCCTGGTCGGTCGCCATGCCGAGGGTGGTGTAGCGCTTGAGGTGCTCGACCGACCGGAAGCCTTCGCGCTCCGCCAAGCGGACGTCGGCAGCTGTCACGTCGTTTTGTTGATCGACGAAGGCCTTATGCTTTGCGCCATCGACATGCCAGAAGGCTGAAACTTCGGTCAGCTCGTCCTCGACCGCAGGCGCCGATGCCGATCCGTTGTTAAAACCTCCGGCCGCCGCGGCGTTGGCGCCCGCTCTCGCGCCTTCCCTGAGACACGCAGCCAGCGAGAAGCTTCCGTTGGCTGCGCCCGCGACCGACATTCCCTTCGGCAGCGTGCCGGGAACAAATGCCGCTAGGCTCTCCTGCCATTGCGGCCGTCCGCCAAGATGCGTTGTCACCTGAAGATTGGGATTGAAGCCGCCTGAAACTGCGATCAGATCGCAGACGATGTTATTGATTGACCCGTACGCGGCTGCGATGCGGGCTCCACTTACCCGCTGCCCGCCGACCGCGTCGGTCACGGCAGCGCCTTCAAAAACGCGAATGCCATGCTTTCGCGCCTTAGCCTTGATCGCGGGTGGGAGCATCGGACGGGTATCGACGAGCGCGGCCACCGTCACGCCGGCGCGAACCAAATCGTCGATCGTATTCGCCGCTTCGTCGTTGTTTGAGAAGACGACCGCGGTTCGACCAGGGGCCACACCAAAGCGGTTTATGTAGCTGCGGACGGCGCTCGCGAGCATCACGCCGGGGCGATCGTTGTTGCCGAAAACGATCGGCCGCTCCATCGATCCCTGCGCGACGATCGATTGCTTCGCAACGATATGCCAGAGCGTCTGCCGAGGCTGCCCAGGACCAGGAACCGCCACATGATCGGCGACGCGTTCAACGGCGCCGAAGGTGCCGGTATCGTAGGCGCCAAAAACGGTGGTACGCGGCATCAACCGAACGTTGGGCAGAGAGGCAAGCTCGGTGACGACCGAATTGACCCACTCCGAGCCGCTCTTGCCCTCAATTGTCCGCCAATCGCTGATGAGCCTTCCGCCAAAGGCGAAGTTTTCATCGACTAGAATGACTTTCGCTCCGGAGCGCGCCGCTGTGAGCGCGGCCATCAAGCCTGCCGGCCCCGATCCAATGACAAGGACATCGCAGAAGGCATTCGCCTTGTCGTAGATGTCGGGATCGGGGGCGTCAGCCGCGCGGCCAAGCCCTGCAGCGCGACGGATCATCGGCTCATAAAGCTTCTCCCAGAATGAAGCCGGCCACATGAAAGTCTTGTAGTAGAAGCCGGCAGAAAAGACCGGCGACAGCAAGCCGTTGATGGACAGAAGATCCAGGGACAGCGAGGGAAAGCGGTTCTGGCTTTTTGCATCCAGGCCACTGTAAAGCTCGGTGACCGTTGCGCGCGTGTTCGGTTCGCGCCGGGCCCCCGACCGCAACTCGACCAGTGCGTTCGGCTCTTCCGATCCCGCCGTGAGAATCCCACGCGGCCGATGATACTTGAACGACCGGCCGACGAGGTGGACGCCGTTGGCGAGCAGCGCAGAAGCCAGCGTATCGCCGGCAAAACCGGTATATGGCACGCCGTCGAAAGTGAAATCCAGCGGCTGCGCGCGGTCGACGAGACCAAGGCCTGCAACGCGGAAGGATTGAGATTGCGTCATGGCGCGCTCGCGGTTTTCTGCTGCTCCAGAGCGACGTCTTGAGCAGGTTTCACATCGGAGATTTCGTGGGTTCGGGTGTCGCGCGTGACGACCAGCCAGGCGTGACATCCCGCGGCGTGATACCAGAGCTCTTGCATGGGACCGGCAACGTTCTTGCGCTCGTATGCAAACGCGTAGAAGGCGTCGCTCGCATCGGCTGCGGAAGGGTCAGGCCGCTTCACGCTGGCGTCTCCGAGATATGAGAACTCGTCGTTGCCGCGTTCACCGCAATAAGGACATTTGATGCGCATGTTCGCCTAGCCTTCAATGCAGGTTGGGTTGATTGCCCATGCCCTTCTCGTCGATCATGTGCCCGGTGCGGAAACGATCGAGTCGATAGGCTTTCGCGACTTCATGCGGCTCGTCGCGGGCTATGAGATGCGCAAAGCACAAGCCTGAAGCAGGGGTCGCCTTGAACCCGCCATAGCACCAGCCGCCATTGAAATAGAGGCCGTCGACGGGTGTCTGATCGATGATCGGCGATCCGTCCATGCTCATGTCCATGATGCCACCCCACGAGCGAAGAAGGCGCACGCGCCCGATCCGTGGCATCAGCGCCATCCCGCCTTCGAGGACGTCCTCGACGACGGGAAGGTTACCCCGCTGCGCGTAAGAATTGTAACCATCGATATCGCCGCCGAAAACGAGGCCGCCTTTGTCCGACTGGCTGATGTAGAAGTGACCGGCGCCGAACGTCACGACGCCATCGATGAAGGGCTTGATACCTTCCGACACGAAAGCCTGCAGAACGTGGCTTTCGATCGGAAGCATAAGGCCCGCCATCGCCGCAACCCGCGACGAGTTGCCGGCGACGGCGAGGCCGACTTTGTTCGCTCCGATAAAGCCGCGAGTCGTCTCAACGCCGCGGATCTTTCCGCCGTCGATTCGGAATCCGGTAACCTCGGCATTCTCGATGATGTCGACGCCGAGCCGGTCGGCGCCGCGAGCATAGCCCCATGCCACCGCATCATGGCGAACCGTTCCGCCGCGACGCTGGAGCAGTCCGCCCTTTATGGGGAACCGCGCATTGTCGTAGTTGAGCCATGGATACATGGCGCGAACGCCATTGAGATCGAGCAGTTCGGCATCGACACCGTGAAGATGCATGGCGTTGCCGCGGCGCGCATACGCATCGCGCTGGCCGTCCGAATGATAAAGGTTGAGAACGCCGCGCTGAGAAACCATCGCGTTATAATTGAGATCCTGCTCCAGTCCCTCCCAAAGCTTCATGCTTGTTTCGTAGAACGGGATGTTGCCAGGAAGCAGATAGTTCGAGCGAACGATCGTCGTGTTTCGCCCGACGTTGCCGGAACCGATCCAGCCTTTCTCAATGACCGCGACGTTCGCGTTTCCGTACCTCTTCGCCAGATAGTATGCGGTTGCCAACCCGTGGCCGCCGCCGCCGACGATGACGATGTCGTAGCTGGGCTTGGGAGCCGCTTTGCGCCAAGTCGGCTTCCAGCCGGTCTGCCCCTTGAGTGCTTCTGCGAGGACAGAGAAAATTGAGTAGCGATCGGAGCTGAGCATGGCCATCTCTTGGCTGACCTGAAGAGCCCGTCGTCGAGCCCGGGTAGGAACGAGTTTACTTATAGATCACCGGTGGATTGACGTTAATATAAGAAAATCTTATTCAGTGGGGGATGGCGACACGCGCGAATAAGCTCCCGTTCGATCTCCACGCCTTGGAAGCTTTCCTGGGCGTTTGCGAGGCGCGCTCGATGGCACTCGCCGCTCAGAAGCTGTCGCTGACCCAGCCTGCTGTGTCTCAGGCAGTGGCAGACCTCGAATCCCGAATGGGTGTGCAGCTTTTCGATCGGAGTGTACGCCCATTGGCGCTGACACCAGCTGGCGAAATAATGCGCCAGCGCGCTTCCGCGCTCGTATCCGAAGCCCGCCAGCTCGCAACCGTGATCCGGCACACGGCAAAAGGGCGGCTTGCTCTGATCCGGGCCGGCTTGGTCGACAGCCTCTCCCGGGCGCTTACGGGTCCAATTGCGTCGTTTCTCGTGAACCATGCCGATCAGGTCTCGGTGCAGTCGGGGCTCACGGCCACCCACGCCGGTGCCCTCTTGACGCGAAATCTCGACCTTTTTATCGGCGTCGACGATATGAGCGACATCGAAGGGTTCGATCGCCACGAACTCGTGACCGAGCCCTATATCCTCGTGCTTCCCGCCAAGCACAAGGCGCCGCGTTCCGTCGCCGATTTGGCGGGACTCGCTGGCAAGCTCCCGTTTATTCGCTACAGCGCCCGATCAAAGACAGGGATCGAAATAGAGCGTTATCTCCGCCGACTGAATATCGACTTTCCGCAAGGACTCGAGTTCGACACCCCGTTTGGGGTGAGCGATATGGTTGCCCGTGGCAAGGGATTTGCGATTTCAACGCCCATT
>NZ_RXIZ01000012.1:183742-209236 GCF_003987855.1 Hyphomicrobium sp.
CGCTCTCAGCCCTCCGAAACGCCATGCCGTGGCTCGAAGGCGACCTTCGGACCTGAGGCGTGATCCTAGGATGGCGCTCTTATTGCGCCGCAATGTAGCCTTCGCGTGTTCCGCCTCGGGCGAATCTGCCGCGGGCGTTCCGCCCGCCCAGACCTTACGTCGCGTTGGCGCAGGCTCGGTCTCGGGATACCTAGAATGCATACTTGAATCGAGTTTGGAACATAGCTGGCAGATGACGCTCCAAGCGATCATCATTCGCGCCGACGGCGCACTCGCAGAAACGGAAGAAATTCGCCGGAGGGCCTTCGCCCAGGTCTTCTCCGAGGCCGGCTTCGAGTGGCCGTGCGACCGCGAAGGTTTCGCGCTGACGGCAAAGCTCGGCAGCGGCATCTCGCGCATGACTCATTACGTTCGCTCGATCATGCGGGGCAAGCCTGAGACCGAAGACATCTCCCTCCTCATCCAGGCCATGCACCGGCGTGCCTCGAAAGTATTCGGCGAACTCCTGTCGACCGCTGCGCTTGAGCCCCGTCCTGGGATTCGCGATCTCATCATCGCTGCGCGCAACGATGGTTTGAAACTGGTCCTGGTCTCGCTTCTTGAACCCCGAGACACCGAATGCCTGCTGACGACGCTGCTCGGCGATCGCGGGCGCTGCTTGTTCGATCTCGTCGTCTCGGGCGACAAAAGTGGCAAGGGGGAATGCGATCGGCTCTATGCAGATGCACTTTCGGCCCTCGATATCGATTCCAAGCACTGTCTTGTCATTGAAGGCGGACGCCGCGGCGCTCTTGCCGCCCAAGCATCGGGCTTCTCGGTCATTACAACACGAAGCGCCTTCTGCCGTGAGAGCCCGGCGTTCAGCGAAGACTCCGTCTTCGTCGATGATCTGACGAAACTTTTGCCTGCGAGCGACCGCAATCCCTACGATCCTTTGACCGCCGAGGACCGGGCGGATCTTCTGGCAGCTATATATCGTCTGCACGCCAACAATTGCTGCGGATTGACCGGACTGGATTGGAGCGACGAGATGAAGGTCTCGGATATTCTGAAAACCAAAGGCACGGCCGTCAAAACAATCGAGGCCAATGCCACGATGCGCGCCCTCGCCCACAAGTTCAGAAAAGAGCAGGTTGGCGCGATGCTGGTGCTCGACGACAAGGGCGGTCTTCAAGGTATTATTTCCGAGCGGGATTTGGCACGCGGCGTCGACGAATACGGCATGGACTTGCCGCAGATGCGCGTCGCGAACCTGATGACGCGTTCGGTGGTCACCTGCGCGCCCGAAGACCGCGTTTCGGTCGTCGCCAGCATCATGACCCAGCAGCGTATCCGCCATTTGCCGGTCGTCGTCGACGGCAAGGTCGTTGGCCTCATCAGTATCGGTGACGTCCTGAAGCACCGATTGGACGAGATACAACTGGAAGCCAACGTCCTGAGGGATGTCGCGCGCTCCCGCCGCTAGAAAGTCCTGCTCTCACCAGCTTGCCGCAAGCTCGGCATGGCAAGCATCCCCTATGGTCGATACGAGCTATCTTGATGCCATCAAGCAATTCGAAGGCTATGCCGGCGAAGCGCGATGGGACTACGCCCAGAACACGAATGGCTACGGCACCAAAGCCCGATATGCGGGCGAGGTCATAGATAAAGCCGAAGCCGAGAGGCGTTTTTCTTCCGAGATCCAGAAAGCGGCGGATATCGTCGACAAGTTTGCTCCGGGTCTGGACGACGGCAGCAAGGCTGCCCTGACCTCGCTCACCTACAACGCCGGAACGGCTTGGATGCAGAGTGGTCTTGGCCAAGCCATCGCCAGTGGCGACCTGGACAAAGCGAAGTCGCTCTTTCTTCAATACAACAAGGCCGGTGGCGCGACACTGGACGGCCTGGTGCAAAGACGGCTCCAAGAGGTTGCCTGGTTTGGCCAAGGCGTTCCGGCGACACAGGGTGTAAGCGCCGGTTTTGCGGCTATGGCTTCCGCAGCCAGTGCATCGGCAGTTTCGCAATCATCGCCGATAACGTCGCCATCCATGAGAACGGCCTATCGCCCCGCAACGATCGCCTCTCATATGTCGGCAGATTCGTCGCCTCAGAACTTCCCGACCCTGGGCAGCGATCAAATGCTGCTGAGCCTTCTGTCGAAGATGGCGCAGCAAAACGGCGCCGACAATCGCAGCTCCGACGACAAAAAATCAAATCGCGATTCCAACGAGTCGTCCCGGATGCCGCAAGCGTCTCCTCGGGTCGGCTGAGCCGCGCGGTGTCATCTGCTAAAGATGGCCGCGATCACCATAACGAGTAGCGCACCCGCAAACACGCCTGCACCGATGCGGAACAGGGCAGTTTCGCGCTGAGCCTGTGCTTTTCGCCTGCGCTCTTCGCCATTTCCGACATTCGCACTGCCAGCCTGGAGTCGCGAGGCTGCCGTCACGAAGGCGCTTTCCATCAGCATGCGCAACTCAGGTGAGGTTGCCATGACTTGCGGATTGACTTGAGCGAGCGGCACGGCATCCTCGGCGCGAAACGCGGCCTCTGCCTCAGCGTACTGAACGGCGACGCGATTCGGCGTGGCTTGAGCTTCGCCCGCTGCCTTTTGGCCCTCGGCCGTAGTCGCCATTTGCTCCTTCGGCGCAATCACGGAAGCATCCAGCTGTTCGTCCAGCAGAGTGAGAAGAATGGATGATACCGCCTTGTCATTATAGGAGAGAGGCGTCGGCGCGGGTTGCGGTTGCTGCTGTTTTGCCTGCTGGGAAGGCCGGTCGCGATTCTGGAGGAGCTGCCGCTCGCTCTGCAGCAGCACCTCTTCGGTGATCAAACGCCCTATGCTTTCCGTCGAATTTACCATTGCGCTGCGCTCCTTATCGGAAGGTCACATCGATGGTTTCCCGGCTGTGCCGGACGCAGTCTAACGCTGATGCCGGTTGCCGCCACTTTGCAACGTCTGTGATAGATATCCGAAGACGTCCTCTACGGGTGGATCGTCGAGATTTTGCTTTATCGCTTCGTAAACGCGCGGCACGATTTCCATCGCTCGATCGAGGACCGCATCGCTCCCGCTCTTGTAGCCGCCGATGGCCCGGAGATCTCGCGTGTCCTCATATCTCGCAATGACTTCAATCAGCTGCGTGACGAACTGCGCCTGATTCTTAGTTCGGATCTTGGGCGCCAAACGCGAAAGCGAGGCGAGCGGATCGACGGCGGGCAGACGGCCTTGGCTCGCGATACCGCGGTCCAGGACGATATGACCATCCAGAATGCCCCGCGTGGTATCGGCGATGGGATCGTTATGGTCGTCTCCGTCAACGAGGACCGAGAGAATAGCCGTAATGGTCCCCGCACCCTCTTCGCCCGGCCCCGCCCGCTCCAGCAAACGCGGAAGATTGCTGAACACGCTCGGCGGATAGCCGCGCGCGACGGGAGGCTCATCCGCCGCCAGCGCAAGCTCCCGCATCGCATGGGCATAGCGCGTGAGAGAATCAATGATGAGGAGGACGTTCTGACCCCGGTCGCGGTAGTATTCGGCGATGCACATCGCGGTCGCCGGCGCGAGCCGACGCATCATCGGGCTTTCATCCGAAGTCGACACCACCGATACAACCCGGGACCGCGTCTCACCGAGGGTGTCATCGAGGAAATCACGAACCTCGCGGCTGCGCTCGCCTACCAGCGCCAGAACGGTGACGTCGCAGGACGGCGCCCGGCTGAGCATCGCGAGCAGCGTGGACTTTCCGACGCCGGATCCCGCGAAGATCCCAAGCCGCTGGCCTGCGCAAATCGGTGTGAAAAGATCGATCGCCTTGACGCCGGTGATAAGTGGGGTTCCGAGCCTGCTGCGCCTCAGCGGCGACGGCGGCGTGCCTTGAATTGCGAATGCGCGCTCGCCGCGCACGAGCGCATCGCCACCATCGATCGGTTCACCCAAAGCATTGATCGTCCGGCCCAGCCAAGACTCATGGGGAGACAAGGTCATCGGCCCGGTCATCGTGGTCACGCGGGCGCCGAGTTCGATGCGATGATCTGCGATGAACGGAGTGACATTGATCGTGTCCGCCTCGATCGTCGCGACTTCGGCCAGGACCGTTCCTCCGAGCCCGTAAATCGAAACAGCATCTCCGATCGAAACGAACTTCGACAGGCCGGAAACGACGAGAAATGTGGTGCTGATGCGAACGACCCTGCCCGAGACGCGGTGCGCGGGCGAACGCGCTGCGGCGGTAGCAACCAACAAGTCCAATCGATCGAAAGGTGTGGCCGCGGCAGTCTCGAGCACGGCGTACCTCTACCTTCCCGGCGCTTGCGGCACGTAAGTGGACCGCCGCGAAAAAATTGGCATCAAACGCCCGACAACGCTTTGATCGCGTCCTGCATCGAGTTTTCAGTATCGCTCATCATCGTGCTTACAGCCTGGAAATTGCGCTGAATGGTGATGAGATGCGTCATCTCCAGGATCGGATTGACGTTCGATTTCTCGACGTACCCTTGCGCCACTCCGTTATGAAGAAAGTCCAGCTCGGCTATCGGCGGCAGATCCGAAGTCACCGACACGCCGGCCCCGCGCGTGAGCTTGGCGCCCTCGGGCATGCGATAGAGCCCCAACGCGCCGAGATTGTTGCCCGCCTGCTCGATCGTGCCCGCTTTGTTGATCACGGGCGGAGGATCGTTGGGGTTGAGCTGCACGGGCACGCCGCCAGCGTCCAGGACAGGATAGCCCTCGATGGTCGAGAGCATGCCTTCGCTGTTCATCTGCATGCGCCCGTCTCTTGTATACGCAATGCCGTTTGGCGTTTGAATTGCCAGCCACGCTTTACCGCGGATGGCGACGTCGAGAGGGTTTCCGGTGTAGGTGAGTTCGCCGGCCTTGGTCGAGAGATGCGATTCGCCCTTCGAAACAAAGCTCGTTGAGTCGGTGCTCTGCTTCGAAACGAGCTCCTCGAACGACATCTCTTCCGCGCGATATCCGACCGTATTGGCGTTTGCCACGTTGCTTGCAAGTGCATCCAGACGACGCTGAAGCGCCATCTGAGCGGACAACGCCACATATATGTTCGATTGCATGCCGTGAAATCCATCTCACCGCTGTTCGGTGTGTACTTAGGACTAGGCCATCGAACTTGTGGCGGGCTGACTGCACCCCTGCCGGATAGGCGCCCGCGGGCGCCGGAGGGCAAGTCCCGCGCAAGCCAACGCGTCGCTTATGGGTTTGTCGAAATCCGTATTCGGGACGCGCCACGTGACCATTCTCCTCGGTCTAGTAATCACCCTCGTCTGCATGCTCGGCGGGTTCGCCGCGATGGGCGGACACGTCGCCGTTATCTGGCAGCCCTGGGAATACGTCATCATCTGCGGCGCAGCGCTCGGCACGTTTGTCGTTGCGAACCCGATGAAAACGATCAAGGACGTGGGTAAATCGATCGTCGAAGCGTTCAAGAACGGAACGCCGACCGCGGAACAGCAAATCGAATTGCTCGCCCTCCTCTTCTTCATGATGCGCGAGTTACGCGACAAATCACGCGCCGAAATGGAGATGATCATCGATTCGCCAGGCGAGGCTGAGGTCTTCAAGCGCTCGCCGAAGGTGCTCTCGAACGAAGAGTTGACGACTTTTATCTGCGATTACTTCCGCCTAATTATCATGGGTAATGCGCGCACCCATGAAATCGAAGCGTTGATGGATGAAGAGATCGAGACGGTCCGCCACGACAAGCTGAAAGCCTATCACGCGCTGGTGGCGGTTGGTGATGGGCTTCCGGCTCTCGGCATCGTCGCGGCGGTTCTCGGCGTCGTGAAGGCCATGGGTGCGATTGATCAGTCGCCGGAAATCCTCGGCCATCTCATCGCTTCAGCCCTCGTCGGCACGTTCGCTGGTATCTTTTTCTCGTATGCGGTGATTGGCCCGATCGCCACAAAGGTGAAAATCGTTCGCGATAAGAATTTGCGTGCCTATGTGATCGTCAAGCAATCGCTGCTTGCCTTTATGAACGGCGCGATGCCTCAGGTCGCGATCGAGCACGGCCGAAAAGCAATCTCGGCATACGAGCGCCCGACCATCAACGATGTCGAAGCGGCAACCATGGGCGGGGGCGCAACACAGGATAGAAAGGCGGCGTAGATGACATCGCGAGCGCCTTCTTTTTCCAATCGTAGCGAAGTCTTTTTCGAGCGGCCGCCGGAATGGCATCATGCAGGATGATGCTCTGATGACCGCCGCCGAATCGCTGCACGAAGCTGAAAAATCGCTCGAACGCGCACTTTCTGCCGGACACAACCGGCCCGATCGGCTGCCTGGCCTGCAGATGATCTTCGGCCAACTGCCGCGGATAATGACCGATGAGCTTGAAAGCTTGTCTCCGCTGCCGGTGAAAGTGCATCTGCTCGAGCTATTCGCGTCTACGATCGCCGACACGTGCATGTTGCCGCCCGGCGCCTTCGCTGGCGTGGTACGCGCTGAGCGTTGGCGCAGCTGGCTTTATTTCATGACGGATCCAGCGGCGACTTTGCTGTTCGTCGAAGCTGCGACGGGCTGCGAAGCAATCTCGCCCGCTGCACTGGCGCCGCGCAAGACGACGCGCACCGATGCCAACGTGCTGCGCGTTCTCTTTCGGCGTGTCGCGCGCTCCTTGTCTTCGGCGTTCTCTATTCTTGCGGATATCGAATTCGACGTAGGTGACGTCGTCGAAAAAATTGAGCTGGAGCCCAACCTCGGGCCGACATCTCCGGTTATCGCAGCACGGCTGTCGCTGGATTTCGATGGTCACATCGGAGCTCTCACACTGGTGATTCCGCAGGCCGCGCTGGAATCGATACGTAATCTCCTCGTGTCTGCGTCCCCAGGCGAGGCGTCGAATGCGTCGCCTTCTGCACATGCCGAGGAAGATCCGGCTTGGTCGCGCCAGCTCGCCGAGGAAATTGCCCGCGCCTTCATCGAGGTGAATGGGGTGCTTGAGGAGCGTCCGATCTCGCTGAATGAGGTCCGACGATTCGCAGTGGGATCGGTGATCGAACTGCAGATGGCCTCGATGTCGCGGGTTCGCCTCGACGCGGACGAGAACCCGCTGTTTTGGTGCGAGCTTGGAAAACGCGAAAATGGCCTCATCCTTCGCGTCGAGGAAGAATTTGATCAGCAACGGGAGGCGGTCGATGAATTTTATGGTCTCTGATGTCGATCAACCTCAAGCCTGCGGCAGGATTCGTCGGGCACAATCAACTTCGAAAGTACTAGAGCAAGGAAACGGGCGGTCATGATGCCGAGCGACACCAACCAGGCGGAAGACGTTCCGGAAGGGACGGAAACCGGCTTCGAACAGGCGATCTCAGGACCCGGCGATTTTGGCGAATCGCAGCTTGCGGGCTTCGAAGGTTCAGAGCCCGAACTCCCTCAAGGCGGAACGGAACCTGGCGGATCGAGCGGCGACTTCGGCGAGAACAGCGCAATGATCATGGGTCTTCCCGTGATGATGAAAGTCGTTCTCGGCTCAGCCAAGATGCCAGTCGCGACCCTCGCGAAGCTCGCTAAGGGTTCGGTTGTCAAGCTCGATAAAATGGTCGGTGATCCCGTCGACATACTTGTGAACGGACGCCTCATCGCCAGGGGCGAAGTCGTAGTTCTCAATGAGGGAACGTCACGTTTCGGCGTCGTGCTCACCCAGGTCGGATCCCCCGCCGGCGCGGCGAAGTAGTAGGCATAACAGTTTTTAATGCGAGAACCGTTCTACATGGCATCCGGACACTCGCGACCATTATCGGGACCCGAGAAAGTCGGCGTACTTCTTCTCGCGCTGGGGAAGCAGCGCGCGAGCGGCCTGCTGAAAAAATTCAATCCGGAAGAGCTGAATATCCTCGTTCGCTCCGCGGAAGTTATGCCGACGATTTCGGCGGCGGAACTCGAAGAGATCGTCGAAGAATTTGAGGCGCAGTGCGGGCAAGGCACACCGTTCCTGGGCCGTCCGGAAGACGTGCGCCGCCTCGTAACGGATGTGATCACCGAGAACCGTTCATCGGGTGATCCGAACGATCAATTCGTCACTCGGCAGGATATCTGGGGTCAGTTGGCCGCTCTGCCCGACGATATCCTTTGCGCTCATTTTCAGAACCAGTCGCCGCAGGTTGCGGCCTACTATTTGGATCGTCTCGGCAGCGAGCGCGCGTCGACCGTTTTGAAGGCTTTGCCGGTGCCGGTGCGCAATGACCTTCTAAGTCGCATCCTGGGCATGGGGCAGCTTTCGCCTCAGGTTATCGAGGCGCTCGAAAGCGGCCTGCATGAAGAGCTGTTTGATGTCGATCGTCGATCGTCCGACAAATACGTCGCGCTGGCCGGCATTCTCAACAACATGGACAAAGAGGACTCAGCTCAAGCGCTTGAGTTCCTCGCGAGCGTCAAGCCGAAGGATGCGGAAGCCATCCGCAAGATGCTCTTTAAGTTCGAAGACCTCCTGCGACTGCCGGTACGTGCGATGACCGTTCTCATGGATGGCATCCCAGTCGAGCGCACCGTGCTGGCGCTGCAAGGAGCCAGCCCAGAAATTCAGGCAAAAGTTCTGGCAGCTCTGGCGCCGAGAGCCCGCCGCATGGCCGAAGCCGAATTGCAAAGTCCAGCGAACGTTCCACAACGCGACATCGCCGACGCCCGCCGCGCGATCGTCGATTCTGTTCTGCGGCTCTCCGCCGAGGGAGCGATCGATATTTCGGGCACTACTCCGTTATAATTTCACTCCAGGGTCGGGATACCGAACGTGGCGGATAAAGAAAGTCGCACAGAAGAAGCGACACACAAAAAGCTGACCGAGGCACGTGGGGAAGGCAACATCCCCATGTCGCGCGAAGCCACGAATTTCGCATACCTGTTGGCGGCTCTTCTCGTGATCTCGGTTCTCGGTCGCATTTTCTTAGTGCATCTGGCCGATCTCCTGACAGGCCTCCTAGGTAATGTCGGACAGATCCGCATAGAGACGGGCGAAGATCTCTCCATGATCTTCAATGTCGTTTGCGTATCGGCCGCGCTGATCACCGCGCCGATCGTTCTTGCCTTCACTGCAGCAGGTGTTCTTGCGTCCGCGCTTCAGACGACCCCATCGTTGAAGTTCAACCGCATCATGCCGGACTTTTCTCGCATTTCCCTTGCAAAGGGCTTCGGCAGATTGTTCAGCATGTCGGGCACCTTCGAGTTCCTCAAGCTGACGCTGCGGCTGGCGATCATTACGGCTGCCAGTATATCGATCTTGATGTATCTCTGGCACGATTTCACAAACTCCATCTGGAGCGATCCTGCTGGCATTCTTCTGCTCTCGCAGAAGAGCCTTACGATGCTGTTGTCGGTGCTCGCGGTTCTATCGTGCGCCCTGCTGGTCTTCGATCTGCCCGTAACGCACATCCTGTGGCGCCGGTCGCTCCGGATGGCGCCGGAGGAAGTGAAAGACGAGCGCAAGCAGATGGAAGGCGATCCTCACATCAAATCGCGTCAACGCTCGATCGGTAGAGCGCGCATTCGCCAGCGCATGCTGACCTCGGTGCCACGCGCGACACTCGTCATCGCCAACCCGACGCACTTCGCGGTAGCACTTCGCTACGTTCGCTCAGAAGGCGGTGCGCCGAAGGTCGTGGCAAAAGGCCAAGATCTTGTTGCGCTTACGATAAGAAGAATTGCTGAGGAAAATGACATTCCGGTCGTGGAGGACAAGGCTCTCGCAAGGTCCCTATATGCAAAAGTAGAAGTGGATCAGATGATCCCTGTCGAATTCTACAAGGCGGTGGCCCAAGTCCTGCTTCGCCTCCAGGCCCGCAGGAACGGACCCCAACCGATACGCGCTTAAGGGAAGAGCTGTCGATGATTCCAGTCCGAATCGATCATTCGCAAGTTCGCGAAAAAATCCTGGGAGATAGTATTCGAGCCGTGGCGACTGACCTTCGCCTGATCGATCTGCCGGATCTCGTGAGTTATCTCAAGACGGGACAAATCGCGAGCGTCGGTTCTCTGGTGCAATCCTCGATCGAACTCGCATTCAAGCCTGAAACCTTGAGCTTCGGGCATGCCGGCGACGTCTTCCTTGAGTGGGGTGCCCTGCCCCGTGTGTGTCTCGACATGGAATTCCATCACAAGTCGGTGCACGTCTACTTTCGCCTGATGCTCGAGGCCGAAGAGGCAGGTGTCGAGATCACCTACATCACCTTCGAAGGCGAATCGACCGGTCCGGGCTCGAACACGTCGCGGCTGCACGAAGCGCTCGGCGAAGCTCGTATCAACTAGGCGATCGCCGCGGCATCAGGATGCCCGCTGCTGAAGGCAGAAAACCTCCGCTCCAGTCCGACGCAAGGGAGCGGATGCACAATGCCAAGAAGGCCACTCAGGGTTTCTCCATGCAGCCGATGCAACTCTTCGACCTTGCCTTTCGCCAAAACGAATGGCTCGCACAGCGCCAATCGGTGATCTCCTCGAACGTCGCCAATGCGAACACGCCGGGTTACAAGGCGCGAGAGGTTGAAAGCTTCGACGACGCCATGCAAACGGCGATGCCGATGGCGACGACCAACTCTCAGCACCTCGGAGCTGCGCCGTACGGCCCCATCCGCAACGGTGATTCGGGCGGGAAAGCCGAAGTTCTCGTCTCCGGTAACGACGTAAACCTCGAAAAGGAATTTTTCAATTCCGGCGAGGTCATGCGGAGCTACACGCTCAACACGCAGATCCTGAAAACCTTCGATCGCATGCTTCAAACCGTGACCAAGGTATAAGAAAATGAGCGATCCACTCCTGGCCGCGCAGAAGGCCGCCTCGAACGGGCTCTTTGCACAATCGACGCGCATGCGCGTGCTATCCGAAAACATCGCCAATGCCGAGACCACGGGCAAGACGGCGGGCTCCGATCCCTATCAGCGCAAGACGCTCAATTTTCAGTCCGTCTCCGATGAAGAGAACGGGATTGACGTGGTCCAGATCGATGAAATCGGCCGCGACGACGCGCCGTTTCGCACGGAATACATGCCGGGGCACCCCGCCGCCGATGCCAAGGGCTACGTGAAGATGCCCAACGTAGACATGATGACCGAACTCGCCGACATGCGTGAAGCCTCTCGCTCTTACACGGCCAATACGCAGGTCATCAAACAAGTTCGCGAGATCGTATCGATGACCATTGATCTGCTGAGGTCGTAAGAATGAGCCTGAACATCGCCATGCTCTCGCCGGAGCTGAAAAGCGTCACGCGCACGTCGCCGTTGGCAACGGCCACACCGACGGGCGGAACGGCAGGAGTTCCGCATAATGATTTCGCGCAGACGTTGGCCTCCATGGCCACCGACGCTCTGTCTACGCTCAAGAACGGAGAGACCACGGCAATTGCCGGCATGCAGGGCAAAGCTCCGCTGCAGCAAGCCGTCCAGGCCGTTATGCAGGCGGACCAGGCACTGCGCACGGTCGTTGCCGTGCGAGACAAGGTCGTCGGAGCGTACCAAGAAATAAGCCGAATGCAGATTTGAGGTGATGATTCATGAGAGCGCTTTCGATTGCAGCGACCGGCATGGCGGCTCAGCAGACCAACGTTGAGGTCATTGCCAACAACGTCGCTAACATCAATACGACAGGCTACAAGCGCTCCCGCGCCGAGTTCGCGGATCTTCTTTATCAGTCGGATCGCGAGGCGGGCACCCTCGCACGAGACGATGACTCCATCATCCCCGAAGGCAACACCCTCGGCCTCGGTGTGCGCACTGTCGCCATTCGAAAGCTGACGGCGCAAGGTGCTCTCGCCTCGACGAACAATCATTACGATCTTGCATTGAGCGGTCGCGGGTACTTTCAGGTTCAGGGCGAGAACAACGAAATCCTCTACACGCGCGACGGCGCTTTCAACCGGGATCAGAATGGACAGCTGATCACGCTGGAGGGCAATCTCGTAATCCCGAACATCACCGTGCCCTCTAATGCCACCGACCTCGTCGTCAACGCGACGGGTCAGGTCTTCGCCGTCGTCGGCGGTACGCAAACGCAGCTCGGCCAGCTCACTCTTGCGAACTTCGCCAACGAAACCGGACTAGCGCCGCTCGGGGGCAATCTTTTCCAGGAGACAGAAGCATCCGGCGCGCCAAATCTCGGAAACCCTGGCGACACCGGCTTTGCAAAAATCCAGCAGGGCTATCTCGAGAGCTCCAACGTAGATCCCGTGAAGGAGATCACGGAGCTGATCACCGCGCAGCGCGCCTACGAAATGAACTCGAAGGTCATCTCAGCTGCCGATGATATGTATAACGTCATCACGAAGGAAATTCGCTGATGATGGGCCTGCGCGACATCCGGCGAACGATCCTTAGCGGTATGGCGGTATTCGTCCTGCTCGCGTTCCCGGTTGCCGCTTTCGGTGAAGATCCGGGCCGCACGATTTTCGTTCCTCGCGCAGTCATTTATCCCGGTGATGTGCTCACCAACAGCAACCTCATTGAGCGGGAGCTGCTGGTCTCGGCCGACAACCCGCCGGTCTTTGGCGAACACCAGCAGGATCTCATCGGCAAGATCGCCCGCCGCACGCTGCTGCCCGGAGAACTGATTCCCGAAAATGGCATTCGTGCCCAGGATGTCGTGAAGCAGGGCCGCACCTACAAGCTGACCTATAACTCGAAATTCCTCTCGATTGTGGGTCTCGGAGTGCCTTTGCAGTCTGGCTCTACGGGCGAGATCATAAGCGTCCGAAATCCGGAATCCGGGCTCATCATCAAGGCGCGGATCAGGTCCGATCAGACACTTGCGGTTGACGATCAATGAAATTGAGCATCGCAGCTGTCTTTTTTTTTCTAGTCGCGACGTTTGCCGCGGACGCGGCGACGCGCATTAAAGACATCACGGACCTCAAAGGCATCCGCACCAACCAACTCGTCGGGTACGGTCTCGTTGTCGGCCTCAACGGCACGGGCGATACGCTACGCAATACGCCATTCACTCAGCAATCGGTCCAGGCGATGCTCGATCGCATGGGCGTCAATATTCGCGGTTCGAAATATGAGCCCCGCACGCGCAACGTCGCGGCTGTCATGGTGACCGCGGAGCTTCCGGCATTCGCATCCAAAGGATCCCGATTCGACGTCAACGTGTCCTCGATCGGCGATGCGAAATCATTGGCGGGTGGTTCGCTCGTGCTCACGTCTCTAACGGGCGCCGATCAGAAGATCTACGCTGTGGCGCAGGGCCAGATTACCATTTCTGGCTACCTGGCCAAAGGCGCGGCCGAATCCATCACTTCCGGCATTCCGACGCGCGGACGAATTCCCAACGGTGCAATCGTTGAGCAGGATGCACCAGGTGCATTCGACGAGAGCATGCCGCTCGAGTTCGAGCTGCGCAATCCGGATTTCATGACCGCCGTCCGAATAATGGACGTCATTAATGACTTCTCGAAAGGCCGCTTCGGCATGCCGATCGCGCGTGCCAGAGATTGGCAGAGCGTCATGATCCGCAAGCCTGGCGGCATACTCTCGTCACGACTTCTTGCCGAACTCGGCGAGTTGGAAGTCGAGCCGGATCAATCCGCACGCGTCGTCATCGATGAGCGGACGGGCACGATCGTTATCGGCAGTGAGGTCAAGATCTCTACCGTCGCCGTTGCCCACGGCACGATCACCGTTCGCGTCACGGAAACGCCCCAGGTCTCGCAGCCGCTTCCCTTCTCCGAAGGAGGTCAGACGGTCGTCGTGCCCGATACCCAGGTTGACGTGAACGAAGCCGGCGGGAACGTCGCCATTGTTAAAGGTGCGAGCCTCCGAGAACTCGTATCGGCGCTCAATAAAATGGGCCTGAAGCCGCTCGGGATCATCGCCATCCTGCAAACGCTGAAGACGGCCGGGGCCTTGCAAGCGGAGCTGGTGGTTCAATGACGAAATCTATGGTCCGCATTGGAAGTTGGCATAGCGAGGCCGCAATCCTCCTCGCAGCCGGCCTAATCGTCCTTCTGACGAGTGTACGGGTGGCGGATGCAGGAACGCTGAGCAACCAAGTGGTCGGTCCTCCGGTCGATCGGGAGGCTCGCACTCTCGAACTGCACGCAAACCCGCAAGAGACGCCGCCGATCGCATACTCGTTCCGGATTGCTGGAGAAGAGGGCAAGCCTGAGGGAGCCAAGAAGGAAGACGCAAAAGATTCCGATGCGCTCCCGCTGCCGGAATCTTCGGCTCCACCCCTGAGTCCGGCTCAGCAGTATTGCTCCAATATCGTTGACGCGACATCCGCCGCCCAGATCGCCCAGCAGACCAAGAATCTCGACAAAGCGCGCAAGGAAATCGATGATCGCATCGCGCTGTTGAATGCCAAAGCGGAGGTTCTCCAGAAATGGATGAAGCTCCGCGAGGACTTCACCGCGCGCGCCACAGATTCTCTCGTGCAGATCTACAGTAAAATGAAAGCCGACTCGGCTGCCGCGCAGCTCGCAGCCATGGACGAGATGACGTCAGCCGCGATCATTTCGAAACTTGCGCCGAAGGTATCGAGCCCGATCATGGCCGAGATGGCCGTCGAAAAGGCTGCCCGACTATCCGCCGTAATCGCTGGATCCGGCGATCTTGCAATTCAGCCGGAGCGCAAGGTCAATGCCCAGCATTAGCTCGCGAGTATTGGCGCCCGCACTCGCATCGCTTTGCCTGCTTCTGTCGGCCTGCGCTCAGCTGAAAGAAGTAAATCGCGAGCCGACGTTATCTCCCGTGGGAGCTGGGCTCTCGCCGTCGCAAACGGCACATATTGACTTGCCGGTGACCCCTGTTGCCTACCACTCCGGAAACTCGACCTGGCAAGACTCAGGCGCCGATCTCTTTCGTGACGCGCGCGCATTGAAGGTCGGCGATGTCGTGACCGTGAAGATCGAGATCAACGACAAGGCTTCTCTTGACAACAACCTGAAGCGCTCACGCGACGCAAGCGTCGGGCTGAAATCCTCCGCCGACTTCAACTTCGGGTTCGGGGCGTCGGGTCCAACCGGATCGGGAAGTCTCAACGGCAATTTGGATCGGACGACGGCAACAGATTCGAAGGGGACGGTTGGCCGTTCCGAGACCATCAACCTGCTCGTCGCCGCCGTGGTCAGCCAAGTTCTTCCTAACGGCAATCTCGTGATCAGCGGATCGCAGGAAGTCCGCGTGAATTACGAACTTCGCGTGCTGAACGTTCAGGGTGTTATTCGACCGCGCGATATCAATACGGATAACACCATCTCGTATGACAAGATCGCCGAGGCGCGGATATCGTATGGAGGCCGCGGGCGCGTCATGGAAATTCAGCAGCCTCCGTACGGCCAGCAGATCCTCGATATCGTGTCGCCGTTCTAGGCCAAGGTTGGAGAACACCGCCAATGGCAAAGGACAAGAGTGAAAAAAGCGAAGGTTCAGGAGGAATCGGCGGTTTTTTGGTCGCCGTGGTCATCGGACTGCTTCTCGGCGCTGGCGGTGGCGGCGCTTATGGCTATTTCTTACTGCCCGACGCGTCTGCGCCGCCGCCACAAAGCGCAGCGACAGCGGCGCCTGCACCCATACCCGGGCGTTTCCCAAATGACGCGGTCGAACTGGCGATCCCTTCGGTGATCACCGATCTCGAGACCGATCCCAAGATTCGCGCCAGGCTCGACCTCTCTATTATCGTCGCGCACGGCACGCCCGAGACGACCACACTCCTTGGTGAGGTACGCGAAGACGTGATTGCATACCTCAAGGGCTTGACGCTGGCGGATATCCAAGGGGCAAGGGGATTTCAAAACTTGCGAGAGCAACTTGACGATCGGGCAAGGATCAGGGGCCGCGGCGCGATATTGGGACTTCTGATCGGCGGATTGGTTCTCGAATGATTTGGCGGCTTCTCGGCGCCCTCGGGATTTTGGCCCTGTCGTCGCAAGTGGCGTTCGGCCAGACCCTCGATCTTCAATCCCTGTTTCCGTCGGGGGATGCCAGCGTCTCGGGCCGCATAGTCCAGCTGCTTGTGGTGATGACCGTGCTTTCGGTCGCACCTGGGCTCCTAATGATGGTCACGTCCTTCGCGCGATTTGCAATCGCGTTTTCGTTTCTGCGCACCGGACTTGGTCTTGGGACCACGCCAAACAATCTCATTATTATAAGTCTGGCGCTCTTCATGACGCTCTTTGTGATGGCGCCGACCTTCCAGGACGCCTGGGACAACGGCGTCAGGCCAATGGTCGAAAACAAGATCAGTCAGCAGGATGGCTATACACGGACAACCGCCCCGTTCCGGACCTTTATGCGGGCAAACGTTCGTGAAAAGGATCTCGCGATGTTCGAGCAGATGTCGGCCGAACGATTCGGCGAGCAGAATAAAGCCGGCCCGGATGATCTTCGGGTGCTGATGCCGGCTTTCATGATTTCCGAGATTCGCCGCGGGTTCGAGATCGGCTTTTTGATAACACTGCCGTTTCTCGTCATAGATCTGGTCGTCGCGACCATCATGACGGCGATGGGCATGATGATGATGCCGCCGACGGTCGTTTCTCTCCCATTGAAGGTGCTGTTCTTCGTTCTTGTCGACGGCTGGAGCCTGCTTGTCGGAGCTCTTGTGAAATCGTTCGTCTAGCAACCCGAGAGGATGCCTCTCGCGTCTTCTCCGAAAGAATTAACGGATGGGGCCCAAAAATTAACCACTAAGAAACGACTCTCCGGTATCCCTCAACTGATGACAGGGTGGCAGCTAACAACCGCGCCACAGGCATGAAGCCGATCTGTCAAGCCGGAAGACCCGGCATGTCCCAGTGGCGTCTGTGCTGAGTGAAGGACAAGGGACATGGGCATGAGCAGTATTAATACCAACATTTCCGCAATGACCGCGCTGGAATCGCTCCGCGCGACGTCCAAGGATATGCTGACTACGCAGAACCGAATTTCGACCGGCCTGAAGGTCGCGGGCGCTTCGGACAACGCAGCTTATTGGTCGATCGCGACCACGATGAAATCCGACAACTCGGCGCTTTCGACGGTTCAAGACGCGCTTGGACTGGGCAAAGGCACCGTTGACGTTGCCTACAACGCTATCAACCAGAGCATCGATCTCGTCGGTCAGATCAAGGATAAGCTCGTTGCGGCGGCATCGCCGGGCGTTGACCGCTCCAAAATTCAATCGGAAATCACGCAGCTCCAGGACCAGCTGAAGGGCATTTCTTCCTCGGCAAGCTTCTCGGGCGAAAACTGGGTCTCCGTCGATTCCTCGACTTCCGGCTACAGCTCCACGAAGACGATCGTGTCGTCCTTCTCGCGCAGCTCGACGGGCACTGTTTCGATCGGCACGATCAGCGTCGACACGTCGACGTCTATCCTGTTCGACAGCTCGACTGCATCGGGCGCCGGCGGCATCCTCGACTCGCAGCGTTCTTCGACGGGCGCTATTGTGACCACGGGCGGCACGTCGGTTATGAACATCGACATCAGCTCGCTGACCGACAGTCCGACCGACCAGGCGACCCTGACGGGCTACATTAAGGGCGTCGATGCGGCTTACCAGTCCATGACCACGGCAGCTACGAACCTGGGCTCTGCTCAGAAGCGTATCGATCTGCAGACTTCGTTTGTCTCCTCACTAATGGACTCGATCAAAACCGGCATATCTCAGCTGGTGGACGCGGACATGAACGAGGAGTCGACTAAGTTACAGGCCTTACAGGTCAAGCAGCAGCTGGGTGTCCAGGCACTCAGTATTGCGAACCAGTCAAGCCAGAACATCCTATCGCTCTTCCGATAGTAGGTTGAGAGCCGGCGCTAGACGCCGGCCTCCATCTCGGCCCAGTCCCGGCACGTTTGAACGGGCCGCCTTCCAGAAACAACGATCCGCCAAGCGGCTGGCTTTCTGGATGGCGGCCCGTCACCTTTGCACAAGGTTCCCTCTCTACCGTCGGCGGTTGAACCTCCCCGACTGGGTCATGAGATGGACTGGCGCAACCAACTTGAGAATCTATACCGCAGCATTCTCGGCCTAGGCCGTCGGCGCCTGACTGCGCTCGGGATTGCAGGCGTCTTCGTTTTCGCCTTGATCACCATCGGAAGTTACTTTGCGTCCCGGTCGAGCTACGAAACGCTCTACGTCGGTCTGACCCCGCCAGATATCAGCCGCATCGGCACCGCATTGTCCGAGGCCGGCATCCCGTTCGAAGCCAGCATCGACGGTACGAAGCTTAGCGTTCCTGTCGGCGAAACCGAGCAGGCGCGGGCGCTCCTCGCCGAAAAGGGCCTGCCGGGAAGTCAGACAGCTGGGTACGAACTTTTCGACAAACTTGGCGCGTTGGGCCTCACTTCGTTCATGCAGGAGGTGACCCGGGTACGAGCGCTCGAAGGCGAGCTCTCACGAACGATCCAGTATTTGAAAGGCGTCCGCGCTGCTCGCGTTCACATTTTTCTCCCTGATCAAAATGCCCTGCGCGTGAAGAAGCAGGCGCCTTCTGCTTCCGTCGTCATTAGAACGGATGTTGCGGGCGACGCCTCCGCCGCACCCGCCATCAAGCATCTTGTCGCTTCGGCAATACCTGAGATGACGCCGGAAGGCGTGCAGGTCATAGGCACCGACGGATCAATTCTTGGCGGCAGCAACGGTGTGGCGGGCGGCGATGCTCCTGTTCAAATGCTGGAACTCGAGAAGACCGTCGCGAAGCAGATCCAAGACAGCGTGCGTCGAACGCTTTCACCTTACCTGGGCATCGACAATTTCGAAGTCAGCGCAATGGCGCGGCTGAATATCGACAAGCACGAGACGACCGAAACGAAATACGACCCGGACAGCAAGGTCGAACGTTCGACGCGCTTCATCAAAGAGGCTCAGAGCTCTCAGGATGGGAGCGGCAAATCGAACGTGAGCGTGCAGCAGAATATTCCGAACGAGCAGACGAATACCAAGGATCAGACGAAACGCGCTCAGGATCGCAAGGAAGAGACGACCAACTACGAGATCAGCTCGAAATCCGCTTCGACGACCAGCGAAGGGTATAAGGTTGACAACATCTCCGTTTCGGTCGTCGTCAACAAGAAGCGCCTGATGGACGCGATTGGTAAGGATGCCAAGCAGGAAGATGTCGATAAGCAGGTCGCAGAGATCGAAAAGATTGCTTTGTCGGCGGCAGGGATCGACACGCAGCGCGGAGATAAGATCAGCGTCGCTGCTGTGGACTTCGCGCCAACCCCGTTTGAGTCGGACAGCTCCGGTTCGTGGGCGCCGCTTCTACTTGGCCTCGCTGGCACGGGCATCAAGTCGCTGACGATCCTTCTGGTGGCGGCTATCGTCGTCATGGCGGGCTTCAGACCCGTGATGCGCACGCTTCTGTCGGGCGGCACCACCGCTATCGAGGATTCAAGCGCCACGGCATCGATCGCAGCGCCGATGGCTGCGATCGCGGGATCTGGCCCGGCTCCGATCGACATGCCTGAGATGGCGTCCCCGCTACTTGAACCTGGGGCCAATCCCTTCGACGGCAGCATGCCCATGGCAAGCGCGTTTGGAAACGATTCGCCGTTTGGACGATCACTGACTCTCGGCCCCGTCGAAAAGCTTAGTGCGATCCTCGATCGGGATGAAGAGCAGGCGACTGCAATCATGAAGCACTGGGTTAAGAACGGATGAGGCCGCGGCTGCACAGTCCCGCGTTTTCTCTCCTGGCCGATTTCGACCGCGCCAACGCACCCGAGGCAGAGCCCGATATCGATGCAATGGTGAAAGCTGCATACGACGACGGCTTCGACAAAGGGCGCGCCGAAGGGAGAGCGGAAGCTGAAAAGGACGCCGAGCAGCTTCTCCTCGAAGCCGCCGTGCGTCATGTCCACGATCTTGAGCAGGAGAAGCAAACGTGGCAGCACGATTGCGCCGACGTTCTTGCCGATCGATTGCAGAACGTCACGGAACAGCTGTCGCGAAGGCTGGAAGAACGGATTGCCGTCTTATTGCGCCCTTGGCTA
The DNA here is from genome assembly GCF_003987855.1 of Hyphomicrobium sp. GTDB lineage: Bacteria > Pseudomonadota > Alphaproteobacteria > Rhizobiales > Hyphomicrobiaceae > Hyphomicrobium_B. Next base: position 203,639 of record NZ_RXIZ01000012.1, read on the forward strand.
ATTGACCGGCTTCGCGAACGCGCGCTATCGGATCTCGAGAAGGCGATCTCACGCGCGCTCGCCGAAGGCGCAAAAGTGCACATTGAGGCGCCCGCCGAGATCATCGCGCGCCTCCAGGATACGCTTCCTGCGCAATCTTTCCATATCGGCTTTTCGGAAAGTGCGACCGCGGACATCCGCGCGCACATCGAAGACACCGATATAGAGGTGAACATTTCGGCGTGGATCGCCGATCTTGAGGCCGCCGCACATGAGTAAGGACCAGCACGACGTATCATCCCAGCCGCTCGTCATCGTACGGCGTCGACGCAATACCGATGAAGCCCACCACGGTGGCGTCTGGAAGATCGCGTATGCCGACTTCATGACGGCCATGATGGCGTTCTTCCTCGTCATGTGGCTGGTGAATGCTGCTGATAGGAAAACGATCGTCCAGGTTGCTGCTTATTTCAACCCGATGCGCCTGACCGACCGCATCGAGTCTCCAAAAGGGATCGAAGACCTCACCGAAGAGCAAGCAAAGCCTTCGGATGAAAAAGGCAAGAAGGGCTTCGAAAAAGAACACCCCGACGACAAGAAGAAGAAGCAATCCGACCACTCCAGCAAACAAGATAGCGGCAAAGCCAACGATGACGCGGGCCAAGTATCGAGCTCGGGTTCAGGCGGGAAGAGCGCCGAGGCTGCCAAAGAACAAGCGCTTTTCAATGATCCCGGCGACCTTCTTGACAAGCTTGCCGACCAAGCGCGCGCCAGCCAGCCTTTGACGGCAGCTGCAAGCCCGTCTGACGGCAACGTCAGCGATCCGTTTGATCGCACGAACAGGCGAGCCGGAAAATCCGAGGAGATTTTGAAGCCTGGACCGCAGGCCGCGCCGGTCGTCCCTGAAAAGCAATCCAAAGCGTCGACCGCGATGCCGGGCGTCAATGACAAACCTGCGCCTCAGGATCAATCCCATAAGGCTGCCGCAGATAGCGCTTCCGATCAGTCCAAGCAGCAGATCGTCGTGCCGAAGCCGACGCCGATGGCGCTCGATCAGACCAAGAAGGAAGACAAGACGCACGACAAGGACGAAGACGCCAAGAAGCTGAACGATGACATCAGCAAGGCCGTCGCGGACCTTGGGCGCGACCTTCCGAAGATCGATGTCAAGGCGACCTCCGAAGGAACTCTCATCAGCCTCACCGACGATGCGAACTTCGGCATGTTCGAGGTGGGCTCCGCGAAGCCTAGGCCAGAACTCGTTTTGGTCATGGAAAAAATCGCGCAGTTGTTGAGCGGAAAGCAGGGTCAACTCGTGATCCGCGGTCACACGGATTCGCGGCCCTTCAGGAACGGCGCCTACGACAATTGGCGGTTGTCCGCTGCCCGCGCGCAGATGGCTTACTACATGCTTCAGCACGGCGGCATAGATGAAGGGCGTGTGATCGCCATCGAAGGGCGCGCAGATCGCGATCCCAGAATTCCGGGCGACACTCTTGCGGCTGCCAATCGCCGGATCGACATCCTCATCAAAGGCGAGAAAAAATGAAACGAATAGCGCTGATTGCTGCAGCGTTGTTCGTGGTGTTGGCCGCCGCTTTCGGCGGCTATGCCTTTTACTTTCGGCCGTCCTTCATCTTCGGCGCGCCACAAGCCGACGCTGTCGCCGCCACTACTCAAGATGCGCAGGGAGACCAGCCGAAGAAGGAAGGCAATCCGCAAAGCGCCCAGAATGCCCGACATCTTGTCGAGCAGCTTGGCAGGATCCAGGATCAAATCATCCGAGGCGACCGCGCAGCGCTGGCGGATCAGGCACGGCTGTTGAATGAAATTGCGCGCGTTGTTCGAACTTTTGAGCCGGAAGATTGGAAGATCAACGTCAACGTTCGCACAACGTTGCTTTACGTGCTGAGCGGCGGCGACGCCCGCGTTCTGAGTCCCTTGGCGGACGACGACACGGCGAGTGATGCCGATAAACGTCTGGCCAATGGCATAATGAGCTTCGCGGAAGGCAGATCCAAAACTGCCCGCGAGGTCCTAGAAAATGTCGACCCACGCTCCCTCGATGTCAGCTTGGTCGGTCCGTTCGCGCTGGCGCGAGCATCGCTGTACATTACGGAAGATCATGTCCGCGCCATCAATCTTTTGGACGAGGCAAGGCTCGCGATGCCCCATACGGCGATCGATGAAGCGGCTGCGCGACGTGAAATTCCGCTCCTCGTCGGCGCGGGAGATAGCGAGCGAGCAATGATGCTCGCGATCAGCTATGTGCGGGAGTTCGGCAGATCAATTTACGCTTGGAAGATGTTCCGCGAATTTTCGAAGGCTGTCGCCAAGCGCCCGGAGCTCGATAGCGCCTCCACCGTGGATCGGATCGCGCACGCCCTAGACGAAAAGGATTTAGAAGCATCACCCGAATTGTTCGTCGATTTGGCTGGCGAAGCATTGATGCAAGGCCGCTTGACGTTGACGAAAGCCGCTGCAAGCGAGGTTTTGTCCATTCAAAGCGCATCGCCCGCCAATCGGGACCGAGCTCGTCTTTATCTAGCTGCCGCGCAGGCGCCCTCGGATGCTGCGGGAAACGCGCTGAAGGCCCTGGATCAGATTGCAGCCGATCGGCTGTCCGAAGATGACAACGAGATCAGCGAAGTCGCGGGCTTCATCGCAAAGTCGGTCGTGGGAGCGCAATCAATAGCACCGCGCGTGAATAGCGCAGCGGACGGCGCGTCGCCAAAGCCTCGACCGGCGGAAGCTCCGAAAGAAGCGACGGCCATGAAGGCGTCGGCAGCATTGGACGAAGCCGACAAGATTTTGAAGAAAGCAGATGCGATGATTTCGAGGAGTGCGCGATGACGGCGGCGGTTAGTGCTGGTCCAGGCGGGCCGGAAGTTCTCATGCAGACCAAGGTCGGGAGAGCGATACAGCATGGTTCGCGTGGCGGACAGTCTGCGCCCGATAGCAAGGCGGGTTCTGACGATGATGGCGCGCCCGCACCCCGCTTGAAGGAAAATGATTCGAAAGAAGCCCCAGCGAAGATCGACAAGACGGCAACAAGTCGGCGCACCGACGACAAATCGGACGACGACGGCGCGAGCTTCGAAGACACGTTCGAAACCTTGGGGCAGGAGGCGATCAATGAAGCCCCACCTTTGCCGCCAGCAGATCCGGTCCTTCCCAACATTGCGATTGTCCAGCAAACCACGGACGACTCACGGCCATCAAGTGCGCCCTCGGCTGATGTGACTTCCAATATTTCCCAGGTATCCGGCCGTCCAACACCAATGCTCAAACAGGCGAGCATCCTCGCCCTGATGAACGCGAAGGATCGGCTGCTTGCAAACGCAGACAGCGAAAAATTCGCGACAGCCGCGCAGCAGGACGCCGCGCCAACAGATCATCCGACTGATCGGATACAAGCAACGGTCGACCGGCAGGAAACACATTGGAATTTCGCGAACAACGCCATCACGGACTCCCGGCTCGCAGCCGGACCGCTCGTCGGTAATGCACCTTCAGCCGTGCAATCCGCGGCGGTGCTCGCTTCCAATTCGGTCGCAGCGGCTCCGGCCACCAAGAGCGCTAATGCCGAACCGCAGCCATCGTCAGATGCGCAACCTCCGGCGATACCAAACACAGATCTTCCGCCGCTCGCGCTTGGGGGAAATCCTGACGGCTCGGCCGGCGGGAAAGGGACGCAAGATGGCGCACAAACCGCGAAGCAAGCGCTGTCGGATGCAGCTCCTAAGAAGGCTGCCAAGGATGATACGACGCCATCGTTGGATAAGATTTTCTCGACAACGTCCGCAGATCTCCACCCCCAATCCTCTCCAGTGAGCCAGGTGCGCGACGGCATCATCGCCAGCCTCAAATCACCCGATGCGGACCAGAGCCAGAACGTACAGCAGCCGGCGATCCCGACGCGCCCTGCAGCGCCGTCAATGCTGCGCTCGCTCGACCTCACGTTATCACCGCCTGATCTTGGCGCGGTGAAGCTTCACATGAGCCTGAAGGACAATGCGTTGACGATCGAGGCGCAGGCATCCAAGGCATCGACCGCTCAAATGCTGAATGACGATCGCACCAGCCTTGAGAAGGGGCTCCGCGATGCTGGCTATGATATCTCGAGTGTGAAGATCACCGACGCCTCCGCGAGCGCCTCGACGAACTCCAACGGGTGGCAATCGAACGGTTCCCAATCACGCGATAGCGATCAGGCCCGCTCGAGCTTCTCCGGCCGTCAGGAGGGAGACATGCAACGCCGCGATGGGGGAGGTTCATCCTCGGATCAGGCACAGCGCCGCGCGAAAGACACGCGTCCGCAGCCTGCCACTCCCGAAGTCACCAGCGGTCGGTTAGGAAACGCCGTCTATATCTAGGCATTATCAGATGATGCAGAACGAATTGATCGGAGCAGGTTTGCGGGGGCCGTTCGCTCTTGCGCGAGACACAATTGACGAAGAACTCGTCGATCAATGTCCAGGCGCATACGCCCTGGGCTTCATTGATAACATGGGTCGCTTCGCGATTACCTACGTGGGAAGCGCAGGAGAGGATCTCAAATCAAAGCTGCGCGCCCACATCGGTACGGCATCCCAATTCAAGTTCCGCCATTTCACCGATCAGCAAAAGGCGTTCGAAAAGGAATGCGAATTGTTCCACCAGTTCATGCCGCGTGGAAACTTCCTACATCCTAGCCGACCGCAAGGCGCAAATTGGACTTGTCCGCGCTGTCGAAGGTAGCGCGCTGCGCAATGAGACTCAGCACATCGGCCAGCGCCTGATGATAGCCAGCGTGCCAGTAGGCACTCTCTGATGTGTCGTGATCGAGATGCAATTGCGCGTCGAGCTTTTCCGCCCATCGGCCATCGAGCTCCGCGCCAAGGCCCGCAAGACGTAGCCGCAGCACATTGAGATCCGCGCCCGCGAATTCCATTCTCTTCGTCCTCATCGTCGTCGAGCCTGATGTCGGCACGATACGTACAATACCGGACATTCGTGGGAATATCGCGAAGGAAGCCGATTGCATTTTATGCAAATTGCCCTTCAGGGGCCGGCTTTGCGAAGTCGTGCGACGTACCTGTCCATGAGGTCGTTGGCGATCATCATCCGTTGCGTTGCCAAATCCCTAAGTTCTGGCCGGACGCGATCAGGATGGTTTCTCAGCGCGAATTCACGCCTGAGCGACAAGACGTCGTCTTCGGTAGAATTAGAGACGAGGCCCAGTTCGAGTAAGATCTTGTTAGGATCGAGCAAGGATTGTGGGTCGTGCTCGTCTTCCCCATCATCGTCGTAGAGATGCCGAGAAATCGGGAGCGTTTGCGCATTCTCGCCCCGCACATGAAATTTCAACGACCACGCAGCTTCGAGGCTGTTGGGAGAAAGGGGCATCGGTTTCGGCGCGCCACCTGGCCGCTCGTCGAAGCCGAATAAGCGATCAACGATCGTTTCGAAATCGGACGGCAGCGGCGCGCGAGACGGCATGCGTTGGACCAACGGCGCATTGTGAGTTTGTTATTTGATGAATTTACACACGAGAGCTTGCGGTGCGCTGACACCTGAGCCGGGCGATAACACAACGCGAGCTTAAGATCGCCGCATTGACTTCTGCAAGGTCACTGC
>NZ_RXIZ01000012.1:209286-213158 GCF_003987855.1 Hyphomicrobium sp.
TCGCCGGCGTTGGGAACGAAGCCGTCGCCGACGCTGACCTTTGCGCCGCTCTCTGAGAGGTCCACGAGATCACAAATCAGGTGCATGCTGCGGAATTGCAGCGCCACGTATTGGCGGGCGGAATGGCGAAAATCACCACGGCGCTCATCGTTCGATGACACATCTTCCGGAATCAGAACTTCAGCCTGGAAGCTGCGAATGAAATCCCGAAGCTTGCTGTTGCTCATTTCCGCACCAAAGGGAATTCGCAATAGCATCAGCTCTGCGCAATTCCATATACGTCGCTGCGCGGTATTAGACACGAACTCGCTTACGTAATGCGAAGCAAATTACGTCCAATTCAATCTTTCCGCGATTTTGGAATTCCAACGAAAATATCGCTTGCACAGGCCACGGATGGCTGGGGGCCGGCTCGCTGAGGCGCCGTTCGCGAGAAACAAATGCATACGCATCCCGGGGCGCGGGCCGTCGATTTGCCGTGTCCTTTTCGACCCATGCAATAATGAAATTGTTGTTAATAAGTCGCGTGAATCACTGTATTTCCTTGAATGCCAATGATTGCGGGGACTTGGGGGAAATCATGTTTGTGGTGCTTGACGACCGTTCGACGGTCGCGGGGGGATACGTTGCGTGTTTCGATCGCGAGGGAGTAGCTGCAACGGCTGTTGAACCCTCCGAGTTTTTTGAGTGGTTCGAGCTCATCAACGATTCCGATGTGGCCGTGATCGAGGGATTCCTCCTCGGCACCGTCGCCAATAAGCGGCAAATATCCGCCCGAATTCGCTCGCGCTGCAAATCTCCGCTTATTGGCTTAATCGAAGCGAGAGCTCTGAGCGAAACGCTCGAATTATTCTCCCTCGGGTTTGACGATGTGCTGGCCAAGCCATTTCACGTCCGCGAGATCTTGGCCCGCAGCGGCGCCATCCGTCGCCGCATGCAGATCACCGACGAGTGCGTCGACGTCGGTGGTATCCGCATCTTCTTCGATGGCCGTGATCCGATCGTCAGCGGCGAAGTCTTGCCGCTGCCGCGCCGCGAACGTCGGATCCTGGAGTGTCTGGTGCTCAGCCGGAACACCCGGATCACCAAGACCCAGATCTTCAATCGCGTTTACGGCATCTTCAACGACGAGATCCACGAGAACGTTATCGAGAGTCATATCAGCCGCTTGCGCAAACGGCTGAAGCAAAGGCTCGGCCACGACCCGATCGATTCGCAACGCTTCCTTGGATACCGCTTGAAGGAGTTCGCTGTCGAGGAACCTGCGGTGGTCACCGAGGCGACCACAACCAGTCTCACGCAAGGCCCAGATGCTTCAATTGAAGTAAGCATCATTCGCGACGAGGAGAATGTCGATGGGTCTTTACGGAGTAATGACTACCAGCGTATCGGGGATGTCTGTCCAATCTGACCGCATGGGAACGGTCGCGGACAACATCGCCAACATCAATACGGCTGGCTACAAGGCTTCCACGACCGAGTTTTCGACCCTTATCGCGGAAGGCAGTGTCGCCCAGTACGTACCCGGCTCCGTATCCAGCATTGCCCGTCGTGCGATCTCCCAGCAGGGCGATTTCACTTACACCAAATCGCCGACCGACCTCGCGGTCAGCGGCCAAGGTTTCTTCATGGTGGAGAGCGACGCCGGCACGCCGTTCCTGACGCGCGCCGGCAACTTCGTCCCGGATGCCAATGGCGATCTCGTCAATGCGGCTGGCTTCAAGCTGCTCGGCTACAACCTGCTCGATGGAAGCTCGAGCTCGGTAGTCAATAGCGCCGCCGGTCTTCAGGTCGTTAGCTCCGCAGGACTTGGCATGAAGGCGACGCCTTCGACGAGCGGCAAGTTCGGCGTCAACCTTCCGGCTGACGCAACCATCACCGCTGCAGGAAATCTGCCGTCCGCCAACGGCGCGTCGGCCGCATACGCAGGCAAGACTTCGATCGTGACCTACGACAACCTCGGTCATCAGGTGACGCTCGACATTTACTCGGCGAAGACGGCCAATAACACGTGGGAAGTAACCGTATACAACGCAGCCGGAGCTACATCCGGTGGCTTCCCGTACTCAGCAGGTTCGCAGCTGGCGACGCAAACACTCACGTTCGATCCGACGAACGGCACGCTCGCGACCGGCGGCCCCTCGATGAGCATCAACATTCCGAACGGCTCGACTTTCACACTCGACGTTAGCAAGATGACTCAGCTTGCCGCCGCCTACTCTCCGCAGACCGGCGCCTATGCGCCGAGCGCGAACGGCAGTGCTCCGACAGCTGTGGACCGTTTGGAGATCAGCCAGGAAGGCGTGGTCACCGCCGTCTACGCCGATGGATCGCGCGTCGACGCCTTCAGCATTCCGCTCGCCACGGTTTCCAGCCCGGACAATCTCACCGCTATTTCCGGCAACGTCTACGCCACCAACAAGCAGTCGGGCGACCTGCAGCTCGGTACTGCCAACTCCAGCGGCCGCGGCAAAATCATTTCCGGCGCTTTGGAAAGCAGCACCGTCGACCTCGCTTCGGAATTGACGTCGATGGTGCAGGCGCAACGCAATTACACTGCAAATTCAAAAGTGTTCCAGACGGGCACTGAATTGTTGGACGTGCTTGTAAATCTCGTCCGCTGATTAGCTTGCGGGCATAGAAGGTCCTGGGAATGACGCTTACGCAGAGTACCAATAGCGCACGATCGAGTATCTCGACGGTATCCGAGCAAATCTCGGTTATCTCGCAGAATATCTCGCGCGTGAACGATCCGGATGCGAACCGCAAAGTTGCGAAGGTCGTGAGCGGGCCCGGCGGCGTGATGGTTGCCGGGATAACGCGTACCGCGAACAAACTTCTTCTGGACACCTATCTTTCCGCCAACGCGGGCAGCAAGACTCAGACCGTCGTCAATTCGGCCCTCAACCAGCTGGAAAACACTGTCGGGGATACGGCTGCCGAGACATCGCCTGCAGCGCTCATCGCCAAATTCAATGTGGCGCTGCAGACATACTCCTCAACGCCGCAAAACAGCGCGCTCGCCGCCAACGCGGTTTCCGCTGCTCAGCAGGTCGTATCGGCGTTGAACTCCGCCTCGGATGCGGTGACGACGTTGCGCAACCAGGCCGACACCGAAATCGCTTCGTCTGTCGACAACATCAACAGCTTGCTGTCGCAGTTCAAAACGCTCAACCAGCAAGTTGTGACAGGAACGAGCACCGGCAGAGACGTCACTGATGTTCTCGACCAGCGCGACGCGGTTCTAAAGCAGCTCTCGACCGAGATCGGCATCCGCTCCGTCTCGCGCGACAATGGCGATATGGCGATCTACACCGATAGCGGTGTCACGCTCTTCGATAAGACGCCGCGCGCCGTCACTTTCCAGCCGTCGGGGAATCTGTCGGCGAGTGCCATTGGCGCTCCGGTATACGCAGATGGCGTGCCGATCGCCGGCACGCCTCATGTTATGTCGATCAGCACGGGCAAGCTCGCAGGCTTGGTTGAAGTGCGCGACAGCATCGCGCCCACTTATCAAAGCCAGCTCGATGAGATCGCCCGCGGCCTCATTCAAACTTTCGCCGAAAGCGACCAGTCAGCGACCCCGACATTGCCTGACGCTGCAGGACTTTTCACATACGTGGGGGGGCCCGCGATCCCAGCGTCGGGCACCGTAGTTCCTGGTCTCGCCTCTTCGATCAAGCTCAACGCCACAGTCGATCCGACGCAAGGCGGCAATCCCGAACGCCTCCGGGATGGCGGCATCGCTGGCGCCGCCTACACCTACAATCAGGGATTGGGCGCGTCTTACACCGACCGCATCCAGCAACTCATCACGAAGCTCGGCGCGACCCAGCCGTTCGATCCTTCGACGCAAATTCAGCAAGCAGGAT
>NZ_RXIZ01000012.1:213208-238706 GCF_003987855.1 Hyphomicrobium sp.
CGTCCTCGCGTCTCATGACGACTGTCGACGATATGATCTCCACGCTAATTCAATCATTCAGCTGAGCCTCATGATCACGTCATCCTTCATTTCGTCGGCATCGCTCTCCTCTGAAACGACGCGGTCGATCGCGCGCCTGCAGGGGCAACTCGTCGACGCACAGAAGGAGCTGGCGACTGGCAACCACGCCGATATTGGCGTGACACTCGGCGCGACGTCCGGCGTCAGTGTTTCGATGCGCCAGGAGATGGAGCAGATCCAGGCAATTAAGTCCTCGAACAATCTTGTTCTCGATCGGCTGACCGCCTCTCAATCGGCATTGGATACGGTTTCAAAGGGCACCTCCAACTTCCTGTCGAGCCTTATCAGCGCCCAGACGGCCGCGACTTCGCAGGAAACCTTGATACAAGCCGCAAAAGCCGGAATGCAGACGCTGCAAGATCAGCTCAATGCCTCTTTGGACGGCCAGTATCTTTTTGCCGGCACGAATTCTGACGTGAAGCCTGTCGAGGATTTCTTTGCCTCGCCTCCGTCCGCCGGCGCTCAGGCGGTGACGGCTGCGTTTACCGCGAAGTTCGGCATGAGCCCAACAGATCCCAACGTATCGTCGATCTCGCCTCAGGCAATGAGCGACTTTCTCGACAACGAATTCGCAAACATCTTTTCGACGGCGAATTGGACAAGCACTTGGTCGGCGGCTTCGAACAAGCCCGTCAGCAACCGCATATCGCGCAATGAAGTCATCAATACGTCGGTGACTGCGAACGACCCGACATTCTCGAATCAGATGCAAGCCTTCGCCATGATTTCAGGCCTTGGGTTTGCAAACCTCAACGGCGGCACGCAACAGGTCATCATCTCGAAGGCACGAGACCTGACCGCGAGCGTCACTGGAACCCTAACGCAGGTGCAGTCCGCGCTCGGCGTCACGCAGCAGCGCATCAGCGATTCCAACGACCAGATCGATACCCAAGTTTCGTTCCTGACCAAGTCCATTCACGACCTTGAGCAGATCGATCCGGCGGCCGTAACCACTCAGTTGTCTCAGATTTCGACGGCTCTCCAAGCAGCGTACTCGCTGACGAACCAAATCAATAAACTCAGCATCCTCGACTACATCAGATAACGGCGGCAATCCTAAGGGAATTTCCGGAAGGCAAACGATGTACAAGTTCTCATACGAAGAAGCACTGAGCGAATCAGGCGACCGTCAGCGCGAAAATGAGCGCTTGGCCATCGAACAATCCATCTCGCTTTTGAAATCAGCCCAGAGGGCGGGGCCGAGTTCGCGCGAGGCGGTAGACGCAATCGTATTTCTAAACAGGCTATGGAGCTTCTTCCTGGAAGATCTCTCAAAGCCTGACAACGGTCTGCCCGATGAGGTCCGAGCCAAGCTGATCTCCATCGGAATTTGGATGCTGAAGGAAGCGCAGGCGATCAGCAACGGCCGGTCGGACAACTTCGGCGGCCTCATTGAGGTGTCGAACGTCATCGCGGAAGGTCTCTGATGGCCGGCGGCTTGAAAATAACGCTCCGTGCCGGAGAGAGAATATTCATCAACGGCGGTGTTCTGCGCGTGGATCGAAAGGTGAGCATCGAACTCATGAACGATGTCATCTTCCTCCTCGAACAGCACGTCATGAAGCCTGAGGATACAACGACTCCCTTTCGACAGCTCTACTTCATGATCCAGATGATGCTCATGGATCCGGCGCTGCACATGAAGGCGCGCACCATGGCAAGGGAATCCGTGACAGATCTTGTGGCCAATCTGAGCGATCAGAAAATGACTGAAGGTCTGGTTGAGGTGGGCAATCTTCTCGATCAGGATCGCCCGTTCGAAGCACTGAAGAAGGTGAGGGCGCTGCTTCCCTTGGAACCCACGACGAAAGTGGAAGAGCGCAGCAAGGAGGTCGCATGACCACTGTATCAGGAACCAACACGAACACGTCCAATACGGCCGGTTCGTCGTCCAGCGGTGCAAGTCCCACGCTGAACTACAATGACTTTCTGCAACTCATGGTAGCTCAGCTGCAGAATCAGGATCCGTTGAATCCGACCGATTCCAGCCAATTCATGTCTCAGATCGCCGAATTTTCAAACGTCGAACAGGCGATCAACACCAATTCGAAGCTGAGCCAGTTGCTGGTCAATTCCAATATCTCTCAGGCAAGCACGATGATCGGCCTGACGATTAAAGGCACCGATGGTACGCAAGGTATCATTCAATCGGTCAGGATCGATTCATCCGGATCGACCGCGGTGTTGACGAATGGCAAGCAAGTGCCGATCGAGGCCGGCGTAACGATAGGATACCCCTCATCGTGACGGAAGGTGACGCACTGGGCCTGATCCAGCAGGCCATCTGGTTGACGATCGTGCTCGCCGGCCCCGTTGTCGGATCGGCGATGGTCATTGGTGTTGGTGTCGCCTTTGTGCAGGCAATCACGCAGATTCAAGAAATGACCCTGACATTCGTGCCGAAAATGATTGCCGGGTTCGTCATACTGCTGCTGACCGGAAGCTATAGCGGCGGATTATTAAAGGTGTTCACTGAACAACTATTCACGCGTATCGCGGTTGGTTTCAATTAGTACAGCGGCTTGGACCGTGCTTCCGAGCCTCACTCGCATTTAATTTTGATATGCGTTTGTGATTTCCCAAATTATCGGCCGCGCGTGCATTGCTGAATTGGCCGACTCATGTTCCCGATGCTGACGGTATTCACGGGCCTTCCATTGTTTTAAGTGTCTGGAAGGGCGGTGCAATTCCATCGGATAACTCTCGCCTGTTTATGCCATGCTCTTCTGCAGCTAACCGCAGGGGAGTCGAAAATGCGTCATCGACCGAGCCGAGTATGAGCATACCTGCACTCAGACAGCTGTCGCCAGCGGCGGTGATCATGATGGTGAGCTTGGTTGCCATTTGCGCCGCCTATCCGGCGTGGGGCATATTCATGCAAGCCGACATGAATCCGGCATCGCTTCTGAATTGGTCCGACGTCTCCTGGCAAATCGCCGAGGTCGACTCGCGAGGTCGGCTGGTCCGTCTCGGCGCGCATCCTTTCGCCTTGGCATTGTTGGTCGGCGTGATCACCGTCGCCTGCGGGAGCTTTGCATGGGCAGCCTGGCAGGTCCTTGCCGGACGTTTTCGAACCAAAAATCGGGATGACGACCTGCCCGAGAGACTTGAAAAGGTCGGTCAGGAACTCGACGACGAAATGTTCTCGGTCATGAGATTGCTTAAGCAGCACCTTGACCTGAGCGGTTCGCATTCGGAAGCGTTGTCGAAGGTCAGCGATAGCTTGTTTTCATCGACATCGCCGGAGCGCATCCGAAGCATCATTCAGTTTCTGATCAGCGAGAATAAGAAAGTCCAGAATGAGGTAACAGAACTCAATACGCGCCTTCAGCATTCCCAGCAGCAAATTGAAAAGCTCAGGATCAGTCTCAGCGACAGTCATCGTCTTGGAATGCTCGATGCGGTTACGTCACTCAAAAATCGGCATTGGATTGAGGTCCATCTTCCTAAGGAAGTTCAAGCGGCAGCGGAAGCTAATGAGCCGCTCAGCCTGATCATGGCCGACGTCGACCATTTCAAACGCATCAATGACACGTTCGGCCACGCCGTAGGGGACGAGATCCTTCGCCGCTTTGCCGAACTCCTCTCGAAGAATATCAAGGGCCGCGATACCGCCGCGCGATTTGGCGGCGAGGAATTTGTCGTCGTTCTTCCGCAAACCCGCGTCGAAGGCGCCAGGAATTTGGGAGAACAACTTCGCAGCGAGCTCGAAAGCAAAAAGTGGATGCATCACAAGACCGGGCAGCCTATCGGCAAGGTGACCGCGTCATTTGGTATTGTCGAACTGCGTCGGGGCGAAGATTGCGATGATCTTCTCGACCGCGTCGACGCGAAACTCTACGAAGCAAAGGCTCAGGGCAGAAATCGCGTCGTCGTCGACACTTGATTATCTGACGAAGAGCGCGTCGGCCCCTGCAAGCGGCTCGTCGAATTGCAGGCTGAGCTGCTGGGATCGCGCCCAGACGATCATGCCGCGCATTTTCCGGCCGCTGCGCAACTCGACGACCGCGCGTTCCTTGACTTCAAAAGACCGTTCGCTCGACAAGTTGATCCCGTATTTCGAGAAGTCATGAGCGAAGGCCGGCGAGCGTCCGGCGGCACCATGCAGAATGCAGGGCTGCAACAACGCATAACGTGTGGAGATGCGCCGTTGCGGCAGAACCGGTATAGCCACCTCGCCAAACTGATTGACGCAGTCGTAAGCGCCGCTTATGGCAGCTCTTAGAAAGCGCCCGAGCACCAAGCAGTTTCCCGTATAAAGCCCGCTCAGTCTCCAGCGGGCCTCCGGCTCCAAGAGCTGAACCGCTGTTTCGCATTCCGCGGCAAGCGTCCGCCACAACGCCGCGGTCTGCTCGAGCTTGGCGGCTGAAATCTCAGGACCAGTGAAGGCTCCGGCGTCCCGTATGACGGGCACGGTTTGCGATTTAGCGTCGGAGAGGTCGAGGAAAATCTTCTGCAGCGATGCGGCGAGCTTTTTCGGAAGGCCGATGGCGGTGGCCGAATTCAGCGCAGCTCTAATAACCGGCGATTCAACCGGGATCAGATTGCTGCAGGAACGGATCGCCCAGGCTCGACGGTTGGCGATGCTCGCGTTCATGGAACTGGCGATCGCTCCGATCTGAAGCACGGTCCAATGAAATTCGCAGACGAACGCCTCAAACAAGGCGTGTCCCTGATCGAGATCCAGGAGAGAAACCGCTTCGGGCGGCTGGATCACCGATTTCGTCGACTTGATAACGGCTTTTCGCATCAGTGCACCATCATGCAGCTAAAGTGGATTGGGAAAAAGAGTGCGGAGCTTCGCCGCCGGAACAGCACGCGAGAACAGAAATCCTTGAGCTTCGACACAGCCCTCGGCGCGCAGGCGATCGAGCTGCTCCTCCGTTTCCACGCCCTCGGCGACACTCGTCATTCCAAGATTGTAGCCGAGCTGAATGATCGAACGCCTCAAGGTCGCAGACCGTTTGACGTTCGCGACGGCGGATACGAATGATTTGTCGATCTTGATCTTGTCGAACGGGAAACTCTGCAGATAGCTGAGAGACGAGAAACCCGTTCCGAAGTCATCAATCGAAAAGCGAATGCCAAGCTTGCGCAGCTGATCCAGCGTGGCGCTGGTCGCTTCAGAATCCTTCATTAAAAGGCTTTCTGTGACTTCAAGGATAAGCCGGGAGAGCGAAATGTTCTTGGCCGCGCTCGTGATCTTCTCGACCAGGTCCTTGTCATGGAATTGCGCGGGAGAGATATTGACGGCGACCCAGATATCATCGGGCCAGAGACTGGCCTCCGCGCAGGCGCGCTTTAGCACCCAGTCGCTAATCTGTCCGATGAGTCCACATTCTTCCGCGATCGGTATGAACTCTGATGCAGGGATCAATCCGCGAATTGGATGCGACCATCGAATAAGCGCTTCGCAGCCAACGATTCTGCGAGTCTTGACGTTGACGATCGGCTGATAATGCAGCTCGAACTTACTGTTTGCGAGCGCCGCATGAAGCCCCATGATGATTTGGTGCCGCTTCTGCAAGCGTTGATGCATGGAGTGTTCGAAGAACCCATAAGTCCCTCGGCCCACCGATTTTGCGCGGTAGAGCGCCATGTCGGCGTTGGCAAGCAACTGATCGGCGTCGCTTCCGTCAGACGGGCCTATCGCAATGCCGATGGTGCATCCGATCGAGACAGTATGATCGCCGACAATAAAGGCGTCGGAAAAAGCTGCGATAACGCGCTTTGCCAGCGCTGCGATTTCTTCGATTGACCGGGGCGCGATTTGGAGAATTGCGAATTCATCTCCTCCCAGCCGGATGAGCATATCGCTATCGCGGAGATCGGCTTTCAATCTATCGGCGATGGCGACCAGCAAAGTATCGCCGAGCGTCTGCCCGAGTGTATCGTTGATAGAAGCGAACCGATCGACGTCCAAACAATGGAGGGCAAGAGCTGTTTCACCCTTCTCATTCGCAAGTGCGGATTGGATGCGTTCCTTCAGCTGCAGGCGATTGGGCAGTCCCGTCAGCGGGTCCAGTCGCTCCCGACCACTTGCATCCGGCTCCCGTTTGCGGTCAGCGATGTTGAGATGCGCACTGACGAAGCTGCCGGTTGGAAGGGGATTTCCGCGGATCTCGATAAAGTTTCCACCGGGCCGCCGGCGCTCGAAAATTGGGGCGGACCCATTTTGAGCCGACGTGAGGCGAGACCGGATCTGCTGCTCCGCGTCTTCGGGTGCGGTATCGCCGCGCTCGGAGTCAAATCGATAGAGGTCCTCGAGCGACGGTAGTCCGTTGCGGAAGAGATCCCCGGGATATTCCAGCAGCTCGCGCTGCTTCTCGTTCATGAGAACGATCCCCAGATCACGATCAAATACCGTCAACCCGCCGGGAAAACCTTGTATGATGGTATCGAGAAGGGCGCTGCGCGCCTGAAGGGAAGCAATATCGGCTTCCGACTTCATGATCTCGCGTTGAAACGACAAGAAGCCATTGAGCTTTTGGTCGAGACCAACAAGCGGCAGTATCGTGGAGTCGACCGAGTAACGCGAACCGTCCTTGGCGCTATTCTCTATGTGTCCGCGCCAAGCTTTGTGCTGGCGGAGCGATGCGAGGATCTCGCCCCAGATCGCCTGGCCGTGATGCCCGGAACTGAGACTCGAATGGTTCTGCCCGATGAGCTCTTCTGGGGATCGCTGGCTAATGCGGACGAAGGCCCCATTGACGTGGAGGATGCGGCCGTCAGGGTCGGCGATCGAGACAATACCTAGACCGTCAAGCGCAGTTGCGAGCGCACGGGCGGATAACGCCGCGTCCAAGAATGCCGGCGATGTCCCGGTCGCGCCCGTCATTTGGTATCATTCTTAACGGGAGCGAGAAACGCGCACGCTATTTCGCTCATTGGCTTACCGAACCCCGAATCGTTTTCGCCTGAGCGACAAGCGCCTTAACGGCCAGCGCGGCGAACAACGTACTTTTTCAGATAAATCATTCAAATCCCTTAAATAGCTCGTTAGCCGGGAGTTCCGAAGCGCGCGACATGTGGTTGCAAGTTGCTATTCAGCTGGGCGATCAAATGCCTTGCGCGCGCAGGCACACGGCTAATGTAGGACTCTGCAACGCATATAAATGAATGCGAGATTTAAATAGATTTGCGGCATCTATAAGTGCGGATCGGAATCAAAGGAATCCCATGCGCGAAAAGCGAGCTTTCGGCAGGCGACCGACTTTTAAGCCAGCAATTCTGGTATTGGATGATGGCCGGCGTCTTCCCGGCACGCTGTTGGATCAATCCGAAGGCGGCGCAAAAATAAAGCTTTCCGCGCCCGAATCATTATCAGGCGAATTTTTTTTGGAAATTCCCGAGGACGATTTGATTGTGCGGTGTCGCGTAGCTCATGCCTCCGCCGACGCCATGGGTTTACAATATGTGAAGCCGCCTAGACGTATTTCCTGGCTTAAAAAATAGAATTTTGACCGCATTTTCGGAAGATGGAATCAGTTGGTTCGCCTGCCATTCTGAATATAAAACGAATCCTTAATTTGATGGTTGGCATTTCGTGGCATGCATTAAACAGCGTTATCTAATAAAATAATTTTGGTATTGTCTCATTCGTGTGAAATGAAATGATATCGTAAACCAATTCGATAGATTTGCCGCTTAATTTTGCCTCACGGCGGCTTGATTTCGACAGTCATAGGCATGATGCCGCGCAGCCGTGTCGGCCCAGAACCCGACATGTTCCAGCATTCTGAAGCAGGAACATCTGTATGCGCGATGGCATTTTTCGCCGGTTTTCCGAGCGGCTGATACCGTCGTTTTCGATCTCCAGTTCACGCTTCAATTGAGAATTATCGGCTCCTGAGAAGGACGATTCGCGTGCGGCCCAAAAGGTCGCTTGTGCGGGATATCGTCTCTCGACGCCGATTACGGCACGGCGACGTAACCTCTAACGAGAATAGCGAAGAAAACCTTTGAGGGAATGAGTGCGATCATGGTCATAGAGTATGTAAACAGCAAATGGTCGATGTCGAAGCGGCTGGCGCTTATAGCGGCGATCTTCCTCATCCCCTCGCTGGCGCAGTTGGTTCTGTTCGCCAATCAGAAGATTGAAGAGAAGGCGGTTTTCGAGAACGAGGTTCGCGGTGCAGAGCTCGCACAGTCGGTGTGGGCGAAGATGACCGATAGCGCAGATGTTCAGTTGAGCGACCAGGTCGCCGAACGTGCTCAGCAGTTGGGAGTGGCCTCTGAGCTGTTAGAGTTCAAGAACGCAAAGCCTGGCAGCGACCGCGTTCGCAAAGGGCTGACGCTGCTGGATCAGATCGCCTCCAAATCCGGAATGGCTGTCGCGGCGTCGCCGGACAGCTATTATGCCCAGGACGTCTTTATTCAGAGACTGGGCGGCGTCGAACAGGCGCTTTCTGATCTTAAAGAGACGGTTGCGTCGTCCAGTGTTGCCGAAGATCGTACAGACTTCGCCATGAGCTATGCAATGCTCCGGCGCACCGCGAACAAATTGTCGTCTTCTCTCAGCAAGCTGCGAAGCAACATCTCAAGTGGCGCTCTCGCTGATCTTGGCGACTCGGACCAGAAGCTTCTTGCCAAGCTCGACGAGATTGCGAGCAAACTGAAGGCGGCGGACTATCAGCGCTCAAGCATCGGTGATCTGACCTCCTCTTTGGCGTCCGCGAACGCGATGATCTCCGAAATAACCATCAAAGTGGGCAGCCTCTTCGAGCGCCTTGCCTCCGAGGACGTTTCCGATGCCAACCGGTCGCTCTATCTGACCGTCGGTCTTCTTATTGCGGCGACGATCCTTTCCCTCGTGATGGTTGCTCTGATCTCCAAGGGCATCTCTTCGCGGCTCTCCGACCTCATCCGCACGATGGATCAGCTGAGCCACAACGAACTTAGCGTCTCCATCCCGCACCTGTCCGACCGCAACGAAAACGGCCTCATCGCCGGCGCGCTTTCTCACTTCAAGAAGGCGATGGTCGAGAACAAGGAAATGACAGACAGCGCGGTTGAAGCAGCCAAGCAGCAGCAGGAAATGAACAACCATTACGCGGTCGAGCACGAACGCTTCATGGATGCTTTCACCAGTGCAGCTGAGCGCATCTCGAACGGCGACTTTACGCATCGCATCACCGAGAAAGTCATTCCGGAATACGAGGCGATCATCAACCAGATGAACCTGATGATGGGCCAGCTCGCCGCCGCGCAGGCAGCCAAGCTGGAAGCCGAAAATCAGATCAACACCGTCGTTGCGTCGCTCGGAACGTCTCTCTCGGAACTTGCCGAAGGCAATCTGGAAACGACGGTCTACGCTGAGTTTGCTCCTGAGTTCGCTAAACTCAAGACCGACTTCAACTCCGCCGCGTCGCAGCTCAAGAGCACGATCGAACTCGTCAAGAAGGGTGCTGCAAGCATCCGGCTTGGCACGGGTGAGATCTCGCAAGCCTCTGACGACCTCTCTCGTCGTACCGAGAACCAGGCCGCCAGCCTCGAAGAGACGGCCGCGGCTGTGAAGGAGATCACCGATACCGTCAACAAGACGGCGCGCGGTGCGACCCATGCTCGTGAAACGGTATCGATCGCCAAGGCCGATGCCGAGAAGGGAGGCGAAGTCGTTCGCAAGGCCATCGCCGCGATGAACGGCATTGAAAACTCGTCTAAGCAGATCAGCCAGATCATCGGCGTCATCGACGAGATCGCCTTCCAGACGAACCTTCTGGCGCTCAACGCTGGCGTCGAAGCCGCCAGAGCAGGCGACGCCGGTCGCGGCTTCGCGGTCGTGGCTTCGGAAGTTCGTGCCTTGGCCCAGCGGTCCGCTGAAGCCGCGAAAGAGATCAAGGGATTGATCTCGGCTTCGACAGGCCAGGTTGCTCAAGGCGTCCAGCTTGTTGGCGAAACGGGCTCCGCGCTGACCCGGATCGTGAATCAGGTCGCCGAGATCAACACCATCGTCACCGACATCGCGACGAGCGCCAACGAACAGGCACACGGTCTCGAGCAGGTGAACACGGCCGTCAACGAAATGGATCAGGTGACGCAGCAGAACGCGGCAATGGTCGAAGAGGCAACCGCAGCAACTCAGACGCTTGCGCTGCAGACCGAAGAATTGGTTCGCCTCGTCACTCGCTTCAAGACTGGCGATGACACGGTTGTTGAAATGGCGGCCCGCCGCGAACCCGCCAAGTCGGCAGGGCGTCAGGCGCGGCATGCAGCACCGAAAGCGAAAGTAACGGCAAGTGCAGGTGGTCGCCGCAGCGCTGCTGGCGCTGATGCGAGCTGGGAGGAATTTTAATGGCACGTAAGAAGACCAAACCGCGGGCCAAGACAGCCGCTCCAAAGCGGCGGACGACGAAGCCTCGCGTGAAAGCCGCAGTCTCGTCCGTGGTCGAAGAGGTGAATTTGGACATGAGCGAAGTCGTAGAACTTCCCGCCGCAACCGAGGAGATTGCTGTCGAGGCGGCACCCACCGGCGCGGGCACCAGCGATCCTCTTGTCCTGCCGGAGTACCTGGACTTCTCGACTGCAAATGAAGTCAAGGAGGCTCTGCTGGCGCGCCGCGGTTCGCCGCTTGCGGTCGATGCCGGTCAGGTACGCCGGACGGGCATGCAAGCGGTGCAGATCTTGATCGCGGCGGCGAAGACTTGGCAGGGCGACGGCCATAGCTACGCCATCACGAATCCTACGGAAGAATTTCTCGACACCATCGCGCTGGTTGGTTTGTCGCGCGAGCATCTTCTTATTGAAGGACTTCAGGCATGACCCAGACGATTCTCACGATCGACGATTCTCGCACGATGCGCGATATGCTCCGGATGGCACTCGTTGAAGCAGGCTTCAACGTGCTGCAGGCGGAAGACGGCGTCCACGGACTCGAAGTGCTCCAGACGGCGATGCCGGACGTCATCGTCACGGACATCAACATGCCGAAGATGGATGGCTTCGGAGTGATCGAGGCGGTCCGCAAGGACCCGAAATACCGCCGCGTGCCGATCCTGGTTCTGACGACCGAAAGCGATGCAGCCAAGAAAATGCGCGCCAAGGAAGCCGGCGCGACAGGTTGGATCGTGAAGCCGTTCGAACCGACAAAGTTGATCGCCGCCATTCGGCGCGTTGCAGCCTAATCAAAGAGAAGTGCTATGACCGTCGATACGATGGCTGCCATTCGGCAGACCTTCTTCCAGGAGTGCGAAGAACAGCTCTCCGAGATGGAAGTCGGTCTGCTCGCAATGGATGAAGGCAATGCCGATTCCGAAACAGTCAACGCAGTTTTCCGCGCCGTGCATTCGATCAAGGGTGGCGCTGGCGCGTTCAAACTGACCGCGCTCGTTCAATTCGCGCATACCTTCGAGACTGCCTTGGATTTGGTGCGCGGCGGCAAGCTTGCGCCGACGCCGGAAGTCATGAAGCCAATGCTGCGCGCTGCCGACGTTCTGTCGGATCTGGTCGAAGCATCGCGTGACGGTCGCGAAATTGACGAATCGAGCTACGCCAGCATCGCCGAAGACGTCAAAGCCCTGACAGTCATCGAAGGCGAGGCTGAGGAAGAAGAAGTTATCGACTTCCAACCGGCGGTCATCGACATCGGCGGTCCAGAAGTCGCCCCCGAGCCGGAAGGTCCAAAACTCCACGAATATCGCATCAAGTTCACGCCCCGCCCTGAACTGTACGCCAACGCCAACGAAGCATCCCTGATCATTCGCGAACTCTCGCGCCTCGGCCAGATCGAGGTCAATTGCGACACGAGCGGAGTTCTGGATCTGGACGCTGTCGACCCAGCAGGCGCCTATCTGTCATGGGACATCAAGCTGAATTCTGAAGTGCCCATCGAGTCGGTGCGCGAAATCTTCGAGTTCGTTGACGGCGAAGCCGACATCAACATCGAGACCGACGGTCAGCCGGAAGTGTCGGCGGCCGATATCGCCTCGCTCCTGGCTCTCGCCCTCGGTGGCAATTCGACGTCAGAGACGCCGGCGGAAACGGCTGAAGCTGCGCCCGAGATGGCAAAGGAACCCGCGAACGAGGCGGCATCGGCTTCTTCGGCGCTGACGGAAACACCCAAGAACGTCGCCGTCCAGGCCCAGACGACCATTCGTGTTGAATTCGACCGCGTCGACCGGCTGATCAATCTCGTCGGCGAACTCGTCATCAACCAGGCGATGCTGTCGCAACGCGTCGTCGAAGCGAATTTCGCCGGCTCGTCATCCGTCGTCATCGGCCTTGAGGAACTCGAGCAGCTCACGCGCGAGATTCAGGAAAGCGTGATGGCGATCCGCGCCCAGCCCGTGAAGCCGCTGTTCCAACGTATGTCGCGCATCGTTCGCGAAGTGGCCGACGCCACGGGTAAAGAGGTTCGTCTCAAGACGGATGGCGAAGCGACCGAAGTCGACAAGACCGTCGTCGAGCGATTGGCCGAGCCGCTGACCCATATGATCCGCAACGCGGTCGACCATGGAATCGAAACCCCGGAAGAACGCGTCGCCGCAGGCAAACCACCGGAAGGAACCGTGCGCCTGTCGGCCGCCCATCGTTCGGGCCGCATCGTGATCGAGATCTCCGACGATGGCGCCGGCATCAACCGGGCCAAGGTCAGGGCATCGGCGATCAAGAAAGGTCTTATCTCACCGGACGCGCAGCTCTCCGACAGCGACATCGATAATCTCCTCTTCCTGCCCGGCTTCTCGACGGCTGCGACCATTTCCGCCATTTCCGGCCGTGGCGTCGGCATGGACGTGGTCAAGCGATCAATCCAGGCTTTGGGCGGCCGTATCTCCATCTCCTCGCGTCCGGGTCAGGGCTCGACGTTCTCCATGAGCCTGCCGCTCACGCTGGCGGTGCTCGACGGTATGGCCGTCTCCGTCGCAGGCCAGACGCTGGTCGTGCCGCTGACGGCGATCGTCGAAACCCTGAAGCCCAAGAATGGCGAACTGCACGGCCTCGGCGCCGAAGGCCGGGTCATGGCTATCCGCAACACGTTCGTGCCGCTGATCGACGTTGGAACCCAACTCGGCTTCCGTGATACGCCGGCCGACCCTGAGCGCAGTGTGGCGATCTTGGTCGAGACGGGCGGCGGCGCGCGCAACGCCTTGCTCGTCGATTCGATTCAGGATCAACGCCAGGTCGTCATCAAGAGCTTGGAGACGAACTACGGGACTGTCGCCGGTATCGCCGCCGCCACCATTCTGGGTGACGGACGAGTGGCGCTCATTCTCGACGTCGATGCTTTGGTAACCGGCACCTTCGAAGATCACTTAGGCGAAAGCCTGCGCTTTGGGACATGAGGATAAGCTAATGGAAAACGTCAGTTCATCAGCCAACGGCGTCAATCGCGAATTTGTTTCGTTCCACGTCGGCACGCAAGAATTCTGCATCGACATCATGGGCGTCCGCGAAATCCGCGGCTGGACCCAGGCTACACCGCTGCCGCACTCGCCCACATACGTGCGCGGTGTCATCAACTTGCGTGGCGCGGTCCTGCCCATCGTCGATCTCGCCATGCGATTTGGCATCGGCTTGACCGAGCCAACGGCGCGCAGCGTCATCATCGTTGTTCAGGTCCATCAGCAGGTGATCGGTCTTCTCGTTGACGCCGTTTCGGATATCCTCACGGTTGCCGAAGCCGCTATGCAGCCGACGCCCGATATCGCCTCGGAATTGGCCAAGACGTTCGTCAAGGGCGTCTATGCGGTTGATGGTCGGATGATCAGCATCGTTGCGCTCGACAGCGTACTTCCCGTCAGCTCGAAGGCTGCGGCATGACGTCTGCAGCTGACAGTTCAGCATCCGCCTCGGGCGCGCTGCTCACCGGAGAGTTCGCATTTACCGATGCGAACTTCCGGGAGATCGCGCGCATCGCCAAAGCGGAAGCTGGAATTGATCTGCCCCAATCGAAGGCGACGCTCGTCTATTCGCGTCTCGCCAAGCGCCTCCGCGCCCTTGGTATTAGATCGTTCTCGGATTACTGCACGACCGTGCGCGAGAACGATGACGAGCGTAACAGCATGATCGCCGCGCTTACGACGAACGTGACGAGGTTCTTTCGCGAGCCGCACCACTTCGAGCACCTGCGCAAATCGATCATTGAGCCCATCGCGGAATCAGCCCGGCGCGGCAATCGCGTGCGGCTTTGGTCCGCTGCGTGTTCGACCGGGCAGGAACCCTATTCGATGGCTTTGACGGTGCTATCCGTCATCCCGGAGGCGGCTTCGCTCGACGTGCGCATTCTTGCCACCGATCTCAATCCGCATGTCGTCGCCCATGGACGCCGCGGTTGCTATCAGAAGGAAGAAGTGGCGGACGTGCCGGCAGGCCTGCGTTCCTCTTGGTTTGGACCAGACCCGGAAAATCCGGGCGGATCGACATTGCGCGTCGACGATGACGTGCGCTCGCTGATTTCGTTCCAAGAGCTCAATCTGATGGGTGCCTGGCGCTTCAAGGGCCCGTTCGACGCCATCTTCTGCAGAAACGTTGTGATCTATTTCGATCGCGAAACGCAGAACACGGTGTGGTCGCGCTTGACCAGTCTCCTGAAGGAGAACGGCGCCTTATACATCGGACACTCGGAGCGCGTTGCCGGTCAGGCGACCGCGCTTCTAACGACAGACGGCATTACAACCTATCGCAAAAAGAACGGCCGCCCATCATGAAGAAAGTTAGAGTTCTCATTGTCGACGATTCCTCCACCATGCGGGGATTGATCGCGACCGCGCTTACTAAAGATCCGGAAATCGAAGTCGTCGGTCAGGCCGAAGACCCGATTCAGGCGCGCCAGGCCATCAAGGTGCTCAATCCCGATGTCGTGACGCTCGACGTCGAGATGCCCAATATGAACGGGCTGGAATTCCTCGAAAAGATCATGCGGCTTCGTCCCATGCCTGTGATCATGGTGTCGACGCTGACGGGCCGCGGTGCCGACGAGACCATTCAAGCCCTCGAGATTGGCGCGATCGACTGCATCGAAAAGCCTCGTCCGGGCAACGAGCATAGCTTCGAAGAACTTCCCTTCAAGGTGAAGATCGCCATGTCGGCCCGCGTGCGGGCTCTCAAGGGTGATGCCCAAAGCCGCGAAGCCGCTCGCGCTCATGCGACGACGCAGGACTATGTATCCGACGGACGCCTTGTCGCGATCGGCGCTTCAACGGGCGGCGTCGAGGCTTTGAGCGAGTTGCTCTCGAGCTTCCCTGAGAACTGCCCTCCCACCGTTATCACGCAGCATATGCCTCCGGCGTTCACCCGCAGCTTTGCCGCGCGTCTCGACAGGCTTTGCGCACCAAAGGTCCAGGAAGCGACCGACGGCGCGAAACTCGCGCCTGGTCACGTGTATCTCGCGCCGGGCGGATCGGAACATCTTGAGGTGACCGCCGATCGGCGTTGCCGGCTTCGCCCGGGTGATCGCGTCAACGGCCATTGCCCATCCGTGGAAGTGATGTTCGAGTCAGTTGCTCGATCCTGCAAGGCCAACGCCGTCGGCGTGATCCTGACGGGCATGGGCAAGGATGGCGCCGTTGGTCTTCTTTCGATGCGCAAGGCTGGAGCCAGAACATTCGGCCAAAGCGAAGCAAGCTGCATCGTTTACGGCATGCCAAAGGCAGCCTTCGATCTTGGAGCAGTCGAAAAACAGCTCCCGCTCGACAAGCTAGGCGCCGCGATCATCTCAGAGACATCCAAGAACAAGACTCACTAGGAGGCAATATCATGCCCGCAATGCAGCAGCTTTCCATCCTCGTCGTGGATGACACATCCGTCAGCCGCGCGCTGCTCACGGATGGTCTCGATCAGATCGGCTTGAAGTCGTTCAAGGTCGCAAAGGACGGAGAAGAGGGATTGAAGATGATGATGACGGCGCCCTGCCATCTCGTCATCTCCGATTACAACATGCCCAAGATCGACGGTATTCAGCTGCTCCGCGCTCTGAGACAGCATGGACCGACGAGCAAGGTCGGGTTCATCCTCGTCACCGGCAAGGGGGATAAGGCTCTCATCGACGAAGGCAAGAAGTGGGGCCTCAACAACTTCCTCGCCAAACCTTTTTCTGTGCCGCAATTGAAGACGTGCATCGAAGCCGTCGTCGGGAAGCTGACATGACACTGACGGAACTGCCCGAAAAGCGCGTACACATCATCCAGGGCGAATATTTCGTCACGTCGGATCGCGACGTAATGGTCACGACCATCCTGGACTCGTGTATCGCCGCGTGCATTCGCGACCCGCTCGCTGGCGTGGGTGGCATGAATCATTTCCTCCTGCCGGGAGAGCTGAACCGCTCGAAGAGCGAAGAGGCCGAGCGTATGGGCGTCCATCTCATGGAGTTGCTCGTCAACGGACTTCTGAAGGCTGGCGCGCGACGCGAGCGTCTCGAGGCGAAGCTGTTCGGCGGCGCCCGGACCGTTCGCTCTCATTCCGACATCGGCAAGAACAACGCCGAATTCGCTCAGCGCTTCCTGAAGGCGGAAGGCATCTCCTTCATCGGCGGTAGCACAGGGGGCCCGCAAGGCCGGCGCATTCAATATTGGCCGGTATCGGGCCGTGCACGGCAGATCCTTCTGACCGGACCGGCGGAGGTCGAACAACCAGTCAAGCTCCCGGCAGCGACAGTCGTGTCGAACGCCGGCGAACTCGAACTTTTCTGATGACGGCAGGGGCGCGGACAATGAAGGACGTCGATAACACCGGGGGCGCGATCCGCCCCGAAGCACCGTTGAAGGACGTCCTTCTGAGCGTTTCCCATGAAGTCAGGATGCTCTCTGACATGGCGAGCGATCTGCAGACCCTCGTCGGCAACCTCGTGGTGGCCGGCTCTTTCGGCGGCTCGCAATCGATCTACGAGCTGCAGAATCTCGATAGGATATGCCAGCACCTCGGCGCCGTTGCCGATTTTGTGCATGGTCTCGCCAAACATTCGTCCGTCGACTGGAAGGTCGATCTCGTTCGCGCGTCCGCTACCATCAAGCTCACGGAAGTATCGGATCGCCTTACGGGCCGTCGCACTGATATGCCGATCGGTGAAGGCGATTTCGACGACTTCGAATCCTGGCCTCTGACCGGCTGATCAGGATCCGACGAATTCCTTCGCGGCCTCGATAGATACGAAGCGACGGCGCCCTACGAGAGTATCGATCTCGATCGAACCGTCGTGGTATTGCAGATAATCGCGGCCGGCGAGCTGCCCGCCCACGGACGGCTTCGGCACTTCAGGCAACGGCGGCGGAACCGGGTCGATGCGCAGGGGGGCCTTATTGCGCTCCAGCGGCTTGGTTGAAGCCATCGTCCCCAGCCGGATCGTCGAAGTGCGCCGCTCGATCGCGGGCAACAGCTTCATCGTCACGGCACCGATCAAGATGCTTTGCGCGAGGGCAAGCGCCATGAGGCGATGGATCCAGATTTCTGGCGTATCGGAGAGGAGCGCGGAATAGCCGATAATGAAGATACCGAGCGACAGCACGCCAAGTCCGCCGAAAACGACCATGGCGGCGACGCTTCCCCGGCGCGGCGGCGTATTGGGCTTGGGAGGCGACAGCGCGTCGCGCGTGAGCCGCAGCTTGAGCTCCTGCGCAGATTTTTGAAACACGGCATCGAAGCCGAAATCAGTATCAAGGGCGCTCATTGCTTTTTCATCATGTCTTGTTTGGAGAGATAGGTCCAGCTGTCGATCATCACGTCTTTGACCACATCGCGACCGATGCGCTTGTTGGCGGCAGCCGCGACGTCGGCGGTAAGTTCTTTGATCGCCTGCTTGCGCCCGTTTTTCATGTCCTCAGGCGCGTTTTCGTAGATCTGCCTGAAGGCTTCGTCGGCAACGAACACATCAGGAGCAACCGAGCTGAGCTTCACGAGGTCAGCATCCGCCAGAAAATTAAGCCGCGTGACGACGTAGCCGAACACCTCGCCGTTGGCGAGCAGCGGTACGCTGACCATGCGCGTTTTCATCATCTGCAGCTTGCTTTGCGCCTCGGGCGCCGCGGCAGCCTTGGCGCCGGCCTTCATCGTCATCGCACCGTAAACGCCGCCGATGGTGGCAAGGCAGGTCACGAGTGCCACGATGATGGAACGGATCAAGGCATGCTCCGTTGCGTGTAGCGCGTGTACGTTCCATCCGATTCAGCGCTTTGGAGCGCATCCGAAAGCATCGCGGTGATTTCGCGGACGGCGTCAAGGTGAAGACGGATCTTGCGAAGGTTGATGGCAAGCTTGTTTCTAAAGCTCTGCAACCGCCGTTCCAGCTCTTCATTGACATCGGAGATCTTGAGCCGGCGCATGGCCTGGTTGAGGTCGACGAGGCCCTGGCTCTTCCGGTCATTTGATGCCTTCAAATCGAAATTGGGAGATGCATCCAGGGCCAGGGTCTCCTCGTCCAGATAGCCCTCGATCCGGCGGATGACGGCAAAAACCACGGCCCGCGCTGCCTCCGAATCGTGGACGGCAGTACGTGTGGGGGTTGGCGGACGCTTTGCGCCGAAACCGTTCGCGGCAGCCGGCGGAATAGTCGATGCGGGCGCCTGTTGCGGACGGCCTTGTGAGTTCAGCGCCGAGTAACCCATGTATTTATTTTCCTTTGAGACCGTCAGCTTCGGGTTTGACGATCAATTGGGCAATTCCGATGGTTCCGGTTTTGGCCAGCGTTGTCGCCATGTGGTCGACGAGCATCGACCGCCATACCGATCCGGCTGTTCCTTCCCCGAACAGGTCGTTTGCGTCTTTCGGCATCCATTCTTCGAGCATTTGGCGCAGGTACATCGCCTCGAACTGCTGGCCCGCTTCCTTCGCCTTCTGTGCCTGGTTCGGCCGGCCGGAGGAAACTGCGGCAGCGGTCGGGCTTTCAGCCGTCGACAAGGAAAGATCCTGGCGCGAGGTCCAGATGGCCTGATCGGCGGCTGCAGAAGAAGGGAGAACTGGCATCGAGAATGCACATACCGACGGAGTGAAAGACCCGTTCAGCTTCCACCGTGGGACTTACCCCGGCCTTGCGCCACGCTCGATTGTCGAAATTCGAGCAGCGCTTCAAGCGACTTTTGCTCATTTTTGCGGGCCTCTTCAGCGCGAACATCGGCAAGAAGGCCCGCAGCGCCCTGCGTGCGTCCTGCTGCCTGGGCGTAGCGCTGGATCGCGAACTCTTGCTCCTTGGCGAGCCGTTGCAGCCGCCGGTCCATGTTCCCGACGCTGCGCGACATGAGGCCGAGGAATGGCTCGGTTTCCGGAGTGGGCTCAGCGAGTCGGCTGAGCAACTCCTCTTGTGCAGTTTGCACTTCGTTGATCTGGCGGGTGAGTGCGGCGACCTTCGCACGTTCGGCCGTCTCCAGATCCTGGAAGAGACCGACAAGGCGCCGCATTCGCTTAGACGATCTAGCCATTCTGACCGATCGTCTGAATTGCTTGCCCGACAAGCGACGAAAAGATTTCGAGGATCGTCTTGTCGGTCTGCAGCAAAATGATGAGGCCGCCGAGAACGACGAAAGGCGTCGAGACGAAATAGATCGGAATTTGCGGCACCATCTTGCTTAGAAAGCCGAAGGCGAAATTGACCGTGATCGAATAGACGACGAGAGCGCCGCTCAGCTGCAACGTCATTTTAAAGGTCGAATCGAACGTATTGACGATCATTTGCAGGTTGGGAGGCGCGGCGATCGCCATGCCGACCTTGATGACGTCGTACGATCGCTGCAGCATGCTGATGATATTCACGTGCTGGTCGCTGACAAAAAACAGCACGATCGCCGGCGTCGTCACGAAGACCGCATAAGGCGAGGACGGATCGTTGTTGTCGACGGCGTGCGAGAACACGGAGCCATAGCCGGCAAAATTCGCCATGGCCAGCGCCACGAATTCGAGCGCGAGAAAGAGGATACGCACCAGAAACCCCAATAGGATTCCGGTGGCCGATTCAATCGCGATCATTGCGAAAAGATTGCCCGGAGTTTCGACGGCGGACGGCCGGACGATGTCGTAGACGAGAGGCGTTATCGCCAGCGAAACGCCGAAGGCTGCGAAGAGGCGCAGCTGAACGGGAATGCGGTCGCTCGAGAATCCCGGAAGAACCATGAAGCACGCGCCGATCCGGCAGAAGACCAGAAGCGGAACAAGCAGCGTTTCATGGGTCATCTCGGTCATGAAATGGCGCCGAGCGACTGGATCTGCACGCCACGGCTGATTTCCAGATGCGAAAGGACCGGGAGCGTGCCGTAGAGCCGCTCGGTGACGGTATGGACGTAGGGCCGCGTTTCCGCTGCCGTCACCAGCACGAATTGGTGGCCCGCGTCCATCAACGGCTGCACGACGTTAGACAGATCCGTGCCGAACTGCTCGATCAGGCGCGGCTCGATATCGAATTCGACGACTTCGCCCTTTCCATCGCGCTTCAACGCCTGATGGAACGCGAGTTCCCACTTGTTCCCAAGCCGCACGACTTTGAGATAGTTGCCTTCGCTGAGATCGCCGCAGATCTGCGTCGAGAGCCGCATGCGAACGTGCTCTGCGATCTGCTCGGCCTTGCGGGTAAACGGCGCGATCTCGGCGACAGCCTCGAGAATGAGATGCAGGTTGCGGATCGAGACGCGCTCGGCCAACAGCATCTTGAGAACGCTCTGAAGCCCCGAGTAGGAAATCTGCGATGGGCATATCTCATCAAGCAGCTTGCGGTACTCTGGATCGAGCCGCTCCAGCAGTGCGCGCAGATCGCGGTACGAGAAGAGTTGCGCCAGACTGTTGCGAATGACCTCCGCGACGTGCGTCAGGAGCACCGAGGTATTTTCGACCGGCACGAAGCCGTCCCGCTTCAGCGCGTTGGTGAAGATGTCGGGAATCCAGAGCGCCTTCATTCCGAAAGCGGGTTCGCGCGTTTCGTCGCCAGGAGCCTCCGGCTTGGGCCCGTCACCAACCACGACGAGCACGTCTCCAAGCCGCAATTCCGCGGTCGCAACAACCGTGCCATGGACCTTGATCTGATAGCTTTTCGCCGGCACGGAGAGATCTTCCGACAGCCGGATTTCTGGAACCACGAACCCGTATTGCTTGGCGAACTTCCGGCGCATCTTCGCGACGCGCTGTGGCAGGTCGCTCGACGGCCGCATGAGGACAGTAGAAATCTGCTTGCCGAAGCAAATCTCGATCTCGGTGGTCTTGAGCTGGTCGCGGATCGATTGCCGGGATTGCTCCTCGGCCGACGGGAGCTGCGAGTTGGTGTTGGCGAGTGCAGCCGCTTGCTCGCTATCGGACTTCTGGCGCAGAAGGCCCTGGCTTGTGAACATCAGAATGCCGCCGATGATGGCGAACGGCATGAACGGCAAGCCCGGAGCCAATGCCAGCAGCCCCATGACGCCGCCGGCCAGCATCAGCGCGCGGGGATAATTGCCGAGCTGGTTGACGATGACGCCTTCGGTCGATCCGTGCGTTGCGCCCTTGGATACGAGCAGGCCGGCAGCCAGAGACACGACAAGCGCCGGGATCTGCGTGACGAGGCCGTCGCCCACCGACAGCTTGACGAAGGTGTCGACGGCGCGATCGAAGGCAAGATCGTGCTGCGTGATGCCGATGATGATGCCGCCGAAGATATTGACTGCAGTGATGATGAGGCCGGCGATGGCATCGCCGCGCACGAACTTGGACGCGCCGTCCATGGCGCCGAAAAACTGGCTTTCCTCTTCGAGTTCGCGACGGCGGCGGATCGCCTCTTTCTCGTCGATGGCCCCTGACGCAAGATCGGCGTCGACCGCCATCTGCTTGCCGGGCATCGAATCCAATGTGAAGCGCGCTCCGACTTCGGCGATACGCGTCGCGCCCTTGGTGATGACGACGAAGTTGACGGTGATGAGGATGATGAAGACGACGAGACCGATGACGAAATTGCCGCCCATCACGAACTGCGCGAAGCCGGCGATGACGTGACCGGCCGCCGTCGGTCCCTCCGCGCCTTGCGAGAGGATCAGACGCGTCGTCGCGACGTTGAGCGAGAGGCGCAGCAGCGTCGCGATCAGCAGGATCGTCGGAAACGCCGTGAATTCCAACGGGCGTCGTATCCACAACGCGACCATCAGAATGGTGATCGAGAAGGCGATCGACAGCGCAAGGCCGATGTCGTTGATGAACGCTGGCAGCGGCAGGAAAAGGATGGTCAGAATGCCGACGACGCCGATGGCCAGGCCGGCGTCGCGCTGACCAAGCCCTAAATCGATGCCGGTGCTCGCCGCTGTCTTCGTCGCTGCCATAGTGTGAAAAATCCCTCGCGCTTTGGGGCGAGCTTCTTATGCGAAGCTTGCGCGAGGGCGTCGTGCGGACGTCCGCTGACGCGGCGAAACCCGTTTCGACGCAACGAGATGGCACCCTGACGGCTCCCGTGCGCCATGCAACTCAAGGCCGGATTCGAAGTGCGCGCTATTTCGCGCTGAGCGCCGACTGGGCGTCATTCGAGGTCGCCGCTGCAACCTGCGAGGTGCCCTGGCCACGATGGCCGCGGCCGATGCCCGAATACGTGAGCCCCAGGTCGCGGGCGATCTCCGGATCGAAAACGTTGCGCAGATCGACGATCGTCTTTCCGGCCATGCGGCCCTTGAGGTCTTCAAGGTCGAGGGCACGGAACTCGTTCCACTCTGTGACGATCACCAGCACGTCGGCACCCTGGGCCGCTTCATTGGCGCTCTCGCACCAGACGACACCCGGTAGCAGCGGCTCGGCGTGCCGGCGCCCCTGCGGATCGCAGGCTCTGACCGTTGCGCCCCGTTCTTGCAGCATCGGCACGATGACGAGGCTCGGCGCGTCGCGCATGTCGTCGGTATTCGGCTTGAACGTCAGGCCGAGCACGGCAATCGTCTTGTTTCGTACCGATCCGCCTGCCGCCTCGACAATGCGGATTGCCATGGCGAGCTTGCGTTCATGATTGACCCGTTCCACCTGCTCGATGATGGAGACGGGCGACTTCGCCTCGCGCGCCGTTCGAATCAACGCCGAAACGTCCTTGGGGAAGCATGAGCCGCCGTAACCGGGGCCGGGATGCAGGAACTTGTCGCCGATGCGCCGGTCCTTGCCGATTGCTGAGGCAACTTCCTGAACGTCCGCGCCGAGATTCTCGCACAAGTCTGCGATCTCGTTGATGAAACTGATCTTGAGCGCCAGGAACGCGTTGGCCGCGTACTTGGCGAGCTCGGCCGATTCGCGCTCGACGAACATCACGGGCGAGCCGCGTAGCGCCAGAGGTTTGTACAGGCGGCCCATGACCTCGCGTGCGCGCACATCATCCGCGCCGACGAGAACGCGATCCGGGTGGGTGAAGTCCTGGATGGCCGAGCCTTCGCGCAGGAATTCCGGGTTCGAGCAGACGGCGACGTCCGCGTCCGGCCTTTTGGCTTTCAGGCGGCGCTCGATCTCGCGGCTGGTTCCGACCGGCACGGTCGACTTCGTGGTGACGACCGTGAAGCCGCGCAAATGCGGAGCGGCCTCTTCGACCGCAGTGAAGACGTAGGATAGATCGGCATAGCCATCGCCGCGCCGCATCGGTGTTCCGACCGCGAGGAACACCACATCGGCCTCGGCGACTGCCGGCCCGAGATCGTCGGTGAACAGCAGACGGCCAGCCTTGATGTTTCTGTCCATCAGCGCTTCGAGGCCCGGTTCGTAGATGGGCGAGCGGCCGGCCTTCATCTCCGCGAGACGCGCCTGATCCTTGTCGACGCACGTGACCGTCCAGCCGAAATCGGAAAAACAGGCCGCGGAGACAAGCCCGACATAGCCCGCGCCGATCATGCAAATCTTCATAAACCTATCCCCACGTCAGGTCGCTGAGGGTATCCCACCAAACGCAAACCATCGCCAGCCCATTATCCAGAGACCTTTAATCCCAAGTGGATGGATCCGAAAAAGTATATTTTTGACAATAGCTTAACACGCGCAACGGTGTGGCGTTTCCCGCCCCTTCTAAGCAATGAACTTCTTCTTATTTCCCGACCAAACCCGAAGCAGGTTAGATCGCTCGTGTCGGCACGATCGTGTGCCCTCCGCGGTGATTTCGCTGAGACTTGCGCCGCGTCATCAAACGCTAAGCTCCACGACGCACTCGTGGGCTCCGCCAACGGAGACCGCTATGAACATCGCTACCACGTCAAGCCTTCCTGCCTTTTCCGAGATGGTGCACGGCGCCTGCCGTATGTCCTGCTGCTGTTGTTGCTGCTGAGCGACCCAGCCCAAGACGAACAACTCATCACATCTCAACACAGAAGGATGCCGGCACAGCTCCGGCAATAGCGAAGGCATGCACAAATCATACGTTATCGAGGTCGGAGACGACCAGGCCGGATTGATCATCCGTGAGGACGGCGAGCGGGATTACCTGTTTCACGCCGCCCGCAACGAATACAGCGCGCTCGAAGGCCGGCGTTTCGCCAATGCGCTTCTTGCCGAGCGGGCTGCAATCGCTCACGCGTCGAGCCGCCGTCGTCGGCGCGCCGCCCACCACGCTTTGGAGGCATTCGCGCTATGACGAAGAAATCCAAAATCATCGCGATCGGGCGATCGCATATCGTCCGCCCTGCGGTTCGGCAGACAGAGACTTCCGACGGGCCGCACCAGAAAGCATCGCTCGTTTCTGCCCGCCCGGCTCGCCCGGAAAAGATCTCCGAGCTGGCTCCCGTCGGTCCAAACGAGGATTTCTGATGACTGGCTAGACTTGCAACGTCGCGCATTCACTCCCTGGACCTGCTCGTAGTTTTGCGATCAGGACTTGAGACCGGTAGCGGACAGCTATCGGTCTCTTTTTTTGTCACCCCGGCGATCGGGCTCGCGAGCATACTCGCTGAGACGTGCGTTGACTGGTATCAAGCGCTTCGTTGGCGATGCGTGCTAGCTCGTTCGTTCGAGAATTGGGGGGGAGAGACACATGGATGATCATTTCTGGCCGGCGATGTACCCGGGACTGATCGTAGGCGTTCTCTACGGCTTAACTCTTCGTGGCGTGTCCAACACGATTATATCGGCGCTGGGCGGACTGGTCGGAGCGGCGATCGCCTACGAAATCCTGACCGTCCTCAATATGAACGACGGACTGCCCTCCGTGATCGGCCTGACCTCGATGGCGTTTGTTGGCGCTTACGCCTTTACCCGCGCGACGCGCCTGATCGCCGGCCCGACAGCGAAATCCTGAGCGCAGCGACCCCTCAGCCCGGCGCACATGTCCCGTGCAGCAGCAATAGCAGGAAATGTCATCCTCGGGCTTGTCCCGAGGATCCATTGCACAAAACGCGCGCTTGCCAATGGATCCTCGGCCTGAAGCCGAGGATGACAAAGCCCCTCGCAGGCAGTCACCGGCGCAAACAAAAAAATTCAAAAAAACTTATCCCCGCTCTCAGGGACTCCCGCATACTCCGCTCATCTTGCCGCGTGCGAAGGGCTCTAGGCTCGAGCTGGGATCCTGAGGGCGGCAGGAGCGTGCCGGACTGCC
>NZ_RXIZ01000018.1:0-783 GCF_003987855.1 Hyphomicrobium sp.
CGGGCTGGGTGTGGTCGAGCTCACAGTCGCTCTGCATTATCTCTTCGACACTCCCCGTGATCGGCTGATCTGGGATGTCAGCCATCAGTGCTATCCGCACAAGATTTTGACGGGGCGTCGCGATCGCATTCGTACGCTTCGGCAGCCAGGTGGTCTTTCAGGTTTCACGAAGCGGACCGAAAGCGAATACGACCCGTTCGGAGCGGCGCACTCATCGACATCAATTTCCGCAGGCCTCGGCATGGCCGTCGCGCGCGATATGCAGGGCGGCGCGAACAACGTTGTCTGCGTCATCGGCGATGGCGCTATGAGCGCTGGCATGGCCTATGAGGCGATGAACAATGCCGGCGCGCGTAACGAGCGGCTGATCGTCGTCCTCAACGACAATGACATGTCGATCGCGCCGCCAGCTGGAGCGCTATCGTCGTATCTCGCGCGCCTCACATCGAGCGATTCATACCTGTACGTGAGGGATCTCGCTAAGCAGCTCGCAAAGCGTTTGCCGAAAACATGGGAAGAGCGCGCAGCGCGGGTTGAGGAATACACGCGCAATCTTTGGCATGGTGGCGCTTGGTTCGAGGAGCTCGGCTTTTATTATATCGGTCCGATCGATGGACACGATCTTAGCCAACTCGTTCCTGTTTTGAGAAACGTACGCGACGCTGGGCAAGGCCCGATCCTCGTCCACGTCCGGACGCAAAAGGGCAAGGGGTATCCCCCGGCTGAAGCCTCACCTGACAAGTATCACGG
Source organism: Hyphomicrobium sp. (assembly GCF_003987855.1). Taxonomy (GTDB): domain Bacteria; phylum Pseudomonadota; class Alphaproteobacteria; order Rhizobiales; family Hyphomicrobiaceae; genus Hyphomicrobium_B. The sequence goes on from NZ_RXIZ01000018.1 coordinate 751, forward strand.
CGTTGCGAAGTTCAACGTGGTGACGGGCGTGCA
>NZ_RXIZ01000018.1:833-43976 GCF_003987855.1 Hyphomicrobium sp.
GATGTCGGCATCGCCGAACAGCACGCGGTGACCTTCGCTGCCGGGCTTGCGACCGAAGGTATGAAGCCTTTCTGCGCACTCTATTCGACTTTCCTTCAGCGCGGCTACGACCAGGTCGTTCACGACGTGGCGCTGCAAAGCTTGCCGGTTCGTTTTGCAATCGACCGAGCTGGCTTCGTCGGCGCGGACGGCGCAACGCACGCTGGCTCATTCGATCTTGCGTACCTTGGGTGCCTACCCAACATGGTCATCATGGCGCCTGCGGATGAAGCTGAACTCAAGCATATGGTCGCTACCGCTGCGTCTATCGACGATCGGCCGAGTGCATTCCGATATCCCCGCGGTGAGGGTACAGGGGCCGCTCTGCCGGAGGTTGGCATCGCGCTGGAGATCGGCAAGGGCCGCATCATGCGTGAAGGTTCGACCATAGCCATCTTGTCGCTCGGAACGCGCTTGCAAGAAGCCATGAAAGCGGCGGAGCAGCTCGCCGCATTGGGATTGTCCGCCACGGTCGCAGATGCTCGCTTCATGAAGCCGCTCGATACAGATCTCGTGCGGCGGCTAGCTGAAAATCACGACGTCCTAGTCACGGTAGAGGAGGGTTCCGTTGGTGGCTTCGGCAGCCACGTCTTGCACTACCTTGCCGAGAACGGATTGCTTGATCGCGGCCTGAAGGTCCGCACGAAGGTCATGCCTGACACGTTTGTAGACCAGGACAAACCCGAGGTCATGAATCAGCGCGCTGGGCTCGCGGCGCAGGGTATCGTCGACACGGTGTGCGGCGCGTTGCAGCTCGATATCGCTCGACCGGCACGAGGACGAGCCCGCTAAAGATAGCAAAGGGGCGCTTCACCAAGCGCCTCTTCTATTTCTTCGAGCGCTTGGCTGTCTTGCTGTCGTCGTCCCCGGCGATCACCTTCCGGCATTCCGGGCTGAGGCGATCGACGTTCTTGTTGAGGCAAGCGACGATTTTGTCCTCGTTTGGAATCTGCCAGAAGCACAGGCTCAGAACGTCCGGCGTACAGGCGGATTGCTCCTCCGCAGTTCCGCTATGGGCAAAAGAAGCGGTGGTGTGCAGCAGCGTCACCGCAGCGGCAGCCGATATCGCCGCCAAGCGCCTCAATCCAAACTGACGTCGCACGGTCTAACCTCCCGTAGATAGTCCAAAGGACACTCAGCGTTTCTCACGCGATTTCGTTTTCGCGGAGTCGCCTCTCATCACTTCGCGGCAGGCCGGGCTGAGTTTTGCCATGTGCTTGTTCAAGCACGCGACAATGCGATCCTCGTTCGGAATTTGAGCGGAGCACAATCGGAAAACATCCGGCGTGCATGCCTGCTGTTCCTCCTGCGTGCCGCTATGCTCAGCGGCGATGGCCGAGCCCGCTAGCATGAAAGCTCCAATGAGTAAGCAGAGCTGCGCGGTTGTTTTGGCGTTTGTCGATTGTATGCCCACGTTTGCTCGCAACGATGTTGATGGTTGTCTTGAGCGGTATGGCTATGCGCCGTGGTGAGACTAAGGCAGGCAGATACCATTTCGCCGCCGGAATGCTTGGCCCGGTTTCCTTTGGATTTAGGTTAATGGTCCTCGCAGGCGTGAGATTTCTGCGAGCAGCACTTTGGTAGGTTCAGAGTCCGGTGTGGATAAATTCCAAGGTGGAACACGCCTGAGGCCTTTTCATCGCTCCGATAAAATGCACACATGATTGCATTCCAATTTGGACAGTGGCTATGGACCGGTTCGAGGCCATGTCGGTTCTCCTGGCCGTTGCGGACGCGGGTAGTTTGTCCGCCGGTGCTCGCAGGCTCGGAATGCCGCTCGCGACAGTGAGCAGAAAAGTTTCAGATCTCGAGGCTCATCTGCATACACGGCTTTTGAGCCGCGGCAGCCGGCGACTGGAATTGACGGATGCTGGCCAATCTTATGTGGCGGCATGCCGAAAAATTCTTGATGACGTTTTGGAAGCCGAGCGCGCAGCCTCTGGAGAATATCTGGCGCCGCGCGGCGAACTTGTCGTTACGGCGCCCGTGGTCTTCGGACGCTGGCACTTGCTGCCAATCATCGAAGAGTTTCTCAAAGCCTATCCCGATATCGACGTGCAGCTCACGCTTTCCGATGGCATCATCAACCTTCTTGACGAGCACGTCGATCTCGCCTTGCGGATAGGGGACTTACCCGACAGCAACCTTATAGCGACGCGCATCGGCGCGATCGGACGCATCGTTTGCGCAAGCCCTGACTATCTGGCGCGGCGTGGCGTCCCATTAAACCCTGCCGATCTTGCCGCGCACGACTGCATTTCATTCGTCGGCTTGATGTCTTCGAGCGTCTGGGCGTTTACAAGCAAGGGAGGCAAGCAGGAGGTGGCCGTTCACTCGCGTCTGGTCGTCAATACCGCCGAAGCTGCCGTTGATGCGGCCGTTGCAGGTCTGGGGGTCACGCGCGTGTTGTCGTATCAGGCCGCCAAGGCCTTAGCTGACGGGAAGCTCACTATCATCTTGCAGCCGTTCGAGCCGGCCACGGTTCCTGCGAGCCTCGTCTACAAGCAGCAAGGATTGGTGCCACTAAAACTCAGAGCGTTCCTGGATTTTGCAATCCCACGGCTCAAAGCGGCTGTTGCGCGCAGCAATCAGCTTGCAACGGTCTGACCGCAGATCACGGGTTTGAAGAGGGAGCTGCCGGTGCACTACCAGCGGCCGGCGGTGTTTCAGACGACGGCGACGGCGCTGGCGGAGCAGCCGCCGGCGGAGCCTCAGCGGTCGGGGCGGGGGGAGCAGAAGGAGCTGCTTCGGCCGCAGCCAGCGACGAGCGCACTTCACAGAGCGTGGGCGAATCCAGCGATGCCTTGTTCATAAAGGCCCAATTCGCAAACGCGACATAACAGACGGCTGCCGTCTCTTCCTTTTGAAGGGTTACGATAACATTGTCCGTCCGGACCTTGTCGGTGACCCTTTTTGCGACTTCCAGCGGAATGAGCGTCACAGATCTGATCTGAAACCCACGCGCCATGAGGTTGGTGAAGGAGGATTGGAGGTGATCATCCGCAGATGCGGGCGCGGAGCCGAAACCAGCAGCGGCTGCGAACATTAATCCAAGGCCAAAGCTGCGCATCGATCCTCTCCCGTAAATACCGAGGTCTCAAGTTGACCAATAAAAAAGTCACTACTACGGCGCGGGCGCTCCCTCAACTCACCAACTCTAGCGGATACTGGAGATCTGGGGACAAGGAGGATCGCCGTCGCGAATTGTGCCGGGCCGTCCGCTGCTTAAAGAGGTTGGAATGCGGCTACGGGGACGGCATAGCTTGGTAGGTCGAGCTTGGCATTCCCATCCGGCTGAGACTTTTGCAGGTCGGCACTTGGCGGGTCTGTGATCCAATTCATTTCATAGATTTCGATGCGTGCGGCCGCACTCTCGACGACGAGATGTGCGCCAGCCGCCGTCATCTGGTCCAGAATAGCCGGGGTAAAAGCAGAAGTCCCTTGGCTCGCCAACGCTTCCAGCGCCCCTTTTAGCGCCGGATCATTTGTCCTTACACAACAGCGCGTGTAGCGCAGACCCATGCCGATGTCGAAGGTTGCGTCATTTCGAGCGGCGAGCCGGATAGCCTCTGCGTCGGGGCCGAGCGGTTGGATCGTAGATGCAAGCGGGAGCGCCGCACGTCCGCGCGGAAGTCCCAGTACAATGGGTCCGCCGTCGCTGAACGAGAAAGCGCGGACCTTTTCGTTGATCGCAAGACGGAAGGCGGCGTTGGGGAACTCGGCAACTATCGCGTCAGCATCAACGCGAATGTGCATTGTCGATGTGTGCGAACAAGCAAAGGATTTCGTGATATCCGGCTCACCAACCGTCCACGCTCCTTGGCGGGCAACGAGAGTGTCTCTGGCCCAGTTGACCAGTTCGTCTCGTATCCAAGGAAGAAGGCGTACGCGGACTGAAAGCGCGCTAAGCCGTGCGGGCAACTTCTCCCAAACGGCATCGCGCTGGCTTTCGCTCATTGCCATCCACTCGCCGACTTCCGCGCCGGTGCGGCCGCAACCAAGGCAATAACCTGTGGCGTCGTCGAGCCTACAAATACCTATGCAAGGCGAGTGACGCGACACCTGCGACCGGTCCTTTATTATCCGTTTGATGATCGAAGACCGGGCCAAAAGGTGGCCCGGTGCAAATCCCTATTACCGGGGTTCAGCGCGCTGGCTTGGCGCTCAGGCGTTCGAGAAGGATCCCAAAAATAATTCCCATCGCAGCCCATAGAATGGTCTGAATACCGAAGGACGCGACGCGGAATTTCCAAAGTAGATCGGCGGGGAAACCTTCAGGCACCTCATTGATGGACGGCAGCATGTATCCGGCGAGAGACGTCAGTACGATATAGATACCGATGCCGATAAACGCGCCGTTCCAAGCACCCAAGTTCGTTGCGAACTGTCTCGCCGCGCTAATTGCAATCGCTAGGGCAGCGAGAGAGAACACGATCATGCCGAAGTACAACTGGGTTCGGTAGCCGATCGTGTCAGGCGATCCAACGGACGGTGGGTTCGCTGGATATTTGAGGTTCGGAACGAGGTAGATCGCAATGAACCCCAGTATCGCGATGATCACCGTCGTCGTTCGCGGCGAAAGATGCGTAACCCGGCCATTCACAAATGCGAAAGCGAGTGCGAAGAGCCCACCCATCGCCGTGCCAACGACGGCAACGCCCGTGAACAGACCAATGCTGGCCTGCACATCACGACTGACGATTTCTGGCTCTTCGGGCTCCCCTTTGGCTTTGGCGACCTGTTCCTCAAAGCCAATTGCGCGATCGACTTGTGGTTCTCCGAAAACCTTAGCGAAGCCGAAAGCCAAAATACCTGCGATAAGCCCGGCAATCATGCCGCGCAGAAGCAAAGATCCCATGATTTGAAATCTCCGCTCCGCCTAATGGCAAGGAAAACCGAGGAGATGGCGACCGTCATGCACGAACTCATGCACGTAGGAACCATTGAAGACTGCCATCGCGCCTTCCTCAACACCAATGAAGTACATGGCGAGAAGAAACAGCAGACCGCCGAACAGAGCCCAGGGCAGGATCTGACGCAAGGGAATGACTGGCAGGGCGGAGCCTTGCAATACCGAAGAATTAATCATGAGAAGAGCCTCCGTGGGATTACGCGTCCCGTTTCAAAGCGTGCTGTGATCGTGAAGAGGGTCTGACTTTCGATGGACGCTTTAGGCGTCGCACGATTACAGTGGCGCGACCGTGCCGGTTTTTCACCGGCTTCCTACCCACGACGATGCACGGTTCACCATAGGGCGGCTCGGGCGTTTGTCAATGTGAGCAGTTGCCAAGATGCCGCCGCGCCTAACTTTTGTGGCCTGTGCCGCCACGCCAGCCGTCCGCGCTGCCGCTTTCCCGCTCGACGAAACGCTAGACGAAGCCGGAAAACGAGATGCGGTCAAAAAAGGGGAAGAATTCCGCCTTCAATCGCCGACTTTGACAGGCCCAGAGACAAGGGCAATCGAGACCGCTGCGCTTCTAGGTCTTGAGGGGGTAGTCGAACCCGCTCTGCGCGATCTCGACGTAGGACGTTGGGCGGGATGCTCATTGAGCGGAGTGGCAGCCTGCGAACCCGACGCGCTCGCGGCCTGGTTATCTGATTGCTCCGCGGCTCCTCACGGAGGAGAGTCGATCGAAGCGCTCTTCTCGCGCGTCTCGACTTGGTTGCAGACGATTTCAACGAGACGCGGACGTTTGATCGCCGTTACGCATCCCGCAGTAATCCGCGTTGCAGTTCTCGCCGCCATTCAGGCAGGACCCGGTTCGTTTTGGAACATCGACGTAAGCCCGCTCACTGTCGTCGATCTAACATCCAACGGCATTCGGTGGGCGCTGAAATCGATTGCAAGTTAGAACGCTTATAAGGTGTTGCGCGATTCTGGTTCGGAAAACGCCTCTCGCTTTGCGCACTACAAACCTTGCCAAAAATTGATTTTGTCTGCGTGGATTTGCGACGTATGGAAACTTGATTACAGAAGTATAGTTTCCAAACGGTCGTCTCTCACTCGGCAAAACCCAAGGCCTAAGCTTGCTCGCTCCATTCCTTATTATGCTTCGCGAAGGCATCGAAGCTGCGCTCATTACCGGTATCGTTGCGACCTATCTTTCGCAAACGGGCCGTTCGGAATGGATGCCGGCGGTGTGGATCGGCGTACTTCTCGCCGTGGCAGTCTCTCTCTTTAGTGGCGCTGGGCTGCTGTTTGCGAGCGCTGAGTTCCCGCAGAAGGCGCAGGAATTATTCGAAGCTTTGGTGGGTTTCGTCGCTGTTGCAGTGCTCGTATCCATGGTCTTTTGGATGCGCAGAGCCGCGCGCTCGATCAAATCGGAGCTGCGGCATTCTGTCGATGCAGCCTTCACTTCGTCAATGGGTGGCACGTGGGGGCTAATCGGCCTCGTATTCTTCGCCGTGGCTCGCGAGGGGTTAGAATCTGTCTTCTTCCTTTTGGCAATCTTTCAACAAAGCGATGGGATAGCTGCCCCGATGGGCGCAGTCGCTGGAATTGCCGCTGCCGTCGTTGTCGGCCTCGTGATCTACGCAGGTGGCGTTCGGCTCGATCTTCGGCGGTTCTTTCAGTGGACCGGGATCTTCATCATTTTTGTAGCGGCCGGCATTCTTTCGGCGTCTATCGGAGCGTTGCACGAGGCTGGCCTCTGGAATGGCCTGCAGGCGCACGCCTACAATGTGAGCGCGGTGCTGCCTATATCGAGCGTTCTTGGCACCATCCTCTCGGGCGTATTCAGCTATCAGGAAAATCCGACGGTCGGCGAAGTCATCGTCTACGTCGGGTTCCTCGTGACGGTTCTTTATTTCTATCTTCGTCCTAGCCGCTCTATCGGCGGCTTCAGGGTGCGCGGAGAAAATTCGAATGTCCGCGCCTGATAAACCGAAAGCTACTGCGCCTTCGTCTCGCCTCCTGTATCTCGGGGTCGGCGCCGCGGCGACCCTCGTTATTTTTGGTGCCTGCGCTTTCTATTTCGCAACGCTACGTGTGCATCGCGACACCAGCGATGTCGTCGCCGTGTCTGTGACCTCCAAAGCTTGCGAACCCAATGCCATGTCGGTTTTGGCGGGCGATCGCACATTCGAGATCACGAATAAATCGGACCGCCCAGTGGAGTGGGAGATTGTCGACGGGGTCATGGTGGTGGCCGAGCGTGAAAACATCGCGCCGGCGATCAAGGAAACTTTAAAAGTTCGATTGGCCCCAGGGACGTACGAAGTTACTTGCGGACTTCTGTCTAATCCGCGGGGCATCTTGGTCGTTGCACCATCGCGAGAAGCCGACGCTCAGCCCGCACGTGCTACGACACGGAGTTTTCTTGGGCCGCTGTCGGAATATAAATTCTATCTTGATCGTCAGAGCGGCTCTGCGTTGCGGGCGGCCCAGGATCTCGCCGCGGCAATCAAGGCGGGTGATCTAGACAAGTCTCGGGCGCTCTATCGCGATGGGCGAGTTTCTTACGATCGAATAGAGCCCATCCTTTATCGCTTTTCGGATCTGCAGAACAAGATTGATCCGGCGCCGAGCTACTTCGAAAAGGGACAAGACGATCCCGCATTCGTTGGGTACGGCCGAATTGCGCGTGGGCTTTTCGAAAGGAGAAGTCTCGAGGGTCTTTCTCCTATCGCCGACGGCCTTGTCGACGATCTCACGGCTTTAAACACACGTCTCAAGGCTATGAAAATGACCTCCGACGTGCTGGCCGACAGCGCCGCGCGCTTTTCATCTCTGCTCTCTCGCGATGGTTTGCCCGAAGAGAATGCGGATGACCATGAGAGGAGGCTGGCCGAGCTTGACGCCAATCTCGACGGCCTAGGCAAGCTCGTAGTGTTGCTCGATCCGGTCTTGAACACAGTCAACCAAGAACTAGCCCGCAAGGTTGATGTGGCCCTCAGTGACGTGAGGGCAATCCTCGCAAAACAAAAGGCAAGTGCCGGGCAGCCGACAAGTTCCGGGGGCGCGTCGGCTGACCGTACTCAACTTGCTCGCGCTTTCGCAGTTCTGGCCGAGTCGCTCAATGCGGTACCTTCGGCGATTGGGATCGATGCCAATGGGACGTAAACCACCAATTGAAGCGGCGCAAACGGATCTTCCAAAGACCGACCGTCGCAAACTCTTGCTCGGGATGGGAGTCGCAGCGGGAAGCGCGTTGACCAGCGTTGCCATTGCGGATCGTGCGTCAGCAATGGGCGATACGCAGGTAACCGATGCACCCGCGAGTCATCAGGCAGATGTCGACCAACGCGTGCCATTCTACGGTATTCACCAGGCCGGCATCGTCACGCCGCGCCCGGCTGCGGGAATGCTGGTTTCACTCGACGTCATAGCCGATACGCCTGCGGACTTCGACAGAATGCTTAGGCTGTTGACCCAACGTATCGTGTTCCTGACACAGGGTGGCACACCGCCCGCGTTCGACCCTAAACTGCCACCATCGGATTCGGGCATCTTGGGTCCGGTCATTCATCCTGAAAATCTCACGATCACAGTGGGTCTCGGCGACTCTCTCTTTGAAACCCGCCCCTGGCTTAAGCATTTGAAGCCGCGGCATCTGCAGCGCATGGCTCAATTTCGAAACGATGCTCTTGTCGCCGACCTCTGCCACGGCGACATCTCTCTGCAGTTTTGCGCCAATACCGCGGATACGAACATCCATGCGCTTCGCGATATTCTCAAGAACATGCCCGAATATTTGGTGCCGCGCTGGAAGCAGGAAGGAAGAGTTCCGACCATCCTTCCCAAGCCTGACGGGACCGTTGAAAGCGCGCGGAACTTTTTAGGTTTCCGAGACGGATCCGCCAACCCGCATTCGGGCAACGCTGCTCTGATGAACGAGATCGTTTGGGTGAGCGAAGCACACGCTGAGCCTGACTGGGCGTTCGGGGGCACTTACCAAGCTGTCCGCATTATACGCAATTTTGTTGAGCGTTGGGATCGGACGCCACTGGCCGAGCAAGAACGTATCGTCGGTCGGATGAAAATGTCCGGCGCGCCGATGGGCGGAACAGCGGAGACAGACGTTCCAGACTACAGCAAGGACCCTGATGGAAAGCGCACCCGGCTTGACGCGCACATCAGGCTTGCCAATCCGCGGACTCCTGAAACTCAAAAGAACCTCATTCTACGTCGCCCGTTCAACTATTCGAATGGGATCACAAAGAATGGGCAGCTCGATCAAGGGCTGCTCTTCATCGCTTATCAAGCAGATCTGGAAAGGGGGTTTATTACGGTGCAAACGCGGCTCGATGGTGAGCCGTTAGAGGAATACATCAAACCTATCGGTGGCGGTTACTTCTTCGTTCTTCCAGGGGCGCGGGATGCTGGCGACTATTTGGGCCGAAAGCTGGTCGAGGCCGCGGCGGCGGGTCCGCCTACACGTTCCTGAAACTGAATGGAGACGCAATATGAGGCAGTATGTTCTGGCTGTTACGGCGCTGGCGAGCGCGTTGAGTTACACTGGAGCCGCAAACGCCGAAGAGGATTCAAAACTGGTCGAGCCGCTGGCTGCTTATAAAAGCTATGTGGCTGACAATACGGAGAAGCTCCTCGAAAATACCACCAAGTTCGCCGAGGCGATCAAGGCTGGTGATCTCGCGAAGGCGAAATCGCTCTTTGCTCCGACCCGCATGAATTATGAAGCGGTAGAACCAATCGCTGAGCTATTCTCGGATCTCGATCATACGATCGACGCGCGCGCGGACGATTTCGAAAGCAAAGAAAAGGATGCGAAATTCTCCGGCTTTCATCGTATCGAATACGGCTTGTGGCGCGAAAATAGCACTAAGGGCCTTGAGCCCTATGCGGACAAGCTACTCGTGGACGTCAAGGACTTGAACCACCGTGTTGAGAATTTGACGTTCCCACCTGAAATTGTTGTCGGGGGCGCCTCCGCTCTGATGGAAGAGGTGGCCGCGACGAAGATTTCGGGCGAAGAGGACCGCTATAGCCATACCGATCTATGGGACTTCAAAGCCAATTTTGATGGGTCGCAGAAGATCTACGAACTTGTGAAGCCGCTGCTCGCGAAAGACAACGCTGACTTCGTGAAGAAAGTCGATGCGAATTTCAAAGTGGTCGACGATACGCTGGGAAAGTACAAGACGGCTGATGGCTACGAGCTCTACGACAAACTCACCGAAGCCGACCGCAAAATCTTGGCCGCAAAGGTCAATGCTCTTGCCACTGATCTCTCGACGCTTCGGGGCAAGCTCGGCCTGAGCTGAGAAATTCAATAGCTCCAAACTTGCGGCCCTGTTGCACCACTCCAACCTTAAGGTGGTGCCGGGGCCGCACGCATCTCCGCGTGGCAGTCCAACCGCAATTGTTGACTTCTATCGTAAGCTTTTATATGTATTTCTCAGCCTGACGATCCGTCGGGTTTCGCGCTCGCAAAATCCCTTCGGAGGATACGCGAGCGGAGAGGCAAGCCCGCCAATGTGCGCGTAAGCGCTCAGCCAGCCAGCCCCGTATCAACATGGAATATCGGGGGACGAAGGTATGGCTGTGATTGGCGTGAGAGCTTTCTCTGAAGTGAGGCCTGACGGCCTCCAACCGCGCGGTCGTGCACTGGGCAAGGTTGCCTTGGCGCTTTCGGTATCGGCGGCAGCTCTAATATTACCTGGAGCAGCAATCGGGCAGGAAACGCAATTGCCGGGCATCGACGTTCAGGGCGTGCAAGCGAAGAAAGCCAGCGCGTCGAAGGCAAAATCTAAGCCGAAGCCTAGCCAATCGAGCGAAACACAAGCAGCTGCGCCTGCTACCGTCAGCGAGGGCGGTGATCAGGCGACAACGATCGACGCTCCTTATAATACGCCCGCCGGCGTCAGCGTTGCTGGGCAGAGCGAAATTCAGACGTTCGGGCAGACAAATTTGCAGGACGTGTTGCGCTCGATGCCGGGGGTGTCGACTGGAAATGACCCGAACAATCCTGGCATTGCCGTGAATATTCGCGGCTTCGAAGGTTCGGGCCAAGTCAACATGATGATCGATGGCGTTCGTCAGAATTTCGGATTTACGGGTCACACGGCGTCGGGCTTTGCCTATGTCGATCCATTGCTTCTTGCAAGCATCGAGGTGCAGCGCGGCGCCGTCTCGACCGCGGGAGGCGCGAACGCCATCGCGGGGTCCGCCGACATGCGTACACTTGACGTCGATGACGTCTTGAAGCCCGGCCGCAACTCAGGAGCGGTTGTGCTTTCCTCATGGGGCAGCAACGGCGTCGGTTTCTCCGAAATGGGGGCGGGTGCGATTCGTAGCGGGGCAGTCAGCGTCATCGGCGCCATCAGTAAGCATGACATCGATGACTATGATAATGGCCTCGGCCAGAGAGTGCCCTACACGGGCCAGGATCTCATTTCCGGTCTAGCCAAGGTTCATATTCAAATCGATCCAGAGCAAAGGTTGTCTTTCGGGACGGTACTCTACAATAACGACTTCACAGCGAACTCGTACGATCAAACCGTGGATTCCAAAATCTACACGGTCAAGTACGCCTACGATCCGATCGGGAACGATTTCCTTCATTTCCGGGCTGATTTTTCGGGCAGCGACATCACCATGAAGTATGGTGAGGGCATAGGAAGCGGTTCCTCAGCCAGTGGCCGTGAGATCAATGATCTTGGATTAGGATTTACGGTCCAGAATACGTCTCTCTTCGATCTTGGCGGAATTCGCGTCCAATCGAACTATGGTTACGAGTATTTTCACGACCAAGTCGATGCTTCGAACAAGCTGAACCCCGGCACAGGAGGCGGCGTGAATCCCTCGGGGAATTCGACAACGCGTGGCGCTTTCTCGGAGACGACCTTTTCTAAGAGCATTTTCGACTTCATCGTTGGCATGCGCTACGACGATTTCAATTTAAACGGCCGCGGAGTCGTGGATCCTCACCGCCCGCCTTATATCCCGCCCTTCGTTCCGATCACCTTGCCACCCGGTGTAGAACTTGGGCCCTTTGCAATTGACAACAGTTTTGGCGGATTCAGTCCAACGCTCACTTTGCAGGCGAACCCCGCCGAATGGTTCCAGCCCTACGTGAAATGGTCGAATTCGTTTAGCGCGCCCTCTTTGAGGCAGACGCTGCTCGATGGCAGCCACCCTGGAAGCGTGTTTGAGCCGAACTTTTTGCCGAACCCCTTTTTGCGACCTGAAAGCCAGGAAGGGTGGGAATTCGGGTTTAACTCGAGGTACGGCAACTTGCTCAAGAGCGGTGATGAGTTTCGCTTCAAGGCCGACTATTACAGTATGGACGTGAGTGACTACATCACCGCCGCCTGTACGTCGACCGGAGTTCCGTACTGCACCTTCATCAACAACACTGGCATATCCAAGGTTGAAGGTGTCGAGCTTCAAGGCACATACGACGCTGGATTTGTGTTCGCAGGCTTGAGCTATAGCCACAATCACACAACGCTGCCCTCACAAATGGACGGGCTTGGCATGAACAGCTATCTGCCAGGTGATCTTGCTACAATTACCGCAGGGCTTCGCTTCTTCGATCAGCGTCTAACATTGGGTGCGCGGAGCTACATCACTTCGAAGAGCCAAAGAGGTGACGTGAATACGGGCCCCGGAGATCCGCTCTTCTACGACGGATACACAACCTTTGATCTTTTCTCGAGCTATGCGCTGACCAATGATGTCAATGTGGCTCTTACTGTAAGCAATCTCACAGACGTTGCTTACAGCCCAGCACTGAGTTCGCCACCAACTGGCAGCAACGTTCCCGATGACACGGGTCGTGGGCGCACGTTCCTCCTTACTACGAAGGCGAAATTCTAAGCAGGCTCAGAAGAAGTCGCATCGGCGGTGAACCCGCCGATGCGTAACGTCGATATTGGCGAGCGGGTCAGACGCCGTTATGTTCATCGAGAAAAATCATATTCGAGTTCACGCGTCAGCCTCAATGAGTGCGGACCAAGGGGCGCTCGATGCAAGCCCAGGCGACAACATATTAATTTTCAGCACCGGGCGGTACGCGAGGGAGCAGCGCTTTAAGATTGGTCAAAGTACCGGTGCCCCGAAAATTGGGTCACGAAAGTTGCTCGTTTGCGCACTTTTCTTATCGGCGACGGCTCATGGTGGCGGGTTAGCTACGGCTTTGATGGGCGATCCCGGGGAGCAGTTTGGGACCGTCTCGGAGAAGTCAGGCACCTTCAGCCTTTCGATGGAGCAGTCTGTTGTCCTTGAGTCGATTGCGAACGAGAGCAGCAAAACTGCGGCTGCCGCAGCAGCGGCCTCGCAGGCAGGAAGCGTTCAAGCGGTCGAGTCAAAGCCTCAGGAGCTGGCTGAAACTGCGAACGAGGCGCTTTCTGATGATCCGCCGCCGAAGCCTATCAAAGTTGCGGACGTAACGCCGGCGAGCCTCTCGCCGACGGATGAACCGCTGCCAATTGTCCGCGGCGGCGGCGAGCCTGATGCGGTGAGCGAGGTGAAGGCTGATACGATCACCGACGTGCCAGTGACCGAGATGCCTGACACGATCGATGAAAGAAAGGATTCCCCTGCAAAAATGGAGAAGAAAAAGGAAATAGATAAGGAAAAGAAATCTCCTCAAAAGAAGTCGCATCAGCAAGTTGCGGGCAGCGCGCTCTCACGTTCCAATTCTTCCACAGCGATGGCAAATGGCCGTGTTTCCGCGAGTCGTGGCAATGCGCTGACCTATGGAGCGCAGGTGCGGGCCAAGCTTATGAAAGCGAAGCCGATGCCCAAGGGCTTGCGTGGCTCGGTCGTCGTTTCCTTCGGAATTACCGAGACGGGGACGTTACGTTACCTGAGGCTGTCTCAATCATCCGGAACCACATTGCTCGACAACATGGCGATAGGCATGGTCGAAAAGGCCGCTCCGTTCGATGAGCCGCCGGCAGAGCTGACGGCGGCTCAATTGAGTTATGCAATTTCGATCAATTTTTTCAACTAACGCGCTTTCGAAGGTAGGACCGAGCCCGACGTTGACTTAGTCGCTGCTGCGTCTTCCATGAGTTCAAACCACATGGCGTTCAGCACTGCGAACGCGGCGGCGAGGGGGAGCCCTAGCATCCAAGCGAAGTACCACATGACGATGTTCCCTTTCTTCAATTCTCAATATGCGTGACCCTGCTCGTCTTGAACGGCCTTCTCGTCGACCTTGCCCCACATCACGCGATAGACCCATGATGTGTAAGCGATGATGATCGGCACAAAGATGACTGCCGCGACAAGCATGATGAAAAGGGTCATGTGGCTCGATGATGCGTCCCAGACAGTAAGGCTGGAATTGGCATCAATTGACGATGGGAGGATGAACGGAAACATCGCCAGTCCGACAGTCGCGATAATGCCGGCGATCGAAAGCGATGAGGCGAGAAGCGCCGCGATTTCCCTACGGCCGCTGATAAAGACAAAAGCAGCGGATGCACTGAGAAGGCCAAGAATAGGTGCGGCGATCGTCAGCGGGTACTTGCCGTAATTGTCAAACCACGCGCCGGACGCCACGACGACGACCTTGGACAACGGATTTGACGGACCCGCGGGATTGATGCTGCTGGTGATGCGATAGCCGTCGACGCCGAACCACAAGGCGACGCCGCCAACGAGGAAAAGCAGGGCGGTTGCTAACGCCGCGACGCTTCCGTAGAAGCGGGCGCGATCCGCAACCGGACCCGCTGTTTTCAAACAAAGCCAAGCGGCGCCATGCATGACGAGCATCGCAACCGATACAAGTCCACAGAGCAGGGCAAATGGATTGAGCAACTCTATGAGCGTTGTTCCATCATAGAAGATGCGCAGATCACCGTTGAAGTGAAACGGGACGCCGCGAAGGACATTTCCGACTGCGACTCCAAAAATCAGTGCCGGAACAGCGCCGCCGATGAACAGTGCCCAATCCCATCTCGACCGCCAAGCCGGACTGTCGCGCTTTGAGCGATACTTGAAGCCGACAGGGCGTAGGATCAAGGCGAACAAAATCGCGAACATCGCAAGATAGAAGCCCGAGAAAGACACAGCATAAAGCGGCGGCCAGGCAGCAAAAATTGCACCACCGCCCAGGATGAGCCAGACCTGATTTCCTTCCCAGGTGGGCCCGATGCTGTTGATGACGACCCGGCGTTCCAGATCATTCTTGGCCACGAATGGCAGCAGGGTCGCTGCGCCGAGATCAAAGCCATCCATGACGGCAAAGCCAATCAAGAGAACGCCGAGGAGCAGCCACCAAATTAGGCGAAGGGTTTCGTAGTCGATGAGTTGATGAAGTATCATTGCTTACTCCGCAGCAACGAGGGATGGGGAAACGAGAATGGCATCGGGTCGGTCGTCTGGTTGTGGTCCGACGCGTATGGCGTGGATCATCAATCCCATCTCGATGACGAAGAGAACCGAGTAGATCACAATGAAGCCGATGAGCGTCGTGAGAACCGTGAACGCGCCGAGGCCCGATACCGCGGCGGCCGTCGGTAAGATCCCTTCGATGATCCACGGCTGCCTTCCAAACTCCGCCACGACCCAGCCAAGTTCGGCGGCGATCCAGGGAAGCGGAATGGCAAACATGGCTACTCGAAGGAGCCATGGATATTGGTCGAGGCGATGGCGCGCCGAAAGATAGAAGAACGTAGCCATCAGGGCGATGAAGAACAAGCCAAGACCGACCATAATGCGGAAGGACCAGAAGAGCGATGGTACGTTCGGGACCGTATCCCAAGCGGCCTGTTCGATCTGTGAGTCCGTTGCCTTGCGGGGATCATCGACGTAGCGCTTCAGAAGCAAAGCGTAACCGAGATCGTTGCCGCTCTTCTCGAGCGTGTCGCGGGCTGATTGGGGAACCGCGGACGGATCACTAGTAGCCCTTATCTGCTGTACCGCGTCGTATGCAGCAATACCGTTTCGGATCCGATCCTTCGCTCGCGCGACGAGTTCCTCGATGCCCGGTATTTCGGTCGTCAAAGAGCGGGTGCCAATGAGACCCATGACCCAAGGCACGCGGACGGCGTAATGCGTTTCGCGGGTCTTTTGGTCGGGGAAGCCGAAGAGTGTGAAAGCCGCGGGTGCCGGTTCCGTCTTCCACATTGCTTCAATCGACGCGAGCTTCATCTTCTGATGCTCGGTCGAAAGGTAGCCGCTTTCATCTCCAAGAACGACAACCGATAACGCGGATGCCAAGCCAAAGGATGCTGCGACGGTCATTGACCGCTTGGCGAGCGCGACGTTGCGATTGTGGTAGAGATACCAGGCGGAAACGCCGAGCACGAATACAGACGCCGTGACATAGCCGGCTGACACCGTGTGGACGAATTTGGCCTGGGCCACCGGATTGAAAACGACGTCGAAAAAGTCCGTCACTTCCATCCGCATGGTCTGAGGGTTGAAGGCCGAGCCAACGGGATTTTGCATCCAGCCGTTGGCGATCAGAATCCAAAGAGCTGAGAAGTTCGATCCAATGGCGACACACCAGGTTGTCACAAGGTGGCCTACCCTCGAGAGCCGGTCCCAGCCGAAGAAGAATAGTCCGACAAAAGTCGCTTCCAGGAAGAAGGCCATCAAGCCTTCAATTGCCAATGGCGCGCCAAATATGTCGCCGACATAAAGGCTGTAATAGCTCCAGTTCATTCCGAACTGAAACTCCATCACTAAGCCTGTGGCGACGCCGATAACAAAGTTGATACCGAAGAGCGTGCCCCAGAATTTGGTCATTTGGCGCCAGATGGGACGCCCAGTCATGACGTAGACCGTCTCCATGATCGCGACGATGATCGAGAGGCCTAGCGTCAAGGGTACGAATAAGAAGTGATACAGTGCAGTGATTGCAAATTGCAGGCGCGATAGCGCCACGATGTCCAGTTCCATTTGCCTTTTCCCGCCTTTCGGTCGGCCTCCTTTCCAAGTTGCTTTTTGAGCAACCTAGATCTGCTTCAATCTTGTCTCAGCCGAGCAAGCAGGCTGACGAATTGCGATTCTCCTCGCGCGGCCTGCGCGATTATTTGACCTTGATCGACCCAGACGAGGCGATCAGCCATCTCCGCCTCGCGGCGGATGTGGGTGGCTAAGACAAGTGTTCGTCCGTGGAGCTTGACCATTAGCCGGGCGATGACATCACGGGCTGTTGCGTCGTCGAGACCTTCGGTGGGTTCGTCAAGCAGCCATAGCGGAGTGTCCCGCAGAAATAGACGCGCAAGAGCGAGGCGGCGTGCCTCTCCGCCGGATAGGCCCAAGCCGCCCTCACCCAATCGGGTATCGAGACCGAGTGGAAGCTGGGCCAGACAATCGCCCAAGCCGGCCGATGCGATCGCGTTCGCGAGATCAGCGCTGTCGGCCTTGGCATTTGCGAGGAGGAGATTGTCGCGAAGGGTGTCCGCAAATAGTTCTGTCCGTTGTGTCAGAAGCGTGGACGGCAGGCTCGCGATCTTGCCACTCGCCGCTGGAATTTCTGATGCAATGAGGGACAGCAATGTTGATTTCCCGGCGCCGCTCGGGCCGATTAAGGCAACACGGTCGCCCTGAGCAATGCTCAGAGAAAGTCTCGATAGAGACGGATGACGTGCACCTGGATAGCAGCACGTCACGTCTTTGATGATAACGGCGACTCCGGGCGATGGCAGGTCTGGCGCCTGTGGTTCTA
Organism: Hyphomicrobium sp.; assembly: GCF_003987855.1. Taxonomy (GTDB): domain Bacteria; phylum Pseudomonadota; class Alphaproteobacteria; order Rhizobiales; family Hyphomicrobiaceae; genus Hyphomicrobium_B. Next base: position 18,464 of record NZ_RXIZ01000018.1, read on the forward strand.
ATGTCTCCAATCGACCGCCGACGCGTCGGGCCGCGATAATCGTTCGCCCAAATTCGATTGCCCCTCGACGCAAAGCCAAGAATGGATCCGTGGTTGCGATCACTACGAGGACAACAAGAGCGGCAACGGGTGCATCTATAATGCCCGCACGCACATATGACGATGTGAATACGATTGCGGACGCAATCAAAGCTGCGTTGACTACATTGAGAGCGGCTCCGGCGAGAATCTCAATTTTGTTGGTATCATCGTCCTCAGCCGACAACGCGCTATCCGCCTGGCTGATGAGCAACATTTGAGCCGGCAGCCGTCCCGCCATAAGAAGCTCGGTTTGCCCGGACGACAAGTCGATCACACGCGCGCGTAAAGTCTCGAGCGCGCGGTTTCGTCTTATCGCTGGGCGAACAGCACGCCGAGCGGCTAAGAGCGGAATGCCTATTCCTCCGATAAAGAGGATCAAGACGACAGCGATGCCAGCCGAGACGTCAATCGAACCAATTGCGATACCGGCGATCAGAGCAGATGCGATTGCCGCAGTGCTAGGTACGATGATGCGCAGATAAAGGGAGTCCAGTGCGTCGATGTCTTGCGTGAGTCGGAACAACAAGGTTGCAGGGCGCTTGCGGAGCTTTTCAGATTCACGCATCGCGGCAGAACGGCGAAACAGTCGTTCGCGCAAATCGGCTAGAATGCCGAGGGTCGCGTCATGAGTAATCAGTCTTTCGCCATAGCGTCCTGCCGTGCGCGCTAGAGCAAAAAACCGAATGCCAGCTGACGGCGAAAAAACATCGAATGCAATGGCCGTCGCTGCGCTCATACCTGCGAGCGCTGTTGCGGTGATGAACCAGCCGGACAAGCCGAGCAAAGCGAGACCGCAGAGTGCTGTTATAATTGCGCAGCAAATTCCGCCAGCGAGCTGCCAACGCGGACCCTGCCAAAAGACGAGGAGAACAGGCTTCAGATCTTTGAAAAGTCGGATCATGCCGCCCGCTCCAAGGAGACGTTCGACATACAAATGATCCGGTCCATACGCCGCGCCAGAGTTAAGTCGTGGGTCGCGACGATGAGCGTCCTGCCCTCGGCGAGGGCGAGAAGGTTGTCGGTGGTCTCGCGCGCGGTTTCAGCATCCAAATGTGCTGTCGGTTCATCGGCGAGGATTAAGCCAACTGCAGGATCGGCTGCGATTCGCGCTAAGGCAAGGCGTAGCGTTTCGCCACCCGACAGCCCAAATCCGCCTTCTCCAATGGAGTCGAGCCCACGTCTTTCTGCTAGAGGAGAGAGTTGCGCGAATTCCAATGCACGGGCGACCCGCTCGCCAGGGATCTGCCGCCCAAGCCGAACGTTGCTTGCGAGGGTTCCTGAAAAAATATGCGGTCGTTGACCAATCCAGGCGATCTCTCGGCGCAGCGCCGAAGCTGTTGCCGCAGAAATTTTGCGGCCTCCGATCGAAATCGAGCCGGAGGTTGGAGCGGCGAGCCCAATGAGCAGACCGAGAAGTGTCGACTTTCCGGAGCCGCTGGGTCCTAGGATCGCGACGTGCTCTCCGGCTCCTACGGCCAAACTAAAGTTGCTCAGCACATCTTCTTTTGCGCCGAAGTGCCTGAACGCGATGTTGCTGACCAGAACAGGCGGGGACATTGTGACTAGGTAATTTTCTGGACCGTCCCTGGCCTCTCCAACCAGGCCCCTGCCCTCCACCGCCAATGTTTGCAGCGCCTTGATGGCTGCTTCACCTGACGCCCGGTCGTGCCAAAAGGAGGACAGTTCTCGCAGTGGTTCAAAAAATGCCGGCGCAAGGAGCAGAATAAAGAGGCCCTGACTTAGATCGAGGGGTTGGTTCCATGTTCCGAAATTCAACTGACCGAGTAGATGGAAGCCGACGTAGACGGCAACCATCGCCACTCCAATCGCGGAGAACAACTCGAGAGCAGCGGAGGACAGGAAAGCAATCCTAAGGACCTTCATGGTCCGACGGCGCAGGCTTTCCGCATTGGCTCGAAGTCTCTTCGCAGTTTGATCGACAGCATCGAGAGTCCGAATGGTCCTGATACCGCGCAAGCGATCGAGTAGAAAGGCGTTCATATCGCCGGTTTGCAAGAGCTGAGCTTCGCTCTCCGCTTTCGCGTTTAAACCAATGAGAATCATGAACACAGGAATCAATGGGGCCGCGAAGAGCAGAACAAGCGCAGCCGCCCACGATTGCGCAAAGATAAAGAGCAGGATTACCAGCGGTACGATGACTGCCTTCGTTTTTGCCGTTCTAAAGCGCGCAAGGTAGGGGATGATCATTTCGGCTTGTTCGCCGAGCACACTGGCGAGGCGGCCGGATTCCGCGCGGCTGGCATCAAGCGGGGATCGACGCGCGACAGCTTCGACCGCGTCGAGTCTCAAAGCCGTTGTGACTTCACGCGCTACAGAGAACGCGCGACGGCTGCCGACCGCGTCGAGGACCGCCTTCAGAACTCCAAGGACTAGGATACCGAATGCAAGCGAGAGCAACCTATCATTCGGGGACGTAGCAGTCAGGTCGCCGATCGCGGTCGCGACAAACGCGGCTTGCGGTATCCAGAGCAGCGAGGCAGCAATCTGGAAGGCGCCGGTCGACGGAATGTGCAGGCTCGCCATGGACCGCGTCGCCGGAACGCGCGCGTGATTTTCAGTTTTGGCGACAGACGACGCCATTCGACCCGACCCTTCCCCGTATTCCTCAGGAGGAACTTTACTTCGCAGGCGCAAAAAGAACATTGATCGACGTCAACGTTCGGGTGAGGGAGGTTGAAGATTGCGTCAGATCTTCAGGGAGGCTGTCTGCACGCACAAATCTTTCTAAAATTGCGCATTTTTCCGGAGCCGAAGCTTCATTTCTCAAAGAGATAGTGCGCCGCATTCGAATGGGCGGTCTGGCGCTTGCACTGATGTAGGCTCAATAAGTTATCGAAGGAGAGATTATGAGCATCTGGCGCGCAGGATTGCTGACGGCTGCATTGATTTCAGCATCGTCACCGAACTTTGCTCACGCTGATACGAGCCGCGTGGTGAAGTCTTGGCGCACGGAAAAGGGCTGGCTTACTGAGCTTAGGCAGCATGAAAATGGAGCGCGCGTTTGCGCGACGGGCAAAGCGTTCAAGGACGGCCATCCGTTCGGTCTCTCCATCGTCAAGAGCGGAAACGTGACGTTGATTACGCTTGTTGATGAGGGGCAGCCGCCGGTAAACGGCGGGAAAATGGTGTGGTCGACTGACGGCCAATCTGTGGGAACTCTCGCTGTGACCGCTCAGGGACCCGCATTCGCAAGCACCGAGCCAGAAAGCAGCAAGACCTGGGATCTGATCCGCTCCCTTCAACCCGAAATTCTATCGATCGATGTTGATGGACGCAAATATCTCGCCAATCTCGCCGGTATCGAACTGGCACGCGAACAGCTGGGCAACTGCGAGCGTGAAGCTGCAAGCTGATTCTTTCGACGCTTGGCGCTTTACGACAAAACTGACCAGCGCCTGAGCCACGCCGACATTTGCTGCCACGCATCGTTGGCAGCTTCGGGGTGGTAACTCGGCCGGTAATCGGCATGAAAGCCGTGGGGCGCGCCGGGATATATCTTGAACTCTGCAGTCTTTCCAGCCGCAGCGAGAGCCGCTCTCATTGTTTCCACTTGCGCCGGCGGAATGCCTTGATCCTCTGAACCGTAAAGACCAAGGACTGGAGCTTTCATTTCAGGAGCCAGTTCGATAGGGCTTTTCGGCCATACGGATTTTTGCGAGGCTGGATCAACAAGCGAGCCGTAGAATGCAACTCCCGCCTTCACATCAGGATTGGAGGCGCAATAGATCCAAACTGCGCGACCCCCCCGACAAAAACCTATGATGCCAAGCCGGGAGACATCGCCGCCTTGGGTTTTCGCCCATGCTACACAATCGTCCAGATCAGCGACCAGCTCAGCATCAGTTTTTGCGTTCACGAGCGGCATCAACTTCTGTATCTCAGAAATCCTGCTCAAATCGCCTTTCTTGAAATAGTAGTCCGGAGCGATCGCAAACGCGCCGAGTTTTGCCAGGCGCCGAGTAACATCTTTGATGTACTCGTGTAGACCGAAGACCTCCATCGCAACGAGGATAACCGGCGGATTCTGCGCGTTGGATGGTCGTGCGAAGTAAGCGGGCATCTGCCCTTCATTCGTAGAAATCTTTGCTGTCCCGGTATGGAGGCCTACCGCGTCGGTTACTATTGGGTTGGCTCGCACCGGCCCCGCGGCTAAGGTATATCCTGCTGTAAGCGCCGCCGAAGTCGTCATAAACCGGCGTCGTGAAAGCATCGCTCGGCGAAGAAGGCCCACGATATCTGGAGCAAGTTGATCACGAACGGTCATCTGGTTTCGCATCCTCTCTCGCTTGGCGAAAGAAGAAGTATCGGAGGGCCAGGAGGCAGAATGACGACAGTTATCTCGAGGAGCTATTTGGTCGAAGTCATTGAGGCTATCGAGGGTAACGCCTTCGGGCTCGGCTCAATAATAACGGTTGAGGTACGCCCGGTTACAAGACGCACACCGCTGGGAACATAATCCAGAGCAATCCTTACGGGTATGCGTTGCGCGAGACGCACCCAGCTGAATGTGGGGTTGACATCCGCCAGCAGGTTGGCGCCAGCGGTGCGGTCGCGGTCTTCAATGCCGCGGGCAATGCTTTCGACGTGCCCCGTGAGCTGCTGGTCTTCTCCCATAAGCTGCACAATCGCTTTGTCGCCGACCTCAATGTAGGGCAGCTTGGTTTCCTCGAAATACCCCTCGACGCGCAGGGAGTCGTTATCAATCAGCGCGGCTACGCCTTTGCCAGCTGTCACATAATTGCCCGGTCTCAAATCGAAGTTCGTAATCGCGCCGTTGACTGAGGCGCGAACATCGGAGCGTTCCAGGTTTAACTTTGCCATATCCCGATCAGCTTCGGCACGATGAAGATCCGCCTGGGCTTGGGCCGCTGTTGCCGTTACCTGCTCGATTTTTTGTTCACTGACAGCGATTGACGTCATGGTCTTGTATCGGACCAGGTCCTTTCGCGCGGCTTCCAGTAGAGCAGTTTTGCCCTCCACGTCGGACTCAGCTTGCCTCAAAGCTAACAGAAATCGCTCGCGGTCAATGCGAAAGAGGACGTCGCCTTTATGTACCATCTGGTTGTCTTGAGCGTAGACTTCGCTGACTAATCCGGAAACGTCAGGGGCAATTTCCACGATGTCGGCACGCACGCGGCCATCGCGAGTCCATGGCTCGAGTTCGTAGTAAGCCCACAGTCGCCAACCTATGAGCACAGCGACGAGGGTAAGGGTGACGGTCACAGCGTAGCGGAGCGTGATTTGGAGTTGGCTGTTCATAGATGTGTCTTTGAAAAGAGAAAAACGCTGGCTCCTAAGAAGCAAACAAAAAGAGCAAGGTTGAAAAGTGCTCGATGCCAGACATACCGGTAAGCGCCGATTGCCCTCAACATTCGCGATATCACGACAACTGCCACGTAGGCGATGATCGAACAGGGCAGAATCGAGGGAACAAAGACCCCGAAGACGCAAACCTCATCGGTCATTCGGCAGCCTCCACATAAGCGGGAGACATCGGAAAGCAGGTTGGCTGCCGATCAGGAAAGAGGCTTCGCTGCAATCCAACTAAGCCGAGCAAGGCCATATTGGCTGAGTCACTCCGCTCACCGCTCACGGCTATCAGAGCCCGAGTTATCGCCGCGCACAGGAGATCTGACGTTTGAGGGTCAAAACCGTTCTGATAGCAGCGCTTCAGTCGCTGCAATACTCCGTCAACGCGCCTTCGTGAATAAGATGAGAGTCCTTCTCGTGAGCGGCGAAGATCCAAGATATTAAAGCCCTGCCGAAGATCGCGGATGGGTCCTGGAATTCTGTGTCCAGCAGCCTTCGCACGAGGTGCTAAAAGAATTAGGCGGTCAAGCATGATGGCCGTTAGTCGGGTGTCGTCACGCTTGCTCTCGATGTCGGTAATCTCGCCTAACGTTCTTTTATTGGCATCTGCGAGCCGTCGAATGCTCCACTCGGCACCGAGTGCTCTCAGTAACGATGCGATAATAGCGGCAGCTATCACGCCGCATGACATCGCGATGGCGTTGTTGAGAAAGGATGCTGCGTCAACATTGAACGTCTGTTGAAGCCCGACCATCGCCGCAAAGTTGATTGCGAGTGAAAGTCCAACAAGAAGCGTTTCAGCTTTTGAGATACACAAGCCGAACAATATGAGAGTGGGGGTCAGCGCTATGGATAAGGTTTCGAAGTTGTGCACGTTGGGAAGGATCAGGAAGACATATGCCGCCGAAATGAACACGGCCACGACGGCCCATTTGGCGAAGACAACAATCGATGGAACTGGGTTATCTTGAGCGGAGAAGAGGTTTCCCGAAACTGCGGCCATCATCACGGCGGCGCCGCCTTCGGGCCACGAAGATTGGATCCAAAACATGCAGGCGATTGTAATCGTCGCGAAGCTGACGACCGCGGAGAGTAGGGCTAGTCCGTGATCCCGGTGATGAACGGAGGCTGCACTGCCGGCGAGCGTATAGGTGAGCGGTCTTAGCGGAGCAGCGCTTTCCAGGTAAACGCTCCGTACGACTTCCAGACAGTCTGCGCATATTGCGGCTAGATCCGATAGCCGCATCAGTAGACTGAGTTCGACAAGCCCAAGCCAGGATTGCCGGGCGCGTCTTAGATCGATGGCAGCTGTGATTTCACCCCGAAGTTCATCAAGACCTCTGGCACCTTTGCTTTCTTGGTGCTGGAACCATTCCGCAAATCTGTTCACGAGGTGACGAGTGTTAGCTGATGGCTCTCCAATCTGCTTTAGTGCCAATAGCCGATCGGAGATGGCATCCAGCACGGGTATCAACATCAGCATCCGAGGATGAACCTCGCGGATGCGACGGATGAATTCCGGATGCCCGGCAGCATCATAAATGAGATGGGTCGCCAAGTTTTCGATCTCGCCGGTGTCTCCCGCCAGCTTGAGGCGGTGTGTGTCCGCATCGGCGCCAGTCTTCATACGAAGAGCGTCAGCTGCGCTCGTATCCGCGTCAGCTAGCCATCCCTTCAGGCGGTCATAGATCGCAGGCGCAACCGAGCGGGGAAAGATGATACTCGATACGACTGCTGCACAGAGAATGCCCACAATGATCTCCTCGGTCCGGGCCAGTGCGACGTCGAAGATGGTGCTTGGGGCGTTGACCGTTGGGAAGCCGACCAGCGCGGCCGTGTAGCCCGCGAGCATGAAGACGTAACTGCGCGGCGTCCTATCGAGCATGGCCAAGTACAAGCAGGCCGAAGACCATAATGCCAAGGCGATAACCGAGAGCACGGGAGCGTTCGCCAAATTCGGTAAGATGATGACCGCGGCGGAAGCTCCGAGCAGCGTACCGAGGACGCGAAAGATGGCTTTTGAGCGCGTCGCACCGGAGAGCGGATTGGACGCTATGTAGACTGTCGCCACCGACCAATAGGGGTTGGGTAGCGGTATCCACAGGCTGATGAATAACGCCAGCAACGCCGCGGTGAGGGTCTTCAAAGAGAAAACCCATTGCTGAAGGGTGGGCGGGTTCATCGCACTTCCGGTTACGAGCGGATAATCGCGGCCCCTGATAATCGAGCTTGATTGACCCCTCTCAAAGGTATAACTGACTTATAAGTCATTTTTGTCAAGAGCGCAGCGTCTTGTGAGGCTGCGCCCGCTGCATGTGTCATATTCAAAATCGGAAGGGGCTGACGTTGGTGTTGCCGGCGAAAAGTCGAATGGATCGAAAACCCAAGTTGGCTCTCCGAGATAAGCCCGTTGTGCGCCGACGTGGAACGAGCCCCGAAAAGACAGCTTTGACGCGGCAGGCAATCGTTGATGCCGCCTTGTCAGAGTTTCTGGAACGAGGTTTCGCGAATACAGCTATCGAAACCGTTGCCAAGCGGGCTGGCGTGGCGAAGGGCTTGATCTACCGCTATTTCACTACCAAGGAAGCTCTTTTCTCCGCGGTCGTGCAGCAGGAAATCGTGAATGCGCATCTCGACGTCGATGATGCCAAGCGAAAGGCCGGGGAGAAGGTCGAAGACTTTTTGCGGCGAACGCTCGTCGTCACGATACATGCGATCGAGAAGAAGAGCCGCGCGGAGATCGCGCGTGTGGTGATTGCCGAAGGTGCTCGTTTTCCCGCACTCGTGGAGATTTATCGCCGCGATGTGCTCGATCCATTGTTGCAGAGGGTGAAAAGATTGGCGTTAGCGGCGAAGCAGTCAGGTGAGTTATCCGACGACCGCCTCTATAAGAATCCGCATCTTTTGCTGGCCCCAATATGGGCGGGAATCGTGATCAACAAGTTCCTCGACCGGGCCAATCCGGTGGACATCGGTGCGCTTTTCGAAATGCAGCTGGATATGATATTCGCCAAAGCCTGATTGCGTGCCTGGCTTATAGAAGCGACCATTGATCTGCAGCAATCGCCCAGGCAAAGATAACCGCGTTCGTTGTCATGTGAGCGGCAATCGCATCTTCAATTTTGCCGCGTCGGATCATGATGAGGGCATAGAGCGCGCCCGCAAGCGTTGCCGCGAGCCATCTGTCATGCATCAATCCGAAGAGCGCTGAAGATATTATCAGCGCTAAGAACCGGAACGTTCGGGCGTCGACCTCTTCAAATCGCGATGCAATCAGCGAACGGTAGAGGAAGCCTCGAAACGCAAGTTCTTCCGCGATCGGCACAGTCACGATGGTGCCGAGGCCCCTAACGATCAGCCAGGCAACCACAACGGTGGGAGCAAGACCACCGAGGGATGCAGACAGTGGGGACTGTGATCCGACCGTTGGATCAGTCGTCACCCATATGAAACCAGCAATAGCGCCGAGGATGATCGAACTCAACGCAGGCACCGATAGGAACCGCGTGTAGACGCCGCGCATAACGGTTAGAACGACTAGAACCGCGGCGACCTTCAACGGATAGAGGAGATAGTCCTGCGGAGCTGCAACTCGCGTTGCGATCTGTGCTGCCATCAACGCGATGAAGGGCGCCAAATAGACGAGAGCGGGGTTCGTCTCTACGCTGAGCTGCGCTGTTTCGCTATTTCCGGCCGCGTGCGCGTTTGCCGTCGCGCCGAAGAACGACAATCGCTGGGCAAACGTCATTATGGTGATCGCCACGAGCAGAAAGCTGATCCAGCCGAACTGGGAATGGAACCCCCCAAGTGCGATTTCAGGAGATAGATGGGCGCCGATGAGGATCAGAAATGCAATCCTGAAACTATTCAGGATCCATATCGCGGTCATCGCTAGCGGGAAAAGCACCAGCACATTGGGAAACCGCAGCGCCTTGCGAAACAACAGGATGTATCCGACGAGAAAGACGGCGATGAGTATCATGCCCTCGTAGCCGGAACATGCAGCGAAGATCTGAACGCTGAAGTTACCGGCGCCGAGTATGCGCGTGCCATGATCCATGAAGGTGCCGCTGTCGATGGATTTCGCGATCCAATACGAAAGCTGCAGCGTGGCATGTGAGAGTTCGGCCCAGTTTTCTTCTGAGAAGAAGCTTCCGCCGGCCCTTTTCAGAAGCTCGCCTACGACGAGTCCGAACAGCCCGAAGAATAGCGAAAGAACAAGTTCAAGCCGGCATGTGCGTGCGATGATCCGCCAGAACGAGATTGGTGCGCCGACTAGCAACAACGACACAACTGCTGTTGAGAGCGTGGCAGCATAAAGGTAGCTCGCCAATGTCGTAGTGTCTTGGGGAGCTTCGGCAATGTAGTAGCGGATGAGCGCCGTGCAGAGCACCGCCGCTATGCTTACGGCGGCTGTTGGCAGCACAGGCGCGTCGACTGTGCTGTTATTGAAAGCGCTTATGATTTCTGCCCGTTTCGGCCAACTAATGAGCGCGAAGATCGCGAGCGAGAGCACAAGGATTTTGACAGCAGCATGTGCGACCCCAATGACCGGCCAGATGTTCCACACGTCCGGTAGGCGCGCGAACAAGGTCGTCGCAAGAAGCTCAACCACGGCGAGAGAGCAGCAGGCCGCGAGTCTAAGCTGAGGCGAAGGTGATCTCGTCGCGGATGTCATGCTGCGTGGCCCCTCAGCCCATCAGCAGCGTATATCCGTGTCTTAGCGCTGTCCCTGTTGCCATTGCCTATAGACGACAGCCGTGACGCTAAGAAGTAGTGCAACGACGGCGACGCTGCTGGCCGCGTTGATTTCAGGCGCTGGATGGGGGCCGCTTGGAGTGCCCGGATCTCCAACGCAGTGCCATAAAGCTTTGAAACAATCGATAATAAACTGCACGCCGGCCTCCTGCGCATACTCTTTGAGTTCGAGCTAAGCCGGACCGGAACGGCATTCAATATCGTCGTTAAGAGTTGGTTAAATCTGTGAGGCCGATTTTTCTGCGCGAAGCATCGAACCGCTTTGCGGCTCGGCACTCTTAACGCTGAAAAGGACGGAGCCACCGAGAGAAACCTAAACGACTAATCCGATCTATGCTTTGGTTGCGCTCATCTTGCAGCTATCGTGCCAGCACTTTTCTGGCGTGTTCGGCCATCCGAGAGCGCAAATACCGGAACACTGGTTTCTCTAAGGCGATTGTGTTCCTACCTGCGTTTCAAATCGGTACAACGTAAGGGAATAGGCAAGTAGGCAATGCGCGGCTATTCCGCCAAGAGAGACGCTCCCACGAGGCATTGGTCGTCGCTCTCTATGATCAGGGAAATGTCCCGCCGCTAATCAGTTCAACAGAAGCTCAAATCCCGACAGATGAGGAATTCAAAATGATTAAAGTCAGCGTCATGTATCCGTTCGCGCCAAACGCGCGCTTTGATCATGCGTATTATCGCGATCAGCATATGCCTATGGTGAAAGCGAAGATGGGCGACGCGTGCAAATACTACACGGTGGACAAGGGTCTCGCCGGCGGCGCGCCGGGAACGCAGCCAACCTATATCGGCATGTGCCACATATTTTCTGATTCAATTGAAGCCTTTCAAGCGGGCTTCGGGCCTCACGCCAAAGAGATACTCGCGGACATCAAGAACTATACCGATCTGACGCCGGTCATGCAGATCAGCGAGGTGGTGGTAGGCTGAGTTCATCGCCATCGAGTGCGGACACGCTTGCGATCAGGGCGAGTTCGCATTCGTCGGCGGGGGAGCACCAAGGAAGAATAATATCGGCGGTGGCGGCAGGTTGGGCTGTTGAGGTACCGCAGGCGGAGGCGAAGCAGAGGCGGTCATTTGGCTGGCAGGCTGGCTACGTCGCTTTTGAGCAATTGCTCTCTTGTACTTCTGAATGGCGTGCTTTTTTATGGGCGCTGGTTTCGCGGGAGCTGCGTCGACCTCAGCAATCTTGTTGTTCTGATCGTTGAGTATCGTTAGTTGGGCTTCGGCCCGAAACGACTCGGCAGCCGTCGCGGGAAGGCGTATCGGCACATAGTTCGTGCTGTCGAACGGATAGCGCCAATTGACTTGATCCCAGCTTTCTTGGTCATCGAGCTTAACAGCGGCAGCCGCTGCTAACGCCTCGGTTTCTCTTGGCTCAGCCATGCCTTCGAGCATTGGACCCGCGTCGGTTTTCTTCTGTGGCGGTTCTTCCTTGAGGCTTGAGGTTATTGCCTGGGCAAGAAGCTTGTTACGGAGAGGCTCGGCGAATGACAGGCGGTTCTCCAGGTTGAAGTCAGGGTGCGGTTGAGCAGGCTGGGACGTCGGTGTCTTTTCGCTGATCGGTTGCAGGCGAGCAGGCATTAGCAGGATCAAAATCGGGATGAGCAGAGCTGCCAAGCCAAGTCTTGCAATTTCGTCGCGCCGCTTTTTGTCGGCCAATTTATCAAGTCGCGACCGAGTGTGCTGCTGGATAGATGAGAGGTAGTTCTTCGCTGCGGTGTAAGTCGATTGCACCTTCCCGCTGGCGTACGGAAGAGAAGAGGCTTGCAGTTCGACTGGATCCGCATCCGCCTCGAGGTATTCGAGAGGCAGATTTGAATCTTGATTTGGACTGATGAGAAAAACCGGGAGGTCTAGAGGCCTCAGATCATCTGCGGCGGACTTCCGAACGCGACGTCTTTTTCGCCACGTTTGTGGGCCTCTTTTTTGGACGTCTTGATTTTCCTTACTCAGGATCACTGTCGGTCCATATCCTGAAACGCTCAATTGGCAAAAAAGTTTAGGGCAATTTGAATGGCTAAGGCAGCCATAGCTTGACCAATCGAGGTGTGCATTCGTTTCAGCTATCAGAGTTGAGGATTGATTATTCCGCGTCCCCAATTCGATGCCCGTATAGATCGTAGGCTGACAGTATGTATCGCGATCTATGCGCGGGCGAGCTATCGGTGCGCGGTTGGTTAAGGCTCGAGCGAGCGGTTCTGCGCAGGCGTGTGGGTAAACTCACAATTTCCGCTAGAGCGGGGAAGAAAAAGGTTGACGATGTCGGCGAATGGCTGCATCGGTTGCAACCTATGGCTGTGGCTGGGTGAAGCAATTCACCCGGCGTTCGGTAGATTGGATATCGCACAGCTTCGCCAAACATGCCGCTCGTCAATTGCGGGCTTTTGGGCTTCAGCACTCTCCATTGTCGTCTGATCAATCATCCCGTCTGCTTGTCATCGAGGCCGGAGGTCCGGAGCAGAGATATTGGATCGACCTTTGGCATTACCGGGAGTTGTTTGCCGTTCTCGCTTGGCGCGACGTTGCCGTGAGATACAAACAAACTCTTATCGGAATAGCCTGGGCCATCATCAGGCCGCTATTGACGATGGTCGTATTCACCGTTGTGTTCGGCAAACTTGCGAAACTGCCGAGTGAGGGCAACGCGCCATATCCAATCCTGGTCTTCGCAGGTTTGCTGCCATGGTTCCTTTTCTCAAGCATCCTCAGCGAAGCATCCAATAGCCTCGTGAGTAATTCCAATCTGATCAGCAAGGTCTACTTCCCTCGGATTATCGTTCCGGTGTCTGCGAGCGTCGTCGCCCTTGTTGATTTCGGCGCAAACTTGCTGATCTTCTTTGGTCTCGTCGCATGGTATGAGTATGCGCCTAGCTGGCACGTCGCGCTTCTCCCGGTCTTCATTTTATTCGCCGTGATAGCCAGTCTTGGACCTGCGCTCCTGATTACGGCGTTGAATGTCAAGTATCGCGACGTTCGATATATCATTCCGTTCGTCATTCAGTTTGGCCTTTACGTCTCGCCAGTTGGTTTCTCAAGCGACGTCGTCCCTGACCAACTTCGTGTTTTGTACAGCCTCAATCCAATCGTTGGTGTCATCGACGGATTTCGGTGGTGTCTGCTTGGCACCGCGGAGCTCGATGTATGGGGTTTGCTCGCGAGTGCTGGGGCGTCCCTATTCTTGCTCTGGGTTGGCGTTCGATATTTTCGTCGCACGGAGCGTTCGTTTGCCGACATCATATAGGCAACACAAGCAGTACACGATGGACACAAGCGTCATTCGAGTCGAAGGCCTCTCGAAGAGGTATTCCATCGCGCGCCAAAGGCGAGACCGCTACAAGGCTTTGCGAGACGTCATTTCAAGTGCCGCAAAGAGCGGCCTGCGCATGAGCATCGACGCGCTTATGCGGAAGTCTCGCGCACCTTCCGCCGAGTTCGAGGAGTTCTGGGCCCTTAGAGATGTTTCGTTCCGGGTTTCCCGCGGTGACGTGGTTGGTATCGTGGGGCGAAACGGCGCTGGCAAGTCGACATTGCTTAAAGTTCTCTCGCGCATAACCGACCCGACGCAAGGACGCGTTTCTGTTCGCGGCCGAATTGCTAGCCTGCTCGAGGTTGGTACGGGGTTTCATCCCGAACTCACAGGCCGGGAGAATATATATTTGAACGGTGCCATTCTCGGCATGAGGCACGCGGAGATCCGACGAAAGTTCGATGAAATCGTTTCGTTCGCCGAGGTCGAGAGGTTTCTCGATACGCCGGTTAAACGGTACTCCAGCGGAATGTATGTGCGGCTAGCGTTTGCGGTCGCGGCGCATCTTGAGCCGGAGATTCTGGTCGTCGATGAAGTTTTGGCTGTGGGGGACAAGGAGTTTCAGCAGAAGTGCTTGGGCAAGATGAAGAACGTCGCGGGTGAGGGGCGGACCGTTCTTTTTGTCAGTCATAATCTCGCGGCCGTGCGAAGCCTTTGTAACCGGGCGCTGCTAATGTCCGGAGGCGAAATTGTTATTGATGCCCCGGTCGATGCTGTCATCCGACGTTACATCAGTTCGAATGCCGGGGAATATTCCGTGTCGTTTGCTCCAAACGACTCGCGACCGTCAATTTCGTTTGTCCGCGTCGACCGCGACGGGCTTTGCGATCGCTCTTTGGTGATAGAGATTGGTTTCGTTTCACCAAGACCCCTACAGACTGCGGTCCGAGGCGTGGTCTTGCGGGCGGATACCGGCGAACCGGTCTGGGGATCAAATAGCAGATTTCATCCAAGCAACCATTCTATGAAGGGCTTTTCCGTGGGTAGTCTGCGATGCGAAGCCAAGGGATTGCCGCTTTCAGCAGGGACCTACCACATCTCGGCTTGGCTGGCTGACTGGCACGAGGACCTTGATTCAAAATTGGATGTCTTGAGCATCGCCTTCGGCGAAGATGCAAGCGATCATCTGCGTCCACCTGTTTCAGCTCTTGGACATTTGGACTGGCCAGCAAGTTGGCGCGTGATGCCAAGCGAAGCCGTTTCAGCGGCCTAAATCAATGAGTGATCGCTAAATCGGTGTTCGTGCAGCGATAAGGCTTCGGCGCGCGCTTCAAACCAGAGCTGAGGCCACGCGGTGGCAAGCCATCTACGATCGGTATCGTCAATCCACGATGCTGTCTCGACAAGCTTACCTCGACAATCTCGCCATAGCTTCTTTGGTCGCTGGCAAAGCTGCTCTCTCAGGTCACGGAGTGGTGGAATGCGGGACTTGGCGGGGCGGCATGGCTGCAGGATTGATGGAAATTTTGGGTAGCGACCGCTGCTATCATTTCTTTGACAGCTTCAGTGGTTTGCCGGAAGCGAGAGTGATTGACGGCGAGGCTGCCTTACTTTGGCAAGCCAACAAAAGTGGGCCAACCTATTTCGAGAACTGCACAGCGTCTGAAGACGAGTTTCGAAAAACGATAGCTTTCGTCGGAAAGACTAGCCACGCATGCACGATACATCGAGGATTGTTCAACGATACTGTTCCCAAGTCCGAGACGGGAGCACTCGCGCTGCTTCGTGTCGACGGGGATTGGTACGACTCCACGATGACGTGCCTCGAAGGGTTGCTTCCGCGCGTCGCAATCGGCGGTGTTGTGATCATTGATGATTATGGAACATGGGACGGGTGCACGCGCGCTGTGCATGATTATCTGGCGGTCCATAAGCGTGCGGAGTCGATTGAGAGATACGGCCGTAGTGCCGTTCCCTATCTTCGAATTAGAGGCACCTGAGTCATTATGGCCGAGATTGTGTATCACTGTGAGCGGAACATTCATTCGCTCCGCGGCGCGCGCAGTGGACTAGAAAAGCTGCTGAGGGGAAGGCAAATTGCCAGTCTTCTGGACGTCGGCTCTGGCAGAGGGACCTGGCTCGCCGCCGCCAGGGAATTGGGAATAGAAGATATCGCCGGCATCGACGGAGTCGCGGTAGATGCGTCTGAGCTTCACATCGACCCAAGCGTCATCCGAATTTTTGATCTCAGAAAAACAGTATTTCTGGGGAGACGCTTCGATCTGGTTCTGTGTCTCGAAGTCGCCGAACATCTTGATTCAAGCTCGGCAGAAGCATTGATCGAGACGCTTTGTTTGCACGGCAACCTCGTTTTCTTCTCGGCTGCGGCTCCCGGCCAGCACGGCGAACACCACGTCAACTGCCGCTGGCCTTCATATTGGCAGGGGTTGTTCAACGCAGCAGGCTACGTCTGTAACGATGATCTACGTGAATATATCTGGGATGATTCCGAAATCGAGCCTTGGTACAGGCAAAACCTGTTCTCGGCACACTCAGATCCAGAGCTTGCAGGGACAGAACCGCGAATCCGGGCGCTGATTCATCCTGAGATGACGCGACACATGGATTTTGCGGACTCTCCGCTGGCTAGGAAGCAGTTCAATCTTTCGGAAGGCGTTTACAGTCCATATCATTACATGCGCCTTTTTGGTCGATCGATCAGGCGCCGCATTACCCAGGGTGCAGCCAGCACTTAGGATGGACCGAGCTTCAATATATGGTGCGTCAGTAATTGGCGTGTCAGTTGTTATCTGCGCGCATAACAGTGCCGCACGAGTTCGGCCTACGCTCCAAGCTCTAGCGCGGTGTCGTGCACATTTCCCAGTTGAGATCATACTGGTTGATAACAACTCGAGCGACGCCACTGCCGAGATTTCCGAACAGATATGGCTGGCCGTTGGAAATTCCCATTTCGCCTTCTCGGTCGTAAGTGAGCCGCAGGCAGGCCTTATCTACGCTCGAAGAAAGGGAGCTGCGGTCGCATCGTACGACATCGTCATTTTCTGCGATGACGATAATTGGCTGAGCGAAGATTACCTTGTGAATGCCGTCAGGATCATGGCGGACGGAGGTGTCGGCGCTGCTGGCGGCTGCTCTACACCGACCAATCCAGAACGGTTGCCGGCGTGGTTCTATACCTTCTCCTGGGGTTACGCCGTCGGAGTGCCGTTCGACTGCATCGAGAAACTGCCGTCAGGCGACGTAACGGAGCACCATGTCACTGCGTTATGGGGAGCGGGCATGATTGTCCGCCGCGACGCGCTGCGTTTTCTTTTCTCGTTACCAGGCTTTCCAGCGCTTACAGGCAGAAAAGGTTTAACCGTCGCGTCCGGGGAAGATCTAGAAATATCCGCTTGTATCGCCTGCGCGGGATACAGCCTCCTTTTCAGCAGCACTCTGCATTTCAAGCATGATATTGCGCCGGAACGCCTCACCGCGGATTATGCAAAAAAGCTTTTCGGAAGCTTCGGAGCAGGGTTTGAAGTGGTCGGTCACTACCGAACTACAGCAGAGGCCCTGAAGTATCCGTGTTGGTGTGCAGTGCTCGGGTCTATTCGAATTCTAAAGCACGCACTGCATTGGCGGTTGCGTCACGATTCATTTCTGCCAGTTCTGGCTGCCTTACGGCTCTCTATTGCCATGAATGAGCATCAGCGGCGAATTTTCGATACGGTGCAGCGGATTCAGAAGCACCGGACAGAACGTATGGGTCCGACCTCGCCCGCCAAGTGTTCCGTTGTTTCGCAGCCCTTAACTGAATGAATGCAGCTGAGGCCCGCTTGGGAGACCTTCGGAGACGAGTCTGCCTGCATCTCGTAGGCGCTTCGACGATCTCAGGAGGCGGGGGCTCGAATACCTTTATTCGGGGATTAGCGCGTCGGCAGGCTGATCTCGGATGGACGCCGATCGTGGTGCTCAGTCAAGGGCGTGGCCAGACTGTCGGAAATGACGATAAATCCAGCGAGAATTTCGAAGTGCGCGTGCTTCCTGAAGTTCGAGGAGTTGACCGACGCGCATATTATAACCGCTGTCCGGTCGAGGCACCCGGAGTCGCGGAATTGTTCAGCGAACTGTGTCCGCGAGTCGTGCATTTTCATACGCTCAATCCGGCCGCGGGGAGGTTGCACCTAGAAGCGGCGAAGGCTGTGAATGCGCGTACGGTCGTGACTTATCATACCGGTGGTATCTCCTGCCCACAGACAGGTCTTCTGGAAAACGGGCGAGCGCCATGCGACGGCCGTCTTTCACTCGAGCGCTGTACGCGCTGTCGCTTTGCTAACCGGGGGATCCCTAGGCCTGTCGCCGAATTTCTCGCCCGTCATCCAAGTAGAATGGGGTCACATGCTGATTCTTCGTTATTTGGTCGATTGGTATCATCGCGCGCAATGACCGATGAGTTCATTCGTTCCTTTCATCACGCCGTCAGCCTAATCGACGTTTTTCACATTCAGTCTCGCTGGATCGCTGACGTTCTTCGGACAAATGGAGTTCCAGCATCGAAGTTGGCGCTTGTGGAAATGGGGGTCGCACAGGCCGCTGCCGTCGGGAGATCTGACTTACCTGAGAGCTTCAGCAAGGATCGTCCGCTTCGACTGGTATTCGCGGGGCGCTGCATCGATGTCAAAGGCATTGAAACGATTCTGGCTGCGTTTCGAATTCTGCCGCCCGCAGTCCCTGTGGAAGTCTCGTTTCTAGGTAGTGGATGGGAAACAGCGTATGGCGTGAAATTGCTTCGTCAGTTCGATCGGGACATTCGGCTCCAACGGCCGCGCGTGATTTGCAATGATGATATTCTAGAAGAGTTAGGCCGGCACGACGTCTGCATCGTTCCTTCAATTTGGCTAGAGACTGGCCCCTTGGCTGTCTACGAAGCGATGGCGGCGGGAGTGCCTGTGGTTGGAAGCTGTCTTGGCGGTATTGCCGAACGCGTCCGTCACAACATCGATGGACTGCTATTTCAGCCAGGTAATGCGCGAGAACTTGCGCAAATCATTCGAGCACTCGTGGCCTGCCCAGACCGACTCCGTCAGCTGCAGCGGAATATTAAGCCCCAACGTACATTTGATGATATGACGCAAGAGTTGGACAAGATTTATCTTGAAGGAGAACCAGCTTCGTGCGGATCCGGCTCAGGATGCTAGTTCCGCTTGAAAGTCTTTAGCGAGCCGGCAGAAGTCTTCCGTCAAGTTTGCTTTCGTTCGGCACCTAGAGAAGCTGTGAGATAGAGGTTCACGCGGAGACCTCCGTGCGCCACTGGTCCCTGGGGCTTTCCGAATGGAAGTCCAGTCGCCGAGGCCAGCGACGGTTCGTTCGTTATGAGACCAACCCGCCATCCTGGAAACCTGGTGATGAGGATTTCGCCAAAGTTTCGATAGAGCGCGACAAGACGTTTCTTATCGCCGATTCGATCTCCATAGGGCGGGTTTGCGATGACGAGGCCGGCAGGACCGTCCGGCGCTTTGAGCTCTTTAATCGAAAGCTCGTGAAATTCAGTCAAATGTTCGACGCCTGCGCGCTCCGCGTTTGCTCGGCTCATTGTAATTGCCCCTGCATCGCGGTCGCTCCCGTAGAAGCGAGGGACATTCGCCCGACTAGGCTCCGTTGCCAGCATTGCCTGCCACGCGACTGGATCGAATGTGGCTAGTTGCTCGAATGCAAAGTGCCTTGATCGGCCGGGCAGCAAACCTGCCGCTATTTCCGCAGCCTCTATGACGAACGTGCCGGAACCGCACATCGGATCCAGCACCGACTCGTGGCCGCTATAGCCGCACATGCGTAGGAATAGAGAAGCCATGGTTTCACGCATCGGCGCTCTATTGACTGCCTGCTTATGGCCACGCTTGTGAAGAAGATCACCGGAGGTATCGACAGCGATTGTGCAGACGTCGTTCTCGATGCGAGCCCTAATGCAAACGTCAGCATTTGAATAAAACCGAGCGCCAAGCTCTTCTTGGATTGCTCTTTGAATGCGTTGTTCGGCGGCGCCTGAATGATAGATTTTCGAATGTGAACAGGATGCTTCCACTCGGAAGGGTACGTCGCGTCGCAGGAATGCGTTCCAACCCACTTTGCGCGCGCGCTTGTCGAGTTCAGACAGATGTGATGCCCTGAACGATGTAATGCGCGCGACGACGCGCGTGGGACCGCGAAGTTCCAGATTGGCGCGCCAGACATCTGGCCAGCCGCCTTTGATCGTTACGCCCCCTTTGCGAATCGAAGGGGACTTAAAACCCTTCTCCCTGATCTCATTCTGGAGCGCGGCCTCAAGGCCAGGAGGCACGACGAGAAAAATTTCCAATTCGTTTGTGTAGGAACCCATGGGGTCTGCATAGCGACAAGTCTCGCAATCTGCGACAGCTTTTTTCATCTCGATTGGGCGATGGCGTTTCGCTGGGCCGGTGGCGAAAGGCGGTGAAGCCGCTTACATTAGCACGATCGATGATGGCGTAGGAGTGGCGAGCCAAATGGACAGAACGGAGCTTACTTGCCGGCTCATCCGGCCTGACGAAACATACGATGGTAAGCAGGGCTTGACGTACTTCTGCGGGATAGCCGCGGAGACGGTCGGATCCAAAAGCATCTGTATGCATCTTCTAACCATCCCACCGGGCGGGCGGGCCAAAGCCCATATGCATGAAAATCACGAGACCGCAATTTACGTTTTAGATGGTGAGGCGATTGCGCTTTACGGCGACAAGCTTCAGCATCACGTCGTCACAAAATCCGGCGATTTATTTTACATCCCAGCAGGTGTGCCGCATCTGCCTATCAACATAAGCGACAAGCCTATTTCTGCGATAATCGCTCGGACCGATCCCAACGAACAGGAAAGTGTCGTCTTGCTGCCGGATTTGGAGATTTATGCCGATCAGGCAATTGCGCGGCTCGTGAAATTAGGCCCGCCGGCGGGATAACAAGATTCTTGAGAGCATCCTCAAGCTTCTGGCTTTAACGGCGCTGGCGGATGGCTAGGTTCTTTGTGAAAGTATTTGAGCGTCACATAAGCTCCGATCCAGGAGCCTACGATGGCGAATGCCACGTATACCCAGTTATTCGTGTAGCTTATCACCGCAAAAGAGGAGAGCATGTACCAAATGCCGCTCCAATTGGCAGCTGATAGCGGACGCCTGCTCACAACTGAAGCCGTGAACTTCACATATGCCGCGTCCGTTGCAGCGGTTGCGACGAGCACGCCTGCGCCAATTAGCGGGTCAAAATTCATCCGGTCCTCCTGGGCGTAGAATTCAGCGGCTAAATCGGGGCGCGTCCGATGCATTTATGCAGGCCGCCGATCGTCGGATATGGGGACGTTAAGCGATACATATTCAGATTATTATAATGACGATCCGCGCCCCATTTTTTGTTGCATATCGCATGGCCGGCGAGTCGGTTTTAAAATTCATTAAATACCCCGTGGGGGATCTTTGTTTTTTAGCTTGCAATAGGCGCGCTCGGCGGATTTTTTTACGTCTGATTACCTTTGGTAATTGCAGATAATACTTACCTGAGTCTGATTTCTATCAGGTTATCTTGTCTCGTTTGTAGACAAATCCGCGGTGCAATTATCCTCAAATTAATTACTCGGACCGATATCATAAATGCACACAGATTCCGGGTCATCGCAGCAAGAGGTCATTTAATCGTGCGCCAAAATAAAAACGAGAGCGCTGATTCCACTTTGGATCTTTCGGGTCTTTTGACCATACGAACGATCAATGAGGCTAAGGAAGTTCTCTGGCGTGCCCTGAAGGACAACAGGGCCCTGCGCCTTTTGATTGATGACGAGGCCGACGTAGACGTTGCGGGGATCCAGCTGATCCTTTCTGCAAAAGCTTATGCAACGAGCGAATCGATCGATCTTTCGCTCTCGGCGCCGATATCGGGTCGGGGATTGAATGTGATGGAGCGTGGAGGATTTATCGCTGGGCTATCGGATGAGGGTCGGCGTTTTTGGTTGCTGGAGGGCCGCTAAATGGCTGGGTCAATTCTAACGGTAGACGATTCGTCGAGTATACGTGTTGCAATCAAAGTCGCGCTGACGGGCGCCGGATATACCGTCACTGAGGCGGGCGACGGCGCTGAGGGAATTCGCAAAGCCAACGCCGGTAAGTTCGATCTCATTATTACCGATCTCAACATGCCCGTAATGGACGGGCTTACCATGATCGAAGAACTGCGAAAAATTCCGGCGCACGGTGGCGTACCGATCATCTTTCTCACCACGGAATCTGATGCCGCCCTCAAGCAACGCGCTAAAGCCGCCGGCGCAACGGGTTGGCTCACGAAGCCTTTCCAGGCCGACAATCTGCTTAAGATAGTCAAGAAGGTTCTGGGCCAATGACGGGAAATACAGAAGCAATCGAGACATTCCGCGTGGAAGCTGCGGAACTCTTGGAGCGTATTGAGCAAGGCTTGTTGGATCTCTCGCGTAAGCCCGGCGATCGGGCTCTTGTGGATGAGGTTTTCCGCAGCCTTCATACGCTCAAAGGGTCTGGAGCGATGTTCGGTTTCGATGCGCTGGCATCGTTTACGCATCATTGCGAAACCGCTTTCGACAAGGTTCGAAAAGGAGAGGTTGTGGCCACTCCGAACCTCGTTTCCGTCGTGCTGGCAGCGCAGGACCACATGCGCACCCTGCTTGGCGGGGGTGCGGGTGACGACGCGGTCGGAAAAGATTTGCTTGGGCGACTCGAGCGTGAAGTGGCAATTGCTTCGGGATCTGCTGGCCCAGAACCTGCGGATAAGACTGAGTGGACCATTCTCTTTACGTTACCCCCGAACGCGCTTGTCAACGGATGCAATCCGCTGGCGCTTCTCGCAGAAATGCGAGAACTGGGGGACTGCACCGTCATCGCGGATGTCTCGGACGTCCCACCACTTGATGCTCTCGTCGCGAATGAATGTTATGTCTCGTGGAGAGTGACGCTCCATTCCGATCGGCCGCGCACTGAGATCGAAGACGTCTTCATGTTCATCATCGATGACATGAAGCTTGAGATTCAACAAGCCGGCTCGAAGGCGATTGAACCAGCAGCTTCGACAGCTGTTGATGTGCCGGCAGAGGTGTCGTCACCCGTGCCGGCTTCCCGCCAGGCGGAGAGCCGATCGTTGCCGAAAGGCGGCGAGAGTGTACGCGTGCCGGCAGAGCGCCTTGACGAATTGATGGATCGAGTCGGCGAATTGGTCATCGCACAATCGCGACTCAGCCAGATCGCAGCTGCAAGTCCAGACCTCAACTTGAGAGCGGTGTCGGAAGATATCGAGCGGCTTTCGAACGAATTGCGCAACACCATGATGGTTCTGCGTATGGTTCCAGTCGGGACCCTGTTCAGCCGTTTCCGTAGGTTGGTGCATGACCTTGCGAGGGATACCGGCAAGAGCATTGAGCTGACGACAGAGGGCGAGGCCACAGAGGTCGATAAAACCGTGATTGAGCGGCTTGCCGACCCGCTCGTGCATCTGGTGCGGAACTCGATCGACCACGGGTTGGAGACTCCGGATCAGCGTAAGACCGCGGGCAAGCCAGAAACCGGCCAAGTCCGACTTGCTGCTCAGCATGCTGGCGGCGAAGTGGTGATAACGATCACGGACGACGGCCGAGGCATCGATCGTGGCCGCGTTCGCGCAAAAGCCGAGGCGCAAGGGCTCATCGTGCCGAACGCTCAGCTCAGCGACCAAGAGCTTCTGCAGCTGATCTTCCAGCCAGGTTTTTCCACGGCTCAGACCATTACGAACCTGTCGGGGCGCGGCGTGGGAATGGATGTCGTCAAGCGTACGGTCGAAGCCTTGCGTGGTTCGATCGACCTGACGAGCAAGCCAGGCGTCGGCTCTGAGGTTTCTCTGCGTATACCTCTCACCTTGGCGATCATTGATGGTCTGCTTGTGCGCGTCGGCAAGGGCCGGTACGTCATTCCTCTATCTGCTGTCGAAGAGTGTCTGGAACTCCCGGTCGAGCAGGATATGCGGTCGCGAGGCCGGAGTTTCATCTCGCTTCGTGACTCACTCGTACCCTTCCTCAGATTGCGTGAGCTCTTCCAGACGGGCACTGAGCCTGACCGCTATCAGAAGGTCGTGGTTGTGTCGACGGGCTCCGAACGTGTCGGCCTCGTCGTCGATCAGATCATCGGCGATCACCAGACCGTCATTAAGGCGATGTCGAAGCTGCATGAGGACGTCGCGATGTTCTCAGGCGCCACGATCCTCGGCGATGGCGCTGTAGCGCTCATCCTCGACATTCCGCATCTTGTTGAGACGGGCCAAAATCAGGAGGCGCAGCTGCGCAAGGCAGGATGAGCGAAGCAGTGAACTCTGACGCAGGTGCAAGAGACATGTCTGACGAGCTTGAAGTTCTGACATTCGATCTTCATGGCGAGACGCTGGCGCTTGAAGCGAGCATCGTTCGTGAAATCATGGATATGACGGCAATAACGGTAGTGCCCGGCGCATCGGCTCTGGTCGGTGGCGTTATCAACTTCCGTGGCAAGGTTATTCCTCTTGCAAATCTGCATCTCGCTTTCGGAATGGAAGTGGGTCCGACCACGATCGACAGCCGCATCGTCGTCATCGAATTAGAGCTCGATGGAACCTTTACGTTCATCGGACTGCGAACGGATAAGGTCAATGAGGTGACCACGCTCGATCTTACTAAGAAAGAGCCGCCGCCGAGCATCGGTATGCGTTGGCGGCCTGAATACGTGAAGTGTCTTGTGAAGAGGGGCGGCGAGTTCGTTGTGCTGCCCGATCTGCATAGCATCTTCGCTGTTGGATCTCACACGACGGGAGGTACGCTCAAGGCCGTCGCTTAAGACACTTTTTTGGAATGCCCTGCGCATCATGCGCCGGCGAGACTCATGACGAGTTCCGTTCGATAGCAACGGTGAAGCTATCGCAATCCGTTCATGACATTCGCAGGGAAGCCGTGAGGTTTCCATTCAAAGGGCATTGCTATGCGATTCACGATCAAGACCAAGCTTGCGTCGACGTTTTCTATCCTCACCGTGCTGTCCGCAGTGATGGCTGGCATCGCCATCTACAACCTCAGCTCGCTCAACAGCCAGATCACGGACATGATCTCGGGGCCGGTCAAACAACAGCAGTTGTTGAGCGATCTTCAAAATACCTTGAACGTCGTAGCGCGCAGCGAAAAGAACGCTGCATTGACGAACGATGCGCAATTGACTGCTGAATTCAAGAAGCGCGCTGAAGAAGCGTCGGCGAAGGTTCGTGGCCTTATACCGCAGATACTTGCTGTATCTGACGGTACAGTCAAATCGCTCATCGATGGCCTTCAGAAGTCGATGGATGAATATTTCGCTTTAGATCAGGAAGTATTGCGATTGGCATCGCTCAATACTGCAGAGGCCAATGCTCAAGCCGGCAACATATCTATGGGCGAAGGTCGCAAAAAGCTCACAGCTATGTTCGATATCGTCGATAAGGTCGACGCAGCTGCTGCTCAAAATATGAGAGACACCGACGAGCGCACGAACGACCAGTACGTCACTTCGCGCAATTTGCTGACTGCTGCGACGTTGATCCTGCTGCTGACATCTGTTGGGGCCGCAATTTGGATCTCGGTCATTGTTTCTCGCGGTCTCTCCAAGGGCGTAGCCCTGGCGCAGGCCGTGTCGATCGGCGACTTGGATCAGAACGTCGACGTTACGACGAACGACGAGATCAAAGATCTCATCGATGCGATGAACCGCATGACGGCAAACCTGCGCGAAACTGCGCTTCTTGCCGATAAGGTCTCCAATGGCGATCTGACAGTCGAACCCAAACCGCTGTCTGATAAGGACATCCTTGGGCTTGCCCTTCAGCGCATGGTGGAACGCCTGCGCAGCGTCGTCACTGATGCAATCGCTGCCTCTGAGAACGTGTCATCTGGCAGCCAGCAGCTTTCGTCGGCATCGGAGCAGGTGTCGCAGGGTGCGACCGAGCAGGCTTCGGCGGCCGAAGAGGCCTCGGCCTCGATGGAAGAGATGGCAGCCAACATCAAGCAGAACGCTGACAACGCTGCGCAGACGG
>NZ_RXIZ01000007.1:0-73427 GCF_003987855.1 Hyphomicrobium sp.
GGAGGGATTCGAACCCTCGATACGCCTTTAAAGCGTATGACGATTTAGCAAACCGTTGCCTTCAGCCACTCGGCCACGTCTCCCCAAATCAATGGGTAATGGCCCCCTATAGAGGGCGAGCCATGTCAATGCAAGACGCGTCGGCTACCCTTACTCAAAGATATCATCTTCGTCGGGCTACTGCCGCAAAGTCGTCCTAGTCCTCGGGAATGCAATATCGCGTCTCAACTTTGACGGGTCTTATCGTGCATGTTCCTCTGAGATCGGTGTGGATCGCGGTCCTAGGTATGACGGCGCCCTTCACGGCACGGGCCACGGAACTGTGCGTGAAATGCAAAGGCCCAGACGCGGTCTATTCATGCATTGTCGGCAATGGGCATTCGGACGCCAGCCTCGATACCGTCGCTAAATTCTACTGCATCACCAAGCTCGCAAAAGCAGGGTCCCACGCGAGCTGTGCGATTGATCGATCTGCTTCGCCGCCGTGTCCGGGAGAGCGCAAGGAGTTGCCGATCCCCGCATTCCTCAATGGGGCTTTAGAAGATCACGCAGAGCCTCAGAGCACGTCGACACCGAGCGTAGATCGGCCTAACGGCGATGCGCATCAGGTTGCAGCACCTCCGCCCGCCGGCCAACCCGATCAGCTCGATGCGGCACATACTCAGCCAGCCGAGCAGCCGCCGCCCGAGAACCCACCCCGAACGGTTCAGGAAATGGTCGAAAAGGGCGCAAAATCCGCCGGTGATGGCTTCAGCGAAACGCAAAAGACTGCGGGCGATGCCGCAAAGTCGGCGAGCACCGCCTTGGAAAAAGCGGGCTCTGCGGTCGGAGGCGCGGCGAAGAGTTCGTGGAAGTGCCTCTCCTCATTCTTCTCGCACTGCTGAGGTGCTCGGAATAGAGAAGCTTGGCTTCAATGCATTGAAGCCAACCACTCCCGTGCCAGGCGCTGCGCACGCGTGACGTCGGCCTTGCTCATGTCTGCGGCGAGCTCGGAGCGATAGCGCTTTGCTTCGTCGTTACCGCGCATAGCTGCAATATTGAACCACTTGTGTGCTTCAACGAGATCGATTGTCCCGTCACGACCCGTGCAAAAGCTCATTCCAAGCTCGAACAGAGCATCTGAATGATCGCCCTGCGCGGCGTAATCGGCGGTCTGACGTGATAACACGTCCATACGTGCCATATCTGCGTACTCCAAATTCGGCCGGTCGCTTCACACCTCATGTCGAACGCGGCCCTGTGCTTAGGTGCCCTTCTCCGTTCATTGGGCCCCATGAAAACAATCGCAGCGCTTCAATGAGAACTCGTAAAAACCCAAGCAAATTTAAGCTAATAGGCCGGTAGTCTTGCTTGAAATTGTATTGCGGGAAGCCGCGGATCGGGACGTTTTATCCACAAGCGGACATAAGGTGATAGACGGTTAAGCTGGGTTGTCACCAACTGCTAACCATGCTTGTAAAAGGCATCCCGAGGCGGGGTCCGAGCGACGGGGCTCGTAGATGTTCAGCCGGGGTTCAGCCGAGCGCTGCTAACCATAACACTGCGGGTCGTTGGCCCGAGTATCAGGAGGGTTCAAGTCGGCTTGCCGGCTTGATGAGGGAAAATGCTTCACGCGATGGTTCGCCGCTCATTTGCGGTCGTGGGCGTAGTTGCGCTCGCCGGGTGCGCTCAGGATGGCCCGAGACCCGCTTACATCGGCCTCTCGGATCTGGCCGGTGACGCGTTCTCTCGTCCGGTCGAGCCAGCGGTAAGTGAAGACGCCCCTGAAGTGCTGCGGCACATCCAATCGAACAAAGTTCTTGGCGCAATGGCGTTCCAGAAGATTACGGGCCAAACCGTCGATCCTGACAGCCTGCTGGGCCACGGCCAATAGCGCGGATTGCTCACTCTAAATCTTCTTCAAAGATAATCCCTTGATCACGGCGGGGCGCGCACCGACTTCGTCCAGCCAACGCTTGACGTTCGGATAGTTTGTGATTTCCAGGTCAAGCCTCTCCCAATTCCGCGCAAACGGGAACGTCGCAATATCAGCGATGGAGTAGCTGCCTGCCAGAAACTGCCTGTCACTCAGGCGCCGGTCCATCACGCCATAAAGGCGTTCAACCTCCTTCGTGAAGCGATCAATGGCGTATGGGATTTTCTCCGGCGCGGCGGACCGAAAGTGAAAAGCTTGGCCGAACATAGGTCCGAGCCCGCCAACTTGCCAAAACAGCCACTGATCAACATCGGCTTTTGCTCTCTCATTGGAAGGATAGAGCATGCCGAACTTGCGAGCGAGATAATGGAGAATTGCGCCGGATTCGAAAATCGCGAGCGGGTTACCGTCCGGGCCTTCTGGGTCGACGATGCAGGGTATCTTGTTGTTCGGCGAAATAGCGAGGAATTCGGGATCGTATTGCTCGCGGTTGTTGATGTCGACGAATTTCACTTGATACGGCGCACCAACTTCTTCGAGCATGATGGAAGCTTTGAAGCCATTCGGGGTTGGCCAGAAGTAGAGGGTGATCGGCTCTTCCATGTCTCCGTCGTCCTGCATCTTCTCCTCAGGGCACTAGAATTACTGAGCCCGTCGTTTTCCGGGCCTCGAGATCGCGATGCGCGTCGCTGGCTCGAGCTAGTGGATAACGGTGGTTGCTCGTGATCCGGATCTTCTTGCTCAGCACCATCTCGAAGAGATCGTTGGCGCTTTCTTCCAAATCCTGAGTTGTCGCCGTATAGGCCAAAATAGACGGGCGCGTGGCAAAAAGTGAGCCTTTCAGAGCCGTTAGCTCAAATGGAGGCACGGGACCGGAGGAATTTCCGAACGACACCCAAAGTCCCCTCGGCCTGAGACAGTCGAGGGATCTCGGAAACGTGTCCTTGCCGATGGAATCGTAGACGACGTCACAACCCTTGCCGCCGGTCAGTGAACGCACACGCCCGACGAAATCTTCGCGGCTCGTATTTATGACGTGGGTACAGCCATTCTGGCGGGCAAGTTCGCCCTTCTCGTCGGAACTGACCGTACCGATCATGGTCGCGCCAAGTGCATGCGCCCATTGGCACGCGATGAGCCCGACGCCGCCGGCGGCTGCATGAAAAAGCAACGTTGTGGAGGAATCGACGCGATAAACTTGCCGCAGCAGACAGCGCACCGTCATTCCACGCAGCAACATTGATGCTGCCAACTCGTAGTCGATACTATCTGGAAGCTTGACGAGCCGATCTTCGGGAACGACCCGAAGTTCCGCGTATGCACCTAGCGGACCGGCATAAGCGACCCTGTCGCCGACCTTCAATCTTCCCGTGCCTGGTCCAACGGCTACGACCTCTCCTGCCCCCTCCGATCCGATGGTCGCAGGCAGATTGGGAAGCTTGTAGAGCCCGGTACGATGATAAACATCGATGTAATTGACCCCAATTGCATATTGCTTCACGAGGACTTCGCCCGCTGCCGGGGACGGCGTCTCCACTTCCTCGTAGACGAGCGCCTCCGGACCGCCATGCTCATGAAGACGTATGGAAAAAGGCATTCGGTGCTCCTTTCGCAATCAGCTGTGGATCAAGAGATGCCGTTTCGTCACGAATCCCGCTAGTGGCTTGACGAGAAACACAACTTAAACTGCCCTCCGCCACGAGCCTGCCATCCTGACTTCCTACCGGCAGATGAAACGAAACGGATTCGTCTTGCTGAGCCCTAAAATCGCACCTTCACGAGACTTGCCGAATGCAGCCACAGTCCTTCTGCTGGCTGCACTCGCCCTTGGAGGCTGCGCGGGCAACGAAGCGGCTCTGGGCGATCCGGCACGCGGTCTGAAGTGCGTTGACGACAGCAACGTGTGCATCAGTCAGCGCAAAATGGTCTACGATTCGTATATGGCCGATACCTCCCGCGCATGGGTGAAACAGCAGCCTGGCCCCCATGAATATGCCTCGGGTGTGCGGCTCATGGCTCTGAGTAAGAAGCGAAAAGAACTCACATGCGATGAACTCGCACACGGCAAAGCCGAAGCCGATCGCGGTCCCGCTGCACTGAGCGGTGGCGGCTATGTCGGTTTGACATCCGGACAGGTCGCCAGGGCAGCGATGCTGTCCCGCGAGGTCTCGCGGGAACTTGCGCAGGAGATCGCACGTCGCTGCCGGTAAGTCTTGAAGCCGGTTGCGCGCTTACTATGTTGGCCGAATGGCTGCGCGGCACCTCAAGATCAACAATAATCTCTAATCTGAAAGCCTGAGCATGAGCGTGCAGGAATTCGTCGAGGCTATCGTCAGTTTTGTCAGAGCTCATGAAACCTGGGCGATCCCTGTGGCATTCGTCGTAGCCTTCCTGGAGAGCTTTTGCTTTCTTTCTATTCTTTGGCCAGGCACCGCAATCTTGGTGGGCATTGCAGCGCTCCTCGCGAAAAGCGGGGTGGAACTTTCCGTTCTCTGGCCAGCCATCATCGCGGCTGGCATCGGAGGCTCATTTGGGTACGCTCTGTCGTACTGGATTGGCCTTTATTATAAGCAGGGCATTCGCCAGCTTTGGCCGTTCAGCCGCAGCCCTGCGATGGTGGACAGCGGGCAAGCCTTCTTCGATCGCTGGGGGGCTCTCAGCGTCTTCTTCGGCCACTTTTTCGGCCCCGTTCGCGCCGTGATCCCGGTTGTCGCCGGCATGTACGCTTTGCCGCAGTGGCAGTTTCAGCTGGCAAACATTGTATCGGCGTTCATTTGGGCAGCAGGCATTATCGCCCCGTCGTATTTTGGTTTTGGCTACTTCCTGGGTGCCGATCCCGCCCCCGCGGCTCCCTGATCAGCCCCGAGCTTGCGCGAAATCGCGCAATCCCTTAGAGGAACGCCTTCGTGCCGCGCCGACGCGCGCCGCCAGATCCTTTCCATTCAGGCATTGGGGCCATTTTCATGTCGAAGACGTCGTTGAAGAACATCCAGAAGCAGAAGAAGAAGGCACGTCGTACGATCGACCGCCCGGCACAGACGCGCATCCAGGGCAACACGGCCGCAGTTCGCAAGCGCCTGAAGAAGCAGTCCGGCCTCGCGCGCGCGAAGAAGGCGGCATCGGCCTAATTAAGGCCCACTGCCGAATCATACTCCGTCAAACGCCGGCGCACCGTAAGACGTGAGCAATTCACCAATGACCACCGCGCTCTATCCGCCGACGGTAACGCCAGCGTCGCGTGCGCTGCCGCTCCTGCCCTTTCTTGGCCGGTTCGTTCGCAATCCACTGCGCGCCATTCCGCAGTCGGTCTATGAAGAGCCGGTCGTCACGTATGGGAAGAAGCGAACGCTGGTAGCGTGGGTAACCGATCCCGCGCTCGTCGAGAACATTCTCGTCCGAAACGCCGAACTCTTTCTGAAGACGCGCCTCGACAGGCGCGTCCTGCGTCCAATCATCGGCGAGGGCCTGTTGACGGCGCAGGGCGAAAGCTGGCGCTGGCAGCGTAAGATCGCGAGCCCTCCGTTTCGTCACTCAGAACTCCTGACCTACGTTCCAGCCATGGTTGAAGCCGCGAATATTTGCGCGCGCGACTGGCGAGCACGCGGGGCGTCGCCGCTTACGACCGACGTCGAGGCGGACATGACGGATGCGACCTTCAACGTCGTGACCAAAACGATCCTGGCCGGAATCAGCAAAGCCGACGGCGATACGATCAAGCGCGCCGGCCGCGCCTATCTGGATCCGATCTCGTGGGAGGTCGCTGCAGCCCTGCTCCAGTATCCGGAAAACTACTGGCATCCAGGCAAGGGACGAATGAAGCGGTCTGCCGTCGAACTGCGCGCCATCGTCCGCCGCCTCGTCGCGCAACGCCGGCAGGAAAGGCCCGAAGGGGCCGATCTGGTTGCGCGCATGCTAGACGCAAAGGATCCTGATACGGGCGAACCGATGTCGGACGAGATGATTGCCGACAATCTCGCGACGTTCCTGTTTGCAGGACACGAAACGACGGCCAAAGCTCTGACTTGGGCGCTTTATATCCTTGCCCGCGCACCTGAGTGGCAGGAACGACTGCGTGACGAAATCGCGGCCGTCACCGGCGGCAATGCTGTTTCAGCCGACACGGTCAACAAGCTGCCGACCGTTTCCCGGGTACTGAAAGAGGTGATGCGTCTCTATCCGCCTGCGCCGGTCATGACTCGCGTCAACGCGGCTGAAGTTGAAATGGCCGGCAACGTTCTGCCGAGCCCCACGCTGATCGTGATGCCGATTTTCATAATCCATCGGCACCGGGTGCTGTGGGATGATCCAAATCGCTTCGATCCGGATCGCTTCTTGCCTGAGCGCGAAGCCCGCTACCCGCGGACGCAGTTCATGCCGTTCGGCTTCGGGCAACGCATCTGTATTGGCTCATCGTTCGCGACGCTTGAGGCCACTGCCATTCTCGCAACGCTTCTGCAAAAGGCTCGTTTCGAGTGGGACGGCAAGGTAGCCCCGGAACCCGTTAGTCGCGTGACGTTGCGCCCGAAAGGCGGCATGCCGTTGATCGTTCGGTCGCTTTAACCCGCCATTTACCGAAGTTACCGCTTCGCCAAAGCAGCGCGTGCAATTTTATGCGGGCCTTGAGTCCGGCTTAAAACATTCTGCGGTATGTTTTGTCGCATCTGAGATAACGCCTCCAAGGAGAGGCCAATGACAACGACAAAAATCGCCTACATCGCATCAGCAATCGTTCCGTTCGGCTTGGTTCTGCTCGCGTGCTACGGGATCGCGTATGTCGCGATGACCGGCCTCAAGGATAGAAGGGCCAGAAAGCTGGCCCTTCTGAAGGTACCTGCAAAAGCTCGCGTCAAAGCCCCAGCTTAGCTTTTAAGATCTCGTTGACTGCGGCCGGATTGGCTTTGCCGCCTGTCGACTTCATAACTTGACCGACGAACCAACCGAGCATCGAAGGCTTTGCTTTTGCCTGCTCGACCTTGTCAGGGTTGGCCGCAATTATTGCATCGACGGCCTTTTCGATCGCGCCGGTGTCGGTCACCTGTTTCATGCCGCGCGTTTCAACAATCTCAGCCGGATCGCCACCCTCAGTCCAAACGATCTCGAAAAGATCTTTGGCGATCTTGCCCGAAATCGCATTTGAGCTGATGAGATCGACGATTCCGCCAAGCTGAGCAGCGGAAACAGGGCTTTCGTCGATTGCTTTGCCTTCTTTATTCAGACGCCCGAATAACTCGTTGATGACCCAGTTGGCG
Organism: Hyphomicrobium sp.; assembly: GCF_003987855.1. Lineage (GTDB taxonomy): Bacteria > Pseudomonadota > Alphaproteobacteria > Rhizobiales > Hyphomicrobiaceae > Hyphomicrobium_B. Next base: position 7,165 of record NZ_RXIZ01000007.1, read on the forward strand.
GCAAGCTTGCCATCGCGGCCCTTGGCGACCGTCTCGAAATAATCGGCTGATGGGCGTTCGGCGACGAGCACGTCGGCATCATAACCGGAGAGGCCGAAGGTCTTCATGAAGCGGGCGCGTTTCTCATCGGGGAGTTCTGGCAAGCCCGACGCCAACTCGTCGACGAAGTTTTGCGTCAACTCTAGCGGCAGCAGATCCGGATCAGGGAAATAGCGGTAATCGTGCGCTTCTTCCTTCGAGCGCATCGATCGTGTTTCCCCTTTTGCGGCATCGAAGAGCCGTGTTTCCTGATTGATCTTGCCGCCGTCCTCGATGATGTCGATCTGGCGGCGCGCTTCGTACTCGATCGCCTGCCCGATGAAGCGGATCGAATTGACGTTCTTGATCTCGCAACGCGTACCGAGCTTGTCTCCAGGTTTCCTGACGGACACGTTGACGTCGGCGCGAAGGTTGCCCTTCTCCATATCGCCGTCGGACGTACCTAGATAACGCAGGATCGTACGCAGTTTCGTGATGTAGGCTTGCGCCTGTTTCGATGAGCGCAGGTCCGGCCGCGAGACGATCTCCATCAAGGCCACGCCCGAGCGATTGAGATCCACGTACGAATAATCGGGATGCTGGTCGTGAAGCGATTTACCGGCGTCCTGTTCAAGATGAAGCCGTTCAACGCCGATTTTCAGCGTCTCTCCGTCAACCTCGATTTCGATTTCGCCTTCCCCGACGATCGGCTGCTTATACTGCGAAATCTGATAACCCTGCGGGAGATCCGGATAGAAGTAGTTCTTGCGATCAAAAACGCTTCTGAGATTGATCTCGGCCTTAAGACCCAAACCGGTGCGGATCGCTTGCGCGATGCACTCGCGATTGATCACAGGCAGCATGCCGGGCATGGCAGCATCGACCAGCGAAACGTGGCTGTTGGGCTCGGCCCCAAAACCGGTAGACGAACCTGAAAATAGCTTCGACTTCGACGCGACCTGGGCATGCACCTCCATGCCGATGACGACTTCCCAGTCGCCCGTCGCGCCAGCAATGAGATTCTTGGACTTCGGCTTTTCAGCGATTTTTTGAGAGCTCATTTCTCGCCTCCGGTCCGGGACTTGATAGCATATCCGGCCGCTGCATAGACAAATCCGGCAACAAGCGACACGATGAACGCGCCAGCGGCTGCACGGCCGAGAGTGGGCCCATCGAACAGGCGGAACAAGGTCAAAAGATAGAGCAGGGCCGAGCCGGAGATCGCGCCCCCGAATGCCGCAAGTATGATCTTTGATTTGTCATCGACACGTTGGCCCAGGATGTAGGCCACGATGATCGTTGCGGGATTGAGGACGCCATAGAGCAGCACTTCGCCGAGTGGCACGTCCGGCTGGAAATCAGGACCCACCGCTTGCCCCCGGCTTCTCAACACTCTCCTGCGCCTGACGCAGTTTTTCTTCTTCGTATTGCACGAACCAACCGATCATGTTGCGCCACTGCGCCCCAACCATCTCGATCATCTCTGGCGGCATGTCTTTCTCGGCAGCCCGCGCTTTCACCCGATCAATGACCTGCTGTATCCGCCACTGAACGACTGCGCCTTCGCGCGTCGTCATTTTCAGCTGCCAGGCCCGATCGACATAGCCGTAGCGCTCCGCGATGAGATCGACGAGCGCGTTATCGATGCGATCGATCTCACTGCGCACCTGGGACATGTCTGCGCATTCCCACGGACGTTTTGGGTCCATGATCTTCTAACCCTTCATCCACCATGCATCCGGCACTGGAAAACGGCCAGCCGCATCTTCAATGACCTGAGCGGTCCGGAACAATGTTTCTTCATCGAACGGCTTGCCGATAAGCTGCAGGCCGAGCGGCGTACCCTGCGACGACAGGCCGGCGGGAACGGACATCCCCGGCAAGCCCGCCATATTCACCGTGACGGTAAATATGTCCTCAAGATACATCGCCAGCGGGTCACCCGACTTCTCCCCAAACGCGAAGGCCGGCGACGGCGTGGTCGGCGTCAGCACAACATCAACGCTGTTCCACGCTTCGTCGAAATCGCGCTTGATGAGAGTGCGGACCTTTTGAGCCTTTAGATAATAGGCATCGTAATAGCCGGCCGAGAGAACGTACGTACCGATGAGAATACGACGTCGCACTTCTTTGCCGAAGCCCGCCGCACGGGTGTTTTCATAGGTGTCGATCAGGTCGTCGCCGTTGACGCGCAGGCCATAACGCATTCCGTCGTAACGTGCGAGGTTCGATGAACACTCGGCAGGCGCGACGATGTAGTAGGCTGGAAGCGCGTACTTCGTATGCGGCAGCGAAATTTCGTGGATCGTTGCGCCGGCTGCTTTCAGCCACGAGATGCCGTCGTCCCAGAGCTTCTGAATTTCCGCGGACATGCCGTCGACGCGATATTCTTTCGGGATACCGACGCGCAGCCCTTTTACACCCTTCGAAAGAGCTGCCTCGTAATCCGGAACAGGCGCATCGACGGATGTCGTGTCCTTTGGATCGTGGCTCGCCATCGCTTTCAGCATCATCGCGCTGTCGCGAACCGTTTTCGTTATCGGCCCGGCCTGATCGAGGGACGATGCGAAGGCAACGATCCCCCAGCGCGAGCAGCGCCCATAGGTGGGCTTGATGCCGACCGTACCGGTCAAAGCTGCGGGCTGTCGGATCGACCCACCCGTGTCGGTTGCCGTCGCCGCTAGGCAAAGATGAGCTGCGACCGCTGCGGACGATCCGCCTGATGAGCCCCCGGGAACGAGTTTGTCGGTGGTGATCTTGCCATCAGGCCCTTTGCGGCGCCACGGACTGACCACGTTTCCGAAAGCGCTCGTCTCATTCGAGGAGCCCATCGCGAATTCGTCGTTGTTGAGCTTGCCGAGCATGATCGCGCCGGCATCCCACAAATTCTGCCCCACGGTCGATTCATACGGCGGCTTGAAATCGCCCAGGATCTTCGAGCATGCCGTTGTCCTGATGCCGTTGGTGCAGAAGAGATCCTTGTTGCCAATCGGCAGACCTTCCAGCGGACGCGCCTTGCCTTCCCCGATCCGCTGGTCACTCGCCTTCGCCTGCGCCCGCGCGTGCTCGGGAGTTGAGAGAACGAAGGCGTTGAGAGCGCTATTGCCCTTCTCGATCGAGGCGATGAAAGCGTCCGTGAGCTCCAGCGCCGAGAAAGACTTCTTCTTGAGCCCGTCCCGCGCCTCAGCCATGGTGAGTTTGGTAAGATCAGTCACCGCTCGACTTTCCCTTCAGTCCTTTGCAGCGCTCGTAGACCAGCGCTTCTGTTCCGCTCTTGACCTCGATCCTATCGGCATCGAGGCGCGTGAACCGAACCGTTTGTTTGTACTCCTCGGCCCCTTCGGAGCATTGCATCTTGCCCTCGAATACATTGGGTCCCGCTTCGCCTAAGGATTCAAAATCACAACCACCTTCCCAGCTGCGCGTGCCTTCGCGGGTCAGCGTCAAAGGATAAGTCGAGATGTTGGGCGCCGCCTTACCCGCTTCGATGTCTTCAAGCTTCTTGCATCCCGTTGTCGGCGAGTAGGTTCCGTCGCCGATGAATGGAGCGTCGAGCTTTCTTTCTTCCGCACGAGCGGCGCTCGAAACCAGCATCAATGCCGCCGCCGCGAATAAGGCGTTGTGCATACTCACTCCACGACCTTGGGGACGACGAAGAAGTTGTCCTCGGACATAGGAGCATTCGCCGTAACTTGATCCGCGATCTCGCCATCTGTCACGACGTCGTCCCGCATCTTGAGCTTTTGTTCGACAACCCGCGTCATCGGCTCGACCGCGGACGTATCGACGTCGTCGAGTTGCTTGACCCAGTCGAGAATGCCGGAAAGCTCCTTTTCGAGGCCCTTCGCCTCTTCGTCGCTGACCTTGATCCGCGCAAGGCGCGCGATACGGCGAACGGTCGCTTCGTCGACCTGCATGGAAAGTCCCTTCAAGACCTATGGGATTGCGCCGTTCTCATAGCCGGGCCAGCCCCCTTATTGCAACCAGCCGTGGCATTAGGCGGCCGTCTTGTCCCGGAATAGGCTAGTGAGCGCCCCCACGCCTCCGCGATGCCAATTTGTCGCCGAAGCTGCTAGAGCGAACCCTTCACCATCCAAACGGCCAAGCTCAGGTCCCCGAGTGACAATTACGCCCCCTCCCACCGCCCAAGGTCTGACCACAGAAGACCAGGCCCAATTTCGGCTCGCAGTCGGACCATCCGGCCGACTGATCGGTATCGACGCCGGTACGAAGACGCTTGGCCTCGCCCTGTCCGACGTGCGGCGAACAATTGCTTCTCCGCTCGAAACTATCCGCAGGACGAAGTTCACAGCGGACGCGATGCGGTTATTTGCCATTGCTGCCGAGCACGAGGTGGCCGGCCTTATTCTCGGCCTGCCGCGAAATCTCGACGGCACGGAAGGGCCACGCGCTCAGGCCACACGCGCTCTCGCCCGAAATTTCAATAAGATGTCGCCGCTGCCCGTGCTGCTCTGGGACGAACGTCTGACGACTGCGGAGGCGGAGCGCATGCTGATCGCGGCCGATCAGAGCCGGAAGCGACGGGCCGAGGTCATCGACAAGCTCGCTGCCACAATCATTCTGCAGAGCGCACTCGACCGGCTCAACCAAGCTACCTAATTCGGGTTCAGCCATTATTGAGCAGCAGAGACAGTGGCATTTCAGGCTCCATTAAGGGCTTTGCTATTGATGTCAGCTCGCAAGCTTGCGGGTTCCAAAGACTCCCCCTATAGAAACGCCTTTAATGACAACGAAATCGAACTCGAACGCGCTGAAGATTTTTCCGCGCCGCCATTTGCTGACCTGCGATGGTCTGTCGGCAAATGAGATTAATTTTCTGCTCGATCTGGCGGACCGGAACGCGGATCACATTCGTAACAACGGCAGAAAGCGTGAAGTCCTCGCAGGCCGCACGATTATCAATCTTTTCTTTGAATCATCAACGAGGACGCAATCCTCTTTCGAGATGGCGGGGAAGCGACTGAGCGCCGACGTTATGAACATGAACGTGGCGACCTCGTCGGTGACGAAAGGGGAAACCCTAATCGACACTGCCGTCACTCTGAACGCCATGCGGCCCGACATCATCGTGGTACGTCATCACGCGGCAGGTGCAGTAGAACTGCTTTCTCAGAAAGTCGACTGCTCGGTCATCAACGCCGGCGATGGCGCGCACCAGCATCCGACACAGGCCCTCCTCGATGCATTGACGATCCGCCGGGCAAAAGGCCGGATCGCAGGCCTGACCGTGGCTATTTGCGGCGACATCCTGCACTCTCGAGTGGCCCGTTCTAACATTAACGTTCTAAACGCGCTCGGCGCCCGCGTGCGCATCATTGCGCCGACGACACTCTTACCTCCATCCCCGGACCGCCTCGGTTGCGAAGTGTTCACCGATATGTGGAAAGGGATCGAAGGCGTCGACATCGTCATGATGTTGCGACTCCAGCGCGAGCGCATGGATGCATCGTACGTGCCGTCGATCCGGGAATTCTTTCACTTCTTCGGGCTCGATCAGGAAAAGCTCGCTCGCGCCAAGCCGGATGCGCTCGTCATGCATCCAGGCCCCATGAACCGCGGGGTCGAAATAGCCTCGACCGTCGCCGATCACTCCCGGAGTGTCATCCGTGAACAGGTTGAAATGGGCGTGGCGGTACGGATGGCCGTTCTCGAAGCCTTGGCCGCGCACCTTCCCGGCTTCGCGGAGGACGCGCCATGAGGAAGCCCATTGAAAAGCCGAAAAACGTCGGCCAGGAAACCGTTTTCATCAATGCGCGCCTCGTAGACCCCGCCTCCAACCGCGACGAACCCGGCGGGCTTCTGGTCAAGGACGGCATGATCGCCGATCTTGGTGGCCACCTCCGCCGCAATGCGCCGGACGGCGCGACCGTCATCGACTGCAAGGGAAATGTTCTCGCACCAGGTCTGATCGACGCCCAGGTGTTCACAGGCGAACCCGGCTACGAGCACCGGGAGACACTCAAGACCGCGAGCCATGCTGCGGCGGCTGGCGGCGTGACCACGATAGTCGTCATGCCCGACACCAATCCGGTTATCGATCAGGTCGCCCTCGTCGACTTCATCCAGCGCCGCGCCCGCGACAACGCCCTCGTCCACGTTCACACCATGGCAGCGATGACGAAGGGCCTTCAGGGCGAGGAGATGACCGAGATCGGTCTATTGAAACGTGCCGGCGCCATTGCTTTCGCCAACGGTAAGGCGAGCGTCGTCAACACCCGCGTGATGCGCAACGTTCTAAGTTACGCCAAGGACTTTAACGCTCTCGTCGTACATCACACGGAAGATCCTTATCTCTCCAACGGCGCGATGAACTCCGGTGAAGTCGCCGCGCGGCTCGGACTATCGGGCGTTTCCAAGATCGCCGAAACGATCGTACTCGAACGGGACGTACGGCTCGTCGCCATGACAGGCGGCCGCTACCACGCCGCCACCATCAGCTGCCTAGAGAGCCTTGAGGTTATTCGAGGCGCCAAAGCCAAGAAGCTGCCGGTGAGCTGCGGCGTATCGATCAACCACCTCACGCTCAACGAAAACGACATTGGTCCCTACCGGACCTTCTTCAAAGTGCGCCCGCCCTTGCGGCGCGAGGAAGATCGTGTCGCAATGGTCCAGGGCGTCGCAAACGGCGATATCGACATCATCGTTTCGAGCCACGATCCGCAGGATGCGGACACGAAACGCCGTCCGTTCGCCGAAGCCGCCGACGGCGCGGTGGGCATCGAGACGCTACTTTCGGCCGCGCTTCGGCTGGTGCACTCTGGAGATATTACTCTCTCGGCCATGCTGAGGGCTCTGACGATCAACCCGGCGCGGCTTCTGGGTCTTCATTCCGGCCGCCTGGCCAAAGGGGCGATTGCCGACCTAGTGCTGTTCGATCCCGGCGAGCCGTGGGTCGTCAACAAGGACCTGCTGCGCTCGCGCTCCAAGAACACACCCTTCGATGAGGCCAAAATGCAAGGCCGTGTTCTCCGAACTGTCGTTGCCGGCCAGACTGTCTTTGAATACGCTGGCGTCGAGCGAACCTAGGCATTACCTCTCGGCGACGCCCATCGCCCTGCATGAGACTTTTCCATGAGCTTGATGTCACCCTTGGCTCTGCTGACGGACGACGGCTCATGGCAAGCAATCGCGATAGCTGGCGTCGTCGGCTATCTGCTTGGCTCCATTCCCTTCGGGCTGCTACTGACGCGCGCCGCAGGGCTGGGAGATATCCGGGGCATTGGTTCCGGCAATATCGGCGCTACCAACGTCCTCCGCACGGGAAATAAAAAACTCGCCGCCGCGACCCTTCTTCTCGATGCCGCGAAAGGCGCCGTCGCTGTACTGATTGCAAGGGCATGGCTCGGTGACACGGCTGCGCTCGTTGCCGGTCTCGCTGCCTTTCTTGGCCACATCTACCCAGTCTGGCTCGGTTTCAAGGGAGGCAAAGGGGTCGCCACCTATCTCGGCGTCCTTATCGCGCTTGCGTGGCAGCTGGCGCTTCTTTTCGCGGTCCTGTGGCTTGGCGTTGCCAAACTCGGCAAGATTTCCTCTTTGGCAGCCATCGTCGCCACGATCGCCGTCCCCATAGCGGCGTGGTCGTTTGGAGATCGAACACTCGCTTTGACCGTCACGCTGATGAGCATTGTCGTGCTGATCAAACACCGCGCCAACATCGAACGTCTGATGGCTGGGGAGGAGCCGAGGATTGGCTCCAAGACCTGATCAAACCGAACTCTTCTCGGCGAAGCCTTCCCGCCTGGATCTGACCGACGAGGAGCGGCTGGCCTGCTTACGGCTGATCCGTTCTGAAAACGTCGGTCCGGTCACATTCCGCGATCTTGTCTCGTACTACGGCGGTGCCGCCAAAGCATTGGAGATACTGCCGACGCTGTCTGCCCGTGGCGGCTCGGGGCGACCAATCCGCATCTGCCGGCAAAGCGATGCCGAACGCGAACTGGAAACGGCGCGGCGTTTGGGAGCCGTGCCTCTCTTCGCTGTCGAGCGCCAATATCCCGCGGTTCTCGCCGATATCGATGCGCCGCCTCCAATGATCTACGTGAAAGGCAATCAGGAGCTGCTGAGGCGTCCGGCCGTCGCGATCGTCGGCTCTCGGCAATGCTCGGCGGCCGGGGTGCAACTCACCAAGCTATTTGCCACACAGCTGGCGGAAGCCGGATTTGTGATCGTATCCGGATTGGCGCGCGGCATCGATCGCGCGGCGCACGAGGCATCTTTCGCGGGCGGCACCGTGGCCGTGGTCGCCGGCGGCATCGACTGGGTCTATCCCCCGGAGCATGCCGAGCTTCAAGCGCGAATCGGAGCGGAAGGTTGTCTCGTGTCAGAACGACCGCCCGGTCTTCAGCCTCGCGACAAGGATTTCCCTCGCCGCAACCGGATCATCGCAGGCTTGGTCTACGGCGTAGTGGTGATCGAGGCTGCCGCGCGTTCGGGCACCTTGGTCACTGCACGCTACGCCAACGAGCTCGGCCGCGAAGTGTTCGGCGTCCCGGGCCATCCCCTAGATCCTCGTGCCGAGGGCACCAATCGCCTGATCAAGCAGGGCGCGACGATGGTGACGGAGACGCAGGACATCCTCGACATTCTTCGTCCGATACTTGGAATGGATGAGCGTCGTCTGGATTTTGCGGCAGCTCCGTCCCCCGCATCACTGCCCCACCCGGAAGCTTCCATCCAATCCCCGGCCGGCGAATTCGCCCCAGAGGATGTCCAAAGGGCCGTGCTTACGGCGTTGGGACCAGCACCTGTGGCTGTGGACGCGATCACTCGGCAAACTGGCCTCAACGCCAAGGCCGTCCAGATTGCACTGCTGGAGCTCGACCTCGCCGGTCGGATCGAACGCCAGGGTCAAAGCCTGGTCGCCCTGAAGCCGGCTTAGACGCTTCGACGTTGAGCCTCGCGCATTGCTTCGGCATAAGAAATGGCCAGGAGACGAGACAACTTGCGGTAGCCCTCCCGCTGCGCCATCTGTTGCAGCTCGCCTAGGAGATCAGCGAGATACTCAAGATGGTCCTGCTGACCGTCGGCCCCAGCTTCGTATTGATCTCGCTTCAATGAGTTTTCCATCGTGTCGCAGTCACCCCCACCAGCAATCAAGGCATAAACGTAATCAACGCAACCAAAAGTAGCAATAGTTTGAGAACAACAATTTTTAAGAGAACAACCAGGGGGTTTGACAGCGCTGCGTCGATCAACCATGTTCCCGGCCCGCCGGGCACCACCAGATTGAAGGCCGGCTTAATCCGCCGCAAATCGGGCCCTTCCCGGCGCAGGAGCGAAATCCCCAGATGAACGTCGTCATCGTCGAATCCGCCGCTAAGGCCAAGACGATCAATAAATATTTGGGTCCGAGCTATAAGGTCATCGCGTCGTACGGACACGTCCGTGATTTGCCGGCCAAGGACGGCTCGGTGGAGCCGGACCATGATTTTCAGATGCACTGGGAGGTTGATCCCAAGTCCCAGAAGATCATGCGTGAGATCGCGGACGCTGTAAAAAAGGCGGACAAGCTCATCCTGGCGACCGACCCCGATCGCGAGGGCGAAGCCATCTCCTGGCATATCCTCCAGATCCTCAACCAGAAGAAGGCTCTCGGCAAAGGTACCGAGGTAGAGCGCGTTGCTTTCAACGCCATCACCAAGCAGTCAATTCTCGCTGCACTCAAGGAACCTCGGAAGATCGACGAGCCGCTGGTGGACGCGTATCTCGCCCGCCGCGCCCTCGATTATCTGGTCGGCTTCACCTTGTCTCCGGTCCTCTGGCGCAAACTTCCTGGCTCGCGTTCGGCAGGCCGCGTCCAGTCCGTCGCGCTCCGATTGGTATGTGACCGCGAAGCTGAGATCGAGGCTTTCAAAACCGAAGAATACTGGACGATCGAAGCCCTTCTTTCGACGAGCAAGAACGAGGACGTCCGTTCGCGGCTCGTGTCGATCGACGGCGCAGTGCTGAAGAAGCTCGACATCAAAGACGAGGCAACCGCCACTGCCATTCGAAAAGCCCTGATCGGCCGGGATTTCCGCGTTGCCTCCATCGAAAAGAAGGCGACCAAGCGCAATCCCTACCCGCCGTTCACGACGTCCACCTTGCAGATGGACGCTTCCCGCAAGCTCGGCTTTTCCGCCAAGCAAACGATGCAGATTGCCCAGCGCCTATATGAAGGCGTCGATATCGGCGGCGAGACCGTCGGTCTGATCACGTATATGCGAACCGACGGCGTCCAGATCGTTCCGGAAGCCGTCAGTCAGATCCGGGACGTCATTTCCGCTGAATACGGCAAGAACTACACGCCGTTCGCGCGCGAATACAAAACCAAGGCGAAGAACGCGCAGGAAGCTCACGAAGCTATTCGCCCGACCGACCCGCGTCGCAAGCCGGATCAGGTGCGAAAGCACCTCGAGAAAGATCAGGCCGCCCTTTACGATCTCATTTGGAAGCGCGCGATTGCCAGTCAGATGGCGGCCGCCGATATCGAGCAAACCGCTGCCGAAATTGAAGCCAAAGGCTCCGACGGCAAGAACTATGGCCTCCGCGCCAACGGCTCCGTAATGATGTTTGACGGCTTCCTCCGAGTTTACGAGGAAGGCCGTGACGACCGCGTTCGCACCATCGAGAAAGGCAAGGACGATACATCCGATGAGGATGACGATAATCGTCGCCTGCCCGCGCTCGCGGTCGGGGACCACCTGAAGGACAAGGAAGTCAGCGCCGATCAGCATTTCACCCAGCCGCCACCGCGCTTCTCAGAGGCAACGTTGGTGAAGCGGATGGAAGAACTCGGCATCGGCCGCCCTTCGACCTACGCCTCTACGATGGCCGTTCTCGTTGATCGCGATTACGTGCGGATCGAAAAGAAGCGGCTCGTCCCCGAGGACAAGGGTCGCCTGGTCATCGCGTTTCTGGAAAGCTTCTTCCGGCGATACGTCGAATACGACTTCACTGCGGATCTGGAAGAAAAACTCGATCTCATCTCCAACGACGAGCTCGCCTATAAAGAAGTGCTGCGCGACTTCTGGCGCGACTTCATGGCGGCGGTCGGAGAAATCAAGGATCTGCGCGTCGGTGACGTGCTCGAAGCGCTGAACGAGATGCTCGGACCGCATGTTTTTCCCGACAAGGGCGACGGCAGCGATCCGCGGCTTTGTCCCAAATGCGGGAATGGCCGTCTAAGCCTCAAGATCTCAGGTAAATATGGGGCGTTCATAGGGTGCGGAAACTATCCCGACTGCAACTATACCCGCCAACTGACGCAGAGTGCGGACGGCGATGCAGCCGCGCTCGACGGTAAGATTCTTGGCTACGATGATAACGGCCTTGCAGTGACACTACGCACGGGTCGCTTTGGTCCGTACGTCCAGCTTGGCGAAGCCGAAGGCGATGAAAAACCGAAGCGCTCGAGCATTCCTAAGGGCGTGGATGCCGCAACGCTTGATTTCGATAAGGCTATGCAGCTCCTTTCATTGCCGCGCGATGTGGGTTCGCATCCCGATGAGGGCGGCATGATCACCGCAGGCCTCGGTCGCTTTGGCCCGTTCATCCTGCACGAGCACGACGGAGCCAAAACTTATGTGAACCTCGAAAGTCTCGAGGACCTTTTCACCATTGGTCTCAACCGCGCCGTCACGCTGATTGCTGAAAAACGGGCTGGCGGGGGAAAAAGCCGCTTCCAACGCGGTGCCCCGAAAGTCGTCAAGGATCTCGGCGCACATCCAAGCGAAGGCGGCCCGGTTCAGGTGCTGGAAGGCCGGTATGGCCCTTACGTCAGCCACAACAAGGTCAACGCTACCGTGCCGCGGGCGAAGGATCCAACGTCTCTCACGATGGATGAAGCGCTGGCACTTTTGGCCGAGCGTATTGCCAATGGCGGCGGCAAGAAGGGCAAACCCGCGCGCGGAGCCAAGGCGAAGCCGGCAAAGAGCGAAAAGCCGTCCAAGAGTGATAAATCGGCGAAAGCCGCCAAGTCCGATGCGCCCAAATCCAGCGCGGCGAAGGCACCCGCTGCCAAAGCGCCGGCGAAGAAGTCCGCACCTGCATCAGCGGGGAGCAAGAAACTCGCAAAGGCTAAGGCCTGAGCACGAAACGACGAGGCAAGCCGGTGGCCCGCAAATCAGGCGCGACGCGAGCCCCTGCCGATGGCGGTCTGCCAAGCAAAGAGCAAATTCTAGAGTTTCTGAATTCTGCGCCCGGGAAAGCGGGCAAACGCGAGATCGCACGCGCCTTTGGCGTATCAGGCGGCGCTAAAATCGCTCTGAAGCGCCTGCTTTCGGAGATGGCGGAGGAAGGCTCACTCTCGGGAGACAAGAAGCACCTCCGTGAGAAGGGCAAGCTTCCGCCGGTCGCTCCGCTGGAAATCACAGGCCGCGACGAGCATGGTGATCTCGTTGCTAAGCCACTTGAATGGGAAGAATCCGACGGCAAACGGCCACTTGTCCGATTGGTCTCCGGACGCGAGGGCCGCGATGCCGAATTTGGCATCGGCGACCACGTTCTAGCGCGCCTCCACAAGCTGCCGCGAAGCAGCGGAGCGGCAAGCTATGAAGCGATCCCCGTCAAGAAGCTCCGGCGCGAGAAGCGTCGCCTGCTCGGCATCTTCCGCGCTTCCAAGCGCGGCGGCGGGACCATCGAACCGATCGATCGCAAAGAACTCAAAAGCTGGCCAATCCTCCCCGAGGACATGGGCGGAGCAGACGACGGCGACCTTGTCCGCTTTCAGCTCGTTCGACGCGGCCGTTTCGCGACGCCACGCGCCGAGATCGTCGAAAGCCTCGGCAATCCGGACGATCAACGCAAGATCTCGCTAATCGCTATCCATGCCCATGGGATCCCGGAAGATTTTCCGGAGGCCGTTCTCAGGGAATGCGAGACGCTCGAACCGCCAACGATGGGCGGGCGCACCGACCTCCGCAGCATTCCACTGCTGACAATCGACCCAATGGACGCGCGCGATCACGACGACGCTGTCCATGCGGAGGCCGACCCGGATTCCAAAAATTCCGGCGGCTTCATCGTCACTGTCGCGATCGCGGACGTGGCACAATATATCCGGCCGGGTTCGAAGCTCGATCGCGAAGCCCAGCTGCGAGGTAACTCGGTTTATTTCCCGGACCGGGTCGTGCCGATGCTGCCCGAGAAGATTTCCAACGACCTATGCTCCTTGCGTGAACTGGAGGAGCGTCCGTGCCTCGCAGTGCGCATGGTGTTCGACAAGCACGGCGAAAAACGCAGGCACACGTTCGTTCGCGCCATGATGAAGTCGGCTGCGAAGCTTTCGTATCAGGAGGCCCAAGCCGCGATCGACGGCAATCCATCTGATAAGTGCTTGCCGCTGATGGAGAGGGCCCTCCTGCCGCTTTGGGAAGCCTATCGAACCGTCGCAAAAGCGCGCGACAAGCGCGGCCCGCTCGACCTCGACCTCCCTGAACGCAAAATCATCCTGAACGAGGAAGGCAAGGTTGCGCGTGTCGTCACCCCGGAGCGCCTCGAAGCCCACCGGCTCATCGAAGAGTTCATGATCCAGGCGAACGTCGCGGCCGCCGAAACGCTCGAGGAAAAGCGCCTTCCCCTTGTCTACCGTGTCCATGATCAGCCGAGCCCCGAGAAGCTTAAGGGTCTCCGTGATTTCCTGGAGACGCTGGACATGAAAATTCCCCATGCGGGAGCCTTGAAGCCGGAAGCGTTCAATCGCGTGCTTCACCAGGCCAAGGATCTTCCTGTCCCGGATCTCATCAACGAAGTGATCCTGCGTTCGCAGTCCCAGGCCGAATACAATCCGAAGAACATCGGACATTTCGGCTTGAACCTGGTCCGTTACGCCCACTTCACGTCGCCGATCCGCCGCTATGCGGATTTGATTGTCCATCGTGCCCTCATCCGCGCTTTGAATCTCGGCCCTGACGGATTGACCGATGAGGAGATTCCGCGCCTCGCCGCAGTGGCAAAGGCGATTTCAGATACCGAGCGGCGCGCCATGTCTGCCGAGCGGGAAACGACGGATCGCCTGATCGCCGCGCACTTGGCCGACCGCATTGGCGCGACTTTCGCGGCCCGCGTTGCCGGCGTGACGCGATCGGGCCTCTTCGTGAAGCTCAAGGATACCGGCGCCGACGGGTTCATTCCGATTTCCAGTCTCGGCAATGACTACTATCACCATGTCGAAGCCGCGCACGCCTTGATCGGCGCGCGCTCGGGAGAAGGTTATCGCTTAGGCGATACGGTCGAGGTAAAGCTTTTGGAAGCGATCCCTTCGGCTGGGGCACTGCGCTTCGAGATGATCACCGAGCCGACAAAAAGCAACTTGTCCGCGAGCCGCCTTCCCGGGCGGAGAAACACGGGTAAAAAGAAGTTCGGTAAATTCCGCGGGCGGTCTCGCTAAGTCATAAGATTTCGCCGAGCCGCCGGCGGCCCGCCTTGACCTCCACAGGCAGAGAGCCCATCACGCGTTCATGGTACAGCAGCCCCATCAAACCTCTTCCGGGACCGACGAAGCGCCGCGCAACGTCTGGCAGTCCATGCGGCGCGGCTGGCTGCAACGTTGCCCCGATTGCGGAACGGGCCGTATGTACGGCAAATACCTCAAGGTGAACGACACCTGCCCGAATTGCGGCAACGAACTCTTTCACCAAAGAGCCGACGACGCCCCGCCCTACTTCGTCATGACGATAACCGCGCACGTAATCGTCGGCGGCATTCTCATCCTTGAGCGGCTATTTTCCCCGCCCACGTGGGTACAGCTTACGATCTGGATTCCGGCATTGATCCTTCTGAGCCTATGGCTTCTGCCGCGAACCAAAGGCCTGCTCATCGGCTATCAATGGGCCCTCCGCATGCACGGCTTCGGAAATCCAAAACTGGACGAGCCGGAGCAATGGCCGCCGTCGCCACCAGAGACATCTCCGAGATGACGTAATGCCGAAGTCGCACGGACAACCAGCGAGTTCCGCCATTGATGTTCCTATCCGCGATGCCGCATGCGTTCTCGTTGTCGACGCATCAGCACCCGAGCCGAAGCTTCTCATGGGGCGACGCCGCGCGGAGCAGGTCTTCTTGCCGAATAAATGGGTCTTCCCTGGCGGTCGCGTGGAAGATGACGACAGGTCGCTGGCCGACGGTTTTGGGGACGGCTTTTCTCCAGCCGATCTCGCATCTGAGATCAGGCCTTTCGCGCTGGCGGCCGTGCGCGAACTCTTTGAAGAAACCGGACTGATGGTTGGCCGCCGGGGCACGCTCGCCGGCGCCGTAGGACCCGCTTGGCAAGCTTTTGCAGCATCAGGCTGCGTGCCCATCCCAGCGCATCTTTACCCGTTGGCGCGAGCAATTACGCCGCCAGGCCGAGTGCGCCGCTTCGATACCTGGTTTTTCCTCACAGGGTCCACTGCCATCTTGACTGATAGCGCTCTGCCCGATGGGGAGCTGCTCGATCTCGGCTGGTTTACGTTACCGGAAGCACGCAACCTCGATCTGCCAAACATCACAAGGCTGGTGCTGGAGGACCTCGCGGGCTTGCTTACGAAAGCGCGCGTCAGCACCGATGCGAGCGAACCACTGCCCTATTACTATTCCGATGGCACAGCCTTCCGCCGTGATCTGATATCGTGTAAAGTCGCACCTCCCACGCCTTGACATGGCAAAGTTGGTGCGTATGTTGCGCGCTTCTCGGCCAAGCTGTCTTGGCTCTTAATCTAAGGCCACTCGATCCATGGCGAAGCCAGTTACTCAGAAAATTAAATTGTTGTCGTCAGCCGGCACGGGTTTCTTTTACGTGACGAAGAAGAACCCCCGCACGTCGACCGAAAAGCTTATTTTCAAGAAGTACGATCCCGTCGCTCGCAAGCACGTGGAATTCAAGGAAACCAAGATTAAGTAAACGCGCGAACCGTTCGCGAAATCCTCATACTGACTTGATGTGAATCATGCTTTGGGGGAAGGCCCTGCCGCATTGATGTGGCCAGGGCTTAAAGCAAACTCGGCAGCGGGGTAAATCGTTCCGAGACAGCTTCGCAACCCTGGCCACGACCGGGCGAGGTTCAAAGAGGGCGTTGTTCCTCACCCAGCTTCGCGATCGACCCTCTGCAACCGTTCGAGGAGGCCACTCGTGTGGTCGCTCGGTTCGATCATACCCACTCTACCAGGCTATGCGGCGGGCCCGATAGCGCGGGATCTCACGTCGCTCATTCTCACAAGCAAAGCCTCGCGAGAATGGCGTCCAAATAGCGAAAATACCTATTTATCCCCCATTCGTCGCATCGATTGGTGCCAGAATACGATGCAGAAAGCAACAACTGCTTTACTGTGTTGTTTCGGCTACGATTCTGCGTTTTGAGCAGCGGGATCGCTTCCGGCTAAGCATTCGAATTTATTGTCGAATTGTGCATTAGCGAACAGGCCGTTCTCGTCCGAGCGAGCAACATGGGCCAAAAAGCAACGAGAACACACCCAAAGTAGCATTTACGCCGCATCGGCGACGACACGATTTCGCCCACGTCGCTTAGCGATGTAGAGCGCGCAGTCGGCGCGCTTGAACATCGTCTCTGGAGTATCATCGGGCGACTCCAGTGTTCCTATGCCCACACTTGCCGTAACCCGGATACTCTGTCCATCGTCCAACACGAAGTCGTCCGCGGCCACACATGCCCTCAGCCGCTCCCCGACCTGGTAGGCATGCGTAAGATCCGTGTCGGGCATGATGATCACGAATTCTTCGCCGCCTAGCCGGCACGCCAAGTCGATACCCCGAGTATTTCGCCGAATACGCGTAGAGAATTCCTTTAGTACCGCGTCCCCTGCATCGTGGCCGTAGGTATCGTTCACCTGCTTGAAATGATCGATATCGGCGACCAGCATGGATAAGTGCCGTCCGGTACGCGCGGCTTCAGAGACCAGCGTCCGCAAGTGTCCTTCCATGTACCGGCGATTGTGAAGGCCGGTCAGCGAATCCGTGATCGACATCTCCACGCTTTCGGCCAGCCTGTGCCGAAGGAAATCGGAGTGCCGCTTCCGCCGGATCTGCGTCTTGACCCGCGCCAGCAGTTCGTGGCGATCGATCGGACGCATCAGATAGTCGTTAACGCCCATGTCCAGGCCGCGCAGCAATCGGGCCTCGTCTCCGGGTTCAACCAGCATGATCACTGGCAAATGCCGCGTTCGCTCAAGAGAACGTACCTGTGAGCACAGCCGTAACCCGTCCGATCCGCGCAATGAAAGGCTGACGATCAGGAGATCGAAATTGTTCTCTGCGAGCAATAACAGCGCGTTCTGGGCATTGTGCTCACAATAGGCGTCGTTTGCGCGCAACAAGACTTCGAGCAGCCGTTCGGAGGAACGTGGATTGTCGTCAACGAGCAGTACCCGCCCTGATTTGGCCGAGAGCGCGCGGGCCAGAGAGCCGTCATCGGGCAATCCCATGTCCTTGCCCGTTGACGCCCGCATCATCATTTCGTCGTTGAGCATCTTGAGGCGCGCGAGATTTCGAACACGCGTGACGAGAGCGATGTCGTCTACGGGTTTGGTCAGGAAATCATCCGCCCCGCTCTCAAGCCCTAGAACCTTGTCCGAAGGCTGGTCGAGCGCAGTTACCATCACGACCGGTATGTGATGTGTATTGTGGCTTCCCTTGATGCGCCGGCAGGTTTCGAAGCCGTCCATGCCCGGCATCATGACGTCAAGAAGCACGACATCGACGCTTTCGCGGTCAAGAATATCGAGGGCTTGCTGGCCGTTGCTGGCCGTCAGAACGTCGAAGTACTCGGCCTGAAGTCTCGCTTCGAGAAGCTTCACGTTTGCTGGAATATCGTCAACAACGAGTACGCGGGCGGTCATGGGTGAGTGTCTGCCGGGTAGTCTACAGCCTCGGAGATCCGATGAATTTGCGAACGGTTTCTAAAAACGAGGTCACAGAGATCGGCTTGGAGATGTAGGCCTCGCATCCCCCCGAGCGGATGCGTTCTTCATCACCCTTCATAGCGAAAGCCGTAACGGCGACGATTGGGATTCGGCAAAGCGTATCGTCGTCCTTCAGCCAGCGTGTCACTTCGAGCCCCGAAACCTCCGGCAGCTGGATGTCCATCAAGATCAGATCGGGCCGATGTCGCCGCGCAAGCTCGAGCGCTTCGAAGCCGTTGCGCGTCTGAATTGTTTTGTAGCCGTGCGCGACCAGGAGATCGTTGAAGAGCTTCATATTGAGCTCGTTATCCTCGACGATCAGCACAGATTGTGTACCGACTCGGGGATCGGGCACGCGACGCTCGACGTTTGTTCGGGTTTCCTGGTACGTCATAGCAACCGCCAACTCTCCTTGCGGCCGTTGTGCACCGATTCTCAGCTGAACTGGCGGCCGACTTTGCCCTCCAAAGCGGTAACCAACAGTTAACGACGGTCTGACGAATAGGTAACCACGATGCTGAGACCCAAACCGCAGCGCCTGACCGAAGATCGGGCAGAAGCGATCGCGTTGCAGGTGCTAGCGTTTGTCATTGCAGACCCGGCGCAAAGTTCCCGCTTCCTATCGCTCACCGGAAGCTCGCCGGATGATCTTCGTGGCGCCGCCTCGTCGCGCGAACTGCAGACGGCGACTCTCGACTATCTTCTTTCGGATGAAAGCCTACTGCTATCGTTCTGCCAGGAAGCCGGCATTGATCCGTCATCGATCGGCCCTGCCTACCAGCTCTTGGCAGGCCGCATCGACGACTAGCAGATTAGTGGGTGTCCTTGGCCGGACATTTGGCCGGTTCCAGAAGTGTGAGCTCTTTCAGCTCGCCCTTGATCGAGAACTCACCGTAATCGATCTTAAGATCGCTCGTCACGCCATTCTCGAAATAGCGAAACGACAGCTCGTACGACGGCGTCAGATCTTCGTGGTCCTTACCCGCATCGAAATAGCTGATCGTCATCGGCCATGAATCGACGGTCGCGAGCTTGTCCGCACCTTTGAACGATCCGACCGAGGCTGCCACTCCCGTTTTGAACTTCGGACCGATGATCGTGTTGGTCAGGTAATATTTTTCGCCCTTTTCGGAGCCATCGTAGAGATTGGCGGTGAACATCTTCACGCCGCTCTTGGCCGCCTGCACAAGCGTCGAAGCATGCTGCATCGGAAAGTAAATGTCCGTCGGCAGAGAGACGCGCTTCTTCGCGGGTTTGACGAGATCGACGCCTACGACCGGCGTCGCTCCCTTCGAGCGCAACGCATCCCCCTGGCTTGAATCTGCCAGCTGATCGTTCTGGTATTGAGTGGACGAGAAGGTGAGCTTCTTCGCATCCGCCTCCTCCCAGCTCGAATTCCGCAGATCGCTGACGGTATCTGCACCATCCTGGTTCGTCATGATCGTAACGAAACGCATGTTCTGCGTGTATCCGGAACATCCTGACCCGTTGAGTTCATAGACCATTCGGCCAGATACGCCGGTAACACCGGAGCCGGCGTTGGAGTCACCCATCGTTAGTTCGTAGACCGCGCGATGCGGAGCAAAACTGGAGATGTCCGAAGCCCGAGCGGACTGCGCCGTCGCCCCAGTTGCCAAAGTAATCAAAGCTAACGCGGCATAGCCATCACGCGTAATCATCAGACTGAGCTCGCTCTAGGGGGCCGGAATATTCACAATTACAGCAATCTACGCTTTAGATAAAGGCATTGCAAAGAGGCGGCGCGACGGCCAAAGCTGCCGGGTGAAGTCGAATATCCGGTATTATTCCAATGAGCGCCATAGACCAAAAGCTCGCCGACCTGGGCATCAAACTGCCCGAGGCGCCCCAGCCCGTCGCCAATTACGTCCCTTTTCTGATTTCCGGCGAGCTGCTTTTCATTTCCGGTCAGATCGCAAAAGACGACAGCGGGCGTGTTCTCACGGGTGTTCTCGGAGACGGGGTCACGGTCGAGCAGGGACAGGAAGCTGCCCGCCATTGCGCGCTCAACATCCTGGCTCAGGCAAAAGCGGCGCTAGGCGATCTTGCTCGTATAACGCAAGTGCTGCGATTGACCGGCTTTGTCGCGTCCACGCAAAGCTTCACCGATCAACCCAAAGTCATCAACGGCGCATCCGACCTTCTGGTATCCGTCCTCGGCGACACTGGCCGTCACACGCGTTCAGCCGTCGGCGTCGCGAGCCTGCCCTTGAATGCCTGTGTTGAGATCGACGCCATCCTCAAGATCCGCTGATCCATGTTCGACCGCGCAGCATTCCTCAGACCGATCGCCCACCGCGGACTGCACGATGTGAAACACGGCATCGTCGAGAATACCCAACCCGCTTTCGAAGCAGCAATTGCCGGAGGATACGGCATCGAATGCGATATCCGCCCGATGCAGGGCGGTCATCCCGTCGTATTCCACGATGAAAAATTGGGACGGCTCGTCAAATCGAATAAGGCCGTCGCCGATTTGACGACAGCCGATCTGAAGTCACTGCGCCATCGCATCGGCGACGCACCGATAATGACCCTTGCGGGACTTCTCGAACTCGTCAGAGGCCGCGTCCCGCTGTTCGTCGAGATCAAAAGCGAATGGGAGCCGCCCGACACTCGCTTCATGGCCAACATCGCGGCGATCGTTTCGCAGTATAAAGGCCCGCTCGCGTTTCTGTCCTTCGACCCTGCCGTTCTTGTCGCCATGCGCAAACTGACGCCGGAAATTCCACGAGGGATTGATTCCGGACGATACACTGGGGCTGGATGGTGGTTGCGCAAGATCGGCAAGGCGCGCGGGGCCGACCTGCGAAACCTGCTGGAGTCCGGTCCGGTTGACCCGGCTTTCTACGCCTATCAGGTCGATGCCCTGCCGACACCAGTCACTGAATACGCGCGCCGGGTGGCTGACATTCCGGTCGTGTCGTGGACGGTTCGTACCTCAAAACAGCGCCGTATTGCGGAAAAATGGTCGGACGCGATGATCTTCGAAGGCTTCACGCCATAAGTCGCCCCGAAATCGCCGCCCCGCGACATCGGCGCTGCGCGGAAGCCCTGCCTACCCCCCGCATTGATCCTATATCAGGACTTGCGTAGACGCGTGGTCTCGCGACAATGAAGCTGGATGCCGCAATTTTCTGAAAGCGCCGTCAATCTCGCTCCCTCCATCGCGTCACTTGATGCCGCGCAGTGGGATGCCTGCGCCAATCCTGATCCAACCCGTTTCAATCCCTTCGTAAGCCATGCCTTTCTTAAGGCGCTTGAGGACTCTCGCGCCGTCGGGGCGCATACGGGCTGGCTGCCAAGGCATCTCGTGACCCAGGACGAAGAAGGCAACATCTCCGGCGCGGCTCCGGCCTACGTGAAATCGCATAGCCAGGGCGAATACGTTTTTGATCACGGCTGGGCGGACGCGTACGAGCGCGCAGGTGGCCAGTATTATCCAAAGCTTCAGATCGCGGTGCCTTTCACACCCGTGCCGGGCCCGCGCCTGCTGGTCCGGCCCGGCGACGACGCAATTGCCAATGAGGAGCTTCTCGCCGCCGCAGCCAGAGAGGTGGTGAGGCAAGGCGGTCTTTCGTCGGTCCATTTGACGTTTATCGATCCGTCGACGGCAGAGCGCTTGACGGCGCTCGGCTTCCTGGTTCGCATCGGGCAACAGTTCCACTGGCAGAACCAGGGCTACTCCTCGTTCGACGACTTCCTCGCCACCCTGGCATCCCGCAAACGCAAAGCGGTGAAGAAGGAGCGTCAGACAGCTCTGGCCGCGGGCATTGAGATCGAGCAGATCTCAGGCGCGGCCATTACCGAGGCGCACTGGGACGCGATGTTCGCGTTCTACATCGACACCGGTAACCGGAAATGGGGCCGGCCCTACCTCAACCGCAAATTCTTCTCGCTGCTCGGCGAGGTCATGCCGGAGAGTTGCCTCCTGGTGCTCGCCAAGCGCGACGGCAACTACATCGCAGGCGCATTGAACCTCATAGGGGGCGATTGCCTTTACGGCCGTTATTGGGGGGCTGTGGAGCACCATCCCGCCCTGCATTTCGAGGCCTGTTACTATCAAGCCATAGACTTCGCCATCGCTCACCGTTTGGCACGCGTCGAGGCCGGTGCGCAGGGCGAACACAAGCTTGCCCGCGGCTATCTCCCGGTCGAAACCTACTCGGCGCATTGGATCGCGGATCCATCTCTCCGCCGGGCGGTCGAACGGTTCCTGATCCAGGAGCGGGAAGCGGTGGCACAGATGAATGCCGACTTGACCGAAATGGGACCCTATCGCAAAGACGAAGCCTGAAGCGGAGGCCGGTCGGGGCCTCGCAGACCGGTCGCAAGCGAGTCCCCCATGGCCTACGACACCTCCAATATTTTCGCTAGAATCCTGCGCGGAGAAATCCCGTGCCACAAGGTCTACGAGGACGCCGATGCGGTCGTCTTCATGGATGTCATGCCCCAGACCGCGGGCCACACCCTTGTCGTCCCGAAAGCCCCGTCAAGGAACCTGCTCGACGCGGATCCGGCGGTGCTCGCAAAAATCATCCCACTTGTTCAAAAAGTCGCCGTTGCCGCCAAGGCGGCCTTCAACGCCGATGGCATAAGCATCGCCCAATTCAATGAGTCTGCCGGCGGCCAAACAGTTTTCCACCTGCACTTCCACGTCATGCCGCGATATGAAGGCCAACCGCTTCAGATCCATGCTCGGCAAATGGAAGATGCAGCCGTCCTCGCGGCTAACGCGGAAAAACTGAAAGCCGCGCTGGCGTAATATTCCCAGGTCGGCAATTCGAGGACTTTAACCCGGCCTCGCCGCCATCAGTTGTCTTTTCTGCCGGCCCGCCTCATCGAAATTTTCAGGGTCGAGCCAGGCTTCGTAAGCGAGCTTAAGCGCCGGCCAATCGCGATCGACCATGGCAAACCAAGCCGTATCGCGGTTGGCGCCCTTGATCACCATGTGCTGCCGGAACAGACCCTCATAGTCGAAGCCGAAGCGACGCGCAGCGCGCTTCGATGGCTCGTTGCGGTTGTCGCATTTCCATTCGAAGCGGCGATAGCCGAGATCTTCGAAAGCGTGCCGAGCAAAGAGGTAAAGCGCTTCGGTTGCGACCCGCGTCCGCGCAATGGCCGGACCCCACAGAATCGATCCGATCTCGATCACACCATGAGTGGGTTCGATGCGCATGAACGCCTGACGGCCCGCTACGCGACCACTCGCTTTATCGACGACCGCCCAGAACATCGGATCCTGGCTCTCCGACATCCTTTCGAGCCACGACTGGACATCGGCGAGAGTCGCCGGTGGTGTGTCGAACAGATAGCGAAATCGCTCCTCGACGCCCGGAGCGACCGATTGTTCGAATAAATCAACGGCGTGCTGCGTCGGATCAACCGGCTCCAGCCGCGCGTATCGGCCATCAATGATGACACGCGAGGGTCGCGGGCGCGGGGTCCAGTTGGGAAGGTCACGAGCCATGGATGTCATCTTGCTCTTTGAGAATCCCGCATTCCGGCGACACCTAAGGCACGAACGCTTTCCCTCTAATTGTCACACGCTCAAAAAGCAAAAAAGAAAGCACGCCGGTTTGAGTATACCAGCGTGCTTACAATTTCAGATCTACGCAGCGGTCTTGCCGCCACGTAACAGACGGACTATTCCTCTTTCTTCTTCCGAGGAACACTCGGAACCGCGCCCGAACCGTTTGGCTTTTCGCCCTTGTCTTTCGGACCAGGGAGCGCCTTCTTCGGCGTGGCATCCGCGAGCACAGGCTGCGGAAGATCGTCGTCGGTTTCTTCGTCGTCTGGGGTCTTCACCTTCTTCGAAGGATCAAGCGGCAGGAAGTCGAACGTCAGCGTCCGATCCGGCCCCTTGCCCGCGACCAGCACCTTCACAGTACCGCCATTCTCAAGCTTCCCGAACAGCAGCTCTTCGGCGAGCGGCTTCTTGATGTGCTCCTGGATGACGCGACCCAACGGCCGGGCACCGAACTTCTCATCGTAGCCCTTCTCCGCCAGCCATCGAGTAGCCTCGTCCGACAACTCGATCGTAACGCCGCGATCAGCGAGCTGCGCTTCGAGCTGGAAGATGAACTTCTCGACGACCTGGGCAATGATCTCGGGCGAAAGACCAGAGAACGGCACGATCGCATCGAGACGGTTCCGGAACTCCGGCGTGAAAAGCTTCGCCACGGCTTCCGTGTCTTCGCCCTCGCGTTTGGATCGATTGAAGCCCATCGGCGGCCTCGCCATGTCGGCTGCGCCCGCATTGGTCGTCATGATGAGGACGACGTTGCGGAAGTCGACCGATTTGCCGTTGTGATCCGTAAGCTTACCGTGGTCCATCACCTGCAACAGGATGTTGAACAGATCGGGATGCGCCTTTTCGATCTCATCGAGCAGCAACACGCAATGCGGATGCTGGTCGACGCCATCGGTCAGGAGGCCGCCTTGATCGAACCCGACGTAGCCCGGAGGCGCACCGATGAGCCGCGAAACCGTGTGCTTCTCCATGTATTCCGACATGTCGAAGCGCAGCAACTCGACGCCCATCAGGTTGGCAAGCTGCTTGGCAACCTCGGTTTTACCGACGCCGGTCGGGCCTGAGAAAAGATAGCAGCCGATCGGCTTCTCCGGTTCCCGCAAGCCAGCCCGTGCCAATTTAATCGCGCTCGATAGAGCGTCGATCGCCTTGTCCTGGCCGAACACGAGCCGTTTGAGGTCGCGGCCGATGTGGGCGATGATCTCGGCATCGCTCTTCGTCACCGTCTTCGGAGGAATTCGTGCCATCGTCGCGACGGTGGCTTCGATCTCCTTCGTGGTGATCTTCTTCTTCCGCTTGCCTTCCGGCACCAGCATCTGCGACGCGCCCGTCTCGTCGATCACGTCGATCGCCTTGTCGGGCAGCTTGCGGTCATGGATGTATTTAGCCGACAGCTCGACCGCAGCCTTTATGGCTTCGTTCGTGTACTTGATCTTGTGATAGTCCTCGAAAACGGACTTCAAGCCCTTCAGGATCTCGATCGCATCTTCGACGGATGGTTCCTTCACGTCGATCTTCTGGAATCGGCGAACGAGCGCCCGATCCTTCTCGAAGTGCTGGCGATACTCCTTGTAGGTCGTCGAGCCGATGCAGCGAAGCGTTCCTGACTGCAAAGCAGGCTTGAGCAGGTTCGAGGCGTCCATCGCCCCACCCGAAGTCGCCCCGGCGCCGATCACAGTGTGGATCTCGTCGATGAACAGCACTGCGCCTGGGAAGGCTTCGACTTCCTTCATCACGGCCTTGAGGCGCTCTTCGAAGTCGCCGCGATAGCGCGTGCCGGCGAGCAGCGCGCCCATATCGAGCGAAAAGATCGTCGCGCCCTTCAGGACATCAGGAACCTGACCGCCTACGATCTTGCGCGCCAAGCCTTCGGCGATCGCGGTCTTGCCGACACCCGGATCACCGACCAGCAGAGGATTGTTCTTCTGACGGCGGCAGAGAACCTGAATGGTGCGCAGCACCTCTTGCTCCCGGCCGATCAGAGGATCGATCTTGCCGTCGCGCGCCTTTTTATTGAGGTTCACGCAATAGGTGTTGAGCGCATCACCCGGCTTTTTCTCTTCGCTCTCGGTCGCGTTCACGTCGTCATCGACCCCACGAACGGTGCGCGGCTCGAACATGCCTGGCCGCTTTGCAATTCCATGCGCAATGTACTGAACCGCATCGAAACGCGTCATTTCCTGTTCTTGCAGGAAATACGCGGCGTGGCTTTCCCGTTCCGAAAAAATACCTACCAGCACATTGGCGCCAGTCACTTCTTCGCGGCCCGATGTTTGCACGTGGACGATCGCACGTTGCACCACGCGCTGGAACGAGTTCGTCGGATGCGCATCGCGAGCTGACTTCGAGATGATCGGCTTGAGTTCGGTATCCAGGTATTCGATGAGCCGCGCCCTGAGCTGCTCGAGATCGACTGAGCAGGCGCGCATCACCGCTGCTGCGTCGCGATCGTCTACAAGCGCCAGCAACAGATGCTCGAGGGTCGCGAATTCGTGGTGACGGACGTTAGCGTACTGCACCGCCCGGTGCAGCGAGGCTTCGAGATTTTTGGAGAGGGATGTCAATCGAGTCCTACTCTTTCTCCATGGTGCATTGTAGAGGGTGGCCATGCTGACGGGAAAAGTCCATGACCTGCGTCACCTTGGTTTCAGCAACCTCGTAGGTATAGACGCCGCAAATACCGACGCCTTTGTGGTGGACGTGAAGCATAATTCGGGTCGCGTCCTCTTGGCCCTTGTTGAAGAAGCGCTGCAGAACGAGGACAACGAACTCCATCGGCGTGAAGTCGTCGTTCAGAAGAAGAACCTTATATAGGTTCGGCTTCTTGGTTTTGGGACGGGTCTTTGTGACAATACCTGTCTTGGACTCTCCATCGCCGTCTTCTCGGCGGGGTCCCTCGGGTGGTTCGTTGTTCGCAGCCATGAGCGCGGCGAACCGTAGGTAGTCGGCATCCACGTTCTTCATCGCGTGCCTCGGGCGAAACCCGAATCCATCGGATCCCCTGACGGTATCCCGCAATGCGACGGCATTGGAGGCAGAAAAGTAACGGCGGTTTCGCAAACGCGTCCCCGACGGCGGACGTGTCTTTCCATCTGAATGTTCAAGCTAAACACCCGTGTCCATCAAGCCCGTAATATAGGCATGCTGACGAGCAAAAAGTAGAATTGGTCCTGTGGCACTTCATACGTATCCCTCATTCATGCTGCCCTCTCCCAACGACCAGAATGGCGGAGCGAAGCGAGATGTTCCGGCCGCCGGATACGCGCGCAAGCTTCGCAAGTCCAAACCATCCTTCTGCGCTCGCCCGAGTTCGTTGCCGTTCCGCACATCACATTCCTGAGCGCCGACGCGGATCGACACCTGAACTTAGCGTCCAAGTATGGGACAACCAAAGGGGTAATTTTTACCCTATTCCTTAACGCTAACGCAGCCTTCTCGCACCTAGACTCCACATCGGCATATTAGGCGACAAAGGCCTCTTTGACGCCCAAAAGGTGCCTAAAAACAATGCTCCTCCTTTCAAATTGACTGGTGGGGCCGTTCGCGGGAGCTCAATCGGCATACCCGCGGGGAACGGGTGTCAATTATCGCTCCGAAGGAGCGGTCAGAGGGATTAGGCGTCGTGCTGCGACGAGCGTTTGCGTACGCAACAGCTTTTGTCATCATGTTTGCGGTCGCCTCGGCGAGCGTGGAAGCGCGCGGCACTCGTCACGCAGCCCTGATCCTGGACGCCAATACCGGCGCCGTTCTCCACAATGAAGATGGCGACGCACCCCGCCACCCGGCATCTCTGACCAAGATGATGACGCTCTATCTGACATTCGAGACGCTTCAATCTGGGCGCCTGAAAATGTCGGACAAGCTCACCATTTCAGACGCCGCAGCGGCCGTCGCACCCTCAAAACTCGATCTCGATCCCGGTGACCAGATAACGGTCTCCGACGCGATCAGGGCCGTTATAACAAAATCGGCGAACGATATCGCCGTGGCTCTCGCTGAGCGTATCGGCGGCTCGGAAACCAATTTTGCGCGCCTCATGAACGCGCGCGCACGTGAGATAGGGATGTCCCGGACGCATTACGAGAATGCTTCAGGCCTTCCGAATGATGATCAGATCACGACGGCCCGCGACATGGCAACCCTGGCGCTGCGCCTGCAGGACGACTTCCCGCAATATTACCCTCTCTTCGCCACCCGTACCTTCACCTACGGAGGCAAGTCGTTTCGCAATCACAACACGATGCTGAACACGCTGCCTGGAATCGACGGCATCAAGACTGGGTACACGCGAGCTTCCGGCTTCAATCTCGTTTCGTCCTGGCATCGCGGCGATCGGCATCTGATCGGCGTCGTCTTCGGCGGCGATACCGCAGCCGAGCGCAACGCCGAAATGCGCGTTCTTCTCGCTAAGATGGTCACGCGAGCCTCCTCGACCAAGTCGCGGCACCCCGCCATGATTGCCCGATTAAAGGGTGAACCCAAAGTGGCCCAGCGCCCGGCTAAGCGTAAACCGCCAGTCGCGGTTGCCGATGCTGGAGACACGTCGCCACGAGCCCCTGCGATGCCGGCAAGCCCCGCCGCCGCGCCCCAAGATACGGAAACGCCGGTGCAGATCTTCAAAGTACGCGCCGTTCCGCTCCAGCCCAAAGTTCGCCGCGCACCTTCGGCGGACGAAACGACCGACATGGAAGATAGCGAACGTGATCCGCAGCCTCGCGCCCCCGGTACCGAGCCGCTCCCTGTCGCAGTGACAGCTGCCAACGCTCCGCTCCGCGCCTTCGCACCTGCGGGACTTTCGTCATCACGCGAATTCCAGCCTGCCTCCGCCGCAGATGCATCTGTTCCCCAGCCCGCGCCCACTCGGGTTGCAACACTCGGCACGTCCGATGTGCCCGCTATCACCGCCTCGATCCCTCGACCGGTCGAAGCCAAGCCGCGTCACCTGGCAGCTGCGCTTAAGACGGCGAAATCAACCGGCGCCGATCTTCACGAGCCGCCCGTCATCCGCGGCACGCCACCCTCGACGCTGGGCGCCCAGGCCCGTGCTCTACGCGGAGGCCCCGAAACACGGGTAGCTTCGCAAACCTCCGGCGGTCGCTACGCTGTCCAGATCGGCGCCTATGGCTCCATCGACGATGCCCAGCACGCCCTTTCGAACGTCCAAGGCCGCGCCGGAAAATTGCTCGCCGGTGCATCGACCGTCACCAACCCGGCAATGAAGGACGGCCACCAGATTTTCCGTGCCCGCTTCACCGGCCTTGATGCTCAACGGGCAACCTCAGCCTGCAACGCCCTTCGCCGCCAGTCGGTCGATTGCTTCGTCATGGCGGGCGACTGAAGACCACTTGCCGCCGAAAGCCGCGCGGTCGTACCATTGAGCCTTCCAAGAGATGTGAAGGCAGACCAGTGACCACGACCACCGATTTCCCCAAACTTGTCGTTTTCCAAGGCGTCCTCCCGCCGGGCGACGTCTACCGGCCGGCCGAAGATCGCATCATCGCCGGCAATCCGGTTCAATGTGCGCAGACGCTGTTCAAAAGCGCCGACGGTCGCTTTCAATCCGGCATCTGGAGTGCCGACGTCGGAACCTGGCGCGTCGTGTTCTCTGAAAGCGAATTCTGCCACCTTTTGGAAGGCCTCATCATCGTTCGCGGCGATGATGGCTCCGAAGCGACGTTCCGCGCTGGCGACGCCTTTCTCACGCCCTCCGGCTTCACCGGGACCTGGGAAATAGTCGAGCCCGCGAAGAAGTTTTATGCCTTCTACGAGTGACCGCGAGCCGGCACTACCCCTTGCCGCTCAGCAACGTGTAATTCCCGCCCGTGGCTGTTACGTCCGTCGAGCGGGTGCGCTCGGTTGCAAATCGCGTCAGATAGTTTGGCCCACCGGCTTTGGGACCTGTGCCTGATAGTCCCTCGCCGCCGAATGGCTGAACGCCTACGACAGCACCGATCTGGTTCCGATTGACGTAGAGATTGCCGACGTGCGCGTTCTCCGCCACGTAATCGGCAACACTCTCGATCCGGCTGTGGAGGCCGAGCGTTAAGCCGAATCCTGTCGCGTTCAGAGCGGCCACCACCTTGTCGAGATGACCGCGTTCGAAGCGAACCATATGCAGGATCGGGCCGAACACTTCGTGATCTAGTCTGTCCAAGCGATCGATTTCGTACAGTGCCGGGGTGACGAAGGTGCCGACGCGGCAGGCCTCGGGCATGGCAAGATCGATAATCTCGCGACCTTCCCTCTGCATGAAAACCTTGTGACTTTCCAAGGCATCCTGCGCTGCTTCATCGATCACCGGCCCGATGTCGGTCGCGTAATCCAGGGGATCACCGATATCCAGCGCTTCGATAGCTCCGGCAAGCATGCCGCGGATCCGAGGCGCATTGTCGTCCTGGACGAACAGGATCCGCGCCGCTGAGCATCGCTGCCCCGCGCTGTCGAAGGCGGACCGCAGCGCATCCCGCACGACCTGCTCGGGAAGGGCCGATGAATCCGCGATCATCGCATTGATGCCGCCAGTTTCGGCAATGAACGGCACGATCGCCGCACGCCTATCCGCGAGCGCCCGTTGAATCGACCAAGCCGTGTTGTTTGATCCTGTAAATGCGACGCCCTGGATGCGAGGGTCCTTGACGAGGGCTTCTCCGAGCTTTCCGCCACCCGTTACAAGATGCAGCGCGTCGCGTGGGACGCCGGCTTCCTGCAATAATTTCACGGCAAGGAAGCCCGAGATCGGCGCCTGTTCGGCAGGCTTTGCGACGACTGCGTTGCCTGCCGCCAGAGCAGCGGCGACCTGGCCGGCGAAAATCGCGATGGGAAAATTCCACGGCGCGATGCACCCGAAGACGCCCCGTCCGCGCAGCGCGAGCGTATTTTCCTCGCCGGTCGGTCCTCGAAGGACAACCGGGTCGGCGAACAGCCGCCGCGCTTCGGTCGCGTAGTATCGCAGATAATCTACCGCCTCGCGAACTTCGGCCTGAGCAGCTTCAATCGTCTTGCCTGCTTCCCGGATGAGCGCCGCCATCAGCACGGCGCGATCGCGTTGGAAAAGGTCCGCCGCGACTTCAAGGATTCGCGCGCGCTCAGTCGCATCCGTCTTTTCCCAGCGCGAGGCTCCAGCGCGGGCGGAAGCAAGCGCCTCTTCCAGATGTTGCGGCGTCGCCAAGCGAACCGTGCCGATCCGATCGCGATGATCGTGCGGTGAAACGGCAATCGCCGCCGCTTCTCCGCCGGCCGTCACCACGCCGTTCACGATGGGACCCGCCGCGAACGGTGTCTTCAGGACTTTCGCGATATCGTTCAGAAGTCCGTCGCGAACTGTCGTCTCGGTAAGCACCAGGCCAGCGCTGTTCTTGCGGTCCGGTAAGAAAATGTCCCGCGGCCTTGCGATGAGCTTCAGCCGCTCGCCGGAACTGAACTCGCGATCGGCAATCTCGACAGGATCCGCGATGATCTCCGAGATCGGCGTCTCGTCGTCTCCAAGGCGATTGACGAAGGAGGTGTTGGCGCCGTTCTCGAGCAGGCGACGCACCAGATAGCCGAGCAAGTCCTCGTGCCCACCGACGGGCGCATAGATCCGGCACACCCGTCCGAATTTGCCTTCGCCGACGACCTGCTCATAAAGCGCTTCGCCCATCCCATGGAGACGCTGATATTCGAAGTCGATCGCTCCGCCAGCGACCGCTGCTGCCGCAATCGTATGGGCGTTGTGAGTTGCAAACTGGGGGTAGAAGGCCGTCGGATCAGAGATTAGGAGACGCATCGCCGCGAGGTACGAAACGTCGGTGTGCAGCTTGCGCGAGAAGACAGGATAGTCCTCCAACCCACGCTCCTGCGCCCATTTGATCTCGCTGTCCCAGTATGCGCCCTTGACCAGGCGCACCGGAATTCGCTTGCCCGTTTTCTCGCTGAGCCGACGCAACCACCGCAACATCGGGATCGCGCGCTTGCCATAGGCTTGCACGGCCATGCCAAGCCCGTTCCAGCCATCAAGATGCGGGCTGACGAACGTTTCGCCAAAGAGTTCTGCCGTCAGATCGAGACGATCCTGCTCTTCCGCGTCGATCGTGAGCGCAAGACCTCTGGCGCGCGCCGCGCGCGCAAGCGTCAGCAATCGTGGCGCAAGTTCGGCCCGCAGACGCCGTTCTTTTCCCGGTTCGAACCTGGGATGCAGCGCCGACAGCTTTACCGAAATCGAGGGCCGCGCAAATATCGCATCGGCATGTTGGGTCGTGAACGGTTCGGCATCGTTACCGACCGCGTCGATCGCCGCCATGTACCGCTGGAAGTAACGCTCGGCATCCTGCTCCGAACGCGCGGCTTCCCCGAGCATGTCGTAGGAAAAGCGATAGCCTTTGTCTTCGTAGGCACGGGCCCGCGACAAGGCGCTTTCAATCGTCGACCCCAGAACGAATTGCTCGCCAAGCAGCTTCACCGCCTGCCGGACCGCCAGCCTGATCGTCCCTTCGCCCGAACGCGCAACGAGCCGTTTCATTGCCTGAAACGGGTTCGCGCCTTTGGCTTCCTTGAGCCGCATGATGCGGCCCGTAAGCATGAGGCCCCAAGTCGAGGCGTTGACGAAAAGACTATCGGAATGCCCGCGATGCTTTTCCCACGCGCCACCGGAGATCTTGTCCGCGATAAAGGCGTTCGCAGTTTCGGCGTCGGGAATTCGCAGAAGTGCCTCGGCGAGGCACATCAGGATCACGCCCTCGTCCGTCGCAAGGCCGTACTCGTGCATGAAGGCGTCGATTCCCGCATGGCTAGCCTTGTCCGCGCGCGCGGTGTGCACGAGGCGGCGCGCAATGTCCGCTGTACGCCGGCGCTCGTCTTCCGTGAAAAAGGCGCGCTCGATCAGCGCTCCGACGAGACGGTTCTCGTCAATGAGATATTGCGTTGCGAACTCGTCCCGAGGGGGAAGACCCCGCTGTGTCACGCTTTCCTCACGCCGCAATGTCGCGACCATACCGTTCCCACTGATATCGGGCGCTCGATGCGATTCGCCCAGCACCCGATATTAGCAGATCGGGAATTTCGCGCCTCCTCTCCCGGCCAGCCCCTCTTGTGCCCGTGAGCCCGACCACCTAAAGCCATCGGCGACTTTGCAAAACCAACGCCCGGGGTTGCCCTTGTCAGAAACCGTCAAGATCGTGCGCACCGTTCATGACCTTCGGAAGATCACGCGGAAATGGCGCGATCGGGGCCACTCAATTGGTCTTGTTCCGACCATGGGCGCGCTGCACGCCGGTCACATCTCACTCGTGAAACTGGCCAAGAAGAAAGCCGACCGGGCCGTCGTATCGATCTTCGTCAATCCGACTCAGTTTGCCGCCAACGAAGATCTATCCCGCTACCCGCGGGACGAGGCCGGCGACCTCGAAAAACTACGGACGGCCGATGTGGATCTCGTCTGGGCGCCGAGTGTCGAAGAAATGTATCCCCTCGGTTATTCGACGGGCGTGCGCGCCGGAAGCGCCGCGAAGGAGTTGGAAGGCGAGTTTCGGCCGGGTCATTTCGACGGTGTAGCGACTGTTTGCGCCAAGCTCTTCAATCAGGTGACCGCCGATATCGCCGTTTTCGGAGAGAAAGACTTCCAGCAGCTGACCGTGCTTCGTCAGATGGTTCGCGATCTCAACATGCCTCTGAAATTGATCGGCGCCCCGACCAAGCGCGATACGGACGGGCTGGCACTCTCCTCCCGCAACGCCTATTTGTCTCTGACCGAGCGCAAGATCGCCCCGGCTTTATACGCCACCATCTCTGCTCTCGCCGAAGACGTATCGGAGGGCGCGGATATCGCGACCGGGGTTGCCAAC
The DNA here is from genome assembly GCF_003987855.1 of Hyphomicrobium sp. Classification (GTDB taxonomy): domain Bacteria; phylum Pseudomonadota; class Alphaproteobacteria; order Rhizobiales; family Hyphomicrobiaceae; genus Hyphomicrobium_B. The sequence goes on from NZ_RXIZ01000007.1 coordinate 40,447, forward strand.
GCCAAGCGCAAAGTGATCGCGGCGGGCTTTAAGAAGATCGATTACATCGAGGTTCGGGATGCTGAAACGCTCGGGCCGGCGACGCCCGAAAGTGGCCGTCCGCTGCGCGTCCTGGCCGCCTGTTGGCTGGGAAAAACCCGCCTGATCGATAACGTCGCAGTCTGAAGAAGACCCCGAGTTGCCTCGCGGCCACAAGTCCGAGACGGAAACGGCATGGTGGCTCTCGGCCGGCTCGGGCTATAAGTAGCACTCCGAGATTCGCTCCAGCGGCTTAGCTGTCGTGCGTCCCCCCGCCGTTTCTTTCAGAATGCGCGGTTGCGCCATAGCACGAATGAGGGCCGCCGATGGGCCGATCACAGAATGATCTCTTTCCGGAATTTGAAAGCGAAATGACTGAGAAATCGTCGCGTGCCCGCAAGCCTGTCGAAAGCACTTACAGCGAAGAGCACATCGAAGTGCTCGAAGGGTTGGAGCCCGTGCGGCGCCGTCCCGGCATGTACATCGGCGGCACCGACGAGAAGGCGATGCATCACCTCTTCGCCGAGGTGATCGACAACTCCATGGACGAGGCAGTCGCCGGCCACGCCAGCTGGATCGAGGTCGAGCTTGCGACAGACGGTTTCCTGACAGTCACCGATAACGGCCGCGGCATTCCCATCGGGCCGCATCCGAAATACAAGAACAAGAGCGCGCTCGAAGTCGTGATGACGATCCTGCACGCCGGCGGCAAATTTGATTCCAAAGCCTACAACACCTCCGGCGGCCTGCACGGCGTCGGCGTTTCCGTGGTCAACGCGCTTTCCGAGACGCTCGAGATCCAGGTCGCACGCGATCAGCAACTCTATCGCATGGTTTTCTCCCGCGGCGAACCGCAGACGAAGCTCGAAAAGCTCGGTTCAATCATGAACCGGCGCGGCACGAAGGTTCGCTTCAAGCCGGACGAGAAGATTTTCGGCAAGGGCGCGGCGTTCAAGCCCTCGCGCGTCATGAAGATGGCGCGCTCCAAAGCTTATCTCTTCGGCGGGGTCGAAATCCGCTGGAAGTGCGCGCCTGAACTCATCAAGGACGACACGCCGCCCGAAGCCGTTTTCCATTTCCCTGGTGGCCTCAGCGATTACCTGACGTCCTCGATCGAAGGCCAGACCCGCGTCACAAAAGACATCTTTGCAGGCCGCGTTGAAAAAGACGGCGGTCACGGCTCGGTCGAATGGGCTGTCGCCTGGATTGCGGACGAGGACGGCTTTTCATCTTCCTACTGCAACACGATCCCGACGCCTGAGGGCGGCACGCACGAGAATGGTTTGCGCCAAGCGCTCTACAAGGGCCTCCGCGCCTACGGCGAGCTGGTCGGCGCTAAGAAGGCCCAGCAGATCACCTCCGAAGACGTGATGGGCACGGCCGCCTCGATGTTGTCGGTCTTCGTGCGCGAACCGGAATTCCAGGGCCAAACCAAGGACAAGCTCGCAACGGCCGAAGCAACGAAAATCGTCGAAACGGCGGTTCGCGACGCGTTCGACCACTGGCTTGCGGATTCCCCGCAGCAGGCGACGAAACTGCTCGAATGGACGATCGACCAGTCGGAAGAACGCCTGAAGCGCCGCCGCGAAAAGGAAGTCGGACGCCAGTCGGCAACACGAAAGCTCCGCCTTCCAGGCAAGCTCGCGGACTGCTCGATCCAGCAGGCAGCTGGCACCGAGATCTTCATTGTGGAAGGCGACTCCGCCGGCGGCAGCGCCAAGAGCGCGCGTGACCGCGAAACGCAAGCCATCTTGCCTCTGCGCGGCAAGATCCTGAACGTCGCCAACGCGTCCTCGGCGAAGCTGTCTCAGAACCAGTTGCTTGCTGATCTCATCCAGGCCCTGGGCGTTGGCACCGGCACCAAATATCGCGAAGAGGATCTGCGCTACGAGCGCGTGATCGTCATGACCGACGCGGACGTGGACGGCGCCCACATCGCGTCGCTGCTCATCACGTTCTTTTACCAGGAGATGCCGGAGCTGGTCGAAAACGGCCATCTCTTCTTAGCGGTGCCGCCCCTCTACAAGATTTCAGACAAGAGCGACGTTGTTTACGCCCGCACCGAAGCCCATCGCGACGAACTTCTGGCAACACACTTCAAGAACAAAAAGCCGAAGGTCACGCGCTTCAAAGGCCTGGGCGAGATGGACTTCAAGGATCTCAAGGAAACGACGATGGATAAGAGGCGCCGCACGCTGCTTCGCGTCTCCATCGCGGAAGGAGGGCGTGAAGGCCTTTCGGAAGTCGTCAGCGCGCTGATGGGATCAAAGCCTGAGGCCCGTTTCCGCTTCATTCAAGAGAATGCGGCTTTCGCAAAGGACCTCGACATCTGATCGGTCCGAATTGGGACCGGCTGCAATCGAGTAGCTTCGAGAAAAGCTTCTCGATTGAAGAACGGCGAGCGGATCAAGCCCGCAGTTGCAAGCCCGATCACTCGCCGCGTGCGGACGCTTCGCTCTCACGCCGAATGGCCTCGGCATCCCGAACATTGGCGTACTCGAGCGTATTGGTATCGACGTAGACTTCGCCGTCGGGCTTTGGCGCATACTTCTCGCCCAGCACTTCGATCACGGTCGGATTGCGCTCCGGCACTTCGCCGTGTGGCGAGTTGAAGTAGCCCTCGACCACGATGCCCTTCTCGCGATACTGCGGATCGTCCAGCAGCAGCTCGTGCAGACCCTTCAACTTGTAGTGCGGAACCGACGCATAAATGTGATGCGGCAGGTGATAGTCCATGCCGAACGGGAACACCGCATACCGAATGAACGGGTTCACGAGGAACACCCGCGTATTTGTATAGCGGCCACGATCGGCGTTTCCGTGCTGCACCCACTGGCGCATGATCATGAACAGCGGGAATGTCGTGAAAAGCGGTAGGATCCAGAGCAGACCGTAGTAGTTCCAGGCAGGACCCAAGCCCGACACCTCTACGGCGGTCAAAGCCGAATAGACGATTGCCATGAATACGATGCGGCTGATGCTTGTCGCCCGATGCGAGATCACGGTGTCAACATGAGCGTGCGGCAGCTTGCTCTCGTCCAGAAGCGAATAATAGGCGACCAGGAGAGCCGTTAAAGCACCGATCGCCGCGAAGGCCCACGGGCCATGCCCGGTCTTGATCAAGGTGATTGCTGCGATCGGAGCGACGACCGCGTAGAGCACGCCAGCCGTCGTCGGCAACCGATCTCCGCGATGCTCGCGGTCGATATAGGGGTTGTTGTCGTGACCCAGCGCGCTATATCGCGCCCGCACGATCATGTAGCGGAAGAGGTTCGGCAGCCAGAGCTGCTTGCCGAGTTCTTTTAGCATGTCGACGTGCGTGATCGGAAAATCGAGATCATGACCGCTGTCGTGAAGCTGCGCCCAATCCGGATCGCGCAGCGGATCGTTGATGAACTGGTGATGTGCGAGGTGATGCAGCCGGTATTGGAACGTCGACGTATAGATCGGAAAACCGCCGAGCCAATCCGACACCGCTTCGTTCAGGATCTTGTTCTCGAATAGCGTGAAGTGCGTGCCCTCGTGAATCACGCCTCCAAACTGATGCTGCGAGGCTCCCACGGCAGCGACGCACAGGAGCGTCATTGGGATGTTCCACCACCAGCCAAGGCCAGCCGCGGCCACCTCGGAATAGCTCCAGATCGTCAGGCCGACCGAGGCGGCGATGACGAGATAGACAAACCCGATGTGTGCAAAATTCGTGTAGTTATCGCGCTTCTTGAGTTCACGAATTGCATCGCCACGCCGGACTGGGCGAACAGACGCCTGATCTACCGCGCCAAGAGTGGCGCGCCGGGAAAAGCCGGCAGCAGAACCAGCATCGATTGTCATCGCTCGAGACCCTCGCGAAAATGCGCTGTGCTGTGGTCGCGCCGGAACGCCCTGACGCGAACGCTGCCTTACAGCGTCATCCACTTTGCTAACTCTGCACGCGTAGTGGGAGTCGGTTCCCGGCTACACCGACATCTCTAGGGCAGCGAATATTCAGGAAAAAGTCAATTTCGTTGATACGACATATAAGCTCTTCTCGAAGTGACAGATATTTCTGCCACAAATTCAAATCTGGGCCGCTCGCCGAAACTTTAAGTTCAAGTTGCTTACCAACGGCGGGCTCTGAAGTTCGAGCGCAGGGCGTCCTACTTTAGCCCAAGCCAGTTCGATCTAAGGACCTTGGCACCTCGGATTTCCGGCCTGTAAATTGCTTTTGGTCAGCCTTCAGACATCCCTGCAGGAGGCAGGTGCCGGCTGCGGGCCCCAACCCTAGTATCACCACGCAGGAGGCTATCGAGCCGGGGCTGTGACAGTACTTCGCGGGCTGTTCCGCCCGGATATTCCGGTTTTTCTTGCGATTCTTCGAGATGTATGCGAGCACCCGAGCGTGCCGGAGCGCAGGGGATCGATTTGCGCATTTTTAAATGCTTTTTTTGATCCGCACCCCTATTTGGCTTAGGTCCTTTCGGCACCCGTCCCCCTGCGCTCTTCAAAAGACCGTCTGACGCCCGCGCGTCTGGCGTTGTGAGCCTGTGCAGATGGAGATACCTGCTTTTGGAAACCAAGACGTTCGCTGACCTCGGGCTGTCGCCCAAGGTCCAAGCAGCCATAACCGCTGCTGGTTACGTCACGCCTACCCCCATTCAAGCCGCCGCCATCCCGGTCGCCGTGACCGGCCGCGATATTCTCGGCATCGCCCAGACGGGCACCGGCAAGACGGCGTCGTTCACGCTCCCGATGATCACGCGGCTCGAAACCGGCCGCGCCCGGGCCCGGATGCCCCGTTCGTTGATCCTCGCGCCGACGCGCGAGCTTGCAGCCCAGGTGGCGCAAAGCTTCGAGAAATACGGGATCAATCATAAGCTCTCGGTGGCGCTTCTCATCGGCGGCGTCTCGATGGACGATCAGGTCAAGAAGCTTGATCGCGGCGTGGACGTTCTCATTGCCACCCCGGGCCGGCTGCTCGATCATTTCGGTCGTGGCCGCGTCATGCTGATGGGCGTCGAAATCCTCGTCATCGACGAAGCCGACCGCATGCTCGACATGGGCTTCATTCCGGACATCGAGAAGATCTGCAAGCTTCTGCCGCCACGCCGCCAGACGCTGTTTTTCTCGGCAACAATGCCGCCGGAGATCACCCGCCTCGTCAATCAGTTCTTGACCAATCCCGAGCGAATTGAAGTCGCGAAGCCGGCGACGACAGCGAAGACCATTACGCAAAACTTCGTCTATTGCCCGAACGGCGAGGATTGGGCCAAGCGCGAAGTCCTCCGCAACATGATCCGCGACGGCAACGTCAAAAACGCGATCATCTTTTGCAACAGGAAGCGCGACGTCGCGGTCCTGCATAAGTCCCTCACGAAGCACGGCTTCAATGCCGGCGCCCTTCATGGCGACATGGATCAGTCGAGCCGCACGGATACGCTCGACAAGTTCCGCAAAGGCGAGATTATGCTGCTCGCGGCTTCAGACGTCGCCGCCCGCGGTCTCGACATCCCGGAAGTCTCCCACGTCTTCAATTTCGATCTGCCCTGGGCGGCCGACGACTACGTCCACCGCATCGGTCGCACGGGCCGCGCCGGACACGAGGGCCATTCCATCTCGCTGGTCAGCCCTGACGATCTGAAGTTCGTAAAAGACATCGAGAAGATCACAGGCGAAGCACCTGTTTGGGTCGGCGAACCACCATCCGAGGAAGACATCGCCGGAGCCGGAGCCGGAAAGCGTCGCCGTGGGCGCGGTGGTCGCGGACAGTCCCATGGCGGTCATGAGAGATCCGGCAAGCCGCACAATCGCGGTGGCGAGCAACGCCAGCGTGAAGAGAAGCCAAGGCCGGATCAGCGTGCGGAACGCCAGGCTGGACCAGCGCGCAAAAGCGAGGGCCAAACTGCGCCCGCTCGTAAGGAGCAGCCGCAGCCCGAACGTTCAGGACGCCCCGCCGCTCAGCCACGGCCCCAGCAGTCCCGCCAGGCGCCTCGCAACGATCAACCGGCGGTGGACGCCTGGACGGACGAGCCGCGAGCCGCCAAGCGTGTCGAACGCCCAGCAGAAAAGCGGCAACCCGCACCGGAGCAAGCTCGGAAATCAGCTCCACCCCCACCGCAAAAGGGTGGCCTGGGATTTGCGGAAAACATGCCGGCGTTCATGCGCAAGCCCTCCCGCCCGATGAAGGTCCCCGGTCGCGGGTAATCATCAGCGTCTCGGCGTGCGCGAAGGGGTGTTCTGCAGCCCGCAGACTATCGCGCAGGCTTTTTGCGCTTCGCCTTCGCCGGAGACCGCCGAGGGGTCTTGGCTGCCGCGACCTCCCGAGCAGCACTAATCGATGCGCGAGCCCAGTCTTGCAATTCGTCGGGCTCGTCGAGCAACCTGTCAGGCAAGCGCCAATACGAGGTGAGCTGCGTGCGTCCGGTCTTCGTGGTGTAGGAGAAGGCCGCTGATCCCTCGTCCGCAAACCGAGTGCGGCCGGCGTCGGATGTTTTGAGGTAGATCGTACCGCCCGTGATAATGGCGAAGAAGGTTCCGTCAGAATAGACGCCTAGGCCGCCGAACATCCGGCGACCGCTAACCGAACCGTCGCGCTCGAGAGCATCTTTCAGTATTTGAAGAAGATCCTCGTTCGCGGACATAGCGTTACTGTCCGCCCGTGGATCAGCCCGCGGGCGCCAGACCGGGCGGCGTAGCCGGCTCGATGTTGACGCTCTCGCCGCACCCGCACGCGCTCTTTTGGTTCGGATTGTTGAAAACGAACTGCGAGGACAGCTTGTCGGTCTTGTAGTCCATCTCGGTGCCGAGCAAGTACATCACCGCCGGCGCATCGATGATCACCACGGCGCCCTTATCCTCGATCACTTCGTCGAACTTACCGATCTCCTCCGCCCACGACATGGTGTATTCCATGCCGGCGCAACCGCCCTTTTTGATGCCGATCTTCAGCGCCTTGACGCCGGGCTTCTGCGCAAGCAGCGACGCCACGCGCGCCGCAGCGGCATCCGTCAGCGTCATGACTTTTGGCATCATTCTAAGCGAGGGCACAGCGGGCCTCCCTGAGTCTTAAGTGTTGGACCAGTATATGGGAACTCGGCATGCGAAAGCGAGGCCGCATCAGAACATGCCCACCGCGAGCCGCGCTTCGTCCGACATCCGGCTTTGATCCCACGGCGGATCGAACACGATGTTGACCTTCGTGCCGGCGACACCGGGCACGGCATTGACCGCGTTTTCAACCCATATCGGCATCTCGCCGGCAACCGGACAACCCGGCGCGGTGAGGGTCATGGTGACGATGACGTTTCGATCGTCATCGACATCGACCTTGTAGATCAGTCCCAGCTCGTAGATGTCGGCGGGAATTTCCGGATCGTAGACTGTCTTGAGCGCCGCGATGATGTCCGTCGTCAGGCGGTCGATCTCTTCGGGCGGCAAGGCAGAGGTATCACTGCTCGCCTTCTCTGGTCCTTCCGGCGGCGCCATGTTGGGCTCCGCATCGTGCGAGACATCGCAAGCCGCAGGCGCGGGAGACGGCGCGTCAAGCGACTCGACCGCTGCCTTGAGCGCCTCGCGATCCTCGATCGGCTTCCTGTCATCCATGCGGAAGCTCCTTACGCAAAAAGATCATGGGCTTTGGACAGCGCCGCGACGAGCGCGTCGGCCTCCGCCTTCGTATTGTACAACGCAAAAGACGCCCGGCACGTTGCACTCACCCCAAGCCGGTCCATCAGCGGCTGTGCGCAGTGATGCCCGGCGCGGATCGCGACGCCCGACCTGTCTATGATCGTGGAGACGTCGTGCGGGTGCAGGCCGTCAACGGTGAACGAGAAAATCGCGCCTTTGCCAGGAGCCGTTCCGTAGAGCTTCAACCAGGGCAGCTCAGCAAGCCTATCCGCAGCGTAAGCACCGACCTCCGCCTCATATCGTGCGATCTTCTCGCGGCCGACCTGCATCATGTAGTTCAGCGCCGCGCTCAGCCCTACGGCCTCGACGATGGCGGGAGTGCCGGCCTCGAAGCGATGCGGCGGCTCGTTATACGTGACGTTGTCGACCGTCACGCTCTCGATCATGTCGCCGCCGCCTTCGTACGGCGGCATCGCGGCGAGCAGCTGGCGTTTGCCGTACAGCACGCCAATGCCGGAAGGCCCGTACGTCTTGTGCCCGGTGAATACGTAGAAATCGGCATCGAGATCGCGCACGTCGACGCCCATGTGTACGGCCGCCTGGCTGCCGTCGATCAGCACCGGCACGCCTTTGGCGTGCGCGATGCGAATGATCTCCTTCACGGGATTGATCGTGCCCAGCACGTTCGACATGTGCGTGACGGCAACGATCTTCGTACGTTTCGTAATCAGGCTGTCGAGCTTCTCGATGATCAGCTCGCCGCGATCGGTCATCGGCGCCCACTTCAGCACGGCGCCGTTCTTCGCTCGCAGGAAATGCCAAGGCACGATGTTGGCGTGATGCTCCATGATCGTGATCAGGATCTCATCGCCATTACCGATCCGCGGCTCGCCGAAGGAGCGCGCCACCAGGTTGATCGCGCTCGTCGCGTTGCGCGTGAAGATGATCTCGTCGGCATGCTCGGCATTGAGAAAGCGGCGTACGGTTTCGCGCGCAGCTTCGTATTTATCCGTCGCCGTATTCGACAAGAAGTGCAGTCCGCGATGCACGTTCGCGTATTCATAACGATAGGCGTGATCCATCGCCTCGATCACGGAAAGCGGCTTTTGCGCCGATGCCCCATTGTCGAGATAGACGAGCGGCTTGTCGTTCACCTGGCGAAACAGGATCGGAAAATCCGCGCGGATGCGCTCCACATCGTAAGGCGCGCCCGTCAGGCCCGCTTGCGATGCGCTGCTTCTCACAGCTGCTATGCTTGTGTCTCGTCCCATGAACCTATCCGCGAGGTGAGCGCCCTAACCACTGCATCGTGTAGGCGGTCAGCGCGTCCCGAAGCTGCTCGTTTTCCACCTTGTCGATGGCTTCACCAATAAAGGATTCGATCATCAGCGCCCGCGCTTCATTCTCCGGGATGCCGCGCGAACGGCAGTAGAAAAGAAGATCCGGATCAAGCTGCGCCGAGGTGGTACCGTGCCCGCAAACAACATCGTCGGCATAGATCTCGAGCTCGGGCTTGGAATCGAATTCGGCGTCTTCCGAGAGCATCAGAGCTTGCGACATCTGCTTGCCGTCGGTCTTCTGCGCGTCCGGCCGGACGATGATCTTGCCCTGGAACACGCCCCGCCCGCGCCCGTCGAGCACGCCCTTGAACAGCTCGCGGCTTTCGCATCGCGGCACTGCATGGTCCACGACCAGGGTCGTGTCGATATGCTCGGCATGCCTAGCGAGATAGGCGCCTGAGAGGTCGATCTTTCCGCCTTCACCTTCGAAAATGATGTTTTGATTGTTGCGTGCGAGGCCGAGCCCCGCCGAGAACTGGAAGCTCCGATAAGTTGCATCAGCCGCCAGCGTCACGTCCCAGTTGGACAGATGCAGCGCCTTGCCTTCATCGGCCGCAACCTTCGCATGCCGGAGCGTGGCCCCCTTCCCGACCGCAACTTCCGTTAGCGCGTTGAGCTGGGCGTCGTGCGTGGATCCCGGCAATACGACGTGCGCTTCGATGATCTCCGCCGAAGCCTTCTCGCCAACGCTCAAGAAATTGCGGACTGCAACCGATTGCGCCTGCGTTCCGGCGCGGACGAAGACCAGCAACAGCGGCTTCGCAAGCGATGCACCACCTTCAATGGTAACAACCGCCCCGTCCGTCATGAAGGCCGTGTTGAGCGTTTCGACCGCATCGCCGCCTTCCGGAGTCGAAATCATCGGCGCGATCACGTCTTCGGACGCGCCCGATAGCAATTCGCCGAGCGGCGCGATCATCGCCCCCGCGGCATCTGAGAAGTCGCCAAGGTCCGCGCGATAGTGGCCGTTGACGAACACAACCCGATGCGCGTCGACGTGCGCAAGGGGTCCGAGCGCCACCAGCAACTCCGCGATCGTCAACGGCGTAGCGTCATTGATCGCCGATGGCAGCACATCCTTCACGTTGACGCGCAGGTCCGTGTACTTCCATTCCTCGATGCGCCGATGCGGCAGACCGAGGCCGCTGAACGCACCGATCGCCTGCGATCGCCGCGCCTTGACCGCCGCGCTCCCGGGAAGCTTCTCGGCAACCGCCTCGAAGTTCTCCGCGATGGCTTGCTCGGCCTTTGTCTTCATCACTGCAACGTTCATATTACGCCGCCTTATGCGTGTATTCTGCGTAGCCCGATTTCTCGAGTTCGAGCGCCAGTTCCTTGCCGCCGGTCTTCTGGATGCGGCCGTCCGCGAGCACATGCACCTTATCGGGCACGATGTAGTTCAACAGCCGCTGATAGTGCGTGATGACGACGAAGGCGCGATCCTTATCGCGTAGCGCGTTGACGCCTTCCGACACGATACGCAGCGCATCGATGTCGAGGCCGGAATCCGTTTCATCGAGCACGCAGAGGGTCGGCTCGAGCAGCGCCATCTGCAGTATCTCGGAGCGCTTCTTCTCGCCGCCCGAGAAACCGACGTTGACCGGACGCTTCAGCATCTCGATGTCGATGTTGAGCTTCTGCCCCTTTTCCTTCACGAGTTTCAGGAAGGCAGGCGTGGTGAGTTCGGCTTCTCCACGCTTCTTGCGCACGGAGTTGAGCGCCGTCCGCAGGAACGTGAGCCCAGCGACGCCCGGAATTTCCATCGGGTACTGGAACGCCAGGAAGACGCCCTTTGCGGCGCGTTCGTCCGGCTCCATGTCGATGATCGATTCACCCTTCCAGAGGATGTCACCGCCAGTCACTTCATAGCCATCGCGCCCAGCCAACACGTAAGCCAGCGTCGACTTCCCCGAGCCGTTCGGCCCCATGATGGCGTGGACTTCACCGGCAGGCACGGTCAGCGACAGCCCCTTGAGGATCTCGCGACCCTCGTCCTCAAGCTTCACGTGCAAATTTTTGATCTCAAGCATTTACGTCGACCTGTTCTTCTACGATTGAAATCTGCGAGTCTTTTCCGAGGGCGCAACCTGCGTCCTTGCCACAGCTGAACAAACAAATGCCAAGGGGACGTTGACCGTCTTTCGCATGTCGTGCAGCACTGCGGCGGGGAAGGCGGGGGACTTTGCGATATGCGGCGTCTGGCAGGATGCGTTAGCGCCCTGATACTTGCCGGTTGTTCTTCGGGTCTGGGACCGGACGCAAGTAATCGCCTGCCCGCGCTCGCGGCGGCGCACGGCTCCGCGGTCAATCTCTACTGGCCATGTCTCGTCGATGTCCCCGCACCACAGATCTTGCGCGACAACTATCGGGTCGAGATCGACGGCAGGGATGTCGGCGAAATGACCAGATGCGGTTACGGCCGCTTCGAGGTTACCGAAGGCCGCCACGCAATCCGTTTGCGCTCTCCCTTGTTGTTGGACGTCGCGGGAGCTTTCGGAATGAAGGGTGCCGAATACACCATTCCGCCTAACGGGCCCATCTACATTCGGCTGAGCTATTTTCGATATGTCGAATACCAGCAGGTCGCCCCAGACGTGGGCATCCGCGAGATCACCGCAATGGCCAAGAGTTGAAGTTGAACCGGCAGGAGTCTGCTCACGATGAAAAACGTTTTCGCCGTCCTCGCCTTCGCAACCATCGGCGCCCTGCCGGCCGAAGCCGGCGAGCTTTACATCATCTCCCGATGCGCGCCGATCCAGGTTTTGACAGGCTTCAAGACCGACCTCTTTGAATCCTCCAGCCCGGTGTTCGTTGACGGCAAACTGGTGGGCAATCTGAAAATCTGCGACGCCCTTCGCGCTTCGGTTGGAGCGGGTAATCATAACCTTCGCGTTAAGCTGGCCGGAAAAAGCGATTACGGCGTTTCCAGCGATGCTGGCATCCGAGTTCCCACTGGCAGTGGAACTGTGTACGTCGTCATGGGCGACAACAGTTTCACTTGGGCTGACGTCGTGAATGGCGAAGATGGCCGGCAGTTCCTCGCCAACGTTCGCCAAGCCAATGGCAAATAGCTGCGGAGACAGCTTCGCCGCGGCGAGGGATTTACGCACGCCTAGCTGCCCAGACCCGCGCGGAAACGCCACCGGCAAAACTCCTGAATGATGTGCGGATATTCCGCTCACCCCACGCTCCCTTCAAGGCTGATGCCAATCAGCTTCTGGCTTTCGGCCATGAACTCCATCGGCAGCTGCTGCAGCACATCGCGGACGAAACCATTGACGACCAGCGCCACCGCCTCTTCCGACGAAAGCCCGCGCTGGCGGCAATAGAACAGCATGTCGTCGGAAATTTTCGAGGTCGTGGCCTCATGCTCGAAGTGCGCGCTCGAATTCTTCGCTTCGATGTACGGCACCGTATGCGCACCGCACTTGTCGCCGATGAGCAGGGAATCGCAGTTCGTAAAGTTGCGCACGTTCGTCGCTTTGCGATGTGCCGACACAAGGCCGCGATATGTATTCTGCGAATGGCCAGCCGCGATGCCCTTCGAGATGATCCGGCTCGACGAATTCTTGCCGAGGTGAATCATCTTCGTGCCGCTGTCGACCTGCTGATAGCCGCTCGAAACCGCGATCGAATAGAATTCGCCGCGCGAATAATCGCCGCGTAAAATGCAGCTCGGATATTTCCACGTGATCGCCGAGCCCGTTTCGACCTGCGTCCACGAGATCTTTGAGTAATGCCCTCGGCAATCGCCGCGCTTGGTCACGAAATTATAGACGCCGCCCTTGCCGTTCGCATCGCCCGGATACCAGTTCTGGACGGTTGAGTATTTGATCTCAGCTTCATCAAGAGCGACAAGCTCAACAACGGCGGCGTGCAGCTGATGCTCATCGCGCATCGGCGCCGTGCAGCCTTCGAGATACGACACATACGCGCCCCGGTCCGCGATGATAAGCGTGCGCTCGAACTGGCCCGTCTGCTTGGCGTTGATGCGGAAGTAGGTCGAAAGCTCCATCGGACAGCGCACGCCTTCCGGCACGTAGACGAAAGAGCCGTCCGAGAACACCGCCGAATTCAGCGCCGCATAGAAGTTGTCGGACTGCGGCACCACGGAACCCAGATACTTACGCACGAGCTCGGGATGCTCGCGCACCGCTTCCGAGATCGAGCAGAAGATGACGCCCGCTTTCTTCAGTTCGTCCTTGAAGGTCGTCACGACGGAAACGCTGTCGAACACGGCATCGACGGCCACGCGCGACCCCTGCACACCGGCCAGCACTTCTTGCTCTCTGAGCGGGATGCCGAGCTTCTTGTAGGTCTCCAGCAACTCCGGATCGACTTCGTCCAGGCTCTTAGGCCCTTCGGTCGATTTCGGCGCGGAGTAGTAATAAAGATCCTGAAAATCGATCTTGGGATAATGAACCTTCGCCCACGTCGGTTCGGTCATTGCCTTCCAACGCGTGAACGCTTCCAGGCGCCAATTGAGCAGCCACTCGGGCTCGCCTTTCTTGGCCGAAATGAATCGCACCGTCGATTCATCAAGGCCCTTTGGCGCCGTAACGCTGTCGATCAGCGTTTCGAACCCGTATTTGTACTGGTCGACATCGATCTTTCGGACTTGATCGATCGTCTCCTGAACAGCAGCCATTTCTTCGTCTCTCTATTTATGCGCCACCTTTCGGCAGCGCTGAACCTTCCGTCAGGCAGCGAGCGCGGGCTCGCCTGCAATTGATTTCCATGCGGCAAGAAAAGCCGCGATATCGTCCTCTGTCGTCGTGGGACCAAGACTGACGCGGATGGTGCCCGCGGCGAGATCCGGGCCTAGCCCCATCGCCTCCAGCACGTGGCTCGCGCCGACTTTGCCAGACGAACAAGCGGAACCCGCGCTCACCGCGATCCCCGCAAGATCGAGGCGAATGACGAGCGTTTCCGCGAGCTTTCCCGGGAGCGCAACAGCTGTGGTGTTCGCAAGCCGTGGCGCGCCCTCGCCAATGATCACCGCATGTGGGCTGATGCGCTTTAGTCCAGCTTCCAGCTTGTCGCGCAGTGCCGCCACCCCGCCAGCGCTCTCAAGATCGCGCCTGGCAACGTTTGCCGCTGCACCAAAGCCTGCGATGGCCGGAAGGTTCTCGGTCCCTGCACGCCGCCGCCGCTCCTGTCCGCCGCCCCGGATCATCGGCGCGAGATCCACATGGTCGCGAATGACCAGTGCGCCAACTCCTTTAGGACCGCCGAATTTATGCGCCGACAGAGCCAGCGTCTCGACGCCCAGCGCAGCGAAATCGATCGCCAGCCGCCCTGCGGCCTGAACGGCGTCGATGTGCACTTTTATCCCGTGGGCGCGCGCAAGTTCCGCGATCTCGGCCACCGGCTGAATAACGCCGGTCTCGTTATTCGCCATCTGCACGGCGAGCAGCGCAGGAGCAGCGAAGCTCCGCGACGAGAGCAGGGCGGAAAGATCGGCGACCTTCACGACGCCATCGCGTGCCACCGGCAGCATGACAAGCTCGGCCGTTGAGGCGCGGGCGGGTGCCAGCACGGAATCATGCTCAATGCCGCTCGTAATGATCGTCGCCCATCGTTGGGCCAAAGCCCAGGAATTTGCTTCGCTCGCGCCGCTGGTGAAAACGATCTCGGAAGGCTTGGCGCCGACAAGCTGCGCCACGCTTTCGCGAGCACTTTCGATGATGGATCTCGCGCGGCGGCCTTCACTGTGAACCGATGAGGGATTGCCGACGACATCGAGCGCTTCGATCATCGCGGCCTTAGCCTCCGACCTGAGAGGCGCAGTCGCGTTGTAGTCGAGATAGGTCCGATGCGCTTCCGGCCGGCTCGGCTTTGCCCCCCCGCGCGTGGGACCGGCCGAGTACCTTCCACCCGCGATCACATCGGCCAAACTGACCGATGCCAGGAACTTGCCGTTCACATCGCTTAAAGCGCTCCAGAGACCGTGCGTGACGCACGGCGACACGGCCGAACAGCGCGGATCATTTTGCGTGCAACGGGTGAAGCGCGTCTCTTCCTCGACGGCCTCCATGATTGAGGCGATCGAAATCTGACCCGAAGGTTTCGCGAGCCTATAGCCGCCGGAACGTCCCCGCGCGCTCTCGACGAGGCCCGCACGGCGGAGCGGCACGAAAAGCTGTTCCAGATAGGAGAGCGGCAGGCTTTGGCGCTCCGCCACGACCGAAAGCGGCGTCGCGCTCTCGTCGGAATGGCCGGCGAGATCCGCCATGGCCATGACCGCGTACCGGCCTTTGGTCGTCAGTTCCACGTACTCAAATCCTCGGACTGTCGTCGCCCCAAGTGGCGGCGGAATCCCTGTCGAACGCATCCTTAGCTTGCATCCGGCACCCCGGACTGTGCTAAGAGACCCGCCCTACCGGAGGCCCGTGCGTTTACCGCGTTGAGCCCCTACATTTCGAACGGTTCTAAAGTTATGGAAATCCTGAGCGCTGGAGTCAAGGATTGAGAGTAAGAACCACAAGGATTTGAACGCCAAATGGCCGCAGGGCCATTCATCAACGTCCCCCAGCGCCGATTCAGCCCCAATCACGAGCGAGACCGAGAACTTCTGATGCCCGAACTTATTATCAATGGCCCCGGCGGACGCCTTGAGGCCCGTTACCACCACGAGAGCAACGCGGACAGCCCGATCGCGCTGATCCTGCACCCCCATCCGCAGTTCGGGGGGACGATGAACAACCAAGTCGTCTACTCGCTCTATCACACGTTCGCTGCGCGCGGATTTTCTGTGCTCCGCTTCAATTTCCGCGGCGTCGGTCGCAGCCAGGGCGTCTGGGATGGCGGCCCGGGAGAATTGGCGGACGCGGCCTCAGCACTCGACTGGCTCCAGCTCGTCAAACCCGATGCCAAAACCTGCTGGATCGCCGGCGTTTCATTCGGCACCTGGATCGCCATGCAGCTCCTGATGCGCCGGCCCGAGGTCGACGGCTTCATCTGCGTCGCACCGCCATCCAATCTCTACGACTTCTCGTTCCTCGCGCCATGTCCGTCGTCCGGCCTGATCGTCAACGGCGACATGGACCGCGTTGTGCCGACGGCATCTGTTGTCGAGATGGCCGCCAAGGTGAAGGTGCAGAAGGGTATCAAGATCTCTCACGAGGTCATCGCCGGTGCGAACCACTTCTTCGAAAACAAGACCGAGGAATTGGGCAATATCGTCGGCACCTACCTCGATGAGCGCATGGTCCAATTCGAACTCGACCGGGAGCGCAACAAGGAGCGCGAACGGGAGCGCGAACGCGAACGTCAGCGCCAGCGCGAACTTGAGCGCCTCGAGGCTCAAAGCGCGCCGTCTGCCGGCTCGGGCTCCGGTGGCGATGACGACGGCGACGACGAATAAGCGCTGCTTTGCTACCTATTAATGAATGACATGAGCGGCGGGATCGGCTCGAAGTCCGCCGCTCATGGGTTTCTCGACCCCAGTCGTTCCGGGGAACGTTAGGGGCAATCCGCGGATCGATCGAACTGCGAGATAGGCCCACGCTTCGGCTTCCAGAGCATCGCCGTCGAGCCCTATCGCCTCAGCCGGCACCACGGCGTGATGCACTTGCTCGGCCAGCATTCGCATGATCATCCGATTGCGCCGCCCGCCCCCCGCGACGACCCATAGTTCCGGCTCCGCCGGCATGTACTCGCGCCCTTTCGCTATCGCCCTTGCCGTGAACGCCGTCAGGGTCGCCGCCCCGTCTTCGACGCTCAAGCTTTCGACGGGAGCCGTCGAAAACGAATTCCGATCGAGAGACTTGGGCGGCGTCTTGGCAAAGAACCCATGGCTCAGGAGCGCGATCATCGCGTCTTCGTTGACTTCTCCCTGCGCGGCGGTGGCGCCCTCGGAATCCAGGTAAGCGCCGGACTTTTTCAGCATCCAATCGTTGAGAAGCGCATTGCCCGGTCCCGTATCGAACGCGAGCAGCGTCCCGTCCGCACCAATCCACGTGAGATTGGCGACACCCCCGATATTGACGATCGCGATCGGCCGTTGCGGCAGCTTCGCGACCAGAGCCCGATGATAGGCAGGCACCAGCGGCGCACCTTCGCCGCCTGCCGCCACGTCGGCCGCGCGCAAGTCATATATAACGGGCCGCCGCGTGAAGTCCGCGAGCATCTGGCCCAGGCCAAGCTGAACCGTCAGACCGATCTCAGGCCTATGCAGCACGGTCTGGCCGTGAAAACCGATTACATCGACCGACGCCAGCGAAATTCCGGCTTCTTTGCAGAACTTCGTCACGGCGACGCCGTGCGTTTCGGTCAGCTGGCGTTCGGCGTCGTCCAATGATGCCGGCCGCGCATCCCGTGATTGCAGGTCCCTCGCATCGGCGAGGGCATTGATGAGCACGCGTCGCAGGGCATCGTCATAGGGGAAGGTCATTCCCGGCCCCCGGATCACCTGCAGCTCACCGTCGGTCTCGATCATCGCGACATCGATGCCGTCGAGCGAAGTGCCGCTCATCAGCCCGATCGCCTTCATCAACTTGCTCATCGCGACCTTCCCGTGCATGGTGCCGCCGCCTCGCGGCAAGGCTTTGAAACATAGCCCGCATCGACCGAAGTGAAAGCCTCTATTACAATGACGACACCGAAATCCGAATTTCTCAAGACCATGACCGAGCGTGGCTTTTTCCACCAGTGCTCGGACCTTGCAGGATTGGACAAGCTGGCCGAGGACGGCCAGATCGTCGCCTATGTCGGCTATGATTGCACAGCGCCATCCCTTCATGTCGGATCGCTGATCTCGATCATGATGTTGGCTTGGTTGCAGAAGCTCGGCGGCAAACCGATCGCGCTGATGGGCGGCGGCACCACCCGCGTCGGCGACCCTTCCGGCAAGGACGAAACGCGCCAGATGCGCTCGATCGAAGAGATCGAGGCGAACAAGAACGGCATCAAGCAGGTATTCGCGAAATTCCTGCAATTCGGCGAGGGCCGCTCAGACGGACTGATGGTCGACAACGCCGATTGGCTCGCGCCTCTCAATTACATCGAGTTCCTCCGCGACGTCGGCCGACACTTCTCCGTCAACCGCATGCTGACGATGGACAGCGCCAAGCTTCGCCTGGATCGAGAGCAGGAGCTGTCGTTCATCGAATTCAACTACATGCTGCTGCAGGCCTACGACTTCGTCGAACTCAATCGCCGCTATGGCACCAACGTGCAGATGGGCGGCTCCGACCAATGGGGCAACATCGTCACCGGCATCGATCTGGGCCGCCGCATGGGCGTCAAGGATCCGCTTTACGCCTTGACGTGTCCGCTATTGACGACGGCGTCGGGCGCCAAGATGGGCAAGACTGCCGCCGGAGCCATCTGGCTGAACGAGGCGCAGCTTTCCGCATACGACTACTGGCAGTTCTGGCGGAACACCGAGGACGCCGACGTCAGCCGCTTCCTGAAGCTCTTCACGTTTCTCCCGCTCGCTGAGATCGCGAAGCTCGAACAGCTTCAGGGATCCGAAATCAACGAGGCGAAAAAGGTTTTGGCGACCGAAGCCACCGCGCTTCTCCATGGTCGAGAGAAAGCCGAAGCCGCCGCCGAGACGGCGCGCAAAACATTCGAGCAGGGTGCGCTCGCCTCTGACCTGCCGACCGTCGAAATACCGCAGGCCGATCTCGATCTCGGGCTCGGCGTCCTTTCGGCTTTCGTCAAAGCGGGGCTTGTCGCCTCCAACAGCGAGGCACGCCGTCAGATCCAGGGTGGTGGTCTGAAGGTCAACGACGAGACTGTTACGAACGACAAGGCCAGCTTGTCACGATCGGATGCCACCGCGACAGGCTTCATCAAGCTGTCGCTCGGAAAGAAAAAGCACGTTCTTCTGAAGCCAGTTTGAAACAAACCGATCAGGGGCGGGTCGTCGATGACCAGCCGTCGATCGCCTGAGCTTCAGCCTTCGGCGCTGTCTTCTTGTTCTTCGCCTGCGTCTTCGACTTGGACTTTTTGGCCGGCGTCTCGGGAGCGGCAGCCGTGCTGCTTACGGCGGATGCGTCGTGCCCCCCGTCGTCGCGCACCTGAATAGTCGGATCCATCGAGGTCATTTGGAAGATATCGCGGAAGATGCCCGGCGCCACGAGCGATAGCGGGTTGACGAGGACCTGCGGCGAAGCAGTGGGTCCCTGCACCGCGAACGTCATGCCGACGACGCCTTCGCCTTGTGTTCCGGACAGGATTTGTCCGATGACGGGGATGTCGCCCAACGCACCATTGAGGCCTTGCAGCGGAATGTACGTTCCGCCGATGCTCACGCGTTTGGTCTTGAAATCCACCTTGCCGCGCAAAGTCGCGCCAAGCAGCGGCCCCTTCACATAGGATTCTTGCAGAACGAACTGCCCATACCCAACCGAAAATGGGGCCCGCAACCGCGTGAAGTCGAAAACCTCACGCGCCACGTTCTGATTGCCTTGAATGGCCGGACGTCCGCTGTCCGCCGTGCTGACGAGTTCCATGACGATCGGGTCGCCAAGGACCCGGAAGTTGTCGACGACAAGAAGCCCGGTCTTCTCGGCCGGACCCGAACCATCGAGCGCCACGTCGAGGCGCATGCGGCCGCCCTGCATATTCGTATAGAAGTTGACGAGCTTCATCACCTGGCCCGCATCGTCGGATGTGACCACCAGCCGCCGCGAGCCACTGCTCTGGTCGAGCTTGGCGATGAGTGGCGAACCACCATCGAGAGTTCCCCGTACGTCGAGGCTCGACAGATTGCCGTTGCGGGTTTCACTGACGCCTTTGAGGTTGCGCAGGGAGACGTCCGAGCTGCCGATCAGATTCGCGATGTCGACGGTGACACGCGTTCCCTTCGCCGCGCCTTTGCCCTTCTTGTCCGGACCGTCGCCGACGTTGAACAGCGACCGGAAGAAACTGCGCCCATCGAAGTTCGACCCGCTGATGTTTACGGTCCAGAAGTCGTTGCTGTCGCGGCTGCCATCGACGTCAAGACGCGAGATGACGTTTAGGTTCAAACCGGGGAAATCGAACGACTGGATCTTGTTATCCGTGCCAATGACGATCTGGCCGCTGGCCGCCATGTCGTCGCTGATCACCTTGAAGTTTTGCAGCTGAGTTTCGCGCTCGGGCGTCGTGACGATATCGGTATCGAGGCTCGCCGCTCGACCTGGCGCCTTTCGCCATTGCAGCTTGTCGATCGTGAGTTCAGCGTTGGTGAGATCGGCGTGCAGCTTGACCGCGGGAGTTGGTCCGTCGCCCTTCTGGTAGGAAACCTCGATCGGCACGACGCCGTGCACAATGTCGTTCACATCGAGACCAAGCTGCGTGCGATCCGCTTCGTCGAGCTTCGCAACGATCTTGACCGGCGGCTGCGGTCCGGCGTCCGGCTTCAGCAGGCGTTGGCCGACGATCTTGGCGGGAATGCCGTTGACGAGAAGATCGCCCTTCGCGTCAAGAGACGTGTCGGTCAGGTTCAGATCGAGCGTGAAACCCTGGACGTCGTATCGCCCAGCGACCTTCCCGAAGCGTCCGTCAGAAATGCGGGCCTTGCCCGTGACCATCATGTCGTCCCCCGTGACGCCCTCATAGAACGGCATCTTGATCAGGAACTGCGCGTTGACCTTGCCCTCCCCCGCTTTCGGTAAAGGCGAGGCATCGCGGATGGCGCGAATGGGGAGCTGCTCCAAACCTTCCACGAACGGTCCGAGGTCGCCAAGCGCCGTCACGGCAATCTCGCCGTTCGTCCGCGGTTGCAGGATGTTGTCGGTTTTCAACGTACCGTCCTTGAGAGGCACGATCTGTCCATCCGGCAATGTCATCTTGCCTTCAGGGACGGTCACCGTCAGGAGGTTGTTTTCGAGATGGATCGACGTCTTGGACGCGCTTATCGCCGGAATCTCCGGCAGCGGTCGGAACACGGCGTTCTCAGCCGTGAAATCCGCGTTGGCGCGCTCTGTCGTCGTTTGCACCGTGCCAGGCTCTATGCCGCCGACGTTTTCGTTTGTGAATGTCAGGGTGCCGCCTTTGAAATCGACAGACTGCACGTTGGCGCCGACCCAGGCGCGCGGGCCGGTGGCAACGGCCTTCGGCCAGAGCGCCTTCAGCGTATTGAGTGGCATCGGCGAGACGCGGAACTCGGCGGACATCCGTTGACCGCCCGGACCCGCCTGCGTCATCGCCTTGACAACGGCCTCGCCGCCGCCGCCCGCTAGGCGAAATTCCGTAAGATCGACGAAGCCACGCCGCGGTATGATCGTGCCCTGCGCCGTCCACTTGTCGATCGTGACCGGCGGCACGTTGAACTCAGGCGCCTCGAACACGCCGTTCTTGCCATCGAGAGCGAAGCGCCATGTCGATGGATCAGTCCCCTTGGCGACATCGGTCATGCTGCCGGTGAACATGATCGTGCCGTCGGCCCATTTGACCGGGCTCGGTTTAAGGTCCCAGCGCTTCGCCTTTCCGTCGTAGCCGAGCTTGAAGATGCCCGCCGTGACGTCCATCGGATGAACCATGTAGGGCAGCCGCGCGCGGCCTTGCCCCAATTCGACGGCGAGGTCAGCTGCTTCAATCTCTCCCGCATTCGAGAGATCGACCGTCGCGTCGCCCGAAACCGGAAACTCGAAGTTGCCGAGCAGCGCAAGCGGCGGCGCGGCCGACGCAAGTGTCGACGGCACGAGATCGCGGACCGTCGCCTTGACCTCCAACCTGCCCGTCTGTTCGCTCTCATCCGTCAGGAACGACATCGACCACGGGCCGCGCGGCGAGGCGATGGTGGCGCGCCCGGAGATGACGCTGCGCCGCGCCGCGTGGTCGAAATCGACGCTCGCTTCGTCGATCCGCCAGGAACTGCGGCGGCCCTCGTAGTCGACGACCACGGTGGCGTTCGAAATTCCGAACTCCGTCAGATAGGAGGTCGCATCCAGACGCTGGCGCGCCCGGCGAGAGGACTCGCTCAGCATCTTCGCGAGATTGATCTTCGTGCCCTCAGCCGAAGCCAATTGGGGAATGACGGTCGTGCCTGCGGCATTGACCGCCGCGCTGGAAGCCGACGGCGGTGCCACAGGATGCAGCGGAACGGGCTTTGGTATTGCACGCTCGAAGACGAAGCCGGACTTGTCGGAATAGGAAAGCGCGATGATCGGATCGATCAACTCGATCCTGGCAGGCACGATACGCCCTATCATCAAAGCGCCAGTGGAAATGTTGACGGCGGCAAGAGGTGATGACAGCACCACATCGCCGCCCTGCTCCAGCACGCTGACGTCACGCAGCCGGAATTCGAGTTCGGCATTCGGTCCGAGCCGCAGCTCAGCGCCGTCGATCTTGACCGAACTCGCGATCAATTCGGCATTGATGCCCTTCTCGATTGGCGCCACCACGAAGTCGAGGGCGATCGGGCCATGCCGAAGCCGGACGTAGAGAATACCCACCGCGATCATGGCGAGCAGCGTCAACGGCATCGCGCAATAGAACAGGATGCGGCAGCCGCGGAACACATGTGCCACGCTGCGTCCCACCGCCGACCGCTCGGGCGGTTCAGGAGGCGGCAACACTGGAGGCACGCGCAGCGAATCCACCGACAAACGGTGGGACACGCTGCGTTGCGCGCTTTGGTCGGCGCCGCGCCCCTTCGCAGCGCGACCGCCGGTTGACAAGTTGGTCAACTCCGCTCCTCAAAAACCCCCAACCGGCCAATTGCATGCCGGTCGCCCGTGCTGTAGCCGGGAACGGACAGAAAACGCTACGAAATGAAAGCCTAACGCTCTGGCCTCCGCTCGCCCCGAGAGCCAGCTACAAGATTCAAAAGCGACAAAAGAAAGGCACTTTGGAGATGATTAAGGAAGGTGAGAAAGCCCCGGACTTCACTCTCCCTGACGAGAGCGGCCAAAAGGTTCGGCTGTCGAAGCTAAAGGGCCGTCCGGTTGTGATATATTTTTATCCCAAGGACGATACGTCGGGTTGCACGCAGGAGGCGAAAGACTTCACGTGCCTCGCCGGCGATTTTGCCGCCGCGGGGGCCGAACTGATCGGCATCTCCCCTGACAGCCCCGCCAGCCATGAGAAGTTCAAGGCCAAGTACGACCTTTCGATCCGATTGCTCGCCGACGAGCAGAAAGAAGCCGCCGAGGCCTATGGTGTATGGGTCGAAAAATCGATGTACGGCCGCAAATACATGGGTGTTGAGCGCTCCACGTTCTTGATCGACAAGGCCGGCAAGATCGTCAAGAGCTGGCGCAAGGTGAAGGTGCCGGGACATGCCGAAGCCGTTCTTGACGCCGTTCGCGCGCTCAAATCGTAACCATCGGCGCTCGAACTTCGCTCACCGTTGATCTTCCGCCACACTTCTTGCGCAACAAGGGCTCATGAAGGGGTGATCCGGGGAATCTCCAGTGGAAAGCTTGTAGCTGTACGGTGGATTGAGCGCGCAAAAGTGCTACGCGAATCACCACGCGCTCGTCGCAAAGCGATTATGTGATGCGTTGAGTCGTTTCGGGTGCGGACAGTTGCTTAAGTAGTGTCAGAGGGAAGACTGCCATGTTGCCGAATTTTCGCCGCTCCGAACCCGAGGCATCCGACACCCATTCATCCCCGTTTCAGCCGCGCCCGTTCCTGAGCGTTCCCCGGTCCGCCGGCGAGGCAGCGAAATCCGTATCGATCATCGGCGCCGGACTTACGATCACCGGTAATCTCAGCTGCAAGGGCGAAGTCCAGGTCGACGGCATCGTCGAGGGCGACATCCAGGGCAGCCACGTCGTGATCGGCGAAGACGCCACGGTCACCGGCAGCATCTCCGGCGAAGAAGTGATCGTTCGCGGCCATGTCGTCGGCTCTGTGCGCGGTCGTCGCGTCATGCTCCAGACGACCAGCCAGGTCGAAGGCGACATCTACCATCAATCGCTTTCCATCGAGCAGGGCGCCCTCTTCGAAGGCAAGTCGCGCCGGACGAAGGAAGATCCACGCACGATCGAGACGAAGTCCGAACCAATCCCATTTGTCGCGCCGCCCCGGCTGCCGGAGCACACGAACTAGAGTTTACCGACCCCAGACCCCAAGGTCCTTCCCCCAAGGGCCTCAACTTCACCTTTCCGGCCGCTTGTTCGTTTCTTTAGTCGGCGGTCGGAAAGGATTTCACTTCCTCATAGCGGGCACCCCAAGAACACGAGGCTGTCGAGCCTGCCCGCCCGCGCCACCTCTGCGAAACCGTTGCGATTGTAGAAGCTGACGTTCGCCGCGTCCGCGCTGGTCACGACGTGAACGCCCGGCACGCCCATCCTCTGCGCATCATCAACGAAGCGCCGGATCAGCTGTGCGCCAATGCCATGATTGCGGAAATCAGCCCGGACGTTCACGTGCAGATGCGCCGGAAAACGCCGCGTGTAATTTTCAAGTTCCGCGAAGTAAGCGATATCGGCAAATCGCGCGGTCTTCGCCGGATCATCCGTCGCGCCGACGAGATAGCCGACGATGGTGCCACCCTCGATCTGCGCCACATAAGCAAACCGCGCATCGTGGCGAAGATACCGTCCAAGCCAGCGCTCACGGAACGCGGCCTTCACGTCCTCGCTTTCGAACGACTTCGTGTTGCTGGATTCGTAAAAGATCCGATCGATCTCGGCCGCTCGCTGCGGCGTCGCCTCGACCTCAAGATAGCGGCGGATGCTTACAGGCGGGATCATGCGCACGCCATATCACGACGCGGCGGCTATCGCACAGGGCTTACCCCGCCGTGTCAGCGGCAGCGGCGAGTTGCCGGCGAAAGGCAGGAGGCAGGTCGGCAGGAATTGCAACTTTGTCGGCGGCCCGATCATCCGACGCTTTCACCGCCGGCTGCTGCGGCGTCACCCGCGCCGGATTATCACCGCCGTAGTTCGGACTGAAAGGCTGGCTTGGATCATCCGGCAGCTTGCGGATCAGAGAAGATGGCGCGGCTTGCACCGGCAGCCCATCGCTTTCCATAGGCACAACCGGACCCTGCGCAACATACGTCGTATTGGCGGCGTAGTTGGCGTTCGTATTCGCGCAGCCGCCGAGAGTTAGCGCGATAGCAGCGCATGCAAAGACTGCGGGAACGGATCCGGCACTGCGGAGCCGGTACACAAAAGCCAACATCGGAAAAACGCCTTGGACGACGCAACAAAACGCAACGGGTATTCAACGGCTGTCGCGGATTGAAACAGCGAGGCGTTAAAGCCCGGCTAACGCGCACCATCTTCGCGGTCGCGCTCGAGTTGCCGAGCTTACCCGGCAACATTTGACGCCACGGGAATAAGCCCCGACGCGGCGATACCATTGAAGAGCGCCTGAACCGCTATGGCCGCCAGCAAGATGCCGAACACCCGCATGAGCACGCGCTGTGCCGTCACGCCAAGAACGTGGTTGAGCTGATTGGCGATCATGAGAAAGAAAAGCGTCAGCAGCATCACGGCAGCAAGCGACACGGTCACGACCGCAATCCCCAACGGCTCGCCATGGGCATTCGCCGCGAGCAGAATTCCCGCGCTCATGGCGCCGGGTCCCGCCAGCAGCGGGGTTGCCAACGGAAAGACGGCAACATCATCCCGCGAATGCGCTTCCGCACCCTCAGGCGCCGTCAATTTGATCGAACTGCCTGGACGCGCGAAAATCATGTCGAGCGCAATCAGCAACAGCACGACGCCGCCGGCCGCTTGCAACGCCGCAATCGAAACGCCGAGTTGGTTGAGGATCGGCCCGCCAAGCAGCGTGAAAAATGCCAGGATCGCCGACGCGATCAAAGTCGCGCGCAGGGCAATCGCCTGCCGTTCCGCATGCGCCATCTTCGGCGTCAGCGTTGCGAACAGCACGGCCGCCTCGATCGGACCGACGGTGGCGAAAAACGTCGTGAAGCTTTTCAGGCCGGTCTCAAGCATGCGCACCTACATTGTCCGTGACTGCCTGCAGCTCATCTGGACGCTTTCGCGCCCGTTCAGGCAGCGTGCTGCATAGCGCTTCGGCAGAAGAGGTCAGCACTCGATTATGCCGCCTGCTAACAATTGATTTCCGCCCATCTTCACGATGGACACGGAACGATTCTCGCTGGATCATCGTCATTTCAGGGAGGGCGCCCAATCACCTGTTTGAAAGGAGATTGCTACGTGACCGAACGGGAAATGTCTTGCGATAGCGGTTTCAAGGCTCAGCTTGCAGGGTTCAGCCTCACGACCGCAGAGATCCTCTACCGGCTTCCAGATCATCCGTCACTTCTTCAAAGCTACATCTGGCAGGAATTCGATTCCGCGCCACGGTTTCCCAAGCTCAAATCCTTCCTCGACTTCTGGTCGGCAAAGCTTGACGGCAAGCTGTTCAAGGTAACCGTCGCGCACTCAAAGCTCATCCGGCCATGCGAACTGAAGTTCGTCGGTGCAGAACTGAAACTGCACTAGACGTAAGACACTCCGGCTAGCGTCGCCGCAGCGCCGTCAGAACTGCTCAGCCCTCTCCACGATGGCGGCGCTGAGTTCGGACACCGGCGCGCGCGCACCGCGGCGCGGCCGCAGCAGAACGAACTCGACATCTCCGAGCTTCGGCAAGCGCCGCGTATCGGCGCATTCGTGCAACCCTTTGGGCATCAGCCTGCGCGAGTGCGCCATGACGCCAAGGCCGGCGCGCGTGGCCGCAACGAGACCGCTCAAACTTCCGCTGGTACAGGCGATGCGCCACGGCACGGCAGCCTGTTCGAGCGCGCCGAGAGCGATGTAGCGCGAGATGCTCGGCGGCGGATAAACGATCAATGGCAACTGCCCGTTTTGGAAATTCGGCTCTTCATCGTTGCCCGCCCAAACCAGACTGTCCCGCCAGATGAACTCACCGCGATCATCACCCGGCCACCGCTTACAAAGCGCAACGTCGAGTTCTCCGGCATCGAACTTGGCAATGAGCGGATTGCTCAGTGCGATCGTGAGTTCCAGATCGACTTCAGGATGATCGCGCATGAACCCATGCAGCACGTCCGGCAGCCAGGATGAAACGAGATCTTCCGATGCGCCGAAGCGCAAGCGTCCGCGCAACTTCGCTCCGGCAAAGTGCCGCTTGGCTCGTTCGTTGGCTTCGAGGATGTTGCGCGCGAATTCGATCATCGCTTCGCCTTCGATCGTCAGCGACACCGTATGGGTGTCGCGCACGAACAGCCGGCGCCCGACAAGCTCCTCCAGCTTGCGTACATGATCGCTGACCGTTGGTTGCCGCAGCCCGAGCTTGCGGCTGGCCTCGGAGAAACTATTCCCCTCCGCGATCAACAAAAACGTTTGAAGGAGGGCAGGATCGAACATCGATCGGCTCGCTGCTTATCGGAAAAGGCGATAGCAATGATCGCGAATATCGGCGTTCACACGGAGAATGACAACGAGCAATTTCCCTGCCCGGCAATGCGATTTTCGAAGCTTGCGCTCCGAGAATGCTCATCCAGGAGGAAACCATGATAACCTATTCGCGCCGCAACATTCTGGCGACCGGAGCTGCGGGAAGCTTGATTGCAGCCGCTGGTGTCACCCGCGTGAACGCCGAAACGTATTCATCAAGCTCTCCGTCCCAGAGTGACCCTGGCCCTCACGATCCGGCCCAAGAAGCGATCAATCCATACGACTGGCAATCGCTTCCGACCGACCACGGTAACCTCGGTACGCTTCGCCAGTCCTTCTCCACCGTACACAATCGACATACGGATGCTGGATGGGCGCGCGAAGTAACCGTTCGGAATTTCCCCATCTCGAAGAAAATGGCCGGCGTGAATATGCGCCTTCCCGCCGGTGCCGTTCGCGAGCTGCACTGGCACGTCCCCGCCGAATGGGCCTACGTCACCTATGGCACAGGCCGCATCACCGGTGTCGATAAGGACGCCAACAAGTTCATCGGCGACGTCAAGCAAGGCGATCTGTGGTTCTTCCCGGGCGGCGTTCCTCACTCGATCCAGGGCCTTGGGCCCGACGGTTGCGAGTTCATCCTCGTCTTCAACGATGGAAACTTTTCCGAGGATTCCACCTTCCTCATCACGGACTGGTTCAATCACACGCCGCCCGAAGTCCTGGCCAAGAACTTCAGCGTTCCGCAAAACACCTTCGACAAGGTCCCGAAGAAAGATCTCTGGATCTTCAATGCGCCGGTTCCCGGAAGCCTGCAGGACGACTTGGCCCAGAGCAAGCAGCCCAACGTGCCCAATCCGTACAGCTTCGCGATGCTGGACGAAAAGCCCGTCTTCAAATCGGCAGGCGGCAGTGTGCGCATCGCCGATAAGAACAACTTCAAGGCCACCACGATGGCCGCAGCCCTCGTCGAGATCGAACCCGGCGGTATGCGCGAACTTCACTGGCATCCGACATCTGACGAATGGCAGTACTACATCAGCGGCACTGCGCGCATGGGCGTCTTCCATGGCGAAGGACGCAACAACACTGTCGAGTTCCACCCGAGCGACGTCGGCTACATCCCCCAATCGATCGGGCACTACGTCGAGAACATCGGCAAGGACACGTTGCGATTCCTCGAAGTCTTCACGAGCGCGGAATATGCCGACGTTTCTCTCGCGTCTTGGATGAACAACGTCCCGCACGAACTCGTGGCAGCGCACTTGAACGTCGATCTCGCCACCCTGCAGAAGCTAGCCCAGAACAAGACGCCGGTGGTGCCGCTCTAATCGACCGCCGCCAGCAGGAGCCCCGGCTGCCACGCGCCGGGGCTTCCCTAGGCCATTCGGCCTAGCGAACTTTCGCTGCGGGAATAGTCACGACGACGGCGTGTCCGGGAGACAGGTGCTCGAATTCCAACGTACTGCTCAGTTGCGCCGCCAGCATTCCCATCAGCCTATTTCCGATGCCGCTGCTCGTCGAACCCCCGTTCCCGACGCCATTATCCGCGATCAAAAGTTTGTAGGCTTCGCCATTGCGCAGGAAGGCCACTGTGATCTTGCCCGCGCGTTGATCGGGAAACGCGTGCTTGGTCGCGTTCGTCACCGACTCGTTGATGATAAGACCCAGCGGGACGGCCTTTTCCAGGCCGATCGAATGGCTCTCAGCCTCGCACTCGATGGCTATGGGCCGCATCGCCAGCCGCGACAGCCTGAGGTCGGAGCAAAGCTCTCCTATGTACGACTTCGTGTCCACGACGACGTGATCGTCGCGAAGCTCGAGTCGACGATGTACGCGAGCTATCGTTTGAACCCGTTCGGATGCCGAGACCAGCGCCTCGCGCGCTTCTGGGTTTGCCGATCGCGATTGCAAATTTAACAGCGTCACGACGTTGGCGAAGTCGTTGCGCGTACGATGCGCAAGCTCGTTCAGCAACAAGTCTCGATCTCGAAGCGTGCTGCGCGCATTTTCGCGCTCGGTCGCCAGAGCCACCAAGCCGCCATGCAGCGCCTCCATGACCGACGAGATTACAAACCCAATGAGCAGAAACAGAACAATCTGCGCCTCATCGGAGGGATATAGAATAGCCGGGGCATTTCGCGCGTAGAGGAAGTAATAGGAACACGCCACCGCACTCAGTACGGTCGCGTAGAAGCCATTGCCGCGGTCGAACAGAGTCGCGCAGAAAAACACGACCGGCACGAACGCCAGAAACGGATCGAGACCGCTCGGCTGGCCACCTTCCACCCAGATCTGCATCCAAAGGATGACGAATACGAGCGCCGTTGTAACAGCGTATCGCAGGGTTACTGGCGTAGCTCTGACGGCCAGCGCGGTAGAGTGAATAACCGATACCCAATTTTCCATGGGCCGATAAACGCGCAACTGCGCGATTTTGTTCATCTCTATAATATCGGCAAAAAAGCAATGATCCATGAAACCTACTTTTATTCACATCCGTTATTAGCCGATCTTGTCCGTCCTAATTCGTCCAGCGCTGCTCTTCCTTTCGTCTCGCTCGACGCATTATGCGGGGACTGCAAGTAGCGGGGATAAGTTTTTTTGACTGGAGCGTTTGGCAGCGTTAACTCCGCGGTGCGCGCGAGCGCACGAACGGAGGTGAAATGCATCGTTTGTTGTTTCTGTTGATCGTGGCTGTCGTCGCGCCGGTGCAGGCGGCTTCCATGAACGACGTCATGATGAAATTGGAACCTGAGGAGCGGGCTCACCAGGCCTGCATCCTGCGAGGGATCGACACCATCAATCGCTCAAAGAAGTTGAAAGGCGTCGATCGACTGAAGACCAGCATTCTGTCGCGCGCCACCTTCGATGGCACGACTGTGGTGGCCAAGGGCGGCGCGGTTCGGGCTGATCACCAATGGTATGCCCTGAAGTTCACCTGCGCAGTCGGCAAAGACCAACTTAAGGCCACCTCGTTCGATTACGAGATCGGTGCGCCCATTCCGAAGACGCGCTACGAGGACCTGGGGCTCTGGGAGTGATCTGCGGAAACTCCGATGGATCCCGTTACAACATGGCGAACCCGACCGGAACCGCCGCTAGGAAAGGGATGCCTGCACCCTGCGATTGAATGGCGGCCAATTTGGCAGAGCCGCAGTCCGGAAATTACCCAAATCGTCGCGCAAGTTCGCTCCAGCCTGAACCGATCCCGCGACTTAGGAACCGATTGCTCAGGCTAGGGCAAATGGTCTAACCGTCAGGCCTATGTGAGAAAATCGGTCAGTCTCTGTCATGACCCCTGTGTACGGCATCCGAACGAGCAAGGCACGGGGTTGATGGACGAGCTTGTCAACAGAACTTCCGGCTTTTGCCGAGGCCCGCTCTTGCCTCACCTGAAGATCACCCCGCTTGTTCGCGCCCGCGCCTGGCTCGACTTGATGCTCGCAGACCATGGCGTGCTGCGCCTCGTGTACATGAACCGGCATCGCGTCAGCGACCGCGTCTGGCGTTCTGCTCAACCCACGCCGCACGGCTTGGCACGCGAGAAGCGGCGCGGCATTCGCACCATTCTCTGCGTGCGCGGCTCGTTCCCCTTCCGCCCGTGGCCTCTCGAGCAGGAGGCCTGCCATCGGCACGGTCTCGATCTTTACAAAGTGCATCTTCGCGGCCGTGAAGCCCCGGAACAGCACGAATTGCTCGCGCTGACGGATCTCCTGGCATCCGCCGAGTATCCCATGTTGATCCATTGCAAGTCGGGCGCGGATCGCAGCGGCTTCGTCGCCGCCGTCTATCTCCTCACCATGGAAGGTCGAAGCGCTGAGGAGGCTCTTCGCCAGCTGTCGCTTCGGTACGGCCATCTGCGGACGTCCCGCGCCGGAATCCTCCGCGAAGTCATCACCACCTATCGCGACGAAGGCGAAGCCCGGGGCCTTGGCTTCGTAGACTGGGTTAAAACCGGGTACAATCGGGATGCCGTCATCGCCAGCTTCAAGGCCCGCCCGTTCGCCACCGCGCTTGCCGACCAGATCCTCCGCCGCGAAGGTTAAGCCTCCGGCCGGCGCCTCCGCGCCAGATTCCCGACATTCCGCACCCAGCGCGAAGCCGTCGATAACTATGGCTGCAAATCCCGCGACAAACACTCTGCCGCGTGAGCTATTTATTCCCGATGTCCGACGTCGGGTTTATCGGCCGAGCGAGCAAATTCGCGGCCACCGCATTTTTTTTCATCGCACTGCTGACAGCTTCCACAGCGTCGGCCGAGGAAGTCGCGTTCACGTGCAACTATGAGCTCGGCTCCGATACCGAAGCGACGCGCAAGAAAGTCGGCTCGGTCACCGTCGCCATCGACGCCGATGCGAAAATCGCTCGCATCGATTTCGGCAAGGGCTGGTTCCGCGACATGACGCTCGCCGTCGATGGCACCGATGTGAAAGAAACCGGCCCGCCCGTGAGCGGCGACGAATTGGGTTTCTTCTACTTCGATTTGGCGGCCCACAGCGGCGGCTTCTCCGGAGGCACCGACACGCACGAGTTCTTCGACGAATGCGTCAGAACGAAAGTGGAGAAACGCGCCGAGATCGCGCCGCCGCCCCCTGACGTTCCGCAGGCCGCGCCACCTACCTGGCCCGCCTCGCCTCCAACGGCGAAGGCTCCAGCGAAGGCGGAGGCACCGCGGTCCGATAGCGACGCAGCAAAGAGCGCTCCCGCCTCAGCAGAGCCGTTGCCCGCTCCCACTGAGCCACCCGCCGCTGCCGCATCGCCGCCCGTTGAAGTTCCGCAAGAGGCGACGGCTCCCACTTCTGAATCGAACGTCGCCAAAATCGCGCCCGTCATCCCGTCGGCGGAGGTAGCGGCGCCTCCGCCACCTGTTGCACCGGCCCAAGCGCAAATCGCACCAAAGGCCGCGCAGTCGATGCCTCCTCCCGCGCCCGCCCCTTCGCCGGAACCGGCAACGCCAAAGGCAGCAAGCGAAGCGCTCGCACCGCTCGCGTCGCCGCCAGTGTTTTCGCCGGCGCCCGCATCCCCACCGTCGCTTGCACCTGCGCCGGTGGCGGCTGAGCCTGCACCAAGCCCGCCTGTGCCTACACCCGCCCCGACAACGCCCACCTCGCCACCTGCATCGGCACCGGCTGAACGGCCGCCCGCGCAGGCTGCCGTCGAAGCCTGCAACGAGGCACTCGCCACCGAAGCCCAGAACGTGAAAGTCAACTTCGCCAACTTCAGCACCGACATCGCACTCAACAGCCGGGGCGGCTTGAAGCGGATCGCCGCGCTCGCAAAAACATGTCCGGGTGTCACGATCGAAGTCGCGGGCCATAGTGACAACTTCGGTGATGCAAGGATCAACAAAGATCTCTCGCAACGGCGCGCATCGGCCGTCGTGCAGTTCCTCATCCGAGAAGGGGTCCCACCGTCGAGCCTGAATGCGGTCGGCTACGGCCAGGAGCAACCGATCGCCCCCAACACCACCGCCGAGGGCCGCCGCCTCAACCGCCGCGTCGAGTTCCACATCTCCCCCCCGCGAACACCGGGGTAATGACCCCGTCGCCGTTCCCGCCCTCTACATCGTCGCCGACGAGCCCTCTCCGCGGACGGACCTCGATCGCTTGAAAGAATTGATCCCACACATGCACATCGGCCTGGACGGTCGCCTCCGGACACTTCTGCCAGCTCGAAGTCCCAGATCAGGTCAACGCAATGACGGCGCGCTTTTTGACAGTGGCCTTGAACGACCCCG
>NZ_RXIZ01000007.1:73477-165647 GCF_003987855.1 Hyphomicrobium sp.
GTTGTCGGATAAACGCGCAAACGAACTAAGGATATCTTCTATGCAGACTGGAACCGTGAAGTGGTTCAACAGCCAAAAAGGCTTCGGCTTCATCCAACCGGATGAAGGCGGCAACGACGTTTTCGTGCACATCAGCGCCGTTGAGCGCGCTGGCATGCGCAGCCTGAACGAGGGCCAGAAGGTCTCGTTCGACATCGTTGCGGATCGCCGTAGCGGCAAGTCCTCGGCTGACAATCTGCGAGCTGCTTAATCTCGCGATTGGATCGAGATGAGCCGGCTCACCGCTGGCTACAGACTGGATCGACGAACCCGCGTCTGCTCCGCCAGCCGCGGGTTTTTGTTTGAGTATCAAATCAAGGAGCGCTCGCATGGCGATGCCCCCAAAAGATCCGTTGACCGCCGCCGGGATCAAACAGCGCCGCGCGCAGGAAGCCTCCCAGGCCATGAAAGATCACGAGAGCGAGCGCCAAGCTGTTCGCGCCAAGACCGAACGCCTCCGCGCTGAGCGTCTCGCGCGCGAAGCCGCCGCTCCGCCCCCGCCGCCGAAAAAGAAGCGTAGCAGCTGAGAGCGATTGATTAGAGCTGACAGTTAGACCTCACCGCTCTTCTTAGGGATGGAGCCGTCCCCGCCCCGCGACACACTTTTCGGCGAAGCTCCGGTCGCGGCTGAACCGTCATTGCCAGAGGCACTCGGCCTGAAAGGACGGCTAAGTCCTTTCGAAATTTGAACCCATATTTTTTTGCATCACCGCTCCAATAAAGGAATCTGAGGCGCGGCGGTTCGCGGCAGCAGGCCAGCGAGGCGTGGATCGTTCTCCACCTCGACCATAAAGGCATAGGGCCGAAAGCCGGACCGCCGATAGAACGCCACCGCATCCGGATGATCAAAGCTGCAGGTGTGCAGCCACAGCCTGCGAATGGGATGCGCCCACGCCGTATCGATTGCGAAATCCATCATGAACCGGCCCGCGCCTTTGCCAATCGCATCTCTGACAACGCCGAACCACGTAATCTCGCACTCCTGATCTTCGCGAAAATCCAATTCGAGCAGACCGATACGCGCGTCGCCGTCGTGCAGGACAAAAAGCTCGATGCCCGGATCGCTGAGGACGGCCGTCAATTCTTCGTCGGTCAGCCCGAGCCGCGAACACCACAACCAATCTTCACCGACGGCCCGGAACAACGCCCGATAATCATCGAGATCAGGGGATCTCCAGCGCGATATCGCAAACGCCGACGTGCCAATCACGGCGCGCGACGTCGCCGGCCGCTCGCACATCTCGACGAACGTCACGGCATTGACGAGCTTCCCCGCCGGTATCGGCGAATAGCCGTCTGGAAGTAGAGGGTTGTCGGTTTTCATCGCAGGAGGGTATGGCGGCACGCGAAGGCGCAGGCAACGCGTCTACCGGTCTCGGCAGGTGGGGGTGCAGGCCATCGAAGTGGTGGCCGGATGAGAGGGGGCGACACACGGATCAAGCGGACGGCGCGGTTCACCCGGCTTCTTTTACGCCGATGCACCGGGTGCGCTTAAATTGGAATTTGTTCAAAGCGCAAAGCAACATAAGACATAATCCATCCTACATAAATCGTCCGTATAGCACGCAATTAACTTTAGTGCGACGATCCCGGTGCGCTACGGTGGCGTACCACGCGGGAAGTCCGACATGCGTACACACATTTATCCCCTCGATGCCGTGCGCTTTTTTTCAGCGCTCTGCGTGATGGTTTTTCATCTCGCATTTTACGATTGGGCCTCGCCGTCATCGACCGTTGGACAGATGCTCGCGCATGCAACATCGTATCCTGAGGCGACTCCCTTTGCCTCGTTCGGATGGATAGGCGTTGAAATCTTCTTCGTGATCTCGGGATTTGTGATCGCGAATTCGGCGAGCGGAGCCTCTCCGATTGCATTTGCGAAAAGCCGTGTTCTTCGTCTCTATCCGGCGGTGTGGATATGCCTGCTCTTCACGCTCTCAGCTTGGTTACTCGCGGGCGGCCAGACCACACGTCATCTCGCGAACGAATTTGCACGAACATTTACGCTCTGGATATCCGGGCCGTGGCTCGACGGCGTATACTGGTCGCTTGCGGTCGAAATCGTGTTTTATGCCATCGTCTTCGTGGTGCTCGTATCAAGCCGCTTCGAGCAGATCAGAAACGCCGCCAGAATATTGAGCCTGATGTCGGCAACCTACCTTTTGCTTCATACTTTCGTGCCGCACATTTTTACGTCGCCCGAGGGACAATGGATCGTCGCTCATGCTGATGTGCTGCAGCTACGTTATGGCTGCTTTTTCGCGCTCGGCATTTGGATGTGGCTTTCTACGATACGTGCGCTGAAAACCATTGATTGGCTCGGCATGTTGATGGCCACGGCGACGTGCATGCTAGAAATCGCGCTACGCGCGCAGGAAATGACAAAATTCGAGGTACCGTCGGGCATTGTCATTCCGATTGTCACGCCGGTTGTTCTGTGGGTCGCCGTCGTCCTGTTCATCTTCATAATTGCGCATGCTCCTGAGAGCTTTGCGCCAACGTCCAAACCAAGCAGGGACGCTATGAAGCACCTGGGACAAATGACCTACCCACTCTATCTGACACACTCGGTCGTCGGTGCATTTCTTATACGCACGCTCGTGAATCACGGTGTCAATCCATGGCCAGCGCTAGCGATGGCAATGTTATCGGCACTGATGCTCAGTCACCTCGTAGCCGGGTATGCCGAACCGGCGGTCCGCCGAAGGCTGCGCAGCCTATGGGAGAGGGCCGAGGCCGGACTTGTCCAAGCGCGGGGACTGGAGTTTCTCTTCAAGCGGCAAGCCGGATAACTGAACCGGGCGACGATCTGGCCCGAACTAGATCGGCGAAGGATGACGCAATCCCCACCACAGTCCCCCACTCCAAACCCCCACCTCTTCCCCGCCGTCATCACCCGCGACAGCCAACTCCACCAACTCCGAATACACCGCCCTCGTACACAGCGCCTCAAGCCTCCCGCGCACGAGAACGTAAGGCTTCAGCCCACCATCCGGCTCGCTCGCCTCGAACCGCAGCGGATGCTCCGCATCGACCGTCACCACATCATCGACGTTCGTGCGAAACGTCAGACGCTGCGCGCGGCCCTCACCCACCACCGCCATTTCGACGGCGAGGAACGGCGCATCCTCGACGCGAACGTCCACCTTCTCCGCTGGCGTCACGAGGTACGTGCGCCCGTCTGCATCCTTCCTGAGGATCGAGGCAAAGAGCTTGACGAGCGCCGCCCGGCCAATCGGACTTCCTTGGTACATCCACGTACCATCGCGCCGGATCTCCATGCCGATGTCGCCACAGTATGGCGGGTCCCACTTTTCCACCGGCCTGAGCGCGGTTCCTCCGGCGTCCGATGCGGCACGCAAAATGCCCTCCAATGACGATGTCCGTGCGTCAGATTTTCCGTTCATTGAAGCAACTTGCCGTTTTTCAATCGTCATTTGTGACGCCGCGTTCAGGGCGTCTCCGGACGCAAAACATCCTAACGTAACATTCACTTGACCCTATGAGGCCCGGGCAGGATCGTCTAGGCTTACCCCAATGCCGGGAATGCCGCTGCTCGGACATTGTTTTGCAAGGCGATTTTCGCCGAGATTTCGAACCACCACGGCTCCGCGCGAGGCCCCCCTTATGAGCACTGTCGTCGAAACCCATACCGATATCGTGCCCCGGCTTGAAGCCGCTGCCGAGCGCGTCCAACGCGCACACAAAGCGGCAGCGAGCGTCATCTTCGGACAGGATCTCGTGATCGAGCGCACCTTGATCACGATTTTATCCGGCGGACACGGATTGCTCATCGGCGTGCCGGGTCTCGCAAAGACATTGCTCGTCGAAACGCTCGGCAAGGTACTGGGCCTTGACGCCAAGCGCATTCAGTTCACGCCTGACTTGATGCCGTCCGACATCATCGGCTCGGAAGTGCTGGAAGACGAACCTGGACGCGGCCGCGCGTTCCGCTTCATCAAAGGCCCGATCTTCACGCAGCTTCTGATGGCCGACGAAATCAACCGTGCGTCGCCCAAGACGCAGTCGGCGCTCTTGCAGGCGATGCAGGAGCATCACGTCACCGTCGCGGGCCAGCGGCACGACACGCCCGCGCCCTTCCACGTGCTGGCCACCCAGAACCCGCTCGAGCAGGAAGGCACGTATCCGCTGCCCGAAGCCCAGCTCGACCGCTTCCTGTTGCAGATCGACGTGACCTATCCCGATCTCATCGCCGAGCGTCGCATGCTCTACGCCACGACGGGAACCGAGACGCCGAAGCTCGATACCGTCATCTCCGCGCAGGAGCTGATGGCGACGCAGCGTCTCGTTCGTCAGATCCCCGTGCCCGACAAAGTTGTCGAGGCGATCCTCAACCTCGTCCGCTCAGCCC
Source organism: Hyphomicrobium sp. (assembly GCF_003987855.1). Classification (GTDB taxonomy): domain Bacteria; phylum Pseudomonadota; class Alphaproteobacteria; order Rhizobiales; family Hyphomicrobiaceae; genus Hyphomicrobium_B. The sequence continues at coordinate 77,889 of NZ_RXIZ01000007.1, forward strand.
GTCCCGGCACCGGCGCCAACGCCGATACCGATAAGTTCGTCGCCTGGGGGCCGGGGCCGCGCGCCAGCCAGGCGCTGATGCTCGCCGTTCGCGCCAAGGCGTTGATCGACGGCCGCCTCGCGCCATCGGTCGATGATGTCGTCGCGCTGGCCGAACCGATCCTGAAACACCGCATGGCGCTCACGTTCGCGGCGCGCGCCGAGGGCGAAGATCTCAATCACATCATCGCGCGTCTCGCGGCGGCCGTGGAGTAGGTGCGGGATGGCAGGCCCTCTCGGGCGGACATCGGCGGCAGGTGAAGGCCGAAGCTCTGAAACGAAGCGCGTTCTGTCATTGGAGCGCGAAGCGATTTCGCTTGTCGACCGCATGCCGGAGCTGCTGATGGAAGCGGCCCGCATCGCCTCGACCGTCGCGCAGGGAATTCACGGTCGCCGCCGCGCCGGTCCGGGCGAAACCTTCTGGCAATTCCGCCAGTACCAGTCGGGCGAAAACGCCGCCCTCGTCGATTGGCGCCGCTCGGCGAGCTCCGATCATCTTTTCGTTCGCGAGCGCGAATGGGAAGCCGCGCACACGCTTTATCTTTGGCCCGATGTTTCCCCGTCGATGGATTTCAAGAGTCATCTGGCTCCGGTGACGAAGCGCGACCGCGCGCTCGTGTTGACGCTTGCAGCTGCCGAGCTTCTTGTTCGCGGTGGCGAGCGCGTTGCCCTGCTCGCGCAGATGCTGCCGACGGCCAACCGCAACGCGGCCACACGCATCGCCGAGACGATCGCCACCAACGCCAATTCCGATCTTGTCCAGAAAAGCCTGCCCCCAAATGCCGGGCTCAATCGGTTTTCCGGACTGATCCTGTTCAGCGACTTCCTTGCCCCCGTGCATGCCATTCGCGAACGCCTCGAAGGCTATGCGGGCGTCGGTGTCGGCGGTCACCTCGTTCAGGTCATCGACCCCGCGGAAGAAACGTTGCCCTATCACGGCCGCACCGAGTTCCTGACGCCGTCGGGAAGCCAACGCTGGGTCGCCGATCGCGTCGAGTCTCTTAGGCCGAAATATCAGGCGCGCTTTGCCGCCCATCGTGCCGAACTCGCCGAGATGGCCAAGCGGCTTGGATGGTCGCTGCTCACGCATCACACCGACCGTCCGGCGTCCGAACCTTTGCTGTCGCTTCTGATGCGCCTGAACGGCTCAGCTCAGGGCTATCGCTGGCTGTCGGCAAGCTCTGATGCCGTTCAATCTGAAGGCAAGGAGCGCGCTCGATGAGCTTCGGCCCGCTCGCCTTTCTAAATCCCTGGCTGCTCGCCGCGTTGGTGACCTTGCCCGTCATCTACTGGCTGCTTCGCGCCGTCCCGCCGCGGCCAACGCAGGTCGAGTTTCCGCCGACGCGCATTCTCGTCGGGATCGAGAACGACGAGAAAACCGCCGAGAAGACGCCCTGGTGGCTGACTCTTCTGCGGCTCATCGCGGCGACCCTCGTAATCCTCGCGCTCGCGGATCCGATCCTGAACCCGTCGAAGGATAAGGGCCTCGCCGGCACGGGACCTGTGGTCATCTTCACGGACAACGGCTGGGCTGCGGCCTCGCGCTGGCCCGAACGCGCGAACATGATCCAACGCATCATCAGCGAGGCTGAAAGCGGCGGCCGCCCGGTCGTCATCGTGCCAACCGCTGCTGCAAGCAAGCTACCGACCGTCAAGATCGAACCGCCCGGCGAAGCGCGCAGCACCGCGGCCGCGCTCAGCCCGCAGCCGTTCGAACCGGATCGCGAAGCGGCGTTCTCAGCGCTTCACACCGCTCTCACGTCCGCCGGCATCAAGAATCTCTCTGTCGTGTGGATTCACGACGGCATCGATCACAAAGGCAAAACGGCTGATGTCGCGACGAAGCTCCAAGACCTTGCCGGTGGCAACCTGGCAGTGATCGATGAGACGCGCGGTCACGAGCCGCTCGGTCTCGTCGCCAACCTCGCCGAACGCGGCAAACTCGAAGCCACCGTTCTCTCGGTAGGTGGCCCGGAACGCGAAGGCACCGTCTTCGCATTTTCAAGCCGTGGCGAACGTCTTGGCGAAGCACACTTCAACTTGGGGGCCGGCGCCTCTTCCGCGAAGACGACGTTCGACATTCCGCTCGAGCTACGCAACCAGGTCGCACGCATCGAAATCGCCGGCGAGCGGTCAGCAGGCGCCGTCAGCCTTATCGATGCGATGACGCAATGGCATCGCGTCGGATTGATCTCCGGCGAGAGCCGCGAGGAAGCGCAGCCTTTGCTCGCGCCGCTCTATTACATCGAAAAGGCGCTGAAGCCCTACGCCGACGTCGTCTCGAGCAAGGATTCCAATCTGGCCCAGGGCCTCGATTCCATCCTGAGGCAAAACGTTTCGGTGCTCATGCTCGCGGATATCGGCACGCTCAGCGGCGCTGCCGCAGAAAAGGTCGATGAATTCGTCAAGCGTGGCGGGTTCCTCGTTCGCTTCGCCGGCCCGCGCCTTGAAAAGGCGGGCGATGATCTCCTCCCCGTCGTTTTGCGCAGCGGCGGCCGTTCGCTCGGCGGCGCGCTCTCGTGGTCATCTCCGCAGACGCTCGCGTCGTTCGATGAGGCAAGCCCGTTCGCCGGCCTTTCGGTTCCCAAGGACGTGACCGTCACGCGCCAAGTGCTCGCCGATCCCGCCGAACTGACGCCCGACGTCGAAATCTGGGCGCGATTGCAGGATGGCACCCCGCTCGTGACGTCGGCAAAACACGGCAATGGCCGCCTCGTCCTATTCCACGTGACGGCAAATTCGGATTGGTCGAACTTGCCGATCTCAGGGCTCTTCGTCGAAATGCTTCGGCGGCTCTCGACCATGGGAGCGATCGGCGCCGCAGGATCAGGTGACGGCCAGACCGAGGCGTCGTCCGGTGACAGCGCATCGAAACCGAACAACGCAAGTGCCGCTGTCTTGCCGCCTTTGAAGACGCTTGCAGGCAACGGCACGCTGGTCTCGCCGCCGCCGACCGCCGAGCCTTTGAAAGCGTCGGATCTGGAAAAGCTTCGCCCCGATATCGAGCATCCTCCAGGCTACTACGGACAGGCAGCTGCACCGCGCGCGCTCAACGTGCTGAATGCAAAGAGCGCGCTTGTTCCCTTCCCTGCCCTCCCTCAGGGCGTGACGCGGCTCAGTTATGAAGACGCGTCGAGCACGGCATTGAAGCCCGCGATGCTGGCACTGGCCCTCGCCCTTCTGCTGATCGACATTCTCGCCGTGACGCTTCTGCAGGCGGGCGGACTAGCCGGTCTCTTTGCGCGCCGTCCAGGTTCACATCGTCGAGCCACCGGCGCTGTGATGATTGCCTTCGGCATTCTCGCGTTCGGCGCGACGGTCGCCGGCACCAAGCCCGCATCAGCTCAGCAGTTGCCGCCCGAATTTCGCGATGCCATTCCGCAATTCGACGGCTTCTCCGGTATGTCGCCGACGCAATCGGGTCCCGATGTCGTTCGCCCGCCAGCCTCGCCCACTGATAATGCCGCGATAAACGCCACGAGCAAAGTCACGCTGGCCTACGTGGTCAGCGGCGACCGCGAAACCGACGAGACGAGTCGTGCCGGCCTTCGCGGGCTGGGGCGCGTGCTGCAGACGCGCACGGCGGTTGAACCAGGCGAGCCCGCCGCCGTCGATATCGCCAAGGACGAAATCGCTTTCTACCCGGTCCTTTACTGGCCGGTCCTTGAATCGGCCAAGCCGCTTCCCGATGCGACGATCGCCAAGATCGACGCCTACATGAAGGAAGGCGGCCTGATCATCTTCGATACGCGCGATTATGGCCAAGGCGGCGCCAACCTTTTGCCTCTCGCCGGCAATGGCGGCACCGCATTGCAGCGCCTCTTGAGCAAGCTTGATGTGCCCCCGCTCGAACCCGTGCCCGAGACGCACGTCGTTACCAAATCGTTCTACCTCCTGCGCTCGTTTCCGGGACGATGGGACGGCGGTCAGCTCTGGGTCGAAGCGACGCCAAAGAACGACAATGACACGCACAAGGCGCGCGTATCCGACGGCGTGACGTCGATCATGATCACATCCAACGATTTCGCGGCGGCTTGGGCGCTCGATGATCGCGGCCGCCCGCTCTACCCGGTCGTGCCGGGTGGCGAGATGCAGCGCGAAATGGCATTCCGCGGCGGCATCAACATCGTGATGCACGCACTCACCGGCAACTACAAAGCCGATCAGGTTCACGTACCCGCTCTCCTCGAGAGATTGGGTCAGTAAGGACGCAGTATTTTGAACTGGTCGATTACGTTTGCGCCTCTTCTGCCGACGCCGATCCTGATCGGATTGTCGGTGGTCGCGCTCGCGCTCGTTCTTTTGCTGCTGTTCCGCCGGTCGCGTGGCGCGCTGATCCGTGCCGCTGCGCTGGCCGCCCTCATCGCCGCGCTCTTCAATCCGATCCTGAAGGAAGAGCAGCGCGAGAACCTCGCCAATGTCGCGATCGTCGTTCTGGACGACAGCCCCAGCCAGAAGCTCGCCGATCGTACCAAGCAAATGGAACAGATCCGCGCCAATCTGGAATCGAAATTCGCGAAGATTCCGAACCTCGATATCAAGTGGGTGACGGGCGGCGTTCCTTCCGATTCCGCCCCGCCGGGAACCAACCTGTTCTCCGACCTCAATGCCGCACTCAACGACACCGCTCCCGACCGCATCGCGGGCGTGCTCTTCGTGACCGACGGCCAGGTGCACGACGTCCCGAAATCGGCAGCGACCCTCGGCTTCGATGCGCCCGTGCACACGCTCCTGACTGGCAAGCGCGATGAATTCGACCGTCGCATCGAAGTTATCGAAGCTCCGCGTTACGGCCTCGTCGGCCAATCGCGCGAGATCGAGGTCGCCGTGCGTGAGACAGGCAGCGCGCCGTCGGCAAATTCCGGCGCGGCGACACTGAAGGTTCGTCGCGAGGGCCAACCGGACGAGACGATCCGGACCGAGATCAACCGCAACGTCAAAATCGACATGCCGATCCCACACACGGGAACGAATATTGTCGAAATCGAGCTGCAGCCCGTCGATGGCGAACTTACAACGGCCAACAATCGGGCCGTCGTCGCCGCTGAAGGCGTTCGCGAGAACTTGCGCGTTTTGCTCGTCTCGGGCGAACCGCATCCCGGTGAGCGCACATGGCGGAACCTTCTGAAGTCCGATGCCGCCGTCGACCTCGTGCATTTCACGATCTTGCGGCCACCGGAGAAGCAGGACGGCACGCCGATCAACCAGCTGTCGCTCATCGCCTTCCCGACACGCGAGCTCTTTTCGGAAAAGATCAACGAGTTCGATCTCATTATCTTTGACCGCTACGAGCATCGCGGCATCCTGCAGCTGCTCTACTACGACAACATCGCCCGTTACGTGAACGAGCATGGCGGTGCGCTGCTTGTGGCAGCGGGCGACGATTACGCGAGCCCCTACAGCGTCTACAAGACGCCGCTTGCGCCGGTCCTCCCGGCTGCGCCTACGGGCCGCGTGCTCGAAATGCCGTTCAAGGCGAAAGTCACGGCTGAAGGACAAAAGCATCCCGTGACGCGCGACCTGCCGGGTTGGAATGGCGCACAGGTGGCCGACAACTCTCCGCAGCCGTCCTGGGGCAAATGGTTCCGCCAGGCCGAGGTGACGCCGCTTCACGGCCGCGTCCTGATGAACGGCGCCGAAGAAAAGCCGCTGCTCATTCTCGACCGCAAGGGCAAAGGCCGCGTCGCGCTCCTGACATCCGACCACGCGTGGCTCTGGGCGCGTGGCTACGACGGCGGCGGCCCGCATACCGACCTGCTCCGTCGCCTGTCGCATTGGCTGATGAAAGAGCCCGACCTTGAAGAGGAACGGCTGACGGCTTCGGCAAAGGGCCTGAAGCTCACCGTCGAGCGCCGCTCCATGGAAGACAAAGTCGGTCCGGTGAAAGTGTTGGGTCCAGGCGGCGACAGCTCTACGATCACGCTCGAGTCGGTGCCGGTCGAATCCGGCGTGTGGCGCGCGGCTGTCGATGTGAAGATCCCCGGACTCTACAAACTCGAAACCGAAGGCCCCGATGGCATGCTCACGGCCGTCGCGAACGCCGGCGTCGAAGATCCGCGAGAGATGAGCGAAGTCACGGCTACAGACCAAAAAATGAAACCCATCGCCGATGCGACGGGAGGCGGCGTCTTCTGGACCAAGCCTTCCGGCCTTCTCGCGTCTGCAACCGAAATCGATGTGCCGCGTATCTCTATGATGTCGGCGGCGAAGGTGATGGCGGGTTCCGATTGGCTCGGTCTGAAGGATCGGCAGGCATATTTGACCCGCGGCGTGAAGCTGACACCGATGTTCACGGGCTTCGCGGCCTTGTCCGCCCTGCTCGCCCTCATTGCCTTGGCTTGGTGGCGCGAGGGACGATAATAACAACAACAAAGGCGCACGAACGAAATGGGCATCTCGGCGAACAATCGGCCCGTCGGAGTCGTGGGCAATGACCGCTTGGGCGTAGCGGTAGCGGAGCGTTTCGCCTCCTGCCATCTACCAACCCGTTACGCAGCGCTACTTGGCTCGCCCGCCGTGGTATTTGGCGGGCATCTCTCTCCGATGGAGTTGTCGTCGAAGGCGGAGCCTGACTGCGCCGTCGTGCTCGCCGCCATCGAGGACACCGAAACGTTTCGAAACTTGCTGCTGGGCACCAACGCGGCCGGCCGCCTGGCTCTCAAAACTGGAAGCGTCATCGTCGATCTGGGTGCGCGAACCCCGCGTGAACTCGACGCGCTGCTCACAATTCTGGAACCGCTCGACGTCGCGTTGGTTGACGCCACCCTGCTTGGCGGAGCCGAATCGACTGCCCAGGGCCATGCCAAAGTGCTGCTCGGCGGCGCGGAGCGCGGCGTCGAAATCGCCGAGAGTGTCCTCTCGCTCCTTGGTCAAGTTGAGCGGACCGGTCCGCTTGGAAGCGCCCATGCCGCGGCTGCCTTGATGGGCTACATCGAAGCCGCCCACGCCGTTGCGCGGGAGGAAGCGGTTGCACTTGGCGCCGCGTGCGGCCTGACCCCGGACATGATCGCGCGTGTATTGTCCGAACGCGTACCCCCGCACGGGCTCAACGTCGTCCAACTCGCCCGTCGTGCCGACCTCGCCCGCCGCATTGCCCGCGACCGTATTGGCGGCGCCGACATCATCGACCTCGCAGCCGAGAAAAACGCGCGGGCTCAACGCGAAAACCGTTGATGACCCGCCGATCCTTCCTTGCACGGATCGAGCCTAGGCCGCGACTCGCGTAAGCATCGGACCACTTTACCGCGATAACCCGCATGACCAGGGGCCGTCCGATGTCGCCGCTCTATCGAATTGTGTATGCCACGCACGCCAACGGCACGCACCACAAGCTCGCGCTGGACGCCCTTGAGGCTATGACGCGGCCTGATAGTGCCGACTGGACACGTCTCTTCCTCAAGCACGTCGAGCGCTATCTGGAGGGCTCCAAAGCCCCTGACGTAACTTTCAAGGACTTCAAGAACCACGTCCTGCACGTGTCCGAAAACTATTGGGGCGGCGCGCCCGAAAAAACCCAGGAATGGTACAACCGCACGGTCTTCGAACTGAAGGCAGGGAACTGGCCGGACGCAGTCTACGCCGCCGGCGTGCTCAGCCATTATTTCACCGATCCGGTGATGCCCTACCACACGGGGCAGACGGAAGCGGAAAATGCCGTCCATCGCGCCACGGAGTGGAGCATCAACCGCTCCTATAACGCCCTGCGCGAGCTTGGGGAGAAACGCTTCGGCCGCTTGAGCATCGCTGTCCCTTCGGGACAGAAGTGGCTCGCGGAGTTCGTGTGCGATGGCGCGGAGTTCTCGCATCGCTACTACGAGAAGCTGATTTCTCATTACGACATTCACAAGGGAGCGACGCGGCCCGAAGAAGGTCTCGACGACATCGCCAAAGGGATCGTCGCCGAACTTCTCATCTACGCCTCAACAAGCTTCGGGAAGGTGCTCGACCGCGCGATCAGTGAAGCGGGCGTTGCAGCGCCGGAGGTGACGCTGACGGCCGAGACGTTCCTGGCGATGACTCAGATTCCCCGCAAGTTCATCGAGAAGCGTCTCTCCAATGAGGCGGACCGCAAGCTCGTCGCCGCCATCTACGATGAATTGAAAACGACGGGACGCGTCGATCGCGCATTGCCGGAAGATGACCGCGTCATCCGCGACCTGCATCAGGCCGAAGTCCTTGCCCCCAAGCTCGCCGAACGCGACGCCGCCCGCGCCGCCCGTATCAGAGGCGCCGACAATACCGCGCTTGAACTCGCTGTTGCGAAGTCGGCCGTCGCCGCGACCGCGATCTCCGAAAAGCCACCTGAAATTCCGCCGGCCAGGATCCCGCCACCCGTGCCTCGCGCTCCCGAAGCCGTCAGCATCGCGTCGCGCATGCTGCCAATCCGTCCCGCGGAGATCCGCCCCGCGCCGCCCCGCCGGATGGAGGAGCCCGCATCAGGCGTTCAGGTCTATCTCCACGAAGGCGACGATCTGGAAGCCGCACCTTCGATCGGACCTAAGATGGCCGATCGCTTCGCCGGCCTCGGCGTCCACACTGTTGCCGACTTCCTGAAACAGAACCCGGAGCAGCTCGCCGAGAAGCTCGCCGATCCGCACTTCGACGCAGAGACCCTGCTCGAATGGCAGGAGCAGGCCATCCTCGTCATGGCCGTCCCGGGACTTCGCGGTACGCACGCGCAATTGCTCGTCGGAGCAGGATTTAAAACGGCGCAGGCCGTCGCAGAAGCCGATCCGCTCGCGCTTTCGGCAAGCGTGCTCAAATTCGCCACGACATCGGCCGGCAAGCGCATCCTGCGAGAAGGCCGTCCGCCCGACATCGAGAAGATCAAAACCTGGGTTGAATTCGCGAAACAAGCTGCTGCGGCTTAGTTTCCTATTTTACCCTGGCCTCATACGAAGGCCAGAAGCGCACGGGACTTTATCCAACGCCGAGCTTGCCATCGGCGGCTATCGGCGCGACAATGCCATCGTTATTCCGAGGGGCGCCGGTTGTCCGGCTGAGATCGCGTAATGAGCGCGAGCACCCTTCGAACCTGATCCGGGTTATGCCGGCGAAGGGACGGATACGTTGTGGATCACGCCACATCCGCACCTTTCCCGGACAACGCTGTCTAGCGCCTTCGCGCGCGTCGTCGTCGCTGTACGCCTTGAAAGGCGGCAGCCGAGAGGAGCCATCGCTATGAACAAGCCCACGCGCGCCGCCGATATTCAAGCACCGAAAGTCACGGTCGGACCTTTGAGCGCGTCGACGAAAGTTTTCTCATCGCCCGAAGGCCACGACGATGTTCGCGTTCCTTTCCGCGAGATCGCCCTCACCGATGTCAACGAACCCGCGTTCCGCGTGTACGACCCTTCCGGCCCCTACACCGATCCGGCCGCCGCGATCGACGTAGCGAAGGGCTTGCCCCGCATCCGTGACACCTGGATCGCCGAACGCGGCGGCACCGAAGCCTACGATGGCCGGGACGTAAAGCCCGAAGACAACGGCAACGTTTCCGGAGCCCACGCCGCGCGCGTCTTCCCGATCGCGCATCAGCCGCTAAGAGCGGTTTCAATGTCGCCGCTGACGCAATTCGAATATGCCCGCGCCGGCGTCATCACCAAGGAAATGGTCTACGTCGCGCATCGCGAAAATCTCGGCCGCGCAGAAGCATTGGCCCGAGCCAAAGATGCATTAGCCGACGGCGAAAGCTTCGGGGCCGAGATCCCCGAACACATCACGCCGGAATTCGTGCGCTCGGAAATCGCGCGCGGTCGCGCCATCATTCCGGCCAACATCAATCACGGCGAATTGGAGCCGATGATCATCGGCCGCAACTTCCTCGTGAAGATCAACGCCAACATCGGCAACTCGGCCGTGACGTCGTCGGTAGAAGAGGAAGTCGAGAAGATGGTGTGGGCGATCCGCTGGGGCGCCGACACCGTGATGGACCTCTCGACCGGCCGCAACATCCACACCACGCGCGAATGGATCATTCGCAATTCGCCCGTGCCGATCGGCACCGTTCCGATCTACCAAGCCCTGGAAAAATGCGGCGGCGATCCGGTCAAACTGACGTGGGAACTTTATCGCGACACGCTGATCGAGCAGTGCGAGCAAGGCGTCGATTACTTCACCATTCACGCCGGTGTGCGCCTGCCGTTCGTGCCGCTCACCGCCAACCGCGTGACGGGCATCGTTTCTCGCGGCGGCTCGATCATGGCGAAGTGGTGCCTGGCGCATCACAAGGAAAGCTTCCTTTATGAGCGCTTCGATGAAATTTGCGATCTGATGCGCAAGTACGACGTGTCGTTCTCGCTCGGCGATGGTCTTCGTCCCGGCTCGATCGCCGACGCCAACGATCGCGCCCAGTTCGCCGAACTCGAAACGCTGGGCGAGTTGACGAAGATCGCCTGGGACAAGGGCTGCCAAGTCATGATCGAAGGCCCCGGCCACGTGCCGATGCACAAGATCAAGGCCAACATGGACAAGCAGCTCAAAGCCTGCGGCGAAGCTCCGTTCTATACCCTTGGACCGCTGACGACGGACATCGCGCCGGGCTACGACCACATTACGTCGGGCATCGGGGCTGCGATGATCGGCTGGTTCGGAACCTCGATGCTTTGCTACGTTACGCCGAAAGAGCACCTCGGGCTTCCCAACCGCGACGACGTGAAGGTTGGCGTCATCACCTACAAGATCGCGGCCCACGCCGCTGACCTGGCGAAGGGGCACCCCGCTGCGCAGCTTCGCGATGACGCTCTCTCACGCGCGCGGTTTGAATTCCGCTGGCAGGACCAGTTCAATCTGTCGCTCGATCCCGACACGGCGATGTCGTTCCACGACGAGACGCTGCCGAAGGACGCCCACAAGGTCGCGCACTTCTGCTCGATGTGCGGCCCGAAATTCTGCTCGATGAAGATCACCCAGGACGTCCGCGACTATGCCGCAACCCTGAACGATCCGGCGTTGCGATCCATTGCTGGCCCCGACATCGCATCGGCAGACGCCGGAATGGCGCAAATGAGCGCCAAATTTCGCGAGATGGGAGGCGCCCTATACATCGATCAGGCCCCTTCTCTGCTTACCAACGATAAAGAAACCGCGCCTAAGTAGCCCGTTTCTTAATATCGCTGGCTTATAGTCGCCCTCGGGATTCGACTGTCTCGGAGGGGCGTCTTTGAATTTTGCGGTTCTTTTGGCGAAGGGCAAGTTCGTCGACGAATTGGCCGGCTTTCGCCGCGAAGATGGCCCACGAAAAGAGTTCGTGGAGATCGCGACGGCGCTGAACGCCGACGTGTCGTCCTATACCTCGGCCGCCGCGCGTCGCGGCAGCTGGTTCACTCGCATTTTTCAAAGCCGTCCGGCCTGGGGATCGGCCGCCGACATGGCGCTGCGCATCGGCCGTTACAAGCGGGTCTACGTCACCGGCGAAGAAGTGGGATTCAGGCTCGCGTTGTTTCTGGCGCTCAGATTTTCCCGCGAGCGCATTGTCTGCGTCGTTCACAACTTCACGCCGATGTGGTCGCGCGTGCTTCGCGTGATGGGCCATCGCCCCTTCGCTGCTCTCATAACGGTGTGCTCGACCCAACGCCAAGCGCTGATCGACGCCGGCATTCCGCCCGATAAAGTGATAAACGTCGCGAACTGGATCGATGACAAATACTTCTCACCCACATTTAGTGCGGATGGAAAATCGTTCGTCGCCTCAGGGGCAGAAAACAGAGACTACGCCACCCTCGAAAAAGCCGCTGCGCAAGTCGAGAGCGACGTCTTCGTCTTCGGTCATGGCTTCCATGTAAGCGGTATCGCGGGCGAAGCTGCCGATCGCAACCGCCCGAAGAACTACCACTTGATGCCTCGCGTGCCGTTCGATGAGCTCCGGCGCTACTATGCCGAGGCGCGCGCGATCGTGGTCCCGGTCAATGATGTTTCGTATGCGGCCGGTGTCACCGGCCTCGTCGAGGCGATGGCCATGGGCAAACCGGTCATCGTCAGCCGCTCACGCGGGATCTCGGACTACCTCGACGGTCCCCTCGGTTACGTCGTCGACGTCGCCGATCCGCAGGGGCTCGCGAAAGCCATGCGCGAAACCGAACAGCGTGCTGACCTCAAGCAAATCGGTGAACGAAATCGCGAATGGGCCGTACAGAACTGCTCTCTCGATGGATATGTAGCGCGAATTGCGGATATCATGCGGAAATAGCACCGCGATAACGGCAGTCGAAAACATGGAATCGCGGGCAATTGAGGGGGATTGCCATGGGATTGAAGATTTATCAGCTCGGCGAATTGTTCGGGATCTTCCTGCTTCTCGGATCGACCGCGATGCAGATGTTCTACCTCGATCCCTTGAAGCGCGAGATCGAATGGCGGCTCGCGGCGTTCAGCACCCAGCAATCGGCCCAAGTCCAGATCAAAGCCATTTACGATAATCGCATCGAGGTGCTGCAAGCCGTCAATGCGCCGCCGGAAAAGATCGCTGGGGCGCAGGCCGCGCGCGACGAGACCCTAAGCCGTTTCAAGACGTCGGACGCAGATATCTCCGACTTCATGATCGCGAAGGAAGGCGTCGAGGACAATCTCCAATACATCGTGCTGGCGTTATTTGCTTTCGGCACATTGCTGGCCGGTTTCGGCCGGGCCATGGAAATGCGTTCGCATCGGAGTTGAGCGACTGGAGCCTCGAGATAATGCTGACGCTATATTCTTATCCGACGCTGTTCGGTGTCGCCGATAACAACGGATACGGCCTCAAGGTCTATGCGTTTCTGAAGCTCGCGGGCGTCGCGTTCCGACAAGAACACATATTCGATGCGTCTTCTGCGCCGCGTGGACAGCTCCCTTATATCGTCGACGGCAGCGATACGGTCGGAGACAGCAGCGCCATCATCGCATTCGTCGAACGCAAGTACGGCGTTGTCTTAGACGCGGCGCTGACGCCGGACCAACGCGACACAGATCTTCTCGTCTCCCGCCTGCTCGACGATCTCTATTGGGTGATGTCTTATTCGCGTTGGAAGGACGGGCGCTACTGGGAGCAATTTCGCGATGCGCTCTTACGCGAACACCCGCAATTGACGGCAGAAGGCCTGATGGCGGCCAAAGAATTCAATGCCAAGCGCTACTATTATCAGGGAATAGGCCGCTATGAACCGGACGATGCCATGGGGCGCGGCCTGGAAGACCTTCAGGTGCTGGCCAATCTGGTCCCCGAGAGCGTATTCGTCCATGGCCCATCGCCGTCCAGCATAGACGCAGCCATCTATGGCTTCGTCGCCAACATTTATTTCTACGATATCGACACCCCGCTGAAAAAATTCGTCGTTGCGCACGAGAACCTCGTTCGTCATTGCCGCGCGATCCACGAGGCCATCAGCCAAGCTTAAGGGCCACAGTCCGACTGTGGTCACAACGACAGGATAGGCCTTCTCGAAAACAGGAAGGTGTTGCATGCGATCGCTGCTGACCCTATTCGCTCTCCTTTGCGCACTGCCCGCACTGGCAAATGCTCAAAATCCTGGACAAGGCGATGCCGCCCCAGCGCCGACCGTCATCTCGCCCATCTTCGGGCAGCTCGTGATGTTTACGCTGCCCTCCGACTTCGTGACCGTCTTCGAGCAGCCCACCGCGGGCAGCTACATTCGCGAAGCCGTCTTGAAAGGTGAGACCGTCGACAAGTGGTCTCAGATGATCACCGTAACTGGCGCGAAAGGTCTCGCGGAAAAGCCGGGCATGGCTGCACAGTATTTCGCGGCTCAGCTAGCAGCCGGCTTCCAGAAGGCCTGCCCTACCACGTTCGCGGTAAAGCCGCTTGGACCAACAAGCATCAGCGGAGAGGACGCGTTCGTAGCGATCGCGAGTTGCGGCAAAGTCGGTGCGAGCGCTGAACAGCACAGCGAGACTGCACTCATCGTTGCCATCAAGGGCAAGACCGACGTCTACACCGTCCAATGGGCGGAACGCACGCCGTCGAACGCGGAGAACCTCACCATCGACGAGAGCAAATGGAAATCGCGCCTCGACCGGCTCGCACCGATACGCCTGTGCCCGATCGTACCAAACGAGAAACCGCCGTATCCAAGTTGCGTCAGCAAATAAGCTGACGCTGGGCTTAACAAATCGTCATGAAACGACGGCTTTTCAAATCGGCCGAACAATGCGAGCCTCTATCTATCTTTCAACAACAGAGAGGAGGTGATCCGATGTCGAGTGGGATCTTGAGGCGGACGATGTCGTGGTCGCTCAGGCTTGCATCCGGAACTCTCCTGGAGTGCGCCTAAGACCTAAGCGGCAGGTTTGCACTCCGCTTTCAGAACGATGATCTCACGGGGCCGCTTTCACGAGCGGCCCTTTCTTTTTTCCGGAGTGCACGTCAATCCACAGCTCAATCATCCGGGGACTGAGTATTCCCTTCGTTGTATCCGGAACGCAACAGGCAGGCGGATTCAACCCGCTTTGATTCGTTTTCGGTGGATCAACTCCGGAAGCTCACATAGCCTCGCGAGCGTGGGCAGTCGATCGGGGGGTCGGCTGAGGGGAACAAGCCCACGTGATGCCGGAAACGCCATGCGCTGATTATCAGCGTCAGCATGTGGCGAGCGCCCAAGAAATGCGTCACTGCGCTGTCATGCGCTCGGACAAAAAACTTGGTTTGCGGCGGGCCCGGGGGGGCCTTACAGGGCGTCCAAAAAGAAATGGGCGGCACTTCAGTGCCGTCCATTTCTTTTTACCAGAATGGCGAAACGTCTATTCGCCGAACCAGAATTTCCAGGTTTCCTTCAGCTTCTCCGAGATCGATTTCGGCGGCTGCGTCGCGTGCGCTGCGCTGGCGACGTCGACGGTGCTCACAGGAGAGCTCGCCGGGGTCTCAGAAATAGTCGCGTGCGACCCACCCACGGTTTTGACCGGTGAATCAACCGCGGCAACGCTGACGACGGGCGATGGCGCAGGCGAAGCTTGAGCCGCCGAAGCAGGAGCCGGTGATGGAACAGGCTTGCTGTCTGCCGATTTACTCGCGGTTATCGTTGCCGGCACGGCCTCGACAGCGGACTGCTTGCCCGGCGTCGCCGGAGCCGCGGAGGGTTCCGAAGATTTCGGCGCAACGGGGAACGAAGGAACGGACGGCACCGGTGGAGCTGCAGATGCCGCATCTGGAGTCGGCGCTGACGGCAATCCTTCCGGCTCTCCTCCCGCAGATGAAGCCTCGCTGGTCGGCGGAGTGCCTCCAACCGTTTTTACGATGCTCGATACCGGGCGCTCGGCGCCGACCTGAGGCAGGCCCTTGGCTTCCTTTTCGATCGCCTGATCGTATTCGGCCAGCGTCGTGACCTGACCTTTGGCCGTCATATGCACGATCTTGTAGCCCTTGGCCTTCAACTCGGCGAGCAGCATCGGGACGGCCTTCGCGGTCGTCTTATGGATGTCGTGCATCAGGATGATGCCCTTGCCTCGCTTGTCGAGCTTTTGCATCACCGACTTCACGAGGTGATCAGCCGTTTGCGGCTTGAAATCGAAGCTGTCGATGTCGGTCGAGAAGATCGCGATGTTGCGTTTTCCCAGATAAGCGACTGCCTCTGGCGTATCGACGAGCGTCGGAAAGCGGAAAAATGGTGCCACGGCGCCGCCGACGGCACGATGCACGCCGCTGACGCCGCGCTCGATCTCGTCCTTGGCATCATCGAACGATTTGAGCTTCGCGAGGGCCTTATGGCTCCAGGTGTGGGTGCCGACCGTATTCCCGGCCTTGGCCACCTCGCGAATGATCTCCGGATAGCCGAGCGCCATCTTGCCGATGGAGAAGAACGTCCCCTTCACACACTCGTCGTTGAGCGCCTTGAGGACGGCTTCAGTGGTGTACTTCTGGGGACCATCATCGAACGTCAGGACCACTTCCTTGTCCTGCAGGAAGTCATAGGCCTTGTAGTGCTCCATTCCGAAGCCGGGGCCGCCGGTCGTATCGATCTCGACCGTCCGCGACACACCGAGCGTTCCGGCGCGCGGGCAAGTCGCGACCTCCTCTGCGAACGCGGGGGGCAACCCGAGAAGCGCTATCCAGCAAATGGCAAGCCCCGCCCGGCGAATGACCATGTCGTCCTCCCGTTTTTTGTTAACTGAAGGTAGCAGACTCCCTCCCGCTCGAAAGCCCAGCGTTGAAAATTCTGGGATCCGTCGCATTACGGCGTCACTGATTGGATCAAAACGAGCATATTAGGCATTGTCCGGGCTTTTGCCGCATGGAACATTGCGAACCAAAAGTGCATTCCGGCGTTTCGACGCCGTAAGAACAGGAACAGGAACCGTATTGTCATGACGGCATTTTCTCGTAGCCTCGCCGCTGCAATTGCAGCCTCTGCAGCTGTCTTCTGCGGTTCGGCCGCAAACGCGTTGCCGGTCGCCAAAGCCGGGATATCCAGCCATCAGTCCGGCGTCATTACGGTCGGCGACCGTTATGATGGACGCTATCACCGGCGCTACTATGGCGGACGCAACGTCGTCCGGGCGCCGTTCACGCGAGTCGAGAGCGGCCGCCGCACGGTGGTCGATGCCCCGTTCGCACACGTCTACAGCGGTCGGCACGGCACGCATGTGGTGGCGCCTTTCGTTGATCTTTGGCGCTAGGCGCCTCAGCCAAACCAAGGAATAACATCGCGGGCTGCCCGACCGGCGGCCCGCTTCTTTATGATGGCATTTCATGACCTGCGTCCGGCAAAATCTCGTTGGCGGAGAGACGAATAGGAGCTGAAACAATCCTGGCCTACCGGCCGACTTGGACATAATGTACCCAAACTCGCGTGATGAGACTGCTTGAGCGGGACGGGCCAAAGCAGTTCTTTTTTTGTTGGGGGTATAGAGATGTTCAACCGCGTAGCGACGCCGGATCCTCGCGTTGCAGAGCCAGCTAAAACTTTGACGCCGCAAGCACCATCGATCCCTACGATGACGCCAATCAAGACGCCGGCTCCGCCGCTTTTCGGTTCGCCCATCCAGCAGCAATCCGCGGCCGCATCTATCGATGCTCCAACCTCTGTCCTCGGTCAGGACATCACGATTTCCGGCCAACAGCTCGTCATCAAGACCAAAGGTTCGCTGTTAATCGCCGGACATATCCAAGGCGACGTTCACGGTGAGACCGTCACGGTCGGCGAGACAGGCAGCGTCGTCGGCACGATCACCGCCCGCACCATCACAGTCCAGGGAGAGGTGAGCGGCGCTCTCAAGGGCACATCGGTGAACCTCAACGCGACATCACGCGTCGACGGCGACATCGTCAAGCAGACGCTGTCGATCGACGAAGGCGCTCAATTCGACGGCAGCGTTCGCCGCGCGAAGGACGTGAGCGAAGTCACCCCAGACCTCGGCTAACATCTAAGCTTTCGGGCATACACGCGGTGATGTTCGCTTTCGGCGATCATCACCATTTCCGCATTGTCCCTGCGCTGTCCTCGCCGGCTTATTAGTAGAAGCCGCGGCCGGGAACAGGCGTGACCTCGCTGCAGGTCTCCTTGATCCGGATGTCCTGACCGACGAACCGGCACAGCCGCTGCTTCACCATAGGGTTGTTCCGAACTTCCGCGGCTGACGCCGAGAACCCGTATTCGCGCGCCACTTGCGCGACGAGCGCATCCTGGCAATAGGGCGTCGACAACCACGAGCCCTGGACGAGCTGAAACCCATTCTTGCACGGAATTTCAGCCTCCGCCGCGGGCGCGAGACTGCCGAGGACTGCGCCAGCCGTCGCTGCGACGATCATCATTCGTGAAGACATGAGAATCGCTCCAATTGGAAAGCCAAGCCGTCATATCGGACTTACGGCCCGTGGACAAACGGACCGAACCCAAACTCGGCTATTTGCTAGAGTTGCCCACGGCCAAACGTCGTGAAAATGCCTTCCGCCTGATGATATCGGACGATCCAGTCCCCACGCATGACGCAATGAGGTTGATCAATGATAACGGTCTATGACGCCGTAGGCAGCAAGCTGATCCAGCGCGGCGATATGGGTGATCTTGCGTCGGCGGTCTGGATTGACCTCGTAAACCCCGGTGACGACGAAGATAAAGTTATCGAGCAGGCGCTCGGCATAGAAATTCCGACCCGGTCCGAGATGCGCGAGATCGAAGCCTCGAACCGCTTCTATACCGAAAACGGCGCCTACTACATGACCAGCATCATTCTGCACCACAACGGCCAGGAAGTGCCGCTGACATCGGTCATCACCTTTATCCTATCCGGCGTCCATCTGATCACTGTGCGGTATGCGGAACCGCGCGCTTTTCCGATTTATGTCGCCCGCGCCGCAAAAGGTGACGTCGATTGCGTGACGGGTGCAGGCGTCATGGTCGGGCTGGTGGAGATGCTTATCGAAAGGGAAGCTGACCTCATCGAGCGCGTGCAGGACGAGGTTGAGCGTATCGCCCCGCTCGTATTTGGCCAAAAGGGTCAGAACTCCCATAACCGCCGTCTCGACGTGTTACTGCGGACAGTGGGAAAGGAGGGCGACATCATCGCCCGAGCCCAGGAAAGTGCCAATTCGCTGCATCGCCTGTCGCTCTACTTCGCCAATGCCGCGCGCGAACGCAAAGACGACCCGCGCGTGGTCGGCCGTATCGAAGCTTCCAACCACGACATCCTGTCATTGATGGAGAGCATGCGGTTCCTGTCTTCGCGCACGAATTTCCTTCTCGATGCGACCCTCGGCATGATCTCCACCGAGCAGAACCAGATCATCAAACTGTTCTCGGTGATGGCGGTGATGCTGATGCCGCCGACGCTTGTCGCATCGATCTACGGCATGAACTTCAAGAACATGCCCGAATTGGATTTTCCCTACGGATATCCAATGGCTCTTGTCCTGATGTTCATTTCAGGCCTGGTGCCCTTCATCTACTTCAAGAGGAAGGGTTGGCTTTAAGCGCGAGCGGAAGCCCACCATCGCCTCTCCACACGCGGACAAGCGGTCGGCTGAAACGCCTTCCCAAAGAACCCATCGTAGTTAATTGTTTGGTAAACGAAATCTGCCGATCGGCAGCGTTATGGTTCTCGTTCCGTCAACATCCGTCGAATTCTGCGACCTGGCGTCGCGCAACCTAAAAGTGCAGTTAAAATTGACGATACTTTTCCGAGAGTTACCAATTATGGTTAAAATGAGATAGCATCCATGGGTTGACCGCAGAGCTCCAGCGGTGCTCGTTGCGCTCTGCCAGGACGGGGGTTAACCCCAGTCAACAGCACGAGCAGCAGTAAGAACTGGGTTCTGGAGTTCAGTTACGGGTCACACTGGGGTTTCCAACTACGGGCTACTTTCTCCCAACTTGAAGAACGGTGCCGCCACCGAGGCGGTTGATCCGTGATCGCCGAAGTCAGCTGATCACGGCGGGGGAAACCGCTCATTCGACCCGAAACCACTGCTGCTCCTAGATGAAGGAGTGCACTATGCGTTCGACGTTTGCCGCAGCGGCAATTGCGTTGGTGGGGATCACGGCTGCTGCCATGCCCGCAGACGCCCATTCCAGGTGCGAAGGATCACGCTACGCGTGCAGCTCGCATCACAAAGCCAAGACGGTGTATCGCCAATCTTCTTACAAGTCGTACCACAAGCACACGAACTCCCGGTACGCCTATAAGACGTCCCGGAAGAACTATGCACAGGGTGCGTCGCGTAAACGCCACTATGCGAGCGGCGGCGGCGGCAGCGCCGGCGGCGGCATGGCATCCTACTACTGGCAGGGCCAGCAGACCGCATCGGGCGCCCGCTTCAATCCCGATGGCCTGACGGCTGCCCATCGTTCTCTGCCGTTCGGCACGCGCGTCCGCGTGACCAACCAGTCGAACGGCCAGTCGGTCGTCGTCGTCATCAACGATCGTGGACCGTTCGTCGGCGGCCGCGTCATCGATCTCTCCCGCGGCGCTGCCCGGGCGATCAGCATGACGGGCGCGGGCGTTGCCCGGGTTTCGCTGCAAGTCCTGAACTAATCAGAGGTTTATGCTCTGAATTCTCCTCGGGAGGCGTTGATAAGCAGCGTCTCCCGACGTTTTTTCGCCATTGGAATCGTCATACTCGCTAAACGTTCGGGGACAGTTCCGGGGGGAATTTGCGTGCGCCGAAGCATTCGCGTTGCTTATATCTTTGCATTGACGACTCCGGCCATTTGCTCCGCAGCGGTTTCGTCTCAGGCCCAATCCCTGTCCGACGCCCAAGCTTCGTTCGCCGGTTTGACGTCTCCACCCGCCCCCGCAGCGCCCGTTGCGGCCGCCGTGGGCACATGGTCGACCGTCACCGCAGCCGACCCGCCCAAGCCCGCAGCGGCATCCCCGCAGTTTGATCATTGGCAGGCCAAGATCACGTTTTTGAAGCCGTCGTTCGCGGCGCAGAAAAAAGCCGCAACGCCTACATCGGTCCCAATTACGCACAGCATGGACGGACTTGCCTCGTATTACGGCAAAGGCAAGCTGACGGCGACGGGCGAGACCTTCAATCCTGCCGACCTGACAGCTGCCCATAGGACCCTGCCGTTCGGCACCCGAGTGCGGGTAACGCGTGTTGATACGGGACAGAGTATCATTGTCCGCATCAACGATCGTGGCCCGTTCAAGCCTGGACGGGTCATCGACCTTTCACAACGTGCTGCCGAGGATTTGCGCATTACCGACAAGGGGCTCGCCGCCGTCAAGCTCGAGGTGGTCGATCGGGACGTTCCGGGAAGTGCCGTACCCGCGCCCGCCCCTGAGCCCCATCTTGTCGAGAACGTCGCTCAGCGCTCGCTGCGCCGGTAAGCCTCCTCAAGGCGGGATTCCAGCACGCTGATCTGGTCAAGATAGGCGCCGCGAATGCATTCGGTGTCACGGCCGCAGCTATCGCGCGCATCGAGGAACTGCCGCTGGTAGGTCTTCAGGTCATTTCGTTGATAACGATTGCCATAGGCAGCTTTCAGATCGGCGTAGAGCGCGTTCATGCGCTCATCAAGCGAAGAGAGGCGATCACTCCCGCAGATCGCCCGCTCGGATGCGTAGCGGGCATCCCGGCAGTCGAACTCCTGCGCACCTGCTGGACGAACACTCGTCGCCATGGCCGCCAGCGCCAACAGCGCCGCCGCCGAAACGCCCGCCGCCAATTTCAAGGTAACCGTATCCGACATGATGCCCCTCTTCGTGTTCGCACTTACTCCAAGTGCGGCATCGCCCCAGCGGCGACGTCAGGAAGAGTGCCCAATTCCGAACCGAAAGATGAGGCCGTTAACCCCTAGCGGGCGGCAATCGGAAGAAGGCGGAAAATGACCTCGGATTCCGATTGCTTCCAATCGGTAAAAATCGGTAATTTCCAGCAACGGCGGCCGCGCCCGCTCCACTCACATCCTTTGGTCATGAAGAAAGCTGCCGTCCCGCTCCCGCCCGCCACCACGCGCTCCGAGGCGCTCGAGCGCGTCAAGACCGCGATGGTCGAGAAGAAGTTGACGCAAGCCGAACTTGCCGATGCCGCCGACTGCCACGAGAAGACGATTCAGAACCTGCTCGGCGGGCGTTCCGTACGCGATCAAACACTCTTCGATGTGTGCATGGTGCTGGGCCTCGACTTTCACGGCCTGCGCGATGCCTGGCATGGCGAAACGGTCGCGGTGGAGAGCGTCAACGGCCCGCTCGAGCTCAAGGGCCATGGCGGCGGCATCGCGCCGATCTATATGGGCGCTTACACTCAGGCGGCCGTCGATCACTACATCGGCAGCTATCTGACGCTTCGCCGGTCCTTCTCCCTGCCCGACACGATCGTGGCTTACCGCACCGACATCAGTTGGGACCCGGAATGGCCGAGCCTTCTGTTCCAGGAACGCGATCGCCCTGACGCATCCTATGCGCACCGCGGCCGGCTTTACATTCCCGCTTCAGCCAGTTTCATCCACCTCGTCTCCCTGACGAAGGGTGCAATGCGCATGGTGGTGGTTTCCCAACTCGATCGCGCCGGCGAGATGCGCGGCATCATCACGACGCTCTATAAGCAGCGCGCCTCATTCATTCCCGTGGCGACGGCTATCCTCTACGCCCAGCGCCAGAACTTCGATGGCTGTCCATTAGGCGAAATCACGCCGAAGGTTTCGGCGTACGAAGAATACAAGCGTCTGCTTGATGAAACGGTCACCGAGGGTTACGCGCACCTCGTCGGCTGACGTTGGCCGGCAAGACCTATGATTTCTGCTCAAAGAAATAATTGTCGAGCAGGTACTTCAAGCTCCGCGACCAGGACTGGTCCGTGTTGCCGCGAATGTCGACGCTCTTGATGTAGACGTACTTATCGCTCGCCACGTCGGCGACGTAGACGTTCATATTGAGGATCAGGTTCGAGACCTTCTGGACCACGATCCACGCCACCCGGTCGGCCTTGAGCGTCCTGCCGTAATCGGCCTCGCATCCGCCGCAATGACCGAGCGGCTGACCCCGATTGACCTTGGACAGCATCTCCTCCGGCACCTGTACGATCTCATAGTGGCCAGAGGCTGCGAGCGTTGATGTGAATTGCTTGCCGATTGCCGCCATTCGGCTTTGCTCGGCATCGGTGGTCGGCTCCAAGCCTTCATTATCGTTCTGCAGCAGAACGCCCAGGAATGCGAGGCGTGTTGGCGTCGGCTCAGCCGATACGGTGGCCGCACTGAGGATCGGCACCAGAAGAGCGACCATTAGGGCAGTGACGATACGCAAGGGTCGGAACATGGAAGGAACCTCGTTCATAAGGTCCCAACGGTTCGACGCGACAATAGTTGCCCTACCTCTTGCATCGAGCTTCGCCGCCAAGCTCTCAGCCGGGCTTGGCGCGCTTTGTCGCCGCCCCGCGCCGCTGTGCCGGCCGCTTCGATGCCGCGACGGATCGGAACCGTATCCCGTCTTCCACTGGTGGACAGAAATAGTTTGCCAGATCGACCGTTTCGAGCCGACCCACGGCCGAACGTGCGACTTCCAGCCACTTTTCAGCGTGATTGCGCCCCGCCCCGTGGAGATAGGTGATCATGTCCCAGTCCGGCTTGAGCGTCGTCTCAGGATTGAGCGTTCCCGTGATTGGTCCACCGTCGATCAGGTGAAATCTATGACGGCAGAGCGGCGCGAGGCGCCCCTTCGCCAGCATCGCCCCCGAAGTTTCGCGCACCGCCGTCACGATCTCGATATCGCGCAGCAACGGAGCATTGAACGTCAGCCGGTTGGCGTGGTTTGAAATATCGCGCGCCGTACGCGGCAGGTGCTCGTTCACCCTGGGCGCGACCATGACCAGGAGCGTGTCGCTGATGGGGCTCTCGCTCGCAAGTGTGACGAGATCGGGATTAGCTGAGAACCCGCCATCCCAGTATGCCTGTCCCTCGATCTCCACCGCATGGTGCATCACCGGCAGACACGCCGAAGCAAGCACCGCATCGATTGAGATTTCGCTGTGTCGAAAGAGGCGTGCCCTGCCCGTCGCCACGTGGGTTGCGGCGATCAGGAGCTCCACGGGCGATTTCGACTGGATGAGATCGAAATCGACATGTTCGGTAATCAGTCGACGGAGCGGATCGAACCCGAGAGGATTGAACTCATACGGCGAGAGCATCGACGCCAAATGCGTCGTCAATTGCGAAGGCCGCACCAAACCATTGAGAAACGGATTGAGGCGCGTGAGGTCCGGCACGCCCGCCTGATGGATCGCATGCCAGATCTTGAACATCTTTTCGCGCGCCTTGGCCCGCGACCCCTCCGCTAAGCCGGCGGCCAGAGCGACGGCGTTCACGGCGCCGGCGCTTGTCGCGCTGATCCAACCGAAATGCAGCGTTTCATCTTCGAGCAGACGATCGAGTACGCCCCAGGTGAAGGCGCCATGCGCTCCGCCGCCCTGAAGGGCAAGATTGATCTCGACAGGTTTAGCCAAATGAAGTGCTCCCCGCAGGCCCCTACGGACGAAAGCCAGCGCGATTCCATATCATTACCGCTCGCGGCGAGCTTGTGTCATTGACGCCGCGGCAGAACGACAGGCTTTCACCCAGGTTATTCACTAGCGTGCGAATGTTACACAGACTCGTCGGCGTTGCGCGTCCATCATCTGGGCGATCTTCACAAACGCTGCTCATCGCATAAGCATACTGGCGGCGACGAAAGTCGAAGACGCGTCACGATGCGGCACGCGCTTGAAGTCACTCGATTGCGTGGCATTTGGCCGCTAGTCATAGCGGATTATGACAAAGCCGATGTGCCGCTCATCGTTTCGGCGCTTCGAGAATTGTCTCGCTGATTTTTCGCACGCAAGAGTCTTCGCCCTCGATGCCGCGCACGATGTGGCGGATTCGAACGCCATTCCCGCTCTTGAAGAACGTGAAAAGATTGTAGCTCGCGGCAGGCTCGTCGCCATGGACGACACCTGCTGATGCCGAACCTATGCCCACAATCGGAATGGCACCCTCACGCGCCGGCAGCCAATCGACACGCGTGCGATGATTATGTCCGTAAAGCACGAGTTCCGCCGTACCCCGCTCCAAGAGATGCACGAGATGAGCTGCATCCGTGAGCCCCCGGCGTGCCGACGCCAAATGCGGCAACGGCGGGTGATGGATCAGCACGACGCGGATCAATCCCTCTTCTCCGAGATCGCGGAGAAGCTCTCCGGCGATCTCCAGCTGATGCCGTCCCAGCTTACCGCTCGCATAGAACGGCGGCGTCTCCACCGCCGAATTCAATCCGACAAGTGCCACCGGCCCGAGACGCCGCACGAACGGAAAGGCCAGCGTCTCGTTCTCGCCTCCCATGTACTCCGCCCACCGCGCAACGCCGGGTTCGCCGTGGAGGCTCGAATAGATATCATGATTGCCGGGGACGACGGTCACGTCCGCGGGCGCGCCGACGGACTTCAGCCAGGTGAGTGCCGATTGATATTCCATCGGCAGGCCAAGATTGATCAGATCCCCTGTGATCGCGATATGATCCGGCCGCAGGGCTTTAGCATCGGCTATCAATGTGTCGGCCACGGCGGCGCGATGCACCCGCTTGCGCTTTCGCAACCAGTTGGCCGAGCCAAGAACCCGCTTCGCATTCCAATAGGACCAAGGTGCCCCGAGGACTGGCGGCAAGTGAACATCGGAAAAATGCGCCAGAGTGAATGCTTCGGTCATTGAGAGATGCTGGGTAATGTTGCAAACGGCGTAGTCAGAACAGCGCCATAAGGCGTCATTGTCCAGCACCGGACGCGCGAATGAAGAGGAAGCCGGTTGAAAGAAGACATACCGCTACTTGGCCGCTTGGTCGTGCGCGCCTTCCAGCGCTATTGGCGTCTCGTTCGCGGCCTGAGCTTATCAGTTGAAGGTTGTGTCGTGGACGAGGCCGGGTGTGTGCTTATGGTTCGGGAGGAAAATGGCGGCAACTGGGAATTGCCCCGGGGAAACGTGCGCGAAAACGAAAATCTCGAGAGCGCATTGCGCCGGGTCCTGCGAGAAGCCGCCGGCATCGAGGTTAACGGCCAGCCGCAGCTTTCATTTTTTCACGCCGCCGGAGCCAACGGACAAACCGGCTCCTACCTGGTGCGAAACTGGCGGCCGATCACGGGTTGGGAAGGCGAACCAAGGCGGTTCTTCCCGGAAAAGGCACTGCCCGGCGATACGGCAGGAGAGCAGGCCGAGCGGATTCGCCGCTTACTTCAGGATCGCACAATTTCGCAGGTGTGATAGAAGCCCCGGCCTGCTTTGTTCTCCATCCCTCGGTACGCGATCCGCCTTCATGTCTCCGCCATTGGTCATCCGCCCCGCGACGCCTGCCGATATCGTCGAGATATCTAAGCTGCACGCACGCGTCTTTGGACCCGGGCGCTTCGCACGGTCGGCTTACCGCGTGCGCGAAGGCAAAGGCCATCTCTCGAGGTTCTGCCTGGTCGCCTGCCTTGGAGAGACAATCATCGCGTCAATCCGGAACACCGAGATAAGCATCGGTGGAAAATCTGGCGCCGTTCTCCTGGGCCCCGTTGCTGTTGATGGCGCTCACCGCAGCCTAGGGCTGGGCAAGACGTTGATCCATGACGCGCTCGCGGCGGCGAAGACGGGAGGCGCCAAGCTCATGGTGCTGGTAGGCGATCAGCCATATTATGGGAGGTTCGGCTTCAAGCCCGTCCCTATGGGCCAGATCGTCTTTCCCGGCCCGGTCAATCCCCAGCGCATCCTCGCCTGCGAGCTGGTTGCCGATGCCCTCTCGAATTACCGCGGCATCATCGCTGCCGAACCCCAGGCCGAGGCTCGCGCACAAATCGCTGCCAAGAGCGTCCGCGCCACACAATCGTAACGCCGTCGTAACCGATTCATCCGACGATTCCGCGCGGCGGTAATGGCCCGGTGAGTTGTATCACGCACGCTTACTTATGCAGGCTCGCGCAAGCTGAGGGTCCGAGAGTTTAAGGATCTCCAAGGCACGCGCAGCGGAAGGCTGATTATGACCTCGACGTATCTCCTCTACAGGACCTACGCTGCGAACCTGCCGCAAACCCTTTCTCGTATCGGCGTACAGACCGACGTCGCCAACGCGGCGACCTACTACCAGAACAACATCGGTAACGTGACGTCTGTCGATGACTTCCTGAACAACACACGCCTCTTCTCGTACGCCATGTCCGCTTATGGCTTGAGCGACATGGCCTACGCGAAAGCCTTCATGAAGAAGGTCCTGACAAGCGATCTCACGGACAAGCACTCGTTCGTCAACAAGCTCACTGACCCACGCTTTTTGGCCTTCGCAAAGGCTTTCCAGTTTTCCACCGACGGAACCGTGGCGCCGCAAGACGTTGTCCCCCAGACCCAAACTGAAGAGGACGACACGATCGGCCTTTACTCGCAGACCCAGGTCAACAAGGGCGCTGCAGCTTCGACTGAGGCCACCTATTATCAGTCGCAAATTGGGAACATCACGTCCGTCGACCAACTGATGTCGAATGCGCGGCTCTTGAAGTATGTGGTCACCGCTTATGGTCTCAATCCCGATCGCGTGTCGAACGCAACCATTAGAGCCGTTCTGACCAGTGATCTGTCCGATCCCAACAGCACGGCAAACACGCTCAATAATTCCGCCTACCAATCGCTTGCCGCGGCATTCAATTTCAATACGGACGGCACCGTGAACGGAACGGCGCAATCGTCGGCCAACATTTCGAAGACCGTCTATCAATACTATAATGCCACCGGGACCAGCGCGACGCCGGCCGCCGCGGCATACAAGACGCAGTACTACAAGGCCGCGATCTCGAGCATCACGTCCGTCGACGATCTACTCAATAACAACGCCCTAAGGGACGTGGCCCTGACGGCATTCGGTCTCAATCCGCTGCTGCAATCGAACACTGCCCTCAGACAGATTTTGACAAGCGATCTTTCCGATCCCAACAGCGTCGCGAACCAGCAAACGAATGCCGCTTACGAGAAGCTCGCAGCGGCCTTCAACTTCAATGCCGATGGAAGCGTGAACGGATCGGCTCAGACGGCGGATCAAACGAATTCCGTGATCGGCCTTTATTCGAATACCTATGATGACGCTCTTCAAGCGGCCAACGACCGCGCGACGACATCCTACAAAAGCGCGCTAGCGGGCGTGAAGACGGTCGATGACCTTCTGAAGTCGACCGCTTACAACTTCATCATGAATGCGTACGGCTTCGACTCTTCGACGATGACAAAGTACACGCTGAAGAAGATCCTCGAGAGCGATCCGAACGATCCAAGCAGCTTTGCGCGCCAATCGCACAACGCCGCCTACATTAAGCTCGCGTCCGATTTCAATTTCGACGCCGATGGCAACTCCAAGACCGCACCGACAGCGCAGACCCAGAACAACATCATCTCAACCGGCGCGCTCTATACCACGCATAACGGCGGCGTGGTTGCCGATGGCGCAACAGCGACCCTGCAACAGACGGCTGCGCAGACCGAAACGACATATTACGCAACGAAGATGGCAAGCATCACGAATGTCGATGACTTCCTGAAGGACAACAGGCTGGTCAAATATGCGCTTGATGCGTACGGGCTAAAGACGGCGAACCTTTCGACCTCGGACCTGCGCAAGATCCTCACCAGCGATCCGCTTGATCCCAAGAGCTTCATCAATCAACCCGAGAACGCTGCCTATCGGGATCTCGCGGTCGCCTATAATTTCGGAACGGATGGCAAAACCCTATCAGTACCGAAGCAGCAGGTGCAGGACCGCAGCCAGAGGGTGGCAACCGCCGACGGTTACCTCGAGCAAACGATGGAAACCCAGGCCGGCGATCAAAGCGATGGCCTCCGCTTGGCGCTTTACTTCTTGAACAAGGCTCCGAACATCACCTCGCCGTACCAGCTTCTCGCCGACAAGGCCCTTCTCCAGTTCACCCAGACGGCGCTCGGTTTATCGACCGCGATGTCGCAAGCCGACATCGACACACAAGCAAAGATGATCACCAAGAAGTTAAACTTGGCCGACCTTCAGGACCCGACCAAGCTCAACAAGCTCATTACTCAATTCTCAGCCATGTACGATATCAACAATTCCAATGTGGCCTCGACCTCCCCCGTGGTTCAGATCCTTCAGGGAAGCTCCACGTCGTTCAATGGCATCATAGACATCGGGGCAATTACGACCCCGATTGCGTCCTTCTAAGTCTTGCCGGACACCGCTTTAACGGTTCCGACGCGATTTGGCGTTAGGCTGCGGCAGATCTATTGCATGTGCCATTAAAGCAGCAGCTCGGAGGATAAGGCCGGACGGCCTTTCCCACGGTGCCAGCTCGCATTAATGTTGCAGCGAAAAGCGATCCTGGATCCGGCGCCTTGGACACTAAAAGGACAGCACGATGAAGCCTCTCGCCCTTGCAGGTGCGGCAGCCCTCCTGGTGGTGTCGCTCGTTCCAGCTGTAGCGCATCCCCGCTCCGGATCTGGTCCTCGCGCGGCGGCCGGTGACGTGCCGTTTGCCCCTGTCGACCGTCGCGGCCCGACCCTGCCTCCCGATACGATGCTGGGACCTGATTCCGGCTGGAACGGCAGCGGCAGCGGCGGAGCGGCGGGCCCTAATTATAATCTCGTCCAACCGCTCTTCGGACCACCGTTGCCGACGCTTCCAAAACCAAGGCGCAAACCCCGCATTATTTTGGGCGAGTGATCTCGTTTCCAGCGATCACCATCCGGAAAATCTGAACCGAGAGGACGTGCTCTCGTCGCGGCTCTTGCCACCGCGGATGCCGCCGTACCATGCCGCACCAAGCCCGATGAGCAGACCGATGCCTGTGAGCAGCCCGGAAAGCTCCGTCGCCTTTTTCGCCTTATCGAGCGCTGCCATTGCGTCGGCATAGGCGGTATCGACTCGGGTTTCGGCATCTGAAACCGGAATGCCGGCCTTTGGTGCAATGATATTGGCGACGAACGTCCGGTCCTTCGGAGCCAAACCGCCGTCACGTCCGAACGATCTCATGAACACGGCTTCGATCGTCCGGGTTTCGTCAGTGGTGAGGATCGGAGCAGCTGTCGCGGTCTTCCCTTCCGCAGGAGCAGCAAGCGTCGAGATCATCCCCGAAAGCGGGCTCGAAGAATTTCGATCGGCGAACTTGGCCACCGCAGACGAGCCCGCGTGGAGCGCAGCTCCGCCAGCGCTGGCCGCAATCATCCCGCCGATCAGTACGCACACCGCCCACGTGACCATGCCTTGGAGACCATCACGGAACTCGACTTCGTTAATCGGCACCTCAGCCACACGCGGACGTACCCGCGCCGCCACGAAACCGGCCACGAGGAAGGATCCGATTGTCGCGATCAATCCCCAGAGCGCGGCAACACTGGCTGCAAGGCCCGAGTACGACTGCCCAGGCCACGGGGACAAAAGCGAAAGTCCGCTCGCCACTCCCAGCGAGATCAAAACGAGCGACACCGCCGATCCGGCGGCTGCCCCGGCGAGAATCCCGCGCCAACTCAAAAACGATTCCGACGGGGTGCCCGCCTCGATCTCAATTACGTCCGCCATAACGTTCCTCCGATCACCTGAAACCAACAAGGCTCAGAAGAAACGAAATGACCACGATTAACCCGATCAGATAGATGATCTCGTGCACTGTACGTCTCCTCGCCACAACTCGCGGTTTCCAACAGAGCGGGGGCAAGGTTAGTTCCTTGCGCCGGCCAGAGAGGCGCTGTGGCGAGAGGATTGTCTGTCCGGCAGACTTGGCGGGACGGCGTCTAGCTCTTCTCTGACGCAGAGGGAAACAATGCCGAGCTTCGCCCGGTAACCCAGTACGCTAGAAGACCCATCCACTCCTTCACCGCCAGATCCGTGCGCTGCAATCCAGCGGCGATGCTGTCAAAGGGCCGCCAAGCGTCCTGGCTACCCCTGGTTCTGAAGTCGACGGGAAAAGGTATCACGTCATAGCCTGCTTCCCGGAACACACCGACCGATCGCGGCATATGATAGGCCGAGGTGACGAGGATCCAGCGAGTCCCTGGCTCTGGGTGCAGCAGCCGTTTTGTCAGCACAGCGTTCTCGTAGGTATTGCGCGCGTCGCTTTCAATGAGAATGCGATTGGGCGCGATACCTGCATCGATGAAAAAATCCCGTACCGCATCGGCAACGCCGCCATGACCGAACAGCGAGCCGCTGCCCCCCGTAAAGATGACTCTTGCATCGGGAAGTTCGCGCGCAAGCCGTAGGGCTTCCGTCAGACGCTCGGCTGCCTCGTTTAACGCGAGCCCTCCACGGGCACGAGTGATCGAAATATCTTCAAAGCCGCCGAGCAGAATGATGCCGCTGACGGTACCCTGCGGGACAGACGGGACGTGCGTTGCAAAGCGTTCTTCGAGCGGGAGCACCAGAATATTGCCGCCGGGAAGAAATCCGAAAAGCAGGATGATCCCAAAGCCCACCCCAAGAAATCGCCGCGCCCACCTCGGGCTGCGTCGCATGAAAAGGCCGCCGAGCAAGAGCGAAAGGAACGCAATGCTCGACGGCTGAACACAGAAGAATATCACTTTGGACGCGACGAAAAACATCGAGCTAGCCCCTCAGCGATATTCCCTCTCAAACGCAGTTGCGCGCAAAACCTGATCGCTATTGCGCGACGAAAGGATCCTTCATCAAAATCGTATCCTCGCGCTCCGGGCTCGTCGACAGCAGCGTGATCGGGCATTCGATCAGCTCCTCGACCCGGCGAACATATTTGATGGCCTGCGCCGGGAGGTCTGCCCACCGTCGCGCGCCATAGGTCGATTGAGACCAGCCCTCGAATTCTTCATAGATCGGCACGATCTCTGCCTGCGCGGTCGCGCTCGCCGGCAGACGGTCGAGCGTTTCGCCGTCGAGTTTGTAGCCAACGCAAATGCGGATCGTGTCGAAGCCGTCCAACACGTCAAGCTTGGTCAGCGCAATGCCGTCAATGCCGGAGACCTTCGCCACCTGACGCACAAGCACAGCATCAAACCAGCCGCAACGACGCTTACGCCCAGTGACGGTGCCGAACTCGCGGCCGCGCTCGCCGATTTTCTCGCCGATTGCATCCGTCAGCTCGGAGGGAAATGGACCAGAGCCCACGCGTGTCGTGTAAGCCTTTGCGATGCCCAGCACGTAGCCCACCTGACGTGGCCCGACTCCCGATCCGGTCGCAGCCTGCGCGGCAACCGTGTTTGACGACGTGACAAATGGGTAGGTGCCGTGATCGACATCGAGCAGAGCGCCTTGAGCGCCTTCGAACAGAATGCGTTTGCCCTGCCGCCACGCCTGGTCGAGATATTCCCATGTTACCGCCCCGAAGGGCAGGACCTTCGGCGCGATCTCAACCAGTTCGGCGATGAGCGTATCCTTATCGACCTCCGGCTGGCCAAGTCCTCTGCGCAACGCGTTGTGATGCGCGAGAAGGCGATCGACCTTCGGACCAAGAGTCGCTGGAGACGCCAAGTCCTGAAAGCGGATCGCGCGCCGGCCGACTTTGTCTTCGTACGCAGGACCGATGCCGCGGCCCGTTGTCCCGATCTTCTCGGTTCCAGCTGCCGCTTCCCGCACGACGTCGAGCTCACGATGCAAAGGCAGAATAAGCGCGGCGTTTTCGGCGATCCGCAGGTTGCCCGGCCCAATGGCAATACCTTGCTCCCTCAGTCGGCCGATTTCTGCAACGAGCGCCCAAGGATCGATGACGACTCCGTTGCCTATCACTGACATCTTGTCGGGTCTCACGACGCCCGACGGGAGCAGCGACAGCTTGAAAGTCTTGTCGCCGATGACGAGCGTGTGCCCGGCGTTGTGGCCGCCTTGGAAACGCACCACGACGTCGGCGCGCTCCGAAAGCCAGTCCACGATCTTGCCTTTGCCCTCGTCGCCCCATTGGGCGCCGACCACGACGACGTTCGCCATTGTAGTTAAACCTTCTCAGCCTTCTCATGATTTGGCCCCGGCGAGAGCCAGGGCCGCGCGGGATACCCGCCATTGATCCAAATTCGGCGCGAGCCGTCAGGGTCCATAGACGACCGACTTCGCCGCCGGCCAAGACACCCGATACCCGTACTCGAGAATCTTCTCCTCATCCGGCTCGAGCCGTGCCTGGAACGCGAGGACGCCACGCTTGTCATCGACATTTTGCGTCGTCGGCGAAACCCGGCCGGTCATCTCAACCTTGATGTCGTCGTTCTGCGAGACGGGAACGCGATCGAGAATGGTGACGTCGATCGGCCGTTCATGCAGGTTTTTCACGTTGACCTGAAAGTTCCGGCTATCGACGTGCGAAGTCGAAATGAGGCCGCTCTCGCCTCGCTTGTCTTCCAGCACCGCATGCTTGACTTTGACCTGATCGTCAACGCCGAAACCAAGATCGTAGGTTTCGCCAGGTTGCAGCAGCGGCAATTCGCCCGTGCCGACAAAGGTTCCGTCGCGGAAAAGGTAGGCAGAGCCGGGCAGCAGCGGCGTGCCCTTGGCGACTTTGATTTTCGCGTACAGGTAGGCGTTCGTATCGAGCTTGGGGACCGAGCGGCAGCCGAGAGCCGGTTCGCTTGTCTCGGAAGAAAGAAGCACGCGCTTGGCTTCACCAGTGCTGGCGACAGTGACGCGACCCGGCACCTGGAACGTGGCGTCAAACGGCGCGACCTTGAGTTGAGCGACGGTTTCTTCCGCCTCCATCGCCCCGTCGGCGCTTTTCGCCCGGTCGAAGCCCAGTTCCATCTGCGGCTCTGCGCGCTTTGCCATCGCCATCGGCGCAGGTGGTGGCGCCGAGGCGGCCACCGGCCTTGCTTCGGGTTCGAAGTCGACGGTTTGCGTATCGATCTCAGGTGCCGACGAGCCATCGGACGGCCGCGAGGTCGACAGCGACATCGCTACGCCATCCCAGTTCTCACCTGTCCGCTGGGTAATGGCGCCGCGACGATCGAGAGCCAGCTTCGGCGGCTCGGTTTTCGATCCCGTTTGAAGCCGCGCGTCATAGAGCGGCGCCCAATGGGCCTCCGGTACTTGGTAGCGAACGCTGAGGTCCACATCCAACGGGCTCTGCGCAATGACGTGAATTCGAACTTCCGTCTGCTCCGTACGCGCGGGAGCCAGCGTGGAGAGCTGGTTGTCGGCGTCTGAGATCTGCCGGTCGATGTCGCGGATCTTCTGCGCCGCGTCGAGCGACAGCTTGCTGGCATCTGTCGTCGCCTGTGCGATCAGCGCCAACACCTTGGGCCAATCGTCAAGCGGCGTTGCAGGTCCCGATTGCGACGGCTGTCGCGTGGGTAGCTGCGCAAGATTGGCAATCAGCTTTTTCTGCGTCTTCGCGGCAAGGGCCTGCCCCTCGACCGTCGATCGCTGATCCTTGAGCGACTGTATGCGCTCTTCAAGCATTCGGCGCTGCGCGTCG
The DNA here is from genome assembly GCF_003987855.1 of Hyphomicrobium sp. GTDB lineage: Bacteria > Pseudomonadota > Alphaproteobacteria > Rhizobiales > Hyphomicrobiaceae > Hyphomicrobium_B. The sequence continues at coordinate 111,727 of NZ_RXIZ01000007.1, forward strand.
GCGGCTTCGCTTTCCGCCCGCTGCAAGAGTTTTCGCGCCGTATCCACCGAGCCGATATCGAGCTTTCCACTTGCTCTGCCCTCGACACGGATCGACCCAGGCACCGCGCTCGCCGGCAAATCGCCGATGACGATCGTGTGCTCACCCTTGTCGAGATGCACCTTCGCAAGTCGCGTCACCTCGGCGCCAGAAAGAAAGACCGTCACCGCATCGACGGTCGACGTCGCGGGCACCTGTGCTGCAAAGGCGTCGGCGGATAACGCAGCCAAACAAACTGCCGCTAGAACTAGGCGCATTCGCTGAGATCTCCGTTGATTGCTTGTGGCACGTGGGGGTGAGTGCTCGGCCCAAGAGGGCGGACCGCATTATGGCCGATGCCCGGCGCAAGAAAAAGGCGTTGACACGCCGGCTTTTAACCAGGTTGCGCGAAGGATTTCATTCATATTTAGCCCAAAACTGCGACACGGGCCTCCGAATACGCCCAATCCAGCCATGGAAGTAGCGCTTCGATATCCGCCCGATCGATCGTCGTGCCGCACCAGATCCGCAAACCCGCCGGCATGCCGCGATAGGCTGCGATATCGAAAGCCGCCGCGTCTTCTTCGAGCAGCCGCACCATTGTCCGCATGAGTTCGACGCGAACGCCTTCCGGCGCCTGCACGAGCGCTGGCTCAGAGAACCGCATGGTCACCGAAGTGCGCGACCGGGCTTCCGGATCGACTGCGAGCGGCGTAACCCACGTGCTTGCCTCGATCCATCCGTAAAGCAGAGAGGCGTTCGCCTGAGCGCGCGCGATCGTTGCATCGATACCGCCGATCTCGGAGGCCCACGCGAGCGCATCGATATAGTCTTCGACGCACAGCATCGACGGGGTGTTCAATGTCACGCCTTCGAACACGTCGCGAAGCACGCCGTCGCCGTTCGTGAGCCGAAAAAGTTTCGGCACCGGCCATGACGGCCGATAAGATTGGAGGCGATCGAGCGCCCGTGGGGACATCACGAGCATGCCGTGCGCGCCCTCCCCGCCCAGCGCCTTCTGCCACGAAAACGTCAGCACATCGATTTTGCGGAGATCGATATCTTCCGCGAACAATGCCGATGTGGCGTCGCAGAAAACGAGGCCTTCGCGATCGTCCGGGATCCAATCTCCGTTCGGCACGCGCACGCCGCATGCCGTGCCGTTCCAGGTGAAGATCACATCTCGCGCGAAATCGACTTTGCCAAGATCGGGCAGAAGACCAGGCTCTGCTTCGAAAGTGCGCAGATCGGCTAGTTTCAATTCCGCGGTGGCATCACGCAGCCAGCTCTTTCCGAACGTGTCCCACGCAAGCACGTCGGTGCCTCGCGCGCCCAGAAGATTCCACATCGCAAGTTCGATTGCGCCGGTGTCGGAGCCTGGAACGATCGCGACTTCGTATCCTTCCGGCAGCCGAAGCACGTCGCGCGTCCGCGTGATCGCAAGCTTCAAACGTTCGCGACCATCGGCTGAACGGTGCGAGCGCCCGACCAGCGCGGTTCCAAGCGCGTCCGGCCGCCACCCCGGCCGTTTGGCACAGGGACCGGAGGAGAAAAACGGCCGTTTCGGCTTCTGAGTAGGCTTCGGAGGTGTGAGCATCGGCGCTCCTTAGCACGGGGTCGTCACAAAGAAAAAGGCGGTCGCGAACGACCGCCTTTTCGGCACCGAAGCAACACTGGGGTGCACGCTTTCTAATCGAATTTCAGCCGGATGCCCGAGCGGAACTGCTGCAGGACAGAGTCTTTATAGGTCAGCTTGTTGCTGCCCGAAATCGAATCTCCGTCGATCGAAATGCTGCCGCTCTCCCACAGCATCTGCCAACCATTGTCCCAGACGATCTGGTCGGTAAGTTCGGTCGAGACGCCCGCCTGAACCGCCGCTGCGACGTTGATCTGGTTCTTGGAGTCCGAACCCGAATGCGTTGCCGAACTGATGGTCGTGCTTCCTCCGCAAGTGATCGTTGGGAAGTTTGTCGGATCGTTACATGTGGCTGATTCCGAATAATTGCGCTGTAGACGCCGCCAAGAAATACCGACACCACCACCGAGATATGGTGTGAAGCGCGTTCCCGTAGGAATATCGTAGAGAAGATTGAACAGCGCCGTAGTTCGCGAGAGCTTGACCGTATCATCACGGAAGACGCCGTATTGCTGTGCGGCGTTCGCCGTTCCCGCCTCGCCGAACGTTATATATTTGGTTCCACCATCAATCAGATTGAAGTTCGGCGTGTAATCGACAGCGACTTCCCACCGCAGCGATGGCGTAATGTAGCGGCCGAATGTCAGCCCGAATGTTTCCGACATCGGGAGATCACCGCTGCCTCTGACTGGCATGTTCGGATCGCTATCCTGGATCGTCGCGCTCGTTGAAAGATTGCCGCCGATCGCGAGGCCGACATACCAATCGCTGTCGGCATCATAGGTCGGCACCGGCGCGGGTGCCGGCACCGGGATCGGAACACCGCCGCCCATATCCTTGACGCCGCCCCAGTCGGCAGCCATCACAGGCGCCACACCGGATGCAATCACCCACACAGCAGCGATTGCCGCTTTCGCGAACTTCATATCCCCCACCCTTCGGTATCGGCGCGAATAAACGCGCGCCACTTACAAGACCCTGCTCAACGCTACGCTGCGCAAACAAAGCCTAAGGGAGGGAAACACGGGTTTCGGCCGGTGTCCTGTGCGCTTCTCTCGCGAGAAGCGCACGACGCACTACGTGGACACGCGAACGCGAAACACCGCAGTACAGACCGCACCTTTTGGCATTTCATACAGGAGCTGACACAATGCTCCTGCGTACTAACAACTCGCGACCTAGTTCAGGTCGTAACGCAAGCCGATACGAAACTGATGTGCCGTGATCTCTTTGAGCTTCTCGGCTGCGACTTGTCCGTTCGCATCGAAAGACGCCGTCTGGGCGTCGCCCAAATAGAGAAAGCGATATCCGAAATCGACATAGAGAGCGTGGCCGGTGTTGACCTCGACCGGCTCGTCATCCTTCGTGCCGCCAGAGACGTACATCGATCGGCCGCCCCACAGCCGCCATGAAACGCCCGCCATCGCGGCCGCCGCGAAATTGTCGGTCGATCGTCCGCTGAACGACGATGCGCCCGTGCCATCGACGACCGTTCCCGAACTCGTCTCGTTGTGCGCGTAACCAATGCCCGCGCCGATGTAGGGCACGAAGCGGCCGCCGCGATTGAATTCGTAATAGAGGTTCGCGAGCACGACGGTGCTGCTGAAATCGAGCCGCGTTGAACCGAAGTCGAAATCGGTCTGGCTCTTGGCGTCGAACATGTGGTCGACGGTGATGTCGCCGCGGAAGCCCCAGGCATAATATTGGCCGATGCCGCCGCCGACGGTCCAACCGCCGCCAGCTTTCGTTTCGTGGTTTTCGAAATTGCTGAAGGTCATGCCTGGCGCCGGATACCACGTGTACCCGCCGTCGGCGCGAACATACCATTTCCAGGTATATCCCGACGGCATCGCCGGCATCGTTGGCGCATCCTTGAGGCTCACGCCGCCGAGATCGGCGGCGGACGCGATCGCGCTCCCGAGAACGAGAGCGGCGCCAATGAGCGGTGCTTTGCGCACGAACAACATGCAGGTTCCCTACGGAGACCGACTCGCGCGACGCGGATCAGCCCAAAATCAGAACCCGAATATTGCCGAGAGTGCTTAAGGCATACTTAATTGCCGTCGGAATGTGGAACGCAGCCCGGCCCCAAATCCTAACGAAGCGTAAATGCGCTCTGACGTTAGTCCGTCGTCACGCCGCCGCCGCCGACTTCACCGCATCGACGATATCGCCCACGATGCTCGACACGATCTTCTCGTCGTCGCCTTCCGCCATGACGCGAATGACAGGCTCCGTCCCGGACGGCCGGATGACCAGCCGGCCGTTTTCCCCGAGCCGCGCCTTCGCACCCTCGATCGCCTTGACCACACGCGTATCCTCCAGCGGCTGACCGCTCGCATACCGCACGTTCTGCAGGATCTGCGGCAGCGGACGAAAGCGATTGCAGACCTCCGAAACAGTTTTCCCCGTAGCCACCACGCACGCGAGGATTTGCAGCGCGGAGACGAGCCCATCGCCTGTCGTCGTGAAGTCGGAGAGCACGATGTGGCCGGATTGCTCGCCGCCGACATTGAAGCCATGCTTGCGCATGTGTTCGGTCACGTACCGATCGCCGACCGGGGTACGGGCGAGTGTCAATCCAATCGAACGAAGATAGCGCTCAAGGCCCAGGTTGCTCATGACGGTCGCGACGATGCCGCCACCGGAGAGCTTGCCCGTCCGGTGCCAACTCTCGGCGATCACCGCCATCAGCTGATCGCCATCGACGATCTCGCCCTTTTCATCGACTATGACGACCCGGTCGGCGTCGCCGTCGAGCGCGATGCCGATGTCGGCGCGAAGCTCCTTGACCTTGTCGACCAGCGCCTGCGGAGAGGTCGAGCCGCAGTTCAGGTTGATGTTGAGACCATTCGGCTCGACACCCATCTTGATGACTTCGGCGCCGAGCTCCCAGAGCGCTTCCGGCGCAACTTTGTAGGCCGCGCCGTGCGCGCAATCGATGACGATCCTCAGGCCCGCAAGCCGGAGCTGCTTAGGCATCGTTCTTTTGGTGAATTCGATATAGCGCTCTTGCGCGCTCTCGACCCGCGTCGCCCGGCCGATGCGATCGGCATCGACCAGCAGCACGCGAGAATCTGCCTCGATCAGGTCTTCAATCTGCTGCTCCATGTCGTCGGAGAGCTTGTATCCGTCGGGGTCGAACAGCTTGATCCCGTTGTCGTGCGAGGGATTGTGCGACGCCGACAGCATCACGCCGAGATCGGCCCTTAGCGAACGGGTGAGCATCGCGACGGCGGGCGTCGGCATCGGTCCGAGCAGGAAGACGTCCATGCCCACCGCGGTGAAGCCCGACATCAGCGCGGCTTCCAGCATATAGCCGGAGAGGCGCGTGTCCTTGCCGATCACGACCCGGTGCCGGTGCGTGCCAGATCGGAAAACGGTGCCTGCAGCCATGCCGACCTTTAGAGCCAGCTCAGACGTCATCGGGTGGCGATTGGCGAGCCCGCGAATGCCGTCCGTGCCGAAATATCGCCGTGCCATGCTATCCTCCCGTCAAACCGGACCGTGCGCCGCGTTGCGCGGCACGCCATTCCGGAAATCGCGATTGGAGCGCTCCGCCCGAGTCGGATGCATCCCCCCATTCCCCTCGGCCATCATAGATGCCCGAGCGCGCGTCTGCATTCCATCCCATTGGTTGAATGAACCGGAATTTTGCACGGAATTCCACTAACGGTTGCAAACAGCGCTAATAAGGCCTCACCGTCCGAGCTTCCGGTGGCGGACTGGTAGACCGACATGGAATCGGCCCATAGCTCGGCTATGGATGGAGCGCGCGGCGCCCCGAGGGCTCGAATTGGCGCGCGCAATCTGAGAGGTAACGCAACATGGCAGTTTTTCTCGCGGTCGCGAACCGGAAGGGTGGCGTCGGCAAATCCACCGTCGCCGTGATGCTCGCCCACGGGCTTGCCGTGTTCGGCGGAAAACGCGTGCTGCTGATCGACCTCGACTCGCAATGCAACGCCTCCCTGATTCTGATGGGCGGACAAGGCTGGAACGAAGCTCGCAAGGCCGGCAAGACAATCGCCGACTACTTCTACGATCTCTTCGATGGCATTCCGGCGAACGCCCGAGACTATGTCGCCAAGAACGTCGGCGACGTCGCCGCTGCCAACGGCAAGCCCGCACCGATTTCACTCGTGCCAGGCTCGCTCCTTCTGGAGGATATCCAGGGCGAGTTGTACCTGAAGCAGGCGAACCAGAGTAACGTGCCCGAGGTTGTCGCAAACCGCGTTCGCGGCCGCATGGAAAGCCTCATACGGCGCTTCGAGGGCGACTATGACGTCGTCATTCTCGATTGTGCGCCTGGCCTCTCGTTCGCGGCCCTCGCGGCACTGAAGACGGCCGACAAGGTCATCGTTCCTTTCCGTCCCGACTATGTCTCGCAGCTCGCTGTCGACCGGGTCGCGATGTTGATCGAGGACATGCGCAATCTCGACGATCTCGCCGAGATGCCACCGGAAGAGCGCCGCTATGTGTGCCTTGCCAACTACGTGCGCAACGACGATCGGGACTACATGATGATCGAGGAAATCAGCCTCGTGCATCCGGTGCTGGAGACGTTCCTGCCGCAGCGGAACGGCATCGCCAATGCTTTCGACTACCTCGGCCAACTCCGCCCGATCGACGCGAAGTATTCGGATGCCGCCGGAGACGTGAAAGAACTTCACCAGGAAATTTCCCGGTTGGTGGATGCCGTCGCCGCGGGTAAGAAAGCCAAAGTTGCAGTTTCTTAACCGCGGAAGGCGAGAAGACGTCGATCATGAGCAAAGGCAAACAGCTCTGGCCCGGCGATGAGATGCTCGCGTTCTTTCGCGCCCACATCCGGCGCGAAACGTCGCTCGATTCCGATACGACGGAGAAACTCGCAGCTGCGTTGACAAGAGCCACGAACCGCATGCTCGTTTGGGAGGTCCCAGTAGAGGTTGAAGAAGCTCCTCCAGCGGCAGTTCCGGCTCAACCTCAGAAATCCGACGAGATCCAGGAGCGCCACGACCGCGCGGAGAATTTCAACCCCTATCTCTTCTCTGCTTTGGTGGCGCTGGCGAAGCACGGCAGCGAAGGCTTGATGCTGCGGCTCAAGGACATCAAGACAGCGGAGAATCTGCGAGCATTCGCTGAAGCGCAGCATGTGCCGGTTGATCCGTCCTTGAAGCGTACCGATGAAATCCGCAAAGCCATCGTCGCTGGTGTCGAGCGCCGGCTCGCCGATCGCAAAGCCGCCGCCAGCTGACCGCGCGGCTTGGTACTCCAACATCCGGCAGCTTGAAACCGCGAAGCGCTGATGCCTTGATGGCATCACAGAAGTCGCATCGGGGACCCGACCGTGAACGATAAACCAAACGGCAATCCCCACCTTCGCCGCTCCATCGGAACGACGCAACTCGCGCTCTACGCCCTTGGAAGCATGATCGGGTCAGGCATATACGGGCTCATCGGCAAAGCGGCCGGGCAAGCCGGATCCGCAGTTTGGCTATCGTTCCTTGTCGCGCTCGTCGCGGCCCTGCTGACGTCGCTCTCGTATGCCTCGCTCGGCTCGCGCTATCCGCGCGCTGGCGGCGCCGCTTACGTCACGGATCGCGCCTTCGGCATTCCCTTGCTGAGCTTCACGGTTGGCCTCGCGCTCGTTGCCTCCGGCCTGACTTCAATCGCGACGCAATCCAAGATCTTCGCGGCGATCATCGCTGACTTTGCGGGCTGGGGAGCCGTTTCGCCAACCGCCATCGCCGTGGGCTTTCTGCTTATCCTGTCCGGCGTGGTTTTCCGCGGCATCCGCGAAAGCATGTGGGTCAACGTCGTCTGCACGATCATGGAGGTCTCGGGCCTGCTCCTGGTGATCGGCTCGGGGCTCTCGTATTGGGGCAGCGTCGACTATTTCGAAATCCCTCCAGACCGAATTGATTCCGGCCTGGCGGTTGTCGTCGTCCAGGCTTCTGTATTGGCCTTCTTCGCGTTCATCGGCTTCGAGGACGCCGTCAACGTCGCGGAGGAATGCCGCGAGCCCGAACGAACGATCCCTCGCGGTCTGATCATCGCGACCGTGTCTGCCGCAGTCCTCTATGTTGCGGTATCGATCACCGCTGTCTCGGTCGTTCCATGGCAGGAACTTGCATCCGCGCCGAGCCCGCTTACAGCTGTGATGGCGAAGAGTGCGCCGAGCCTGCCCGCAGGCCTCATGACTTTCATCGCGCTCTTTTCGGTCGCCAACACGGCCCTCGTGAATTACGTCACCGCCTCGCGCCTGATCTACGGCATGTCGGGCCAGGGACTGCTTCCGAGCCTCCTTGGCCGCGTGCACAGGACACGCCAGACGCCACACATTGCCATCGCGACACTCCTAGGTGTGCTGGTGCTGCTCGCTGTCGCCGGCGAAATCGCCGACCTCGCTGCCGCGACGGTGCTGTTGCTGCTCGTCATCTTCGTCGCCGTGAACGCCTCGCTCGTCGTGTTGAAGCGTCGCGCGGGCGAGCCAGCAGGCCGTTTCGAAATTCCCGTCGCCCTGCCGATGATGGGCATCGCCGTGTGCTGCGGACTTCTGATCACGCGCTTGACGAGTTCCGATTGGCGCGCGCCGCTGCTGGCAGCTCTCCTCCTCGCCGGTATTCTCGGTCTCTACGCCATCTTGCGGATGACCAAAGTGAGCCAGCGCTGATACTGCAGAAGGGGATTATGATGTCAGACGGTCAAACGCTCGTTTCGGGCCTCGCCTACCTCGCGATCGTCGGACTGCTCGTATACCTGCCACTAACGGCCCGGACGTTCGTCTCGGCTTTGATACGCGCCGCCATTCTGGCCGTCCTCGTCATTCCGGTCTCGATTATGCTTTCGCCGGATACTTTGGCGCCGACACATGCGCTTGGCCGATTCCTTGCTTTCTTGCTCGCCGCGTCGTTGACGTACGCCGTCAAGCGCCTGCTCCTCTTCATCGTGCGGAAGCTTTCCGGCCCCCGCACGACGGCACCGTGATCAATGCGCGTCGTTGACGTACGCCGTCAAGCGCCTGCTCCTCTTCATCGTGCGGAAGCTTTCCGGCCCCCGCACGACGGCACCGTGATCAATGCGCGTCGGACTGGCTTGTTGATCTCAAGCGCCCGTTCTCGTCTTCCAACTCTGCGATCCGCGTCTGCAGTCGTCCGATAGCGTCCTTCACATCTTCGAACGGCAGCATTCGCGGGATGTGCTGCGGACAATTGCGATCCCACGCTTCGAGCGTGAAAACGATGGCGCGTTCCGGCCGCGCGCGATAGCTCGGATCACTCAGCTTAGTCATGAGCTCGTCATCGCCTTCAACCACCTTCGCCGTACCCCACAGCTTCACGCGCCGCTGGTGCACGTAGTCCATGATGAAGATGTACGCCTTCGGGTTCTCGGCGAGATTACCGATCGTGATGTACTGCTTATTCCCGCCGTAGTCCGCGAACGCCAAAGTCTTCTCGTCGAGGATCTTAAGAAAGCCAGCGGGTCCACCCCGATGCTGAATGTAAGGCTGTCCATCGGCGCTCGCTGTTGCCATGTAGAACGATCGCGTCTCGGCAATGCGTCCGGCAAGGTCATCATCGATGGTCGTTGGCCAACCGTGCAAGCGCTCCATGCGCTCGTACTGTTGCCGTGATCCACGCCGCGCCTGCTCAGCCTTCACCGCCGGAGTGAAAGCGATGTCTGAAGCTATGCCGGACATGGCACACTTCCCTCGCAGCCTGGCATGCCGATGAAGCGCGGCAGCTGCTTGATACGCTCGACCCAGGACGACACGCCCGGATAGGGTCCGAGCGGCACGCCGCCTTCCCATCCGAGAGCCACGTATGGCATGCACGCGATATCGGCGATCGTTGGCCGATCCAATGCGAGCCAGTCCCGATCTTGAAGGTGGCGCTCCATGAGCTCAAGGATAAGAGCAGCTTTCTCGCGCGCCGCCGCGATGTCGAGCTTCATCCCGAACTTGTCGTGCAGTCGCGCATCACCGGGGCCACGGGGGATCTCGTTTTCGGCCACCATCAGCCATTGCATGACCCGAGCCATCGGCTCAGGGTCAGTTGGCAGCCACGTCTCGCCGCCCCACTTGCGCGCGATATAAACGAGGATCGCCTGGCTATCTCTCAGGATCAGATTGCCGTCTTCGAGAACGGGCACCTGGCCGAAGGGATTGAGATCAATCAACGGGCTTTGCTTGTGCGCACCGCTCATAAAGTCAACGGGAACGAGTTCAACCGGCAGGTCGAGCAGGGCGCATAGAAGCCTGACCTTGTAACAATTACCCGAGACGTCGAGATCATAAAGCTTCATCGCCATGGTCCGCTCCTCTTCGCTCATCAATGTCGATGGCGCCGAGATAATGCATTCCAATGGATGGAGGCAGACGGCTATTCCGACAAGCACCCTTCCGAAATTTGGAAGGCTGAAACCCGAGCCTTAGTTGAGCCCTTTCTCGGTCCCGGCGGCGCAGGCCCGCCAAACCTCGATCGCTTGCTTCGTCTCGGCAACATCGTGCACGCGCACCATTTGTATACCGGCCGCGGCACCCGAGATCGCGCAGGCCAGGGACCCCGGCATGCGATCCTTGGCGCTCTCCACGTTGCAGAGTTGCCCGATCATCTTCTTGCGGCTGGCGCCAAGCAAAAGCGGAACGCCAAGACCGTGATACAGCGGCAGGCCCGCCATCACTGCCACGTTGTGGTGAAGGTGCTTGCCGAACCCGATACCGGGATCAGCGACGATTTTGGCTTTCGGGATGCCAGCGGCAATACAGGCTTGAACCCGGCCCTCGAGATAATCGAAAACATCCAGCACCACATCGTCGTACTGCGGATTGTCGTTCATCGTCTTCGGGTCGCCTTGAGCGTGCATGATGATAATTGGCAATCCGGTTTCGGTCGCGACTTCGAGCGAGTCCGGCTCATGCGTAAACGCCGAGACATCATTGAGGATGTCCGCGCCGGACGCGGCGGCTCGCTTCATCACCTCCGCTTTGCGCGTGTCGATAGAGATCACGGCATCCGTTCTGGCGCGGAGCCCCTCGATCACTGGAATGACGCGACGGATTTCCTCTTCCGCCGAGACGTAATCAGCCTGCGGTCGCGTACTCTCTCCGCCGATGTCGAGGATGTCCGCCCCTTCCTCGATCAGCCGTAGCCCATGGTCGATTGCCTCGCGCGCGGACCCGAATTCGCCGCCGTCCGAAAAGCTGTCCGGCGTCACGTTGATGATGCCCATGATGCGCGGCCGGTCGAGCGAGAGGCCGGCAAGCCTTGCCCGAGGTTCCGAAAGCTCCTGCAGAATGTCGGCGGCGGCGAGCGCCTCTCGCCCCCAGTCGCCGCTGAAGGCATCACCGAGCACCACGGTTCGGCGCTTTGTTTCAGGCGCACCGCGCGTCAGCACGTCGAGCGCCGCGAACGACAATCGGCCACCGGCAAGAGGCAGCCCCTTCCATTGGGGAACGTCGGCCTCGTCGATGGCGCGCCGCTCGCCCCTATCCCAGAAGATGGCGGTAGGTTGCAGGTAGATGGAGCGTTTCATGTGTGGTGAGTGCCCGAGCGATCAACGATGTCACGAAAAAGCGGCCGCGAAACTATCGCGGCCGCTGGAAGATTGATAGCCGACCGTACCAGCCAGCCCTTATTGAGGCTGCGGCTCCGGCCCAATGTCGATGCCGCCCTGCGGCTCACCACGCGGACGCGGGGGCTGGCGGCCAGCAGAAGGAACGGCTGATCCCGCCGGGCCTTTCGAACTGTCGTCATCCGTCGGACGCGAGATCTTCTCTCCACGCATGATCGACTTACACTCTTCGCCCGAGATCGTCTCGTACTCCATGAGCGCCTGCGCCATGGCTTCGAGCTCAGCCTTGTGCTTGGTCAAAACCTCCCAAGCGATCGACTGCCCGGTCGTCACGATGCGACGCGTCTCTTCATCAATGAGCTTGGCGGTTTCCTCGCTCATGTTCTTCTGCTGCGTGATCGAGTGGCCGAGGAACACTTCCTGCTGGTTCTCGGAATAGAGCAACGGTCCGAGTTTCTCGCTCATGCCCCACTCGGTCACCATCCGCTTGGCGATTCCGGTGGCCTGACTGATGTCGCTAGAAGCGCCCGTATTGAGGTGCTCGCGACCATAGATCAGCTGCTCGGCGACGCGGCCGCCGAATGCCATGGCGATTTTGCCCTCGCACCATTGCTTGGAATAGCTGAGGCGATCGCGCTCCGGCAAACTCATCGTGACGCCCAAGGCGCGCCCGCGCGGAATGATCGTCACCTTGTGCAGCGGGTCGTTGCCCGGCACGACGAGGTTGACGATCGCGTGGCCGGCTTCGTGATAAGCCGTAGCCAGCTTCTCTTCTTCCGTCATGGCCATGGTCTTGCGCTCGGCGCCCATCATGACCTTGTCTTTGGAATCCTCGAACTCCGCTTGTGTGACCAGCCGCTTGTTGCGGCGGGCAGCCAGCAGCGCCGCCTCGTTGACGAGGTTCGCGAGATCGGCGCCCGAGAAGCCAGGGGTGCCGCGTGCGATCACTTTCGGATCGACATCGGGCGCCAGCGGCACCTTCTTCATGTGCACACGAAGGATCTTCTCGCGACCGAGGACATCCGGATTGGGAACGACGATTTGACGGTCGAAACGGCCCGGACGCAGAAGGGCAGGATCGAGCACGTCGGGACGGTTCGTCGCCGCAATGATGATGATGCCTTCGTTGGCCTCGAAGCCGTCCATCTCGACGAGCAGCTGGTTAAGCGTCTGCTCGCGCTCGTCGTTGCCACCACCGAGGCCAGCGCCGCGATGCCGCCCGACCGCATCGATTTCGTCGATGAAGATGATGCAGGGTGCATTCTTCTTCGCCTGCTCGAACATGTCGCGCACGCGGCTGGCGCCGACGCCGACGAACATCTCGACGAAGTCGGAGCCCGAGATCGTGAAGAACGGCACGTTCGCTTCGCCCGCGACGGCGCGTGCGATCAGGGTCTTACCGGTGCCCGGAGGACCGACGAGCAAACAGCCACGCGGAATTCGCCCACCGAGCCGCTGAAACTTTTGCGGGTCCCTGAGGAACTCGACGATCTCTTCCAGGTCTGCCTTGGCCTCATCGACGCCGGCGACGTCCTCGAAGGTCACGCGGCCGTGGCGCTCGGTCAAAAGCTTTGCGCGCGACTTTCCAAAGCCCATGGCTCTGCCGGAGCCGGACTGCATCTGGCGCATGAAAAAGATCCATACACCGATGAGCAGCAGCATCGGGAACCAGCTCAGAAGAATGCTTGTGATCGACTGCACTTCATCCTCGGCAGGTCGGGCTTTGAACTTTACACCCTTGTCCCGCAAAAGCTTTACGAGATTTGGGTCTTCCGGGGCGTAGGTCGAAAAGGAAGTATCGCCCGCAGCATCCCTCTTCGTGCCGGTAATTCGATTACCCGCGATCGCGGCTTCCGTCACATTACCCTTCTCGACGGCGTCAAGAAATTCCGAATATTGAATTTCGTTGGCACGGCGAGTGGTGCTCGGATTGCTCACGAGATTGTAGAGGGCCAGCAGCAGCACGAAGAGCGCGGCCCAGATCGCGAGTTTCTGATAATTTGGGTTCATCTCTATCCTTGATGGCACCAAATGGCGCCAAACGGCACGTGCTCGGCGGCACTAGTGCCCCCAAGGTTGGAGACTAACATAGGGGGCTAGGTAGCGCCGCACAAGTTCATGCGTTTACCAACCTTTCGGCACATTGGAATAGCCAGCATTCCTTAATTTTCAGCCGCGTGAAGGGGCAGCGCCGTCATGCCCTCCGCGTCGAGCCGAGGTGCATCCAACCGGGCAAATGGGGCAAGAGCGGGGGCTGCAATGAATTCCTCGCCCGCCCAAAATGACGGCACGGCACGGGCCGCCCTCGCCGGCGGCCTGCGGCCGGGCACAAGGCGGGGTGCGATCATTGCATAACCACGTTCGCCGAGGGGCCGCACTGTCACAAAATCGATGCCTCCAGCCGAGACCGTATCTAGCGAAAAACGTAAGCGAAACCGCCCATCCCACACGCGCGCCTCACCGCGAAAGAGGCGTGTTTCAAGGCCAGTGAGCCGGCCAAGCTCGCGCCAGACGCGGATGAAGCGCGGCCCTGTCGAGATCATTGCCCCGCCCAGTGTTGCCGTTGATGACACATCGCGTTGCATACGCGCCACCAGATCTTCGATCTCGGACAGCTGCGCCGCGGGAGTATCGCCCCCGTATCGCCTGACCAGCCTCTCGATGACGCGCTGCCGCAAGAGCGCAGGACCGCTCTTGAATGCTTGGCGCTCCAAGCACGCGAAAACTTCATGGCCGAAACTCAACCCGAGCGACGAAACGAAGACGTCTTCGGCGTAGGACAGGGCGTCGCGAGCATCACCCAGACGGCGGGCGGAAGCAGCAATTGCTTTCGACGACAGTCCTGCTGCCTCGAGCTTGGCAAGATGCGATCGCAGACGCGCCCGCTCAAAGCGCAGATCGATGTTCGTCGGATCCTGGACGGCATCGACGCCGCGCGCCGCTAACGTCGCGATCAGGCGCGCTTTGGGAAAAGCAAGCAACGGACGTACGAGGGCGATTGGTGAGCCTTCGCTCAACGGGCGCTCAGAAGGCATTCCTGCCAACCCATCGACACCGGCTCCGCGAGCAAGACGCATCGCAAATGTCTCGACCTGATCGTCGCGATGATGCGCTGTGGCGACCGCGATGCGTTCTCCGCGCGAACCAAGCAGAGTTCGCGCGTGCTGTTCGAGGAGCCGATAGCGAGCCTCGCGCGCCGCCGCCGGCACGCCAACCGAGGGCTTCAAGCCAGTCCAGGTCAGGATGACGTGCGGCAAACCAAGTTCGCCCGCCGCGGCAGCCACCATCTCTGCTTCGTGCCGCGAGGTGGGACGGAGCGCGTGGTCGACGCTCGCGACCGAAACGACAGGTCCTCCTGCTCGTCCGGCGCGCCACTGAGCAACAAGCAGCATCAGCGCCATGCTGTCCGGACCGCCCGAAACGGCAAGGATCAGATGATCGAAAGCAGCCAAGCGCTCGAACGCTGCCGCAGCTTCGATAGCGGTGATTTGCTCTGGCAAGTCCTGACGCACGCCACGGTTGGCAAGCTCAAACAGAGCCCGCCGCTCCTGTTACTGACAACCAACCCGCTGGCGCTCATTTTGCGCGCGGGATCTCACGCTCTGCGGTGCCGTTGGGAATTTCGAGGCCAGCTCCGCAAATGACGAACAAGCTGCATCTTTTTGCCCAAGCCTGTCGAGTGACATTGCGAGCTTCAGCAGACTGTCAGCCGCTTTACCGCTCTGCCCGTAATTCTGATAGCCTTTGAGGAAGGCACCGGCTGCTGCCTTGTACTGACCGCGCACGAAATAGGTTTCGCCGAGCCAATACTGTGCATTTCCCGATAGCGAGTCATTGGGGAATTTCTTCAGAAAATCGGTAAATGCCGTCTCGGCCGAGCCGTAGTCGCGCTGGAGGAGGTAACCGTACGCCGTCTCATAGGCTTGCTTGGGATCGCCGCCCGTTTCGGCGCCAGGAGGAAGCGCTGCAGTCGCAACAGGCGCTCCGGGCGCTGCCGCCCCGGCACTTCCGTCATTTGCTGGCTGGCCCTGTTTTGGCTGCCCTTGGCTGTTCAAATAACCGCCGATGGCGTCATTCCCGTTGCTCGCTGAAGAAACGGTCGTCGATCCAAATCCTGGCGCCGACGATTGAGGCGCGCCGGCGCCGCCGTCGGCCGCTGCATCTGTCCCGCCGGAGATTTCGGATTTACGAGACAGGCCGGTGCTACGCAGTTGATCCGATAGCTGCTGCACTTGCGCCGACAAGGCGCGCACCTGCGTCTCGAGACTGTCGATGCGCGCGCCATCCGCGCCCCCAGCAGATGGGAACGGAGCGGCGGCTGCGCCGCCACCACCACCGCCACTTTTCGTTAGAGACTCGAGCGTGCCCACAACGACCTGCATATCGACAAGCTGTTCTTCCAAGGCCTCGACGCGTGCCTTGAGCGCCGCATCTCCGCCACCCGCGGCGGCAGCGGCGGGGCTGGCCTTGCCCGGCCGCGCTTCATTGGACTGTGCAGCGACAGGAATAGGCGCTAGCTGCGTCAGGGCGCACGCTGCAGCCAGCACGAGCGTCGCCGACCACACGCCGTTTTGTTTTTTCTCAGCACGCTTGGCCATGCCCGCCCTGCCCTTCGTATTGGAAACCGCTGAAACGCGAACCTTGGAGGCTTCCACCTCACCTCCGGCACAACCTACCCCAGCCGGCCGCGCGCCTCCACCTACGATGGGTCGCAGTCCCCGTTCAACATCTTGCGCTCTCGCGCTACTGCGAAATCTGGTTTTCTGACCCGATCAACCCGCCGGATCGGTCAGTCGTGGTCTGCTTCGTCAGACTGGGGATCTGCTGACTGGACCGCCATCGAGCATCCGAGTGCCAATAGTTGATCAGCACTTCGACATTGCGATTCTGTGCTTCGCAGAGCGGCCCGTCGCAGAGCGCCACCCGATCCTGGTTGCCCGCAGCCTTAATCTCTATGCGGCCCGGCTGGAGCCCGGCAGCTATCAGTCGATCCCGGACTGTTTGGGCGCGCTGTAATGACAGGTTCCGGACCGCGGCTTCATCGCCCTCGCTGTCCGCTCGTCCGATAACCATGACCGACAGATCAGGGCGTGCATTCAACCAGCGCGCCTGCTGCTCGATCATGCTGCGCGCCCGCCCGCCCAGCGCAGCGCTGTTTTCGGCAAAGAAGACTCGGTCGCCGACATCGAAGAGAAACGCGCGCCTGTACTCAGCCGTACGCTCTGCCTCGTCGGCTTTCAGCCGTGCGCGGGAATCGGGGTCGAGTTCACCGCGATCCAGGGCTGCGAGCGCCCGTTTGGCTTTCAGCGCCTCCGGTGAACCTGGGTAGTCGGAGACGACGCGGTCGAGAAGCCGGCGGCCGGAATCGTCGACATGATCGGACAAAGCATCGAGCCCGTCCTCCAGAAGCTCGGCGGCCGTCTCATCTTCGGAATCACGCTCCTGTGCGCCAAGATGAGGCGCCAACGCTCCCATCACGGTGAGGACGCTACAAATAATGCCGACCGCTACAAATGAAGTCCGCAATTTAAACATCGAGTACGGCGCCGCATGAATTACACAACGCCGTTATGCTCGGCCAATTAGGCCAAACTTTGCTGAATTGAGATTAGGTTAAGGCTTCGCGAACGTGTTGCAAATTTGAGCCAACTTCGCGAGTTGGCTCAAATCTGGCGAAACATTGCGCCCGCCTATCGCTGGCTGACGACGCCGCCGCTGTTGAGCACGGTCTGCGCGCGTCGATTCTGCGACCAGCACGAGATGTCGTTGCAGACAGCCACCGGGCGTTCCTTGCCGTACGAAATCGTCCGAATGCGCGCGCCGTTGATTCCGTGCTGAGACAAGAAATTCCGCACCGTCGTGGCGCGTCGGGCGCCAAGCGCAATGTTGTATTCCCGCGTGCCGCGTTCGTCCGCGTGACCCTCGATCGTAATCGTGTACTGCGGATACTGCTGCAGCCACTGCGATTGCTTCGTGAGCGTCTGTTGCGCTTCCGGCGTGAGGTCCACCGAGTCGGTCGAGAAGTAGACGATGTCGCCGACATTCTGAGTGAAGTCGCGCTGCGAACCCGGTGTCGCGTTGCCGTACTTGCTGCTGAGCGCATCCGGCTGCATGTCCTTGTTTGCGCATGCAGCGAGCGTCACCGCAAGAACCGAAACGGCGGCAAGGCGCAGACCTAAGCTCCGCGCGAACGTGGCCATCATTTCGCTAATCCCTTCGTATCGATCTCGTCTCTTGCACGAGTCGCATCGCGAATCTTCCGCCAAGAGAAACGGTTTGTCCCTTGTGCCGATAACCGAGCGTTCGGCCCAAAATATGGCCGATTCCACGGAGGGAGCCCCATCTCACTCGCGATACGTTCGTACGATCCGGGAACCCCGCAGCACGCCTCTGCCCGAAACTTCTATCATCGGGATTCAAGGTGTGTGTGCGACTAATTTGAATTACGAGCACTTTTCTACGCGGTTTTCCCCGAGTTCCTCGGGCTCACTGAGGATCAACTTGACCCGAAACTCTTAATCATTCGGTAACGCACTCGAAAATCGAATCGATCGTGCGTGTGAGATGCCCCAAAAAAGCTCAAGACCGAGATGATGGCACGAAATGCCAACAACTCGGCCTTGAAGATTGGGATGAAAAACGCAGTACTAAGAAGTCAGGGTGCGCTTAGCGCGCAACCTGCTCCGAAGCGACGGGCCCGCCGAGTTTCAGCGGCGTATGTTCTGCTTCACGACGGCAAGCGCCGAGAGCAACAGCAGCCAAAACGGCAGCGAGTACGATTGCGTTCTTCATTGTAGTCTCCTTTGAGGTCTAGATTACGCGCTAAAATTAGCGAGCAACCGAGTCGCTAGCGGTCGGGCCGCCGAGCTTCAAAGGCGTATGCTCAGCTTCGCGACGGCAAGCGCCGAGAGCGACAGCCGCAACAACTGCTGACAAAAGGATCAGCCCCTTCACACCCTGCATGGTCATATCTCCTGATACGATTCCGGCAAAAGCCGTACTCTGGGGTACCGGGAGGGCGCTCCCCGATCAAGAACGCAGGCGCTAAATCCCAAGTTTTCCAACCCTATAGATGCGAAAATGCAACGGGCGAGAGTGGGCAAAAGTCAACACTTTTTGGCGCTCCGTTAAGAGCGCCAACGCACTGATTTCGCTCGCACTTACGTTTCGAGCCGAAGTCATCGTTAATATCTTGGGCAGCGCGTTCGTGAAGGATTTCTTAATTGAGGAGGGGTGACCAAGCCGGGTCCGATGCGAAGGACGGGGTGTCGACCTTTCGCTCGTTGTAGCCGGTGATGTCGACTGAGAAGATTCGAGCCCCTCCCGCCTCGCCGTTGCTGAGATCACGGAAGAACATGAGCACTCGACCGTTGGGGGCCCAGGTCGGCCCTTCGTTATGGAAGCCCTCGGTCAGCGTCCGCTCGCCGGAGCCGTCCGGTTTCATCACGCCGATGATGAACTGGCCCCCGGCCTGACGGGTAAAGGCGATGTAGTCGCCGCGCGGCGACCAGACGGGGGTCGAATAGCTGCCGTCCCCCTGGGAGATCGGATGCGGGTTCGAGCCGTCCGCGTTCATCACCCATAGCTGCTGGCGGCCGCCGCGATCGCTTTCAAAGACTATCTGGCTTCCGTCCGGTGAATAGCTGGGGCTGGTGTCGATCCCGTTCGACTGGGTCAAGCGGCGGGGCTGCCTGGAACGAAGATCCATTTCGTAGATGTCGGACCCGCCGTCCGGCCGGCCAAGGCTCATGATGATCCGCTGACCATCGGGGGAAAATCGTGGCGCGAACGTCATGTTCGGG
Source organism: Hyphomicrobium sp. (assembly GCF_003987855.1). Taxonomy (GTDB): domain Bacteria; phylum Pseudomonadota; class Alphaproteobacteria; order Rhizobiales; family Hyphomicrobiaceae; genus Hyphomicrobium_B. Next base: position 130,735 of record NZ_RXIZ01000007.1, read on the forward strand.
AAATCACCGACGATCTCGCGCTTGCCCGTCTCGAGGTTCATGATGAAGACCCTCGGCTGGTCGCTCGTGTACGACATGTAGGTGATTTCCTGGTTCGTCGGCGAGAACCGGGGCGTCAGCACGAGTTCGTTGCCCTGGGTGAGAAGGCGAACGTTGGCGCCGTCCTGGTCCATGATCGCCAAGCGCTTCACGCGCCGCTCCTTGGGACCTGTCTCGTCGACGAACACGATGCGGGTATCGAAGTAGCCCTTTTCGCCGGTTAGGCGCTCGTAGACGCTGTCGGCGATCATATGCCCGATCCGGCGCCAATTGCGCGAGGCCGTCGAGAACCGCTGACCGGTGAGCTGCTTTCCGCCCGCAACGTCCCAGACGCGAAATTCTGCGCCGACACGGCCGTCGCCGCTGTTCACGACCCGGCCAACGACTAGAGCGTCGGCTTGTATCGATCTCCAGTCACCGAACCGGGGCAGAGCGTTGACGTCGCGCACCTGTTCCAGGAATGACGCGTGATCCAGCGGCCTGAAAAGGCCGGAGCGTTCTAAGTCCGCTTCCACTACGCCAGAAATCTGCTGCGCGAGTTGCTGATCGTCACCGAGAAAGGTTGGGATCGCAATCGGGATTGGCGCGATGGTGCCTTCGGTCTGCGTGCCCTTTAGCTGGGCCATAGCCGGCGTTGAGAGCCCCGGAACGAACCAGATCCCCGCGGCGGCGAGGGCAGCAATGGACAACAGCCGTTTCAGGCGGACTTTCAAGGTCATGAAGGCTCTCTCATGCGTTCCGTCGGCGTCGGGGTAGAGGTTGTGACTTCGCTTCGCGGTCGATTGAAGCATCTTTTAGGCGATTACAACATTTGTCGCGGATCGAAAGTCCAGTCGATGACCTTCCAGCCACCTTCATATTTGTCAGGCGGCAGATGGAATGGGGAGCACATGCGCACGGCTCGCAGGGCGGCTTCCGCGTAAACCTGTCCGGCCGTCGTGTTTGGCGCAGACGTTACCCGCGGATCGGAGGCCAGCGACCCGTCCGGGTTGAGTTCCCAATGGAGTTCAACGACAGGGACTTCATCGCCGCCGCCCGTTCCAGGTGGGCGCCAGCAGCCGTTGAGTTGCGATTTGAGCATACCTTTGAGCAAGTCCTGCTCGCGCGCCGAAAGCACAGTGTCCGTGCCGGTCGCAACGCCCGCTTCCTTACCCGTATCGAACGCGTCCGACTTTGAGCCGGACGCCTGCTGACCCTTCTTCCGCTTATCCTTGTCGAGCAACGCCTTGGGCGTTGCATCATCCGGCGACTTTTCGAGCAAAGACGCGATCTTGCTAGGATCGAACTGCTTCTTTGCAGCCTCGGCTTTCTTCTTCGCCTCTTCCTGCTTTTTCTTCTTGAGTTCAGCCGCCTTCTTTTTCTTTTCTTCCTCGAGCTTCTTTTTCTTCGCTTCGGCTTCCGCCTTCTTCTTTGCCTCTTCTGCGGCCTTCTTCTTGGCTTCCACCTCCGCCTGCTTCTTGGCTTCCTCGTCGGCCTTCTTTTTTGCTTCTTCAGCCTTCTGACGTTCTTCCTCTGCCTTCTTTTCTTCCGGCGTCGGACCGGGCTGCGGCTCAGGCGGAGGCGGAGTGGGCGCGGGAGGCGGCGTTTCCTCGATCTTCTTCGCTATCGGATCGGATTTCGGAGTCTCGGCCGGCGGCGGCGATGGCGGAGGTTCGGTAGCCTCCGGCGGCTGCGGTTCGGGCGGGGGCTCAGCCTTGGCCACCTGCTCTTCGGCGGGCGGTGGCGGTGGCGGCGGCGCGTTGGCAGGCTTCGGGGTGTCGTTCTTGTTTTCGTCGAGCGTCGGCTTGTCGTTCGACTTGGTATCGAGGTGCTTGGCGTCTTCGCTTCCCTGCTTGAGCCGCAGAAACTCAGAAGGCGTGATGAGTTCAGCCGAAATCGCGGGCGTATCCGGCGTCAGCGGAGGCGCTGAATGCATGGACAGCAGCGCCCACCCAAGAAGCGAGGCGTGAAGAAGAATGGACAGAAAAAGTCCGAAGGGCACGGCTCAGCACCCATGATCAACAGAAGGCGGCACGTCCGTCCGCCGAAACTTGCACCAGCTCGGAGAAAGCGCACCCGCACAAGCCAAGCCTCGCGACGAACCGGTCTTCGAAGAGCGCTGAAGCGCGTCCATGTTCGTCATTTGCGTGGTCCCTTAGCGTTCGAGCGCTAGGTGCCTCCCTTCTCTCCATTCAGAACGAAGGACAGCTTCTTGAATCCACCCTGGTTGATGCGGCTCATGACCTCCATCACCGTTCCGTAGTTCACACCCTTGTCGCCGCGCACGAAGATCGTCTCGTCGTAGCCGTTTCCGGCGATGGCTTTGAGTTTCGTCGCCAGTTCATCCAGTTGAACCTGCGTGTCTCCGATGTATACGTCGCCGTTGGCCTTGACCGTCACTGCAAGCGGATCCTTTTTCGGCGTCGGTATTTCCTGCCCTTTTGATTCCGGCAGGTTGACGTCGATGCCCGTCTGCAGAAGAGGCGCCGCCACCATGAAGATGATGAGGAGCACGAGCATCACGTCGACCATCGGGGTGACGTTGATCTCGCTCATCGGCATATGCTTGCCGCGTCGCCGGCCTCGACCGCCGCCACCGCCAGCCTTGACGCTCATACCCATCGGCTCAAGCCCTCACGTCGATCTGCCGCGAGACGATAGCGGCGAACTCATCGGAAAACTGATAGAGGCGCTGCGATATCGCAGCCGAATCCGCCGAGAACTTGTTGTAGAAAATAACGGCAGGAATAGCGGCAACGAGGCCCAAAGCGGTGGCAAACAGCGCTTCCGCGATGCCGGGCGCCACGACCGCGAGCGAAGTGTTCTTCGAAACCGCGATCGACTGGAAGCTCGTCATGATGCCCCAGACCGTGCCGAACAGGCCGACGAACGGCGCCGTCGAACCGACGGTCGCAAGAAACAGCAAGCGCCTGTCGAGCCGCTCCATCTCGCGGCTGATCGTGACATCCATCACCTTCTCGACACGCAGCTGAATGCCGCCCAGCGCTCTGATGTTGCCTTCGACCGACCGTTTCCATTCCCGCATCGCGGCGACGAACAATGCCGCCATGGTGATCGTCCTGCCCCGGGACAGGTTCGCGTAAAGCTCGTCGAGAGATTGGCCCGACCAGAACAGCTGCTCGAAGCGATCGCTTTCGACGCGCGCGCGCCGGAATGCCAGAAGCTTCTCGAAAATGATCGCCCAGGACCAGATCGATGCGAGGCCAAGTCCCGTCATCACGATCTTGACGACGATGTGAGCCTGCATAAAGAGCTCAACGAACGAGAAACCGCCAGCTGCGACCGGGGCAACGGCGCTCTGGGCGACATCCGCGGGATTCATTTCACCATCCATGTCGAAAAACTGCGATACCCGAGCACTGCTGCCCGGGCCGTGAAATTCCGGCTGCATTGGGACGCGCGGGATGCGAGCCCGATGAAGAAAGCGTCTGACGGCGTTATGTCGTCCACCCCGGCAACAAGCGCCCCCGCCATCTGCACGTTGGGTTTAGAGCTTTTGCCGCCCAATATGACCAAACGAGGGCTTACTACATCCCTCGGCAACGACGCATCTTTGTGTTTATCCACGAAAAACGCGGGCGTTGGCCTCTCCGGGAGCCATGACGGCAGGCCCCGCCCCTGTCAATCGGCGATCGGACGCAATCTTCAGCGCGAGGACAGATAAAGCCGCATCCCCTTAGCGGGTCAGATCTTTCGCACTTTCAGCGTGCGCCTGAAAGGCTTCGCGCACGGCGGTGCTGAGGCGAAGAGGCTTACCGGAAATCGATATCAGAACGACAATGACGTCGGCGGTGACGAGCCGAACGCCGTCGCGACTGATTGTCTGCTCGAGCGTAACGCTTGCGCCGCCAAGTTCCTTGACGCGCGTCTCCACCTCTAGAAGATCGTCCATCCGGCCTGGCCGGGCAAAATCGAAAGTCATACGGCGGACCACGAACGCCGCCGGTTCGCTGCTGTCGGTTCCGTCGATCAGACGACGGGCATCTGTCCCGAGGAGCCGCAAGAAGTCCGTCCGGCCGCGCTCAGCGTACCGCACGAACGACGCATGATAGACGACCCCACCGGCGTCCGTGTCCTCGAAATAGACGCGCACGGGAAGGATGTGCCGCTGCCCATCGGCATCCCGAACGATGCGGCCTGCGAGATCCGGCCATTGCTGCGCGCTCAAGCCTCGCCTCCTCGCTCACTGCCGAGATTGACAACGACGATCTCGGGCGGAGACCCGAACCTGACCGGAAGCGACGAACAGCCTAGGCCGCCAGACACGATAAGATGCCGCCCGCCTTCGACCTTGTGACCGTAGGCATAACGCGATCCGTAGATAGAAGGAACGATGGGGGCATAGCCCATGATGCGCACTTGGCCGCCATGCGTATGTCCAGCGAGTGTCAGCGACACGCGGCTTGACACTTCAGGGAAGATATCCGGTTCGTGAACCATCAGCACCACCGGCGCATCATCGGTGATCTGGCGCATCGTTCCCGGCAGATCGTCGACACCTTCGTATTCCGCAAGGCGAGTCGGCGCCGTCTCGTCATGACCGCCGCCATCACGTCGAAAAGCCCACTGATCACCGAGCCCTGCGATCCAGAACGGATGACCATCCTTCTGAAGTCGAACTGCGGTATTCTGATAGACAGGAATTCCGACGGCTTTCAGCGCCAGGGCAGCTGGAGGCGGACCGGCTCGCCGCATCTGAACTTCGGCCGACTGCCACCAGTCGTGATTGCCAAGAATCGCATGCACGCCATAGGGCGCCTTGAGCTTCGCCAGAACAGCGGCCCAAGCCTCGTTGCTGATCGGGCCAGAGTAAGAGCCAAGACGCAGCCCGACGACGAAGTCGCCGAGCATCAGAATGGCATCGGCGTTCAAGGAATTCGTCTGCTCGACGATCCTTTCGAGCCGTTCGATCGACATCCACGGCTCGCACACGTGCAGATCGGCAAGAACAGCGACGCGCAACTTGAGGCCCGGCGTCCAATTGGGCGGTGTTAGCTCGTAGCTGGTGACGTGCTCGTTGAATGCTTCCGCGACCGCATATCCGCTCAGCGCCGTAGAACCGACGCCGACGATGCCGGTCATCTTGAGAAGTGCTCGACGGGTGATCAAAGCAAATTCCTCGTAAACGGACCGCGTTGTAGCGCACACATACGCCGCGAAAAGCTGATCAAACCATGAATATTTTAAGGTTTTGGGTAAAGGAGCGGCGTTAGGTCTCGTCTTCGTCCTGCTCGAAGATCGGAAGCTCCGGAGTACTCCCCCGAGCCGGACCGCTGGCCCCCAGATGTCGATACGCCTTAAGAGTGAGAACCCGGCCGCGCGGCGTCCGGCTCACGAAGCCCTGCTGCAGCAGATAAGGCTCAACGATCTCTTCGAGCGCATCGCGCGGCTCGGACAAAGCCGCCGCCAGCGTCTCGATCCCCACAGGACCGCCTTCGTAGTGTTTTAAGATACAACCGAGATAGCGGTGATCCAGAGCATCGAGGCCTTCGCCGTCGACCTCCAGCATCGTCAACGCCCGATCCGCAACTTCAGCATTGATGACCACGGCGCCTTCGACGGCAGCGAAGTCGCGAACGCGGCGAAGCAGGCGTCCGGCAATGCGCGGCGTCCCGCGCGAGCGCCGGGCGATCTCGCGCGCGCCATCGGTCGAGATCGCCGCGCCGAGCACACGCGCGCCGCGTCCGACGACCAGTTCAAGCTCCGCAATCGAGTAGAAATTGAGCCTGACGGGAATCCCGAACCGGTCGCGCAGCGGATTGGTCAGCAATCCCGCCCGCGTTGTGGCGCCGACAAGCGTAAACTTCGGCAGATCGATGCGAACTGATCGTGCCGCCGGTCCCTCGCCTATCATCAGGTCGAGCTGAAAGTCCTCCATCGCCGGATAGAGTATTTCTTCGACGGCCGGGTTGAGGCGATGAATTTCGTCGATGAAGAGCACATCGCGCTCTTCGAGATTGGTCAGCAGCGCGGCGAGATCGCCCGCTTTGGAAATCACCGGGCCCGACGTCGCCCGGAAGCCAACCCCGAGTTCTTTTGAGAGGATCTGCGCCAGCGTTGTTTTCCCGAGACCTGGAGGACCGGCAAACAGTACGTGGTCCAGAGCATCTCCGCGCCCGCGAGCCGCGGTGATGAAAACCCGAAGGTTGGCGCGTGCCTGTTCCTGCCCAACGAAATCGTCGAGCGACTGCGGGCGAATCGACGCCTCGAAGGCATCCGCCTCCTTTCGCACACTGCTGACGAGCCTCTCGGTCATGGTTTGTTCGTGAGGCTATTCGGGGGCCCCGTCAAGTCGGCGCCGGTCGCGCGACCGCCAACGCAGTGGAAGTTCACGTTCCTCAGGCTTCCCGCAATATCCCACCGGCGATGAGAAGCGCCCGCATGCCGATCGCGATAAGGCCGGCTATGAAGGCAAGGAACGGCAAAGCTCCTCCGGCTGGGAACGGGAAGATGATCGCGCCTGCCATGAAAGCCAACACACCCGCGACAGCCGCATGCAGCCACCCATAGGTGCCCTGCTGGAGGACGAAGGGCGTCAGTCCCAGCGCCGCCACTGTTGCCGGAAGCGCGCTCCACACGAACGCATCGACGGCGACTTCTCCGATCGATTCACCGGGATGCGGCGGGATGAACTTGTCGGCATACGGGCTCAAGAATTGGAGAAGAACGAAAATGAGACCCGCAAAGAAAGGCGCCGCCAGCGAGGTGATCAACACCATCCAAAGCGTCCGCATGCCATTGTTGAGCTTGTCGTTAGATGACGGCACGGCTGCTTTCCTATGCGATAACGGCCCAGTGGACGATCAGCGCGCCAATTCTTTCAGGCTGCGCTTGATGAGCCCCGGAGTATCGGCGCTCTCGCCAAGCTCCTGCGCGGCAACCGCAACCGCTGCATTGGCCTGAGCCGGGTTATAGCCGAGATTTGTCAGCGCCGAGAGAGCTTCCGCGAACGCCAGGCTGGATGGCGGAAGGTTCGTGGCCGGAGTGGCCGCACCGGGGCTGGCTGCCGGAATGTTATGACCGCTCAAGGAAAGCCCCGGCGCTTTATCCTTAAGTTCGGCGACAATGCGTTGAGCCAGCTTTTTGCCGACACCTGGCGCCTCCTCGACCGCCGCCCAGTTGCCGAACGCGACAGCATTGGCGAGGTCCTGCGGCGCCATTACGCCGAGCACGCTGAGCGCGACCTTGGCACCGACGCCTTGGATCGTTTGCAGTGTGCGAAACCAGCTGCGCTCGAATTCACTCTGGAAACCGAACAGCCGGATAGCATCCTCACGCACGTGGGTATCGATCGTCAGGGCGACATCATCTCCCGGCTTCAGATTGCGAAGCGTTCGCGACGAGGCCTGAACCTCATACCCGACGCCATGAACATCGATGACGAGATGGCTTTCGCCCACTGCGTCGACCTTGCCTTTGAGCTTGCCGATCATGTTTCCGCAACCTTGGCGGCAAATGCCGCCGCCCGCTGGCGGCTGACGCGATGATGCGCATGCGTGATCGCGATTGCCAGCGCGTCTGCCTCATCGGCAGATTCGAACACGGCCTTGGGCAACAAAAAGGAAATCATGGCCTGGATCTGCTGCTTTTCGGCGTGGCCCGTCCCGGTGACCGATTTCTTGATCAGGTTGGGCGTATATTCGGCGACACGCAGGCCAAGCCGCGCAGGTGCCAAGAGTGCCGCCCCGCGCGCTTGCCCGAGCTTCAGGGTCGAGCGCGGATTTTCGTTGACGAACGTCTCTTCGACGGCGGCTTCCGACGGGCTGAAGCTTTGAATGACGCCCGTCACCGCATCAAAGAGGGCCGAAAGGCGATAGGCGAGATCGTCGTCTTTGGGCGGAGAAATCACTCCGGACGCAACGTAAACGAGCCGCACGCCATCGCTCTCGATGACGCCCCAGCCAGTGCGGCGCAGCCCCGGATCGATGCCGATAATGCGAATCGTTCGTCCATTCATACCCTTCGCATAGCACGAACCGCATAGGGCGCCGAAGGCGTCATCGGCGGTGGCGGCAACGGCGGCGGCTTGGTGGCGTCGGCAACCTTGCCCGTCAGGATCGCATCGAGCGCTTCAGCGACATCGGGCTCGGTCCAGTATCCCGTATGCCCGCCCATACCCATCACATGATTGTCAACGCGCAGGCCCGGCGGGGCAGAGACCCGCCCACCGATGTAATCGTCGACGCGGTAGAGATTGATCCAGCACTTGAGGCGCGATGCAATCCCCATCGGAACGGGATTCGAAGCCGCGTATTCGCTGAAATATTTCTGGTAGATGCTCCCCAGCGGCGAACCGAACGTCAACAGCGCCGGCGCTGCATCGCCAAGCCGCGTGTATTGGGGACCGTTGTCCCTAAGGTAATCGTACACGATGACCGATCCCTGGCTGTGCGCCAGAAAGATTATGCCGTCATATCCCTGGTTTTGCACGAAGTGCTCGAGCACCAGATTGAGCCGGCCCTGGATCCGCTCGCGCCGAAGACGGCGATGGCGCATCCGGAACACCGAAGGCACGAAGTAGGCGGCGGTCTCTTGCCGCGGCTGATAGTGATGATCGATGAGGTCGCGCGCGAAGTTAGCGACGTTGGCAACGCGTCGACCGAAGAAGAAGGGAAGAACCAAAGCGACGCCGGCAGCGACGGGCAGAATGTAGCCTCTAAGGTTCACGAACACGCGGTTGTTGTCGAGGTAAGGCTGGATGAAAACCAGCGCAAACACGATGAGGAAAGCCATGATCATCAGGCCGACCAACACCGGGTTGAAAAGCAGCCGGGGCATGTTTCGCGCCGTCTGTTCCAGGTCGTTGAGCCCTCGACGCGCCTTCATTTGCCGGATCTCGATCAGCATCATTCCTGCGATGATCAGCATCAGAACAGTGACCGCCGTGGAGGCGTAGATGAACTTGAAGCGACCGATCCAGTCGAGTTCGATATCCGGGACCTGAACGAGTTTGGCGACGGGACTATCGGGTGCTATTTGCTTCGCGGCGATCGCATTTTGAATGATGGGCCGCGCTTCCTTCATCGTCGTGATCGTCTCGGCGCGATTGAGCATCGGATAGATCGCGCTGACGACCACCGTCGTCCAGAGCATGAATTGCATGATGAGAATGGCGATGCTCGTGGAGATCGTCGACAGCCGGGAACGGTCGCCCGTGAACCGAGCCCGCACCCACGACAGAGCAAGGAGCACGGTGGCAAATACGATCAACCCGCCCCAGAAGCGCCAACCCCAAATGATGATCTTATACAGCCCATCGATGTAACAAGCGGGATTTGCGGCACCCGCCGCGCATTCGAGTGTTTGTTGGCTCGCCGCCTTCTGCGGTCCGACCTTGAGCTCCGGGACATGCTTCAAAAGATCAAGAAGCGAGTTGTTGAACGTCAGCGCGAAAACAACCAACGCTGACACGGCGAGCCAAAACACCGTGTCGTACCAAGAATAGTCCTGCTGCCGGCTGATGCGGTAGAAGACGTAAAGTGCGCCGACAAATATCACGCCGGTGACGATTAGGATCTGCTGGCGCGCATCCATCACGGTCGCCATCACACTCGGCGGCTCGAACAGGAATAGCGCACAAATCGCCGACGTTACGATCGTCAATGCCGCGCTCGGACCGCGGATCAGCCACCCGGCGATCCAAAGGATCTTACGCAGGGCCCAGGAGATTGCATCGCGCGTCCGGTTCAGCATCGCATCCACGAGATGATGCGATTCAAAAATCACTCGGAAAAGTTGGAGGAGGGTGTTGACGCGCCCGGGTTGACCCTCGGTGAGGTCCGCCCAGTGCAGTTCAACAGCCTCAATCTCGATTCCGCTGTTGTGCGCCGCTCCCCGCCGGATCACCGGAAAGACCGGAGGCGGGTTGGCGACTTCCGGCTCCGAAACGCGGTTGTATTCGTTGGCGGGCGAAACGCTGTAGCCTGGCCGCGTCGCGGCGAGCGTATCGAGAACGGCGTTGACGCAATATCCGGGCTCGGTCTCGCCGACCCCATGGACGACGACCAGTCCGACGCGAACTCGACCTCTACCCCCCGATGGTCCGTCCGCCGCCATGCCTACTCCCGTACGCAGTGTACGCCCCAATCATAGTGCGTTTTGCCTGCAAAGCACGCTTCCCTCGCTTCGCAGCCGCAGCCCGTCTCGTAAAAACGCAAGATTTGGGCTTTAGTGTTGCGGGATGGATATCATATTGGCAATCCACCGCCAGCAACCGAGGACATGATGGATCCGACCTTTGCCCACCCGAAGTGGATTGTGGCCGGCGTGGCGCTAATCCTTGGCGGTTTATGGCTGTTTCGCTGGGCGAGACGCAACGACAACAGCGCAGCCATCGCCGCCGCCACGACCGGGGCCGCCATTAACAAACTTCGGAAAAATTCCGTGAAGTCGGCGGGCATGCCTAGCCCTGCGGCTCGCATCAGCACGGCTGCGCGCTTCCGCAACTCTATGGCTCAGCTTCTCGGTATCGTCGGCATTCTTATGCTGATCGCCGGGCTGCTGGCCGCAGTCTTCGGCGTGTTCTATCCCGCGACCTAGGCCGCGGTCAGCTTCTTCATTACCTCGTCAGAGATTTCGAAGTTCGCGAAAACGTTCTGGACGTCGTCGTCATCCTCAAGCGCGGCAAGCAGCTTCATGATGCTTTGCGCATTATCTTCGTCCACCGATGTCGAAAGGTTGGGCTTCCAGATCGCCTTAACGGTCTGCGGTTCGCCAAGCTTCTTCTCCAGCGCCGCTGCGACGGTTCCCAGTGACTCAAACGCAGTCGTGATCAGGTGGCCATTGTCATCAGACTGAACATCATCCGCCCCGGCATCGATCGCTGCTTCCAAAACGGATTCTGCCGATCCTGCATCAGGTTTATAGGTAATTTCGCCGATATGATTGAACATGTGTCCAACCGAGCCGGTCGCGCCGAGGTTGCCGTTGTACTTTGTGAAAACGCTTCTGACGACGCCTCCGGTGCGATTGCGATTATCGGTCAGGGCCTCGACGATGACCGCGACCCCACCCGGCGCATAACCCTCGTAACGGACGGCCTCGTAGGTCGCGAGATCGCCGCCCTGCGCTTTCTTGATAGCGCGTTCGATATTGTCTTTGGGCATGTTTTCCGCGCGCGCTTCCTGAATCGCGAGGCGCAAACGGGGGTTCATATCCGGATCGGGCGTGCCGGATTTCGCTGCAACCGTGATTTCCCGCGCGAGCTTTGCGAAGAGCTTGGAACGCATGGCGTCCTGCTTGCCCTTGCGGTGCATGATGTTCTTGAATTGCGAATGCCCGGCCATGCTCGTGCTCGTCTGATGAGGAAATGCGGCTGAAGCACCGTCTTTTGCGCAACGGCTGCGCGCCGGTCAAGAGAGAGGCTTCCAGCCATCTTCAGCGGCCGGAGAAGTAAGGCGTGGGGTCGACTGGCCGTCCGTCGCGATGTAGCTCGAAGTGAAGGTGCGGACCGCTCGAAATGCCGGTGGAGCCGACGGTCCCGACTTTCTGGCCCGCGGCGACACAATCTCCGGCGGAAACAGCCACAAGGTCGAGATGTGCGTAAATCGTTTCCCAGCCCGCCCCGTGTTCAACCACCACGTAGTTACCGTACTCGGCGTTAAACCGCGCCTCTCGGACGACACCCCCAGCGCTCGACACTACGGCTTCGCCCTTGACGCCGCTCAGGTCGATCCCGCTATGCATGCGCGTGATCATCAGCAGAGGGTGCATCGCCATTCCGAAGCTTTTCGAAATCTGGCCGGCGACAGGTTTCTGGAACACGGCAACAGAAGAGGGCCCCAGAACGGGGCAGCCGGCGCCAAAGCTTGGAGATGGCACCGCAAGCAACATCAACGCGAAAATCCGAGCCATCATCGCTGCACCCCAGAGGATGTTACGATTAGATGCCGAGATGAAGGCCAATCATTGGCGTCGCTTGCCCAATCAGGCCGGGGCTACGCGCCAGAATGCCGGCATGGCGTGCTCGAGATGCGGACCAAGCCTCAGGGGCGCCGCATTGACCGCCAGCCCCGTAGCATCGTCGATGTCCACCGCGAAACCTGAGATCGTCCCCGGCCCAACGGCCGGTTCGTAACGGCCACGCGGAATGCGTGTCAAAAAGCGGTTGATCGGTTCATCCGGATCCATGCCCAGAACCGAGTTGTAGTCACCGCACATCCCGGCGTCTGACAAGTACGCCGTACCGCTCGGAAGAACGCGACCATCCGCTGTCGGCGTATGGGTATGCGTGCCCACGACCATGCTCACGCGGCCATCGAGAAACAAACCGAGCGCCTGCTTTTCACTCGTTGCTTCGGCATGAAAGTCCACGAGAATGGCATCCGCTCCGCTCTTGAGCGCGCACGCTGTAAGCTCTGAATCGATTGCACGAAATGGGCAGTCGATCTCGGTCATGAAGACCCGGCCCATCGCATTGATGACCAGCACATCGGCCCCGCCCCGGCTCCTCAAAAGCGTCGCGCCCCTGCCAGGAGTGCCTTTCGGAAAGTTCAGCGGCCGGATGAGGCGATCGTGCCGCTCGATGTAGACAAGAGTATCCTTCTGATCGAACGCATGGTTGCCGAGGGTCACGCAATCCGCGCCGGCATCGATCAAATCGTTGAGGATGGCTTCCGTGATCCCAAAGCCGCCGGCAGCGTTTTCACCATTGATGACGACGAAGTCGAGTGCGTGCGACTTGATGAGCCCGGGCAACGCATCGCAAACCACCGTTCGGCCTGCTTTGCCGACGATATCCCCGAGAAACAGAAGCCGCATGAAGATCCTGGACTAGATTTCTTTAAACTCTTGGGCGCCGGACGGCGTGAGGACCCAATCGAGTTTCTCGTCATAGCTTTCGACCGGCACGGCGTCGACCTTTTGTTCGTCGTAGGCAAGGCCGACGGCAATGATCGGCTTTATCTTTCTTAACCGCCGGAGCGTGCGGTCGTAAAACCCGCCGCCATACCCAAGGCGATACCCTCGCCCATCGAACGCGAGGAGCGGCACGAGCACGACATCCGGATCGAGTTCCGGCTTGTCGTCGGTCGGTTCCGCGATACCCCAGGCAGCGGGTGCCATGACGTCGCCGGGCGACCACGCCCGCATCAGCAATGGTGCGCCCTTGCCTTGCATGACGGGCAGTGCCAGCCGGCAACCCTCCGCATGAAGCCAGGTCATGAGAGGGCCCGGATTGATCTCATCCCGGATGGCGGCAAAGCCGGATACGATGATCTCCGGCTTCACGCGCAGAAAATCGAGCCCTTGCGCCGCAATCTTCAGGCTCGCCTCGGCGCCATGGCGCTCGAAAGCCTCTTTTCGGCGCCGCAGAGCCTCAGCGCGCAGTTCCTGTTTGGCGTCCGCCATGCTGAAGTTTTATCGCTTCCCATCGAAAGGAGAAATGCCGCGAAGGCCGTTGGGATCATGAACCCGCGTGGTCCCTACGAGCGTAGGTGGGCACCATGTGTCCGGAGCCACGGCTCCGGTCAGGGACAGCGCCCGTGCGGATCTTATAGGCCCCCGGGTCATATTGTCCCTGACGAGCCCCGCAGCGCCTTGAGACTTATGTGAGCCGGACGGAAAAATCCAGTGCCGCGGCTTAAGATCCAAAAACCTATTACGCCTTGGCCCGCCGAAGGGTGGGTTCGGCGTCGTCCGCTTCCAAGCTGCGGATAGCCACGGTCCTAAGCTCCGCAGTGCTGCCTTCGAGCAGATCATCGACGTCGGCCCGGGCGTCGAACAGCTCGTCCGTGATCATCAGCGCAGCCATCAGGATCAGGCGTTCGTCTCCCACTGAACCATGCTCCCGCAGGAGATCGTCCAGCTTGGACTTGAAGTAGGCGACGATCTCCTTCAGGCGGCGAGCATCGTGCTCATCGCACTGGAAGCGATAGGTGCGTTGATTGAAAGTAAACGGGACCTCGGCCATCCTGCCCGGCAGATTTGCCGGTCTCCCCTTGAACGATGCTCAAGTCACTCGCTTTCCTGGAGACTATGTAGCGAATCGAGAGCCCAATCAATGCGATTGAGGGCGTCTGCCGTCCGCTGCTCAAGCTCCGCGATACGTTGTTGCGCCGTCGCCAGTTCGGCCCGGAGACGTGCGTTCTCCGACCTCAAATCGACGTCACTCGACGGCTTGCGGGGCGACTTTAAGTCGTCCGCGCGCTTGATCTTGGCGGTGTTGCGTTCAGTCATGGCCTCTCATCGCCCTATCGGGCGACACGATTGACGCATCGATCACCTTCGCTTGGGACGACAGGTTACGTGGGTAGGGTAAACGTCGTCAATAAACGAGACCGTGTTTGCCCCCCGCAGAATGAAAAGAATTCCGCGAGCGTAACCTGAAGCGCCGGGCTTGCCTGATTGACAGGCTGCCACCAACTGACGTTAAAGACCCGCAAAACCTAGAGACTATCGGCGACGAGGCGAGCCCTCTGCGCATTTGCCATACGTCTCGTTTCCGGAGGATCACCAAGAATGACTGTGAAGGTCGCGATCAACGGTTTCGGCCGCATCGGCCGCAACGTGTTGCGCGCTATCGTTGAAAGCGGGCGTAACGACATCGAAGTCGTAGCCATCAACGATCTGGGCCCCGTCGAAACGAACGCTCACCTGCTGCGTTACGATAGCGTCCATGGCCGCTATCCCAAGGAAGTGAAGGTGTCGGGCGACACGATCGATGCCGGAAAGGGACCGATCAAGGTCACAGCGATCAAAAATCCGGCGGAGTTGCCTCACAAGGAGTTCGGGGTCGACATCGCCCTCGAGTGCACGGGCATCTTCACCTCGAAGGAAAAGGCCAGGGCGCATCTCGACGCCGGTGCCAAGCGCGTCCTCGTTTCAGCACCCGCTGACAACGCCGATCTCACCGTGGTCTACGGCGTCAACGACGACAAGCTCTCGAAGGAGCACCTTGTCGTCTCGAACGCCTCCTGCACCACGAACTGCCTCGCGCCCGTCGTGAGCGTCCTCCACAATGCCATTGGCGTCGCGCACGGTTTCATGACGACGATCCACTCCTATACGGGCGACCAGCCGACGCTCGATACCCTCCACAAGGACCTGTATCGCGCCCGCGCGGCAGCGCTGAACATCATTCCGACGACAACTGGCGCCGCCAAAGCCGTTGGCCTCGTTATCCCCGATCTCAACGGCAAGCTCGACGGCGCCTCCATGCGGGTGCCGACCCCGAACGTCTCGCTGATCGACTTCAAATTTGTCGCCAAGCGCAACACGACTGCCGAGGAAGTCAACAACGCCATTCTGGAAGCTGCAAAGTCCAACCGCCTGGCGGGCATCCTGACGACCACGAAGGAAAAGCTCGTGTCGATGGACCTCAACCACGATCCGTCGTCCTCGACGGTCGCGCTTGATCAAACCAAGGTCATTGACGGCAACTTCGTCCGCGTCGTTTCCTGGTATGACAATGAATGGGGCTTCTCGAACCGAATGGCCGATACGGCCGTCGCGATGGCGAAGCTGATCTAAACGAATTTAATGACGGGCGTCCTCATCGGCGCCCGTTTCCATGACAATTGAAGATCAACGGCTTTACGGAGGCATTGATGAGCGAAAAACTCGAAGATATTGCCCGCGCCCTTGTTGCGCCTGGAAAAGGCATTCTGGCCGCCGACGAAAGCACGAGCACCATCAAGAAGCGCTTCGACAAGATCAATCTTGCCTCGACTGAGGACAGCCGCCGCGATTACCGCGAAATGCTGTTCCGCGCCACAGAGGGCATGAAGAACTACGTATCGGGCGTCATTCTGTACGACGAGACCATTCGGCAGAAGGCCAAGGACGGCACCACGCTCGTCGACATCATGAAGGCCGCTGGTTCGATCCCCGGCATCAAGGTCGACATGGGCGCCAAGCCGCTCGCAGGCCCCACGTCCAGAGTGGAAACGATCACCGAGGGTCTCGATGGGCTGCGCGAGCGCTTCGCCGAATACTATAAGCTCGGCGCTCGCTTCGCGAAGTGGCGCGCGGTCATCACCATCGACGACGGCTTGCCGACCTGGAACTGCGTCAAGGCCAACGCCCACGCCCTCGCCCGATATGCGGCTCTTGCCCAGGAAGCCAACATCGTGCCGATCGTCGAGCCCGAAGTTCTCATGGACGGCGACCACTCAGGCCATGACATCGACGAGTGCTATCGCGTGACGGAGTGGACGCTGCGCACCGTCTTCCGCGAACTCTACGACGCGCGGGTGAAGCTCGAGGGCATGGTCCTCAAACCCAACATGATCATCGCCGGACAGAAGTGCTCAAAGCAGGCGAGTGCCGCGGAAGTCGCCGAAAAGACGGTGAAGTGCCTGAAGGCGACCGTGCCCGCGGCCGTACCCGGTATCGCGTTCCTCTCCGGCGGACAATCGGACGAAGCGGCGACGGAGCACCTGTCGCTGATGAACGCGTCCGGCCCGTTGCCCTGGCCACTGACGTTCTCCTATGGCCGCGCTCTTCAAGCTGCCGCCATCCAGGCCTGGGGCGGTAAGCCCGAGAACGTCGCCGCTGGCCAGAGGGCTTTCACCCACCGCGCAAAAATGAACAGTCTCGCGGCACTCGGCAAATGGGATCAGAAGCTCGAAAAGGCTGCTTGATCTTCTGCCATTGCACCAAAACAAAAAGGGCGGATCGAAAGATCCGCCCTTTTTTGTCGAGTTCTTTTGCGAACCCTTAGTTCAGGAAAATGTTCGAGAGCGCGTCCTGCAGCGTATCCTTCTTCTGCTGCTTCTTCGCCGTTGTCCTGTTGGTGCGAGGCGGCGGCGCGCTGTCGTTGAGATCGTCGCGGCCGGCGTCGTACGAGGTCCCTGAGCCGCCGGGCTCTGCCGCTTCCGTCGGATCGACGGCTTCTTGTGCGACGAACCGCACCGGCTTGCCCCGCAATGCGGACATCACCCGAGAGTCGATGCCGTAGATGTCAGAGTAGTTGTCGATCTGACCATTATCCGCGGCACGAGCGGTGAAATAGACGAGATAGACAGGCACTTCCTTTGAAAGCGTCACGCTTGCGCCGCTGTCCCAAAGCTCGCCGACCTTCTCGACCGAATAACCCTTATCCTGCGCAAGGATAACCTCGGCCGTTCGGCGCGGCTCCTCTACGCGCATGCAGCCATGGCTCAATGCCCGGCTACTCTGACTGAAGAGATTACGCTCCGGCGTGTCGTGCATGTAGACGTCATGCCGGTTCGGGAATCGAAACTTCACGAGCCCGAGCGGATTGTCGCCGCCCGGCGGCTGGATGAAGCTGTACTGCCGGATATCCGCAGTCCGCCAGTTGACAGAATTCGGATCGACCCGCTGCCCATTGTAGTAGACCTGCAGCTTGTAGGCGGCGATGACGTCGGCTCCGCTGCTGCCGCCGCCGCCAAAGAGCTGATCGAAGAACCCGAAACCAGAATTACCCGACGCCTGGCGCAAACGCGGCGCCAGTTCCTTGGCCTTGATGCCGTCGGGCATGCCCCAGCTCGGATGGAAAATCACGAACTGCATCTTCGCGGCCAGAAGCGGCGTGGGCCACGCAGGCTGTCCGACGATGATCTTCTGCTTGAGTTCGATGCGGTCGTCCTTCCAGATCTCGCTCGTGTACTCAGGAATGTTGTTCATGACGTAGAACTTCCCGAGATCGGTCGGCAGCCAGCGCCAGCGCTCCATGTTGGCGATGAGACGATCGACATTCTCCGATGGACTCGAACGAACCTTCTTCGGCTTACCCGCATCGTTCATGGCTTGACGGACGCGATTGGTGACGACGCCATTCGCCTTCAGCCCGTTGTCCTGCTGGAAATTGCGGACTGCGTCGGCAACGCGGTCATCGAACGTCCGATCATCTGCAGGATTATCCGCCGGCACCTTCAGGCGTTGCCGCAATAAAGAGACCTGATCGTCCTTGGTACCCTTCTTCAGCGTCTTGCCGCTCGGCAGCTTTACGAGAAGCGCCGGATCGACGGGCGTCTCGTCCTGAACCACTTCGCCGCCGCGCGCTTTGAGAAGCGCCTGACGAAGCCGCTCGAAGCCGACATGCTTTGGATTGAGCCCGCGCAGATACGCACCGGGTTCAGATGCACTCGCCAGCTCCCGCATGGCGACTTTGCCTTCCTTAACCGGAGGCTTCATGTCGAGGATGTTGCTGAGCGACACGGGATCGAGGCGTCCGCCACGCGCAAACCGCGCGTACTTCAAAGCCGACAGAGTCAACTGCGCTTCGGCAGCGCCTTCACCCGCAGCACCGCTGTCGATGCGAGGAATGACGAAATCGGACGAATCGAGGCCCCAGTCGTCCGCCGTCTTCAACGTGTTGATGATTTCCTTCGCTTTGTGCGTGAACTCGCCATCCTTCACCCACAGCGCCTCAGTTCGCGAACCATAGAAATCCCGCGCCGCGTTAACGTCATCGCTGGTGTTGCGTCCAGCGAAGGCCTTGTCGGCAAGTTTCGCCCGCGCTGCCTCGACGATTGGACTGACGGGTGGCGGTGGCGGCGGGCCCGCGGGAGCGGTGACGACCGGCGTCGGCGTCTCCGCAGGCTTTGACTGTGCGGCCGCATCAGCAGGAGGCGACGCCGGGGGTGTCGGAGCGGCAGACGGGGCAGCGGGAGCCTTTGCGTCGGGTTCCGACGCACCGGCCGATGGTTGGGCAGGAGCAGGCGACGCAGCGGGCTGCTCATTAGTTGCTGGCGGCGTCACGATGGCGGTGTTCGTGGTCGGCGTAGCCGGAACGGCCTCTGGCTTCGCTTCCGCTGGCGCAGTTGAAGGCGCGGTAGTCCCTGACGGCGCCGGCGACGCAGTCGCTGGCGGCTCGCTTGATGTGGGAGCTACTGCTGCCGTTGCCGCCGGCGCAGGGTCCTTCGGTGGGACGGACGCATCAGGATGCACATCCTTCGGCGGATCGGAGGACGCCGGGATAGCCCCTGTCGTTGTGGGTTTCGATGGCGTAGCAGCAGCCGCTGCACCGCTATCCTGCGAACTCGGTTCGGCCTTCGCAACTGGAACGCTTCCAGCCCAGCAGACCCCCAACAAACCAACGCCGAGAAGGCGAAGCGCGTACTGTTTGATCATTCCCCGTTTGGCTCCGATAGGCGAGAGGCGCGGCGATGCCAGCGTTGCCGACACTACGTGAGCCCTCAAGTTGGCGGAAAAACGCCTAAACTCAGAGATGGGCAAACCATGACCCGTTCCCGCAGTCTGGTAAACCGCGGCGCCACCCAAATCCGGCGAAAAAAAGCACCCTGTGGCCCTTAAATCCCGATTCGTCTTGAGTATAGACCCGTTTGCTGCAACCCAGGGGATGAAAGGGGACCGTTGACGGCTCTTCTTGTTTCCGCCGCAATCCGCCACGATTGAGCGAACCAAATCGGAGCTTTCCGCGTGCCCACGACCAGTCTCTATCTGGACCTAGTGATCGACGACCGCGCGGGGGCAATGAGCGCGCTCGCAGCTGCAATCGGCGCCGCGGAGATCGCCAGCGTCCTCATTCGTACATCTGATGGTGGCTCGCTAGAGCCCAACTCCGCGCGCGATCTCATAGCGTTCGCGCAGGCAAAAGACATCGCTGTGCTTCTAACGCCTGAGACTGGAAACGCAGCGAAGCTCGGTGCGGACGGTGTTCACTTGCCCTGGGCCGAAAACATTGTTGTCGAATTCAAAGCCGCTCGACAGACCGCGAAGTCCGGAGCCATCGTCGCCGCTGATGCAGGACGCAGCCGCCACGACGCCATGGAACTCGGAGAAGCGGGCGCGGACTACATCGCGTTTGGCATCCCGCCTCACGTCGACGACAGAGAAAAAGCAGCCGAGCGACAAATCGGACTGATCAAATGGTGGGCCGAACTGTTTGAACTCCCTTGCGTGGCGTTCGACGTTCCCGATGAGCGCGCGGCACACGAATTGGCCGTCGCCGGAGCTGATTTCATCGCGGTCAGCATTCGCGCGTCCGATAGCGAAAAGGATATCGCCGACCGGCTGCGCAGCTTTTCCGAATCGATACGCGTGCCAGAGCCGGCAAAATGATGGGCGATAACCGCAACATCCCAACGTTAACGCTGGCAACGGCGCTGATCCTTGCCTCCGCCCTTCCCGTCGCCGCCGACAGCAGCTCGTGGTTTTCGCGCGAAACCCCGGAAACACCAGTCCCCAAGCTCGCACCCTCGCCGAAAAAAAACGCGTCCCCGACAGCGACGACAACGGGAACGGGATCCTCGACCATTCAAAAGAGCATTCCGTCCAACATTCCCGCGACGGGCGACGACGCCGCCTACACCGCGTTTGATCAAGGCCAATACCTGACTGCTTTGAAGCTCGCCGAGGAAGCGGCCGCGCGTGGTGAACCTCAAGCCAATACCTTGATCGCACGCATCTATACCGAAGGCCTCGGCGTGCAGAAGGACGACAGGAAAGCTTTCGAATACTACAAACGCGCCGCCGATATGGGCGATGTGCCGGGCACTCTCGCTCTCGCCGTTTCCTATGCCGAAGGACGAGGCGTCAAAAAGGATCGCAAGATCGCCGGCGAACTTTTCGAGAAGGCCGCTCTGACCGGTAACGCCGAGGCCAATTACAATCTCGGCATGTTGTTCCTGAAGGGCGACGGCAAACCGCTCAGCCCGATACGGGCCTACCAGCACATTCGCTACGCCGCCGAAAAAGGCATCCCCCAGGCGCAGTACGACCTCGCCGAACTTTATCAGACCGGAACGGGGGTCGATGCCAACGCCCTCGAAGCCGCGAAATGGCTTTCACGCGCCGCCGATCAAGGCTTGGCGGTTGCGCAGTACGATTACGCGGTGCGGCTGCTTCAGGGCTACGGCCTGACCAAGGACGAGCCCCGCATTCCGGTGCTTCTGAAGGCCGCTGCCGAAAAAGGCATACCGGGCGCACAAAATCGGTTGGGCTACGTTTACCTCGACGGCATCAAGGTGAAAAAGGACCCCGTCGAAGCTGCCAAGTGGCGCCTTATCGCCAAGAAGAACGGTTTCGCAGACGACAACTTCGACGGCATCGTTGGGAAAATGTCAAAAGCGGACCGCGCCAAAGCGCAGTCTGAAGCCTCGGCCTGGATCGACCAGATCGCCGCTGATCCGGGATTGTCGGCGGCCCCCTAGGCTTTCGGTCACCCTTGTCACGCGCCGGAAGAGCCTTTAGAGCCCGCCTCTCGCCCAATCGCAGCCGGATCTCGAGATGAACAATGTTTCCCCGACCCTGAACGTCATGATTTCGGCCGCGCGCAAAGCTGGTCGCAGCCTCAATCGTGATTTCGGCGAGGTGGAGCAGTTGCAGGTCTCAATCAAGGGACCAGCCAACTTCGTTTCCGCCGCCGATCACAAGGCCGAGGACATTATCTTCAAGGAGTTGTCGAAGGCACGCGTCGGCTATGGCTTCTTGATGGAGGAGCGCGGCGAAATCGTCGGCGCCGACAAGACCCACCGCTGGATCGTTGATCCACTCGACGGCACCACGAACTTCCTGCACTCGAACCCGATGTTCTGCGTTTCGATCGGCCTCGAACGCGAAGGCCAGCTCGTCGCCGGTGTCATCTATAATCCAGCAAGCGACGAACTCTTCACCGCGGAGAAGGGCAAGGGCGCATATCTCAACGATCGGCGCCTTCGGGTTGCCGCGCGCAAGTCGCCGGCGGACGCCCTGGTCACGACGGGTATCCCTCACCGCGGCCGCGAAGGACACCCGCGCTTCCTTCGCGAGATGGAAATGCTGATGGGCGAAGTCGCCGGCATTCGCCGCACCGGCTCAGCAGCCCTCGACCTGGCTTTTGTGGCGGCCGGTCGCTTTGATGCCTATTGGGAGCACAATCTCCAGCCTTGGGATGTCGCCGCCGGCATCGTCATCGTCCGAGAGGCTGGCGGTTTCGTCAGCGACCTCTCGGGTGGCGACAAGATGCTTGCGACGGGCGATGTGTTGGCTGCAAACCTCACTCTCCATAAAGCTTTCGGCTCTGTTCTGTTCTCCAAGCGCTGATCCGTCGCTCATCGCCCTCTGAATTCCGGGACTTCGGCATGATGTTGCCGGTTTTCCATGACACAGCGTTGCTGTAAGGTCGCGCAGTGGGACAGCGGGGACGCTCCGGAGACGACGATGGCCAAGAACCGCACGGGCGATGCCTCAGCACTCGCGCCGGTATCACGGCGTTTGACGCCGCCCGGCGTCTTTCTGCTGCGCATGACGATATTTCTGACGCTGGTTGGTTTCCTTGCCGCGATCCTCTTTGATCAGCTGCAGCATTCGTTCCTGAACAATCCGGGCCTGAACGGCTTGATCGTCGGCACCTTGGCGCTCGGCATCATTTACGCTTACCGGCAAGTCTTCCGGCTTTATCCCGAAATTCGCTGGGTCAACGCCTTCCGCATTTCCGATCCGGGACTGTCGATCAGCGCAAAGCCCGTCCTTCTTGCCCCGATGGCAACGATGCTGCGGGACCGGACAGGTACGATTTCGCTGTCAACGGCGGCGATGCGCTCCTTCATGGATTCGATCGGCTCCCGCCTTGACGAAGCGCGCGATACCGGCCGCTATCTCGTAGGCCTTCTCGTGTTCCTGGGCCTGCTCGGGACGTTCTGGGGCCTCCTTGAGACGATCCAGTCAGTTGGACACGCCATCGACTCGCTGGACAGCAAGGCCACGGACAACGTCCAACTCTTCAGCGATCTGAAGGCCAGCCTTGCTGCTCCGCTGCGTGGCATGGGTACGGCGTTCTCGTCATCCCTGCTCGGCCTCTCCGGCTCGCTCATACTCGGATTTCTCGAACTGCAGGCAAGCCACGCCCACAACCGCTTCTATAACGAACTTGAAGAATGGCTCTCGGGCATCACGGAGCTGACACCGGCTGGTGGCGGTTCTTCCAGCGACTACGTCAACCGGCAGCTGCTCTCTGCTGTCGTCGACATGCAGCGCTCGCTGGAAGACTTCACGAACAGACTTACCGAGCAGCCGGCGGCGGCTCCCAAAGCGCTGCCCCAAGGCCAGGAGGACGTCCGCGATCTGGCCCGTGGCGTCAATCAACTCGTCACCCAGATGCGCACCGAGCAAAAGGTCGTCCGCGAATGGGTCGATGAACAGGCACAGCAGCAGGCGGAAGTCGCGAGCATGCTCCGCAGCCTCGCTGATGCAATGAAGCGAGGTTAGCCGATGGCGCGCGGACGGTCACGCCGCGGCGGCGAGTACGGCGAATTCTGGCCGGCCTACGTTGACGTCCTTTCGACGCTGCTTCTCGTCGTGACGCTGCTGATGTCGATCTTCATGATCGCGCAATACTTCTCGGCACAAGAGGCGACCGGCAAGGATTCAGCACTCCAGCGCCTTACCCAGCAGATCAGCGAACTGACATCGCTGCTGTCGCTTGAGAAGGGCAAATCCCAATCCGCTCAGGACGAGCTTGCAGCACTGCAGGCGTCGCTAGCTTCTGTGAAGGCCGAGAATGAAAAGCTTGCAGGCGCGGGGCTTGGCGCGGACGAACGCGCGAAGACAGCTGCAGGTCAGATCGCTGGCCTGACCACTGATCTGGATAAGCAGAAGAACATTTCGGCTGAAGCCCTCTCGAAAGTCGATCTCCTTAATCAGCAGCTGGTCGCCCTTCGCCGTCAAATTGCAGCTTTGAATGACGCTCTGGAAGCTTCCGAAAAGAAGGGCGCCGAAAGCGACAAGACGATCAAGGATCTCGGTGCCCGCCTCAACACCGCACTTGCCCAGCAGGTTCAGGAACTGAAGCGCTATCGCTCAGACTTCTTCGGCCGACTGCGAGAGCTTCTGAAGAACCGCAAGGACATCCGCGTCGTCGGCGACCGCTTCGTCTTCGAGTCTGAAGTCCTATTCGCATCCGGCTCAGCGACCCTGACGCCCGAAGGCATGGCTGCGATGGACCAAATCGCCGAAGCCATCGTTGAGCTGCAAAAGGAGATCCCGCCGGATATCGATTGGGCGCTCCAGATCAACGGCCACACCGACGCGCGTCCGATATCGAAGGCCGATTTTCCCTCGAATTGGGAATTGTCGACCGCACGCGCTTCATCTGTCGTGAAGTATCTGATCTCGCGCGGCGTCCCTGCCGGGCGGCTCGTCGCCGCTGGCTATGCCGAATTCCAGCCGGTGGATAACGGCAATAGCGAAGAAGCCTATCAGAAGAACCGCCGCATCGAGCTCAAGCTGACGAGCAGATAGCGCGCGCTGACGCACCGGTCGAACCGATCAGTTGAATCCCAGGGCAGACGCGAGCCAATAAACGATCTCGCCGTTGTTGAAGGCGATATCGTAAGCAAAAACGCTGAAGCCGATGACGATCGCTGTGAGCATCTTCATGCCCCGGATAATCAGCAAACAGATGTTAGCAATCGCTTAATTTGAGGGCAGGCCAATTGGACTACTCGGCCGCTTCACGGCCAAATTGAAGCTCGGCCAGATGGGCGTAGATCCCACCCCGCCGCACGAGTTCGACGTGTGTGCCTGATTCCGCGATCCGGCCGTTCTCCATGACGAGGATCCGGTCCGCTTTTTGAACAGTGGCCAGCCTATGGGCGATGACGATCGTCGTCCGGTCCTTCATCAGTCCCTCGAGCGCGCGCTGCACGGCTCCCTCGCTTTCCGCGTCGAGCGCGCTTGTCGCCTCGTCAAGGAGAAGCAACGGCGCGTTCTTCAGGATCGCGCGCGCAATCGCAATGCGCTGCCGCTGACCGCCCGACAGCGACATGCCGCGCTCGCCCAGCCGCGTGTTGTAGCCGTCCGGCAGGCGCCGAATGAAATCGTCGGCTTGCGCCGCCGTTGCCGCCCGTCGCACTTCGGAAAGCGTGGCAGCGGGCGTTCCGTACCGGATGTTCTCAGCTACCGTGTCGGCAAACAAGGCGACGTCCTGCGGAACGAGCGCGATACGACTGCGAAGAGCCGAAAGGTCGGCGTCTTTCACGTTCACGCCGTCAACTCGAACGATACCGGCATCAGGGTCGTAGAACCGCAGCAAAAGGTTGAAAATGGTGCTCTTGCCTGCGCCGGACGCGCCGACGAGAGCCAGCGTCTCTCCCGGCTCGGCAATGAATGAGACGCCATCGAGCGCTTTCTCGGACTTTCTTGCAGCGTAGGAAAACGACACGTTCTCGAAGGCGACGCTGCCGATCGCTGGCTCGGGCAGCGGTGTTGGATGTTCAGGCGAACGGATCTCCGGAATGGTCGCCATCATCTCCGACAGACGCTCGGCCGCGCCAACGGCTTGGCTCACCTCGCCCCAAACTTCGGAGAGTTCTGCGAGCGCTCCGGCCGCAAAGAGAGCGTAGAGGACGAACTGTCCGAGGTGGCCGCCAGACATGTCGCCGGCGATCACCGCCGACGCGCCGTACCATAGAACTCCGGTCACACTCGCCACTGTCAGAAAGATCGCGATGCCCGTCAGCGCCGCGCGTGCCCGCATCCGCCGGCGCGCAGCCGCGAACGTCCGCTCGACCGATCGCGCGTAGCGATCCGTGACGGTCTTCTCGTTGACGTAGGCCTGCATCGTCCGATAGGCCGCGAGGTTCTCGGCGGCGTAGGCGGAAGAGTCGCCCAACGTATCCTGCGCTTCGCGCGACAAGCGCCGCACCAAGCGCCCGAAGCCCACGAGCGGAAGCACGATGATCGGGATGGCGAGGAATACGAGTCCCGAAAGCTGCGGACTCGTGATGAACATCATCACCAGCGCGCCGATCAGCATAATGAAGTTGCGTGCCGCTTGACTAAGCGATGAGCCGGCGGCCGACTTGATCTGAGTGGTGTCTGCCGTCAGACGGCTCATGATCTCGCCGGAATGATTGATGTCGAAATAGGCGGGCCCAAGCTTGGCGAGTTGCGCAAACACTTTGGTGCGCAGATCGGCGACCACCCGCTCACCGATCCAATTGACGAAATAGAACCGCGCCGGGCTGGCGATCGCGATAATCAACCCGATGCCGATGAGCGTCAGGAAGTAATTATTGATCAGCGCCGAGTCATTGCCCGCAAAACCCTTGTCGATCATGCGGCGAACGGCGAGCGGCACTGACAGCATCGCAAGCGCCGAGACGACCAGGGAAATGATGGCGCCCCAGAGTGCGCCCTTGTGCGCGAGAATGAGCGGCTTCAATGTCAGCAGGGGCTTCAGCGACATGCGCGCGCGTCGCTTGGGGTTTTCATCCGCGGGTTGAGCACCCACGGGGGCTGGATCGGCAACGTCGCTGCTCATCAGGTTTTTCTAGTCCAAGTCGCGGGGAAACAAGATGTTTCAACCCTAAAGCCGCGGGGACCATGCCCCACCGGCGGCACCGGCTCAAGAGGCAATGGGCCGCTGCGAACGGGCGGTAAAATTACGATTTGCTTAGGTTTGCGGTGCCCTGCGCCTTGTGCGTGGCGGCTAACTCGGCTAAACAACGCGCCAATTCAGTCCCCTTTTACAAAAGACCGGGGCCGGGGCTCGTGAGGGCTTCGCCGAAAAAGACCTATTTTCAGACGGACTTAAGGCCATGAAGAAAGACGCTGACCTCCACCCCGATTATCATCAGATCAAGGTGGTGATGACGGACGGAACCGAGTTCACGACCTACTCGACCTACGGCAAAGAGGGCGACAAGCTCACCCTCGACATCGATCCCAACACGCATCCGGCATGGACCGGCGGCGACGCTAAGCTGATGGACCGCGGCGGCCGCCTGTCGCGCTTCAAGAAGAAGTTCGAAGGCATGTTCTGATCGCCTGCGGCGATCCCCTCGAATTCAAAGCTTATATCCAAACAAAAAGGCCCGCTTTCGAGCGGGCCTTTTCCATTTTCAGTTATCGCCCGCGGAGATCAACTGACCTTCGCCGCGAACGCCCGCTGCAGCAGACCAACCTGGTGCGCGACAGGATTCACCGCGGCTTCCGGAATATCCGCTGCCGACGGCGTCGTCAGGATGCGATCGAGCTGCGCGATACGATCATGCAAAGAGAAGCTCTCGGCGATGAGGTTCTGCAGTCCCTGCGGAAGCTCCGCATAACCCTTCACGTGCGAAGGACGGCCGAACGCCTGTAGCTTCACGCGACGACGCTTCTTCTGCGCCTCTTCCTCGGTGATCTCACCCTCGCGCAACGCGCGGCGGATCAAAAGCCATGATGCGAGATCCAGCAGACGTGTCGTCAGCCGCATGCTCTCGGTTGCATAAAGAACGCCCGCCCCACCTGCGAGATTCTTCGCTTCCTTGCGCCCCGGACCGTCGAGATAGCTCGCGGTACGCTCGACGAGCGCCATGCCTTCCTTAAAGATGTGGTCGAAGTGTTCGGAGGACTGGAACCGCTCTCCGAACGACACCGTTGTGGCGCCGCCGACAGGCGCGCCATCAGCGCGAAATACGTTACTCATGACCCTCAACGATACAAACGCTTACCCGTGCGCAACTGCTACCACGAACCGACACTAGAGCACCATAGTTAACAACTCCGCCCAAAACGGGGCGTTTCCGAACGTCCTGTGGACAATGCAAAAAAAGAGCCGCTCCGTTAGAGCGGCTCGAAAGTCAACAGGGAGGCGTCAAATGAAACGGCAGAGGGGCCGCTTCCATCCAGATGGCCTGGATCGACGTTGAAATTGCCGCAATATGCTTAAGCTTCAGTTAAGTCGAATCATCGCGAGATCAGCGGTCGATTAGGATTCTGCCGAACGCTTGCATTTGCGCCCGTCCCGAAATCGAACAGCATACAGCGTAATTCAAATTGATCCTTCGTAATCGCTTTACGACTTGAAAAGCGCGTGCGCGGCGGCCTCGTGACGCTTCTTGCGATCAGCCTCGGCGCGAACGCGAACGATCTCCATCTCAAGATCCTTGATGCGCCGTTCCAGCTCCGCAACCGAGAGGGCTTCAAGGTTTTCCCCAATCGCCACGCTAGTCGGCTTTTTTTGCGGCAGAAGATCATCGAGATCCATCGCGCGTTCTCCTCGCTTATCGTTAGTCCATTCTAAGGATCACGAACGCGTCGGTCGAGATCGGATGAGAGGTTCCGCCGCCCTAGGCCCGACTTGCCCTGCTAGCCCGCGCCGTGCATGTCTCTCTCAGTGACACTCAGGAAAGCACGATAGATGAGCCTCCCCACGACGATGAAAGCGATCTCGATCAACGGCGCCGGGGGACCCGAAGTCCTGGCCTTGACTGAGGTCCCGACGCCAGAGGCAAAACCTGGCGAGGTGCTGATCAAAGTCGTCGCCGCGGGCGTTAATCGGCCCGATGTCCTGCAGCGGCAAGGTAACTATCCCGCTCCGAAGGGGCACTCCGAACTCCCGGGCTTGGAAGTGTCAGGCACCATCGTCGCGCTCGGAGAAAACGCTGAGCGCTTCGCGATCGGTGATGCCGTGATGGCGCTCGTCCCCGGCGGCGGTTACGCCCAATATGTCGCCGTGTCCGAACTCGCGTGCATCAAGAAGCCCGAAGAAATTTCTTACATCGAAGCCGCAGCCATTCCTGAAACTTTCTTCACGGTTTGGCACAACGTGTTCCAACGCGGTGATTTGAAGTCGGGTGAAAAATTTCTCGTTCACGGCGGCTCGGGCGGGATCGGCGTGACAGCCATTCAACTGGCAAAAGCTTTCGGCGCGACGGTGTACACGACCGTCGGATCCGATGCGAAATGTGACGCCGCACGCACCCTCGGAGCCGACGTCGCGATCAACTATCGTACGGTTGACTTCGCTCAGGTCATCAAAAGCGAAACGGCCGGCAAAGGCGTGAACGTGATCCTTGATATGGTTGGCGGTGACTACATCGAGAAGAACATCCGCTCGCTCGCCGACGATGGCCGCCTCGTCAACATCGCCTTTCAGAAAGGGTCGACGGCCACGATCGATTTCATGCGAGTCATGCTGAAGCGGCTCACGCTCACAGGCTCAACGCTTCGCATTCGTTCCAATGAAGTGAAAGGTGAAATCGCCGCGGCGATTGCCAGCAAGGTCGTTCCCCTCATCGTCAATGGAAAGATCAAGGTGCCGATCGACAGCACATATCCACTCGCCAAAGCGGCCGACGCGCACGCGCGCATGGAGAGCAGCGAGCACATCGGCAAAATCGTCCTGACGATCTAGACCGTCACCAGACGAAGTTCTTCATGACGCCGACCGGTTTCGACGAACTCTTCGCGAACAGCCGGCTCGCCGCCGCGCCGATCTCTTCGCCGGGTTGCACATAAACACCGCTCGCAATGTAAACCGAACGAATATCGAAACCCGCTGCGCCGCCGATGTCTGTCGCCACACCGTCGCCGATCGCGAGCACCCGGTGTTTGGCCACTTGCTCGCCGCGAAACTCGGAGCCCGTCTTTAGAGCAAGATCGTAAATCGGCCGATACGGCTTCCCCGCGTAGCTTACCTTGCCGCCGATCGCTGCATACGCCGACGCGATCGCGCCCGCACAATAGACGACGCGTCCACCTCTCTCGACCTTGAGATCCGGATTGGCGCAGATCATCGGAACGTCACGAGACTTCAGCTTCTCGAGCAGACCAGCATAGTCTTCGGGAGTTTCGTTCTCATCGTCGTAGAGGTTTGTACAGACGACGACTTCTGCATCGTCCACCGACGCGCCCGGTTGTGCAGAGAGACCTGCGAAGGTGGCCTTATCGCGCTCGAGACCGATCAGCAGGACGCGGCGGCCAGCCCATTGCTCGATGAGGCTGCGCGAGACGTCACCGGAGCTGACGATCCCATCGTAAGACTCCCGTGACACGCCGATCCCGTCGAGCTGCTTTGCGACGCTCTCGCTAGGCCGCGGCGAGTTCGTGACGAGCAACGCGGTGCCCCCGCGCTCGCGAAAAGCCGCGCATGCGGCGACCGATGACGCGAACGGTCGAACGCCGTTGTGCATCACGCCCCAAATATCGACGAACCAGAGATCTGAAGTCTCTGCCAGGGGCGCAATTGAAGAAAGTACAGGAATGACACTCATCGGTGCGCAAGCCTTCGACTGAGCCCGCCACATGCGGTTGCGACCGGCCTATAAACGAAGCGGCGCCGGAATGTCATCCGGCGCCGTCGTCACAGGATTGGCGTTGCGAAGTCGTCAGGCAGCGGCCGATTGATCGGGGCTGCCTGCAGGACCGCCCTCGACGTTGACCTGCCGTGGAGCCCCAAACAGAGGGCCCTGCCCGAGGAGAATGCCAGCATCCAGGAGCCGCTTCTGCGTCCCGGCGTCCTGAATGCCGCTAGCGATGATTGAGAGCCCAGCGAGCGTTGCACGTTGCACAACCTCTTCGGCCGGTACGAAGCGCTCAGGCGTAGACATTCCGGTCAGCAACGCCTGTGCATCAATTCGAACGAAGCGGAACCCGGACCTCTGCAGCGTCGCAAAGTCCGTGCCCATGTGCAGCACCTTATCGAGCGCCATGCGGAAGCCGAACGAGTGCATATCGCGAACGGCCTGCCAAGCCGCCGGAGAAAATCCATCGACCGCCCGCTGTGAAAACGTAAGCACGAGCTGCGCCGATATCCGCTTGCGAGCCTCATACGCGTGCGCGAAGCTTTCAAGGAACGCTCTGCTGACCATGGACGTGCCGAGGAAATCAGCGAGCAACGAGCCCTCCCGCTCCCTCGCATCCATGCGTGTGGCCAACGCTGCTGCGCGATTAAGCCGTGCGATGTCGAACTGCGTATCTAGGTCCCCGCCGATGACTGCGAAATCATCATCGTTCGCTTCAAGAGGCTCGCCATCCATGCCCCGTAGAACGGCCGACATTTCGTAATGGCTGACGGAATGCTCCGCGAGCGTCACGATAGGCCCGAGCAGCAGCTCGATGGCGTCGTCCTCAACAGCACGCACGATCGCCGCGGCGCGGGGAGGTAGCGCCGCCACGGCCGGCTCGAAGTTCGGCAGTGGGAGTTCCAAGCTAGGCGACGCCACATCCCGATCGCCGTTGATTGGCGCTTCCGCCACTGGATCAGAACCCGCTATCCGCTCCGCCGATGCAGGGATGACGAGCTCACCAAATCCGTCCTTCGGCAGCGCGCTTGAAAGAGTAGGCTCCTGGGCAGGTTCCGGCGTCGGATTTGGCGCGAACGCCTGAGCTTCGAACTTCGGAACAAAGTCTCCCAGCGAGGGGCGCTGACGCATGCTCTTCGCAGCAGCACGTAGCGCGCCGATGGAGTTTTCGAGCGCACTCGCTTCTGCTTTCGGCCGCTGAACCACTCGTGCTGGTTTGGATTTGAGCGCTTCGGCGGCATTCACCTCGTCGGCGAGCTCTTTGATTTTTCGCTGCACGAGTTCGAGATCGCCTTCAACGGTCGTGACAACCGAGGCTCCCGTCGGCGACGGGTTTATTCCAGCGGGTCCCGACGAAGGGTCTTGGACATTCACCTGAGCATCCGTGCGCGGCCGGAAGGACCAATGCTCGCGCACAATTTCCCCCTGCGGTGGCAGCTGCGGTCCGATGGGCTCTTCCAGCACAGGAGCCGCCGCGATCGGCGGAGCTGTGAGGCTTGGATCGACCGACGGCTTCGCGCCCTCCATTGGTGGCTGCATGGGTGACCGCATCGGACGTCGAACGCTGCGCTCAAGTTCGGACCCCGCCGTCGTGGGCTGCGCGTTCGGCCCTGGATCGGATCTTGGAACCATATTTCCGATGTCGCGGCTGAGTTCGCGAATCCGCGCCTCTGAAGACGACGGCGCAGGTACGGATGCGGCGCGCGGCGCCGTTCTTTGCCGTGGCGTTTGCCGACTCTGGGCAAGCTCGGCTTGCAGCTGTGCGATCTGCGCCGACTTTTGCATCTGCTTATGGATCAGCATAAGCAGCGCCAGCGTGACGGCGCCCATCGCGACGGATACCGAGAGCGACATTCCAAGCTGGGCCGAGCTCATGACCGTCACGGCGATCGACGCGATCACGATGGATCCAACCACCAGATTGTCTCGGGGCTTGGCGTCGACGGGCCCATCGCTTTCGCGTGGGCCGTTCGGAGCTGCAGGACCGCCTACAGGAGCAGGTCCAAGAGCCGGCGACGGGGCAGCGGTGTCGGCGGGCCCGCCACCGGCTTGCGGCTTTGAGTTTTCCTGTTTTGTCATCTCGTTCCAAGCAGCTAGTCGATTCGTGGACTTTAACTTTCGCAGACGCGGGAAAAGATTAGCAACGTTCGCCTATCGACCTATCACCACCTTTTGCACCGTCGGACCGCCCACACACCACATCTATGCGCCGGAGGGGCAGCAGGGTCACAGCCCCATAACGCGCAGGCCCGTGCATAGTCGCAAAAGCGCCCTTGACCCGTCTCCCGCAAACCCGAATCGGCTGGCTGTTTAGGTCTCGTTAGGCGAATCGGCGTGCTATCATGCGACCGACGGCGCCTCTCGCGTTCGCCGGTTCAGCGTGTTGTCAGGAGGGGAAGAGCGCCATGTACATGGATCGAGTTGGTACCAGTGTCGAAGAAGAAGTCTCCAGTGAGCTTTCGCAGGCGCGCATCCTCATCACAGGTTTGACCGGAAACTCGGGCGTCGACGTTGCCCGTTCCTTCGCGGATCTCAACGTACGTCTCGTTGTTCATACCGCCGATCTATCTCCCGAACTCGTTGAGCTGTTCGCCTTCCTTTCGCAGAGCGCCAGCGAGATTCGTCTCCATACCCTTGACATCTCTACGGCAAACGCCGCTGCACACTTTGCGCAAACCTCCGCCCAAGCTTTCGGCGGGCTTGATGCAGCTATCAACCTGACGTCCGTTTCGTCGGCAGAAATCGACGCGATCCATGATGATGCCGATCTCGAAGCGTTGATTGAAGCCAAGCTCGCCCCTCTTGCACAGCTGACGCGCGTCATCGCCAATCGCATGTGCGTGGTGATGAGCGAAGGTCTTGTGCTCAACGTCGTCAACATGCCCGAACCCCGCGACGCGCGATCGTCGGCGGTGGCCGGCTTGGTACGGACGGCACTCGCCTCGATGATCGCTCAGGAATCTCGGGAATGGGCGAACAAGGGCATTCGCATCAACGGCGTCGGTCCACGCGCCTTCTTCGACGGCAGCAGCTCCGGGGCCTATCTCGCGACGGAGCCGGACATTGCCTCGCTAGCGCTGCATCTCGCATCGCGCCGAGGCCGCTCCTTCTCGGGCCACGTCTTCGATTCCTGCGGTTCGGGCTTCTGATAAGCCGCCCGAACCTCATCCTCAGCTCGAAGCGCTTTTGTTGCGTTTTCTCGGGAAGCACCGATAAGTGCGCTCTCTCAAGGCGAGAGAGTGTGAGATGGACATCCGGCAGCTTCAGTATCTCGTCGCACTCGCTCGAGAAAAACACTTCACGCGCGCGGCACAGGCCTGCAACGTCACGCAGCCGACCCTGTCCGGTCGCATTCGCCAGCTCGAACTCGAACTCGGCGTCCCCATCGTCGAGCGCGGCCAGCGCTATCAGGGGCTGACGCAGGAGGGCGAACGCGTCTTGAAATGGGCGCAGCTCATCCTCAACAACTGGACGTCGATGCACCAGGAGTTGGCGCAACTCGCTATCAGCGACTTTGGACTGACAGGGCGCCTTGCGCTTGGCGCCATACCCTCCGCGCTGCCCATCATTCCATATCTGACTCGGGACGTGCAGCGGCTGCATCCCGAAATCAACTTCACGATCATGTCGATGAGTTCCGAGGAAATTCTGCGCGGCCTCGAAGATTTTTCGATCGACGCGGGGATCAGCTATCTCGACAACGAACCCATCAACGACCTTCTGGCTACGCCGCTATATGTCGAACGCTATTGTCTTTTCGTCCCCGCCGGGCATCGCTTCGCAAGCTTGGATCAGGTCACCTGGAAAGAAGCGGCCGAGCTACCGCTTGGGCTTTTGACCACGAACATGCAAAACCGCCGGATTATCGACCGGGCGTTCGAGGCGGCCGGCTGCCACCCTCAACCGGCCCTCGAAACCAACTCTGTAATCAATCTTTATTCAAACGTCCGGCTCATGGACCTGGCCAGCGTGATGCCGCGCTACCTCGCCAACATGCTGGGCGACGATGCCGGCGTGAAAGCGATCCCACTCATTGAACCCGAGGTGGCCCATAGCGTGGGAGTGGTCACACAGGATCGTGATCCGGTTGCGCCGCTCGTTAGAGCGTTCAGACAAGCCGCCAGTCACTTCTCAACAAACGGAATTTCCCTGGAGTGAAAAGAGTTTATCCAAAATAACTACATAGATTGCCTCAGTTGGCGCGATGCATTATAGACGGCATCTATGATTAAATCGGCGATATCAATTTGAACGTATGGTCGTAATGACCCACTAGAATTCATGCGGCAAAGTGCGCATCTGCGTCACGTGACCGCCAACACGACCGAGGAAACGCCAAGCATGGCGAAAAAAGCCGAAAAATCAAAAGGCTCATCCGCGCTCCCGGCCCCTCCAACCTCCCCGGCGGAGGTTGCTGCGCTCGCCGTTTGCGCCCGTCACGGCAACAAGCCCGATGAGCTTCTCGAAATCTTTCACGAGTTGCAGCATCAGTTGGGTTACGTGCCCGATGCCACGCTGCCCGTCATCGCCAACGCGCTGAATCGCTCGCGCGCCGAGGTCTACGGCGTACTCACTTTCTATCATGAGTTTCGCCGGCACCCATCGGGCAAGCACGTGGTCAAGATTTGCCGCGCGGAAGCCTGCCAAGCGATGGGCACGAAGGCCCTTTGCGATCACGCCGAAAAATCGTTGCGTACCAAGCTGGGCGGCACGACCGCTGATGGAGCGATAACGATCGAACAGGTTTTCTGCTTGGGCAATTGTGCCCTTTCACCCGCCATTATGGTCGGTGAAAAGCTGTATGGCAAAGTAGATCCGCAACGTTTCGATGAGATCATCGGCTCACTCGAGAAGGAAGCCGCCGAATGATCAAAGTCTTCGTACCCAGAGACGCTGCTGCACTCTCAGTGGGCGCAGATGAAGTTGCTGCGGCCATCGCCAAAGAGGCGAAGACCCGCA
>NZ_RXIZ01000007.1:165697-194426 GCF_003987855.1 Hyphomicrobium sp.
AATCCCGTACTTCAAGAATCAGGAACGGCTGACATTCGCCCGCTGCGGTATCACCGATCCGCTTTCTATCGAAGATTATCGCGCCCATGGCGGGTTTGAGGGACTTTCGAAAGCCCTCGATATGGCCCCCATCGACATCGTGACGGAAGTTACGAACTCCGGTCTGCGCGGCCGTGGTGGCGCAGGTTTCCCGACCGGCATCAAGTGGAAAACCGTTCACGACCTGCCAGGCGCGGAGAAGTACGTCGTCTGCAACGCCGACGAGGGCGATAGCGGCACCTTTGCCGACCGCATGCTGATGGAAGGCGATCCGTTCTGTCTCATCGAAGGCATGACGATCGCCGCCGTCGCTGGCGGGGCCACCAAGGGATATATCTACGTTCGTTCGGAATACCCTCATTCGGTCCACGTCCTGCGCGAAGCCATTGAAATTGCCCGCAAGGCAAACTGGCTCGGCGACCACATCCAGGGAACAAAATACTCTTTCGAGCTTTATGTTCGCATGGGCGCCGGCGCATATATTTGCGGCGAGGAAACCTCGATGCTTGAAAGCATCGAAGGCAAGCGCGGAATTGTGCGTTACAAGCCACCGATCCCTGCTATCGAAGGTCTGTTTGGCAAGCCTAGCATCATCAACAACGTGATGAGCTTCGCCGCGGTGCCGATCATCATGGCGAAAGGCGGCGAGTTTTATAAGAACTACGGCGTTGGTCGCTCGCGTGGCACACTGGCGTTCCAACTCGCCGGCAACATTAAGCAGGGCGGCTTGGTCGAGAAGGCATTTGGCGTCACGACACGTCAGCTGATCGAGGATTGGGGCGGCGGCACAGCAACGGGACGTCCCGTACGCGCGGTTCAGGTTGGCGGCCCTCTCGGCGCCTACATACCGGAATCGAAGTTCGACGTGCCGATGGACTACGAGGAATTTGCCAAGGTTGACGCCATGGTGGGCCACGGCGGCCTTGTCGTTTTCGACGACACTGTCGATATGGCTCAACAGGCGCGTTTCGCGATGGAGTTCTGCGCGATCGAGAGTTGCGGCAAGTGCACGCCCTGCCGCATCGGATCGACCCGCGGCGTCGAGGTGATCGATCGCATCATCGATGACGTCGACCGGACCAAGAACTTGGCGCTACTGCAGGATTTGTGCGTGACAATGGCCGATGGCTCGCTTTGCGCGATGGGAGGTCTAACCCCCTTCCCCGTCATGAGCGCGCTTCGCGGCTTCCCGGAAGACTTTCACAAGCCGTCGCCGAACAAGTTTCTCGCCGACGCAGCAGAGTAGATTCAGGATCAGCTGACCTCAAAGAGGACGCTCGATGAACCATCATGTAAAGCCGATGAGCCTCATTAAAGAGACGGATTACGGCACCCCGACGCCGGAGATGCACGAAGCCGCCAAGATGGTGACGCTCGAGATCGACGGTCGTGAGATCACGGTGCCGGACGGCACGTCGATCATGAACGCAGCGATGCAGCTCGGCATCCAAATCCCTAAGCTCTGCGCCACGGATAGCCTCGACCCCTGGGGCTCGTGCCGTTTGTGTCTCTGCGAGATCGAAGGCCGTAAAGGCACGCCCGCCTCCTGCACCACGCCGGTCGCGCCTGGCATCAAGGTCACGACCCAGAACGCGCGCCTCGCCAACCTTCGCCGCGGCGTGATGGAGCTCTACATCTCCGACCATCCGCTGGACTGCCTGACCTGCGGCGCCAACGGCGATTGCGAGCTCCAGGATATGGCCGGCGCCGTCGGCCTTCGCGAAGTTCGCTACGGCTACGATGGCGAGAACCACGTCTTCGCCCGAACCAAAGACGGCGAAGCCAACGAGCTGTTCAAGGCAAAGGACAAGTCGAACCCCTACTTTCAGTTCGATCCGTCCAAGTGCATCGTATGCTCGCGTTGCGTCCGCGCCTGCGAAGAAGTTCAGGGCACATTCGCGCTGACGATCGATGGCAGGGGATTTGCCTCCCACGTATCCGCCGGCATGGACGAAGAATTCCTCTCCTCCGAATGCGTCTCGTGCGGGGCCTGCGTTCAGGCCTGCCCGACTGCGACACTGATCGAAAAGTCCGTACTCGACCACGGCCAGCCCGAGCACTCTCTGGTCACGACCTGCGCCTACTGCGGCGTGGGCTGCTCGTTCAAGGCCGAGATGCGCGGCGAAGAAGTCGTTCGCATGATGCCGTACAAGGACGGCGGCGCGAACGAAGGACATTCGTGCGTCAAAGGCCGGTTCGCATTCGGTTATGCCACGCATAAGGATCGCGTGCTGACGCCGATGATCCGCGAGAAGATCACCGATCCCTGGCAGGTCGTGTCTTGGGATGAGGCCATCAACTACGCCGCGAGCCGCCTGAAGGCGACGCAGGAAAAATATGGCAAGGATTCCATCGGTGGCATCACGTCATCGC
This sequence comes from Hyphomicrobium sp., assembly GCF_003987855.1. Taxonomy (GTDB): domain Bacteria; phylum Pseudomonadota; class Alphaproteobacteria; order Rhizobiales; family Hyphomicrobiaceae; genus Hyphomicrobium_B. Next base: position 168,110 of record NZ_RXIZ01000007.1, read on the forward strand.
GCACCACCAATGAAGAAGTCTATGCCGTCCAACGCATGGTCCGCGGCGCGTTCCGCACCAACAACATCGACACCTGCGCCCGTGTTTGCCACTCGCCGACCGGCTACGGTCTGAAACAGACCTTCGGTGAATCGGCAGGCACGCAGGATTTCCGCAGCATCGACAAGACCGATGTCATCATGGTCGTCGGCGCCAACCCGACCGACGGTCACCCCGTGTTCGGCTCGCGTATGAAGAAGCGAATTCGCGAGGGCGCCAAGCTGATCGTCATCGATCCGCGCCGCACCGATATTGTGCGCTCGCCCCACGTTGAGGCGGCTTATCATCTGCAGCTGCAGCCCTCGACGAACGTGGCGATCATGAATGCGATCGGCCATGTCATCGCCACCGAGAACCTCATCGACACGAAGTTCGTCAAGCGCCGCTGCGAACCAGCCGATTTCTATCGCTGGGAAGAATTCATCAAGCGCCCGGAGAACTCTCCTGAGGCGACCGAGCACATCACCGGCGTCCCGGCGCAGATGGTTCGTGAAGCAGCTCGCCTGTTTGCCACCGGCGGCAACTCGGCAATCTACTATGGCCTCGGCGTCACCGAACACAGCCAAGGCTCGACGATGGTCATGGCGATGGCCAACATCGCGATGGCGACAGGCAACGTCGGCCGCGAAGGCGTCGGCGTGAACCCACTGCGTGGCCAGAACAACGTGCAGGGCTCATGCGATATGGGTTCCTTCCCGCACGAACTGCCGGGGTACCGTCACGTCTCCAATAACGAAGTCCGTTCGATCTTCGAGAAGGAATGGGGCACGAAGCTCGATCCTGATCCGGGCTTGCGCATTCCCAACATGTTCGACGCTGCTTCCGACGGCACGTTCATGGGCATTTTCATCCAGGGCGAAGACATTGCCCAGTCGGACCCGAACACCCATCACGTCGAGCACGCACTAGAGTCCATGGACATCGTCATCGTCCAGGATCTCTTCCTGAATGAGACAGCGGCCTTTGCTCACGTCTTCCTGCCGGGCACATCATTCCTGGAAAAGGACGGCACGTTCACGAATGCCGAGCGTCGCATCAATCGCGTCCGCAAGGTCATGCGTGAGAAGCAGGGCATGGCCGAGTGGGAAGTCGTCTCGCGCATATCGACCGCGATGGGCCATCCGATGCATTACAATTCGGCGGCCGAGATCATGGACGAAATCGCCCGCGTTACACCGACGTTCCAGGGCGTATCGTTCGATCGGATAGACGAACTGGGTTCGATCCAATGGCCTTGCAATGACGAGCATCCGACGGGAACTCCCGTCATGCATACCGATGAGTTCACGCGCGGCAAGGGTCGCTTCATGCTGACGGGGTTTGTCCCGACTGCGGAGCGGACCAACCGCAACTTCCCGCTCATTCTGACGACGGGACGAATCCTGTCGCAGTACAACGTCGGGGCTCAGACGCGGCGCACCGAAAACGTCGCGTGGCATCCCGAGGACATCCTCGAGCTCCATCCGCACGACGCGGAAGTTCGCGGTATCAAGACCGGAATGAAGGTCTCGCTCGCGAGCCGCGTCGGCGCCACCACGCTGACGGCAAAGGTTTCCGACCGCATGCCGCAGGGCGTTGTCTACACGACCTTCCACCATCCGGTGACCGGCGCGAACGTCATCACCACCGAAAACTCCGATTGGGCGACCAACTGTCCGGAGTACAAGGTGACGGCCGTGCAGGTGAACGTCTCCAACCATCCTTCCGAATGGCAGGAGGAGTGGCAGGAGCGCGAATTCGAGAATAAGCGGATCGCCAAGGAAAAGAAGCTGGAGCCGGCGGAGTAATCCTGTCGTCGGCACCCGGAGTTTCGACTGCAATGAATATCGTGCCCAAAGCGGTAACTCAGTCTCAGGGCGGCGCGGACTTCTGTTCGCGTGCCGCCACCGGAGATCTGATGACTGCTTCTGGGCCGCAGTCGATCACCTGGCAATTGCCTGAGGAAACGCCCGTCGCATTGCAACTCAACTCGGTGCCTTACACCGTGATGATGTCGACGCCTGCGGACTTGCGTGACTTCGCAGTGGGTTTTCTCGTCGGCGAAGGCATCGTACCCGATCCGCGCAAGATCCAGGGTATCCTCGTGATGCCCGTGGAAGGCGGTATGGCGGTAGACGTCGCCGTGCCTGACGAGGCCATCGACGCATCCCGCCTGTCGCGCCGGACAATCGAGGCGCGGACTGGCTGCGGACTGTGCGGCGTCGAAGACATCCAATCGGCGGTGCGTCCGCTAAGCCCTTTGTCGCGGACATGGTCGCCGTCAGCTGAAGCGATCCGTCGTGCTGCCAAAAGCTTGGGCGACCACCAACCGATGAACCAGTTCAACCGCTCGGTTCACGGAGCGGCATGGGTAACAAAGGACGGCGACATCATGCTCGTCCGCGAGGACGTCGGCCGCCATAACGCTCTCGATAAGCTGATCGGTGCGCTCTACAGCCGGTCGATTGACCGCGACAATGGGTTCGTCCTGATGACGAGCCGCTGCAGCTTCGAACTCGTGCAGAAGACGGTGACGGCAGGCATAGGTGCGCTGGTCACCGTGTCGGCCCCGACTGCGCTCGCTCTCGAACTTGCAACGAACGCCCGCCTCTTCCTCGCGGCCCTCGGTCCCGGTGGCCCCGTCGTCTTCAATCCCTGAACAATAAAGCTCCAGAAATCGGTCAATTATGAAAAGCTCCGACCTCGTCCGCATGGCCAATCAGATCGCTGCATATTTTGGCACATATCCGAAGCAGGAAGCTTTGGATGGCATTGCCATGCACATCCACAATTTCTGGGAACCGCGGATGCGCGATGATCTGAAAAAATATCTCGACGAGGGCGGAGACGGCTTTTCGCCGCTCTTCCTTGAGGCGATGGCGTCCTACTTCAAGGGACCGAAGTCGCCGTTGAAGCAGGCTGCGGTCCAAAATCAGCACAAGGTCGCGCCGAAGGGTGCCGCCCCGAGCGTCGCGAGCGGTGGCGGCGACGCCGGCTGACCGGTCTCGAACGAGCGTCATCCCCGGTGGCCGAGGATGACGTCACCGTGTCACTACTCCGCTGCCGCGCGGCTCGCTGCCAGGACCTGATCCCGCAGCCGACCGCTGACTTCGGAGAGATGGTCGAACCCAAAAGTGAACGAGCCGACGCCCGCCGTCGCGGAGCGAAGGTCAATAATCAGGCTGTCCATCTCGGCTTCGGGGATGTGGGCCTCGATCACATCCCACCCCGGCCAGCCGGGCCGCGCGTCGAAACCTAAAATTTGTCCGCGCCGCTGGGAGATGATGCTGTTGATGCGCGCGTTCGCTTCCGACGGCACCGCAATCGAAACCGCCATGATCGGTTCGAGCAGCACGGGATTGCATTTCGGCATCCCCTCCGTCATCGCCAATCGCCCTGCCTGACGGAAAGCCATGTCGGAGGAATCGACGGAATGATAGGAGCCATCCGTCAATGTCACCGCAACATCGACCACCGGAAAACCCAACGGCCCTTCCGCGAGATAATCCCGGACACCAATCTCGACTGAAGGGATGAAGTTCTTCGGGATAACGCCGCCGGTGATCGTCTCATCGAATATCACGCCGCCTGAGCGCGGCAGAGGCTTGATGTCGAGCTTCACATCACCGAACTGCCCATGACCGCCCGACTGCTTCTTATGCCGGGCGCGGATTTCCGTCGCCGATCGGATCGTCTCCTTGTATCCCACGCGGCGTTTTTCTCGCGTGACGTCGATGCCGTACTTTCGCATCAGCCGTTCGAGCGCCACACGCAGGTGCATCTCGCCCTGACCGTGAAGCAGGATCTGATGCATCTCCGCATTGTGCTCGAGCGTCAGCGAAGGATCTTCGTCGATGAGCTTGGCAACTGCCGAGGATAGTTTCACCTCGTCTTTTCGATCTTTGAGACCAAGGCCGATGGCGAGAGCCGGCTGCGGCGCCTTCGGAGCCGCGACCTGAGTTGCAGCCGCCTTTCCGACCGCGATGGTTTCGCCCGAATGAATGGAATCGAGCCGGCCCAGCGCGACTGTTTCTCCGGCCTTTGCCGTGCTTCTCTTGGTGGTTTCCTCGCCGCGCACGGCAAAGACGCCCGCCACTCGCTCTTCTTCGCCCTGCGCACCGGTCACTGTCGCGCCATCGGCGATTTCTCCGGCGAACACACGCGCCAACGACAACTTACCGCCCGCCTTCGTATGCACGCTCTTGAACACGTAAGCCGCAGACTTCTCCCCATTGAGCTTCAGTCGCTTCGCCGTGTCCTCGACGGACGGGCACTCGTGGCGCAGCGCTTTCAAGAGACGCAGGATGCCATGCCCGTGCTCGGCAGAGCCGATCAATACCGGGCAGATCACGCCATCTCTCAGTTCTTTGGTGAGGTCATCAAACACGCGATCGTTCGGCGGCGGTATGTCGACGAGCAGCTGCTCCATCAGCTCGTCATCGTAATCGGCGAGCTTTTCCAGCATTTCGAAACGCGCTTCCTTCTCGCGCGCGGCGATCGCGGAGGGAAGTTCGATGATCTTGCTCGACGCATGCTCCCGATAGACGTACGCGCGCTCGGACGCGAGATCGACGAAGCCCGTTGCAATGCCGTTTTCCCAAATCGGAATTTGCCGCAATACGAGCGGCCTTGCGCTCGCGGGCTGCAGGCTGGGAATAACCTCGTGAACCGGGATCGACGACGCATCGATCTTGTTCAGGAATAGGAGGTGCGGAACGTTGGCATCTTCCAGCTGCTTGAGGATGACCTGCAGCGCAGCCACACGCTTGGGATCGGCTTCGCAGACGACAACCGCCATATCGCAGGCTGGCAGCGCAAGCGCTCCCTCGTGTGCAAATTCGATCGAGCCCGGACAATCTATGAAGGTGAATTGATCCCCGAGAAACGACACGTCGGCGACGTTAAGATTGACGCTCATGACGTGATCGCGTGCCTCCGGGGCGCTGTCGCCGACGGTGGTTTTTGCTGCAATAGACCCAGCCCGCTGAATGGCGCCGGCGCGTGCGAGGATGGCTTCCAGGAGAGTTGTCTTACCGCTTGCGAAGGGCCCGATGAGCGCGACGCATCGTGCGCCCCGGACCCCACCTCTGCCGCTTTGAGTGCCATTTCCGCCTTTAGGGCCATCTGAACTTGTCATGATTGCCTCCGTTTGCGAGGCGCGCAGCCTTGATCGGCCGCACCCCGCACCTCGGAAGAGAGCGGCACATGGATGCTCGCTCCAAAGAGCAGGCGGCACAATGAGCTTGGCCGCACACACTTTCGTGAATTTGATCTATTGCAACGCGATATTTCGACGTTCCGCGGAAGATTTATTTTGCGCCGCCGAAACTAGTTTGCGGCTTGAGTTTGTCGAACGAGGTTCGCAAGCGAAAAATAACTTGAATAACTTTATATTCGTCGCATTGTGAACTCTTCCGATGTTTCGCGCGTTCCAAGGGCACTGGCGAGGAATTCGGAATGGGCCAGAGGGAAAATGGCTCAGAAATGCGAGGCAAGGTTATGAGTATCGAAACATTGATGTCCGCAGCCAACGCTGCCGGATACGTCATGGCCGCCGAAGAGCAGCTGCCCGAAGCATTCGGCGCAAAGCCGACTGTTTTCGAATTCAAGTCGCAGCCCGCGACCGCCATTGCGATCTGGCGTCCCGTAGTGCCTGCGGTCGATGGCAAGCCGCTGACCGGCCTCGTCGCCCACGCATGGGATTGGTTTGCCGGCCGGTTCGTTCATCACGGCGCAACGCCAGCCTAGCGGGGCCTATACCGTCGATGAGTTCGAAGCGCGCGAAGCGATCGCGCGCTTTTTTGTTTTCAAGAGAGGTTCCCGCAAAAGCGCTGTATGCGGGTGCAGGCGTCCTTCAATGACTCCGTCGATGCAGCATACGAAACCCGGAACGAAGGCGATCCTTCGAATGCTGCGCCGTGGACTACCGCGACGCCTTCTTCTTCCAAGAGCGCCGTAACGAAGTCCTCGTCCGATTTGATTACCGTCCCGCCCTTGCTCGTTTTGCCAATGGCGGCCTTGATGCTCGGGTAGACGTAGAACGCGCCTTGCGGCTTCGGACACTGGATGCCTTTGGCTTGATTGAGCATGCTGACGACGAGGTCACGCCGCTCAACGAAGATCTTGTTGTGGGCTGCGATGAAATCCTGCGGCCCGTTCAAGGCTTCGACACCCGCCCACTGCACGATCGATGAAGGGTTAGACGTCGATTGCGACTGCAGCTTGCGCATCGCATTTATTAGGACCTCCGGCCCCGCGGCATAGCCGAGACGCCAACCCGTCATGCAATAGGCTTTCGACAAGCCATTCATCGTCAACGTGCGCTCGTAGAGCTTCGGCTCGACTTGCGCGGGCGTAGCAAACTCAAGGCCGTCGTAGAGCAGATGCTCGTACATATCGTCGGTCAGCACCCACACGTGCGGATGCCGAACGAGAACATCGGTGATGACCTTAAGGTCGGCGGCGGAATACGCTGTACCGGTTGGGTTGGACGGCGAGTTGAAGATAAACCACTTCGTCTTCGCGGTGATCGCCTTGTCGAGCGCTTCCGCCGTCAGCTTGTAACCGTTCTCGATCGTGGTTTCGGCAAACACTGGTTTGCCGCCGCCGAGCAGCACGATGTCCGCATAGGACACCCAGCACGGAGCGGGAATGACGACCTCGTCGCCAGGGTTCAGCGTCGCCAGCAACGCATTATAGAGAACCTGCTTGCCGCCTGTGCCGACGGACACTTGGCTCGGTTTGTAATCAAGTCCGTTGTCGCGCTTGAACTTCGCGACGATCGCCGCCTTGAGCTCAGGGATGCCGTCGACATCGGTATATTTCGTCTTACCCTCGTCGAGCGCCCGCTTCGCGGCATCCTTGATGTTCTGCGGCGTATCGAAATCCGGCTCGCCTGCCGAAAGCGAGACGATGTCGCGACCCTGCGCCTTCAGTTGGCGCGCTTTGGTCGAGACGGCGATCGTAGCAGAGGGTTGGATGCGGTTCAGACTGTCGGCGATGAAGCCCATGATCTATGTGGCCTGTAATCGAGGTGAGACGATCTTTCTCGCATGGGCGAGATAAGCGGCGCGGACCCTAATTCCAATGCCAGCACGCCGCAAGACGGCGTTTTGCAGGCCTCTCATGGCGTCGTAGCGCGGCTGACTTGATGCGCCTGCGCAACAAATACGAGAGGGAATGCATCCGAAGCGATTTTGATCTCTGCGCGCCACATTCCGAACCAACGTCTGCCAAGAAGCGAGGGTCAACTTTGCCTTAACGGGATGTCACTACCAATTTCAATGCCACGCGGGAGGGATTGAGACGATGCGAGTAAGCGCCAAGCCGGATGCTTCGAAGCACCATAAGCTCGGGGCGAAGCGATCGAGACATGGGGGCCTTGTGTTTCGGCCACTCGTCGACGCGGCAATGGCGGGCGTGATCTTCACTCTCGTGAGCTCGGCGATCATCTGCACGCATGCCAAGGCAGGCATCATGCCGGCAGCGTTCACTGGAGTTGCGCAGGCAGCCCCGCAGCCAGCTGTAGCAAAAGCGGTAGCGGAACCGGCTCCCCTGCCTCTCGTTCAGATTGCGACAGCCACGTCGCCCGCCGACGCGGTGTTCCGCCATACAAGTTCTACGGCCGCCTGGCTGCTACTTGGAGTTGCATTTTCAATGATGACCGCCTTAAACTTGGCGGTTGTCCGGCACTTGAAGCGGGCATATGCGACCCCGAGCAAAAAGATCTCCACTCCAAGATGGGGGTGATCTCCTCACCAAGGGATCCGGCGCTATTGAAATGCCGTAATCTAATTTGTAGGTCTGGTGACAGTAAATCGACATTCTCGCTGATTTGCTGCCCCTGATAGGAATGCTGGAGACCGAAGCATGACGAAGCAGGAAGTAACGCGCTCGCCTCTGCTGGGCCTGATCGTCGGAACAGCGCTTCTTGGGGCCGCTGGAGCGTTGCTATTTACAAGTAGCGAGACAGTGCTTCGGTCGAGCTTCGAGGTGGCGTTGGATCATCACGCCATCCAAGCTGGCACCCCGGCCAAAGAATTGGCTGATGCGAAGGCGCCTGTTTCCGGCTCCGAGGATTTCTGGCTCTCCGCCATGCGTGACGGCTCGGCGCCGATCACCAAGACCGTATCTGTCGGTGATCAGATCTCGATGAATCTTGGCGGCGTTCGCCGAACCCTTGAGGTTTCGACGGTTTCCGATTTTGCCCCCCAAATCACCCAGACGGACACGTCATCCGGGCCCAGCCACTTCGTGCTCGTGACCGCACGAGACTTGAAAGACGCATCCTTGCGGCCGGTCCGTTTCGTTATGGAAATTCAGCAGGGCGGCGTACCGGTAATTGCGGGCGGACGCGCGGGCCGTACTCTATAGCTTTTGGCCGGTTCGAGCCGCCCGGCGCGGCTCACCACGCCAGCGGCTTTTTATCTTCGAAGAAACCGCCATTCGGAGAATCTGAGCCCGCTGTCGCGAGCCAAACCGGAGTTTCGGCTCCTTGGTCCGGCGAACGTACCGCCTCCGATCCGCCCATCCTCGTCTTCACCCAGCCCGGCGAGCATGCATTGACCTTGACGTCAGCCCCGGATGCCGCCGCCTCCGCCGCAACGACTCGCGTCAGCGCGTTGAGCGCCGCTTTCGACACGCGACACGCGGGGAAGCCCTTGCCTATTCCGCTCATCTGACCGGCGCGCGAGGAAACGTTGACGACGCGGCCGAAGCCTCGCGCGATCATCCCTGGCACGAGCGCACGCATGAGCACCGCCGGACCGGTGACATTGGTTTCCCAGGTCAGCCGAAAGACATCATCGGTCATATCGAAGAAGCTGGCGTCGAAGCCGCCCGGACCGTCGAGCAGAACGGCGGCGTTATTGACGAGGATATCGATCTCACCGCTGCTTGCTTGAATATGCGCTAGTCGTTGGAAATGCTTGCGCCGTCCGCCACATCAAGCACCACAGGCTTTACAGAGAGTCCAGCGAGCTTGAACGCAGCAGCGGCCTCTCTCGCACGCTCCTCTGAGCGCACACCGGCGAGCACGCACAATCCCACGCGGGCGAGTTCGCCAGCAATCGCAAACCCGATTCCTCGATTGCCGCCTGTGACCAGTGCTACTTTGGCCATGTTAGCGCTCCACGCTTCCCAACCAGAGCGTACCCTACAATCAGCACGCAAAGAAAAACCCCGCCGCAAGCGACGGGGTTCTCGTAGTAGCCGTGAGGCCGATCTTATTTCTTCTCGGACTTCTTCATGTCGGCTTTGCACTTCGCGCGGAAGGACTTGCGCTCCTTGCCGTGCAAGCCCTTGGCATCAGCCTGCTTCGAGCATTCGATCGATTCCGGCGTGCGCGCCTTCTCAGCGGCGATCGCCGAACCGGCGCCAATGACGAAGGTGGCAGCGACAGCTGCAGCGATCAGTCGGGTCGTATTCATAGTGGTCTCCGTGTTCCATGACAGGGTCCTTCTCAATACTCTCGCCGAGCTAGACACTCGATGAACGGTACCGGACCCTCGGCCTGCCTGTGACGCAGCTGAAACGCGTCCCATAAGCCCGGGTTTCGCTATCATGCGTCCGCAGTCCACCGAACATACTTCTGTGTAAGGAGCGTTTCGGTACTCACCGCGGACGATGACAGCTCTGCATATGACAATGTGATCAGACCGGCGAGTTGCCCCGACAGCTCTTTAAAATCGGCTCAAAATGCCCAGATATGAGTTCCGTGGCACGAGACGTCTTGATGCTGTCGACGTGCGGCCTTCCCCAAACCTGATCCTCGCGCCATATTCCGTTCATGGCATCACCACCACGAAAACCGGGGGCCGGAAAAGCGCCCCGCCCGTCCCGCGGCAAATCGGGAAAGCCCGTCGCGCCGCCGATGGAAACCGAGGCGGGTACGCCTGGATTCGGCGAGTCGAGTTCATACTTTGCGCCAGCTGACTTCTCCGGCAAGACCTCAGCGAACGGGCTGCCGAGCCTGCCGGCGTTGCGGCAATCAGGCCCGCGGCCACCGATGGGCGGCGAAACCCTGACCGACAGCCTCACCGCGCTACTGACGCGACCTGAGGAACGGTCTGACCGCGCCAAGTCGCTGCTCGCCCGGCAGCCACTCATGGCGACGCACCCGATTGTCTCCGGCAGCATGCCGATGTTCATGCCGCATCGGCCGGAGCGTCCGGAGAAGAGCGAAGGCGGCGTGAGGTTCAAGATCGCCTCAGACTTCCAACCCCGAGGCGATCAACCTCAGGCGATCGCTGAACTCGTCGAGGGCGTCAAAAGGAATGAGCACAACCAGGTGCTCCTCGGCGTGACTGGCTCGGGCAAGACGTTCACGATGGCGCATGTGATCGAGGCAACGCAACGCCCAGCGCTCATCCTTGCACCAAACAAGACGCTCGCCGCCCAGCTCTATGGCGAGTTCAAGAGCTTCTTCCCCGACAACGCGGTGGAATACTTCGTCTCCTACTACGACTACTACCAGCCCGAAGCATACGTGCCGCGAACGGACACTTACATCGAGAAGGAATCCTCGATCAACGAGCAGATCGATCGCATGCGCCACTCGGCGACGCGCGCGCTGCTCGAGCGGGACGATGTCATCATCATCGCTTCGGTGTCTTGCATCTACGGTATCGGCTCTGTTGAGACGTACACGGCGATGACCTTCACCGTGCGTGTCGGTGAGCAGCTTTCGCGCGATCAGTTGCTGGCTGACCTTGTCGCCCTTCACTATCGCCGCAACGATCAGAATTTTGTCCGTGGCTCGTTCCGCGTGCGCGGCGATACCGTCGAAGTCTTCCCGGCGCACTTTGAAGATCGCGCCTGGCGCTTCTCGATGTTCGGCGATGAGATCGAAAGCATCGTCGAATTCGACCCGCTGACGGGCACCAAGACGGACGAACTTGCCCTGGTGAAACTGTACGCGAATTCGCATTACGTCACGCCAAAGCCGACTCTGCAGCAGGCTATCAAGTCGATCAAGCTCGAGCTGAAGCAACGGCTCGATGAGCTTTATAGCGCCGGCAAGCTTCTCGAAGCACAACGCCTCGAGCAGCGCACGACCTTCGACATGGAGATGATGGAGGCGACAGGATCGTGCGCCGGCATCGAAAACTATTCACGCTATCTCACCGGCCGCAACCCCGGCGATCCCCCGCCAACTTTGTTCGAATACCTGCCCGACAATGCCCTTGTTTTCGCCGACGAAAGTCACGTGACCGTTCCACAGATCGGAGGCATGTTCCGCGGCGACTTCCGGCGCAAGGCGACGCTCGCCGAATACGGATTTCGCCTGCCGTCGTGCATGGACAATCGTCCGCTGCGCTTCGAGGAATGGGACGCGATGCGTCCTCAATCGGTCTTCGTCTCGGCGACACCCGCGAGCTGGGAACTGGAGCAGACTGGCGGCGCCTTCGCCGAGCAGGTCATTCGTCCGACCGGGCTGATCGATCCTGTTGTCGAAGTTCGCTCGGCCAAATCGCAGGTCGACGATCTCCTGGACGAAGTTCGCCAGGTTTCCAAGAAAGGCTACCGCACGCTCGTCACCGTGTTGACGAAACGCATGGCCGAAGACCTGACGGAATATATGCATGAGAACGGCGTGCGGGTTCGTTACATGCACTCCGACATCGAAACGCTCGAACGCATCGAAATCATCCGCGATCTTCGCCTCGGCGCCTTCGACGTACTGATCGGCATCAACTTGCTTCGGGAAGGTCTCGACATCCCAGAGTGCGCGCTCGTTGCGATCCTTGACGCCGACAAGGAAGGCTTCCTTCGTTCCGAAACATCGCTTGTCCAGACGATCGGCCGAGCGGCTCGAAACGTCGACGGCAAGGTCATCCTCTATGCCGATCAGATGACCGGCTCGATGGAGCGCGCAATAGCCGAAACAAACCGCCGTCGCGAAAAGCAGGTGGCGTGGAACGAAGCCAACGGTATTACGCCTGAAAGCGTGAAAAAGAACATCTCGGACGTGCTGCAGTCAGTTTACGAACAGGATCACGTCACGGTCGACGCCGGCCTTGCCGATGGCGAAAACGTGCAGGTTCTCGGCCATAACCTGCAAGCCGTCATCGCCGATATGGAACGGCGCATGAAGGAAGCAGCTGCCGACCTGGAGTTCGAGACGGCCGCACGCCTGCGGGATGAGGTCAAGCGTTTGCGCGACACCGAGCTTGCAATCTCCGATGATCCCCTCGCGCGCCAGTCGGATATCGAAGACAAAGCAGGAAGTTTCGGCGGCGACCGAAAATACGGCCCAAAGGCGAACGTGCCGCCCGCAAAAGGCTCTCGCGTCAAGACAGAGTACGAACCAGTTCAGCCGACCTATGCGCAGTCGACGTCGCGTATCAAGAAGCCGTCGTTGGACGATATGGGACCCGGCACCGACCGTCCTCTTCCCGCGCGCGCGCCAACAGTGGATAGTCGGGCAAAAGCCGGCGCGTTCGGCGAAAGAATCTCAGGCCCACATAAGCCAACGCTCGATGAGATGGGCCCACATGCGTCCTTGCCAGTGAAATCGGGCGAGAAGCCCTCTCGCATAACTACGCCCACGCGCACCCGGGAATTCGATAATCCTGGTGAGAAAAAGGCCCGCCGCGGCCGCCCACGCAAAACGGGTCGACCCGGACAATAAGCTTGGTCGAAGCGGCATTTCGCTCGCACGGGAACCTCGCTGACCGCCATCAGTTATACCTCGGTTGTACAGCAATCGAGGAAGCCCAATGCCAAAGATCTCGAAAGCGAAAATTCTCATTCTCGCGACTGACGGCTTCGAGCAATCCGAACTCGACGTGCCGCGCGAAAAGCTGAAAGCCGTCGCGCAGCTCGTGCACGTCGCCGCTCCCAAGGAGCGCAAGCAAAAAGATTCCATCATAGGCTGGGACCAGAAGGACTGGGGCAAACCGGTCAAGGTCGATGTCGAATTGAGCGAAGCATCGACATCGCTTTACGATGCGATCGTACTTCCTGGCGGCCAGATGAATCCCGATACGCTTCGTCAAAACCCCGAGGCCCTCAAGCTCATCAAAGCCTTTCTTGCCGAGGGTAAGGTCGTCGCCGCGATCTGCCACGCGCCTTGGCTGCTAATCGAAGCTAACGCTGTTCGTGGGCGTAAGGCGACGTCTTATAGCTCTATCAAAACCGACATGCTCAACGCCGGCGCTAATTGGGTCGATGAGCCTGTGGTCGCCGACGAAGGCATCATCACAAGCCGCAACCCCGGTGATCTCGAAGCGTTTGTTGCAAAGATCATCGAAGAGGTCGAGGAAGGCAAACACGACCGTGCGGTGCTCGCCGCCTAGTCGGGCGACCTCGGCTGGAAAAAAGGATGGCCGTCTCTTCGGAGGCGGCCATTCTCTTTATTCAGCGAGATCAACCCGCGAGCGCGCGCGGCGGTTTGCGCGTCGAGGTCTCGAGGCTCTTCAAAATCATCAGGAGCGTTTGCCGCAGAGCTTCATCGACCGTCTCGACGATATGGCCGGGTTCCGTAAGGTTGGAAGGTACCCACACGAGTTGGCGATCTACCGTACGCCAGCTGCCGAAATAGTCGCGCCCTTTGAGAATTGTAACCCCGGTACCCGCAAGGCCCTCACGGACCGAAAACCCGCTCAACGTCACCTCGGGGATGTCTGCCAGTTGCTGTAGCAGTTCACGGTCAAGGGTAGCCCACTTCACGGCACGATCTCGCTCGAATCAATTGGAACGGCGTTTTTCGAGGCTAGCCCCCAGAAGGTTGCGCAAGAGTTGACGACCTACTGCTTTTGGACAGGAAGCCCTGGCGCGCCCGTCCGGCGCATGGCCCTCCAGGGCGATCCCTGATTAATGTCCGTCAGAGCGGGCGAAAACGCGCAAGCAGCGAGGAATTGCGGGGCATGACGGACGAAATGGCTGGGCAAGGGGCAAATGGCGCCGGAGACCCGCTCACGATCCCGCCCGGCGAACCCGTTATCCGGACCATAGCCATGCCGGCCGACACCAATCCCGCCGGTGATATCTTTGGCGGCTGGATCATGTCGCAAATGGATCTTGCCGCAGGCAACGCTGCAGCCCGGCTCAGCAAGGGACGATGTGTAACGGTGGCGGTGGAAGGCATGAGCTTCCACTCCCCCGTCAAGGTCGGGGACGAGGTGACCGTATGGGCAATCCTGGTTAAGCGCGGCCGGACATCGATGACATTCGAAGTTCAGGCTTGGAGTCGGCCGCGAGATGGTGAAACTCATACATGCGTGACACGGGCGCATTTCACGTTCGTGGCGCTCGACGACACCGGTCGCCCACGGCCACTGCCGAGACCACGCAACGACGAGACCTGGGTTTAACCGGGCGGGAGCAAAGAGCCATGTTGCACGTCTTCGCCTACCGGAACGTCGTCGCCGCACTTCTGGTGCTCGCAGGGTTCGCTGCGCCACTATTCGCGGCAGAGTTGAGCAGTGATGCAACGGATGCATTGCATATCGGCTTGCTCGCGCTTGGCTTCCCGAACTTTGCGCGCCACGAGAGCTGCACGTCGCCTTGCACACCTGCGCGCGCGAAGGCGCGTGAATACACCGCTGTTCCCCATTATCTCGGCGGTCCCAAGCGTATCATTCTCATGCGCCACGCCGATAAATCCGTCGACTCTGATGATGACGATCTATCCGAAGCCGGGTGGGCGCGCGCGAAACAGCTGGTCACCTATATTCCCGATACGTTCGGCAAGCCCGACATCATCGTGGCCGCCGCCCAATCGAAACATTCGGATCGCTCAGCCGAAACGGTGAAGCCGCTCGCTGAAAGCCTTGGCCTGAAGGTTCAAGACTATTTCGAGAACAAGGAATTCCCCGACCTCGTCGACGAAATCTTCAACGACCCCGATTACAAGAACAAAACCGTCGTCATCTGCTGGCACCATGGCAAGCTCCCAGCCATGGCGGCATTGCTAGGTGCCCCGCGAGGAAGCTATCCCAGTCCTTGGCCGGACAGCGCTTACAATCTGATCCTCGATCTGCAGTACGATCCGTTTTCCGGAAGTCCCCCGAAAGTAACGCGCGTCATCGAGCCGTTTTGAACAGCGCGCCATAGCCGACAGCGTTGACTATGACATCGCGCTTGACGTATCGCGGCGCTTCTTCATTCACCCAGCCGTATAAGCTCGCCTGAGCGCGCGAGCGAAGATCGTGAGGGGCGTCAGGTGCTGAACTCGCAGATAACGTCCGCCAAAAGCGGCTGGCTGAGCACGCTGTGGAACAGCTTGCTCGGCCGCTCCGATATTACGGCGACGCATCACCCGGATGGCGGCCCCGGCCGCATCCTTCTGATGCGGCATGCGGAGAAGACAGGAAAGACCGACGACATTTATCTCTCGGAAGAGGGCGCTCGGCGCGCTGAGCGTCTCGTCACCTATATTCCCCAGGTCTTCGGCCGCCCCGACTTCATCTATGCGGCTGCCCGTTCCAAACGCTCCATCAGATCAATCGAGACGGTGAAGCCGCTGGCCGCCGCATTGGGGCTCGAAGTGCAATACCATATCGAGGACAAGCAGTTTAGATCGCTGGTGACCGAGATCTTTTCGAAGGTCGAGTACCGCGGCAGGATGCTCGTCATCTGCTGGCATCACGGCAAACTGCCAGAGATCGCCGCCCTTCTCGGCGGGCAGCCAGGCTCTTTTCCTGACCCATGGCCGCAGGACTGCTTCAACCTGATCCTCGACTTCCGTTACGATCCGAAGTCCGATGCGCCACCCACTGTGTCGCAGATCGTAGAGCCATTTTAACGTGGCGATAAATCACGATGTCGCATGCTATACGTAATCATCCAGTGTCGCCGTTTCGCAACAGATTCGGGCGCGAAGCCGGTCTAAATGCATAGGGCTCGCAAATCAGCGGACATCGGACAATAATGCCGCCGCTTCGAAGCCGGGCAATCTGGGGAAGGAAGATTTTCGTGATGCGCAATCAGAAACTTGCAGCGTCGTTCTCAGGGTTGGCTGCCGCCATCGCATTGGCTGTCACGACTTCGACGACACCGGTGAAAGCCGAATCGGACAATCCGTTCGTCGCACTCGCTGGCACGTGGAGCGGTTCGGGCACCGCCCGGTTTGATGATGGCAAGAGCGAGAGCCTGCGTTGCAAGGGCTACTACACCAACAACGGCAACCCTCATAATCTCGGACTTTCGATCCGTTGCGCCAACGCGTCAGCCAAGCTCGAGTTACGTGCAAACCTGGTCGACTCGAATGGATCGGTTAGCGGTAACTGGGAAGAGCGAACGTACAATCAATCGGGCACCGTTCAGGGCAAGGCAACTCCCAGCCGAATGACGCTCGCCATCAGCGGCGGCATTACCGGCTCAATGACGGTTGCGATTGGCTCAGGCTCTCACTCGGTCACCGTAGCTTCGAGCGGGCCATCGTTTAAAGGCGTCCACATTTCCATGTCGCGATAGCGGGAATCAGCGACACTTCGTCGAGATAGGAGATTCCCATGCGCGCACGATCACTCGCTCTCGTTCCTCTTTTCGCCGCGTTGCTCGGCACCTCTGCCGCTGCCCCAACGCAGGCCGAAGGACTGAGCCTCGGACGCTTGAGAACAAACTATAAGTCCGGAGAAATCATCACTGCCTTCAGCCGGTATGGCAACGGCTCGATCCGAAGCGTCGTACGGCGCGGGCAGAATGGCTGGCAGGTCAAGCTTCCCAGCGGGAACTGGACGTATTGCCGTCGAAGCTGCGAAGAAACGCTGCGCGTTCAAACCATCGATTTTTACGAGGGCGGCAACTCGATCGATGACGGCGGCTACGGTTCACTCGCCCGTGAGTGCGGCGTATTCGGTTGCCTTGGCGGCTCTTACACGTTCTCGTTCTAAGAACCTCACAAATTCTGCAGGCAACTTAGGTGAGGAACGGATTGGTTTTCCGTTCCTGCCCGAATTGGCTCGGCGGTCCATGCCCGCAGATGAAGGCGATATCGTCGCCGAGCGGCCAGAGCTTCGTCTTGATCGATGATATGAGCGCGTCATGATCGCCGTACGGAAAATCCGTCCGGCCGATCGAGCCACGAAACAGCACATCTCCGACCAGCGCAAATCTCTGAGCGCGATCGAAGAAGACGACCGATCCCGGTGAGTGCCCCGGACAATGAAAGACTTCGAAGGTGTGGCCCGCGACCATCACCATATCGCCGTCGTCGAGCCAACGGTCCGGCGTCACGTTGCGAACACCCGAGATTCCGTAAGTGGCCCCCTGCCTCTCCAGAGCATCAAGAAGCAGCGCATCGTTCTTGTGGGGCCCCTCGATCTTGACGCCTAGACGATCGCGAAGATCGGCCGCTCCGCCAGCGTGATCGATATGGCCGTGCGTCAGCAGGATCTTCTCGACCTTTATGCCCATCTCCTTGATCCCCTGCTCGATGCGCTCGAGATCTCCGCCGGGGTCAATGACAGCGCCGACCTTGGTCGCTTCATCCCAGATCAATGTGCAATTCTGCTCGAAGGGCGTCACCTGAACGATTGCGGCCTGCAGCGGAGAAAGAGGCTTGAAGGGGGCTTCAGTCATAAGCGCAACTCCTTTTGCCGTCGTCTTAGCCCATATCGTCGGAAACAGCGAAGTGTTGCATGGCCTGTGCGTCATTCCGGGCTGACGAGCGATCGAGCTTCGGCACTTTGGGGAATACGCGTCGCGGCGAAATATGCCCAGAAACACGACAAGGGCCATCATGGCCCTTGTGCGCGTGAAACGAATTCAATGGATACGGATTTTAGGCCGCCTCGGAGCCTTCATGGCCCGGATCGCGAAGAACGTAACCACGTCCCCACACCGTCTCGATGTAATGCTTGCCGCCCGTCGCGGCCTGAAGCTTTTTGCGCAGCTTGCAAATGAAGACGTCGATGATCTTCAGCTCGGGCTCGTCCATGCCGCCATAGAGATGATTGAGGAACATCTCCTTCGTCAGCGTCGTGCCCTTGCGCAGCGAGAGCAGCTCCAGCATCTGATATTCCTTGCCGGTCAGATGCACGCGCTGATTGTTGACGTCCACTGTCTTGGTGTCGAGGTTGACGCGCAGATCGCCTGTCTCGATGACGGACTGAGCGTGGCCCTTCGAGCGCCGAACGATGGCTTGGATTCGCGCGACGAGTTCGTCCTTATGGAACGGCTTTGTCATGTAATCGTCGGCGCCGAAGCCGAGACCGCGAACCTTGTCGTCGATGCCTGCAAGACCCGAAAGAATGAGAATCGGTGTAGAGACCTTTGCGACGCGCAGCGTCTTCAAGACCTCATACCCGCTCATATCGGGAAGATTCAGATCGAGCAGAATGATATCGTAATCATAAAGCTTACCGAGATCGACGCCCTCTTCGCCAAGGTCCGTCGTGTAAACATTAAAGCCTTCCGACTGCAGCATAAGCTCGATGCTTTGCGCCGTGGCACTATCATCTTCAATGAGTAGAACCCGCATGACCGTCCCTCTGGTGCCCTATCCGATCCGTGTCCGCGCTATGGCTGCCCTTGGCTCAAAGTCAACGCACTACAATCGAGCTAAGCGATCGTTAGGAAGTTAGCGACGAGAGGTTAACAAAGCCTAATCCGCGTTAGCTATTCCATCATACTGTGCCAGAACCGAACAGAAATGGTCCTGTTAAGTAAATGATACGGCTTTCCCGGCCGCAGGTCACGCATCGTCCATCACGGGACAAACTTGCCCCGCGCGCGCCGAAGATGGCCCGCCAATCCCTACGAAATATTAGAACTTAGCCCCTCTCGACCCGCCAACAGATCCCTTGGCGAAACCCATCTACGGAGCGCCCACTCCGTTGATTGGCCTCTACAATCGCCTCGTAACCCGCATACGGCCCGAATCAAGAGCTAACAGAATTCGCGCCGTTGCCCTAGCCGGTCTGTGGCAAAAATCTGCCCCCAAACGACACGACCTCTCAGAAATAGTTACGCGTTGCTTTACCGCAACTTAAATGCAGTATGTTATTCAGAGTATTGAGGGTCCAGGGACGCTGTTGCAACGCGGCGTCTACCCGGATTTCAAGTATTTCTCCTAGTTGCCTAAGCAGCACTACCAGACCTCCATCTGGCACGCTTCTTGGGTAACAGAGTTCGAATGAGTTTGGGGTATCGAACGATGAAGTCACGTGACTTGGCGATCCGCCTGAAGCGTCGAGAAGTCGAAGAAAAGTCGAGGAAGGTTGACGATCTCGAGCGGATTATCCGCGAGTTTGATCAAATGGCCTCCGATCTCGAACGCCAGATCCAACTCGAAGAAGATCGCACGGGAATTCGCGATCGCGGTCACTTCTCCTATTCGACCTTCGCAAAAGCCGCCGCGCAGCGCCGCGACAATCTTCGTCAGTCGACCGAAGGGTTGCGTGAAAAACTCGCGGCCGCCGTCCGTGAGCGCGACGATACGGTTGAACAATTCTCGCGTGCCGCGCAGCAGTCGACCAATCTTGAAGAAAATCGTCTTGGCCGGCGCGACCGCCCCCTCGGATTTTCTGCCCTGCGCTGATCGCGCAACATCGCTCCATTTCGAAAGGCGGTGCCACGCGGCGCCGCCTTTTTTCGTGCCAAATTCTGTTGGCTCCCTGCCTCAGCGGGTTGATGCCCACTTGTCGAATGGAGTTGTGCCGGGCACGAGTCCTTTCGGTATCCGCGTCAAAGACGGATTCGTCTTGGGCCGCTACTTCGGGGGAAATATTGATTCGCTACGCCTCAAGCCTGGTCTTGACGCTGCTCACATTGGCGGCGCTGACAGGTTGTGCGAGCAACGCCCCTCAGTTGCAGTCAATGAGCATCGGCCAGTCCGAGGATGCGCCTCCATCATCATCGTCCAGTGCGCCATCTCCCGCAAACAATCCCGGCGCGCCTGAGGAGTCTCGAGGCGTTCCAGTGCCGGGCGCCGTTGGATCCGCGACCGAAATCTATTCCTCGATTGCGCGCGGCGCGATGGCCTGTTGGTTCGCCGTCAATGGTCCGTTGAAAAAGGATTATATCTTCCACGCAGCCGCCGACGCTCCATCGCGCGGCGGCGGAGGAAAGGCCGTTATTACAATTCACCAGCGCGATCCATCACAGCCGAACCCGCGCGGGCCAAAGGCCTACGTCGTCGAGATTCTTCCGACTGGAGAATCTTCGGCACGCGTCACGGTCGAGAACCGGAAGATGTCGGATACATACGCGAGCGCCATGAAGGACGACATCGCTCGCTGGTCGAAGGACGAGCAAGGCTGCGTTGGCGCTAATGCTGTTGCTGGCTGGGCGCCGAGTTCGCCACAAGCGCCTCCGGCCACCGCGAAAACCGCAAAGAAATCATCAAAGGCGAAGCAGAAAGCTGCCCAGGCGAAACCCGCCGCGCAGTCTCCAGCAGCACCCTGAAAAATTCCACCATACAGCGCAAAGCGGCCCGCGAATGGGCCGCCTCATTCAACTGCACGGACAACGATCGATCCGGAAGGATCAGTCGCGATAGTCTTGCAGACGCGTCGCCCGCAGGCCCGGAAGGCCATGCTTGTCGATCGACCTCTGCCAAGACAGGAACTCATCGACAGTCAAGGTGTAGCGTTCGCACGCTTCCTCGATGCTAAGCAGTCCGCCGCGTACTGCAGCGACCACTTCCGCCTTGCGACGGATGACCCATCTTTTCGTGTCCCGCGGGGGAAGATCGGCAACTGTGAGCGGCGACCCATCGGGTCCGATCACATAGCGCCCGCGCGCTCTCATCTGCTGTTCGGTCATGATACTCGATACACACTCTTGACCACGGGGGAGTTATAACCTGTTTGCGATTAAATTAGCACTAAGCCATTGAGTGAAAAAGGCTTAAACGGCCGTGCCAATTCCGGTATTTCCGCCATCGAAATGGGGCGCGGCTGAGGCCGGCCATGTCAGAATGACCCAGCCGGTAACCGCATGTCCTTCAGAGCGAAAAACGGGCCAACGCGCGGTGCGGGATGACACACCGCCTTGCCGGGGACCGATTTGAGAACTATTGATTACCGGCTATTCGCGTCGATCTCGGGCAGCATCCTGTCCCGCGCGGCAATTCTTTGAAACTGCTCAACTTTTGAGGATAGCGGCAAAGGGATAGCGTTGTAGGGGCCTCATTTCTTGGCCCGCTCAATTGATCCGAGCCTCTGTTTGATCCGCATGACTCACTCCGAAACGTCCGTTGCCAACCGCGACGTGTTGACCAGCCCGGTCGAGGCTCCTTCCCTCCGGAAGAGAGTTGTCGTGGCGATGTCGGGCGGCGTCGATAGTTCGGTTGCAGCCGCAATCATGAAAGCCGCCGGGCATGACGTGATCGGCGTGACGCTTCAGCTCTACGACCATGGCTCGGCCACCGGCCGTAAGGGCGCCTGCTGCGCGGGTCAGGACATCCACGATGCGCGCCGGGTCGCCGAAGCCCTCGACATTCCCCATTATGTGCTGGATTACGAAACCCGCTTCGCTGCAAAAGTGATCGAGACGTTTGCAGAAAGCTACGTTGCCGGCGAGACGCCTATTCCCTGCGTCACCTGCAATAACGAAATCAAGTTCCGCGACCTGCTCGATACTGCGAAGGACTTGGGCGCGGACGTGCTCGTGACTGGCCACTATGTGCAGCGGCTGGACACGGACCACGGACCGGAGCTTGCGCGCGCCGTCGATACCGACCGCGACCAGAGCTATTTTCTCTTCGGCATCACCAAGGAGCAGCTGCGGTCTCTCTGGTTCCCTATTGGCGGCATGCGCAAATCCGATGTGCGCGACCTCGCGCGCTCCTTCAATCTCCCCGTGGCCGACAAGTCGGACAGCCAGGACATCTGCTTCGTTCCGACTGGCAAGTACACCGATGTCATTGAGCGGCTGAAGCCCAGCGCGTTGGATTCCGGTAACATCGTTCACTTGGACGGCCGCGTCCTCGGCCGCCATGACGGCATCGTGCACTACACGGTCGGACAGCGCCGCGGCATCAAGATTCCGGCCGCCGAACCGCTCTACGTCGTTCGTCTCGACGCCTCTCGAAACGAAGTGATTGTTGGTCCTCGTTCGGCACTGACGACAACTGGCCTTATGCTTCGGAACGTCAATTGGCTCGGGGAAAAGCCGCTGGAAATCCTCGCGACATCCGGCCTTTCGCTTTACGTTCGCATGCGCTCGTCGCAGAAACTCCGCCCCGCCCAGCTGAAAATCGAAGAAGATGGTAGGGTCAGGGTTGAGCTTCATGACGGCGAGGAAGGTATTGCGACCGGCCAAGCCTGTGTGTTTTATGCCGATGACGGGGCTGAAGGACGCGTTCTCGGCGGGGGATGGATCGACAAAACGATCAAAGCCAACGCTGCCGCGCAAACCCATGCCTCGGGTCAGTCGGTCGCCGGCCTGGGGCGCTAGGTGCGTCGCGTGAAACGATGCGGACGGATGGAGATCTGCAGTGAGTGATAACGAGCCTTCGACAGTGACTGCTTTTGGCGCGCAAAGAAAACGTGCTGGCGCCAAAGTTCTGCAGCTCGACGAAGGCCAAGT
Organism: Hyphomicrobium sp.; assembly: GCF_003987855.1. Taxonomy (GTDB): domain Bacteria; phylum Pseudomonadota; class Alphaproteobacteria; order Rhizobiales; family Hyphomicrobiaceae; genus Hyphomicrobium_B. Next base: position 190,607 of record NZ_RXIZ01000007.1, read on the forward strand.
CCGCGATGCCTATCGCCGTTGGGCCCCGGTATACGATTACACCTTCGGTGCAATATCGACGGCGGGGCGGCGGCATGCGGCCGAAATCATCAACGCGGGATCGGGACGCGTCTTGGAAGTCGGCGTTGGCACCGGCCTCGCGCTTCCGAACTACAAATCGCACCTCGATGTTGTCGGTATCGATCTGGCGCCTGAGATGCTGGACAAAGCGCGAGAGCGCGTGAAGGCCGAGAAACTGACGAACATCTCTGGCCTATACGAGATGGACGCGGGCAACCTGAGCTTCGCGGACAATTCGTTCGACACCACCGTCGCAATGTACGTGATCACCGTCGTCCCGGACCCGACGAAGGTCATGCAGGAACTTGCTCGTGTGACGAAGCCCGGCGGCGAAGTGTTGTTGGTCAATCACTTCAGCCAGGACGAAGGCGTGCGCGGTTGGGTCGAGCGTCAGATGGCGCCGTTCGCCGATCTCGTCGGCTGGCACTCGGTGTTCGACGTTTCCCGCGTCATGGTTTGTCCCGAACTCAAGCTCATCGACCGGAAGGCACTTCGGCCGTGGGGGATATTCACGATGATGCGTTTTCGTAAGGACGCTGCATCGGTTTCCCAGCGCCCCGAAGCGGCGGAGTAGGTGCGGTTCGCGCCATCGAGATGTGGGCACCGGACAGAAATTAGGGACGATGGGGCGCGCCGTCGTGTTGACAGGATGCTACGGCGCTCCCTATAGACGGTCGCTCGACGGCAGCTTGCAGGCCGGTGTGGCGGGATAGCTCAGGTGGTTAGAGCGGCGGTCTCATAATCCGCAGGTCGGCGGTTCAAGTCCGCCTCCCGCTACCAAGACATTTGATTTCCCCATCGATTTCGTACGACGCAATTGCCGCCCCGATGGTCGCTTCCTTCATCCGGCGCGCACGAACTGTCGTGTCGCCCAGGATTGTGAGGTCCAAAGACGCCAGGGCTTTTTTCGCAATGCGCGCAATCCGGCGTCCACGTCATGATCGCATCCGGTCAGCGCTGAAGCCGCGCACGCAATGATGGCTCCAAGAGTTTGAAGATCTGCCGATCGTGACAGGTGCACTCGAGCTAGAGCCCTCTGCGCGCCCGTCGGCGATGGCATCGATCATCATGGCTGCTTTCTTCCCGTTCCCGCGAAGACCGTAGAAATGACGGATGATCGCGTTGGGCACCGGATCATAGACGGGAGAAGCGTTCCACTCTGAGTGCAGCCAGCCAATCCGCTTGGAAATTTCCGTCGGCTCATCAGCGCGATGTTCCTCTGGCCGAAAAAATACGGACCAGTATCCCAAGACCGCACTGATCGCAGCTTGGTCCCACCATTCGTGATTGATGTATTCGCGGCGAGAGATTGCGGCATCGAGCAGCTGCCGCGAGCTGGGGCAGTTCCGCATGACGTAGACTCCGGTGTTGAGGCGCCACTTAGATGGCGTGTCCGGTACGCACCAACGCTCTTTCACAAAGTAGAAGTCAGCGTCGTCTCTAATGCTATCGGGGATGTCTTTGTCGAAACGTCGAATGACGGCATCAGATGCCTTCATCGAAGCATTGCCGTGTAGGATACAATTTCGACCATGCCGGTGGCCGTCCACACGTTCCATCGATCGCTTCCTGGAACTCCATCGCGTACCGGTTGGCGTAGCGCCTCATCGCGGGCGTGGCGAGGGCCGCGATTTCGGAAAACCCGCTGTCGTACGATGTCAGCAGACACCACCTATCGGCCATGCTCCCCCTCAATGATGAAGAGGCAATAGCCTGCGCGAGTTGAATTTCCAATGCGACGGCAACGAACCTGACGCACGATCCAGCTTGCAGAGGCAATCGGCCCAAGCCACACCTCCAGCGAAACGTCAGCTTCGCAACAGCTACAGGATTTAGCTTTTTTGCGGAGTGATGTTCGTGTCGCGTTTGGCGGCCGCATGAAGCGCGCCCTGATTTCTCCCTCTGAAAGGCGCACTCATGTCCGTCGCCGCAATCGGCAGCTCAGACGCCTACGCCCGCTACCGGCAGCAGCAGCTGAGCCTCTTAACATCATTAAACGGGTCAACGGCTGCCCAGTCGTCGTCCAATCCCGTGCCCTTCGAAGCGGATCAAACCGCCGCAAAGACATATGCGAGCCGGTTCAAGGCCGATCTGTCGACCCTAAATGATAGACATCACCACGCCCAGTACAGTGCCTCATCCGGCGCCCCGTCCAGCGCCGGCAATACCGCCGATAATTCAGACTCTGCAAACTCGAACCCGAGCCAAGACAGCTTCAAGCAGACGATGGATCAGCTCGTCGGTCTGCTGAACGTCGCTGCAAAGGTTGCGTCCATCGTCATTTGATTTCACATCGCTCCGCGCAGCCGCATGCATGGTCAGTCGAAATCGACTTTGCGGCTGCGCATTTTTTTGACTTTCCCACGCACACTCTTCGTCTTCATGCGCTCTTCCCGAGCCCCACGCGATGGCTTGGTCTTTATCCGTGGCTTGGGCCGGACCAGTGCCTCCTTGATCAAGTCGGTAAGTCGCTCGCGCGCATCAGCCCGGTTCTGCTCCTGACTTCGAAACCGATCTGCCTGGATGACGATGGTACCCTCTGTCGTCAAACGTCGTCCGGCGAGACGCTTCAGGCGCCCGCGCGCATCAGGCGGGATGCTTGTGTTTGCAGCCAGGTTGAACCGTAGTTCGACCGCCGTCGAAACCTTGTTGACGTTCTGCCCGCCGGGACCGGAGGCGCGCACAAACCGCTCCTCGATTTCAGCTTCATCGATATCGAGCGCAGCCGTTATACGCATGCGAACGTCACCCTCGAGAGACAATCAATGATTGTTGAAACCAATCCGCACGCCTCTTGATTGAGTGCAGCACATTAACCTACAGTTATTGCGCACGAAATTGATTGCACCGTTCGCAGCAGGCTGGAGCGAGCGCCAATGGCAGATACGGGGCACACAGAATATCTGCATACGCTGCCGCAAAGGGGCCACTTAGATGCGCATTTTAACCTCGAAATTTACGGGTCATTTAAGTCCAAAAACCTAGTTTGAGAGTTATCGCATTGAGGCTGCAGGGCCTTGAGCTTCCTGCAGCGAGAATCAGGTTAATGTCGAGGGCGGAGTCGAATTAGGCATGCGCATCGCGACGACGACAGCAATCCCATCACTTGAGCGGCCCGCCCGGCGGGTTGGGCGGCCTTTTGCTGTGCGTCTTGCGGGAGTAGCGGTTGCGTCCTTCCTGCCCGCGGTGTTCTGGGCCTTCGCGATCGACCTGATAGCCATGTGGTTCGGTCACGGGCTCTCCGCTATGACGCTCAGCGTCATAGGTGGCACGATTGCTGTCTTTCTATTCGCTGTCTGCGCGCCACTGATGCTTCGATCGCCCGAGCCTAACGCCCGCTTAGAGGCCGACGAAGCGCTGCTCGATTAATCAGAGGAGCAGGGCCGGACGGAGAAAATCTTCCCCGTCCCCGCCCGCCAATCGATCACTCCGCGGCGACGCGCTTCTGCGGCTTCACCAACTCCATGTAGTCCTTGAGGAGCGTCTCGGTGATCTGACCGGGCTTGAACCTGTGCTCGCCGATTTCCGACACCGGGGTCACTTCCGCGGCTGTACCTGTGATGAAGCACTCGGTGAACGACGGGAGTTCTTCCGGCATGATGTCGCGCTCCACGACCGAGATCCCGCGCGCCTTTGCGAGACTGATGACCGTCTTGCGCGTGATGCCATTGAGGAAGCAATCCGCCGTGGGCGTGTGGATGACGCCATCTTTGATGAAAAAGATGTTCGCACCGGTACACTCGGCGACGCGCCCTCTCCA
>NZ_RXIZ01000007.1:194476-340373 GCF_003987855.1 Hyphomicrobium sp.
GGCGCTGCTCCATCGGGAAATAAGAGCCCCAATCCCAGGCCGCCACAGCAAGGTGAATTTTCGCATTCTGGGCGGAAACGCCCATCTGCTCGCTGCCGCGCCAGGCAACAGGCCGGACATAGCAATCGGTCAGTTTATTGGCCGCGACGACCTCACGGCACGCCTGATCGATTTCAGCGACAGTGTACGGGATTTCGAAGTCGAGAATGCGTGCGCTTTCGACGAGACGCTCGGAGTGTTCGGTAAGCTTGAAGATCTCGCCATCGTAAGCGCGCTCCCCCTCGAAGACCGAGCTGGCGTAATGCAATGCATGGGTGAGGATATGGACCTTCGCATCGCGCCAAGGGATGAGTGCCCCATCCATCCAAATGAGCCCGTCGCGGTCGTGAAAGGGGATAAGGTCGGCCATCCCAGTGTTATCCTTCCTGGTCTTTCTTATTGGCGAAACAGAAGCGCCGGTGTATGTCGCGCGATCCGATAAGGATACGCTGGGCACCTTGAAACGTCATTGAAAACCAGCGTTTCAGTGAGCCGAGTGCATGGCGAGGGACCGGCGCGACAGCCAGCAATTTGGCTTGCAACAGAATACAATCGAGGCCAATAAGTCAACATGGCTGACATAACGTCAGAAAGCCCTTCGGAAAAACTAGCGGCATCGGGACGCCCCCCGCACGCCGCGGACGATGATCGTCGCTCAACGAGCGACCTGCTCGCCTGCATCGAACTTTTTTATTTTGCTTACCGGGGCTTCACGTGTGAGGCCGACAGCATCCTCGAACAATATGGTTTTGGTCGCGCACACCACCGGGTACTGCACTTCGTCAATCGCAATCCGGGCCTGAAAGTCGCGGAATTGCTGGATATTCTTCGCATAACGAAGCAGTCGCTTGCGCGTGTTCTGAAGCAACTCGTCGACGAGGGCTTCATTATCCAGAAGGCCGGTCATGAAGACCGGCGGGAACGGCGGCTTTATCTCTCGGCGAAAGGCGCACGCCTGACCGATAAACTGACACAAATCCAGGCGAAACGGATCGAGGGGGCGCTCGCTGGCCTGGGATCTGGAGCGGACGCCATGACACGGAACTTCCTTTTTGCGATGGTGGCCGAGAAGGACAAGCCCCGTGTCGAAGCCCTTCTGAGAAGCCAGCGGGGCGGCTCGCCGATCGAGGAATCCGAAGATTGCAACCTATGAGAACCGCGATGGCGCAGGATAGAAGCGAGCCTTTGGCCGACAATGCCCCGCACATCCTCGTGGTTGATGACGACCAGAAGATCAGAGGCTTGCTCGGCCGCTTCTTGTCGAGCAACGGCTTCCGCGTCACGGAGGCTTCCGACGCCGGCGCGGCGCGCGCATATATGCGCGGCTTGGCGTTTGATCTCGTCCTGCTCGACGTGATGATGCCGGGAGAAAGCGGCCTCTCTCTCGCACGTGACCTGAAACTTACGCGACCGGTCCCCATCTGCATGTTGACGGCGCTGGCGGAGGCCGAGGATCGGATTTCCGGCCTCGAAGCTGGCGTTGACGACTATGTCTCCAAGCCATTCGAGCCCCGCGAACTGCTATTACGGATTCGCAACATCCTGCGCCGCGGCCAAACCCAGTCGGCTCCCCGCGATGAAATCCGTATGGGCGGCTGCGTCTTCAACATCACGCGCGGCGAACTCAAACGCGATGAGGAGGCGATCAAGCTGACCGAACGCGAACGCGATCTTCTGCGGCTTTTCTCTCAGCGTATTGGTGTCGCCGTTCCGCGCCATGAATTGTCGAGCGATGATAGCACCGGAAGCGAGCGCGCCATCGACGTCCAGATCAACCGCCTGCGTCGTAAAATCGAAGCCGATCCGTCGAACCCCGTCTATCTCCAGACTGTGCGGGGCAAAGGCTACATCCTCTACACGGATTGAGAAAACAGCGGCGCTATCCCGCGACGTGACTCGGACAACTATTTCATGGCGGTTCTGCCCGAAACGACACCGGAAGCCGGCAGCCTGAGCTCTCGGTACCGACGCTTTCGCGAGCACCCTATCGTGCTGCGGATCCTGAGCCTGGGCGGCGAAATGCTGCCGAAAGGCCTTTATGCGCGTGCACTTCTCATCATCATCACCCCCATCGTCGTCCTCGAGGGCGTCATCGCCTTTGCATTCATGGAACGTCACTGGCAGGCCGTTACGCGGAGGCTGTCGGAAGCGACCGCGCGCGATATCGCCGCTGTCATCGAAATTTACGGCGACATGGCGAAGTCGGAAGGGCCGCAAAAGATCATCGATCTCGCTCGCGAACGCTTGAACCTGCAAATGGAAGTGCTGCCCAATGGCGACCTGCCGCCGCCGGGCCCGAAGCCGTTTTTTCGCTTACTCGATCGAGCGCTCTCGAATGAGTTGCGCAAGCATGTCCAGCTGCCGTTCTGGATCAATACCGTCGGCGATGGAAACGTCGAAATTCGTGTGAAGCTAGATGACGCCATCCTGCGCTTCGTGGCGACCCGCAGTCAGACCTATGCTTCCAACTCACACATCTTCCTTCTTTGGATGGTCGGCTCGTCCGTCATTCTTTTGACGGTCGCCATCCTGTTCTTGCGAAATCAAATCCGACCGATCTTGCGCCTCGCCGACGCAGCTGATGCCTTCGGCAAAGGTCGCGGCATCCCTGAAGATTTTAGGCCTCGCGGCGCTCGCGAAGTGCGCCAAGCTGCGCTCGCGTTCCTGCAGATGCGCGACCGCATCAAGCAGCATGTCGAGCAGCGCACGACAATGCTAGCCGGCGTCAGCCACGATCTTCGCACCGTCTTGACGCGCTTCAAGCTTGAACTCGCTCTTCTCGAAGATACGCCCGAGACGCGCGCCCTCTCGAGTGACGTCGACGAGATGCAGCACATGCTTGAGGACTACCTTGCATTTGCGAAGGGCGATGGCGGCGAGGAAGCCAGACCCACAAATCTGAAAGAACTTCTCGAAGAGATCGTCGACGATGCATCGATCTACGGATGCTCGATCGAACTGAAGATCCGCAAGAGCAAAGGCGACATCGTTCTTCCTTTGAAACGCGCCGCGCTGAAGCGCGCCATCATGAACCTGGTCACCAACGCGGCACGGTTTGGCGACCGCATCATCATACGCGTCGCGCCGGAAGGCCGCTGGGTCCGGATCGAGGTTGACGACGACGGCCCCGGCATTCCGGAAAATGAGCGAGAGAATGTCTTCCGTCCGTTCTACCGGCTCGATCACGCGCGCAATCAGGACGAAGGGAATAGCGGTCTTGGGCTTGTCATCGCCCGCGACATTGCCAAGAGCCACGGCGGCGAGATCGCTCTGGGTGAAAGTTCGATGGGCGGCCTGCGCGCGATTATTTCTCTGCCCAAGTGATCTCAGATACCCATACGCGGTGACGAAGCTGGGAGCGCAAGGCCGCCGCCAAAAATCCCTTTCGTTATCAGAGCTCTGGCAGATCACACGGCGTTGTGAATTGACTGTTATGTTATGAAGTTACATCCTGCCCGCATCGGTGCCGGGGCGATCTCCCGTCCGACGATGGCGAAGGTGTCCTCCAAGCCTGCAGTCACCGGGACCGAAGTTTCGCGTTTGGGTCGCAAACCCTTCGAACGCGATCATGACCGCGAGCCTCGGCCGAGATCGGATCCCAGCCCCGATCAACGTCCGAGCTCGCGGCCTCGCTTTTGCGCCGCTTGCACAGCCTCCAACATCAACTCACGAAGGCCATCCCCGTCGCGCATCAAGACATTGAGCGCTGCCGCAGTGGTTCCGCCGGGCGAAGTGACGTTCTGTCGAAGAGTCGTGGGTTCTATTCCCGATTGATGCATAAGCTCGCCCGCCCCAGAAACGGTCGCAATCGCGAGCCGCTTAGCTGTGGCCGGATCGAGGCCGACGGCAACACCGGCTTCGGCTAGCGCCTCAGCGAGCAAAAACACGTAAGCAGGTCCTGACCCGGAAACGGCAGTCACCGCGTCGATCAGATCTTCGCTGGGCACCCAGACCACTTCGCCGACAGCCCCGAGCAACGCTTCGCAATTGGCTCTCTGCGCCGCCGACGTGTGCGAATTGGCGACGGCTCCGGTGATGCCTCGGCCGATGGCCGCTGGTGTATTGGGCATCGCACGCACGACGGCTGCGCCCGCCGGCAGGTAGCGTTCAAAGCTCGCGATAGTCTTTCCGGCGGCGATCGATACGACAACGGTTTCCGGTCCCGCGAGCTTAGCGAGTGCCGGAAAAACCTCGTCGATCACCTGGGGCTTAACCGCAACCACGATAACAGCGGGCGGCGGCGTTTCAGAGCCGAAGGTCGCACGAGCAACGATCCCTCGGCGCTGTGCGAGTTCAAGCGCTGAGCCGGTGAGGTGCGGCTCCTGAATGAGCACCTGTGACGGGAGAAGGCCGCGGTCGAGCCAGCCTGCCAGCATCGCCCCGCCCATTTTGCCCGCTCCAGCGAGCACGACGGAACCATTCAAATTCAGAGACATAGCCCGACACCTTGGGAAGATGCCGGGCGCTGAAACGAGCCCGGCCCTAAGCTTGCCCCTGGGTCTCGAACATCGTCGAAACCAGGGCTTCGCGGCTTTCCTTACCTGCCCAAACGACGAACTGGAAGGCCTGGTAATAGCGCTCGCAGCCTTCGAGCGCGGCCTTCAACATCGCCTCACACTGCCGCACGGTCGCGACCGCGCCGTTAAGAAGGAGCGCGTGGCGGAACATCACGAGGCCTTCCTGCGTCCAAAGATCGAAATGGCCGAGCCAAAGCTGCTCGTTGATCTGCGCAATCAATCGATACATTTCGGTGAGACGATTTTCCGGAACCCGGAAGTCGAAGGCGCACGCCAAGTGCAGCGCTTCGAGATCGTCACGCCAGTTGATTGACACGTGATAGTCGGCCCAGGTGCCCGCCACGATGAGAGTCATTTCTTCATCGCTCGCGCGATCGCAAGGCCAGTCATGACCGTGCGCGAGTTGCTCGATGAGATCGATTGGATTGAGAACGCGGTCAGAACCCTGTTCCGCAACTGCCATTTGTTATCGCTCTCCAGTCTGCCGCGCACGGGTGATCAAAACGAAGCGCGAGACAGTTCGAATACTTGCGCCGCTTTGTACTGGGCCGGACCAAACCAGACCCCCCTGCGAGTCGCAAGCTGACGAGATCAGCCCTCAGGCCTTGTCCACGATCAAAGTGGCAAAGCACAGGCGGAAGAGGCAGTTGCGCCACTTCCGCCTCTTAATGCTGGTGAAAAGCGGCGTTATCTGTGGATGTCTCTCAGACGTGGGTTCCACCCTGAGGAAGAAGCGTTGCGATCTGCGCTTCGAGCTGTGCGACGCGCAGGGAAAGCGCCTCGTTTTCCAACCGTGCTTTCTGAGCCATTTCACGAACGGCCTCGAAGTCCTCCCGCGTGACGACGTTCATGTCGCGGAGGAACTTCTCAGCCTGGCCACGAAAAAGCGCTTCGGTTTCCTTCTTGAATCCGTCGGCTGCTCCGGCCGCATCCGTCATGAGCTTGGCAAAGTCGTCGAAGAGTCTGTTCGTTGTTTGGGTCATATCACATCTCAGATTGGAGTTCTGACCAACTATGGGGGCTGGCGACCAGAGCGGCAAGATCAGGGCGGTGGACGCCGTAAACCCCTCCGCCGTTGGGGTCGCATGTCTGCTTGACATTGCGAGGGGGTTCCCAAACAACGCAGCCCGACCGGCCTTGCCTGGTACGGCGATCCGGCCGGTCGTGAAATCTCGCCCGGAGTGCCGATGACGCCCCTCGCCCTTCTCACCTATCCCCAAATCGATCCCGTGGCGGTTCAACTCGGGCCCGTGGCGGTCAAATGGTACGGCCTGTCCTACATGGCCGGGCTTCTGCTCGGCTGGTACTACATACGCAAGCTCGTCTCGACCCCGCGCCTGTGGGCCGGAGACAAGCCGCCGTTGACCCTGGAGCGCATCGACGACCTTCTTCTCTACATGACGGGCGCGGTCATCATCGGCGGCCGCCTCGGCCAGGTGCTGCTCTATGATCCCGAATTCTACTTCGCCAATCCCTCCGAGATCTTCAAAGTCTGGAAAGGCGGAATGAGTTTCCACGGGGGGGTCATCGCCTGCGCTATTCTGATCATTCTCTTTGCCAACATTTATAAGGTTTCGGCTCGATCGGTAGCTGACCTTGTTTGCGCGTCATCGCCTTTCGGGCTTTTCTTCGGCCGCATCGCGAACTTTATAAATTCTGAGCACTGGGGACGCGTCACCGACGCGTGGGTAGGTATGGTCTTCCCCAACGGCGGCGAGAACCCGCGGCATCCGAGCCAGCTCTACGAAGCTGCGCTCGAGGGCATCGTGATGTTTGCCATCACCCGCTTTGCCACCCATCATCTCATGACGCTGAAGCGTCCCGGCGTCACGACGGCGATCTGGATGATCTGGTACGCAATCGCTCGAATAATCGCTGAGTTCTTCCGCGAGCCCGAACCCGACCACTTCCTGAACATTGGACCGTTCACGGCGGGCCAGGTCTATTGCCTGCCGATGATACTCCTGGGACTTTATCTGCTGTGGACCGCCCGCAGGACGGCCGAGCCTGGAAAGGCAACGGTGTGATCGAAAACGGACTGCGTCGCGATACTCCGCTCGCTCGGCGGATCAAGGACCGCATTCGCCGCGACGGGCCGATGACGATCGACAGCTTTATGTCTGCCTGTCTGTGGGATGCGGACTACGGCTACTATCGCCGCCAGCGCATCTTCGGCGCATCTGGCGATTTCATCACCGCAGCCGACATCTCCCAGGTCTTTGGCGAACTTCTAGGCGTCTGGGCTGGCGTGGTTTGGCAAGGCGTTCTCGGCGCCCCCAATCCAATCACCATCGTCGAATACGGTCCGGGACGAGGCACGATGATGCGCGACGTACTGCGTGCATCCCGCATCATTCCCGGATTCTCGGATGTCGCCCGAGTCCATCTCGTCGAGGCGAGCAACGCGCTCGTGGAATTGCAGACTGCAACCCTTGCAGATTTTCGCAGTCTATTGAGCTGGGGTCGCGAACTCGATGAGTTCAATCCGCCGGCGATCATCTTTGCCAACGAATTTCTGGATTCTTGGCCCGTGGCGCAATGGATCAAGACGCCGGTCGGATGGCACATCAGAGGCGTCGTCGTCGACGGCGAAGACAATCTGCAATTCGCACCCATCAACGGCGATTGCCCGCGCGAAGCGTTTGAGGCGCTACGTCCCAATGCGCCGCCCGGGACGGTAGTCGAGAGCCAAAGACTGGACCAGCTTGCCGATGCCTTGAAGGCGCTGGCAGACCGTGGCCCCATCGCCGTTCTGATGATCGATTACGGTCACACCACCCCCGCTGCCGGCGATACCCTTCAAGCCGTCCGCGAGCACAAGTACGAGTCCCCGCTGACCTCGCCGGGTGAAGCTGACCTCACCGTCCATGTGAATTTCTATGATCTTGCGTCGACGCTGCACCGCTCCGGATTGGCGCTCGATGGCCCGGTGACGCAAGCTGAATTCCTGGGATCCCTCGGCATCGTCGAGCGCGCTTCCCGCCTCATGGCCGCAAATCCGGCGCGCGCCACCGAAATCGAAACTGGAGCGGCGCGCCTGCTCGCGGCCAATGGCATGGGATCGCGCTTCAAGGTGCTTGCGGCGCGCTCGCCCGGATTGCCCTCTCTCCCGGGCTTCGGCGCCTCTCGCGTATCAAGTGCTGCGCCCGGGCCCACCTGACGAAAGCTGGCGAGCTATGACCCCCAAACCCGTCGAAGCGCAAAACTTGGCTGCATTGTCTGGCATCCGCCACGGCTTCTTTACCCGCCACGGGGGCGTTTCCAGCGGTCTCTACGAGAGCCTGAACTGTGGGCTGGGTTCAGGTGACGATCAGAGCCTTGTTCTTGAAAACCGCCGCAGGATTGGCGCGCACCTTGGTGGCAATGATCGGTTCGGCGGCGGTGTCGTCACCCTGTACCAGGAGCACGGAACCACCGCGCTTGCCGTTTCCACCCCTCCCTCCCGCGAAGCATTGCCCCATGCCGACGCGGTCATCTCCGCAACCCCGGGATTGGTGATCGGCGTTCTCACAGCCGATTGTGCGCCGGTCCTGATGGCTGATGCGGAAGCCGGCGTGGTCGCCGCGGCCCACGCCGGCTGGCGCGGCGCTTTTAACGACATCATCGGAAGCGCTGTCCGGGAGATGGAGCGGTTGGGAGCCAAACGCGAGCGCATCGCGGCGGCCGTCGGGCCCTGCATTAGTCAGGCAGCCTACGAAGTCGGTCCCGAGTTCGAGGCGACCTTCATTGAGCGCGATCCCCTCTTCGCCTCGTTTTTCGCCCGGCGGAAACCAAAAGATCGAGCACATTTCGATCTACCGGGGTTCGTCATCAAACGGCTCGAAGGCGCCCGGGTCGGCAGTATCGAAGATCTGGCGCTCTGCACCTTCGAGAACGAATCGCTTTTTTTCAGCTACCGGCGTAAAACTCATCGCGGGGAACCCGATTATGGCCGTCAAATCTCCGCCATCGTGGTGGCTTAACGGCATAATCCACAGGGAATACCGAGGCTGTGCCTACGTTTACACCGGTCGATAACAGTTTCGCCGAGCCCACGTCTGGACGTGGCGTTCCGGCCTGATCTAGAGGGATATGGGTCAGTTCCGGTAGTAGAGATAGGAGTTCAGGCCGCGGGGGTAGCGTTTCCGGCCGCCGGGAAGTCGCGGTTGGATAAGGGGGGACGTCGAGTGACGACCTTTTGCTCTGCTCAGGCGCGCACGCGCCGGACACGTCGATGGACGCTTGAACCACGTCGGCTCGGCGTTCTAGGACCGCTCATCATGGCTTCGCTTATTGCCGTGGGGATGGGCGGCTGCGAGTCCTCATCGAACCTGCTCGGCGGCGGCAATTCGCCGGCGCAAACGTCTCTGGCAATCCCGACGACGCCGGCTCCGGCGACACAGAGCGCAAAGATTCAGATCGCGCCAGTCATCGGCTCGCCTGAAAACGTCGCTCACGACCTGCAGTCTCAGCTTGCTTCCGCCATCGGTCGAGAGGGCTTGACGGTCGTCACGGCAAACAACGCGACGGGCGAATACGTGGTCCGCGGCTACATCGTCGCCGCGCGCGAAAAAACGAAATCCAAGATCTCCTATATCTGGGATGTGACCGATCAGAGCGGCAAACGGGTCCACCGCGTGACCGGCGAGGAGGTCATTGCGAGCTCTGGCAAAGACCCCTGGTCGGCAGTGACGCCAGCCGTCGTTCAGAAGATTTCCGATAAGACCTCAAAGCAGATTGCCAGCTGGGTCGCGGGCGGCGGTGCTGTGCCTGTCGCGTCCAACATCAAGACCCAGTCGACGAACGTTGCGAGCGACTCCGCAAGTACGCCTGCGTCGTCAGCCAAGTACGCGTCAGCCGCGAGCACGCCCGCACCGACGACGGGTAGCATCACGCCATCCGGGCCCGTGACCGCGGTAGTGCCAATGGTCACCGGCGCGCCGGGCGACGGCAGTAGCACCCTGACCACCGCGATCCAGCGTGAGCTGACGAAAAGCGGCCTGAAGCTCGCGACCGGACCTGATTCCCAAGCCTATCGGGTTGAGGGCAAGGTCGCGCTCGGGGCAAGCAGTGACGGTAAGCAACCGATCCAGATTGACTGGAACGTCCTCGATCCGACCGGCAAAAAGCTCGGCACCGTGTCGCAGAAGAACGAGGTTCCGACGGGCTCTCTGGATGGTGCATGGGGCAAGACCGCCGACGCGGCGGCAGCAGCCGCGGCGCAAGGCATTATCAAGCTCTTACCGGCTAAAGCGGTCGATTAATCAATCCCGCCTCGGGCGCTCCCACAGCAGACCGATAGACCTTTGGGCCCGGACGGTTGAATCGTCCGGGCCCAATTGCTACAAGCCCGCGAATGATAAGGTTCTGGAGCGCATATGCCTTTTGATGCCAAGGGTGACTCGCGGAACGCGGACGGCCGAGGGAAACAAGGCGTGAAGATTATCGCGGGCAACAGCAATCGACCCCTCGCAGAGTCCATCTGCTCCTACCTCAAGCTTCCCATGGCAAAGGCTCAGGTGAAGCGCTTCGCCGACATGGAGATCTTCGTCGAAATCCAGGAGAACGTTCGCGGCCAGGACGTCTTCGTTATCCAATCGACATCGTTTCCAGCCAACGACAACATGATGGAATTGCTGATCCTCATCGATGCGCTGAAGCGCTCGTCGGCTCGGCGGATCACGGCCGTCCTTCCCTACTTTGGCTACGCTCGCCAGGATCGTAAACCCGGTCCGCGCACGCCCATTTCGGCGAAGCTTGTCGCCAACCTCATCGAACGCGCAGGGGCCGACCGCGTGTTGACGCTCGATCTCCACGCCGGACAGATCCAGGGCTTTTTCGACATTCCGACTGACAACCTCTTCGCTGCGCCCGTCATGACCCGCGACATCGAAGAGCAATACGGCAATACCGATGACATCGTCGTCGTATCGCCTGACGTCGGCGGCGTTGTCCGGGCTCGCGCCCTCGCCAAACGCATCAGTGCTCCCATCGCCATCTGCGACAAGCGTCGCGAACGGCCAGGCGAGAGCGAAGTCATGAACGTCATCGGCGAAGTCGATGGCAAGCGCTGCATCCTGATCGACGACATCATCGACTCGGGTGGCACGCTGGTGAATGCCGCTGAAGCACTCCTCAAAAACGGCGCGACCGAAGTCTCGGCTTACATCTCTCATGCCGTCTTATCGGGAGGCGCAGTGAGCCGCATTCAAAACTCGAGGCTGACCTCTCTCGTCATCACCGATTCAATCTTGCCGACAGAGGCCGTGAAGGCAGCGCGCAACATTCGCGTCATCTCTATCGCCACCCTGATCGGCGAAGCCATTCTGCGCACCAGCCGCGAAGAGAGCGTTTCCAGCCTTTTCTACTGAGTACCTGTACGCGCCGCACGACCCCATTCCTTGCGTAGAATCGCGTACTGCATCGTGTTCTCGAATATCGGAACACCATTGCTATCCTCAACGAAGGATATGAACTCCTTGAAGACCCCTTCCCTTCTCATGCCCAATCGGTCGCACAAACGCTGCGATGCAACATTATTCTCTTCCACGTAAGCGTACAGCCGCCGAGCGTTCTTCTTTGCGAACAGGTAGTCGAAGAGGGCTTGAGCCGCCTCCGTGGCAAACCCCGCGCCCGAGAAGCGCGCATTGAAATTCCACCCGACCGAATATGTGTCGGGTGGCTCCGGGCTGCAGAAAAGATCACCGATCACTTATCGGAGCTGCGCAAGCAAACCGCGATATGCTCATCGCTCTTGCTGCGCTCTTCCGCTTCTTTTTCAGCCGCGTTGAGATCGTCTAGCTTCAGCGACAGGAAGCAAGGCGCTCCTGGTTCGTGCAAATACGCGAACAGATCGCTGGCATCTCCCAACCTGAAATTCCGAAGGACGAGTCGATCGGTCTGGATAACGTCCATGTCTTCGCGTTTGGGCTGTTAGCTGAGGTGATGCGAGAAACCCAGATCAGCATCTTTCGATGCCGCTCCCTGCATCTGCCGCAACACTAATCCTGGCTGCCTGTGCAATCGCCGCATCGGCCGCGAAGCTCCATCGTCATGGAGCGGATGTGAAAATCGTTTTTGCCGGCCCACGTCTGTAGGCCTTTGACGGCCACCGGACTGTCGAATTCCTTCACCGTCCCGCACGAGTCGCAGATCGCGAACACAGCCCGCCCGGAGTGATGCGGGTGATCGCAAGCCACGAACGCGTTAAGGCTTTCGAGACGATGGGCAAGGCCATCGTCAATCAAGCGCTGCAAGGCGCGGTAAACGGTGGGCGGCGCGCTGACGCCCTTCCCCCTGACCTGCTCGATCAGTTCGTAGGCGCTGACCGGCCGCCCCACGCCCCTTAGGGCCTCGACGATGATCTTATCCTGATCGGCGGCGCTGCGGCGCTTCGTTGGCTTTTTAATCATTCCTGCGGGCATCTCCACGACCGATAATTGCACCGCGTCCAGGGGCCCGGGCAAGTCCGCCCCGAATATGCTGATCTTCTGTCAAACTTTCCAGTCCGGACCGCTATTCTCAAGCATTAAGGCTGCCCAGGGCGTTGCGTATCAGGGCAACCCCAGGTATACACCCGCCATCTCAAGAAGATCTTCCTGAGACGCCGCCCGGCACCCTTGGAGGCCGACTCGCGGCTTTTGGCTCTTCTGATTGGCAGGAGAGCCGTCAACACTCGGAGACGATGCCATGGCTGAGCTCATTACGCTCAAGGCTACGGCGCGCCCGCGTGCCGGCAAGGGGGCCGCACGCCAAGCACGCCGCGACGGAAATGTACCCGCCGTTATCTACGGCAACCAAGAAACCCCCGAGACGATCAATCTCGAATACAACGAGCTGTGGAAGCAGGTCCTTCGTGGCCATTTCACCTCGACCGCGATTGAACTCGACGTCGAAGGCAAGAAGCACATCGTGCTCGCTCGCGACGTCCAGGTCGACCCCGTCCGTGATACGCCTCTGCACGTCGACTTCCAGCGCGTCGGCAAGGATGGCGTGATCCGCGTTTCGATCCCAGTGCACTTCACGAACGAAACGCAGTCTCCTGGCCTGAAGCGCGGTGGCGTTCTCAACATCGTGCGCCACGACGTCGAGGTCTATTGCCCTTACGACAAGATCCCGCGTTTCTTCGAGGTCAGCCTCGAGGGCATGGAGATCGGACGCTCGATCCACATCTCGGCCGTCACGATGCCGGAAGGCGTTTCGCCGGTCATCAAGAACCGCGACTTCACCATCGCGACGATCGCTGGCGCTCTGAAGGGTGACGACGAGGCTGCTGCCACGTCGGCGGAAGCTGCTCCGGCCGCGGACGCGAAGGGCGCCGCCCCGGCTGCTGGCGCGAAGGCTGCTCCGGCCGCTGGCGGCAAGGCTGCTCCGGCTGCAAAGGCGGCAGCTCCTGCCGCGAAACCGGCCGCCAAGAAGTAATAGCGCTGGACCGGCGAATGCGCGCAGCTACGCCGGTCCATTGCTTTCGAAATCGACAATCCCGTGCCTTCCGGCCGGCTCTCCGGAGGCCAGTCGGAAGGCACAATCGTAATGAAGCTCTTCGTTGGCCTTGGTAATCCAGGCGAAAAATATCGCGCCAACCGCCACAACGTTGGCTTCATGGCGCTGGACCGCATCGCGGACCGCTTTGGCTTCGGTCCGTGGCGAAAGAAGTTCCAGGGCCTCATCTCCGAAGGCTCGATCGGCGATGAACGCGTTACGCTGCTGAAGCCCGAAACCTACATGAACGAAAGCGGCCGCGCCGTGGGTGAGGCCATGCGATTTCTCAAAATTCCGCTCGCCGACATTTACGTCTTCCACGATGAACTCGACCTCGCCCCGGGCAAAGTGAAGGTCAAGGCGGGCGGCGGCAACGCCGGTCACAACGGCCTGCGCTCGATCTCCGCTCATATCGAAAATGATTACAAGCGCGTGCGCCTAGGCATTGGCCATCCAGGCTCCAAGGACGCGGTCGTTTATTACGTCTTGAATGATTTTGCGAAATCGGACCGCGAATGGCTGCCTCCGCTCCTCGACGCCGTCGCCGACGCCGCGCCATATCTCGCGAAAGGAGATGACGCACGGTTCCTCAGCGACATCGCCCGCGTCACGCTCGACGAACCGGAAACACCGCCTCGCAAGTCGGGACGCTCCTCGGGGGATCAGCCGAAAGCGCCAAAGGCTTCTGGGCCACACCCAGCGGGCGAACGCGCCTCAAAACGTCAGTCAGCACTCGCCGAGAACTTGAAAAAGTGGCTCAGCTCGCGAAAATCCGGCGACGATAGCGCTTGAGTGATCGCTCAGCTTCACTGGTGGGGACCGTCGATGACTGAGTATCAGGACGAAGCCTATGGGGAACCTCGCAAGCGTTCCTATCCAAATACCATCGTCGGTGCGCTCATCCTTCTTTTTACGATGGGCGTTTTTGGCAGCGTAGCCTGGGACGCGTACCTCTCCAGCGACAAGGACAAAACCGGCGTCAGGCGCATTTTCGCCAAACGCTGGAACGATCGCACGCTCGTCTTCCCCATCGATGGCGTAGACCGGCAGGGACGGCGCGCACTATTTGATGTGGTCGTGCTGACGAAGAATTACGGCTGGGTCCGCGGCTCGACGACAGAGCTTGCAAAGGATGACCGCCGTCTCTCACCTGATCAGATCCAGGACGAGATCCTCGCCCCTCAGCTTCGCGAAGGCCTCGGGTCGGCGCGCGGCCTGATCGCTGTCGGGCTTGCAAGCCAGGAAGGAGAGGTTGCCCGCGAAGAGCAACGAGGCGGCCTGCGCGCCGTTCGCATCGCCCAGTTGGTGCAGGACGCTGTCGGCAACAATATTCCGATGTGGACGCTCAATCTTGGCCGCTATGTCGATCCCTGCGCCGAATGCGAGGACACGGATACGAGCTGGCAGCGCCCGTTCATCGTTATCGCCGTTAGGCAAGCCGATGAAGGGACCCACATTTCAGAAGCGCTCGCCGACGCGATGTCGGGCACGACCAACCTGCCCGCGCCATCGCGCTACTCGGCATTCGCATTTACGAAATTCCAGCGGTGAGCCATAGGGCCGCAGATTACGCCAATAAGGCTTCACATTGTGCGCCCGGTCGCTTAACCCACGGGCCACAACCTCAACGGATATTCCCCAACCATGGGCTTTAAATGCGGCATCGTCGGCTTGCCGAACGTCGGCAAGTCAACCCTCTTCAATGCGCTGACGCAAACCGCGCAAGCCGAGGCGGCCAACTATCCTTTCTGCACCATCGAGCCGAACGTCGGCGAGGTCGCGGTCCCCGACGATCGCCTCGAGACGCTCGCCAAGATCGCCGGCAGCAAGGAAATCATTCCGACTCGGTTGACGTTCGTCGATATCGCCGGTCTCGTGCGCGGCGCATCGAAGGGCGAAGGCTTGGGCAACAAGTTTCTCTCTCACATCCGCGAGGTCGACGCAGTTGCCTATGTGCTCCGGTGTTTCGTGGATGAAGACATCACGCACGTGGAAAACCGCATAGACCCGCTGGCTGATGCCGATGTGGTCGAAACCGAGCTGATGCTCGCCGATCTTGAAAGCCTGGAAAAGCGCATTTCGCAGATCGAGAAGAAAGCCAAGTCTGGCGACAAGGACGCAAAAGCGCAATTCGCGGTTATGGAGAAGCCTTTGCAGCTTCTTCGCGAGGGCAAGCCTGCCCGGCTTGCCAAGATGACCGCTGAGGAGATGCCGGCCTTTCGCGCACTCCAGCTGCTGACATCGAAGCCCGTCGTCTACGTTTGTAACGTGGAAGAAGGTTCCGCAGCCAACGGCAACGAATATTCAAAGCAGGTCGAGGAACGCGCGAAGACTGAGGGCGCCGCCGTGGTCATCATCTCTGCAAAAATCGAAAGCGAATTCTCAGGTCTAGCCCCTGAGGACCGCGACGCCTTCCTGGGCGAGATGGGCCTGGAGGAGCCGGGCCTCAACCGCCTTATCCGCGCAGGCTACGGGCTTCTCGATCTCGTCACCTACTTTACCGTCGGCCCCAAAGAAGCCCGAGCCTGGACGATCACACGCGGCACCAAGGCACCGCAGGCCGCAGGCGTGATCCACACGGACTTCGAAAAAGGCTTCATTCGCGCCGAAACCATCGCGTTCGCCGACTACGTTGCCGGGAACGGCGAAACAGGTGCTAAGGAAGCCGGAAAAATGCGGTTAGAAGGCAAGGAGTACGTCGTCCAGGACGGCGACGTCATGCACTTCCGTTTCGCAAACTGAATGAGCGTCCCAATGTCAGACGAATTCCCCGACCGCCTGTGCAACGATCCCAAAAGCCCCTTCTTCAACGAAGATCTGCTGAAGCGCGACATTGGCATTCGCTTCAACGGCGTCGAGAAGAATAACGTCGAGGAATACTGCATCAGCGAGGGATGGATTCGCGTCGCGGCAGGCAACGCCAAGGACAGGCTAGGCCGTCCCATGACGCTGAAGCTGAAGGGCAAAGTCGAGCCGTATTTCAGAGGCGCCTAGATCTCACGGCGCCTCACCTCCAACTAAGAACCGCGCCGTTTGCGCGTCGCTGCTGCCTTACGGGCCGAGGCGCTACGAGCTGCTGCAGGCCGCGCGGCAGAAGAGCGTCCGCCGATCTTCCCCCCGCGTTTGGAAGAGACGTGCGTTTCTTTCTTGCCGCGTCCTGAGCCGGTCTTCTTGCCGCCGCCGCTCTCCTTGTTCACGGTCGCCCATGCTCGCCGCTCAGCCTCTGCTTTACCGACGCCGCGCTTCTCGTATCCTTCCTCGATATGTTGCGCTTTGCGCTTCTGCTTACCCGTGTAGCTTGACTTGTCACCTCTCGGCATGACGCTCTCCTACTGATGGCTGTACAGTGCGAGCAACGCGCGATGACTTCACAAGTTGCACAAACAGCATCCAGCAGGCAGCACGAGCGAGTGTGAAATAGAAAAGGCCCCGCTGTTGCGAGGCCCTCTCGTTAACACCTCGTCAAATTCCTCATTCGGCTGCTTCAGCGCCCTGAGGCATCTTCTGTTGCTGTGCGGTCTCCGACGCTTTCTGGCGCGTCATGGATTCGCGAGCCGCACGCACGCCAGCCTCATAGTCAGGATGCACCTTCTTGAAGTGCGCCAGCTGACGCTCAGCGATGAAGTCCGGTACGCCCCACATCGCTTCGGCAAGGTTGGAGAAGAGGCGGGCCTTCTGATCCTTGTTGAAGAGATTGAAGAGCGCCGTTACCTGCCGATAGTCATCGTTACCGTCGCGATGGTTGTACTTGGCCGCATCGCCGCTGATCTTGAGCGGTGGCTCCGCAGCCGACTTGTCTTCCGCAGCGCCGCCGAATGAGTTGGGCTCGTAGTACGCGTCGACGTTGCCCGTTTCCGGCGCAAAGAAGCGCATCGGGCCATCTTTGTGGTAGTTATGGACGGGGCAGCGCGCGGCGTTAACCGGCAGATGCTCGTAATGCGTGCCGAGCCGGTAACGGTGTGCGTCGGCGTACGAGAAAATTCGAGCCTGCAGCATCTTGTCGGGTGAGAAGCCGATCCCCGGTACGATGTTCGACGGCGAGAACGCCGCCTGCTCGATTTCCGCGAAGTAGTTCTCCGGATTGCGGTTGAGCTCCAGAACGCCGACGTCGATCGGCGGATAATCGCCGTGCGGCCACACCTTCGTAAGATCGAACGGATTGTACCAATGCTTGTCGGCATCGGCCTCCGGCATCACCTGAACTTGCATCTTCCACTTCGGGAATTCGCCGCGTTCGATCGAGGTGAAAAGATCTTCCTGCGTCGACTCGCGCGTTCGCCCGACGATCTCGGTGGCTTCCTTGTTGGTCCAGTGCTTGTGACCCTGGAGCGTCTTGAAGTGAAACTTCACCCAAAAGCGCTCGTTGTTGGCATTGATGAACGAGAAGGTATGCGATCCGTAGCCATTCATATGGCGCACGCTGATCGGCAGCCCGCGATCCGACATCAGGATCGTTACCTGGTGCAAACTCTCTGGGGAAAGCGACCAGAAATCCCACATCGCGGTGGGCGAGCGCAAATTCGTTTTCGGATGCCGCTTCTGCGTATGGATGAAGTCGGGAAACTTCATCGGATCGCGAACAAAGAAGACGGGCGTGTTGTTGCCGACGAGGTCCCAATTGCCTTCGCTGGTGTAGAACTTCAGCGCGAAGCCGCGAACGTCGCGCTCGGCATCGGCCGCTCCAAGCTCGCCGGCGACCGTCGAGAAGCGCGCGAGCATCTCTGTCTTCGCGCCGGGCTGGAGCGCCTTTGCCTTGGTGTATTTCGAGATGTCGCCCGTTATCGTCAGCGTGCCGAACGCACCCCAACCCTTGGCATGAACGGTGCGCTCGGGAATGCGCTCGCGGTTCTGATGCGCAAGTTTTTCGAGAAGCTGATAATCCTGCATGAGCAAAGGCCCACGCGGTCCCGCCGAGAGCGAATTCTGGTTATCCGCGACCGGTGCGCCGGCGGTGGTCGTCAGTTTGGTGGTGTCGGTCATCTGATCGTCCTTCCTGGAGGGAACGGATGAGACCTAAGATCAGAAAAACTTCTTATTCCAATCGAATCTTCGAGAAAGTCTTATAAGACATTCTTATTGGACGAGCGCTCGATAGTTCGTTGGCCTTTACCGTTTTTTCTGATTGGGCTCTGCGTTCCTACCATACGCTTTGAATAGCTGGGCAATCTTGAGCATCTCGGCGTCATCCAGAAGGTTCACGGCGCCGAGCGTGAGTACTTTGTAGTACTGCTCGGCCAGAACTTCCACCTCATGCGCAATCTCGAGCGCATGTGACAGCGAAACCCCGCACGCGATCTGGCCGTGATTGGCCATCAGACAGGCGTCACGTTCGCGAAGTCCCGCCGCAACGTTGCGAGCGAGTTCTTCCGTTCCGAACGTCGCGTAAGGCACGCAAGGGATGTCTTTGCCGCCAACGGCACCAACCATGTAGTGGAACGGCGGTATCGGCTTATGTGCGCAGGCGAGAACCGTTGCGTGCATGGAATGCGCGTGGACGAGCGCGTTGCGATCGGGGCGCGCCCCATAGGCAGCGAGATGGAATTGCCATTCGCTCGATGGCTTCAGCTGGCCTTCAGAGACACTGCCGTCCGCCGCGACGAAAACAATGTCGTCGGGCTCGGTATCTTCGTATCGTTTACCCGTGGGCGTGATCAGCATCCCCGTCTCAAAACGGCACGAGACGTTACCCGATCGTCCCGGCGAGAGACCCGATCTGCTCATGGCAAGAGCCGTCGAGATGATCTCTTTCCTCAGGGATTTTTCGCTGAGCTGCTTCACGGTCAGGCCGCCGCGCTGCTTTTTTCCGGATAGAGGGATAGGAGCCCCTCCCGCGAAGCGGCGCAAATTCCGCGCTCCGTAATGAAGCCCGTGACGAGCCGTGCGGGTGTCACGTCGAACGCCGGATTACGCGCGTGCGTGCCCTCCGCTGAAATGAGCACCGAGCCCACGTCTCCATTCGGTAACCGGCCCTGCACCCGCAGCACTTCCTCCTCGCTCCGCTCTTCGATGGGAATATCGCTTCCTTTGGATGTTCGCCAATCGATGGTCGAATAAGGAAGCGCCACGTAGAACGGCACGCGGGTATCGTGTGCCGCAAGCGCTTTGAGGTACGTGCCGATCTTGTTGGCCACGTCGCCATTGGCGGTGACGCGATCCGTTCCCACGATAACGAGATCGACGCTGCCCTGCTGCATGAAATGCCCACCGGCATTGTCTGAGATGAGACTATGCGGCACGCCATGTTGAAGAAGCTCGAACGCTGTTAGCGCCGCCCCCTGATTGCGCGGTCGCGTTTCATCAACCCAGACATGGACGCGAATACCCGCATCGTGCGCGTGATAGATCGGCGAAGTCGCCGTACCCCAGTCGACGCAAGCGAGCCAGCCGGCATTGCAATGCGTGAGAACATTTACGGGCTGACCACCCTTTTTGAGTGAGATCTCCTGGATGAGCTTGAGCCCGTTGACACCGATCAGACGGCAGGTCTCGATATCTTCCTCGGCAAGCTCAGCGGCGCGCGCATACGCGGCCACGGCGCGAAGGCTCGGCGCGAGCGGCAGCAAGGTCATCCGCAGATCTTCGAGCGCCCAGCGCAAATTGACTGCCGTCGGCCGCTGTTCGGCGAGATAGGATACGGCTCTTTCCAGGCTGGCGTCCGAAGCATCAACGCGCATCGCCAGCGCCACTCCATATGCGGCCGTCACTCCGATCAACGGTGCGCCGCGCACCTGCATAGACTTGATGGCCCGCGCAGCATCTTCGACCGTCCGCAGCGGTAGACGGACAATCCGATGTGGCAACAGCGTCTGATCGATAATCCCGATCGACCATCCATCCGGCTCGAGCCAGATCGTTCGCGATGGCACTCCGTCAAGCTTCATAACGAGCCTCTGCAGTTGATCTTACAAAATGGATGATCTCGGCCGCCGCCTCGGCGGCGCGGGTTTGAAGCAGCATATGCGCTCCCGGTATGATGATCATGCGTGCACGACCCTTATCGCATACCGCGCTCTGGATCAGCGACTTTCGCACCAGCCAGTCACTGCGGCCGTGCAGCACAAGAACCGGACAGCTGAGTTTTTGAAACTCGCTCCGCACATCGACATCCGCTATGGCGCGAAGCCGGGCGGTACGCACGGCACGCGGCAGAGTCCTGACAATCTCGTCGACCTTGGCTTCGAGTTCGGCATCGCCGTATTGACCCATGAGGATGGCGTTGCGAATGTGCGGAGGCGTCGTCTGCGGATCGACGCGCGCGGCCCGCCGGATCAGCCAGCGCGGCCAGGGATTTTTGACGAACGTCGCCGCGAGCACCACGCCCCTGACTTGCTTGCGCAGCTGGCTCGCCACCCGGACGGCGACCGGCCCTGAAAAGGACTCCCCAACTAAAAACACCTGGCCGCTACCGACTTCTCTGCGGGCGATCTCGGTGTAGCCGCCGTACCCCAGGGATGCGTCCTGCGGATAGCGAACCACCTTCACCTCAAGGCTGGGCTGAAGCTGGGGTACGAGCCTATCGAACAAGTCCCCCGTGCCGTCCAGGCCTGGGAGGAGCACGATCTCTGGCGCACCGCTGGCCATCTCAATAATTCGTAGGGCCGGGCAGAGGTATCTGGATCGCGGCGTCCAGGCCGCAAGCTTTGCAATTCAGCGCATACCACTCCGAGTAAGGCCGCGCTGACCGATCGATGATCTCTAGTCCCGGCGCATGGCAGGCGGGGCACGTTTGGCGCACGCCAGCGTCGGTTCGCCAAGCTGCGATCCGATCGAGCGCGTCAGAGAGATGTTCGCCTGCAAGGTCCAAATCTGATCTCTAATGCCCGCCGAAAGCGATAAGCGCGTGGCTCATTATGCCAAGATCGTCGAGCCGCTTCATGCCTCCGAGATCCGGCAGATCGACGATGAAAGTTGCGCCAGCCACCTTCCCGCCGGAACGTTGAATGAGCTTTACCGCCGCCTCCGCGGTACCGCCGGTCGCGATAAGATCGTCGACCACCAGCACGCGAGACCCTTTCTCGAAGGCGTCCTCGTGTACTTCAATGACGTCGACGCCGTACTCGAGCGTATATTCCTGCCCGATCGTCTTCCACGGCAGCTTGCCTTTTTTCCGGATCGGAATGAAGCCACATTCGAGGCGGTCTGCGATTGCACCCCCGAGAATGAAGCCGCGCGCTTCGATGCCGGCAACGGCGTCGATCTTCATGTCCTCGAACGGCTTGGTCATGCCTTTGATCGCCTTTTTCAGCCCTTTCGGGTCGGAAAGAAGCGTCGTGATATCTCGAAACATGATGCCGGGCTTAGGGTAATCAGGGATCGTACGGATAAGATCTGCGAGGCCGTCCAGGTTCTTCACGTGCTCCACTCCCGCCAAATTGACGGCGCAAAATAGCAATATCCCTGACTTCTAGGTAGATTTTGAGCAACGCTGTCGTGCTGAATCATTTAGCACCTTCAGAACGTCTTTTTGCTCGAGGGACAACGCGATGGCAGCGCAAGTAAGCTCCGCTGTGACCGGATCAGACTTCGACCCCCTGTCCGATGAGACCGAGGACCTCCCAAGAACGTTGAGGCGCGAAAAGGAAGCCCGGGCTCGCGAGGCGCGCGAACGGGCAGCCCAGGAGCGGGCCGCCGCGCCCACGCTTTCAATGGGAACCGACGAACGCCCGCGTCCGCAACCTCAGATCTACGCCTCTGCCGACTTCAGCCCCGACCCGGCCGCCGGTCCTGCCCAAAATTTGATGCCGGCGACGGTGCGAAACATCGACGTGCCTTTTCAGCACCTGGTTTTGTTTTTCCTGAAGGCTGTCTTTGCCAGCATCCCGGCCCTGATCTTGCTCACGGTGGTGCTGTGGACGCTCGGCGCGTTGCTCGAACTCGCCTTTCCCTGGCTGATCAAGATGAAGATCCTGATCAGCTTCCCCAACTAGCCGCGCTTTTTACAGCAGCACGCGGCCGGCGATGGCATCCAGCTTCTTCATGAGCTCGGGGTCCCGCGCCTCCGCCGGCGTGATGAGGGCAACCTCCAGCGCACGATCCGAACCGATCGGGCATGCGGGATGCTCGCGCGGGAAGTCACGCGCCAAATGGGCGACGAGCCGCTGCGCCTTCTCGGTATTCTGGTGCATGACGGCGATGATGGACGCCACGTCGACGTCTGCATGGTCGCTGTGCCAGCAATCGTAATCCGTGACCATCGCCACGCTCGCGTAGCAAATTTCAGCCTCGCGGGCGAGCTTGGCTTCCGGCATGTTGGTCATGCCGATGACATCGCAGCCCCAGGAACGATAAAGGTTGCTCTCCGCCCGAGTGGAAAACTGCGGTCCTTCCATGGCGAGATAGATGCCGCCCTTGTGCACCTTGATCTTCTCTGCTTTCGCGGATTTCTCCAGCGCCTTGGTCAGCAGGGGACTGATCGGATCGCCCATAGCCACATGCGCGACGCAGCCATTCCCGAAGAACGACTTCTCCCGCGCGAACGTTCGGTCGATGAACTGGTCCGGCAGCACGAAATCGCCGGGCTTATATTTCTTCTTGAGCGAGCCGCACGCCGATACCGAAATCAGGTCGGTAACGCCTGCACGCTTCAACGCGTCGATGTTTGCACGGTAATTGATGCCCGTCGGCGACAGCTTATGGCCGCGTCCATGGCGCGGCAGGAATCGGATCGGTAGCCCGTCGATGTCGGCGAAGAGAATTTCATCTGACGGCGCCCCCCATGGGCTCTCGATCGCCTTCCACTCCGCATTGGCAAGACCTGGCAGATGATAAAAGCCGCTGCCGCCGACGATCCCCAAAACCGATGCCGTCATTTCCGTGTACTCCGTCTGCCAGCGCACATCCCCAAAAAAGAAAGAAGGCCACGCACGCGTGACCTTCCAGTTTGCAAATCGTCACAAGTGCTCTGGGTCAGTGCTTGATGCCGGCCCAGATGCGCTTCTTGCCCAAATAGAGCAAGCCGGTGGTGACGATCAGATAAAGAATGACCTGCCACCCGATCCGCTTGCGCGTATCGAGCGAGGGGTCAGCCGCCCATGACAGAAATGCGACAACGTCCTTCGCATAATTGTCGACCGTGGACGGGGTCCCGTCCTGGTAAGCGACCACGCCATCGGACAGGGGTGGCGGCATGCTGATTTGATGACCCGGGAAGACCTTGTTGTAGTATTTGCCGTCCGTGAGCTTGAAGTCAGCCGGTGGATCGGCAAATCCCGTCAGCAGGCCATAGACATAATCGGCCCCGCCCTCCTGGTACGCCTCGGCAATATCGCCCAGCATCAGGAACGGATGGACCCACCAGCTCGGATTGCGCTCGACGTTGCGGGCGCGAGCGATCAACGAAAGGTCAGGCGGCAGGGCTCCGTTCTGAGCCGCCCGCGCTTCCTTGTCGTTGTGATAGGGCCCCCGGATCGGATCGGATAAAAGCGGCGGCCGCTCGAACATCTTGCCTTCGTCGTTAGGCCCATCGGTGATCTGGTTGGGCCAAGTCTTAGCGAGTTCCTTCACGGCATCCTGTGGGAATTCCGGACCGCCCGGCTGCACGAGGTTACGGAAGGCGATGTGCTTTAGGCCATGACAGGCCGAGCAGACTTCCTTGTAGACCTGGAAGCCGCGCTGGAGCTGCGCTTTGTCGAATTGGCCGGTAAATCCCGAGAAGACCCACTTTTGCCGGGCAACCTCGGCGTGACCGCCCTCTTCTGCCGACACGGAGGCGGCGGCGAGAACGACGGACAATGCGAACATGAGCGTGAGCGAGATGCGATGTTTCATGGTGCCCTCCCTCACCGCTTTTCTGGCGCGGCGGCAGCGCCAGATGGCAGCCCTCCGCCACCTTCGCCAAGTACGGCCTCAGTTATCGAGCGCGGCATCCGGCGGGGCGTTTCGATCAGGCCGACGATCGGCATCACGGCCAGAAAGAAGAGGAAATAGCAAACCGTGAAGATCTGCGCCGCGAAGACATAGACGCCCTCCGCAGGCTTCGATCCGAGGTAGCCCAGCGCCACGCAGGTGAAGACGAAGAACCAGAAGAACCACTTGAAGATCGGCCGGTACTTCGCCGACCGGATGCGCGACGTGTCGAGCCACGGCGCGAACGCGATGATGATTACGGCTGAAAACATCGCGATCACGCCACACAGCTTCGCGTATTGGCCGAGCGGTATTCCCAGGAACGAACTCGTGAATGCCCGAAGTATCGCGTAGAACGGCAGGAAGTACCATTCAGGCACGATATGCGGCGGCGTCACCAGCGGATTGGCTTCGATGTAGTTGTCCGCGTGTCCAAGGTAATCCGGCACGAAGAAAACGAACCACGCGTAAATCAGCAGGAAGGCAAATATACCGACCGCGTCCTTCGACGTCGCGTAGGGATGCATCGGAACCGTGTCGCTCGGCTCCTTGAGGTCGAGGCCTGTCGGATTGTTCTGGCCAGCGATGTGCAACGCCCAGATATGGAGCCCCACCACCGCAGTCAGGATGAAGGGCAAGAGGTAGTGCAGCGAAAAGAAGCGATTGAGCGTCACGCCAGAGACGGCGTACCCGCCCCAAAGCCATTCGACGATCGCCGTCCCGAGCCCATTGTAGATCGTGTCGAGCGCCGAGAAGAGGTTGGTGATGACCGTCACGCCCCAGAAGCTCATCTGCCCCCATGGCAGCGTGTAGCCCATGAACGCGGTTGCCATCATCAACAGCATGATGAGCACGCCGAGAATCCAGAGAACTTCACGCGGGGCCTTGTATGACCCGTAGTACATGCCGCGGAAGATATGAATGAAGACGGCTAGGAAGAACATCGACGCGCCGACCGAATGGAAGTCGCGTAGCATCCACCCGTAGTTTACGTCGCGGCGAATTTGTTCGATGGAATCGAACGCGGCTGTTGCGCTCGGCTGGTAGTGCATCGCAAGCACGACCCCCGTCGCGATCTGGCCGACCAGGATCAACGTCAGAATTCCGCCGAACGTCCAAAGATAATTGAGATTGCGCGGCGTCGGATAGTCGATGAACTGGTTCTTCATCATCCGCGCGATGGGGAGGCGCTCGTCCATCCACTTCCCCCAGCGCGACGTCGGCACGTAATTCGAGGTATGGCCACCCATTGTGCTCTCTCCCCCTAGCCGATCTTGATCTTGCTATCGGTCATGAACGCGTAGGGCGGCACCTCTAAGTTTCTTGGCGCGGGACCTTTACGAATTCGTCCGGACGTATCGTATTGCGAGCCATGGCATGGGCAGAACCAGCCGCCGAACTCGCCGCGCTCGTCTCCGAAAGCCTGACCTTTTGGAATGCACCCTAGATGCGTGCAGATGCCGATCAGCACGATCCAGTTTTCGTGCCCTTTGATCGTACGATTGGCGTCGGTCGCTAGATCATCCTGAGGCAGGTTCTCGTTGCGGGCGAGATCATCGGGCAGCGTCTTCACGTTGACGTTTTCCGCGGCCTCGACCTCCGACTTCGTCCTGTTACGGATGAAGATCGGCTTGCCGCGCCACATCACCGTCAGCGCCTGCCCCTCTTTCACAGGAGCTAGATCGACCTCTACAGACGACAGCGCCATCGTGCTGGCGTCTGGGTTCATTTGTTGGATGAACGGCCACAGGAGAGACGCGGCGCCGATCGCGGCGAACGCGTTGCCGGCGACCACCAGGAAATCCCGGCGGCCCGGCTCCAAGGCATCAGTGCTCAACGCAGCCTCCAGCATTGGGGAACCAAGCCCGCAGACTTTGCTGGCACGCTCGAGGTGTCCTCTCGCTGGCCTAACTGCCTGATTATTGGGCTGTAGTTCGTTCGTTTTCTTCCCTTGCCGATGCTTTTGCCAGCGTTTGACATCTCAAGCAACGGATTCCGCGACATAAAGCGAGAGGCAATTTAGCGCATCGGTCGTAGTGGACACAAACCCAACTTGAGAAGCAGACCAAACGCTGATGCGCATCGCTCTCTATCAGCCTGACATCGCCCAGAATACCGGGACGATTCTTCGCCTCGCCGCGTGCTTCGGCATCCCCGCCGACGTCATCGGCCCAACTGGGTTCGACATGAGCGACCGGTCGCTGAAGCGAGCGGCGCTCGACTATCTGCCCTTCGTTGATCTGACGCGGCACACGAGCTTCGAAACGTACCTTGCCAATCGCATGGGATCTTCGCCCGGGCGAATCGTGCTCCTGACGACGAAGGCCACGTTGGCCCACACGGCATTCTCATTCCGCCCCGATGACACGCTCATGCTCGGCCGCGAAAGTGCCGGCGTTCCGGACCACGTGCACGAGCTTGCAGATGCCCGCGTCACCATCCCGATGCGGCCCGGCCTGCGATCCCTCAACGTGGCCGTCGCTACGGCGATGGTGCTAGGTGAGGCGCTCCGGCAAACGAACGGCTTTCCCGACAGTCCCTGACGCCGACCCTGTCGCACACGTGACACGTGGATAGCGCAAGTCTGACGGATCGCATTGCCTGTCCGCAGACGTTCATGCCGATCGATCGAATTTTGACCATAGCCGGCGCGATGTCTGCGCTGCTGCTGATTGCGGGAATGATCGCCGGCAGAACCAATAGTGCCTGGCGGATCTGGCCGGCCCCGCCTGTCGGATCGGTGAAGAGCTTTATATTCTGGACGCTCTTTCGTACCGCGAACATAGCTGCGCTCGTCATCGCTGTAGAACGGGTGGTATCGGCGCCTTTCAATGCACTGACACCATTTCGAGTCGGTCTCGCAGGCATCGCGTTCCTTGCGGGTATAGCCTACGTCTACACGCTCTGGTCGCTCGGCCGCAAAGCAACCTATTGCCAGGCGAGCGGACTAGCGACCGAAGGCGTCTACCGATGGACGCGCAATCCGCAGTACTCAACAGCGATCTTGGCCTTCACGACGCTAGGACTTGCCGCGTGGAGTTTGGACGCAACCGGGCTCGCCGGCGCGGTGGTCCTTGTCTACGCGATGATGGCGCGTACGGAGGAACCCTGGCTCGAAGCGCGATACGGCACAGCGTATCTTAAGTATAAGGCCGACGTGCCCCGCTTCTTCAACGCACGTCACGCAGTAAGCGAGGTGCGGGCACTGCTGTCTGAAAAAGTGCCCGCCTTCGCAGGCGGACACCGCAACAAGCGTTAGCTCGAGATTTCCCGAACCCGGGCCGGCGCTACTCTGCAGCTTCGCGCGCGAGGAAGCCCCCAGATTGGCGCAGCCAGAGCTGGGCGTAGATGCCTCCGCGCTTCAAGAGCTCGGCGTGCGTACCCTCTTCGACGATGCGACCGTCCTCCATCACAACGAGCCTGTCCATCGCGGCGATGGTCGATAGCCGATGCGCAATCGCAATCACGGTCTTGCCACGCATCAGAGTCTCGAAGCTGGTCTGGATCGCAGACTCGACCTCCGAATCGAGCGCGCTTGTCGCCTCGTCGAGCACGAGGATCGGCGCATTCTTCAACAGAACGCGTGCGATTGCGATCCGCTGGCGCTGTCCGCCCGAAAGTTTGACGCCCCGCTCGCCGACGTGTGCATCATAGCCCTTGCGACCCTTCAGGTCCTCAAGGTTCATGATGAACTCGTGAGCCTCCGCCTGCTTCGCTGCGGCGATAACCTCGGCCTCGGTCGCGTTCAGACGTCCGTAAAGAATATTGTCCCGCACCGAACGGTGCAGCAGAGACGTGTCCTGCGTGACCAATCCGATTTCAGCGCGCAGACTATCCTGCGTCACATGCGCGATATCGCGCCCATCGATGAGAATGCGGCCGCCCTCCAGATCGTAGAACCGGAGAAGCAGGTTGACGAGCGTCGACTTGCCCGCGCCGGACCGCCCGACCAAGCCCACCTTTTCGCCAGGACGTACAGTTAGCGACAACGACTCGATCACGCGCGGCGGCACATCGTCGGACGCAGCCCGTCCGGCGCCGTAATGGAAATGGATGTGATCGAACTTGATCTCGCCGCGCGGCACCGTGAGCGGCTTGGCATCCGGCACGTCGACGAGCAAGTTTGGACGCGAGATCGTCTCCATGCCTTCATGCACGACGCCGATATTTTCGAACACGTCAGCGATCGTCCACATCACCCATCCCGACATCGTTACGATGCGGATCACGAGGCCGCCCACGACGGCGATGTCGCCGACGGATACGTGGTGCATCGTCCAAAGCCATATGGCCAATCCGGTCGTGGCGACGAGCAGTAGCCCGTTCAGCAGGTACAGGGTGATTTCCATCCCCGTTATCAGCCTGAGCGATACCTGCCACTTCTGCATCTGCTCGGTCAGCGCTTCTCGCGCATACGTGTCTTCCCGCTCCGTATGAGCGAAAAGCTTCACCGTCATGATGTTCGTGTAGCTGTCGACGATACGGCCGACGAGCATTGAGCGGGCCTCCGACGCTTCCGTCGAGCGCTCCTTGATCCGCGGCACGAAATAGCGCAGCGCTACCGTATAGGCGACGAGCCAAATGAGCAGCGGGATGGTCAACCGCCAATCGGACGCCGCGAACAAGAGCGCTGAACCGACGAACTGGACGCTCGCATACCAGAGCGCATCGATCAGCTGGACGACGCTTTCGCGCAGCGACGCGCCCGTTTGCATGATCTTGTTGGCGACCCGGCCCGCGAAATCGTTCTGGAAGAAGCCCAGGCTCTGGCGCAGCACATAGCGATGCGTCTGCCAGCGCACGCGCGACGTGCATCCCGGCGACAGCATCTGGTTCTTGATGAAATCGTGAGCCGCCGAAACCAGAGGACGTATCACCAGCGCGACGAACGCCATGCCCGTCAGCATCCAACCATAGGTCGATAGGAAGGTTGATGGATCGCCGTGCGTGCGCATCCTGTCGACGATGGCGCCGATGAACCCCATCAGTGCCACTTCGATGGTTGATCCGAGGCACCCCGCAATCAGCAAAAGCAGGAAGAATGGCCAGAGCGGCTTAATGAAAAACCAGTAGAAAGCCCAAAGCGTATCCGGCGGGCGCACGACTGCGCGCTCATCGAATGGCTTGATGCGGGTCTCACCCCAGCTCATAAGTCGGCGCAGCATGACCTATCGCAAAGACAGTAAACGGCGCCAAATCGCAAAAGTCGGCTGGATCCGACTGGCGACGGCGACCGGATGATGTTGATCGTTGATACGAGTTGGAGCTAAGGGTCTTTTCAGTCGAAAACAAGACATGGCGCATAATATTCAATGAACGCCCCTGATATGCCTCTCGAGCAGAAAAAAGCCACCGCGCGCGCTTGGTTCGAGAAATTGCGCGACGACATTTGCGCGTCCTTCGAAAAGCTGGAAACTCAGCTTCCCGAAACGGCGCCGCACGGCAAGGACGCAGCAGGTGCCTTCGTCCGCACTCCGTGGAACCGCGCCAAGGACGGCGAGGTCGAGGCGGGCGGCGGCGTCATGAGCCTCATGCATGGCCGAGTCTTCGAAAAGGTCGGCGTCCACACATCCACTGTGTACGGAGAATTTGCTCCCGAGTTCCGCAAGCAGATCCCCGGCGCCGAGGAAAATCCGGCGTTCTGGGCTTCCGGAATTTCGCTCATCGGCCACCCGGTCAATCCGAATGTTCCCGCTGTTCATATGAACACGCGCATGATTGTAACCAACAAGTGGTGGTTCGGCGGCGGGGCTGATCTCACGCCGGTTCTCGACAATCGCCGCACCCAATCAGATGCTGATACGCTCGCCTTCCACGCAGCCATGCACGGCGCCTGCGCGCCCCACAAGATCGTCGACTACACGAAGCTCAAGGCCTGGTGCGACGAGTATTTTTTCCTTCCGCACCGAAACGAGTCGCGCGGGATCGGCGGCATTTTCTATGACTATCTGACGCCCGCCGATAGCGACGGCGGATGGGACGCCGCCTTCGCGTTCACGCAGGACGTTGGACGTGCATTCCTGAATGTCTATCCAATGCTCGTGCGCGGCAATTACCAGCTGCCCTATACGGAAGCCCAGCGGGAAGAGCAGTTGATCCGTCGTGGCCGCTACGTCGAATACAATCTGCTCTACGATCGCGGCACGACATTCGGCCTGAAAACCGGCGGCAACGTCGAATCGATCTTGTCGTCCATGCCGCCGGTTGTGAAGTGGCCGTAAAATAGCGGCCGTCTGCCGAACCTTGTGTCCGTTTCGCCAACGATATGATGCTGATTGGACGCCGCCGCGGTGAGCGGTTTACCGCGCCGCATATCGCCGTATAACTGCTCCCGGTCAACCGGGCCTTATGCCCTTGGGGAGCAGTTCCATGCGCGTGACGCATCACGCCATGCGGCCTTTTTCGAAAGCCTTTGAAGGCACGGCGATATGAAACGGATCGTCTGCTCTCTCGACGGTACGTGGAACGATGACGACGGCGCCGCGCCGCTGACCAACGTTGCTAAGCTCACCCGCGCTATTCCGTTTGTTGACGCATCCGGCGTCCACCAGCTCGTTCGATATGTTGTCGGCATCGCGTCGTCTGAGGATCATAGCCTTGCGTTTCTGAAGGGCGCTCTCGGATTAGAAGTCAGCGAACGGATCAAGGCGGGATATCAATTCCTGAGCAACGTCTACGACCCTGGCGACGAGATCTATCTTTTTGGATTTTCCCGAGGTGCCTACGAAGCTCGAAGCCTCGCGAGCTTCATCACGCTGTTCGGCTTGGCGCGACGGTCGGGCAATTTCGATTTGGAAAAAGCATGGGCGATTTATCGTCAACCCGAACGCAAGCGCGACTTTGATGCCGTCGCCGAGGCAAGCGCCGAATGCCACTACCCAGTCCGCATTTGCTGTCTCGGCCTGTGGGACACGGTCGGCAACATCGGCAACCCAATCTGGTCCTGGGGCTGGCTCAGTCGCAAATTCGATTACCACGACACCCGCCTTCACGACACGATCGACGTCGCTTTGCATGCACTGTCGATCGACGAGGCGCGCAGCCCTTTCCGGCCGTCGCTCTTCACCTACCCGGAAAATGTGCAGCCACCCTCGCGCCAACACATCGAGCAGGTCTGGTTCGCCGGAAGTCACGCCGATGTCGGGGGTGGTTGGCCCGAATCCGAACTCTCCGATATCGCGCTGCTCTGGATGGCCGAACGCGTGCGCGCAACAACCGCTCTCGCAGTCGACATCGAGAAGCTGAAGCACGAGAGCTCGCCCGATCCCCTTGGTCTTCAGCACGCATCATCGACGGGCTCACTCTACACCTTGAGCCGCATCTCGCCCTTCGTGCGCCTCATACAGCAAAGTTTGGAGAACGCTGCCCCTGCCCGTCGCTGGCGCACAAGCAAGCTCGCCCGAGGCCTCGTCTCTCTCAACGAACAGATCCACGAAAGCGCGCTGCTGCGCTTAGGTCAGACCGTAAGGGAGGCCCGCGGCCGCCGCCTCCGGGAAATGATCTATGAACCCGGAACGCTCGCCGCCAGACCGGCTTCATCAGTGCGGCTGGAGGAAACGGCCGCGATAGCGGAACCCATTGAGAACAAAGCGGCTTAGCTCCATCTAGCGGATTGGAGCGGTCGAAAGCCGCAGTTGTCAGCCGGATAAGGCTCGCCACATGTTCGGCAGTTCCGAGTTATCGAACTGATCTATTGATCGCCGCTCCTCCCTCTCAAATCCGGATTCCATCATGACAACTTTGCAAGATCCGTTGAAAGCCGGCGCTTTCACGCTGAAGAACCGCGTGGTCCTCGCGCCGCTGACCCGCTGCCGGGCGAGTGCAGGTCGCGTGCCCAACGACATGATGCGTGAATATTACGTACAGCGCGCCTCCGCCGGAATGATCCTCACGGAGGCGACGTCGGTGACCCCGATGGGTGTCGGCTATCCCGACACGCCGGGCATCTGGTCGGACGAGCAGGTTGCAGGTTGGAAGAAGATCACCGATGCCGTGCATGCAGCCGGCGGCACGATCCTGCTGCAACTCTGGCATGTCGGACGTATCTCCGATCCACTCTATCTCGACGGCGCCCTTCCGGTTGCGCCGAGCGCGGTAAAGCCAAGCGGCACCGTAAGTCTGGTTCGGCCGAAGAAGGAGTTTGTCACCCCGCGCGCTTTGGAACTGAGCGAAATTCCAGGTGTCGTGGCAGCCTACCGTCGCGGCGCGGAAAATGCCAAGCGCGCCGGCTTTGACGGCGTCGAAGTTCACGGTGCGAACGGCTACTTGCTCGATCAATTTCTTCAGGATTCGAGCAATAAGCGGACTGATCAGTATGGCGGTTCCATCGAAAATCGCGCACGGCTCATGCTCCAAGTCGTCGACGCCTGCATCGAAGTCTGGGGAGCCGACCGTGTCGGCCTGCATCTCGCGCCTCGCGGCGATTCCCATGACATGGGCGACAGCAACCGGCTCGAAACGTTCGGCTACGTCGCAAGCGAAGTTGGCAAGCGCAAGATCGCTTTCATCTGCACGCGTGAGTACCCCAGTGACGATGCGATCAGCCCTGAGCTCAAAAAGCGGTTCGGCGGCGTTCTGATCGGCAACGAGAAGTACACGAAAGAAACAGCCGAAGCTGCGATCAACGCCGGGCAGGTCGACGCTGTCGCTTTCGGCAAGACGTTCATCGCCAATCCCGACCTGCCGTTGCGTTTCAAGCTGAATGCGCCGCTCAACACGCCTGATCCGAACTCATTCTACGGCGGAACGGAGAAGGGCTATGTCGATTATCCAGCGCTTGCGGCCGAAAGCGCCTGAGCATCGCGCGCTATGATGTGATGCCGGGCCCTATCGCTCGGCATCTCTTCTGAGCGACACTTCATCGAACGCCGCCGCAAACTCCTGCGAACCGGGCGAGAGGATCGCCTGCGCCATTCGCCGGTCGAGTTCCGCGCGAAGCTGCGTTCCCGTTAGCCCCGACACCATTTTATTCACGTAGTAAGCGCGCCGCGCGAAAAAGTTGGGCGTAGGCGCGTTCGCTCCCGGACCATCTAGCATCTCGAGCCCCGTAACCGGCCCCGCCAGATTCATGAGCTCGAGTTCAGCGCCGCTCAGCGAATACCGGCCACTTTTTTCCGCGACGTCCAATAGCGTCTTCAGCTTCATCGCTTGCAGCATCGGACCGATATCGCCATCGATGTTCAGTGTATGAATGCCCATGCCCGGCGCCGTCTTGGCGTACGCCTGTTGAACCGTCCATTCGAACGGCTGATGTTTGACGTTCGCGTACATTTTCTTCAGCACGGCGAGCTTGTGTTTGAGAAGCGCTGTCCGGGCTGGCGTGTTGCGCGGATCCCGCAGCTTCACCGTAAGACGGCTGATGAATGTCGGGCCGCTGCGAGCAAGCTCGTTGACGGAGTTCGCATCGAGAAGCTGCGCGTAACCGAGTGCGCTCGAAATCGGCTTGCCCGATTTTCGGCTCGGATGGATGCCCGCCTGCATGTCATAGGTGCCGACGCCGCCAGTTTCGAGCGCATACACGCGCACCACTTGTTCCTTGGACAGGCCGAGAGCCGCAGCTTCTGTCGCGTAGCGCAGCTTGAATTCCTTCTCCGACACCCGCTCTGGAACGAAGTTGTAGACACGCTTGGCAGCCGCGAGGTAATCCGGGATGGTTGCAAGTTCCTTCGGTGGAGTAGGACTTGCTTGGTTCTGTGCCACAACGAAACGTTCGTATTTCTGAGCGAGGTCGCCCGACAGCGATGGTCCCTTGTACTTCGGCGGAAAGCTCATCACGTAATCGCTGGCGTCGAACGGAATTTTCTTCGCGCGCTTTTTCCGGCGCAGCTCCCGTTTACGCTCCACCGCATCCCAATAGGTATCGAGCTGATCTTCGAACGTGTTGCGCGCGCTCTTCCAGGCTTGGAAAGCTTCGACCTCCGCATCCGACAGCGACGTCAGAAAATCGATGGTCGACATGGCATGCGCGCGCGGCGCAATCGCAAGGCACATCAGCGCGAGGCAGAGCGCGGATATCCACGTTCCCAATCCTCGCACAGGGTCCGGCGCTGTCGTGCTGGCGTATGCCACCCGCAATTCCTTCGACCTCTCAGCTTCGGCTCGACGCGAAACGACGAATCAAGCGTAGCGTGATTCAGCGGCGCCCGGCCACCAACTGGGCTATCATCAAAGCTAAACGGCGAAATGAACCCGATTTCCGCCTCCAATAAGGCAATCGAAGATCTGGATGCGGCCACATTCGAGCGGTTGGCCCGCGCGCGATTGCTTGCAGATCCGCCACAGCTTGATGAGCCACTCGGCCCGGGAGACGACGATCTCAATCCGGACATGCACCGGATACCGGCCGAACTTCGCCACGCGGCGGTGCTGGTACCCGTGGTGGCGCGCTCTCCCCTCACCGTCCTGCTGACTGCGCGAACGGAGCACCTGCCCTCGCACGCTGGCCAAATAGCCTTTCCCGGCGGCAAGATAGAAGCTGACGATGACGGCCCCCTTGCCGCTGCCCTCCGCGAAGCATGGGAAGAAATCGCGCTCAGCCGGAAATTCGTCGCGCCCCTCGGCTATCTCTCGCCGTACCGCACCGGGACAGGCTACATCATCACACCGTCCGTGGCCCTTGTTCGCCCCGGCTTTGAGCTTTCCGCCAATCCCGGAGAAGTCGCCGACGTGTTCGAGGTGCCGCTCGACTTCCTGATGAACGAAGCCAATCACCAAGTTCATAGCCGGACGTACGGCGGCGCTGAACGCCGGTTCTATGCGATGCCCTATGGAGAACGCTATATTTGGGGAGCAACGGCGGGAATAATCCGCACGCTCTACCGGAGACTGTTCAGCACATGATCCGCATCGTTCTGGAGAATATCTTTTTCTTTCTGCTTCCGACCCTTCTTTACATCATGTGGATCGCGTTCTCGGAGGATGAATGGGCCGGTCTCGGCACCGTGATCAAGGAGGCGCCGCTTGTCCGCCTGTTCTTCGCGGGTGCCGCACTGATGCTGGCAACCTTGCTCGTTTTCTCGTCCCACACCTATAACAGCCCGAACGACGTTTATGTACCTGCATCGGTCGTGGACGGTAAGCTTGAACCGGGACACAGCGTCCACAACTCCGACAAGCCTGCGCCACAAGATGTGAAGCCCTGACCATGTCCGAAGCCCAGCTCAGATGGCCGCGCATCAACGCTGCGTGGCTTCACTCTCCCGCGCTTGCCAAGGTATTCGCCGCCTTGACGAACGAGGGCGCCGAAGCGCGGGTCGTCGGCGGCGCCGTCCGCAACGCGCTGATCAATCGGACGGTCAAAGATGTCGATGTCGCCACGACTGCGCGTCCCGACGAAGTCATTCGCCTGGCCACGCAGGCAGGTCTTGGCGCGCATCCCACCGGCATCGAACACGGCACGATCACAGTGGTCGCCGACAACCACCCTTTTGAAGTCACGACGCTTCGGCGCGACGTGGAAACCGATGGTCGCCACGCCGTCGTGACATTCACGACATCGTGGGAGGAAGACGCCGCCCGCCGCGATTTCACGATCAACGCGCTCTCATGTACGCCGGACGGTACGATTTACGATTATGCCGGCGGCCTCGACGACCTGAGAAATCGGCGTGTGCGTTTCATTGGCGACGCGCGCGCCCGGATCCACGAGGACTACCTCCGCATCCTGCGCTTTTTCCGTTTCGCAGCGGAGTACGGGAACGGCAATCTCGACCCGCAAGGATTAGCAGCGGCTGACGCCATGAAGGAAGGGCTATCCCTTCTCTCTGCCGAGCGCGTCCGTGCCGAGGTTCTCAAATTGTTGGCGGCTCCCAGCGCCGTCGATGTCGTCAACGCGATGTACAAGAGCGGCATCATCCAACTCATCCTACGAACGAGGCTCGAACCGGATTGCTTCGCGCGTCTGGCCGCAATCGAGTCCCAACTCGGTGAACCGCCCGACGCCCTCGCTCGGCTTACGGCACTCGCCGCCCACGATGCCGACGATGCCGCAACGCTCGCGCAAGAGCTTCGTCTCTCGAATGCGGAAGCGGCGCGCATCGCCGTTGCGTCGGCCGGTGATCCTGCGATCGACCCGGTGGCGCCGGATGCTTCCGCACGCGCGGCACTTTATAAGCTAGGGGCCGAAAATTTCACGCGGGCGGCGCGAATTGCCTGGGCCCGCTCGGGCGCTCCAATCGACAGTTCGCGATGGCGCGCGCGGACCTTCCTGCCCGACCGATGGAAAGCGCCGGTAATGCCCTTCTCGGGCGCCGACGTACTTGCACTAGGTCTCGCGCCCGGTCCGAAAATCGGCGTGGTTCTCGCTGCCTTTGAGCGCTGGTGGATCGGGAATGACTTCCCAGCTGATGCCGAACGGCAAGGCACCGTGCTTAAAGAACTGGCGCGTGAGGCGCTTAATTAACAAAGCATTAAATTTCGCTTCACCTTCCCTTGTGCTCAGACTAGGTTTCGCGCCGCGGGGTACGTCATGTGTATGCGTCGAGGATATTCCCTGATGGACAGTATCGGCCATGAGCGCGAACGTTCGCTCAAGTTCGTTCAAATCGTCTTCGCCGTTCTTGCTCTTGTCAGTCTTGTTGCCGCGCTAGCCGTCGCAACGCGAGGAACGGATCTCGGACTTCCCGAAACCTCAACCTATCCGATCGCGCTGGCATTCCTGCTCGTTGGCGCCGTCGACACGGCCTTGCTCTACGCCTGGGAGCTCATCTTCCAGCGCACTGAGCTTTAAGCAAAGCGCGCTGCCGCGATGTCGTGGCAGCGCTCGCCATCCGTCAGATGACGGATTTATAGCGGCATCCGCTGCCGTTTATTTATCCAAACTGTTGGTAAATCGCGCAAACGAACGCGGCTCCGGCGCATCTGGAGCCGGTCGCAAGCGTTCGTCATACGCGTGTTACATGAATCCGGTCCTACGTTTTACATCAAATGCAAAGACGCATTTATGGGAAGCGCACTGACTGGGGGCCGACCTTGAGCGCACCGAATCCGGAATTGAACTATCGGACCGTATTCATTTCCGACGTCCATCTTGGAATGCGCAATTGCCAATCGACCGCGCTCCTCGATTTCTTGAAATACGTCGAATGCGAGCATCTTTATCTGGTCGGCGACATCGTCGACTTCTGGAAAGTTCGGCGCGGACCATACTGGCCGCAAAGCCATAATGACGTGCTGCAGAAGCTGCTGAGGAAATCGCGCAAGGGAACACGCGTCGTCTTCATCCCAGGCAACCACGACGATGGTTTGCGCGACTACACGGGCATGAACTTCGGCGACATCGAAATCCGTCGCGATGCCATTCACGAAGCGGCCGACGGCAAGCGCTACCTCATTCTTCACGGCGATGAATTCGACGTTGTGGTTCGTTACGCCCGCTGGCTCGCGTTCCTTGGCGATCGCTCCTACGACGCCGCGCTCGCCCTCAATGTACCGCTGAACTTCGCCCGCCGGCTGCTGGGTCTTGGTCATTGGTCTCTATCCGCGTTCCTGAAACACAAAGTGAAAAGCGCCGTGAATTACATCGGCGAATTCGAGGAAGCGTTGGCAGGCGAAGCGCGACGGCGCGATGCACAGGGCTTGATTTGCGGGCATATCCATCATGCCAACGAACGCATGATCGACGGAATCCATTACCTCAATTGCGGCGATTGGGTCGAAAGCTGCACGGCGATCGCCGAACGCTTCGACGGCAAGTTCGAAATCATTCGCTGGAAGGAACATCTGGCCGCACGCGCCTCGCAAGCGCCTTCTGGCCGGTGGTTTATCGAAGCCGCCTGAAGCGGCGCTGAGCCGGCACGCATACTAGCCGGCGAACGGAGTGTCCCAAGTGAACGCGACCAAAGTCTTTGAGCCGACGAGTGCCGACCTGTTGAGCGAAGCGGTCCACCAGAACCGCGCGCTGAGCGTTGCCGGCATTCTTGAGCGCACCTTCACCTTCGCCTTCCGCTCCATGGTCTATCCGCAGATATGGGAAGACCCGCGGGCCGATATGGAGGCGCTCGAGATCACGCCCCAGACGCGCATCATGACGATTGCTTCCGGAGGCTGCAATGTCATGAGCTACCTGTCGGCCAACCCGGCACGCATCTACGCGATCGACCTAAACGCCACCCACATTGCACTTTTGAAGCTGAAGCTGGCAGCAGCCCAGCATCTGCCGAACCACGCGACATTCTACCGGTTCTTCGGCGCGGCCAACGATCGCCGCAACGTCGCCCTCTATAAGGACCTGATCGCTCCCCATCTGGACGCCGACACGCGCGCCTATTGGGAAGGCCGCGAATTGACGGGCCGCCGCCGCATCACACGCTTCGCGCGCAACTTCTATCACTTCGGTCTATTAGGCCGCTTCATCGCGACCGGCCATCTCGCCGCCCGCGTATTCGGAGCGAACCCGAAACGCCTTCTCGCTGCAAACTCGGTCGAGGAGCAGCGCGAGATCTTCGACCGCGAGATTGCGCCAGCCTTCAACCACCCCGTACTCCGCTGGATCACGTCGAGCCGCGCCTCTCTTTTCGGCCTCGGCATTCCCCCGGTACAGTACGATGCGCTCTCCGGCGGCGGCGCTCGCCCAATGGCGCAAGTCCTGAAGGAGCGCGCCGAGCGCCTCGCTACCGGCTTTGACCTGAAGGACAATTACTTCGCCTGGCAGGCTTTCGGCCGAAGCTACGCCGCGCAGGGCGATGGGCCATGTCCGCCATATCTTGAAAAATCGAACTTTATGGCGATCAAGGCGCGCGCCAACCGCGTCAACGTCGTCCATGACAACATGATCCGCTTCCTTTCCGGCGAGTCGGCCGAGAGCCTCGACCGCTATATCCTGCTCGACGCGCAGGATTGGATGGACGATGCCGCTCTCAATTCGCTGTGGCGTGAGATTACGCGCACGGCGCGGCCGGGCGCGCGCGTCATCTTCAGAACGGCAGGCGAAGAAAGCATCCTGCCGGGACGCGTGGCCGACTCGATCCTCGGCCAATGGACGTACGACGCCGCAAAGTCGGCAGAGATCCACGCCAAAGACCGCTCCGCGATCTACGGCGGCTTCCATCTCTACATCAAGACCGCTTGACCGGCCCGATGAGCCAGAGTGCGGCAAGCGCAATGGATGGTATGTATCGGCATCAGCGCTACATCTACGATATCACGCGCCGCTATTACCTCATCGGCCGGGATCAAATGATCGCCGACCTCAATCCGCCTGCTGGCGGCTCGGTCCTTGAGATCGGCTGCGGCACGGCGCGCAATTTGTTGCATGCGGCCCGCCGTTACCCCACTTCGAGGTTCTACGGCCTCGACGTTTCCGAAGAGATGTTGAAAACGGCGCGTGCCTCCATCTCGCGCAGCCCGCATCGCGACATCATCACGTTGGCGCAGGCCGACGCGACGAACTTCTCGCCTTCCGCGCTTTTCAATATCGAGAGCTTCGACCGCATTTTTATTTCCTATGCGCTCTCGATGATCCCGCCCTGGCAAGCCGTCGTCGACCGCGCCGCCTCCCAACTTGCCGTGAAC
The DNA here is from genome assembly GCF_003987855.1 of Hyphomicrobium sp. Classification (GTDB taxonomy): domain Bacteria; phylum Pseudomonadota; class Alphaproteobacteria; order Rhizobiales; family Hyphomicrobiaceae; genus Hyphomicrobium_B. The sequence goes on from NZ_RXIZ01000007.1 coordinate 233,848, forward strand.
GGCGAACTGCACATCGTCGATTTCGGCACGATGGCCTCCATGCCGGCGTTAGGCAGAAACGCGATGCGCGCCTGGCTGACGAAGTTCAGCGTGACGCCGCGCCTCGACCTCGAGCAAGTCGTATACGAAACCGCGGCTCGTCAGGGGCGACGCGCGAGCTTCCAACACGGGCGGCTCGACTACGCGGCTTTGGCGCGCATCGGCGCGAAGGTGAGCTGATCGAGACCCTAGCGCTCAGCTGACGTGGGGTCCGTGCAATTGCCGCAACGCCAGCTCGATGCGCCGCCAATCCTGCGCCGAGCGCTCGTCCCCAGTCTTCTCGTAGCGGCGAACCATCTGCGCGGCTTCCGCCAATGCCTTCGAACCTTGCGACGTGTAAAGCTTGCGGGCGTGATCATGGACTTCAACAGCATTCATGACGAAACCTCCCTGCGCTTTTTGGTTTTGGCTCATCTGATTTAGGGCACCGCCTCACCGGTCCCAAGTCACAAATCCGGAACAAGCCTGTGAGTTTCATCTTCGCGCCGCACACAAAAGCCCCGGCTTTTCGCCGGGGCTTCCGAAGTCCCATTGCTGCATCAGCGGAGGATCTATTCGGCTGGAGGCGCGGCCGGGGTTTCCATGGCGTGCGCCGCCCCGTTCGCGACGATCGCGGGCGGGACAGCCTCTTCCTCTGCAGGCGCTTCGGCAGCTTCCTCAGCCACTTCAATCGCCTGCACAGGTGCAGGCTCTGAAGCCGCTTCCGCGGCAGCGGGAGCTTCCTCCAGCGCGGCCTCCGCAGCCGGCGCTTCGGGTTCGGCCGCAGCCTCCGCCTCGGGTTCCGCAGCTTCAGGAGCCGCAGCCTCCGCAGCAGGAGCCTCAGCCTCGACGACCGGGGCCTCTGCAGATGCTTCCGAGGTCTCGGTGACGTCGGCCGACGGCGCGTCAGCGACAGCTTCGGCAACAGCCTCAGCAGCAACTTCGGGCTCAGCCGTCGGTACTTCCGCAGCGGACTCAGCGCTGGCCTCCGCCGTTTCTGCCACGGCGGCTTCGACCACCTCTTCGACGGTGGGCTCGGCGGCCTCTTCGGCGGCAGCAGCGACTTCTGGTGCGGCTTCCGGAGCCATAGGGGCCTCGGAGGCGGCCTCCTCAATCGCCGGGGTCTCAACCACCTCTGACATAGCTTCGCTTTCTATCGCGTCGCTGTTCGCGGCTACGGGCACTGCGAGAATCGCATCAAGCTCGCCAATGGCGCGCTCGACCGCTTTCATCGCTTTGAAGTCCGGCGTCGCCTCAATGCGCGCACGAACCTCCTCGTGTAAGGTCTTGAGCTTGGACAGGATATCGGCCGACATCTATTCTTCCTTTTTCTTGGTATTCAGAGAATAAGTTTCCGCTTCGCCTGCGCATGACTGAACATGCGGACGCTCTTCTTCAAATTTTTCAGTAATGCGCAGTAATAAAAGTACAGGAATTCGCTACGCCGCGAATGCCTGCGACAGATTGTGCACAGCTATAAATTGCGGACGCCAGCGCGCCGGCTATTTGGTTTTCGCTTCCGGCGTTCGCAGATACGTCAGCCATTCCCGCGCGCGACCCGAGACATAACCAAGGGGCGATGCGCGCCAGTAAAAGCGTTGCCGACCAAATCTGGGTATCGATGATCCCAAGTCCGACGCTTGGCGCGCGGGCGGTGGGTAGATGCCGAAGCCGTCGAGCCCCATCTCCCATCCGTACCGGATATCGACGTCGACGGGCCTCAGCCTGCGGCGGGGCACCAGAAGCTTTTCGGCACCCGAACGGCTCAGAACGTAGGCAGCGGTAACTTTTGGAAAGCGCGAATAGCGAACCAGCTTGCGCGAACCCAAGCACGCGATGGCACGGTTGGGCAGTTGCTTGGCCCCGGACAGGCAGATGACATCCCACACAGAAAGATGATCGACCGCTGCTTCGATCGCCGCCCAGGCGTCGGGCTCGACAACAGCGTCGTCCTCCAGGATCACGGCGTAAGGCAGATCGCGTTCGACGATGGTACGCGCGGCGACGAGGTGACTGGCATAACAGCCGACTTCGCCAGAAGTGATGCAGCTTCCGAATTGTCCCTGGAGAAAGTCGGGAATGTTACTGCCGCAAACGGCTTCAATCCGCTCGAACCCGTCGCCGAGCTGGGAGCGCATGAACGCGAGGCGTTCCGTCGAATGCTTCAGGTTGATGACGAAAATCTGCACGCGCGTCCCCATCCCCACTCCACCCATTGCAGGCAAATATCAGCGAGCGGACGAATTCATGGCCATTGTCCCACACTTCGATAACAAAAAGCCCCGCATCGCTGCGGGGCTTTTGATTTGGTGGAACTGGGCGTTGGAGGAATGACGGCGCCTTCCGGCCGGCTCCGCAGAGCGGAGTCGGAAGGCGCCAGCCAAGACTTCCGTTAGAAGTCCATACCGCCCATGCCGCCCATACCGCCCGGCGCGCCGTGCGAGTGGCCAGAGTCCTTCTTCGGCACGTCGGCGATCATGGCTTCCGTCGTGATCAGGAGGCCAGATACCGAAGCAGCATCCTGCAGCGCGCAACGCACGACCTTCGTCGGGTCGATGACGCCCTGCGCGTACAGATCGCCGTACTCGTGAGACTGAGCGTTGTAGCCGAAGGCATACGTGCTGTTCTCGAGGATCTTGCCGACGATGACCGAGCCATCCTCACCAGCGTTCGCAGCGATCTGGCGGGCCGGAGCCTGCAGCGCCTTACGAACGATGTTGATGCCGACCTTCTGGTCGTCGTTCTCGGGCTTCAGCTTGTCGAGAGCCTTCGCAGCGCGCAGCAGCGCAACACCGCCACCCGGTACGATGCCTTCTTCGACGGCTGCGCGCGTTGCGTGCAGGGCGTCGTCGACGCGATCCTTGCGCTCCTTGACTTCGACTTCCGTCGCGCCGCCAACCTTGATGACGGCAACGCCGCCGGCGAGCTTGGCAAGACGCTCCTGGAGCTTTTCACGGTCGTAGTCAGAGGACGTTTCCTCGATCTGCGCCTTGATCTGCTTAACGCGAGCCTCGATGTCCGGCTTCTTGCCCGAACCGTCGACGATCGTGGTGTTTTCCTTATCGATCGTCACCTTCTTGGCGCGGCCGAGCATTTGCAGCGTCACGGTCTCGAGCTTGATGCCGAGATCTTCCGAGATCACCGTACCGCCCGTGAGGACAGCGATGTCTTCCAGCATGGCCTTGCGGCGATCGCCGAAGCCCGGAGCCTTAACGGCAGCAACCTTGAGGCCGCCGCGCAGCTTGTTGACGACGAGCGTCGCAAGGGCTTCGCCTTCGACGTCTTCAGCGATGATGAGAAGCGGCTTGCCCGACTGGACGACGGCTTCCAGAACCGGAAGCATCGCCTGAAGACCCGAAAGCTTCTTCTCGTGAATGAGAATGTAGGGGCTCTCGAGCTCTGCGATCATCTTGTCGGCATTGGTGATGAAGTACGGCGAGAGATAGCCGCGGTCGAACTGCATGCCTTCGACGACATCGAGTTCGAAATCGAGGGTCTTGGACTCTTCGACGGTGATGACGCCTTCCGAGCCGACCTTGTCCATCGCTTCGGCGATCTTCTTGCCGACAACTTCGTCGCCGTTGGCCGAGATCGTGCCGACCTGGGCGATCTGGTCCTTCGTGACCTTCTTGGAGTTCGTCTTGAGGTCATCGACGATGGCCTGAACGGCGAGATCGACGCCCCGCTTCAGATCCATCGGGTTCGAGCCGGCAGCAACCGATTTCGCACCCTCGCGAACGATGGCCTGGGCAAGAACCGTTGCAGTGGTTGTGCCGTCGCCGGCGAGGTCAGCCGTTTTCGAAGCGACTTCGCGCAGCATCTGCGCGCCCATGTTCTCGAACTTGTCTTCGAGCTCGATTTCCTTCGCAACCGTCACACCGTCCTTGGTGATGCGCGGAGCGCCGAACGACTTCTCGATCACGACGTTGCGGCCCTTGGGGCCCAGCGTAACTTTTACGGCGTTGGCAAGAATGTCGACGCCCCGGAGCATGCGCTCGCGAGCGTCTTGGGAAAACTTGACGTCTTTAGCTGCCATGTTGAGCAACTCCTAAGCTTTGAATGGGGAATGGAATTAAGCGGCGGCCTTGGCCTTCGACGACGGGGAGAGAACACCGAGGATGTCGCTCTCCTTCATGATCAGAAGATCTTCGCCATCGATCTTCACTTCGCTGCCCGACCATTTGCCGAACAGAACGCGGTCGCCAACCTTGACATCGAGCGGCACCACTTTGCCGGCCTCATCTCGGGCACCCGGGCCAACGGCGACGACTTCGCCCTGCTGCGGCTTCTCTTTTGCGGTGTCGGGGATGATGATTCCGCCTGCAGTCTTTGCTTCTTCCTCAACGCGTTTCACGACGACGCGGTCGTGGAGAGGACGGAACGCCATGGGTTAACCTCATGATTTTAGAGACGATTTTCTGATTTCGCGGACTCATTGGTCCTGGGGCCGCGACGATGGAGCGAGATGGCGCCATCGCTTCGCTACGGCCAGGATCGCTGATGAGCCCGAACGCACCGCTTATATGCTTCGCGCTGTTAGCACTGTCAATAGTTGAGTGCTAAAAGTCTGCCTCCACAGCGGAACATTTTGCGATCCACTTGGATGGACAGCTCTGCGCGGCATCAAAGTTGAGCAAAACGCGTTGCATCAACAATGAACCATGGATGCAAATAGCGGCGAAAATCACGCCGCTATCTCATTTCAACGTTCGATTGTGCAATTTGTCTATTTAAGAGACGGAAATAGAGGTAGCCAATTCCGTTTAACTAAGAAGCTCAAATAAGCTGCAGCTTCAAATTGCGAAGTCAGACAGCTTCGCGCCTTTTCTCAGTCGCTCAACCAGCCAGTTCGGCTTGCGACCGCGGCCGGTCCAAGTATCCGATTTGTTTTCCGGATTGGCGTATTTGGCAACGCCAAGCGACTTGCCTTTCGCGGCTCCTCGTCCACGTGCCCCACCGAACAATTCCGATACGGAAAAGCCGTGGGTTTCGGCGAGATCGGCCATCTTCTTTTTCAGCTCGTTCCGCTCGCGATCACGAACGAGAGCGATAGCTTTTTGCACCTTCGCCTCAAGATCAAGCAGCTCCTTGAGGGAAAGCTTGTCGACATTAACCGACGACATTGTTTTTACTTTGCGCATCGCGAACGAGAACCTCTACTGAATTTTACTAAGCCGATTTAGTCGCACGGAGAAACCTGCGCAGCAGGAATCTCTGAGATGTGGCACCGTGTCAACGCAAGCTCGTCAAGAGTCGTGAATAATCGGCAAACGACAATCACACCTGATGATTTTTTCTTTTTTACTTCGACAGCTTATTGGTCGGCTTCGCCAGAGCTGAATGGCCACAAACGCTCATTCTGAGAAATAGCATTAGCACTCCTGACACAGTGATTAAAGCGTTCCAGTTCCTTCTTTCGTCGTACACTGATCAATCGATCTCTATTCCACGTTTCTGCACCGAAAGAGAGAAAAAGCAATTAGACCATTCATTCGTGATCACCCACCGGCGCAAATCGGCTTTCGATAATCCGAACGAATATTGTCGAGAACGTTCCACAATTTTTGATCGTTGTGCAGCTTCGCATTGAGGGGGGCGTCGCACGCAGATGGAACCCTTGTCGCGGACGAAGGTTCAGGCTTCGTCTTGTGTAAGCCGCCTTCCAAAGTTACTTTCCCGCGGCTTTCAACCCACCCCGCAATGAAATGAGTGGCCGTCTATGACGCTGAAACTCCCCGATCTCCCCTACGCCTACGATGCTCTCTCGCCGTTCATGTCGGCCGAGACGCTCGAATTCCATCACGACAAGCATCACTTGGCGTATGTCGAAAACGGCAACAAGCTTCTCGCTGGCTCCAAGTACGAGGGTCAGTCGCTCGAAGACATCGTCAAGAACGCTTACGCCGACAAGGCGCAGGCCATCATCAACAACGTTGGCCAGCACTACAATCATCTCCACTTCTGGCAGTGGATGAAGAAGGGCGGCGGCGGCAAGAAGCTCCCCGGCAACGTCCAGAAGCTCGTTGACGAATACGGCGGCTACGACAAGGTCCGCACCGATTTCATCGAGGCCGGTAAAGGTCAATTCGGTTCGGGTTGGGCCTGGCTCGCCATCAAGGACGGCAAGCTCGAAGTCGTGAAGACGCCCAATGGCGAGAACCCGCTGATGTATGGCTCCAAGCCGATCCTCGGCGTCGATGTTTGGGAGCACAGCTATTACATCGACTATCGCAATGCGCGGCCGAAATATCTCGAAGCCTGGTTCGACAACCTCGTGAACTGGGAACACGTCGAGGCTCTTGCCGGCTGAGTTCGCGCGCGACTGATCCAAGGCATTCGCGGCGTCGCCTACTCGGGCGGCGCCGTTTTTTTACGCTTCGGACGCGCGCAGTAGATCCCCGTGGCTTCTTTAATTTTGCCGCTTTCCTGTGGTGCGCCGAGGTCACTAAGTTATTGCGACACCGGAAAACCCTCAGTTCGCCGAGCATCCTCATTGCTCCGTCCGCGACCGTGCACTAAATCCGGTGGGGGACTAGGTTTCGCGACCAGGGGGATAGGGTCGTTGCCAAAGCTGCATGCAGCGCTCGTGATGATTTTCGTGTTCGCGCTGACTGGCTGCGCGGCCGTGATGACGCGCAACGGCATCTCTAGCGCGAAACTGGCCGAGACGGCTGAAATCCCTGGTATGCCTGGGGTCCGCTTCTGGGGCGATGAAGTCCCGACCGATCCGCTCAGCGAGATACGGCGCCGTACAGAGCACATGCCGGCCGTAGGCCGTTACGCCAAGACAATAGGCGGCCGTAAAGTCATTGATACTCTCGCGCTCTCCGGTGGAGGGTCCGACGGCGCATTCGGCGCAGGCGTACTGGCGGGATGGACGCGCCGCGGCGATCGCCCGGAATTTGAGATTGTGACCGGCGTCAGCGCGGGCGCCATCATCGCGCCGTTCGCTTATCTCGGCCCTTCCGAGGACGACAAGCTTCACACCATCTGGACACAGTACAAACAGGATCAGGTCGCAACGCCCGAGATCCTGTCAGGCCTGTTTGGCGGGCCCGCACTGACCAGCACCGCGCCGCTGCAAAATCTCATCGCCGATTATGTCGATCGCAAATTTCTCGATCGCATCGCCGCACAGTACAAACGCGGCCGCATCCTTCTGGTCTTGACGACGAACCTCGACGCTCAAAGACCCGTCGTCTGGAATATGGGAGAGATCGCACTCAACCGCTCGCCGCAGGCCATCGAACTGTTCCGCAAAGTCATCTTGGCATCGGCCGCCATTCCCGCTGCATTCCCACCGGTCAAGATCGAGGTTGAGGCCGGCGGAAAGGACTACGACGAACTCCATGTCGACGGTGGCACAACGCGCGAAGTCTTCGTAAGCCCGGTTGATGCGCCGTTCAAAGCGTTCGACGTCCTGTACGACAAGCCGCCAATCCGTCGCTTCTTCATCATCAAGAACGGCAAGGCGACGCCGGTTCAGGAAGTCGTGAAGCCAACGACTCTTCAAATCGCGGGGCGCTCGATTTCGACGCTCATCAAGAGCCAGAATATGGGCGAGGTCTATCATATCTATCGCGTCGCGCTTGATGCCGGCGCTGACTTCAATTTCCTCGCCGTCCCGCCGTCATTCGATTTCACGACGAAAGAAATCTACGATCCGAAGTATCAGGCAGCCCTTTATGCTCAGGGCGTCTCTGTCGGCCGCAAAGGCATCTGGCTGAAGCATCCGCCTGGTGGCGCGCCGATCAACGTCAACGGCGACCAGCCCCGGCCGCAGCTGCCCGAGCAGGTCGGCGTCAATACCAACGGCTGACGCAAACCTTTAGTCACACGAGGAATGAAAAAGGCGCCGGCAATCAGCCAGCGCCCTTTGCTTTCCAGGCTGCCCCTCTCAGAACCAGCGCGGCTGCCACCAGTGCAGCAAGGCATGCACCGTGGTCGGCGAGATCAGGTAGGCGATACCGACAATCGCCGCGACGGCGACGAGCAGCATGAACAGCGTAATGCTGAGCGGCGTACGATAGCTGAGCCCTGTTCCGGGGATGCCGAGCGTCACCTGCTCGCCCTGCTTTCCAACGTTCAGCGTCGCGCCGTTCCCGCCGAGGCTGCCGGACACGCCCGTCTTGCTGAGATTGATGCGCACGCCGGGAAGGATCGTGAATGTCTTGCGAAACCGGAAGTAACCCATCTTAGTCTCCTGGTCGGCGGCGGCCGCCGGTTAGAACAGTCGGTTCACTCGTCACGCCGCGAGAACTGCCGCGAATCCGCGAAAAGCCTAATCCCCCACATTGGGACTTTCAACGGATTAGAGATCTCTCAGCTTTTGCCGCGGAGGATATTGGAGAAAGACGACAGCCGCTGCTTCAACTGGCCGACCATCGTGTTTCTCGACTGCAGCCTCTCGTGCGCCGATTCGCGATCGAGTGACGACCCATATTTCTTCTGGTTGGTGGCGTCGGCAGCAACGATCGCTTTCCGTTCGTCCGCCTTCAGCGGGCCTACGCGTGACATGGGCGGACGGATGAGCGTCCGCTGAACCATCGACGGCTCGCCCTTGTTGTGCAGCAACGAAACAAGTGCTTCGCCGACGCGCAATTCCTGAATGGTTCGTTCCGTATCGATATCGGGGTTTGGACGGAACGTCTGTGCCGCCGCGCGAATGGCCTTCTGCTCTCTTGGCGTGAAGGCACGCAACGCATGCTGGATGCGATTGCCGAGCTGAGCCGAAACGCGGTCCGGCACGTCGCTCGGGCTTTGGGTCACGTAGTAAACGCCGACGCCTTTGGACCGAATGAGACGCGTCACGCGCTCGACCTGTTCGAGCACGGCCTTCGGTGCCTCGTTGAAGAGAAGGTGCGCTTCATCGAACAAAAACACAAGCTTCGGCTTATCGAGATCCCCAACCTCCGGCAGCTTGTCGAACAATTCTGTCAGCAGCCAAAGCAGGAACGTCGAGTAAAGGCGCGGCGTGTTCATCAGCTTTTCTGCCGCGAGCACGTTGACGACGCCGCGGCCATCCTTGTCCACCTTGAGGAAGTCGAGAATATCGAGCGCCGGCTCGCCGAAGAACTTGGCGGCACCTTGCTCTTCCAGAACCAAGAGACGCCGTTGAATGACGCCGACCGTCGCCGGCGCGATATGCCCGTACTTGCTGCGAAGGGTCGAAGCCTTCTTACCCATTTCATCGATGACCGAACGCAGATCCTGCAGATCCAGGATCGTCATCTTGGAGTCGCCGGCTTGGCGCTCGTCCTCGGCCCAACGGAACGCGATGTTGAGCACGCCCTCCTGCGGCTCGGTTAATTCCATGAGCCGAGAGAGAAGGAGTGCGCCCATCTCCTGCACAGTGGCGCGCACCGGATGCCCGTCGACCCCGAAGATGTCCCAAAACACCGTGGGGAATGCCGTGTTGCCGTACCGGGTAAGCCCTATCTCTTCCGCCCGCTCGACGAGCTTCGGCGAGGGCGCGCCTTTGGCGGCGATCCCCGACAGGTCGCCTTTGATGTCGGCCGCGAATACCGGAACACCCGCCGCGGAAAAACCTTCGGCGAGAACCTGCAGCGTCACCGTCTTGCCCGTACCGGTCGCGCCGGTGACGAGACCGTGCCGGTTGGCAAGCCCAAGCTCGATACATTCCGGCGAAAGATCCTGGCCCGACTTGCTGACCCCAATGAGGATGAGCCCGTCTTGGACATAGTCGCGAGGATCGGCGACGCCTTCGCCCGTCTCCCCGGGGCCATGCTTTCCAGTCATTTCGCCTCCTCGACTATCCCGGCGGCGACTCGGAGCCGCCTGCCAAACCTGATGCCACGCTGGCCCGGTGGACGCAAACGCGGCGGGCTCCCCCAAGGTGCGCGGCAATTGGGCCTTCAGCAAAGGAAATTTCAGGCTCGCAAGGGGCTCCGAAGGGGGTATATCGGGGACATCGGCCTTCCAAACAGTCTTCCGCTTGGGAACAAAGTTGTATGACGACCCCGTCGCAGGAATTGCACTTCGCCCAGGATTTTCCGGCAGCCCGCATCGATGAGTGGCGCGCGCTCGTGGAGAAGGCGTTGAAAGGCGCGGACTTCGACAAGAGGCTTGTCAGCCGGACCGCCGATGGGCTGAAAATCAATCCGCTGTACACGCGCGGGGACGCCCTCCAGAGCACTGTTAATTCCCTCCCCGGCAAACCACCCCTCACGCGGGGCCGCAAAGCCGTTCGCGATGGCCTCGGATGGGATATCCGCACATTCCATAGCGAGAGCGATCCGCACGCGCTGAACGCTGCGATCCTCGCAGATCTCGAAGGCGGCGTGACCTCGATCGCCTTGCACGTGGGCGAGACGGCACTTCCACTGACGAAGGACGCATTCCACGCGGCGCTTGCAGGCGTTCTTCTCGACGTCTGCCCGATCGTGCTCATCGCCGGCGAAAACTTTTTCGATGCTGCCCTGGCGCTGATGGCGGAGTGGGACGCGACCGGCATCAAGATTGCCGACCGCCGCGGTTCTTTCGGCGCCGATCCTCTAGGCACGCTGGCGGCGATGGGCCGCCTTTCGGAGCCCGTTGAAACCGCACTGGCACGCGCCGTTGCCCTGATGAAGACGACAGCGGCATCACCCCATGTTCAGGTGATGACCGCCGATGGTGTCGTCGCCCACTCGGCCGGAGCCAGCGAGGCCCAGGAACTCGCATTCATGCTGTCGGCGCTGGTCGCTTACCTGCGCGCGGCCGAGATGGGCGGCGTTGCCCCCTTGGACGCCCTTCCGAAAATCAACGTCGCGCTCGCCGCCGATATCGACGAATTCGCTACGATTGCGAAGCTACGCGCCGCCCGCCACCTGATCTGGCGCGTTGCCGACGCCTGCGGTGCTGGCGATGCCGCGACGGCGGTCACGATCAACTGCCCGACGTCTTATCGCATCATGGCCAAGCGCGATCCGTGGACGAATATTCTGCGCACCACGATCGCCTGTGCCGGAGCGGCACTCGGCGGTGCCGACGCCATCCTCGTTCTTCCATTCACGTTCGCACTCGGCAAACCCGATAACTTCGCCCGCCGCGTTGCGCGCAACATCCAGATCGTCTGCCAGGAGGAAAGCCACCTCGGTCGCGTCAACGATCCTGCCGGCGGATCCTGGTACGTCGAAAATCTCACCGATGACCTCGCCAAAAAGGCCTGGGAGATCTTCCAGGACATCGAGGCCCGCGGCGGATTGCTTGCGTGCCTGCAGTCCGGCTTCATCCAGGAAACGATCGCGAAAACGGCAGAAGCGCGCGCAAAGTCGGTGGCAAGCATCCGCCAGGAATTAACCGGCGTGAACGCCTTCCCGCTGCTCGGCGATGACGGCGTTCATGCTGAGCCTTGGCCGCGTGGATCGGCGCCAAAGGGGGAGCCGGCGATAACCGTGGCGCCCCTGAAGGCGCATCGCCTTGGCGAAGCCTTCGAAGCGCTTCGTGATGCGGCCGATGCGCATGGCGGCTACAAGGTCTTCATAGCGAGCCTTGGCGAAATTGCCGATCACAACATCCGCACCACGTGGACGAAGAACTACCTCGCTGCTGGCGGCATTACAGCTCTCGTCAGCGACGGCTACAAGACGCCCGAGGACGCTGCCGAAGCGTTCCGCAATTCCGGCGCGTCCGCCGCCTGCATCTGCTCGTCCGACGCAATCAACGCTTCGCTCGCAGAACCCACAGCAAAAGCGCTGAAAGAGGCCGGCGCTCGATTGGTCCTGATGGCCGGACGGCCAGGTGAAAACGAAGCCGCACTGAAATCGGCTGGCGTCGATCAATTCCTTTTTGCCGGCGCCGACGCGGTTGCCACGCTTGGCGATCTCCAGAAGAAACTCAGCTAAGCGCCAACCCGAAGGGTCGTTCGTGGACTCGAAGATAACACCCGTCCGCGGGAAGGTGACCCGGCGTCATAGGCGAATGCGCCGCTACCGTTACGTCGGCCTCTCGCGACGCGTCTGGCAACGGCGTGGTGTTTTTCTCTTGGGTGCGGTCATTATCGGACTGGCCGCCGTCGGCTTCGCCAAGATCGCCGACCAGTCGCAGTCGGCGTACGCTCATCTGCTGAAAAATTGGCCGTGGCTGCCGTTCATTATAACGCCACTCGGCTTTGCCGTGCTCGCCCACGTCACGGCGCGCTGGTTCCCCGCCGCCGCCGGAAGCGGCATCCCTCAGGTCATCGCCGCACGCCGGAGCAAGAACAGCGCATTCCGTCAGCGCCTCCTCGGCGCCAAAACCATGGTCGCCAAGATTGTGATGACGTCTCTTGCGCTCGTCGTCGGCGGCTCAGTGGGCCGCGAGGGGCCGACCGTGCAGATCGGCGCATCCGTTATGTACGCCGTCGCTGGCTCCGCCGGTATCGGACGCCACAATGGTTTGGTGCTGGCAGGCTCCGCCGCCGGCATCGCGGCTGCGTTCAATGCGCCGATTGCCGGCATTCTCTTCGCGATCGAGGAAGTGGCGAAATCCTACACTGGCCGCATCAACGAGCTGGTCATTGCCTCCGTCGCCATCGCCGGCGGCGTCAGCTGGCTCCTGCTCGGCAACTACGCCTACTTCGGCGAAGTCTCGGCAAGCATGACATCAGCGACGGACTGGGTCGCTATTCCTGTGTGCGCCATCATCGGCGGCATCCTTGGCGGAATATTCTCTCGCGCGCTCGTCGTACTGACGCGCCGACCGCCCGCAATGATCGCTAAGCTCCGCCGCACCCCGGCTCTATTCGCCGCCGTGTGCGGCTTGATCGTCGCCGTCATGAGCGTCTCAACCGGCGGATATGCCTCGGGCAATGGCTACGCCGAAACGCACGCCGGCCTCGTCACTGGCGTACACATCCCGGTTTGGTATGGACCGTTCAAGCTCGTTTCGACGCTGCTCTCGTCGGCAAGCGGCATTCCCGGCGGGCTTTTTTCGCCGTCGCTGGCAGTGGGCGCTGGCCTCGGCTCTATGGTAACGCCGTTATTCACCTTCATTGAGCCGAGAGCGTTGATGCTGCTGATGACAGTCGGTTATTTCGCGGCCGTCGTGCAGTCGCCGCTCACCGCGGTCGTTATCGTGATGGAAATGACGAGCGACCGGAACATGGTCATTCCCTTGATGGCGACGGCGCTGCTCGGGGCGGGCATATCTCGTCTCATCCAGCGCGAACCGCTCTATCACGCGCTCTCGCGAGGCTTCCTTCCGACCGCCGCCGAGATGAAGTCCGGATGATCCGCTAGATCAGCATCCGCAGAAGAACTTCCCCTCGCACGCGCGCTTGACCTTGGCGCACGTCGAGATGAAGGGCTCCATGGACTGCCCCGGAACACCGACCTGAAAACTGTCGTCGACAACGCCATCTGAGCGGGACGCAACTTTACCCGGCGAGGGCTCGGAAGCCGCGAGCTTCGCGTTTTTCGGCGGCGCTATTCGGCGCTTCGCGACGAGACCGTCACTTTTCTTTTTTTTTGCGTCATCGAGGAGATCGGCGGAGCGTCTTCTGCTGACTCAATGACCATCCCGAGCCCCATGGCCGGCTCGAACATCTTCTCGACGCGATCGCGGCTTGCCGCCGCTTCCTTCTTCTCGCGCTTGGAACGCTTTGCCGGACGATCCTCAACCCTGACAGCTGTGGCAACTTTTACAGGGTCGGCGAGAGCGAGCGCCGGGCGGCCCGGATCCGGAACGGCCGGCAGGCTGGGTTCACTCTCGGCCGCAGATGGACTGACCTCCGTCTTATCCGGAACGCTCGCGGTCACGACAGGCCGTGTCACGATGGCGGCGACTTCCGGATGAAGTTCGATCTTCTGCGGCTCGGAATTCGCGATGAACTTGGCGCTCAGCTGTTCCGCAGCCAGACGCCCGGAGTTCGGGTTCTCGGCCGCGAATTTTTCCATGGCGAGCACGAATTGGCTGAAATTCACCACCGGCACGAATTCGGGGACCTTGATGGCGTCGCTGGCCGGCATCGCGGTCACGTCGGCGGCATCGGCCTGGCCACCTGAGCCCAACTGCATTGGCGTTGCAAATGACGACGCTATGAACGCGCCAAACAGCACCGTAATGGCTTTGAATCTCACGACGCACACCCCACGCGATACCCGATGGGACTGCCAGCCAGCTCCGGACGCAACCGGTGCCGCGGCACCCCCAACCAACAGCACGTCAAAGGGTAGCTTGTTCCCCTAACCCCCCGTGCCCCAACTCTTAATGAGCCGTTAAGAAAGGCAGGAGAATGGCATCACGCGTACTCCAAGGGAGTGCATCTCACTCCCGTCCGGAGGCCGCCAGCACCGCCATGATGCCGAGCATGGGCAGCGAAGCGAAAATCGAAAGAGCCGAGACCGCGTACTCGTTGCCGCCGTCCGTCAAAGGGGAGAGCAAGGCTTGAGCGTCGGGAAGCGATGCTACGACAACGGTAGCAGCGGTGGCGATAGCGGCAGCAGCAGAACCGGCGACAATACCCGACATGGCGTCTCTCCTCTCAAGCGCGTTGCGGCCAAAGCGGCCTTACGCCAGAGAGAATGCGCGTACGTCACCCGTCCCGCTGTCACGCTCGAAACAATCCGAACGCGAACTCGCGACAAATGAGATTACTGACCAATTTTCTCGATCTTGGCAGCCATGTTCGGGATGACCGTCATGCGGAAGGTATCGTTCTCGCACTGCAGAACCCAAACCTTCTCGTTTGGCTTGGACTGCGACGCATCGAACTTGGCGTTCTGCGGCTTGTCGCACTTGAAGCCCTGATCGCGGATTTGCGAAGCCAGAAGATCCATCGGCGGTTCGAGACCATTGTCGGCCACGGCGCTCGAGGCCGCGCCGGCAAGTACGACTGCGAAGGTTGCAAGCAATGAGTTGCGCATGAGACTGTTCCGCGAAAAGGGAGAACGGGATCCGGCGAAATCAACCGATACCCGCCAAGCCCGCCACATTCGCCACGAAGCTTATTCGCTAATCCTCAATCTTCATTGAACGCGGACGGTTCAAAGCAGCAACAAGCGTATACGAAATCAACATCAGCAAGAACCACGAGCCAAGCTTGCCGACGCTAACGAGCTGCCATCCGTGCCGCTGATTGGGATAGGCCCACGCGGCGGTAAATGTTCCGATGTTCTCGGCAAACCAGATGAAGAGGGCCACGAGCGCCAACCCCAAAAGAAGGGGCATGTGGCGGTGCGTCTTCCAAATTTTATAATAGATCGTGCAGGGCCCGATGAGCACGATTGCCGCCGCAAAGAGCAGCGGCCGAATATCCCAGACATAATGGTGCGCGAAGAAGTTGAGGTAGATCGCACCGCTCAAAATGCCCAGCACCCAAACGGGTGGATGGCGCGTGAAACGAAAGTCGAAAAGCCGCCAGCATCGCGCGATGTAGGACCCGATCGCGGCATACATGAATCCCGTAAAGAGCGGCACACCGGCGATGCGCAAGATGCTCGCTTCCGGATAAATCCACGACCCGACCGATGTCTTGAAAACCTCCATCGCCGTTCCGACGACATGGAAGACAAGGATGACTTTCGCTTCCTCGATCGTCTCGAGCTTGAACACCAGCATGACGATCTGGATCACGACCGCGGCGATGACGAGAAAGTCATAGCGCGCCAGCGCAGCACCCTTCGGATAGAAAAAATGCGTCCCGATAAGCAGCGCAAGCAGCAGCGCCCCGAACAGACAAGCCCAGGCTTGCTTCACCCCGAAGCGGACGAACTCATAGATAAAGTGGGCTGCGGGACCGCGAGCCTCTGCGCGTTCACCAAGCTCTGCTTCCCAATCGATGAAGCGCGCCAGCGGCTGCCATATTCGCGCCGCGCTCTGGCTTCGGGCGTCTTCGGGCACCTTGCGTTGCATGCGTGACTCTGGATGAGGAGCAGGGCGGCGGGTCGCGTTATCTTTGCAAGGTTTGTGGCTTATTGATCGCAGCTTCGCGAGCAAACGTGGAATTCAGGTTCCAAACGCTCGCGTGTGCCACGGCTCTCCGCGTCAGAGGATTGACCCATGACAGATCCGGCTTCAACGAACACGCTCGCGAGCCATTCGCTTCTGCGTTTGATGCTGATGGGCCTACTGAGCGGCATCATCTCGGCGCTCATCGCAGCATCGACCTTGTTGGCGCTTTCGGATTTCACACCTTCTGAGGCCACGGCGACATCTTCGGCGAAAACATATGCGGGCGATTTACCGACGGCCGTCATCGCCGCTTTCCTGTGGTTCCTACCCGTCGGGATATTCACCTTCCCACCCGCGGCCAAGTTGCTCGGAGCCGCATCGAGCGCGGGAACACTTCGTCTTCTGAAATTCGCACTCCTGGCCGCATGTCTCTGGCTCCTGCTGGCGGAAACGATTTACCTTGTGCTCAGCCCGCTGGCCCCAGCACCGCCCGGCGTTCAGACCCACGACCTGATAATGGCAGCCATGAGCGGCGTCCTTTTTGCGATCGTTTTCGACCTCCTCCTCCGTCGAAGGGACTACCTGCTCGACCGCTGATTGAGGGCTTCCGTCGAGCCCGGCGACGCAGCCCGGAAAGCTGGCGCCTGGATACGTTTTGCCTTACCGTGCCACTGAGCCAACCCCAACTTGACCGGATCAGCCCGCGAATGACTTCGATCCCGAATTTTTCTCAGATTTCCCTTGATCCGGACACCCCGGCAAAGCCGTCCACAGGGGGCCAGGTTCCCGAGGCCCCGGTCTGGGAAACGCCAGAAGGAATTCCCGTCAAGCCGGTCTTCACCGACGCGGATACGGCAGGGCTCGACTTCATCGACGGCCTGCCCGGCATCGCGCCGTACGTCCGCGGCCCCTATCCGGCGATGTATGCCCTCCAGCCCTGGACCATCCGCCAGTACGCGGGCTTCTCGACGGCAGAAGATTCCAACGCCTTTTATCGCCGCAACATCGCCGCCGGTCAGAAGGGTCTCTCGATCGCTTTCGACCTCGCGACGCATCGCGGTTACGATTCCGATCATCCGCGCGTGAAGGGTGACGTCGGCATGGCTGGCGTCGCGATCGACTCGATCTACGACATGCGCGTTCTCTTCGACGGCATCCCGCTGCAGGACATGACCGTGTCGATGACGATGAACGGCGCCGTGCTGCCCGTCCTCGCGCTTTTCATCGTGGCGGGCGAAGAACAAGGCGTGCCGCCGCAGAAGCTCGCCGGAACCATTCAGAACGACATTCTGAAAGAGTTCATGGTGCGCAATACCTACATCTATCCGCCCGCACCCTCGATGCGCATCGTCTCCGACATCTTCGCCTACACCTCCGCGAACATGCCGAAGTTCAACTCGATCTCGATTTCCGGCTACCACATGCAGGAAGCCGGGGCGACGGCCGACTTGGAACTCGGCTACACCATCGCTGACGGCATCGAGTACGCCCGCGCCGGCGTTGCCGCAGGACTCGACATCGACGCCTTCGCTCCGCGTCTGTCCTTCTTCTGGGCGATCGGCATGAACTACTTCATGGAAATCGCCAAGATGCGCGCCGCGCGTCTGCTCTGGGCGAAGTTGATCAAGGAAGAGTTCAAGCCGAAGGACAGCCGCTCGCTCTCGCTGCGCACCCATTCGCAAACGTCAGGGTGGTCGCTCACCGCCCAGGACATCTTCAACAACGCGACGCGCACCTGCCTCGAAGCGATGGCTGCAACGCAAGGGCACACACAGTCGCTGCATACGAACGGCCTCGACGAAGCGATCGCCCTGCCGACAGACTTTTCCGCACGCATCGCCCGTAACACGCAGCTTCTGCTTCAGCAGGAATCGGGCACCTGCCGCACGATCGATCCCTGGGGCGGCAGCCATTACGTCGAACGGCTGACGTACGAACTCGCCAAGAAGGCGATGACCCACATCCAGGAAGTCGAAGAGCAGGGGGGAATGGCGAAGGCGATCGCCGCCGGCATCCCGAAGCTGCGCATCGAAGAAGCCGCAGCACGAACGCAGGCGCGCATCGACAGTGGCCGCCAGACGATCACCGGCGTCAACAAATATCAGATCAAGGGCGACAAGGAGATCAACTTCCTTAAGGTCGATAACCACGCCGTCCGGGAAGCCCAGCTCGCCAAGCTCGTGCGCCTTCGCGCCGAACGTAACGAGACGGACGTTCAAGCCGCACTCGACGCCCTCACCGAAGGCGCGAAAGGCAACGCCAATCTGCTTGACCTCGCTGTCCAGGCCGCACGCCAGAAAGCGACGGTCGGCGAAATCTCATACGCGCTCGAAAAGGTGTTCTCGCGTCACAAAGCGGAAATCCGCGCCATCAGCGGCGTCTACAAGAAGGAAGCGGCGATGAATCCGAGCCTCGAGCGCGTCCGCAAGCTTGTCGAGCAGTTCGACAAGAACGACGGCCGCCGCCCGCGCATCCTGATCGCCAAGCTCGGCCAGGACGGTCACGATCGCGGCCAGAAGGTCATCGCATCAGCCTTCGCAGACCTGGGCTTCGACGTCGACATCGGACCGCTTTTCGCGACTGCCGACGAAGCGGCACGCCAGGCGGTTGAGAACGACGTCCACGTCGTCGGCGTCTCGACTATGACCGCAGGTCACTTGACGCTGGTGCCGGAGCTCAAGGCCGCACTCGATAAGGAAGGCCGCGGCGACATCATGATCGTGGTCGGCGGCGTTATCCCGCCCTCCGATTACGAAGCCCTCTATGCGTCCGGCGCCAAAGCCGTGTTCGGCCCAGGCACCAACATTCCAGAAGCCGCAGGCGATCTCATCGAAAAGCTCAACGCTCAGCTCGGCTACGTCGACAAGCAGGCGGCGGAATAAGCCTGCATCCAACCCCTTTTGAGGAAGACACCAAGATGACGTTCGACCAGATCAAGCTTGAGATTTCGCAGCTCTTGACCGAGATGCAAAACCAGCCCGAAGACAAGCACGAGATCTATCTCTCACTCGTCGAGAAGCTCAATCAAATTCGGGCGACGGGCATGCCGCTGCCGGAAGACCTCGTGCGTCTTGAAAAGGAACTCGAAGCCGACTTCGCGAGCGATCAATCCGGAACGGAGTAATCGCCGCTCCCGCGCCGTTCTCGCGTTACCGATAGATCGGCTCTTATCATCCTCGGGCTTGGCCCGAGGATCCATGGATCACCAAAGACTGACAGCGCAATCATCCCCGGCCGAAAAACCGGGGATGAGAATTGAGAGCATGCGAAGCGACGATCACTCGTCGCTGTCGCTTCCTTCGCCCATGAACTTTTCGCTGGCCGTGAAAAGTCCCA
Source organism: Hyphomicrobium sp. (assembly GCF_003987855.1). Taxonomy (GTDB): domain Bacteria; phylum Pseudomonadota; class Alphaproteobacteria; order Rhizobiales; family Hyphomicrobiaceae; genus Hyphomicrobium_B. Next base: position 253,075 of record NZ_RXIZ01000007.1, read on the forward strand.
TCTCGGGATGCTCGACACAATAGGTCGTGATCTTCTCGACGCTGGCCCCGAACTTATCCATGTCGATGATCGTGCTCTTGGCGACACTCGCGTGATATCCCGCAAGCCACATCAGGATCTGGCCAAGACCTTCAGTCTCGTTTTCCTTCGTCGAATTGACGGCTTCGCACTTGAGAATTGACAGATCGATCGCCTTCGGCGTCGCATCTTCCGCGTTCTCGCCCATGAATTTCGCGGTCGCGCTCATCACGCCGACGCCGGGGTTCTTGCTGCAGAAATCTGTCGTTGCTTCGAATTCCTTGGCGACATTGTCGAAGTCGACGACTGTGCCCTGGTCTTCCGTCGCCTGATAGCCTTCCATCCAATAAAGGATGACGCTCGCGCCGTAGACCGCAGACTTGTTGGAAGACGCGGCTTTTTCCGTCAGCTCGCGGCAGGAAAGGGTGGATGCGTCAAGCTGCTCCGCCGAGGCCGACGGAATGGCACAGGCCAACAGAAATGCAGTGGTGATCGCGCTCAGCACGATGCGAAGCATGAACAGTCTCCGGATAGATTTGGAAGGAGCGTCATGATCGCCGGGGTACCTCTTCGTACACCACTGAGACGGCATGTCTCCGAGCACGAATCGGCGATTGAGGAAATATAGCCCCAAAATCGATAAAGTTCGTGTGCGAATTAGTCCGGCTTCGAAGCAAGTTGGTAACCGGAGCTCAACGTCCGGTCACCGCAAATCGAACTAACGATCCCTCAAGCAAAAACTCAATACTTCCGCAGGCGGAAGAACGCCGTTCCGGCCTCGCCTGCAAGGCTGACCGATCCCGTTGAGCCCGAGATCGTCACCTTGATCGAGCCGCCCGTATTGTATTGCTGATTGAAGAAGCTGCCGACGTAGCTGTTCGCGCCGACCTTCGTCAGCTGGGCCGTCTGATCGACCTTTGCGGAAGGCGTGGCGCAAGACGCCGACATCTCATAGCTGCGCTCGCCCGTCTTGGCGAAATGCGCCCGGCACCTGGCCGATTCTTTCGACCCTGAAGAAAAGTTGATGTTGCCGTTTCCGACCCAAGTTCCAACGAGCATCGCGGATTCTGCGCGCGCTGCTGTAACGCCTCCGAAGCCGAATGCGAGTCCTGCCGATAGCAGGGCGGCGACGACCAAACTGCGGTGCGCTGTCGAGGAAGGGCTCTGGATCATCGTGTCTTTCTCCATTGGGGCCGGCGCTCGCCAAGTATAGCGCACCACGTCAAAAGTTGCAGCGGGGGGCACGTAGGAATGGGCGGGGATTTCGTCAATTGCCGTACAAGCAAACTCAGGGTTCTCGTTTCTGTGTCATGAGCCAAGTTCGAACGTTTGTCAGTCGTGAGCTCATCATTTGGTTGCAAGGGTCTTAGCAGCTGAACTTGTCGTTTAACGAAAACCATGCTCAGCAGAGAGAATGAAGACCCTCCCGGAATCGTTCCGCCCTTTTGACGCCCGCATGCTGGCTGTGGGCGACGGTCACTGGATCTACGTTGAGGAGGTCGGAAAAAAGGGAGGGCGACCAATCGTCTTCCTGCACGGGGGACCTGGAAGCGGAGCCCAGGCGCTGCATCGGACGCTGTTCGATCCGGCGCGAGACCATGTCTTTCTGATTGATCAGCGTGGCGCCGGTCGGAGTCACCCCTACCTCTCCTGCCACGCGAACACGACTGCGCACCTCATTGCCGATCTCGAAACTGTCCGCGAACATTTCAACGTCGCCCGCTGGATGGTCGTTGGCGGATCGTGGGGATCGACGTTGGCGCTGGCCTATGCCGAACGATTTCCGGAACGAGTCAACGCACTGGTGCTCCGCGCCCTCTTCCTGGGCACCGATGAGGAAGTGGCTTGGGCTTTCGTCGAAGGCCCGCAGATCTTCCGGCCGGAACTCTACCAGGCATTCTGCGCCCCCCTCCCCGAGGCTGACCGCCACGATCCGCTCGCTTCATATGTCAGTCTGCTGACAGGTCCAGAGCGCTCTGAGCGCACGCGCGCCGCTCATGCCTGGAACGCCTACGAGCGTGCCCTCTCCGAGCTGGCGCCCAGGCACGCCTCCATTCCGCAATCCGTCGACGCAGGTGCACGACTGCCGCCTACGCCGATCATCGAAGCGCATTACATCAAACACAGCTTCTTCCTGAGGCCCGGCGAATTACTGGCCAACGCCCACAGGCTGCATGACATCCCGGGCACGATCGTCCAAGGCCGCTACGATCTCCTGTGCCCTCCCAGAAGCGCTTTCGCGCTTGCATCCGTTTGGCCCTCGGCTCACCTCGAAATCATCGATCACGCCGGGCACTCGATGACCGAACAAGGCGTCATGGAGGCCATGCGTCGGGCTGTGACCGCCCTGGGCGATGCCGCGCATCAGCACGCTTAACGCGCTCCTAATTTCTGGTTAGCTGTTCATCCAGCGTAAATTTTTCCGCGTCGGAGCGACACAGGTGATAGACCGGCGGACGATCATCCTTGACTTTCAAAGCGAATATCGGCACTAGCACCACATTGCTCTTCGATGGCGCTCGGGTCCTCGTGCCACTCAAAAGCGGTTCAATCACCGCGCTCGACCCTGCATTGAGATCAATCCTTATAGACAAGGCCGCACCCCGAAAGCGCCGGTGTGGGCCATGGGACGAAACCCCGGCACAGGCGTGCGCGGGCATCGAAGCCCTTGGGACTTTTTCACTTTGACAACCGAATCTTTCGAGGCTTTCGCATTCGCAGAGCCTCTTGCGCGTGCCCTGACGCAGTGCGGGTATACCACCCCCACTCCGATCCAGTCGCAAGCGCTTCCACCACAGCTTCAAGGCCGTGACCTGCTCGGCATGGCCGAGACGGGTTCTGGCAAGACAGCGACATTCCTCCTGCCGATCCTGAACAAGATCGCAGCCGAGAACACCGATCCGCAATGGAAGCAGGTTTCTGCTCTTATCCTTGCGCCGACGCGCGAACTCGCCGTGCAGATCGACCAGGAAGTCGCCAAGCTGGCCCGCAACATGAACCTTCGCCGCGCCGTCGTTCTCGGCGGCGTCAGCAAAGGCCCGCAGATCAACGCGCTCAAACGCGGCGTGCACATCCTTGTCGCGACGCCGGGCCGCCTGCTTGACCACGTCAACATGCGCAGCTGCGATCTTTCCGGCGTGCAGACGCTCGTCATTGACGAAGCCGATCGCATGTTCGACATGGGCTTCATTCGCGACATCAAGAAGATCGTTTCGCTCATCCCGCAGAAGCGCCGTACAGCGCTTTTCTCGGCGACGATGCCCGAAGAGATCAAGAAGTTCGCCTACGACATCCTTCACGATCCCTATCGCGTCGATCTGTCTTCCAAGAAGATCGTCGTCGATCGTATCGATCAGAAGATCATGGTCGTGCGGACACCAGAGAAGCAAAGCCGCCTGCACACGATCCTGAACGACGAAGCGGCCTCGCGGGTCATCGTTTTCACGCGCACCAAGCGTGGCGCGGATCGCGTGGCTGATCGCCTCGGCATGGCAGGCATTTCGGCGAGCGCCTTCCACGGCAACAAAGCTCAGAACGCCCGCCAGCGTGCGCTCAACGATTTCACGATGGGCCACATCCGCGTGCTCGTTGCGACTGACATTGCTGCCCGTGGCATCGACGTCTCGAACATCACGCACGTCATCAACTTCGACATGCCGCTTGATCCCGAGACGTACGTGCACCGCGTCGGCCGCACGGCGCGCAAAGGCACGAACGGCATCGCGATCTCGCTGTGCGATCCGTCCGAGCGCCAGGAAGTTCGCGCCATTGAGCGCATGATGAAGCAGCCGATCGAAGTGATCGACGACGTCGGCGGGGAAACCCTCCCACCGCTCCCGCGTCATCGGGCATCCGGTGACGGCGAAGCCCAGCATCGCGAAGGCAGAGGCGCTGGCCGCGGCGGCGAACATCGCCATCGCGACGGCGCTGCACGCAGCGAGCGTCAAGCCGGGCAGGAACGCCGTCCTGCTCACGGACGTCCGTCGGGCGAGCGCAACGCGGAGCGTCGCGACGATCGGCAGCGCAGCCCGGCTCGCGGACGCAATCATCCTCCGCAGCACGCTGAGGGTGGCGTCGAAGGCAAGGCCACGTTTGGTGTCGCTGAACATCGCGAGCGTGCACCGCAAGGAGAACGCCGCCCGCGTCCCGATCGCGCTCCCCGTGCTGAACGCCCGCAACAACGCGACGAACGCGGCCCGCGCGACCAGCACGGACGCTCACACGAGGCCAACGGCGAACGCCGCCGGGATCATGGTTCCAACGACCACCACCGCCCGAATGGCCATCGCGGCGAGCACCGCGCCGATCATCGCGGTGAAAATGGCCACGATCATCGCCACCCGCAGCGGCAGGCAGAAGGCCGCCATCGTCAAGATGCCAGCGGCGCCAGCCGTGATCGTGAGGGCGGAAACGCACCGCGCAAGGCCCAGCGCGGCGGCGGCGACAGCGCTCCCTGGAACAAGAGCGGCGGCGCTCCAAAGTTCATGAAGCGTCGCGACGATGATCGCAATCGCGCCCGTCCGGCGCGTTAAGCTCAGGCGATAACGAGACGAGATTCCGCCCGGCCCATAAAAAAGGCCGGGCGTTTTCATGCCCGGCCAAGTTCGATGCGAGAAGTGAGTGAGGTAGGGGAAGCGTGCCTTTAGCCCTTCTTGTCGGGCTCCGCTGGGCTCTGCTGCTCCTGTGCCGGACCGCCGTCGTTGTCGTCATTGTCCTGCATCTGCGGGCCGCCGCGATCCATCTGGCCGTGATGTCCGAACCAGCCGCCATGCTCGCGACCGCCCGGACCCCATCCGTCAGCGAAGCGATGCCCAGGATGATGTCCGAAGCCTGGGGCTAGCTGACGCATCAACGGACGCAACACATCTTTCTGTTCGTCGGACAGCGATGCATAGAACGGCGAGAACGCGCTGGAGAACGCCTTCAGCCGGTCGGCGCGCTCGCCCATCCGCTTGCTCATCTTCTCGAAGCGAGCCGCGAGATCGGGACGCTTTTCGGCATCGGCTTTGTCGCCCTCCGCCTTTCGCTCTTCGCGCTTCTTCTTCCACTCTTCAATGCGAGCCTCGCGCGACTTGAACGCGTCGCGGACTTGCGCTTCGACAGGAGCCCAAAGCTTTTCCTGATCCGGCGTGAGTTGAAGGGCCGTCTTCACCATGGCGATACGGCCGTCCTCGAGACGCGAACGCGTCTCCGGCGTCATCGATCGCCAGCCACCGCCGTCGGTTGTCTTTGCGATTGCTACGGTTGCCGGAACTGCCGCGATGGCAGCAAGCGCGATCCATGTGCCGCGCGATAGGTTTTTCATGAGTGTCTCCTTCGGGGCCGGGGAAGGCAATGAGGGTCGTTGCCCGGCCATCGGAGATCAGAACGCGAGACGTCCGCGCGATCCGTCGTTTGTCGCGCACCCAATCGCGGGATGAACGAGATGAATGAACATCAAGGAAAACCGGCCGTTTTCCCGTCACAATATGGCCTGAAGCGCGGCGCCGAAACGCGATCAGTTCGTCCGGTTGACGCTCGCCTGATTGCGCGGCTCGGCCGCAGCCGAGCGGTTCGGTTTACCGGTCGGAACGGCTTCAGCCGTACGGGCTGGAATCGTCGTCGGCTGAGCATAGACGACGCGATCGCGCGCGCTGTAGCAGCCCGCGATGCAGATCACGAGATCTTCCTTGGAGCGGGTGGCCAGCAGCCGCTTCACCCACGGGCTGTCCGGCATGTCGACGCTACGGACGCTCGCACCATCCTCAGGCACGGTATTGAGATTGTTGGCGCCAGGAACGAAGGGTGGGGTGCCCTCAGGCGAGAGCTGCGAGCCGTCAGCCATGCCGTTCTCAACCTCGCCATCTTCCGCGAAGGCGCCCATGACCGGCGTCAGGGCTAGGAAGGCCAAAAGCGCAGCGGGAATGGCGGACCGCAGCGAGCTACGCATGACAGCAGGCTCCGAAAATTAAATGAATTCGGAATGACTGTGCCGCACCGGGGTTAAAGAACACTTACGGCCCGATACCATTGGCGCGGAGAGGGAGGCCTACTCCGCGATCGCCACCTCGAAGGACCGCGTCACGGTCTCACCGCTCGCAAGTTTTGCCGTAATCGAGAAGCGGTCGACGCCCTGGGCGGCCACCCACGCTGTGTAATAGACCGCCGTTCCCGTAGCCTTCTGGCCCAGGCACGTACCCTTGGCGGAATATTGGATCGTGGTTTCCTGCCCGGGAACGAAGGCGATATCGCCTTTTGAGGGCGGTACGACAATGCTCACTTCAGGCGCCGGCAGCTGCTCGCACTTGTCGCCCAGCCCCGCGAAGATGAATACGCGGGCTCGTCTCCCCGGCACCACGGGCTCGGAACGCACGGCCGTATCCGTTGCCCCGGCTGCCGGCTGCAGCGCCGCGAGGTTTGGCGTCTGTCCAGAACAGCCTTCAAGGGTCAACAACATCACGGCCGCAAGGCAACCCCCGGCCAATCTTTTGACCGAGGCGAAAAGTTCGCAGGCTTGTCCGATCCTTGAGGTAGTTTGGTAGAACTGCATCGTGCGAAACCCTCAGCGCTTCCCTGGGGTCGTTATACACTGGGCATCGCAAATTCCGAGCAGGGTCTATGCCCCGATACCTGTGGAAGCCGGGCAAGCCGTTTGGCATCGCCAGCGGACATAAACTTTCATTTGGAATTGCGAATGTTGATGAGCTTCCTGCAGCCGCGAAGCGGCATGCCGCAGCGAAATCATGACGGGCACCTCCTCAGTTAAAAATGCTCAAAGAGGTGCCCGGCCGCCAGGCCTGGTGTTTGTGAAGACAAGCGATGGTGGCACACGCTTGTCTGCCAGAAAAATCCTAAGAAGCGTGTAACCAGCGGCACTGCGAAGGACCTTAAGAGCGCTTTTTCACGTCCCTGTTGGTGAAACGCGCGTTACCAAGTCCGGTACCGATCGTGAGCACTGCCCAATGTTCGCGATCTTGCATCCGCGGCAGTTCGCTTAGACCTTGCACCACGGCGTCGTTGTGCATCACGATCATCGTTTCCGATCCCCCAATCTCAGGGATCGCCGCCTTGATCGCTCCGGGCAGATGGAAGCTGCGGCTCTCCCAGTTACCTGGCAGGTTCTGTCCGCCACGATCTATCGAGCCGTCCTCGCGAATGATGCCAGGGCAGCCGATGCCGATCAGCGGCGCCAAGGCGCACTTGTCCTTCTCGTTCGCCTTGATCTGGCCTTCAAGCATCTTGACGAGATGCGCCACCGCCTCCGTGCGATTGGTTTCCGCATCGGCATGGCACCAGATTTCTGAGTTCAATATTTTGCTCTTCTTCAGATCTGATGATTTTTTGAGATTGAACTCTACCGTTCCGACCCGAATGTTCGTCCCGCCGATATCGACGGCGAGCATCGTGTCGTGTCCCTTCAGCATCCACGCTGGCAAAAGGTGGGCTGAGCCGAGTAGCCCTGCATCATCCGGGTTATTGTCGATGAGTTCGAGATCGACCTTGATATTCTCAGCCTTCAATATCAGGCCGGTGCGCCCCACGACCAACTCGCCTAAGCGGCTGCCGCGAAAGCCGCCGCCGACCACGATTGCTTCCGTGTCGCGCCATTCCTTGGTCTTGATGAAGCGACGAATGACTTGGGCGAATTGCTGAGAAAATTCCTCGACAGCACTCTGCACGAGGCCAGCAGCCTCAGGGTCGCCCTCCTTGAGCTCTTCGGCAAGCTCGTCCTTCTTGAGCTTATCGGTGCTCCTATCGCCGAACGGATCTTCGCCGATCTTGCGAAGCGGCTTTCGCCATTTCTCGACGATTTCCCAGAACGCGCCTTTGCTGGCTTTGTCGCCAACGAAACCGTCGTCGTCACGGAGTTCTAGGTTGTAGCTATCGACCGTCACGCTCGGCAAAACGACCGCGCCGTGCGTCGGTAAATCGGATCGGGAGGCTGTTGGCTTATCCATCGAGCCAACGACGCAGACCGCCCAAATTTGTTCCCGATGGAACCAACTAATTCAGACGGGACTTGGCTTACGGGAGATTAGTGAAGAGGAAAACCCATGGCCCAACGTCCCGCGCCCAGAACCCCTGGAACACACCCCGCTGAAGACAAGTCACAGCAGCCGCGCCAAGACGAAAGCCCGACGCCAACCGAGCGAGCTTCGGTCGCCAGGGAAGATCGCACCCAACAGCGCGAAAATCTGGTTTCGGAACAACGGCGATCCAAAGAGGAGGACACCGCCAAAACCGATAACGCCTCCTCATCGTAAGTTCTCGCGATCGAAAGCAGCCATGCATTCAATCATGAACTCGCAAAGCGGCCGCCCCGGCAACCCGCACGATCCAGGATCCGATCCAGACTTCGATCCTAACGTCGAGCCCAATACACCGGACAATGCGCCGGAGGAACCGGTCGCTCCTCCGCCGCCCGACCAACCGCCGGAAGAGCCCGACATCCTACCCGCGATCAACCCCGGATAGGGTGTTGACGGTCGCGAAAAATGCGTGCCACGGTCTCGCCTAACGAGACCGGTACGCGACCGTCGTGAAACTCAATCTTTCAGAACTTAACCAGCGCTATGTGCGCGAAGGCCGCCCGCTCGATAAGAGCATCGAGGACGCGCTGAAACTGGATACGCGCGCCGGAGCGAAAGCCATTCTGGATGCGGTAGACCGTCGACGCTTCGAGAACCGGTCAGAAGGTCAGCGCCTCCGGAAGCTGTTGCGGTTCGAAACGGCACTGTGGGACGCCGGTACATTGCGTGTCGCCGGCGTCGACGAAGCTGGGATGAGCCCGCTCGCTGGCCCCGTCTGTGCGGCGGCGGTGATATTCGCGCCCGGCACGCGCATTCCCGGCGTCGACGATTCCAAGAAGCTCGATGCTGCAGAACGCGACCGCCTTGCCGTCGAAATCAAAGCCACAGCGTTGGCATGGTCCGTCGGCTGGGCGGAAGTCGAAGAGATCGATCAGATCAACATCTATTGGGCGGGCATTCTCGCCATGCGCCGTGCCGTCGAAGGCCTTGCGCATGCCCCGCAGCATATCCTGATCGACGCCCGCCGCCTGAAGGATGTCGACCTGCCCCAGCAGGCGATCATTCAAGGCGACGCCAAAAGCCTATCTATCGCCGCCGCCTCCATCCTCGCCAAGACCTCACGCGATCGGCTGATGTGCGAGCTCGACGTTCAGTATCCCGGCTATGGCCTGCGATCACACAAGGGCTATCCGGTGCGGGAACATGTTTCAGCGTTGAACGCGCTTGGCGCCACGCCCATCCATCGCCGATCGTTTGCGATTGTTAGAACCGTTCTCGGTTTACCGCCTCTGCCGCCATGGCCGACGCAAGCAACTGCCTGACACGCATCGCGAAGCTCTTGGCTGCAATGCTAAAATGTTTATAGCAATTATGACAGTTGCGGAATTCGGTCTTTTCTGGGAATCCAATATCCGGAAAACGTCCGAACGAGCGCAACTCTTCGCCTGAACTTGCGCGCACGAGAGTGGGGTGAGTGATGATGACGGAAAGCGACCTCGAGGAAGCCCGGTCCGAAGCACAGCTCATTATGACGCTTCAGGACGATGACGTGGCGCGGATCTTCTTTCAGCAAACGATGCACCGCAACCTGTCCCGCACGGTCCGCCACTTGGATCGGCTGGTGAAAACCGGTGGCAGCGATCGCACACTCGGCGAAAGCGCGCTGCAAAGATTGGGCTTCAGCCCTCTGCACTGAGCGCTGCGAACAGGCGAACCTAGGCCGGGAACTTCAACGTCGCGCGCGTGCCCTGCGCACTGCCCGTTAGATCGAGCGTCCCGCCGATGCTCGACGTCATTGACGTCATGACCCGCGTACCTAGACGCGTCCCGCCCGACGTCTGCGCGTTTTCGAGGCCCACGCCATCATCCTCGACCGTCAGAATGGCCTGACCATCGCGCACGTCGACATCGACGCGGATATCACCGTCCGTGCGGTGGGGATACGCGTACTTATAGGCGTTCGTCACGAGCTCGGTCACGATTATGCCGACGGACACCGCCCGATCGGTCGTGATCGACAACGGCGCGCAATTGAGATGAAGCGGATGGCTTCGGCCGGCATCTCCCATCGCGGTCTTGATGTCGGCGATGAGGCTCGTGAGATACTCCTTGAGATCGACCATCGTCACGTCATGCGACGTGTAAAGGCGGCGGTGCACACCGGCGATGGCCATGATGCGGGCGCTCATCTGATCGAGCAGATGCTGCGCGCTGCTATCCGTCAGCGAATGCCGCTGCAGGGTCAGCAGCCCGGCGACGATGGCAAGCGAATTGGCCACGCGATGGTTGACTTCCTTCAGCAGCAATTCGGCCCGGTCACGCGCCGCGCGGATTTCGGCGTCGGCCGCCTCCATGTCGCGTCGGAGACGCTCCTGCTCGAGTGAAGTCTGAACCGACTTCGCCAGCAGTTCGCGAAAGTGGCCTTGCACATCTTTCCAGACGTAATCGATGGCGCCGGCTTTCAGCGCGGCAACTGCGATGTGGCTGTCCTCTGAACCCGTCACGTAGATCACCGGCGGCGGGTTATCGAGCGCGCGGATCTCCTTGATCACCTGCAATCCGGTCTTGCCCGGCATGTGGTGATCGAGCGCGACAATATCGAAGTGCTTCTCGCGGATAAGCTGGAGGCCGTTGTCGCCTGACTGAGCGAGCTCGACCTCGAACCCGCCCGCTTGCAAGGTCTTTTGTACCAAGCGCCCGATGCCCGGATCGTCATCGATGTAGAGCACCCGTGGCGACATCGTCACTTCGTTTCCGGAACCTGAATGACCGAGAAGAATAGGCCCAATTGCCGGATCGCATTGGCGAAGTTCTCGTAGTCGACGGGCTTGGTAATGTAGACGTTGGCGCCCAGATCATAGCAGCGCTGGATTTCGCGCTCGTCATCGGTGGTCGTCAGAACGACAACCGGAGTGCGCCTGGTATGTTCGTTCGCCTTGATCTTCTCCAGGATGCTGACGCCCGTCATGTCCGGAAGATTGAGATCCAGAAGCACGAGCAGATGTTTCCTCGCGCTGCTTTCGCCGCTGCCGTCTGGACCGAAGAGGAACGCGAGCGCCTCCGTCCCATTCGCATACGCGAGGATATCGTTGTTCACGCCTGCCCGGCGAATGTTCTTTTCGATGAGACGGGCATGCCCGGCATCATCTTCGATCATGACGATCTGAACCGCCTTGCCTTCGCTATTGCTCATTCCGCTTCTCCGGCAGCTTACGGGGCAGCATAACCCGGAAGGTCGTGCCTTTACCCAGCTCTGAAGTCATGACGATGTCGCCCCCGAGGCGTCGGACCAGGGTTCGAACGTGCGCCAAGCCAATACCTTCGCCCTGCTTATCCTGCACACCCGCGCGGCGGAACAGGTCAAACACACGTTCAGCATCTTCTGCCGCGATACCTCGTCCGTTATCCTCGACCTCGATCACGACGGCGCCCCAAAGGCTGGGGCGCTGACGGATCGTGATCTTCGGCTTGCGATCGCGAACGGTGTATTTGATAGCATTATCTAGAAGGTTACCGAACACTTGTTCAAGCGCAAGCCGATCGCTCTCAATGACCGGTAGCTGACCGACGATCTCCGCCTGGCCCTCGGATTCATTCAGCCGATGCTGGACCGCCGCGATAGAAGATTGGAAGAATTCCTGCAGATCAATCGGCTCAGGCCGCAGCACGCGTTGCCCTTCGCGTGACAGCTTCAGGATCGCCTTGATCAAGCCATCCATCTTATGCGTCGACGTTCGGATGAATCCGATGGACTCCGGCAAGTCCTCGCGAATGGCAGCACGCGCGCCGGGCCCCGAAGCCAACTCATCCAGTTTGGGATCGTCGCAAAGGGCGCTCAAAGTGCCAAGGCCCGCCTCAAGCTCCGCCGTATATCCCATGACGTTGACAAGCGGCGCCCTGAGGTCGTGGCTAACGATGTAGGCAAACCGCTGAATTTCGTCGTTGGCCCGCTGAAGATCGGCCGTTCGTTCCTTGACCCGCGACTCAAGACCCGCGTTCAGCTGCTCCATCTCTGCGCGGGCCGCCACCAGCTCGCGCGTATATCGCAGGATCGTTAACGTCGCGCCGAGGGCCGCCAGCAGAATGACGAGGCCCGCCCCTAAGGTAAACCAGCGAGCCAGCGCGGCATTCTCTCTTTGCGCCGCGGCGCTCACCGCCAATTGGGCTTCAACATCGTCAATCCGCTCGGAGATATGGCGTCGTATGACGTCCATAATATCTTTGCCGCGATCTGACTTCACGATCGCAAGCGCATCCGCAATTTTGCCGTCTCTTTGCAACTGAACTGTTTGCGCCAGCTCCTCGAGCTTCTGATTAACTTCGACCGCAATTTGCTCGATCGCCGCCTTAGCCGCCGGCGAATCCGCGAAAGTATTACGAACTTCGCCGAGCCGCAGGGGCACGTTCTGAACGGCCGAGAGATACGGCGATAGGTACCGCTGCTCGCCGGTCAGCAGGTAACCCCTTTGGCCCGTTTCCGCATCTTGGACAGCCGACAGGAGGCGCGTCAGCGAGGTCCGCTGCTGACGACGCTTTAAGACGTCTTCTGTCGATGAGCTCGTTTTCTCAAGAAGCCAGAAGGAGACGGCGACCAGAACAACCAGCGTTAAGAATGCTGCTGCCGCGAACGCATAGGTCACGCGCAGGAGGTGAGGAGAATTTCCGCTCATTAATTGTCCGGTAGCCCGTATCTACCCGTCTCGATACGGTAGTTTCTGACAAAGCGCCATACGGCAAGGGCAGGGTCGCCAGAAACGTCCTAAATGGCAAAAGGTTCCATCCCCGCGTCAATAAGGTGGAGCGCGTTTCGCCCGCTGAGTCCTTGCTGCTTCTGTCCACCACGCAAGGTCATCCGCAAACCTTGGAAAGGACCGTTCGAGCGCCTTCCCGCCCTCGCCGGTCGGCTCGCCCTTTTCATCGAGCGTTTGCGCGATCGGACCTGCGGCGAGCGTGCTCGAAATGATGATCATGCCCATCTCAGACAGCGTCCCGTGCCAGGCCATGGCCGATCTCACGCCGGAAAATCGCCCAGCGGAATAGCTCGCGATCGCCGCCGGCCGCCAGAACCATTCTTCCAGGAAGTGATCGGTGAGATTTTTCAGCCCGGGCTGAACGCCCCAATTATATTCGCCGACGACAAACAGGAACGCGTCCGCTGCTTTGATTTTCTGCGCAAGCGCCTCCAGCGCTTCAGGCGCGGTTCCCGGCTTATATTCCTTGTACATCCGGTCGAGCATCGGGAGATTCACCGCTTTCGCATCGATGAATTCGACGTCCGCACCCCTTTGCTTCATTCTCGTGACAATAAAATCGGCGAGCCGAATGCCCATGCGGTCGCTGCGATACGAGCCATAGAACACTAAAACTTTATCGGACACCGGACGCTCCTTTTAAGCTCGCGCGCATACATTTGCAGCGCATGGCAGACATTGCTCTATTTCGCGCGACGTCGCCTTGCTAATCGCAAATGCGCACGGTGGCATTTGCGTTGCGTAATTTGCGCCGCTCGCAATAATGACCGCAATTCAACAGGAGCACGAGATTTTTATGGCGTCGGAACCTCAGTCCACCATCGCGAAGCGGCGCGAGCAGATGTTTCCTTTGCTCGAACCGCACGAGGTCGAGCGCGTCCGCCGTTTCGGCGAGACCAAGACGTTCCACCGCGGCGACTATCTCGCCAAGATCGACGAAGTGGGTGCCGGTCTCATTATCGTGTTGAGCGGCCACGTCGATATTTCCCAACGCGACATGCTTGGCGCCAGCAAACATATCGTCACCCACGGCCCCGGCTCATTCATGGGTGAACTCGCGCAGATGTCGGGCCGCCCTTCGCTTGTCGATGCGATCGCGACCGACGACGTCGAAGCGGTCGTGATTGCGCCAAGCAAACTGCGCTCGCTGCTCATTGCCGAGGCCGAACTCGGCGAACGCATCATGCGCGCACTGATCTTGCGCCGCGTTGGCCTTCTCGAGACGGGAGCAGGTCCCGTCATCATCGGCCCAGCCGGAGACAGTGATGTTCTGCGCCTGCAGAACTTCCTTTCTCGCAACGGCCATCCCCACACCGACCTCGATCCCGAAACCGATGTCGAAGCCCGCGCTTTGATCGAGCGGTTCCACGTCGACAAGTCCGCGCTGCCGATCGTTTTGTGTCCGAGCGGCGAGTTTCTGCAAAATCCGCCCGAGCTGAAGCTCGCCCGCTGCATCGGCCTCGTTGGGCCGCTCGATGGCGACCGCCTCTATGACGTTGCGATTGTCGGCGCTGGCCCTGCCGGCATGGCGGCAGCCGTTTACGCCGCCTCCGAAGGCCTCTCCGTCCTTGTGCTCGATTGCCGTTCGTTCGGCGGTCAGGCAGGCGCATCATCGCGCATCGAGAACTATCTAGGCTTTCCTACCGGCATCACCGGCATGGCCCTCATGGCGCGCGCATTCAACCAGGCGCAGAAGTTCGGCGCGGAATTCGCGATCCCATCGCAAGTGGTCGCCCTCGAAACGCGTCGCGATAGCGGCAGAGACACCTTCACGTTGCGCCTCTCCGACGATCAGACCGTACGCGCACGCAGCGTCGTTGTCGCCAGTGGCGTCCGCTATCGCCAGCTCTCCGTCGACAACCTGAAAGATTTCGAGGGGAGCAGCGTGCACTATTGGGCATCCCCTCTTGAGGGCAAACTGTGCTCGCATCAGGAAGTTGTGTTGGTCGGCGCTGGAAACTCTGCCGGACAAGCCACCGTCTATCTTGCGGGCCGAGCCGAGAAGGTTTGGCTGCTCGCGCGCGGCGGCGATATCTCGGCAAGCATGTCGCAATATCTGGTCGATCGCATTCGCGGACTTCCCAACGTTGAAATTCTCACGCAATGCGAGGTTACGCGCCTCGACGGCTCGGACGGCATCCTCGATTGCATCTCCTGGCGAAGGGCGTCCGGCGAAGAGGTCGAGCGGAAGATCCGCCACCTCTTCCTCTTCATCGGCGCTGATCCGGAAACTGGGTGGCTATCGAACACTGGCGTCAAGCTCGATCCCAAAGGTTTCGTTCTTACCGGCGTCGGTGCTGGCGAGGATTGTGCTTCCCTGGAATCGAGCGTGCCCGGCATCTTCGCGATTGGTGACGTTCGCGCCGGATCAATCAAGCGCGTTGCCGCGGGCGTCGGCGAAGGCGCGCAGGTGGTTGCCGCTCTGCACACGTTTCTCGCCTCCAGCCCAGCCGCTCAGCCCGTGTCTTGACCCCGTTCGGTCCGGTTCATCGGCCGGCCTCATGTCCGCCCCTCGATTGGTCTAGGCGACGCCCGATCGTGCGCGAGCTACAGTGCCACCAGGAAAGAGTTCGAAGGAGAAAGAGCAGATGGCCGCTTGGCGGATGCAATCGTTGATCGTGATCGGAGCGCTCGCCATCGCCTCGCCTTGCCATGCTGACCCATGCGACGCGCTTGCTGCCACGCTGGTCGAGAAAGTTTCCAAGCTGACGATCATCGATCGCTCGACGAACGATCAGGCCGTGGTGATCAATCTCAAGCACCCCGACGCCGAGCAACTCGCACTCGTCTGTCCGACGGTCAGCGAGACCCCTTCGCCCCGCCTCTCTGCCCAATGGAATGCGGCTTGGCCGCCGTCGCGCTTCTACGACCTTCTGGCATCGGTCGGCGCCATCGTCGTCTCCAGCAGCGAGCCCGCCGTCCGCAGCGGTTCGATCATTTGCGCGCAGCGCGCGATGCAGGAAAACGGCCACAACGTCTTCGACGTCAATGATGCGCGGTTCGTGTGCGCATCATCCGAGGGTGCCAACGGTTCGACGCACATCATCATTTCCCGTCTTGCACCGCCTCCTCCGCAATGACGGCGGGCTGACCCCAGCGTCAGTGCTTGCACGTCGTCCGACTGTCGCCGCGCGTCAGCGTTGCATCGTTGCCCTTGATCCAGAACTCTGTATTTCCAGAAGCGTAACGGCCGCCGTCGGCTGACAATGCCTGCGGCAGCGTCAAGTGTTCGCTGCTGCCCGCGAATACGAGATCCGCAAATCCCGGATCGGAGTGAAATGTCGCCGTCAGCTCCGTGTTGTCGGCGCAAACGTATCGGACGCCCTCCGCCGTAGCAGGCGACACCATCAGCAGCGCCGCTATTACAGCCACGATCGAAATTCGAACTTGCATGGCGTCCCTCTCCTCGCTCGCTTGCACTGGTCTTATACTGGTACCGGCGCACGAATGCGACGCGCAGCTCGTTGGCTGAACCGCTGATCGCAGCGGACCGCCGTACGCACGCGGCGGTGGCGAGCATTTAGAACTTTGAAACCATCCTCGGAGCATCCTCTCGCCCAGGCTGATCCGGGCGGGATAACGGCTCATCTACGCACCTATGAGAATCCGAGACCGACACTTCGTGCCGGTCCCGGTACGGTGCTGGTTGACTGCTCCCCGCTGCATGACCAGCGCCGGGCGGCGAGGCGGTGGTCGCCTCGCCCGCTGCGTAGGCCAGTTTAACCTGCTGTCCTTGAGAAACCGTTTGCCCCTTCGCAACAATGCCGCCGAGCCTGTGTTTGCGGCCTGAAATGCGGGCAACGAAGAAGGGGCGCCGAAGCGCCCCTGTTTGATTGATCAATCCGCCTGGATCTTTACGCCGCCGGCGTCCACCCTGACCTGACTGCGCGTACTGTCGTAATAGAAATAGCCGCCCGCGAGCAGCGCTACGATCAACGCGCCGATCAGAAACGATTTCGCATCCATCCGGAAACCTCCTTTGGTATCGGGCAACAAAACGCCCGGCACGATGCGGCGGTTCCCGATGGCCCCGGTATGTTCGAAACGCAAACGTTTCGGCCCGATGCCCCGAGATCGAGTTGCACGAGCCTCTTCGCATCGACCGGCCATGAAGGAGGTTGACCGATTGATCCTATAAGATCCGCTTGCGCGGGCCGGAGCGTTACCCTTGTGGCAACCTCCAACGCGTCGCGCGAGCGTCTCGAGTTCAAGCCGGCGCGCCGTGTAAAAGAGACCAGCCGACGGGATGCCATGCGCTTCGGACACTTTCGAACTGGCAAGCATCGCGGAACTCCTTTGCACCGAACAGGCGGCCAGACGCAGCTGAGATCAATTGCGTCCGGCCGGGACTAGGCCGTATCAGGTTTGGCCCAGATCATTTGTGTTCAGTGACTGGCGGTGCGCCCCGAAACGACGTCGGAACGTTCTTTACGCCCATCGACGCCAGCCGGGGATTCGCAACTTGGCCATTCGTTGGGTGATACGCGCTCGACACGGTTGCAGCAGCCGTCATCAACGCAACGATTGCGAAGATGTTGTAACCTATCTTGCGGGCTGCACTCTTGTGGTCTTCGTTGCTGCCGACTGCCGGCCGTCCGATGTATGCTAAGCTTTGATATGCCATGGCACATCTCCTTTCGAGACGGTGACATAGCGATTGCGATATTTAGATTCGAGACGAAGTCAGGGCTGGCGATATAGGAAAGACATAAGGCTTGAGGGCATGTTTTTCGTGCCCGCCGGGCGAGGTACCGCGTGGTGTGACCTGCCCCCAACCCGCGCGTTAAACTGCGATTTGTGTTCCCATCTCAACGACGCGATCCGTAGGGATCTGAAAATATGTCGTTGCGTCCTCGGCTCCGTGGGTCAAGGCGATGAAAAGCATCTCCTGCCACCGGGGCATTTCCGACTTTGAGGTGGGTCGCAGCACCCGTCGCGAAACAAAAAACGACGTGGCGCCCAAGTCGACGTTGAGGGCCTTTCTCCGACATTGGTTGAAAATCTTTGGGATCGACGGCGTCTCCATGAATCCATAGTGCGCGGTGATTTTTACAAATGTTTCATTGGGGCGCTCTATTTCGAGTCGCGCTCGACTTGGCACGCGCGGCACATCATTCGTCTTTATCGACAGCACGATATTGCGTTCGTGCAAGATACGATTGTGCTTCAAGTTATGCATCAGCGAAGTCGGCGCGGAATTGACGTCAGGGGTCAGAAAGACTGCCGTTCCCGAAACCCGGAAAGGTGGCTTTGCCTCGAGCTTTTTGATGAGCCAATCGAGCTCGGCCTCGTTCTTTCGCATTTGCTTTTCGACGATGCGCGCGCCCCTGAGCCATGTCAGCATGACCAGTCCAACACTGGCGGCTAGCGCCAAGGGCAGCCATCCGCCATCAACGATCTTCAGGATGTTGGCCATAAAAAACGCTAGCTCGATAAGCGCAAGCGGAAGAATGAGTGCAGCCGCTCGCCAGATGCTCCAGCCCCACAGCCTCCAGATAATGAAAAATGCCATGCATGACGTGATGACCATCGTCGCGGTAACGGATACGCCATAAGCAGAGGCGAGATGGCTTGAATCTCTAAATACGATGACGACGAGGAGCACGCTTACGAGCAAAAGCCAATTTATGCGAGGCAAGTAAATTTGACCTGCCATGGCCTCGGACGTGTGATGGATCGCAAGCCGGGGCACTAATCCAAGTTGAACGGCCTGCCGGGTCAAAGAGAAGGCGCCGGTGATCACGGCCTGACTTGCAATGACGGTCGCCAACGTCGCAAGAACGATCATCGGGAAAAGAGCCCAATGCGGATAAAGCCTGAAGAACGGATTTTCCAGCGCCGCCGGATTTGAAAGTATGAGCGCCCCTTGCCCGAGATAATTGAGCGCGAGCGAAGGAAATACGAGCCATATCCAGGCAAAGGAAATGGGCCTGCGCCCAAAATGACCGAGGTCCGCGTAAAGAGCCTCCGCTCCTGTAACGGATAGGAACACGAGCCCCATGACGGTGAGGCCGATGACACCATGGCTTGCCGCAAACTCGATGCCCGGCAACGGATTGAGAGCCGCAAGCACACTTGGATTATCGACTAAGTGGATCAGGCCGCCGGCGGCAATCGCTACGAACCAAATGGCGGTAATGGGCCCGAACACATTGGCGACCTTGGCCGTTCCATGCGATTGCATGGAAAAAAGGGCAACCAGAATTAGCAGCGAGATTGGCAGAACAAACTTCTCTAATGCGGGCGTGATGAGGTTGAGACCCTCCACTGCTGACAGCACAGAAATAGCAGGAGTGATAACGGCATCGCCGTAGAAAAACGCAGCGCCTGCAATCCCAAGCCCTAAGACGATCGGTGCGCTTCTTTTGGCGACCGACTGGCCCAGTGACATGAGAGCGAACGTTCCGCCCTCGCCCTTATTGTCGATGCGAAGAAGGACCATGACGTACTTGATCGTCACGATCAAAGTCAGTGCCCACAGGATCATGGAAAGAACGCCCACAACCGCTTCGCGGTTCGAAATTCCTACGCCCTGGGCCGAGTTAACAGCTTCGCGAAGAGCGTAGAGTGGGCTGGTTCCTATATCACCGAAAACAACGCCAATAGACCCGATGACGAGAGGCCAGAAGTGCTGGCGGTGCTCCGCGACGCCCGCTTCGTCCTGCTCGGCAGCCTTACCTTGTCGCACGCAGCCCCCCTTAGATTGCCGCATCGCAGCAGCTATCAGGGCTTATACGACCGGAGTCGGTCGGCTCAAAGCCCCAGAGTAGGGCAGCTGCATAGTGCTTCTTCGCGATAACGGTCTGCTATCTCGCAGCGAAATTGAGCGACGCCCATTCAGCCAGAACGCTTAAAAGGAATTTGGTTCGCATGCGTCGTTTTTAGTAGCCGCCGAGCGTAACTGAACCAAGCAAACTGCATTCGACTCACGCGCTCAGTGAGAGTGATCAGATTGAACCTGGGCTCGCAGATGCCCGAGCACGGTGTGCGCCTGTCGCGGCCATGAAATCGCTTTGGGCCAGGATTGGGAGACCATCGACTTTCAACTCGACGACTGCGCGCTTGAACGGGGAGAAGCCACGACGCTGAACCTAGTCAGACGATATGGTCCCGTTTGGACCGAGGTGTTTGGCGGAGAGAGTGGGATTCGAACCCACGAGACCCTTACGAGCCTACACGCGTTCCAGGCGAGCGCCTTCAACCACTCGGCCATCTCTCCGTCCGGCCTGGAAGCGGCGCACTATACGCATCCGCGCTCCGAGCGCAACGTCACCCTGAAATGATTCTTGGGAACTTGACCGCCGCCCCGGCGCCCCTCAAAAAGGTCCATGGACCAATCGGACGAGCGCCGTTCATGACCAGTTCCACGCTGCTCAAGGTGTTTGCCGCCCTGGCGGTTTTGTCCGCAACAGCCTACTTTTGGCTATGGTACGAGATGGGCGAGGCTCCCCACGGGATGCTGCTGCAGGTTTCTGCCGGTTCCCTGTTGATCGCCCTGGTCGCGAGTCTCGTGAACCCCGACACCCGGCCCCGGCTGATGCTGCGGTTTCTCGCCGCGCTCTTTGCGCTGTTTACGCTCATATCGTTCGCCGCCGACGTTTCCCGCCCGCGCTCGGATGGCGAGGGCGCGATATCGTTGCTGCAACACCTGCAGAACCTGGCGCCAGCCTTTCTCTCCGCGCTCGAGCATACCGTCTCCCACCAGATCTCGCCGATCCTCTGGGACCCGGTGCTGACCACGTTTCTGTCGTTGCCGGCGACAATGATCTTTCTGCTGATCGCGGTCGGCTGTGGCTTCATGGGCCGGCCGCGTCGTCGCGTCCGGATTTTCGCCAACGACTATTGATCGCTCCCGATTTTCGCTCCCCGCATGGGCGAAAGCAGCGCGAATTGCAACGCTGCGCACGATCCTAGAACCGAGCGGCGGCCACCGTCATTTCGGATCGGCAGTCGCCGACTTGTGCAGGTGCGGCCGCAGAGCGGGGCTCCTGGCGAGTTGCGCCCCCGTTCCCTTTGCGGCCGTAGCCGTGGAAGCTTTGGCAAGCGCCAGATTGACCGCCGCAGCCTTGGCGAGCGCCTTCTTCACCTGCGCTGTGGTCATCAGCGCTTCAGGCGGAATTTTCACTGCGTCCGGTCCAGCCGCCAGCACCGCCTGACACTCCTTCGGCAGCTCCGCCAGCATCAACGGCGGACGTGGAGCTTTCGGCGGACCCGAAGGCTGCGGAATGGGTGCCGGCGTTGTCTTCGCAGGAATGACCTTCGCAAGCCACGCGTCCACTTCCTTGCCGCAACCATCATCTCCCGTTGGCGGCGGCTGCGGCGAACACACAGTCATGCCAGCCGGGCATTTGATGCGCATGTGAAAGTGATAGTAGTGGCCGTACCAGGGCCGCACCTTGCCGAGCCACGCATGGTCCGTGCCCGCCGCCTTGCAAAGCGCTTTCTTGATCGCCGGATGCACGAAGATCCGCTCGACCTCGGGATAGGACGCGGCGCGCTTGATGAGCGCGACCTGCTTCGCCGTGAAAACTTTCGGATCGACCGCCAGCGAAGTGCTGTCGAGCATGGACGTGGCTTCCAGCGTCTCGCGCTCTTTGCGGCTCAAGCGATTCTTCGGCATCGGCGTCAGCCAGATGTCGGCATCGAGTCCGATCTGGTGGCTCGCATGCCCGGTGATCATCGGCCCGCCGCGCGGCTGCGCGATATCGCCGACGAGGAGACCGGGCCAACCATCGAGCTTCTGCGCATCGTTCGCGAACTTCTCGACAAGCGAGATAAGCTGCGGATGCCCCCAGTTGCGGTTGCGGGACAGGCGCATTTCCTGCCACGCCGGTCCATCAATCGGCAGCGGCACCGCGCCTGCGAGGCAGCCGCGCGAATAGCTGCCGATAGCGCGCGCTTCCATCGGTGCCGGCTTCTTGGCTTCTCCGAACAGGTTCTTCGCGCCGATGAACTTCGGCCAAACCGGCGCCTTGGCCGGAGCCATTCCCGGAATAGGTTCGACTTTGATCTCGACCGCTCGAGCAGATGACGCCGACTCGGCAGGTGCCGCGGAGGCGGCCGAATCGGATGAAACCGACCCGGTCGTTGTGTCGGCAGGCGCCGCCGCTGGCGTATCCGTAGGCGGCGTCGGACCTTCCGGATCCTCGGCCGATTGCGCGCTGTTGTCGGTCCGCGTCAGAGCGTGTGGCTGCGGCACGAAATCGGGAAGCGGCGCAACCTTGGCTGGCTCCGGGCGAGCGGGATCGGGAGACGAGGGAACATCGACGGCGTTTTCGCTTTTTGCCGGCTCGGCGACGGCGACCGAGAACGCGGTCAGAAAGGCAAGCGGCGCATCGGGGCGCTGGAATAGGACGCCGCCCCCCGCCGCCAATAAACAGGCGGCCGTGAGCGCCAAAACCTTCACGGCTCTCATGCTTCGTCCCCGTTTCAATTCACGAATTCCCATCTTAGCCTATTCTCAGGCGAAATTCAGACGAGAGGTGCAATTCCAGGCTGCGGTGTTGCCAACTGTCACAGCCCGGCCGCCGCGATTCCCGTATCGTTTGCACTTTCCGCAATGTATCAGCCCGCACCAATCCAATTGTGACCACCATGACTCCTGTTCAAAACCGGTCCGGCCCTAAACCGGCCCCGCCCTCGACCTTCATGATCGAGCGCGGACCGTCAGATACCGTCACGAGATTGATTTTAGCTCACGGCGCGGGAGCGGGGATAAGTTCTTCGTTTTTTGATGCGATAACCGCTCTTCTTGCCGAGCGGCAGATCGCGCTCACGCTTTTCGAGTTCGCTTATATGGCCGGCCGCCGCACGGGCGGGTCGAAGCGCCCGCCGCCCCGCGCCGAAGCCCTCGTTGATGAATATCGCGCCGCCGTCGCCGAAGTTGCGAAGGCTCATCCCGATCAAACGCTGGTGATCGGCGGGAAGTCGCTCGGGGGTAGGGTCGCGAGCCTTGTGGCCGATTCGCTTTTCTCCGAAGGCGCGATCGCGGGCCTCGTGTGCCTGGGCTACCCGTTTCATCCACCCGGAAGACCTGAGCAGCTCAGAACCGAGCACCTCTTCAAACTTCGTTGCCCGACCCTCATCGTCCAAGGCGAACGTGACCCATTTGGCAATCGCGCCGAAGTCGAAGCGCTTAAGCTATCGCGCAAAATAGCCTTCGCGTGGATGGACGATGGCGACCATGATTTCGGCCCGCGCGGTCGATCCGGTTTCACGCGCAAAGCCAATCTCGCGGCCGCTGCCGACGCCGTTGCGGCATTTGTCGCGAAGCGGTCTGAGGCGCGTTGACGCTGCCCGCCCGGCCACCTACGGTGCGCGCCTTCTGTCCCCTGCAATCTCCGGCAAAACCATAACAGCAAACCGATGACCGCACTCGTTTACACGCCTCAGCAGTCCGCCGCCGCTACCGACTCCAAGGCCTGGCCGTTCGAAGAAGCGCGCCGCCTGATCAAGCGGCTCGAAAGCCTGCCCGATGGCGCGACGAAAACCGTCCTGTTCGAGACGGGTTACGGTCCTTCGGGATTGCCGCACATCGGCACGTTCGGTGAAGTCGCGCGCACGACGATGGTGCGCCACGCCTTCGAAACGCTGACGGAAGGCAAGCGCAAGACGCGCCTTCTCTGCTTCTCCGACGACATGGACGGAATGCGAAAGATTCCGGAGAACGTGCCGGATCGCAAGGCGCTCGAACCCTATCTGCAGATGCCGCTCACTTCGGTGCCCAATCCGTTCGGAGGCGACTTCAAGAGCTTCGGCGACCACAACAACGCCATGCTCCGCCGGTTTCTCGATACCTTCGGCTTCGAATACGAGTTCGCGAGCGCCACCGAGTACTACAAGGCTGGCCGCTTCGATGAGATGCTGTTGCGCGCCACCGAGCGCTACGACGCCATCATGAACGTCATGCTGCCGACGCTCGGCGCCGAGCGCCAGGCGACGTACAGCCCGTTCCTGCCGATCTCGCCGAAGAGCGGCCGTGTGCTCTATGTTCCGATGAAAGAGGTCAATCCGAAGGACGGCACGATCACGTTCGCGGACGAAGATGGCCGCGACGTCACGCTCCCCGTCACCGGAGGCCGCGTGAAGCTGCAATGGAAGCCGGACTTCGGCATGCGGTGGGTCGCGCTTGGCGTCGACTTCGAGATGTTCGGCAAGGATCATCAGACGAATGCGCCGGTGTACGACAAAATCTGCGAGATCCTCGGCGGCGTGCCGCCTCAGCATTACGTCTACGAACTCTTCCTCGACGACAAGGGCGAGAAGATTTCGAAGTCGCGCGGCAACGGCCTCACGATCGACGAGTGGCTGACGTACGCCTCGCCCGAAAGCCTCGCGCTTTTCATGTTCCAGAAGCCGCGCACCGCCAAGCGTCTCTATTTCGATGTCATTCCGCGCGCCGTCGATGAGTACTTGCAGTTCCTGTCGTCATTTCCGAAGCAGGAGGCCAAGCAGCAGATCGACAACCCCGTCTGGCACATCCACGCTGGCGAGCCGCCGAAGCCAGAAATTCCGGTGACATTCGGATTGCTGCTGAACCTCGTCTCCGTTTCGCATGCTCACACCAAGGACGTGCTCTGGGGCTTCCTGCGCCGCTACGCTCCGGGTGCTGAACCGGACAACGCGCCCATCCTCGATAAGCTCGCGGGCTACGCCATCCGCTATTACGAGGACTTCGTAAAGCCGACGAAGAAGTTCCGCGCGCCGGACGAGGTTGAGATCGAAGCGCTGAAGAACCTCGACAAGGCACTCGCTGCCCTGCCTGCCGGCTCCGATGGAGATACGATCCAGAACACTTTGCTCGATGTCGGCCGCGCCATTCCGCGTTATCAGGATTTGACAAAGACGAGCCCGAGCGGCGGTCCTGGCGTGAAGCTCGATTGGTTCCAGGCAATCTACGAGATTCTGCTGGGACAAGAACGCGGGCCACGCCTCGGCACGTTCGTTGCGCTCTATGGCATCCAGGAGACGCGCGGATTGATCGCCAAAGCACTTGCCGGTGAACTTGCGGCTGCCTGAGGACGCGTTCGACGTGTCCTAAGCGAGACGCCGCATCGGCTCCTCAGGTTCTTCTACGGGTTTCACCGCGCCGCGCGCGCCTTGCCTCGGCGCGAGAAGATCGATGCGCCAGAGCTTTTCGACGAGTTGCAGGAGACGCATTTCCCGTGCCTCGATCTGGGCCTTGCGCCACTCGGACTCGCCCAGAACATCCCGTGTGATCGCGAGCACAGGCGCCTTGGCGGAACCCTTCGCGTAGATGGCTTTCTTTTCGTCCCACGTCGCATTGCGGGCGCGATCGTTCTCCTGCTGCGTGATCAGCACGAGATTGCCGAGGCTTTCGACCAGCTGCGAACGCTCCTCGGTGCTGGCGAAGACCTGCCGCCAGGGGCTCGTGGCCGACGGTCGCTGAGGAAGCACATGCTCGATCGTGTAGAGATCAGGATCGACCGCATCCATCCCACTCTCGAGTTCATCGCCGAGCCTCAGCAACAGCAGCTTGCACACTTTCGGATTTCGCTTGTGGAAATCCTTGAGGTGGAAAGCGATGCCGCGAACTTCCTCCCGCGACAACTGCAAGATCGGATGCGACTCGTCGATGGGCTCGTCATTTCGCATCGCCTTGATTAGTTCGGAGAAGCGGCGCACGCGCTTTCCGGACCCGGCGCAGAGCAGCCGCGTCAGCATCGCAAGCCGTTCAATTTCGCGAAGCAACAGTGCCGAGCGGCCTGGATCGCGCTTCCAGTCCTTCAGCGCCATCATCGCCGCCGGCGCCCAGTCCCCTTCCGGCAGCCGGTTCAGATAAATGAGCGTCCGCTGCATGTCGGGGGCGAGCACGTTGGCGCCGTTGCTGCGAACCAGCACGTACGCCTTGGCCAACGGCAAGAAGACGTCGCGAAAAAATGCCTCCGAGCCACCGCAGTCGCGAATAACCTGACGAACGCCGGAAACAATCTGCAACCGCCCGTGGCCATAGATCGTTCGTACGTGTCCGAAGAACGCTTCGAAGCCTTCGCCAAGCGCCAGCGCCATCTCATCCCATACGTCGGCCGCCCATTTGCCGTTGCCCGTCGCCATGCGAGAGAGGATGTCCGACTTCAGGATGTCGTTGCGCTGCAGTTTCTTTCCGCGCTCGTTCAAGACGACGAACATCTGGTGCGACCGGTCGATGTCGCTGCCAACGATCACCACGACATAGCAGCAGTCGGCGACGAAGTCGGCGAGCGTCCGGCGCGCGGTGTTCGTCATCTCCGACAACACCGCAGTGAAGCGGTCGCGCACTTCAAGAAGCGTCGCTTCCGCCACCGACGGCAGCGCAAGATAAGCGGGCTGCACCGAACTGCCGGGCAGCAGAATATTGTCTTCGAAAACCGCCCGTTCGCGCGTCGACAAATGCATGCGGAACCGCTCGGTTCGGAAAAATCGCGTGCCGAGTTGCGCGACGAGCATGCTGGAAACGCGTTTGCCGACAGGCTTCTTCGCGTCGCTTTCGAGATCGCGCAGCACCGCGAGCAAGGTCATAAGAGTGACTATACGCTGCTGACCGTCGATCACGCCGAACTCGCGCGGCGTCATCTTCGCCGAGAGCCTCACCGTCTCCGCGCCCGGTGCATCCATGAGCACGACTGCGCCGAGAAAGTAGGTCTGCTCGCTTTCGCTGCTGCCGCCCACGCCCGCAGCTTCCATCAAGTCGTCAAGCAATTGCTCGGCCTGCTCGCGCCCCCACGAGTACGGCCGCTGGAACAACGGAATGTTCAACAGATAAGGTCCGGAGAACAGCTCTGCGATGCTAAGAGATGCCGTCGGATACACGGGTACCTGAACCTTTATGACTGCGTTCGGCCCAATCATCTTGAGCCATCTGCGACGTAAGTAAGAACGAAGCTATGCAAGATGGGTTGCAAGAGCGGACTGCCGTGATAGCAACGGCAATGCGTCCGCGCCACACCTCATCGGCGGATGCGGCTTAATGATACTTGCTTGCGGCAAACGACACAGCTCAATTCGATGCAAGAAAAAACTGTATTCAAAATCGCCACCGTAGAAGAATGGTCCAAATCGACCATGAGCGGAACATTTGAAGGGTCGCCGGATGATCGCCGTGATGGGTTCATCCATCTGTCGGCCAAGCATCAGCTGCAGGGAACATTAGAAAAGCATTTCAAAGGCAAAGGCGATCTCGTTCTCATCGCATTCGAGGCTGCCAAGCTAGGCCCCGCCCTCAAATGGGAACAATCCCGCGGAGGTGAGCTGTTCCCCCACCTCTACGCAAGTATAACAGTTTCGGATGCGCTATGGCAGCGGCAATTGCCGAGCGATGAAACCGGTGTTGCAGAAATCAACGAGGAATGGTTCGCGTGCTAAAAAATTTCTATCGGCTGGCGCGCCCTGCACTCTTCGCGTTGAGCCCTGAAGAAGCGCACGAAGCTTCGCTGAAGGCATTGGAATGCGGCATCTATCCGCGCGAACTCACCACCGACGATCGTATCCTGTCGCAATCCGTCTTCGGACTTGAATTCAAAAATCCTCTCGGCATCGCAGCAGGCTACGACAAGGACGCGCGCGTGCCGGACGCCATCCTCGGCATGGGCTGTGGCTTTGCCGAAATCGGTACGATCACGCCCAAGCCGCAAAGCGGTAATCCCAAGCCGCGCGTGTTCCGGCTCCTCGAAGACGACGCCTTGATCAATCGGTTGGGCTTCAACAACGGCGGTCACGAAGCCGCGCTACGACGGCTCGAAGCGCGACAGGAACGCGGCGGGATCGTCGGCGTCAACATCGGTGCCAACAAAGACAGTGTCGATCGCGGAGAAGATTACGTCTTGGGTCTGATACGTTTCAACCCGGTCGCGAGCTACTTCACGGTCAACATTTCATCCCCGAACACGCCGGGACTGCGCGATCTTCAGGCACCCGAAGCGCTTGACGAACTTCTGACCAGGATCATGTCCGCGCGAAGGCGGCTCGTCAGCGACGGCGCGCCGCGCCGACCAATCATCGTCAAGATCGCGCCCGACATCGCGGAAGCTGACATCGCGCCGATCATCGAACGCCTCAGCGCCCATGCGGTGGATGGCATCGCAGTTTCCAACACCACACTGACACGCAACGGTGTGAAATCGACGTTCGCCAAAGAGGCCGGCGGGCTATCAGGCAAACCACTGTTTGCCAGATCGACGGCCATGCTTGCGCGCATCTACCGGGCGACCGACGGCAAGATACCGCTCATTGGCATTGGCGGCATCGGCAGCGGTAAACAGGCGCTGGAAAAAATCGAGGCCGGCGCCACATTGTTGCAGCTCTATACCGGTCTTGTATACGAGGGCCCGGGCCTCATCGGTGAAATCAAATCCCATCTCGCCGACGCGCTGAGAAGCGCTGGCCAGTCTAGCCTCGCGGCCGTTCGTGGGCGTCACGCCGATTACTGGGCGAAGCAACCGCTCTAAAGGTATAAGCCGACGCTCGGATGGCGCTGTCGCCACCGAACGAAACGAAGTTTGGGACGTGCCGCGTAAAGCCACCGACAAGCCGCCGCAAAAGCTTCGCCAGACCAAAGCCAGGGCGAAAGAGAAACCGCGCAACGCTGCCCTCGTCGCGCCAACGCCGGAGAAGAAATCCCGCACTTCGAAAGCCGTTCCTGCCTCTCAACTGCCGCCTGAGATCGCCGCATGGTTCGCGCGTCGCGGATGGACCCCACGCCCGCATCAGTTGGCGCTGCTGGAAGCATCGCGCCAACGCCAGTCGACGCTGCTCATCGCCCCGACCGGCGCGGGTAAGACGCTAGCCGGATTTCTTCCAAGCCTCATCTCGATCCATGAGGGCAAGCGCAAGAAAACGGGTGCGGGCCTCTACACACTCTACGTCTCGCCGCTGAAAGCGCTTGCGGCCGACGTTGAACGCAACCTCACGCACCCGATCGACGAGATGGGCCTTAAGGTGCGAACCGAAACCCGCACGGGCGATACGTCCGTCGCGCGCCGCCAACGCCAACGCGTAAAGCCGCCGCACATTTTGCTGACGACGCCCGAGCAGGTCGCGCTGCTGTTGAGCCATCCTGATGCGGGCTATCTTTTCGCCGATCTCGACACGATCATCCTCGACGAACTTCACGCCCTTGCGGCGTCGAAGCGTGGCGATCTCCTGGCGCTGGATATCGCGCGACTGCGCAAGCTCGCACCGACCGTCATGACGATCGGGCTTTCGGCCACCGTCGCTCACCCCAGCGAATTGCGCGGCTACCTCGTCCCGCAAACCGAACCCGAGACGACGACCCATCTCGCAAACGTCGTCACCGTTAAAGGCGGCGCCAAACCCAACATCAAAATCCTGGAAGCAGAGAACGAAATTCCGTGGACGGGGCACACGGCGCGCTACGCCATGCACGAAGTCTACGATGCGATCCGCGCACACAAGCTCTCGCTCGTGTTCGTCAACACGCGCATGCAGGCGGAATTCGCGTTCCAGGAACTTTGGCGCATCAACGACGACAGTCTTCCGATCGGCCTCCATCACGGTTCGCTCGACGCAGCCCAGCGCAAGAAAGTCGAAGCCGCCATGGCTGCCGGCCGCTTGCGCGCGGTCGTCGCCACCTCAACGCTCGATCTCGGCATCGACTGGGGCGACGTTGATCTCGTCATCCATCTCGGCGCTCCCAAGGGCGCGAGCCGATTGCTTCAGCGCATCGGCCGTGCCAACCACCGCCTCGACGAACCCTCCGAAGCTCTCCTCGTGCCCGGCAATCGTTTCGAGGTTCTCGAATGCCGTGCAGCGCAACAGGCCGCGGAAGCGGGAGACCAGGACGCGCAGCTCTCGCGCAGCGGCGCGCTCGACGTTCTCGCCCAGCACGTGCTCGGCATGGCGTGCGAGGCCCCCTTCGATCCAGACGCGCTTTTCGATGAAGTTCGTTCCGCGCTTCCCTATGCGGGCCTGACGCGAAATCAGTTCGACCGCACGGTCGACTTCGTCTCCACCGGCGGCTACGCGCTGAGATCATACGAACGGTTCGCCAAGCTTCGCGCCGACGAGGATGGCAGGCTCCGCGTCGCCAACCCGCGGATCGCTCAACAGTATCGCCTGAACCTCGGCACGATTGTCGATGCGCCTCACTTGAAGGTCCGTCTGATTTCCTATCGCGGCGCCAAGAGCGGTGCGCACGCGGGTGGACGCGTGTTGGGCGAGGTCGAAGAATACTTTGCCGAGCAGCTGACGCCCGGCGATACCTTCGTATTCTCCGGGCAGATTCTTCGCTTCGAGGGCATCCGCGACACAGAAGTTTTCGTCACCCGCTCGAATTCCCAAGATCCGACCGTGCCAAGTTACGACGGCGGCAAGTTTCCTCTATCAACGCATTTGGCGCGGCGCGTCCGCGACATGCTTGCGGATCCCAAGGTTTGGTCCGGGCTTCCGAATCCAGTCGCCAACTGGCTTGAGCTGCAGACGGAGCGTTCCGTCATGCCCGCTCCGGACGAAGTGCTGATCGAAACGTTCCCGCGCGGCAACCGCCACTTTCTCGTCGCCTATCCGTTCGAAGGCCGCCTGGCCCACCAGACACTCGGGATGCTGTTGACGCGCCGTCTCGATCGGATCGGCGCCCACCCCATTGGCTTCGTCGCCAACGACTACGCGCTCGCGGTCTGGACTCATGGCGACATCTCTTCACTCATTCAGAACGGCCGCCTGTCGCTCGCCCAACTCTTCGACGAGGACATGCTGGGAGACGATCTCGACGCCTGGTTGGCCGAAAGCGCCCTGATGAAACGAACGTTTCGTCTCGCCGCCGTCATCGCCGGTTTGATCGAGCGTCGCCATCCCGGTAAAGTGAAATCCGGCCGCCAGGTGACGATCTCGACGGACCTGATCTACGACGTGCTCCGCCGCCATGACCCGCATCACCTTCTGCTCGAAGCCGCCTGGGCCGACGCCGCCACGGGGATGCTCGATATCAAGCGTCTCGGCGCGTTTCTCGCTCGCATAAAAGACCGAATCAGGCACCAAATTCTCGACCGGGTTTCGCCGCTCGCCGTGCCGGTGCTGTTGGAGATCGGGGTGGAGCTGGTCTACGGTCGGGATCGTGATGCAGTCTTGCGCGCGGCAGCGGACGAGTTGATACGTGAAGCGACGGGGGACGAGCAGCAATGAACATGCTGAAGCCGGAACGCATCGGCCTTGAGGATTTTGCCGATCAGCCCGTCAACATCTGCGGCAAGGCTTTCATCGCTCACAAATTCGGCGCGCTTTACTGGCCGAGCGAGCGGGCGCTCCTCGTCTCTGATCTCCATCTCGAAAAGGGATCGGCATTCGCTTCGCGCGGTCAGATGCTTCCCCCGTACGACACCCGCGACACCTTGCGGAAGCTCGCGATCCTGATCGATCGCTATCAGCCCGAAACGGTCATCTCGCTCGGCGACAGCCTGCACGATTCCGCCGGCGCGGCACGGATGGATCCCGTCGACATCGAAAGCCTTCATATCCTGCAGGAAGATCGCGACTGGATCTGGATCACGGGCAATCATGATCCCAAGATCGATCGCGCCCTCGCGGGCTACGTCATGGAAGAAGTCGTCATCGGCGGCATCACCTTGCGGCACGAACCAAAGACCGGCGCCGCAACGCATGAGATCGCCGGCCACTATCACCCCGCCGCGCGCCTCGTATTCCACGGCACCTCGCTCCGTCGCCCGTGCTTCGTCGGCAATCGGCTGCGCCTCGTCATGCCGGCGTTCGGCGCCTATGCCGGCGGCCTCAACATTCTCGACACTGCCTTCGAGCCCCTGTTCGGCAGCGACGGCCTCGACGTCTGGATGCTCGGCCACGAAGGGCTTTATCCCGTCGCGCCGCGTCTCCTGCGCGACGATTGACGTTCACGCCGGCCTACGGAAGGCGAACGCGGCAGTAAGTCCGAACCCTGCTGCCATCAGAACGGTGAAGACGCCATAGAGCAACGGACGCGTCATCGCCGTCTCGTGAATATACCGCTCGATCCCCTCCCGCTGCAGCATCACGCGGCTATCGTATTGGCCGAGCAGCTTTCCGTCCTTGAACAGAAACACGTGCGCCGTCAGCGGCGCGACCGGCACGTTGGGAGGCAGTGCGATCGTCGCGCGAAACAGACTGCGCCCGACGAACGACACGCCGAAATCCGATTGAACGTAAACGTGCTCATCCTTTTTCAGACCGATGAGCGCTTGCCGGAAAGCCTGCATCTCGGCGGGATCGGTTGCATCGGTCCGGCTTTGCGACGTCCGCACCATACGCACGTGGTCGAAGCCTATGCCATGCGCGTCGAGCACCGCGCGGTCGGCGATCTCGTCGACTGGCCGCGTCGAAGCGATCGCATAGTAGCTTGGCACCGACGCAAAGCGCATCGATTGGGTATTGACCCAAATGCCGCCAACGCGCGATTTCATGCGCACCGTAACGGGCGCCGAAATCCCCTCGACGACCACGATGATGTCGTAGGTTCCGGCTTCCGGCGTCGGCTGCGTGCTATTGCTCACCGCTCCGAACACCAGAATTTCGGTCCCGGTAAAGCTCGACGTGATTGCGACCTGCCGCGTCGACGCATCCGCTTCGATGCTCTCGTTCGGCACATCAGCGAGGGCCGGGACGCTCAACGCCATCAACATCGATAAGCTCAGGCGGAGGAGCGGCCTCATCATGATGCTCCCGTCGCAGTCGCCAGCGAAAAGACATTCGCGGGCGGCAAGACAAGATCGATCGCCATGCGCGCAGCGACAAGCAGGATCAAGCCGCCGAGCAGAATCCGGAGATGCTCGCCGCGAAGTTTCTCTCCGACCGCGGTCCCGAACTGCGCCCCGACGACTCCGCCCACGATGAGAATGAGAGCGAGAACGATATCGACCGTCTTGTTCTCTACCGCATGCAGCACCGTCGCCAGCGCCGCGACGAACACGATCTGGAATAGCGACGTGCCGATCACGAGCCCGGTCGGCATCCGCAGGAGATAGATCATCGCCGGTATCAAGACGAAGCCGCCACCGATGCCCATGATTGCCGACATGCAGCCGATGAACATCCCGATGATCAGCGGCGGCACGATGCTGATGTATAGCTTCGAGCGAGGGAACCGCATCTTGAGCGGCAAGCCTTCCATCCAGCTATGCTGCCCGGATCGACGCGTAGCGTGGCCGCCGGTTGCCCGAACGTGCCGCGCAGCGTTGACGCCTTCCACCAGAATGAGCGTGCCGACCACGCCGAGAAACACCACGTACATCAGGGAGACGGTGAGATCGAAGTAGCCGAGGTTGCGCAAAAGCTTGACCGCAGCCACGCCCACGTACGTTCCCGTGAGCCCCCCGGCGAGCAAAACGATGCCCATCTTGATGTCGACATTGCCGCGCCGGTAGTGCGTGATCGCACCCGACACCGAAGACGCAACGACATGCGATGAGCTGGTCGCCACCGCAACCGCCGACGGCACGCCAAGGAATGTCAGGAGCGGCATCAGCAGGAAACCGCCGCCAACGCCGAAAAGCCCGGACAAAAACCCGATGCTCAAGCCGAGTGCCACGTAAACGACAATCGACACCGACATCTCGGCGATCGGCAGATAAAGGGTCATTCTCGCGTCCGAGGCGGCGGGCAGGTCATGGGCGGGAAGTTACTACGAGCCATTTCACCTGCAGGGGACACCAATCGCAGCCTTGTCGCAACCCTACTTCGCGATGTAGGCGTGCCTAGCCGCTTACCCCATTTTTGGGGTTTTTCTTCCAGAGTTCGCCCGCGACGACCGCGTCGTTGACCGCCCTGTCGGTTGGAACGAGACGCCAGTTCGAAATCATCGCCTCAGTCTCGGCAATGTCCTGCGCGGAGAGCTTGCCACGCAGGATGTCACGACGCCGGATAGCATCCGCGTCCCCCCCGCGCGCCGCAAGCGACAGCCACATGAACGCCTGCTTCACGTCACGATCGACGCCAAGACCGTTCTCATAGAGGATCGCGAGATTGAACTGGCTGTCCGGAAGACCGCGCTTGGCAGCCTCGCTGAACCAATGCGCTGCCGAAGCGTAGTCCGGCGAGCGATCCGTCTGGTTGGCGCTCAGCACCGCCAAGTTGTGCATCGACTTGATGTTGCCCTGAGCTGCTGCGCGCTCATAGAGCGCTGCCGCCTGCTCGCGGTCCGGCTTCAAGCCAAGACCACGCTCGTACAATGTCGCGAGCCGGTACTGCGCTTGCGCGAAGCCCTGATCTGCCGATCGCTGATACCATTTGGCGGCGTCCTTGAAGCTCTGCTTCACGCCATGACCTTCGGCAAAGCGCGCGCCGACTTCGAACTGCGCTGAGGCATCGCCGTTTGCGGCTGCCAGTCGAAGCGACAGCGGCCCGACCGTCGCAGCCGGCATGTCGAGAGGCGCGGAACGGCTGAGACCCGCTTCGGGCTGCTCTCCAGCGCCTTCCTGTTGCTTTGGCGCCGTGCCTTCCGTCTCAGCTTCGGATGGGACCATCGAAGCCGGAAGCGAAGCCGTCTCCTGCGGGCGTCCCGCGGCGCTACCCAGCTGGCCGGACATCGCGGCCATCGCCTGATGCCGCCGCGCTTGCTCGAGTTCGGCCTGCGTCACGGGTTGATCGAGATCGACCGCCACTCCGGTCATCGGCAATGCCGTCCTTGGCTCCGGTGCAGCATCGTCGTTGGCCGCCGTCTTTTCGCCGTCCGTGGTTCTTACCGGCGCAATGTCGCCGCGCGGGCCACCCGCATCGGGAGCTGCAGTTTTCCCGTCACCGCCTGGAGAATCCGGCGGCGACGATCTCACAGCATCCGACGCGCCGCCCAAGGAACCTTTGCTGCTCGACACCGAACCCGGCGTCATGAGCAGTTCGGCGCTGCGCTTGCCGCCAAAACCAAAGGTGTACCAAAGCGCGGCGAGCGCCAGGAGCACGAGAGCTGCAACGATCATCAGGCGCGGTGACGGCGCCGAGGGGCCGAAAGAGTTTTTCGACGTTCCCGATGCCGGACGGATGGGCCGGCTGGGGACCGGTGGCGCGGTCGATGGTCCGGAGATGAACTCATCGCCTTCCTTGGCGAGACGCGCCTTGGCCCGGCGAATGTCGGCAACGTAGTCCTGCCGCATCTTCTCGCTGCGCTGCGTCAAGTCTTGCGCCAGCGTATCTGACCCGAAAGAAGTCGAAATCGGTGGCGGCGAGACTGGATTGCCGGGCGAAGAGTAGTTCGTGTTGCCAAAATCATGCGCGAACGGCGGAGGGTTCGCCGCCCCGCCGTAAGACTGTTCACTGGGATACATCGACCTTGGCGCGTCGCCGAAGCCCGCGTGTCCCATGTCCAAATCCGACATGAGCGGCGACGGCGAAAGATCAACCGCATCGATGCGATCGAGAAGGCGAACCATCGCCTGCTGCATGGTGTCGAGGATTGCCGCGGTGTGTTCTCCACCTTGGCGGTGCTCCATCATCAACTGCTCAATGAGCGGACGGAGTTCGTCCGCGGCAGCGCTCCTGTCGTCCCCACGTTGGCGCGAGAACCGCTGCGCCGTTTCGTCGGCGACGGCGCGCGCGATCGCATCGATGTCTGGCGAATTTGTATTCTGGACCGATGCCGCCTGCATGTCCGCTAGTGTTTTTGAAACGGTCGCAAGCTGCGCCTCCAGCGTGTTGAGGCGATCGAGCTGGTCATTCGTCTTTTCGAGATGATGTACCACCGCTTCCATATGCGCCTCGATCTGGCGCACGGCGGCAAGATCGTCGTGGGTCGCGACGCCCGCAAAAACTTTCGTGAACTGCCGCTCGAACTGGTCGATGCGCTGACCGAGCACCGAAATCTCGGTTTCGGGTCTGACGTGCGCGAGGGAATGCTCGATGCCTCGTGCGATCTCGGCGAACCGGCTTTCCAGCCACGCTTCATCGATCGCCGGAGTGCTTTCGCCGTCGTTGCCCGGCGCGGGGCGGTAGACACCTGCGAGGGCATCGGCCGATTGCCGGTCCCACGGCTCGTAGAGGTCCTCGGCGGCGGCCGAACCGTGCGAATGCACGCGAGGTCCGCGCGCGACCGGATCGCTGCCGTAGGCTTGCGGCGCGGCTGCGTCACCAAAATCATCGTTGCTGGCGTCCGCCAACCGATGCGCGAGCGCTCCGATCCCCGCTTCGATCTGAGCAAACGCGGGAGCGAATTGGGAAGGCACGCGCGGACGCATGAAATCGGCTTCGCGGCTGATCCCGGAAATTCGATCCTGCATCTCATTGAGTGCGGCCGTGTGGCGGCGGTCGGCGTCCTCGAGCTGCGCCGCAATCGTGTCGAGCATGGATTTGAGTTCGTCACGCCCGTCGCCGGCCGAGGGTTGTTGACCCTCACCGCGATAGTCGGCGCTCATTCCAGAATTCGACATCTTCCCCTCGAGACGGCGACTTGCTGAGGGTCCGGAGGAACGCACGTTGGGCGGCCGGGACATCGCAAGGGGTCCGTACCGCGCAAGGCAATGCGATCATGGCGGACGCGGCACAAATCAGCTCAAGAGGAACAATCGGGGCGGGCGAGTAAACGGCGGGTTAAAACACGTGCCAAATTCTTAAAAATTTCGCTTTCTCAGTGTCTTATTCGAATTAAACTCCGCTTTCTTGCTTCGCCCCGGGTAACGATCGCAACGGCATGATTCGATTTCGCTGCCGCATCGGCACCCCTGCCACACTTCACCGCTAAGGCCTGGCGTACCGCGCCATCCCTGGAGGACATCCAATGCGCCCCACTGCCAAGCGATCCGCATTCTTCGGTCTCCTCAGCCTTCCTGTGCTGGCCACGGTTGCGGTTGCAGATCCCGCGAACGACGGCGGCCGTTTTACGATGTCTCCGGTCGAAGGCGGTTTCCTTCGCCTCGATAAGCAGACGGGCGCAGTCGCGATGTGCGCGAAATCCGCGAGCCAGTGGGCCTGCAAGCCCGTCGATGACCAGACGGCAGACGGCTCGCTCAGGCGGTCCGGTATCGAGGTGGAAAACCGCGCGCTAAGGGACCGCGTGAAAGAGTTGGAAGATCAGCTCGCATCGCGACCGCCCGGACCGCCGCACCTCGACGGACCACCGGGCGATGGTCCGGCAGGCTCTCAGCTTCCGTCGGAGGAAGAAGTCGACCAGGCGCTGGATTACATGTCGCGCGTCTACAAGAAAATTCGCGATCACATCCGCGAACTGGACAAACCCATTCCGCCGAACGAACCGCCTGTGCCGCCGCCGGGAGCGCAACCAGGACCGCCGCCGCCACCACCACCCG
The DNA here is from genome assembly GCF_003987855.1 of Hyphomicrobium sp. Taxonomy (GTDB): domain Bacteria; phylum Pseudomonadota; class Alphaproteobacteria; order Rhizobiales; family Hyphomicrobiaceae; genus Hyphomicrobium_B. The sequence continues at coordinate 290,083 of NZ_RXIZ01000007.1, forward strand.
CACCAAAGGGTTCGCTTTAGGCGCTCGCGAACTTTCGCGTTGCGCGGATGAGCTCGTGCACGATGCCGGGCTCGGTCATCGCATGGCCGGCGTCGGCGACAATACGCAGGTCCGCCGGCCAGACCTTGCTCAGCATCACGGCGTTCTTTACCGGCGTCACGACGTCGTAGCGGCCGTGAACGATGACGCCAGGAATATCTTTCAACCGTTGCGCCTCGAGAAGAAGCTCGCCATCGCGGCGGAAAAAGCCGCCATTGACGAAATAGTGGCTTTCGATCCGCGCGAACGCCAGGGCGTACGTGTCGGCACCAAAGCGCGCGACCCGATCCGCCTCGGGAAGCAGTGAGAGCGTCGTGCCCTCCCAGATGCTCCAAGCCCGAGCTGCATTGAGCCGCAGACTGAGATCGCTCGCTGTGAGACGCCGATAGTAGGCGCCGATCATGTCGTCGCGCTCGGCCGGCGGAATGATGCGCTGGAACTCGGCGAATGCTTCCGGAAACAACCAGCTGCAGCCCTCCTGGTAGAACCAGCGAAGCTCGGCCTGCGTTAGCAGGAAAATGCCCCGCAGCACCATTGCGCTGACGCGTTCGGGGAAAGCTTCGGCGTAAGCGAGCGCCAACGTCGATCCCCATGAGCCTCCGAAAACCTGCCAGCGGTTGATGCCCAGCTCGGTACGGATGCGCTCGATGTCGGCAACGAGGTCGTGCGTCGTATTGTTCTCAAGCGACGCGTTCGGAGTTGACCGGCCGCAACCGCGCTGATCGAACAGAACGATGCGGTAGCGCTCGGGATCATGAAATCGGCGCATGGTCGGATTGCAGCCGCCCCCAGGCCCACCATGCAGAATGACGACCGGCGCTCCGTTCGGATTTCCGCACTCCTCGACGTAGAGCGTGTGTCCGCCGCCCACGGGAAGCCGGTACTCGCGGAACGGCGTAAGGGGCGGATAAAGATCGAGGCGATCACGGATGGTCATGGGAGTGCTCTTTATAGCGCCCCGGCCAAACGAGCAATCACGGCACGAAGTAACACCGGTCTATTGGCCCGAGTTGCGGGCCTGCTTCCTGAGCTGCAGCCGCTGCATCTCGCGGTCATAAATGATCTCGCCTCCCGGAACCCGGATATCTCGGATCACCTCAAGGCCGCGTCGACTGGCTTCAGGCCGCATCAGGCTGGTCATGATCGCAAGCGCAAGCGACAGCGGCAGCCCCAGAATGCCCGCGATCGGACTGGGCGTCGACAGCGTTCCCATCTCGCCCATGAGAATGGCGAACGAGGCCGCGACGAAGCCGGACAGCACGCCGACGGTCGCGCCCCCGACGGTCAGCCTCTTCCACCATATCGAGAGCACCATAATGGGGAAAAGACTCGCGCCGGTGATCGACAATGCCCAAAGGACGAGCCGCAACGGATCCGATGGCGCGACGATCGACAACACCGCTCCAGCGAACGCAACGACGATGATGAAGCCCCGCACGACCCAGATCCGACTCTGTCCCGACGGCGGTTCCCAGGACATGCCCTGCACCACATCCTCGCCGAGGACCGCCGCTAGGGAAACCGTCGTTGCACTCGCGGTGACGAGCGCGGCCGCAACAGCTCCTGCCATGAGCAGATAGGAAAACGCCGACGGCAATCCGATCGCCAGTGGCAACGCGAAGAGCACACCGTCGCGATCGAACTTCAAGCCGGCAAAGCCAAGGTTCGTCGCGGCCGGATCAAAGGAAACGATGTTGGCCGACGCCGCGCGCGCCAGCCACTGCGGCAAGGGTCCGAGCCGCTCGCTCATGACGGCATCAAGCGTGAAGTCACGCATGAACACGGCAACGGACGATATCGTGAGCAGAGCCAGACCCGAAAACACCGTGGCCCAACCGAGCGATTTGCGTGCTTCATATACGCCCGGCGTCGCCGCCACGCGCGGGAGCAGCCATGGCGATGCGCAGATCCCGGTGGCGATCGCGAACGTCCCGATGATGAAGGCCAGCGGCCCGATGGCGCCGAACGGTTGGGTATAGGGCTTCGTCAATACGGCGAACCCCTCGCCCGGTAACTGGAACGCCATCGGCCAGACATTGACGAGCTGTAGTCCCTCGTTGACCTCGTTGCGGACGAGACCTCGAACCATTGGGCCATTGGCGAGCTGCGGCACCGGCAGGCTCGTGACCATGACGCTCACCGTCGTCGCGACGGCCAGCAGCGCCATGAACAGTGCGATCGATTGCGCGACGCCCGACCAAGTGAACGAGCGCTTGCCACCGGCTGCCGTCGACACCGCGATGGTCAGCGCTAGGAGGAGAATGAGGTTGTCGGCGCTGCCGCCGACGAGGCGCTGCGCGACAGCCCCTCCAATGCGAAGCTCGGCGGACAGGACGAGCAGCATCGGCACGGCTGCAACTGCGGCCGTCACCACGCGAAGACCCTGGCTTTCAAAACGCCGGCCAAGGTAGCTTGGCACCGTGAACGCGCCGAACTTGCGGTAGAACGGCGCCAAGGCGATCGCCATCATGACGAAGCCGGTAAGCGTCCCGATCAGCAGGATCAGCGCGTCGAACCCGGAGAAGAAGAATGCGCCCGTCCCGGCGACGACAAACGTCCCGCCGAGCGAACAGGCGCCGAGCAAGCCTCCGGTGTAAGCCGCAGGCACGCGCCGTCCGGCCGCGAAGAAGCCTAGGATCTCGTTCGTCCCTACGCTCAATCCGATCGCGGCATAGATGATGATGGGGCCTGCGAGAAAGAACACCCGCAGCAGCTCTTCATTGAATTTCAGCTGCTCGAAAATGAGGATGAGGAGAAAGAGCGCCGTGTAGAGAGCCGCGAAGATGCTGAAATACGTGCCGAGGCGCGGATTGATCATCCTTGCCCGTGCGCCTACCGCCATGCTCGCCTCACATATCCTCGTGCGCGCCGTGCCAGTGGTCTATGGCATTCTGACGATTGACGTAACTCGCGACCGTTACCAATGCGATGACGAAGAACCCGTGGGCTGCAAGGAAATACCCAAGTGGGAAGCCCAGGAACCTATTGGAGTTCAACTGCTCGGCATAGAGCGGCAAAACGATGACAAGGGCCAGGAACGGCACGATGCTGGCAATGACCTGCCATTTCGTATGACGCCAGTATGGCTTGCGTTCCTTGCGTTCGATCATCGTCCCACCCCGTAAATGCTCGGCCAAAACAAAATGCGCCCGTAGCGGCCTTATTATGCCCGCCGCCCTGGACGTTTGTCCAATGGCAGCCGCGGCCCACCGGAAAGACGGCGTTGTCGGACCCGGTTTCATCCCCTAAAATTTTTGCAGCGGGGAATCGGGGCTGAGCTCAACGAGCTTGGGGGCATCCGCGGACAGGCACGCCAACGCATCATTTCGAAAGGCATTCTTCATGGGCATAATCGACGACTTCAAGGAATTCGCCGTCCGCGGCAACGTCATCGATCTCGCCGTCGGCGTGATCATGGGCGCGGCGTTTGCTCCGATCGTGTCGTCTCTGGTCGACAACGTCGTTATGCCGCCGATCGGTTACATGCTGGCCGGTATCGATTTTTCGAGCCTTGCAGTCAACATCCCGACGCCGACCAACCCGGTATCGATCAAGTACGGCATCTTCCTGAACGCGATTATCAAGTTTCTCATCACGGCTTTTGCCATTTTCCTGCTCGTCAAGGCGGTCAACACGATGAAGCGGCCGAAGGCGGCTGCTGCCCCGCCCCTCACGCGCTCGGAAGAATATCTGAAGGAAATCCGCGACCTGCTCGCCCAAAAAACTTAAAGTCGCGAGAGACCCAAACTTGCGGCCGAGGCGTCCGTTGGCCGGACGTGCTCGGCCCGAAATCGCCTCGCCGGGCGCACCCAGGAGGCGCGTTACTGCTTCCCGGTCATCATCACCTGCTGATCGACCCATCCACTAACGCTGAGACTGACGGCAGCGGGCTTTTTCTGATCGAGACTCGAGCGCGTCGCCTCGAGTTCGTCGACGCGCGCGTTGAGATCCGAGGTCGATGAGCCGTCAGCCGCGCCGGAGGTGGCGGCTTGATCAATCTGCTGGTTCAACTTCGATGAAAGCGAAGACTTTGTCGACGAATCTTCGGCCTTCGCGGAGCCCGTAAGGATCCAACCAGCCACAACCGCGGCGATCCAAAGTGTTGTAGCGGCGATTCTCAACTGCGCCTCCCCCGAAGCGATGCGGTCGTGTCATTTGAATATGACAGCACCATACCAGGGACACGCAAAGATGGCGATACGGCGGAAACCTGTCCTGCCATCCAGCCTAGGCTCGAGGCGAACACTTTGCCCTGCCGGGGGGAGTACAGGGCACTCCCACGCTATGGGCGGACAAGCTTGCGGTCACCCGTGAAAAGTGCCAAATCCATCGACGGCCGGCGGGCGTAGTTCAATGGTAGAACGGCAGCTTCCCAAGCTGCATACGAGGGTTCGATTCCCTTCGCCCGCTCCAAACGGCGCGTCGCCGATAAAAAAAGGAGAGGACATCGTCCCCTCCTCATAAGTAGCAGTGACCGATCCGATCGAAATCTAAGCGGCTATCTTCTCGCGCATGCTGGCCTTCGCATTCTGCTCCCGAGCCGGGGCCGTTCGCTGACCGTTCCAGCTCTTCCAGCTCATCGCGTTGTACCCGAGCGCGCACGCGAACACTGCGAAAGCCGCCAGGCAGAGCATCAGATAGTAAGATTCAATCGCCGTCATTGCTGCCTCCTCCCAAGATGAGGAGGCAAAGCTAAATCCGCTGGCCCCTTGGAAATTGACGCTCGTCAATCTCACCGGAGCAGCCGCCCGCAATCATCTGCGCCAGATCAGAAACAGCATGCTCGCCCGCTCAGACCGCTTTTCCGGCCGGACCCACCTTGCGCGTTTGGTTTGCGTGCTGACTGAGGAACCGCACGAAGCTGCGGACAAGCTGACGGTCGCCATCGCTTTTGCGATAAGCCGCAAAATGGCTCGACACGAATTGATAGGTCTGCGGTCTGATCTCGCGCATTGCACCTTGCTTCGACCAGCTCTCGCCGATGTGGCGCGGCAGGAAACCGATGAAGGTCCCCGATAGAATCAGCATGACTTGCGCCTCCATCTGCACGACGTGTCCGGACGCCCGCGGATGATCGGCGCGATAGAGGTCGTCGAACTGCCGATAGCCGCGCACCGAGAACAGCGCCTTCTCGATGGCATCCTTGGTGATCGCTGAAGTCGGCGCATCGAACAACGAATGGCCCTTACCGCAGTAGAGCCCGTGCGGCTCCCTATGCAGCGAAACATAGGTGACACCCGGCGCCTTTTGCGAAAACGGCCCGATCACCACATCGCGGCGGCCGTCGGCTATCGCCTGCTCCAGGTACTGAGGCGTGCCAAGCTCCAGATCGATGAAAACGTTGGCCGCGTTCTCCATGAAGCGGCCGACGACGTGCTGGAGCCCGAGCGCCGAATTGGTGACGATACCGTCGACGATCCCGATGCGCAGCCGCCCGACGAGCTGGCCGTTGTACTGGCCGACCCGCTCCTCGAATGAATTGATTTCAGCAAAGAGCTTCTGCGCCGCGATGTATGTCGCTTCGCCGAAGGGGGTGAGGCGAAATCCCCGCCGCCCGCGAACGCACAGCTGCGCCCCAAGCCTGCGCTCAAGCGCCGCAAGGTGCGTGCTCAGCGTGGGTTGGGAGAGGTTGAGGGCGATCTGCGCATCGGCAAAGCTCCGCGCCTCCACCAGCGTCATAAACACCCGTAACAGGCGGATATCGATGTTGTCGAGCCGGCGCATCTACGTGCCTCGCACAAAGGAGCATCAGAATACATCGGCAGTTTTCAATGTATCATTCCAATAATCAATATTTTCATGGATGTTATTTTGCCCAACTCTCTCATCTGGAGTTGTGTCGTTAGCGAGGGGTTATGACCATGCATTCAGGAACAGGTTTCCGCCGGCTCGCCGGTGTCGGTCTCGCTTTAGTCGTATGGGCGGGGGCGTCGCTCTCGGCGCGAGCGGACGAAAAGATCCGCATTCTCTGTCCGACGTGGAGCGGTTACGCGCCGGTATTCGTGGCCCAGGACCTCGGCTACTTCAAAGCCCTGGGCATCGACGTCGAAATCAAGTTCGAGGACGAACGCGCCAACGTCATGGCCGCGATGGATCGCAAGGACATCGAGGTCGACATGCGTACCGTCGGCGAATACCAGGGCAAGCCGCGTGACGCCAAGACGCCGGGGATTATCATCGGCACGATTGACGAATCCCTGGGCGGCGACGGGGTCATCGCGCCCGGAGACATTACCTCGGTCGAGCAGCTGAAAGGCAAGACCGTCGCTTCCGAGCCCAACATTCCAGGCCGGCTTCTCCTCCAGATGGCGCTGAAGAAAAAAGGCCTGACGTTATCCGACCTCGACGTCAAGCAGATCGCGACGGCCGACACGGTGGCGGTGTTCGCCGACCCTTCGATCTCCGCGGTCGTGTCCTATCAGCCGAACCTTTCCCAAGCCCTCGACAAGATCAAGCAGCGCAACCCGCACGTACTCCTGTCGTCGGCGCAATATCCCGGCATCATTGTCGACGTCATCATCGCGCGTCAGGATGATCTCAAGGCCAACCCTGAGAAGTACAAGAAATTCCTGATCGGCATCTTCAAGGCGATCGATTACTTCAAGACGAATAAGGCAGACTTCATCAAGCTCTCGGCGCCTCACTTCAACCTGACGCCGGAAGAGTTCGGCGCTTCGATCGAAGGCAGCCTAGAGTACACGGGCTACAAGCAGACCTCCGGATATTTCGGCAAGGCCGGCGCGCCTGGTTCGCTCTACAAAGTCTTCGACGAGGTGATGCAGTTGAACCTCGAGAATGGCGCTGCGGACCATAACCTCAAGTCGGCAGAGCAGATCGACAATGGGGTCGTATCGTCTATCACTGAAGCCGACCTCAAATAGCAAAGCGACGAGCCAAGCTGGACGATCACGTGACAACAAAAATGACAGCGACGCAGGCGATCGAAGTGGACGGCGAAGGGGCTGCAATGTCGGATGAGCAGCCCCAGCGCATCGCGCGGCGGCCACGCAACCAGTTCTTTGTGTTCCGCGGCACGATGTCGAAGCGTGCGCAGGTCGCGACCTCGATTACCGCAAGCGTTGTTGTCATTGCCGTGTGGGAAGTCGCCACCCGGCTCGGCTGGATCAATTCCCTCTTCTTGCCGCCACCCAGCGTCACCGTCGAGACGCTGTGGACGATGATCACCCAGAAGCACCTTCTCTGGAATGCGGGAATTTCGACGCTGCGGGTCTGGGTTGCCTTCGCGCTCTCCGTCGTCATGGCCGTGCCGATCGGGATTGCAATGTCCAGTTTTCGCGGTGTCGGCGCGGCGCTCGAACCGATCGTCGATTTCATTCGCTATCTTCCCGTGCCCGCACTCGTGCCGCTCAGCATCATTTGGTTCGGAGTTGGCGAGACGACGAAAATCTTTCTTCTTTGGCTCGGCACCTTTTTCCAGCTCGTCCTGCTGGTCGCCGACGATATGCGGCGTGTCCCTCAGGAATACGTGGAAATCGCCTACACCGTTGGCGCCCGCCCCTTCCAGATGCTCTCCGACGTCGCCTTCCGAGCCATGCAGCCGAGCCTATTCGACAATCTGCGCATCACGCTCGGCTGGTGCTGGACGTACCTGATCATCGCCGAGATCGTCGCCGCCGATAACGGCCTGGGCTTCGTCATCTGGGCAGCGCGGCGTTACATGAACACGTCGGAAGTCATGGCCGGGGTCGTCACCATCGGTCTCATCGGCCTGCTGACCGATCAGATCCTCCGCCTCGTCCACAAGCGTCTTTTCCGATATCTCTGAGAGGCGCGATGGCACCGGCTCCATATCTGGTGTTCGACGGCGTCACCAAGTATTTCGGCGATCTCGAAGTCGTCGCGCCGAGCTTCAATCTCGACATCGCACGCAACGAGTTCATCGTATTCTTGGGTCCCTCGGGCTCCGGCAAGACGACGCTGATGCGCATGGTGGGAGGGCTTGAAACCCCGAGCAGCGGCGAAATCCGCCTCCGCGGCCAAGCGATCCGCGAGCCCGATCGCGACCGCGGCATGGTCTTCCAATCCTATTCGTCCTTCCCCTGGCTTACGGTCGCGCAGAACGTTGCCTTCGGCATGAAGTATCGCCTCGACCTCACACCCGATAGGAAGAAGGCGCGGCTCGACCACTATCTGAAACTCGTCGGCCTCAGCGATTTCTCCGACGCCTATCCGAATAAGGTATCCGGTGGCATGCGTCAGCGAATTGCGATCGCGCGCACGCTGGCAGCCGGCTCCGATGTTCTTCTGATGGACGAGCCTTTCGGCGCGCTTGATGCACAGCGGCGGGAAGATCTCCAAATCGAGTTGCGCCGCATTCAGCAGCAGGACGCCAAGACCATCATTTTCGTGACGCACGATGTCGACGAAGCCGTATTCCTGGCCGATCGCATCATCGTGTTCTCGAAGCGCCCGGCCCGAATGCTTGAAGAAGTCGATATCGCCGCCGAGCTGGGCCCCGATCGCACGCTCGAACTTCGCGATAGCGAGCGCTTCTTCAAGCTGCGAACGCAGGTTTTGAAATTCGTCCGCGCTGCCGCAGGCCACGACAATTAGAGCGCGAAGCGCCGCAGGAACAGAAATGTCGATCAACCTCGAAAACAAGCGAGTGCTCGTAACCGGCGCCAGCCGCGGCATTGGCTTCGGCATTGCGGAGGGGTTCGCCGAAGCCGGAGCGGATTTGGCGATCCTCGCTGACGACGACACGATCCATGACGCTGCTTCGGAATTATCGAAAGCCTATAGACGACCGGTTCGATCGTTTGTCGCCGACATCACGGACAAAGCGGCTGTCGCAACGGCTCTCGCCGAGATCTCGGGCCTCGATGTGCTCGTCAACAATGCCGGCCTAGAACTGATCACACCATTGACCGATCCGAGCGAGGAAATCGACGCCACGTTTGCTCGCATCATCGACATCAACATTCGCGGCACTTGGAATGTTACGCGCGCAGCCCTACCGCTTCTCGATCGCGGCGCGCGCATCATCAATACGGCATCCGTCTGGTCGAAAAGCGCGGTCGGCGAATTTGCGGCCTACATCGCGTCAAAGCACGCAGTCGTCGGCCTCACCCGAACCTTCGCCCGGGAACTCGGACCGCGAGGCATAACTGTGAACGCCGTCTGCCCCGGATGGGTGCGCACCGTCGCTTCCGTTCGCTCCGCAAATGTGATGGCGACGCGATCGAACCGGAGCGAAGCCGACATCTTCGCCGATGTCGTCGCCGCTCAGTGCCTCCCGGGCCTGATGGAACCGCAGGACGTTGCCGGCCTCTACCTCTTCCTCGCGAGCGATCTCGCAGTCAACATCACCGGCCAAGCGATTGGCGTCGACCGCGGAGAGTTTCTCGGATGAATCCGGAATTCAAAGACCTCAAGGTCGTGGTCGTCGGCGCAGCAAGCGGCATCGGACTTGCGACTGCAAACCTTTTTGAGGAAAAGGGCGCCCGCGTCGCTAGGCTCGATCACACCCCCATCACCGGCGACCTGGCGTTCAAGGTCGACGTAACGGACGAACTTCAGGTCGCCGAGGCCATATCTGCCGCAGACAACGCGCTCGGCCGCATCGACGTGATGATCAACACCGCCGCGATCTTTCGTTACGGACCGCTGCTCGATACTTCCGTTTCCGATGTCCGGCGCGTGTTCGACGTCAATCTCGTCGGCTCATTTCTCGTCACGCGCGAAGCCGTCCGCGCAATGAAAAGCCGCGGCAAAGGCGGCAGGATCATCCTGTTCAGCTCCGAGCTTGCCCAACTCGGTCGCGAGCATCACGCCGCCTATTGCGCATCGAAAGCCGGCATTAGCGCGATGGTACGCTGTTGGGCAAAGGAATTCGGACCGGACATCCTCGTCAACGCCGTCGCGCCCGGTCCGACGGATACACCGCTTCTTGATTTCGAAAATCTGCCTGACGCCTGGAAGCGCCTGGAGACATCCAACCCGCTTAGCCGGATTGGGCGGCCGCAAGAAGTGGCTGAGGCCGTCCTTTTTCTCGCTGGACCCGGCTCGAGTTTCATCACCGGACAAGTCTTAGGCGTCAACGGCGGCGCATCGATGGTTTGAGGGAAGAGATAATGACCGATCGCATCTTCATGAATGAGATGAGCTGGACGACGTACCAAAAGCGCGTCGAAGCCGGCGCACTCATCTTGCTACCCACCGGCGCCACAGAACAACACGGGCCGCATCTGCCAATGGGCACCGACGCGATGCTCGCGACCGCCGTCTCAGCCGATGTCGCAAAGCGGATCGACGCCATCGTCGCGCCTGTTCTTTCCTTCGGATACAAGTCGCAACCCAAAATGGGCGGCGGCAATCATTTCTGCGGCACGACCAGTCTCGATGCAGACACGCTCGCGCACGTTCTGCGTGACGTGATCAAGGAGTTCGCTCGTCACGGCGTGCGGCGGCTCGTGCTCATCAATGGGCACTACGAGAACATGATGTTCACGATCGAGGGCGTCGACCTCGCCCGCCGTGAACTAGCGTATATGGGCATCCATGATTTCGAGGTCATGCGGCTCGAGTACTGGGACTTTACCAGGCGCGAGACGATCGAGAAGATCTTCCCCGAAAGCTTTCCAGGCTTCGACCTTGAACACGCGGCGGTGATGGAAACATCGCTGATGCTTCATCATCATCCCCATCTCGTCGACATGGACGCACTTCCCGACGACAAGCCTGCGAGTTTCCCGCCATACGACATGTATCCGACCCGCACGGGTTGGGTGCCATGCTCCGGCGTCCTGTCGCCCGCGCACGGATGCTCCGCCGAAAAAGGCAAGCTGCTCGCCGACGACTACGCGAGCGGCGTGACGGCCGCGATCCTCAAGGAATTCCCGACCGTGAAGGAGAAATCATGAGCGAGGTGCATGTCGTGCCCGCGCGGCAGGGTCGTGCTGTCGCGCTTAAGGCTGGACAGTCGATCAAGATCATCAACACGCACGGTCATCAGGTCGTGGACACGTGGGCATTCAACGCTCATGACCTCGATGAATTCCTGTCGATGGAGCACATGCGCGCTGCCATCAACCGGATCCGACCCCAGCCGGGCGACAAGCTCGTCACCAACAAGCGCCGTCCGATCCTGACGCTCGTGGAGGACACGTCTCCCGGCGTGCATGACACGTTCATCGCCGCCTGTGACGTTTATCGGTACCAGGGGCTCGGCGTTGCCGATTACCACGAAAATTGCGCCGATAATCTTCGCGCCGGCATGTCGGGACTAGGGCTTGAACCGCCGGGAGTGCCTTCACCTCTCAATCTTTGGATGAACATTCCCGTAAAGGCCGATGGCAGCATCGGCTGGGAAGAGCCGGTCTCCAAGCCGGGCGACTACGTCGTTCTGAAAGCCGAGATGGATTGCATCGTGGCTATGTCCGCGTGCCCGCAGGACATCATCTGCATCAACAAGGGCGCGCCGACTGATGCCCACTACGAGGTTCTTGCATGATCACGACGACTGCCACCACGACAATTCCGTGGGGTCTTGATTCCGAAACCGGCGTGTTGCGCCACGTGCTTCTCGGCAAGCCCGATCATTTTGAATGGCGACCCGTCGGCGCCGTGTCGCGCCAGACAATCGCGCTCGGCCTTCACTTCGATGCACAGGCCGCGATGGCCCAGCATCGTGAAATGGTAGACGTCTTCGAACAGGCCGGAGTGACGTGCCATTGGCTCGATGCCCGGCCGGAGCTGAAATACGGCGTGTTCGCCCGCGACTCGAGCGTCATGACGCCGTTTGGCGCTGTCATCACGATGCTGCAGACGCGCTATCGCCGTGGCGACTACGCGCTCACCTTCAAATTCTACGAAGAAGCTGGCATCCCGATCTGGAACATGATCACCGCCGGACACTTTGAAGGCGGCGACTTCATGGTCGTGGAACCGGGCTTCGTGCTCTGCGGCTATGGCGGCGAACGTTCCGAAAAGGAAGGCGCGGAACAGATGTGTTCCTGGTTCGCCGCGAAAGGCTGGGAAGCGTACACTGTTCCCTTCCCCTCACATTTCGTCCATCTCGATGTTTCGGTCGGTTTCATCAACCGCAAGCTCGTCGCTGTCGCGCCTGATGCGCACCAACCGTGGTTTCTCGATCTCCTGAAGTCGAAGGGCTATGAGATCCTGCCGGTGTCGTATCATGACGCCACGCAACTCGGGACCAACATCGTGGCTCTTGGCAACGATCGGGTTCTTTCGACCGCCGCCAACAAAGATTTAAACGCCCGCATGCGCGCGCACGGCATCGAAGTCTTCGATCCTGACTTGCGCATGTTCACACTAGGCGGCGGCGGCCCGCACTGCTTGTGCCAAGCCCTGCAGCGAGACCCGCTTTAAGCCGTCTGTTTACGTTGCGCTTACCATCGATCGATATTCGAGAAATTTTCCCGATCCGTTGCCGAACTTGCGCCCGCCGCCCGCGATACCTCGGGGCGGCCCCATTTTGTGTGGACGGCGGCGGGAGTTAAGACATTGAGGTCATTTTCGGCAAAGGATTTGCCGCTAGCGTGCCGGCATGATTCTCCTCGACTATAAATCGTTGCTGATGGCACTCAGCTTTTGCAGCGCCGGCGTGGCGCTGACGTTCTTCGTAAGCTGGCTCGTCTCGCAATCCGACCGCTATCTGATGATCTGGGGTATGGGCTCGACCTCGCTGGTCGTGAGTATCCTGGCGTACTGGAACTTTGTCGCAAACTACTCGCCCGTGATGGGCATGATCGCCTTCTCGGCTCTTGAGATCGGATTGATCCTCCTGTTCGGAGCCGCTCATCAGTTTCGAACGGGAGTCCTGCCGGTTCGTGAAATGCTGATCGCCGCTGTGGTTGCGAACGCCGCCACCGCTATACCGATGGCGCTCGGATACGACGGGGTCTGCTACATCATCTTCAACTTTGTCGCTCTTGTCCTGCTGTGTGCGACGGGTCTCGAATATTGGCGCTGCCGCTCTGAGTCCCCACTCCTCATCGGAACACTGGCCGGCCTTTATGTCATAGGTGGGCTATCGTTTGGCCTTTGCGCGTTTGCGCTGGCTTGGGATCAAAGTTGGATCATCAACGGGCCGCCGAATGATTGGGCTGAGAACCTGAACCTCGTCATTTGCCTCATCGATACGGCCGCCATCGGCGCTCTGTCCCTGGGCCTCAATCAGATAAGGCTGACCCGGCGCCACAAGAAGGAAGCCGAAACGGACGCGCTAACCGGGCTCTTCAACCGCCGTGCCTTCTTCGATCAGGCAAACCTGTCGCAAAGCACTGCAAGCGTCGTGGTCGTGGTTTTCGATATCGATCATTTCAAGCTGGTCAACGACAGTCACGGCCATCAGATCGGCGACAACGTGTTGCGGACGTTCGCCCTGACCGTCAGCGATGCCATCAGGGATGAAGATGTTGCCGCCCGCCTCGGCGGCGAGGAGTTTGGTTTGGTTTTGCCGAACGCGTCCCTGCAGACGGCCCTTCTTGTATCTGAGCGAATTCGAAAAAGATTTTCCGAGCGTCGCTTCCTGTCCGAAGGGCGACTTTTCGGCTGCACGGTGAGCGCCGGAATCTCCAAAGCCGGCAGAATCGGCGATCTGGAAGCTATGATGGTGCAAGCGGATGCGGCGCTCTACGTGGCGAAGCGCTCGGGCCGGGATCGCGTCATTCTGTTTTCCAGCCGCGATGATCTGCGGATCTCATCGTCTCGGGGCGAACGGATCGAGCCAGCAGACAGCACGATGGGAACGACCGTCGATATCGCGCCGCGGATCGCGCAGCGCAAAGCGCGACTGACGCGCCCGCACTAATTTCGATGAACTCTCAGTAGCAGCGGAGGAGCGGCGCAGGCCCCGGCGGATGCCGAAAAGACCGTCTGACAAAAGGGGACCGGCGTTCACGAACAGCCGGTCCGACAGCGATTACATCAAGGCTGCCAAGGCGAGTTGTTGGCCATCATACAATCCGCCACCACCGGATTGGCCGGCGTGTTGGTCCGCCTGCTGAACACGATATTGGTACGGCAAGTCCGTGCAATAATAAGCACCTGCCCGATCAGCGTCTTCCCGCGTGTCGAATGCCTCGCCGATCACTTCCGAGGTGCCCCCGAAGCAGCCCTCGTCGTCGCCCCGGCATGCTTCGCACCAGACAACGACCTGAAACCTTCCCATGACGCACCCCTCGTGAAATCCCGTGAAAGAGCATTTTTAGCTGCATCGCAGCATGACCGTACTCTGCGGCTTTTTCGATGAATTCATGGTGAATGGCCTATTCAGGCCCAGTCGAGAGTTGGGGACGAATTGCGGCGCAGCAATTTTCATGAGGCGGCCGCTGGGCTTAGCTAGGACCTGCGGCGCGGCGCCCCCGGCCTATGCGAAAATGCAGTCCAGCAATACCCGGGCTTTGCTTGTATGTGCTGGGGAAGAGCCTTATGTCGCGCGCTTCATTTTTCGGAAGGCTGTTCCACTTGGGTTCCAGTATGCAAAAGCATGCCGCAAAAGTCCGCGTTTGTGAGAGTAATGATCCCGCATCCGACGGCTATTATGTCTTCGTATCGTTGATCTGCACCGTCCTTGTCATGATCTGCGCCATTCTTTTGGCGTTTGGCATCGAGATGCTGGCCTGACGATCATCATGGACGAAGGGGGAGGATACTATCGAGTACTTGAACATCCCGTCCACTCCGCGCAGTGCTGAGATGGACCGTGACTCGTAGCTCGCATCCTCTGGAACACCCGTGTCGAAAGCCTCAAAAAGAGGGCCGCAGCCCCCTTCGAAAACCAACCGCATTCTGACCGGCATAGCGGCAGGCGGAGTCGCCGGTCTCATTCGTGCCGTTCGGTCGACTTCCTCGCCTATCCACGAGCCGGCGCACTTCCTCGATCATCTTCGCGCGCAGGTGCCGTTTATCATGGCGATGTGGCACGGCCAGTTCATGATGCTGGCCGACATCAACACGCGCGAGTACCCGGTAGAAGCGATGGTTGCCCGCCATGGCGATGCCGAGCTTGTCGCCCGCGTATTGGCGCACTTCGGCATCACTTCTATCCGCGGTGCCGGAGCTGCTGGCCGGCGTAGGGATCGCGGTGGCGCCTACGCGCTTCGAGCGGCGGTGAAAGCCCTTGAGAGCGGCTCCATCGTCGCCATGACGGCCGACGTCCCCCCGCGCAACCCGCGAAAAGCGGGCGACGGAATCGTTACACTTGCGCGCATGTCCGGACGGCCGATCATCCCCGTCGCCGCCGCGACGTCGAGGTTCGTCGTGCTCAACACTTGGAGCAAAATGACGATCAATCTACCGTTTTCGAAACTGGTTTGGGTCGCGGCTGACCCGATCTTTGTTCCTGCCGACGCCGATGAAACGAAGATGGAAGAAATGCGCATCAAGGTGCAGGACTCCTTGAACGCCATCACTGCGCGCGCCTACGACCTGGCGCAAGCAAGCGACCGGCAGCCCCTCAGGATCGTGCCCGGCGAACCCTCAACAGGCCAAAGTTCCTAATGCTGTTGTTCCGGCCGCACCTATTCGGCCGCAACGCTGCGGTTGGCTAGGGCTGCCTCGTGGCTCCGAAGACGCTCTTCCTCCGCACGGATGTAATCGCGAGTGATCGGCACCGTGTCGATTTTCTTCGCGAGCTGAACTTGAAAAACCATAAGGCCGCCGTACCGGAAGCCAGCTTCGCCAGCCGCGAGATAGAACTCCCACATTCGACAGAAGCGCTCGCCGAGCAGTGCCGCAGCCTCGGAACGGCGCGTCATGAACCTGCATCGCCAAGCTCTGAGCGTTTCCGCATAATGAAGCCGAAGGATCTCGATGTCGGTAACGATGAGCCCTGCACTTTCAATGGCCGGAAAAACCTCCGCGAGCGATGGGACGTAGCTCCCGGGGAAAATATACTTCGCGAACCACGGGTTCATGGCGCTTCGACCGTCGAGACGCCCGATGGAGTGGATCACTGCGATCCCATCCTCCTCGAGGCTCTCGCGAACGACATTGAAATAGGTCTCGTAGTCCCTGAGCCCGACATGCTCGAACATCCCGACCGAGACGATGCGATCGAAACGCTCGGTCAAAGCCCGGTAGTCCTGAAGGCGAAAGCGGACGCGCGATGACAGGCCCCTCTCGCCCGCGCGGCGCTGCGCGACTTTGAGTTGCTCCGGCGAGAGCGTGAGACCCGTCACATCTGCGCCCGCCACGTCCGCGAGATAGAGCGCAAGGCCGCCCCATCCACTGCCGATATCGAGAACTTTCGCACCTGGCTTGATGAGAAGCTTGGCCGTGACGTGCCGTTTCTTCGCCAGCTGCGCTGCATCGAGGCTCTCTCCTGGCGTCTCGAAGTACCCGCATGAATACTGGCGATCGGAATCTAGAAAGAGTTCGTAAATGCGATCGTCGATATCGTAGTGATGATGCACGTTGTGGCGCGACAGGCGCTCAGAATTGCGCCGCGTCCAGCGATCGAACACGTTGCGAAGCACGTGGCGAACCTGACCGAACTGCGGCGGCGTCAGGCTGCGCAGATTATGGCCGAGAAGCTCGAGAAGATCGTACAGCGAGCCGCCCGCGACGGTTAAACGGGCGTCGGTGAAGAGTTCACCCAACGCCATCTGCGGATGGAAGAATAGCTCTCGAATGGCCCGGTTATCGTTGATGGTGACGATGAGCGGCAACCCCGTCCCGTCTCCTGCCGTCAATCGTTCGCCGTCCGGCAATTCGACGGTTAGGCTTCCAGTCTGAATGCAGTGATCGAGGAACGATCGAAACGCGCGTTTCATCAGATCGGGCCGCTCTGACATTTCACACCTTCCAACAGGCAAGCCGGTGTTCCGTTCCGAGCACATCCCCCGCTGCGAAACCTATCAGATGCTCATCCGTTTATCATCCGCCGTCGGCGATAAGTTCATCAAAGAGGCCTTCAGATGAATGGTAAACCGCGCCTTTCACACACTCGACCGAAGTCGCCCGCCCGAAAGAAGGCGGGGCCGCGCGTGGCTGCGCGCTCCTCGCATCGCTGGTCTGCACGGGTGACAAAGACGAGCGATGCGCTCGATCTCAAAGCTCATCTCTTCGATCAAGATGATCCCGCGAAAATCGCGGGGTCGCTGAAGCGGTCGGCGGAACGCAGCACAAGGCGCAAAGGCACACCCTTTCGGTCGGCGATGTCGATGCTAAATTTCTACATCAACCGGGCGGGCAAAAACTTATCCGCCCGACGCAAGCGTACGCTGGACCGAGCCAAGGACGAATTGAGAAAGGCTTTCGGGCGCACACAGTAAAGAAGCGGGGTTTATCTCGCGCGCACCCGCGACTCGCGTGCCTCGCCATGTGTGGTCTTTTCCCAAAAGTGCGGCCGCCGGATGAGATCCAATGCTGCGCAGTAGGCCGCATAAGAGACCGCCAGCCAGTAAATTGGAAGACCAAGGACCGAGAGGAAACGGCCCGTCAACCTAGAGCGCGCCGAGGTAACCAGAATGAGAAGCGCGGCCGAGGTGTAGCCCGCGACCAGATTAGCCCCGAACAACCAAAGCAGAGCCTCGCTTTCGGGAAAGATCCGCCCGCTGCTAAACCACGACGATCCCGCGAATATATAAAACCATGGATGCACGAGCATCGAGATGAGCATGGCTGTGATGGTCACCTGAAAGCCGCAGAACCGCCAGCCGCCCAGATCACGCCACAGCCGAAAAGGGCGGCGCATATGAACCAGATAGGTCTGCATCCATCCCTTGATCCAGCGCGTACGCTGTCCTCGCCAGATACGCCACGTTACGGGCGCTTCTTCCATTGTTTCGGAATTGATGAGCGAGACATCATATCCGAGCCGCGCCAGCCGTATGCCGAGATCGGCGTCCTCGGTGACGTTGAACGGATCCCAGCCGCCGCACCTCACCAGGACGTCGCGGCGAAAGTGGTTCGAAGTGCCGCCAAGCGGAATCGGTAGCCGAAGATAATCGAGCGCCGGCAACAGCCCACGAAAAAGCGCAGAATATTCGAGCGTGAATTGACGGCTGAAAAATGAATCGTCCGGATTGGAGATCGCAAGCCGAGCCTGGACGCAGGCGAGCCTCGGGCCGCCGCGAACAAAGGCAATCGCAGCCAAGCGTAGCTGATCAGGCGCCGGATGATCCTCCGCATCGAAAACCGCGACGAAAGCCCCCCGGGCATTCTGCAAGGCATAATTGAGGGCGCGCGGCTTCGTCTTCGGCTGACCGTTCGGCACCGTCACGACACGCATGTTGGCTCGCAAATGTGCCCGGCCTAATGCGTTTCTGGTGGCGCTATCGTCTGCCTCAGTGACGAACAGAAACTCCACGCGGTCTTCCGGATAATCGATCTCCCCCATCGCCTCGACGAGCTGGGGGACCATCGCCACCTCGCGGTAGAGCGGGATCAGCACTGAAAAGGTTGGCAGTCGGTCGTCGTAGCGCCGATCGAGCCAGCTTGGATGCGGCCGCCGCTCGCGCCGCCCGAAAGCGCGCCACAGCGCCGCCACCCGAAGGGCGGTGATCATCAGAAACGGCAGCGCAATTGTCAGCGACCAAAGCACCAGCCCGAAGTCGTCGAATAGGACAAGGCCCGCCACCAACAGCGCCAGAAACACGAACAGAGCGGCGCGCTGCCATAGAAGAAGCGGGGAAGCAGCGGAAAAGTCCGGCGCGCGCCGACGCAAATCGTTGACCGCTCGGTCAAGTTGTCCAATATCGCGATCGAATGAGGTTTGCGGGGCAGCATTATCTGCGGGAAACGATCTTGGTGGCACGCGAGACGTTCGCGCTGCCAGCGTTCTTGATCGAGCCCCCGACTTCGCGTGCACTTGGCTGCCCCTCCGACGATCGCGATCGTCGAGCCCCGAGGCTGAATATATGCTCAAAGTGTTTAGATTTGAAAGCCAGAGAATTTCCCACCAAGGCAACCAAAGCTTTTGCGCAGCATGCCGCTCGCATCCCTGGCTCGTGTTGATGGTGGCCCTAGCGGCGACCGCCTTGTTTCAAATCGCCCCGTCGATGGCGCAGAGCACCGGAGGTCCCGACCAAGTCGGCACGGCAGACGGCGACTCGTCCAAGCAAGCGGCGCTGCCTCGCCGCGTCGTGATCCGCTTCCTGACCGACAGCGATTTCCCCCCGTTTGATTTCTACGATGAGGACGGCGTTCTTGTCGGCTTCAACGTCGACCTGGCCCGCGCCATCTGCCTTGAGCTGAACACGTCCTGCGATATCAAGGTCCGGCCCTGGGAAGAACTCATCCCCGCGCTCCTGAAGGGAGACGCTGATGCCGTCATCGCCGGACATAAGGTAACGGCTGCCGCCCTGAAGCAGGTCGATTTTACCGACCGTTATTTTCACACGCCGGGTCGCTTCGCCGGCCGAAAGGATGCCCCGGAATCTGAGATGTCTCCCGGCGGCCTGGAAGGCAAACGCATCGCAGTCGCGCGAGGTACGCCCCATGAAGCGTTTTTGCGCGCATTTTTTCGCGATAGTCCTCTCGTCGTCTACGAAAATGCCGACCTCGCTCGCGAAGGCTTGGCCGCAGGCAAGGCCGATTACATCTTCGACGACGGCATATCGCTGGCGTTCTGGTTGAACGGTACGCTATCGCGCCAATGCTGCGAAATGCGCGGCGGACCATTCCTAGAGCCAAAGTTCTTCGGCGATGGGATCGCGATTGCAGTGCCGAAGAACGACCCCGGCATTAGGCTTTTGCTCAACAAGGCGCTTGATCGCGTGCGCGCCTCCGGACGGTTCGAGGAACTCGTCCAGCGCTACTTTCCCGTTAGAATCTATTGAAATAGATGCGGGCGCCAACTGTCAGATATAAATTGACAAGCTTAATGCGCGGTTGGCGTTCCCGGCCCAGCGCGACAGGCTAACTTGCCGGATTATGATGCGCAAACTCGCCCGATCCTTTCTGTATGCGTTGTTGTCGGCCATGCTGATCGTGCCGCCGAGCGGATCAGCAGATGCGCGAACCGGCTATTACAAATCCGGCTGGCGAAAATATCATAAGCGCTATCGATCACGCGCTGGCATCGGCAGAGACCAGGTCGCGGTACGCACGCCCATCCCGCCTATCCCGCAGGCACCACCGGCACGTCCACAGAAACTACTCACACGCGATGAAATTCTCGCCAGTGATCCCGCGCGCCTGGAAAGGCTCGGCGGCAGATTGGTGGTCGGCTTCGACAGCTTCTCGCAGGTGAAGCCGCTGGTCGAGAAGAAAGCCATCGCAGGGATCTTCATCACCGACCACAATGTTCGCGGCCGAAAGGTCGAGGACGTAGCCAGGGACATCGACGAACTCCAGTCGATCCGCCGCGCCCAAGGCTTGCCACGCCTCATCGTCGCTGCCGATCAGGAGGGAGGATACGTTTCACGTCTTTCACCGCCGCTCAAATGGCAGCCCACCTTGGGCATGATCATCGCCAAGCTCAAGAACGACGATGAGCGGGAGAAGACTGTCCGCCAGTACGCGGAAGCTCAAGCGCGCGAACTTGAGCGTCTCGGCATCACAATGAATTTCGGTCCGGTGGTCGATCTGCGACTTGGCTCGCCGGACCGCGACGACGGCGAGACACGTATCTTCTGGCGAGCAATCGACAAGGACCCCTATATCGTCGCGAAAGTAGCGGCGTGGTATTGCGATACGCTCACCAAGTTCAACATCATCTGCACACTTAAACACTTTCCGGGACTGGGCCGCGTCGCGCGCGACACCCATGTGATGTCGGCGGACATCGTCGCCAAGGAGAGTCAGCTCGAACTCACCGACTGGGTGCCTTTCCGCCGCGTCATGACGGAGCCGGGCATAGCGACCATGATCGGCCACGTGCGCCTCGATGCCATCGACAAAACGACGCCAGCTTCATTTTCTGATGCCGTTATCAATAGGGTGATCCGCCCGCGCTTTGAAAACGACGGCTTGCTCATCACCGACGACTTCAGCATGGGAGCCGTCACCAAATCTCGCGATGGGCTCGGAGGCGCGGCTGTGAAAGCTCTCAATGCCGGTGTGGACCTCATTCTGCTCTGCACTGTCGACCAGAGCTTCGACATTCTGATGTCTGCGCTTCTCGAAGCCGATCGAAACGGTGAAATCGCTCTCGCGCGTGAGAACGAAACGCGCGAGCGCCTCAAAAGATATGTTTTTGTCGACGATCGCGATTTACCGCCGCCTGCGCCCGTCCAGGCGCAGCAGAATTCGCCGCCGCCCGCGCGTCCGAACTGACGCGCTCTAAACCAACGCTCGGACCGATTTCGACGTTGGCGCGACGAGCGTTCCTCGCGTGACAGCATCAACCTGTGTGATCGGCGACGGTGCCCGCAACAGATTAAAGCCGTCTCAGGAAATCGCTTATGCAGGCATTTGCAATCAGCTTCGTCGTTCGCGCCGCCGCGCTGATGCCGCTCATGATCATCGTGGCGACCGGCCTTTGGCTGCTGACAAAAAAACTCGGGTTCATGCGGCTTGATCAACCGTTCTCGCCGGCAGACTCGCGCACCTGGCCGCTATCGTTCGCCGCTTTCAACGCTGGCGTTTACGGATTGGTATTCGCTGCAGTGCTGGCGGTGATCGGAGATAACGCACTTTCGGCTGGGATATCGGCCGGGGTCGCCACGTTGATCTCACTGCGCGCGGTCCCAGTGATCGCATTCCGGCACTTCAACAAATGAATTCGAGCAGCGCGGTCGCCATCTCGCCGCTGCGCCAGTTGGAAAGAGAAAGGAGGTCTTAAATACCATCGCTATGCGTTGCGAGGAGCACGGCGGGACTTCCCCCATCGCTCCGTTGTGCTCCTCGAACGCCATCGGAGATGAGCGATTAAAGCGGCGGTGTCTTCGCAGCCGCTTCCCCAAACGCCTCGCCAACGCTTCTCGGGTCGGCCGCGAGAGAATGGCGCACGATAAGCCAAGCTCCATCGACGAGCGCGAACTCCGCCGTGAAGCGGCCGCCGAGCAAGATCCGAGTTCCCTTGCGCTCACCCGTCAACCGATAAACGACCGGACCTCTGATCACTGCGATTCCGCATCCCGGCGTCAGTTCCGCCGGCTTGATGGACAAGCCGGGGCGTCGAACAAGGAAATCCTTGTAATACCCGCGGATCGCATCGCGGCCTTTGTAGGCTTTCCCGTCTTTCGTCGCGATCAAGGTTGCATTGACCGCATAGAGTCCCGCAATACGATCGGCGTCACCCGTGGCAAACTCTGCCCGCCATCGGTTCAGGAGCTGCACGACCGTGACGTCGGTTGGCTTCTGGCAAGCCTCTTCTGCGACGGCTAACGGGACCCACGCATCCCCTGTCCCCGCGGCAAATATGAATGCAATCGAGCAGAGCCACCGCCAGCCATTCGCAAACCTCGCCATTACGCCCCCGCCCTTGGACCACCATCCGGCCGAATGTTGAATTGATTCCACAAGGCCGTGAAATCCGGATTGCCGCTTAAGCGGCTCGGGTCCATTTTCGGCCGACCTGCGACTTCAGGATGACAATAGGATCAACCGGTTGCGAGCTAGGCGAATTGCTGCTCGCCCGATTGCAAAGCCCCACGGGCTTTGATACAAGGCGGTAGGAAAAAGCGCGGACACCGGCAGCCAAAAGCTCCGGAGTCGGTGTTTTTGCGCATTGATCAAACAGAATTCTTCAGAGGATACAACTGCTTGCAGGTTCTCGTTCGCGACAACAATGTTGATCAGGCCCTCAAGGCGCTCAAGAAGAAATTGCAGCGTGAGGGCGTCTTCCGCGAGATGAAGCTCCGCGGCCATTTTGAAAAGCCCTCCGAAAAAAGAGCACGTGAGAAAGCGGAAGCGGTTCGCCGCGCTCGCAAGCTCGCCCGCAAGAAACTCCAGCGTGAAGGCCTTCTGCCGAGCAAGCCCGCGGCTTCCGCACGCGGTGGTCCTGGCGGCAAGGGCGGCCCTGGCCGTGGTGGCCCCGGTGCAGGTGGCGGTTTCCGTGGCGGCCAGAGCGGTGGCGGCAGCACGGGCGGCGGCGGTTTCTAAACTCGCTTGCGTTCACTATTGAATTTCGAACAGGCCTGCGGTGACGCAGGCCTGTTTGTTTGGGCGGCGTCCCCGGCAGAGGCGCTAATGCGGCGGGCCCTTCAGCTTCCCGGCACGCAATCGGTCGATCCAATGATCGATGAACGCGAATGATGGGCCATCGTGAATGACATGACCGCCCCCGGGAATGATCTTGATCTCTTTCGGCTCGTTGGCCGCCGCATAAAGGCGTCGACCCATCTCGACCGGAACGACCTCATCCGCATCACCGTGAAGGATGAAGATGGGAACGTGCACATCCCGGATGTGCTTGATCGTCTCGTACCGGTCTTGAAGTAGAAGGTTCACCGGCAGCCACGGGAACTGCGCTACTGCGAGCTCGACGATCGACGTGTAGGGCGCATCGAGGATGACGCCGTCGACCTTTTTTTCGGTCGCCACCCGAATCGCAACGCCGCTACCCAGTGACTCACCATAGAGGATGATGTCTTCAGGCCTCACGCCATCCTTGATGAGCGTATCGTAGGCTAGCTTCGCATCGGCAATATTGGCAGCCTCTGAAGGCGAACCAGTCGACCCGCTGTAGCCTCGGTACGCGAGCATCAGCATGCCCAGACCGTCGTCGAGATATTTGCGCATCGTCCCGCTGCGAAAGGCCAGCGAGCCGCCATTGCCGTGAAGATAGAGCAGCGTCGGCTTGCCAGGGCGGGCCTTGCCGTACCAAGCAATCAGCTTTTCGCCGTCAGGCGTCGGGATGACGATTTCGGAGACACGGGAAAGCCCCGCTGCCGCCGGCGACGCCCGGACCGTTTCGGGAAAATACATGAAGCGGCGCTGTGCAAAGTACATCACCGCCACAACCGTCATGTAGGCGAGGACCGCGAAAATCAGGATGGCCTTCAAAGCCAAAAGCATGCGTGCCTTTGTTCTAGTCCCGTTGGCGGACCAGGTAGCCAATCCTGTCACCTTCCCGTTCACGAATGCTTTCGAGAGCAGCCATCACTTCGAGGCCGTGAAGCGGCAGTCCGGTCTCCGCGACGGAATCCTGATTGAGCTTCATCAACTCGCGATAAATCGGTTCGGCGGTTTTGTGAAGCATCGCCACGACGGCCACGGTCCGGCGCGGCATGTTGGTCGGCACGCGCGGAAAGACTGACGACAGCAGCTCTTTGGCGCTATCCGACATATGCGCCGAAAACCGTCCGAGCGTCGAGACAAGCTTGATCGCCGTCGTTTCCTCGAAGCGATAGTTGTATTTGTCCATCCACTCGAACAGCTTGTCCATCGTGAAGTCCTGCAGGCGAATGCCAGCAGTATCGCGATAGTCCTGCCATTCCGCGACAAGATCGAAGCCCGACTCCATATCGATATCGGCGGGCGCGAATGTCAGGTCGGTCGCCACGCCGACGCGGTCGAGGAAATCCTTGTTCTTCCGTGCGATATGGGTGGGATAAGTCGGCAGCTTGAACATGCCGAAGCTGCCGCGCTCGTAGGCGAGCCGCACGAGCTTGGAACAGAAGAGATTGCGCGTGTCGTCGGTGCGCATCGAAAAATCATAAAGGATGCGCTTGCCGCCCTTCGCCCGTGACGCCGCGACGTAGTCAAAGATGTACTTGGCCGCGCGAGCGGCAAGGTCCGGGTCCCGATGGCGATAGAGCACTGCGCGGACGATGTTGTGATCCAGCGCCTTTGCCAGCGGATTGATGATTGCCCCATCCTCGATCAGGCTTTCGACCATCCAATGATCGCCCTGGGGATCGATGTAGACGATCCCGATGTGGCTGAATTGACTGTCGACGTCCCCGATCCTCGCGATCGCCGCGCTGTTGTGCGCCGTTCCACGAACGAGCAAGACGTCGCCGGAGCGGAAATAGCTCGCCGTGCCATTCCGGTAGAAGGCGTAATTGACGAGCGTATTGTTGTCGGCCCCGGTGAAGCCGCGAAGAAGATACCCGGTCCCCTCGTTCGTCCTCGGATGCCCCGTGGTGATCTCGCCGAGCATGTCCGAAACATAGCGTAGGACGCGGAACACGTCCCGGAAGCCTTGCGCCACCTCCGGCGTCATCAAGCCAAGCATCTCGTAGTGGCCAAGATGATCTCGGAGCCCGACGCGAAGATCGAACAGCCGGTACATCAGTTGCGGCGCCTGCCGGGCAACGGCGGCGACATCGTAGTCGGCGAACCGCGCTTTCGAGGCGCGCTCGTAGATGAATTGGAGGTTACGCGCCAGCAGCGCCGAGTTCGTCACCGGAGTGGCGGCAAGCGTTTCGATGTGCGCGATATCGGTTTCGAACGACGCGGACGCAACGGGAGCCAACACGAAAAAACCCTCAAACCCCTACTGTCCAGGACTATAGCAGACCGAACCGGCTCTGCTTGGAGCCGCCGCAATCGGCAATCATCTGTTGCCGAACGGCCCCAATGTCCGACGGGTCCGGCTAGTCCGCCGCCAGGGCTTTAACGATCTCTTCCGTCATTTTCTTGGCATCGCCCAAGACCATCACGGTGTTGTCGCGATAAAAGACCGGGTTATCGATGCCGGCGTAGCCCGAAGCCAGCGACCGCTTGTTGAAGAACACCGTTCCCGCCTTCCAGACCTGGAGCACCGGCATACCGTAGATCGGCGAGGACTTGTCTTCCTCGGCCGCCGGATTGACGACGTCGTTGGCGCCGATGACGTAGACTGCGTCGGCCTGCGAAAATTCGCTATTGATGTCTTCGAGTTCGAACACTTCATCGTAGGGGACGTTGGCTTCTGCGAGGAGCACGTTCATGTGGCCGGGCATACGGCCTGCGACCGGATGAATGGCGTACTTGACCTCGACCCCCGCTTTTTTCAGGGAATCTGCCATCTCGCGAAGCGCGTGCTGAGCCTGGGCCACGGCCATGCCGTACCCAGGCACGATGATGACCTTGGCCGAATTCTTGAGGACATACGCGGCGTCTTCCGCGGAGCCCAGCTTGACGGGCTTCTGCTCTCCGCCGTCGCCCGCGCCTGCCACAGCGGTTTCGCCGCCAAAGCCGCCCGCGATCACCGACAGGAACTGCCGGTTCATGGCTTTGCACATGATGTACGACAGGATCGCGCCGGAGGAGCCGACGAGAGCCCCGGTGATGATCAAGGCCACATTGCCGAGCGTGAAACCGATGCCTGCAGCAGCCCAGCCCGAGTAGGAGTTCAGCATCGACACGACGACGGGCATGTCGGCGCCACCGATGGGAATGATGATCAGAACGCCGATCAGCAGCGCCAGCAGAACGATCAGCCAGAACAGCCATGCCGAACCGGCGGAAACGATGAAGGCATAGATTATGAAGATCAGCAGAATGAACAGGCTGGCGTTGATCAGGTGACGTGCTGGCAGCAGGATCGGCTTACCCGACATCCGGCCCGAGAGCTTGGAAAAGGCAATCACCGACCCGGTAAAGGTGATGGCGCCGATCGCAACGCCGAGCGACATCTCGAGCAAGCTGCCGCCCTTGATCCCGAGATCAGGATTCGTCGGATCGACGAGAATGCCGAAGGCAGACGGCGCGTAAAGCGCGCTCGCGGCGACAAAGACGGCGGCGAGACCAACGAGCGAGTGAAACGCTGCGACGAGTTCCGGCATCATCGTCATCGGAATCTCACGCGCGGTCTTCGCGCCGATAAAGGCACCGATGCCAAGCCCGGCCACAATGAGCATCCACGACATCGCCGTCGGCTCGGCAATGCCGAGCGTCGTTAGAATGGCGACGGTCATGCCAATCATGCCGTAGAGGTTGCCCTTGCGCGACGTCGCTGGGCTAGACAGGCCTCGAAGCGCCAGGATGAAGAGAACGCCGGCGGCGAGATAAAGCAGTGCGGCGACGTTTGCGGACATTGGTTCGATCCCGGGCCTTGTTATCTGTTGCCTGTCACGTCTCTCGTGCGCGAGTGGATTACCGGCGCATCAGCCTTCCTTCTTGGGCGGCGTTTCTTTTTTCTTGTACATCGCCAGCATGCGGTTGGTGACGAGGAAGCCGCCGAAGATGTTGATGGACGCCATCGTCAGCGCGAGGAAGCCGAACACTTTGGCAATGCCGCTATCGGATGCCGTAAGCGATACGCCAACCGCGAGCAGCGCGCCCACGACGATCACCGACGAAATTGCATTGGTGACGCTCATGAGTGGCGTATGCAGTGCCGGGGTCACCGACCAGACCACGTAGTAGCCAACGAACACGGCGATGACGAAGACCATGAACTCGTAGACCGACGGGCTGACGAGCGAACCTTCCGCCGCCATTGCCGATGAAGCCGAAAGCGCGGTGACCGCGAGGGCCGAAGCGAGAATGTGGATCGAGCGCATGGCGATGTTCCTCATGCTGTCTTCGTCGCGAGATTGGGATGCACGATCTGACCGCCCTTGGCGACCAGCGTGCCCTTGACCAGCTCATCGTCCCAATTGACCGCGAGCGTCTTTTCCTTCTTGTCGATCATCGTTTCGAGGAACGCCAAGAGGTTTCTTGCATAAAGACTGGACGCGTTGACGGCGATCGTGCCGGCGAGATTGAGA
Source organism: Hyphomicrobium sp. (assembly GCF_003987855.1). Lineage (GTDB taxonomy): Bacteria > Pseudomonadota > Alphaproteobacteria > Rhizobiales > Hyphomicrobiaceae > Hyphomicrobium_B. The sequence continues at coordinate 317,640 of NZ_RXIZ01000007.1, forward strand.
GGTCCGAAAATCTTGACGCCGTTCGGGGTTTCGATCGTCCGCCCGGCCTCGGTGAGCTCGGTGTTGCCGCCGCGTTCGGCCGCAAGGTCGACGATCACGGAGCCCGGCTTCATGCTCTCGATCATCGCGCGCGAGATGAGTTTGGGAGCGGGACGGCCCGGAATGAGTGCCGTCGTAATCACGAGATCCTGCGTCTTGATGTGGTTCGCGACGAGTTCTGCCTGCTTGGCCTGATATTCCGCGCTCATTGGCTTGGCGTAACCTGCCGCCGTCTGAGCTTGTTTGAATTCGTCGTCCTCGACAGCGATGAACTTCGCTCCGAGGGACTGAACCTGCTCTTTCGTGGCCGGGCGAACGTCGGTCGCCGTCACCTGCGCTCCAAGGCGCCTGGCCGTCGCAATCGCCTGCAGACCAGCAACGCCGACGCCCATGATAAAAGCCTTCGCCGCCGGAACCGTGCCGGCCGGTGTCATCATCATCGGCAGCGCCTGCCCGAAAATCGCCGCGCCATCCACCACTGCCTTGTAGCCCGCGAGGTTCGCCTGGCTCGACAGCACGTCCATCGACTGCGCTCGCGTCGTGCGTGGCATGAACTCCATCGAGAAGACGGTCGCGCCAGTCTCGGCCAGCGCCGTAAGCTCGCCGCCTCCGCCATACGGGTCGATCATGCCGGCCACGATTGCACCGGGCTTCAGAGCCCTGATGTCTTCCGCCGAAGGTCTGCGAACCCTGAGGAGGATGTCTGCCCCAGCAAGGGCTTCAGCCTTGCCGACGACCTCGGCACCAGCCGCGCGATAAGCGTCGTCTGAAAAACGCGATCGCAAACCTGCGCCCTGTTCGATCCGGACGAGCGCGCCAAGGGCGGTGAACTTCTTGACCGTGTCCGGCGAAACCGCAACGCGCGGCTCATCGGCCGGCTCACTGGTAACAGCTATCGTAACCATGTCTCGGTCCACTTGAGAGCGTGCAGAGCGCAGCGGCTGGGAAACGAAAAGGGGCAGTCCACGTCCGGGCTGCCCCGACCTAAGCCACCTAATGGGATTAGGCGAACCGGCGTCAAACCAGGAAAATCTTCATGCCGATAAGGATCAGCGCGATGACGATCACGGCGTACTTCGTGAAGCGCAGAAAGTCGTGGTAGGTCCGAACATGCGCTGCGTAGTCCATGTCAGGACTACTTTTCGAAGTGTCGATATCCAAAGTCCCCTCCCATCGGGCTGTTCTTCAACGGTTTCTTGTTAGGTATCCCAAGACGTGCCGCGCTTCAAGCGCGTCGCATGCGGGGCTTGGTCAGAGCTGACGGAGCGGCGCCGGCCAGGCGCGGGCGGGCCCCAGAATCGAGCCAAGGTTGCAGAGGCTCGGCACGTGCCGCTAAACGGCCACCTGCGTACCGACTTCAACCACACGATCCGTTGGTATCTGGAAATAAGTGGTCGCGTCCTCAGCGCTTCCCGCCAGGGCGATGAACAATCGCTCCTGCCAGCGCGGCATCTCGGATTTCGACGTCATCCGCAAGGAGCGCCGCGACAGGAAGAACGACGTCGAGCCGATGTCGACATTGCAATCCTTGCGCCGCGCATGCTCAAGGATTTTCGGCACGCTCGGCGTCTCCATGAACCCGTACCGCGCGACGATGCGGATAAAGTGGTCCGAGATGCGTTCGATCGTCAGCCGCTCGTGACGAGCCACACGCGGCGTCTCCTCTGTCCGGATCGACAGCAGGATGTTGCGCTCGTGCATGACCCGATTGTGCTTCAGGTTGTGCATCATGGAGGTCGGAGCGGAATAGGGATCGCCGGTCAGGAACACGGCAGTGCCGGAGACGCGGTGTGGCGGCTTGGCTTCGAGTTTGCGGACGAGCCAATCGAGATCGGCTTCATTCCGCTTCGTGACTTTTGCCAGGACGCGCGTACCGCGAACCCACGTGAACATGATCGTCGCCAGCATGCAGGCGATGGCGAGCGGCACCCAGCCGCCCTCGAGCAGCTTCAGGATGTTCGCAGAGAAGAAAGCCTGCTCGATCAACAGAAGTGGGATGACGATCATGGCAACGCGCCACAGCGGCCACTTCCAGCACTTCCAGATGACGAAGAAGGCCATCAATGTGTCGATGACCATCGCCGCCGTCACCGAGACACCGTAGGCCGCCGCCAGATTGGACGACGTCTTGAAGGCAAAGATCGCGACGAGGACCGCCATGAAGAGGATCCAATTGACCCTCGGCATATAGATTTGTCCCGCCATGCTCTCAGACGTGTGCCGGATCTCGAAACGCGGAACGAGACCGAGCTGAATAGCCTGCCGTGTTAGCGAAAACGCTCCCGTGATCACAGCCTGGCTGGCAATAACCGTTGCGAACGTCGACAGGATCAGCATCGGAATCAGCATGAAGTCTGGGTACAGGCGGTAGAACGGATTTTCGATTGCCGTCGCATCGTTCATGACCAGCGCGCCCTGTCCGAAGTAGTTGAGGACGAGCGCCGGCATGACGAAATAGATCCATGAGGTCGAAATCGGGCGGCGTCCAAAGTGCCCGAGATCTGCATAGAGCGCTTCCGCGCCGGTACAGGCGAGGAACACAAGGCCCATCACCGTCAGACCCAGAAACCCGTGATGGTAGACAAACGAAACGCCCTCAAACGGATTGAGGGCGCGCATGACGTGCAGGTTGTCGGCAATGTGTCCAAGGCCGCCGAGAGCGAGAACGACAAACCAGACGCACATCACTGGCCCGAAAAATCGCGCCACGCGATCCGTGCCGCGCGATTGCATCCAGAACAGCCCGGCAAGAACGATGACGGAAACGGGAATGACGGCGCGCTCGAACTGCGGCGCGATGAGCTGCAAACCTTCAACCGCCGAGAGCACCGAAATCGCCGGCGTGATGACCGCGTCGCCGTAGAAGAAGGAGGCGCCGGCAATGCCAAGCGCCCCTAGCAGCGGCGCGCTTCTGCGCGCAACAGTCTGGCCGAGCGCCATGAGGGCGAACATGCCGCCTTCGCCCTTGTTGTCCGCCCGAAGCAGCAGCAGGACGTACTTCACGGTGACGACGAACGTCATGCTCCAGAAGATGAGCGACAGCACGCCAACGGCTGCCTCCGCCGCAGTCATGCCACGGTGCGAAGCAGCAGTGATCGCTTCTTTGAAGGCATAAAGCGGACTGGTACCGATGTCGCCGAAGACGACACCGACTGACCCCAGTGCCAATGCCCAGAAGTTCTTACTGTGGTGCCCCTCTCCGGCGCCATAGTCGGCGGCCTGAGCGGAAGCGGGCGCTTGTGCCATTCAGGCACCTCGACCTGTCGATTAAGGCTGCAACGCAGCAAAGTGGCGGGCTTCTACTCTCACGTCGCTCCGTTGGAAAGCGACAAATTCGCTTTCCACCCTGGAGTTCACAACCCCGCGACTTCATACAATGCACCGCCGAAGGATTCGTTGCACCGCAAACGGCTGTTATTTAAGACCGTTTTGAAATCGCTCAAGCCATGGTCTCGAGTTCATCGATCATCCCCTCGATGACCTTTAGTCCCTTGTTCCAGAACTCCGGATCACGGGCATCGAGGCCGAACGGAGCCAGCAGCTCCGAGTGGTGCTTCGATCCCCCCGCTTTGAGCAACTCGAAGTACTTTGCGACGAAGCCAGGATGCGCTTCGGCATAGAGACCGTAAAGCGAATTCACCAGGCAATCGCCGAAAGCATAAGCGTAGACATAGAATGGCGAATGGATGAAGTGAGGTATGTAGGTCCAGAAGACCTCATATCCAGGCTTGAGATCGATTGCCGGGCCCAAACTCTCGGCCTGCACCTCCATCCAGAAGCCGTTGATTTGCTCTGCCGTGAGTTCACCCTGGCGGCGAGCCTCGTGGACCTTTCGCTCGAACGTGTAGAAGGCGATCTGCCGAACAACGGTGTTGATCATGTCTTCGACCTTGGACGCGAGCATCGCCTTCTTCTCGCGTGCGTCCTTGGTTTCTGCGATGAGCGCCCGGAACGTCAGCATTTCTCCGAAGACCGACGCCGTTTCCGCAAGCGTCAGCGGCGTCTGCGCCAACAGCGGCCCCTGCGTGCGCGCAAGCCACTGATGCACGCCGTGGCCAAGCTCGTGCGCGAGCGTCATCACGTCTCGGGGTTTGCCCAGATAGTTCATCATCACGTACGGGTGGACGGATGGCACCGTGGACGCCGAAAAGGCACCGGGCGCTTTACCGGGCTTCACCGGCGCGTCGATCCAGTTCTTCTCGAAAAACTGCTTGGCGATCTCCGCCATTTCCGGAGCAAACCCTTTGTAGGCGCGCAGAACGATATCTTCTGCCTCGGTCCACGAGATGGTGCGCTCCGGCTTATCCGGGAGCGGCGCATTACGATCCCATGAGGCGAGCTTTTTCTTGCCGAGCCACTTCGCCTTCATCGCGTAGTAGCGATGCGACAAAAGCGGATAGGCAGCCCGAACGCTTGAAACCAGCGCATCTACGACCAGCCCCTCGACACGATTCGCTAGATTTCGGCTGTCGGAAACGTCTTTGAAATTATGCCAGCGGTCGGAAATCTCCTTGTCCTTTGCCAGCGTGTTCGTGATGCGGGCGAACAACGGCAGGTTCGCCGTGAAGACCTTGCTCAAAGCCTCCGATGCAGCCTTGCGCTTCTTCTCATCGGCATCCGATAGGAAATTGAGGGTTGGCTCGAGGGAAAGCGGCTCCTTTTGGCCCTTCACCGTGAAGCGCAACGAAGACATCGTCTCATCGAAAAGCCGGTTCCATGCGGCACGACTGGTCTGAGATTTTTCGGTGAAGAGGGTCTCGATCCGCTCATCGAGCTGATGCGGCTTTTCTTTCCTCAGATCCTCGAACCACGGTTTGTAGCGCTTGAGGCTCTCGTGCTTCAAAGCCTCCTCGATCACCGCGTCTTCGATCTGATTGAGTTCGAGCTCGAAAAAGATCAGGTCGGTTGAAAGCTTGGTCAGAGCTTCCGACACATCCGCGTTGAACTTCGCACGCGCCGGATCGGTCTGATTGAGTACGTAGTATAGGCCCGCGTAGGAGCCGAGCTTGCCTGCCAGATCCGACAGCTTCTCGTAATCCAAGATCGCATCGATGAGCTTGCCGCCGTCTTTCGCGAGGTCCGCGAGGCGGCCCTGATATGTCGCTTTCATCCGCGTCGCTTCCGCCGCGGCTTCCTTCAGGTCCTTTTTGATCTCGGGCGCATCGGGTCCAGAATAAAGGTCGCTGAGATCCCATTGCGGCATGGCGCCCAGGGACTCCTTATCTTCGACTAGCTTGGCCGCGGACTGCGGAGCGAGATTGACGTCGACGAAAGGCCATCTGCGCATTCTAGAACCTCGAAGTTTGCAACACCGAGCCGTGGCTTAGCACAGGCCGCGGAAAGATAAAATTTTGCGATCTTCTGCTTCGATCAAGACAAACGCCCAGGGCTTTCGCGGTCGACCCGGTGCGAGTCGCTGGGATCAGCGCGCCCCGTCACCCGGCGATAAATTAAAAAAAACTTCCCGCACCTTCAGCTGTTTAAGCCGCCGCGCCGAAATTTGCGTCAACTCGAAACCATCCATTTACCGTTGTCGGGCAATCTGATCCCCGTTGAGTAAGTTCCGCGTCACCGGGTGTCTGAAGCTGGGTCAGTTGGCTTCCCCTGGCGCGAAACGGTCTTTGTTTCGAGCGTAGAGTAAAGTTGCGTGCAAATGTCCAAGCGTATTCTGATCGTCGATGACGATCCTGCCCAGCGCCGCATTCTTGAAGAGACGATCAAGAGGTTCGGCTTCGAAACCAAGACCTGCGGATCGGGCGAGCAGGCTCTCCAGCTTCTCGAAGCCCAGGACCACTCGCTGATCGGGCTTGTTCTGCTTGATCTCATCATGCCCGGACTCGATGGCATGGCCGTTCTCGACCGGATCGGTCGCGTCGCGGGAATGCCGCCGATTATCGTGCAGACGGCCAACGGCTCCATCGAAACCGCAATCAACGCCATGCGCCGCGGCGCGGTCGATTTCGTTGTAAAGCCCGCCTCGCCCGAACGCCTCGAAGTATCGATCAAGAGCGCTCTCAAGATCGAAGCGCTAACCGACGAGATTACTCGCCTCAAAAAGACCGCGGACGGCACGCTGACGTTCAACGACCTCGTCCTTCGCGGTGATGCGATGACGCGAGTTATTACGCTCGGAAAACGTGCCGCTGCTTCAAATATCCCCGTTCTCATCGAGGGCGAAAGCGGCGTCGGCAAAGAGCTGATCGCGCGCGCCATTCAGGGCGAGAGTGACCGCGTGGGCCGCCCCTTCATCACCGTGAACTGCGGCGCAATCCCCGAGAACCTGATCGAAAGCATCCTGTTCGGCCACGAGAAGGGCTCCTTCACCGGCGCCGTCGACAAGCGCATCGGCAAGTTCCAGGAAGCCGATGGCGGCACGCTCTTCCTCGACGAAGTCGGCGAACTGCCTCTCGATGCGCAGGTAAAGCTGCTCCGCGCACTGCAGGAAGGCGAGATTGATCCGGTGGGTGCCAAGCGCCCGGTGAAAGTCAACTTCCGCCTGATCTCTGCCACCAATCGCGACATGATCCAGCAGGTCAAGGACGGCAAATTCCGCGAAGACCTTTACTATCGGCTCAACGTCTTCCCGATCTTCATTCCACCGCTGCGCGAACGTGTCGAAGACATTCCCGAACTCGCCCGCCACTTCATCGCTCGTTTTGCGGCCGAGGAAGGCAAGCGCGTCACGACGATCTCCGACCGCGCCATGCGACTGCTGCAGTCCTATTCATGGCCGGGCAACGTCCGCCAGCTCGAGAACGCGGTATTCCGTGCCGTCGTCCTCGCCGACGGGACCGAGCTGACCGTAGCGGAATTTCCCCAGATCGCCGCTCACGTCGACGGCTTCGAAGCGGAAATTCCGGCGGCGCCGTCCGTCGTCGAGAAACCGCAGGCATACACTGGGCCCGCGCTGCTCGGCGCCGAAAACACGGTTCCCCATACGGTCGAGATGAAAACCGCAAATTCAGGCAGCGCGCTTGGCATTCAGGCCGTCGCCGAAGACGGCGAAATCCGTTCGCTTGAAGCTATCGAAGCCGACATGATCCGTTTGGCGCTCGGTCGCTATCGCGGACACATGACGGAAGTCGCCAAGCGGCTGAACATCGGCCGTTCGACGCTTTACCGGAAGATGCAGGAATACGGCCTCGAACCCCGCACCAACTAACCCATCGCTTCGCTCTGCACGCGCAGGGCGAACTGGGAGAGAGCATGCACGTGCGCCACGTTACGGCCACGTGCGACCAGACCGCACATCCTCACGCCCCATTTAAGTCTAATCCGGTATCCCAGATCGCCGGATTGGATGAGAGAGCGAGCCCCTTCGCCCTCGACCGCAAAAGCCCCGGCTGCATCCGGGGCTTTTGCATTTTGGGAACGCCTGTCGCGCAATCCGCGAAACTGCAATCAAATTGAAACTTTCCGATTTCTATGGTGTTGAAAGTAGCTGAATCGGTTCGATGCAGCGGGCTCCGCCTTTTTTTCTTTGCGCGTGAAAGGCACCAAGCGGCAACAGTTTCGCCACAGCGCTATGCGATGCATCGGTATTCCCGCGATGTGGCCAGCCAATATAAACAGGCGCATATCGGTCGCCGGGGGAGTTGAAAGGTGATTTTCCGTATGCGTGTCGCGAAAGTACTGGCTATCAGCGTGTTGCTGGCAGCTGGCGCCGCTCCTGCAGCAGTCGCGCAGGACCCGAGCAACGACCAACCCAACAGCGTCGGCAACGCTCCCGAAGCTCCCGCGGCCGTTGCGCCGGCAGCAACGGAACGACAGCCGCTAGACGCCGCTGCTCCTCAGGAATCCCAAAAAAATCCGCCGGCGGCGCAACAGGCTCCTGTTGCAGATCAGACCCCGCCTGTCGCCGAACCTTCAGCTCAACCAGCCACGGCATCGGACGCGCCGGTTCAGAACACGAATGCACCCCCTGCTGCGCAACCGGCGCCATCGCAGACCGCAAGCCCCGTCACACCTGCAGCTGAGACGCCTGCAGCGGCGCAGCCTCAGAAGGTCGTCGCCGACGATCGGCTTCTGTATCTGCCGGTTAGCAAGTTTATCGAGGACAATGGGAAGAAGCTTTTGGCCGCGACCGACGCTGACGATCGCACCACCCTGATCCAATTCTACAATTCGCGCATGGGCTCGACCCTTTGGGTCGAGAAGACTGGGTATAATGCCGCCGCTAAAAATCTTATCGCCGCCCTACAGGACGCAGACAGCTGGGGCCTGCGCGCCGCCGATTACAAGATCCCCGACCTTCAGCCCTCGGCCTCGGGTGAATTCAAGCAAGAAGACCTGACAGCCGCAGAAGCGAGACTTTCTTTCGCGGCGCTGGAATACGCGCGCGACGCGCACGGAGACCGGATAAACGATCCCTCGTCTCAGCTCGGCACGTATTTGGATCGCAAGCCCGTCCTTCTGGAACGGCGGACGGTAATCGATACGTTGGCGACCGCGCCCGATAAGGCGGCTTACCTGACGTCGCTCAATCCGAAGCATGAGCAGTTCCGCCGTCTCCGCGAGAAGCTCGCTGAGATGCGGGCATCGAAGAAAGAAGCCGACGCGCTCAAGCTCCCGGATGGAAAGCTGCTGAAGCCCGGCATGAGTGATCCTCAGATCGCCATTCTCCGCAAGCGCTTGAAGGTAGCGGCAGAGCCGAAGAAGGACGACGGCACGGCAGCCGACGACAGCTACTACGACAAAGCGCTGTCGGACGCCGTCATCGCCTACAAGGAAAGCACCGGCATTCGTCCGGCCAACGCGTCGGTTACCGCGACCCTTCGCCGTTCGCTCAACGCCAGTAACGACGTGACGGAAGCGCGCCTCATCGCCAACATGGAAGAGTGGCGATGGATGCCGGACGATCTCGGCGACTACTACATCATGGTCAACATCCCGGAATTCAAATTCCGGGTGGTATCCAATGGCCAGGTCATTCACGAGGAGCGTATCGTCTCCGGTCGTCCCGATGCCCAATCGCCCATCTTCTCCGAAACCATGAAGACGGTCGTCATTCAGCCGCGGTGGAACGTTCCGGATTCGATCAAGATCAAGGAACTGCTTCCTAGCCTCCGGGGCGGCGGCGATCCGCTACGCCGGCAGGGTCTCGTCCTCGAATACAACGGCCGCAAGGTCGATCCTTATAACGTCGATTGGTCACGCAACGACATCCGCAACTTCCACATCTATCAGCCTCCGGGCGGCGGCAATGCTCTTGGTGTGGTCAAATTCCTCTTCCCCAACAAGCATGCGGTCTACCTGCACGACACGCCGAGCAAGAGCCTCTTCAATGAACCCGTCCGCGCGTTCAGCCACGGCTGCATGCGCGTGCGCAACCCGGTCACGCTCGCTGAACTCATCCTTCAGAAGGACAAGAGTTGGGACAAAGAAAAAGTCGATGATCTCGTGAAGAACGGGCCCGAAGAGAACGAGATCGCGCTCGATCATCCGATCCCGGTGCACGTCACCTACTTCACGGCTTGGGTCGGCGATGATGGCCAGGTCCAAACCTTCGATGACGTCTATGGTCACGAAAAGCGCATCAACCTTGCGCTAGCCGGCCGCTGGAATCAGATCGTCAAGGCCGACGAGAAGAAGGTTTCGCCTGAGGACATCCCGGACGACGGCTGGGGCGGCAAGGACGGCTTTGCCAACCTGTTCGGCGATGACGATGAGTATGATTCACGCGGTCGCCGCAGAAAGCACAATGGAGGCCTTGGCACGTTCTTCAAACAGGTCTTCGGCGGCTTCTAAGATCAGCTGAGTTCATTGAGTGCAAAGCCGGCGCGGATCTTCTCCGCAGCCGGCTTTTTCGCGCTCCCGAGCCTACCGGCCTTTTTATCGCCCTTTCGCAAGATTTAGATGCCGAACGGGGATAGTTACCGCCTGTTAACGGTTCGCAATTAATCGTTAAGGGCCGAGCATTTTTCGCCCCAGTCGGGCTCGGGGTGTTCTTAGTAGGGACGGGGGAATTCGTGGCTTTTCGCCGCTCAGGCTTCCTTTTCGGCGCGTTCGCGCTCATCGCATCGGTGTGCCTCAACGCCGACAAGATGACGGCGGCCGGTGAGCCCGACGAACGCACGATCTCATTTTATCATATCCATACCCAGGAACGTCTCACCGTCGTCTACAAGCGGAACGGCAAATACGTTCCCGAGGCGATGAAACAGATCAACTACATCATGCGCGATTGGCGCAAAAATCTCGTCAAGGAAATCGCACCCGCAACGATCGACCTCGCCTGGGAAATGCACGAGGAGCTTGGCTCCAAGGAACCGATCAACATCATCTGCGGCTATCGTTCAGCCGAAACAAACGAGATGCTGCGCCATACCGTCGGCGGCCAGGCGAAACAGAGCCAGCACATCACGGGCAAGGCGATCGACATCACGTTCCCGGATATTCCGCTGAAGAAGATGCGATACTCGGCTCTTATCCGTGAACGCGGCGGCGTCGGATATTACCCCACTTCAGGCGTGCCATTCGTCCACGTCGATACCGCCAACGTGCGCATGTGGCCACGCATGCCCCGTATGGAACTTGCTCTGCTTTTCCCGAACGGCCGCTCGAAATACGTACCGACTGACGGCCGACCGATCACGCCAGCCGACGTCAAAGTGGCGCAAAGCAAATTCGGCGAGCTTGCCACCCAAGTTGCAGAATTCTTCCATGACCGACGGACCCCGGGCACATCGCGGACGATGGTCGCTTCTGTAGAAGTGGCGCCTCCGAAGAAGAGCCTGAGCGTCGTCGCTTCCCTTGGGCTCCCGGGGCGAACTAAGCCGTCTGATGGCTCAACCCGGCGAACGATCAATCTGACGACAGAGCCCGACCCCGCGGCATCGCAAGTCCGTCCGTTCGCGCCGGCGACGACTTTGGCGTCGCTGGAAGCAACCTCGGAAGACGTTGCCGCCGCACCGAAATTGGTCGCCTCGCCCAAACTTATCGACCGGTCTTCGCACTTTACGCTGCCTTCAAAGGCCGACCGTGGAAAGCTCGATGCTTTAGTGGCTGCCGCATCGTCCACACCGCTTCCTGAATTGATCCAGGGCCCGCAGCCAGCCGTTCGCCCGCAGAAGGCGCTCGCCGATGCCGCGCTGGCCGAAACGCGCAAGTCTGCGGCTCCGAGCGAGCCCATTGCCCAAGTCGCAAGTCTCGACCCCGCAGCCGGAACGGTTGGCGACATGCGACCCGCGAGCCTGACGGACTGGGCACAAGCACCCGCTTATGACGAAGATCATCCTGATGAGATGGCCTATCGGCCCTTCCCGCTCGCGCCGTTCTTGACCGATGGTCCTACCGCCCGTGACCAGCCGCTCGCTGCGATGCAGGCTCCCGATGTCGCAGCCACGCTTGATGCGCTCGATAACGACGGGAGCGTTATCCCTATGAAGCTGCGCCCCGGCCGCCAGCTCGCAGAAGCGATGTGGTGCGATAAGTTCCAGGGCAAAGCTGTCCACGCAGAAGCTCTGACCGAAATAGACCAAGGCCGGAAAACCCTATCCGCCAGCATTCAAAGCCGGCCGGTGCAGACCAGCGCTCGCTGAATTTCAAGATATTACGCGGAGATTGTCGCTGTTCCTCTCTTGAGCGATGCCTGACCGGCTTCGTCGACGAGTTTCGCCAACGCCATGAAGTCTTCTCGCCTCGGGCTAGACCGCCGCCACGCCAGACCGATCGAACGGGAGGGTTCCGGCTCAACGAAGCGGATGACCTTGATTTCGCGTGCCCGCCCTTCAACGCCGATGCATATCTCGGGCAACAACGTAATTCCGAACCCGGCGGACACCATCTCAACGATCGTCGAAAGGCTTGACGCCCCGAAGGTGTTGACGTCGTCCACCTGCTGCAGACTGCAGTACGTCAGCGCCTGATCGCGCAGGCAATGACCTTCTTCAAGCAACAGCAGGCGATCATGCTCAACCATCTCTTTCGTGGCCCGCACACGTCCCGACAGCTTCCTGGCTTTCGGGAGCGCGAGCAAAAAGCGGTCCTCGAAAATCGCCTGAGTTTCGATGTCCGCGTTCTTGATCGGCAGCGCGAGTAGGAGCACGTCGAGTTTTCCCTCGATCAGCTCGTCCGTCAAAACATGGGTTTGCGTCTCGCGAACGTGCAGCTCGAGATCCGGATGGTTCTCCTTCAGGAGCGGAAGGAGTTGAGGCAAGAGATACGGCGCGACAGAAGGAATTACGCCCAGACGTAGCGTACCCGAGAGCACTCCACCGGCGTGCTGGGCATAATCGACGAGATTGCGCACATCGTTGAGAAGGCGCTGCGCCCGATGCGCGATCTCCTCGCCTTTGGGTGTCAGCTTAATGCCGTTGCGAGTTCTCTCGACCAGCGCAATGCCGAGCGACGCCTCCAGATCCTGGATCTGCATCGAAAGCGCAGGTTGCGTTACCGCGCACGCGTCCGCCGCACGCCCGAAATGCTGTTCGCGTGCGAGCGCGTCGAAGTACCGGAGTTGCTTCAGCGTGACGTGGGTCATCAGGAGGACTAATGCCAAGGACAAGAAATAGCGATTTGTCCTTATCACGCGCGGAGCGTAGGGTGAACCTACAGTCGCTCGGATCCGATCACATTTCCGAGCGCAGACAGACGGCAGCCGAAAGGTTGCCATCGCCAGCGCCACCTGCTCCTAGCGCCGAATGGGGGTAGGTGGCGTTGTTTTTTAGAATAGGTTGCAGGGCAACCTTTGCTGGTGCCGGCCTACTCCGCCGCCATCATCGCGTCGACCATGGCATCCGTGTTCGGCGGCCCGTCCAGCATGCCCAGCGCATGCATGTAGACTTCGAGGATGCTCTCTTCTTCCTGCCGCTCAGCATTCGTCTTTTTGCGCAGGCGGACGATCTGACGAAGAGCCTTGACGTCGAAGCCCACGGCTTTGGCCTCTGTATATTTGTCGCGAATATCGGCCCCGAGTTGCTTCTTTTCCTCTTCGAGGCGTTCGATCTGTTCGACGAACTGGCGCAGCTGATTTTGCGCCGAGGCTTGAAGCGTGCTCATAGGAACTCCTGCTGTGTAAGTGCCTCGACGCTAACGGCCGGCACAGGTCACAGCAAGGCAGCAAACCCCGCAATCCCAAGGGATAAAATCAGTCTTCACACTTGACGTTGTATATGTCGCGCACTCGAATTTGAGTCGTTGCCGACGGTGAGCAGTCGAAAGCAACGCTTTTGGCGAATCCTCAGCGAGACGGAAGCCCTAGATTAATGGTCCTGCGGGCGGTTCTGCTGGAACGCGGCCTGCTTTTCTGCCGAGGCATCCGTTTGATACTTTGCCTTCCACTCCTTGAACGGCATGCCATAAACAATCTCCCTCGCTTCCTCCTTGGAAAGCTCAAGACCTCTATCCGCGGCAGCATCAGACATCCAGGTCGAGAGGCAATTCCGGCAAAACCCGGCGAGATTCATCATATCGATGTTCTGAACGTCCGTCCGTGTCCGCAGATGTTCGACGAGACGGCGGAAAGCGGCCGCTTCTAGCTCGATTGTGGTTTGCGGATCGAAGGTTTTCATGGCTCATCTCCCGGCCGGGCAGGCGGCTGTTGGGCCTAGACATAGGGGGCATCTTGGCAAGTCGGAACCCCCAATGGCGCTGCGGCCTCTGATGCCTTGACGCGCGAAGGGGCTTTGCGCAAACCAGACCGCAGAATAACGACATAACAACCAGGCGTGGGCCAGGGAGACGCTATGAAAGACGGCACGAACGGCGGCGTTCGCGAGATTTTGAGCACGCTGTTCGAAACCGCCTATCGAACGGCGCACCCCGCCGTTGCCTTGCCCTCGCACCTGCCAAAGGTGCCGGACGGCGGGCGCATCATCATCATAGGTGCGGGTAAAGGGTCAGCCGCAATGGCGGTTGCAGCCGAAGAACATTACATCTCGACGGGGGAAGCCGATAAAGTCTCGGGTCTCATCTCAACGCGCCACGGCTTCGGTCTACCGACGAAGATCATCGAAATCCTGGAGGCGGGCCACCCCGTCCCCGATGCGAATTCGATCGTCGGCGCCGAACGCGCGATCGCGCTGGCCAAGAGCGCGGGACCAAACGACTTGGTGCTTTGCCTGCTGTCGGGAGGTGCGTCGGCGATCTGGGCGGCGCCAGTGCCAGGCGTTAGCTTCGAGGCCAAGCAGTCGCTCACCAAGCAGCTGCTGAAATCTGGCGCGCCGATCTCGGAGATGAATTGCGTGCGCAAGCACCTGTCGGAGGTGAAAGGTGGCAAGCTCGCCGCTGCCGTCTACCCCGCTCGCCTTCTGACACTCGCCATTTCCGACGTGCCGGGCGACAATCCCGATGAGATCGGATCCGGCCCGACTGTTGCGGACCGTTCGACGCTTGCCGATGCGCGCGCAGTGCTCGCGAAGTGGAACATCACTCCGTCGCCGGAAATCGCGAAGGCCCTCGACGATCCGAAGAATGAAACACTCAAGGCAGGCGATCCCAAGCTGGCCAATTCGGCCTATCAGATCGTTGCCGCGCCTCGCGCTTCCATAGAGGCCGCAGCTGCCATCGCCCGCGATCTCGGTTATCGTGTTATCACCTTGGGAGACGACCTCGAAGGCGAGGCGCGCGAAGTTGCGCGCAAACACGCCGAGATGGCGCTCGACGCGAAGCGTAATGGTGAGAAGGTTGCCATCATGTCCGGTGGCGAGTTGACGGTCACCGTTCGCGGCAACGGCTCGGGTGGCCCGAACCAGGAATACGCGCTCGGGCTGGCGATCGCTCTTGGCGGCGCACCCGGAGTTGCCGGACTGGCCGGCGACACGGATGGCATCGACGGTGGCGGTGGTCATGCGGGCGACCCCGCGGGCGCCATGGTGTTTCCCGACACGCTGGCGCGAGCTGCGGCACAAAATCTCAATGCGGCCAAGTTCCTGGAGAACAACGACTCCACGGGTTTCTTCCGGCCTCTCGGCGATCTAATCCTGTGTGGCCCGACCCAAACCAACGTCAACGATTTCCGGGTCGTCTTGGTCGATCCGTAAACTTGAAGATCGCGGCAAGCGGACGGGCATGAGCACCTTCCTCCCCATCGAGACTTGGAGCCTCGGACTTTGCCATCCCGCTTGATCCCGCGCGTGATTGCCGGATACGCCGCAGCGCCGTTCTTCCTCTGTCTCTTTACGGCCGCTGCCCATGCCGACCTGAAACTCTGCAATGCGACCTCGAGCAGAGTGGGCGTTGCCATCGGCTATCAGGATACGACGGGCTGGGCCACCGAAGGTTGGTGGAACATCGCATCCCAAACATGCGAGACACTCTTGAAGGGCGGATTGCCCAGCCGCTTCGTTTACGTCCATGCGGTCGACTACGATCGCGGCGGCGAATGGGGCGGCAAGAACGACATGTGCACGACAGAAAAGTCCTTCGCCATCCGGGGGGTTCAGGATTGCGTGAAACGCGGATATAAGCGCACCGGATTTTTTGAAGTAGATACTGGCGAGGCGAAGGAGTGGACCGTTCGCCTCACCGACCCGGGTCAAGGAAAAGCTGACAAATGAGACGTAATCGCCGGGTCAAGATCGTAGCGACGCTTGGTCCTGCGTCGGCTGCGCCGGAAATGGTCGAGCGGCTGTTCATTGCAGGTGTGGACGTCTTCCGCATCAACATGAGCCATTCCACCCACGATGGCTCCAAGGCGCTCTACAATACCGTGCGGGCCTGCGCCGCCCGTCACCGGCACCCCATCGGCATTCTCGCCGACTTGCAGGGGCCAAAGTTCCGTGTCGGCAATTTCGATGCCGGCCGCGTGAATGTCCCGACCGGCGCGATCTTCAAATTCGATCGCGACGAGACCCTCGGCACAGACCAGCGGGTCTACCTCCCGCATCCTCAGATCTTCGATGCCATCGAACCTGGCCATAATCTGGTGCTCGATGATGGCAAGCTGCGCATGCGCGTGATCGAGGCCTCTCCCGTCCAGATCAAGGCAGAGGTCACGACCGGCGGCATGCTCGCGAGCCGCAAGGGCATCTCGATGCCTGACACGCTGCTGCCAATCAGTCCGTTGACCGATAAGGACAAGGACGATCTCGCTCATGCCTTGAAACTCGGCGTCGATTGGGTCGCATTATCGTTCGTCCAGCGCGCCGAAGACGTCCACGAAGTTCGCCGGCTAATTGGCAATCGTGCCGCCATTCTCTCCAAGATCGAAAAGCCATCCGCGGTCGCCGCCCTCGAAGAGGTGATCGCGGCTTCCGATGGCATCATGGTCGCGCGCGGCGATCTCGGCGTTGAAATGCCCGTCGAAAAGGTTCCAGGCATCCAGAAGAAGATCACGCGTCTGTCGCGCGCTGCCGGCAAGCCAGTGATCGTGGCGACCCAAATGCTCGAAAGCATGATCTCCTCGCCGATGCCCACCCGTGCGGAAGTCTCCGACGTCGCGACGGCCGTGTTCGACGGCGCGGACGCCATCATGCTTTCTGCCGAAAGCGCGGTCGGCCAGTATCCCGTCGACGCCATACAGATGATGGACAAGATCGCGCGCGAAGTGGAGCACGATCCGGTTTACGAACCGATGCTGTACGCGACACAAACCGAGCCGCAACCAACGGGCGCCGACGCGATTGCGGCCGCCGCTTCCGCCATCGCCGATACCGTGCGCCTCGGCGCAATCGTCTGTTACACGGCGACGGGATCGACCGTCTTGCGTGTCACCCGCGAACGTCCCGGCATCCCGGTGATCGGCCTAACGCCGGTTGAATCGACCGCACGCCGTCTCGCGCTCGTGTGGGGCGTTCACACGATCCTGACCGGTGATCCGGAAAATCTTTCGCACATGGTGCGCAAGGCATGCAGAATCGCCTTCGAGGAAGGCCTCGTCAAAGCGCGCGAAGGCATCTTGATTACGGCAGGCATTCCGCTCGGAAGCCCGGGCGCCACGAACATGATCCGCATCGCCTTCGTCGACGATTCCGGCGCGCCGATCGCAGAAGAAGTTTAGTCCGCCTTTAGGCGAGATTATTCTGAGATTTGCGGCGAGCGATCGCGGCGTACCGACAGGGTAAGCCGTTCAAATGCCCCGCCCCTCGACTTCCTTTTTTAGTTCATCGCGCGCGGTCTCACCGCCTTCGATGTTCGGGTGCACCTTGAGCAACTGATTGTAGACCTCCAAGGCGGCCTTCTTCTCGCCCATCTGCACCAGAATTTTCGCCATGCCGTCGAGGGCACGGAAATGGTTGGGCTCGAGCGCAAGCGCGCGCCGCAAATCGCCGAGCGCCGCCGCATAATTGTTCATCCGGTATTCGACGTAGGCGCGATGGCTCCAGGCCTCTGCGTATTGTGGCGCGAGTTCGACAGCCGCATCCAGGAACGGCAGCGCCTTATCGTTCTCATTCTTCGATGAGAACACTTCCGCCCGGTCGATGAGAAGATTGACGGTATCCCCACCCTCGAGCCGCCAAAGGCGCTCGACCGCCGCTCCGATCTCTCCCGCCTGACGATGGTCGCCTTCGGTCGCGAGATAGGCATAGAGATTGTCGAGAGTTTTCGAGACCTCTTCGGGCGTCTTGGGCCACGGCAAACCCATCATGCCGGGCGGCCCCTTCTGCTGTGCCGCGGCCCCCGGCGACGGCGCAACGGGCGGCCGCTTGGTGGCACGGGGCAGTTCCGGACGTGAAGGCGGGGTGGGACTAGGTTGTTCCGGGAACGGCTGAGTCTTTAAAAGCTCATCGTCAGCGGCCGCGATCGTCGCGCCGCCTGCCAGCACCAGAAAAGCAATGAAAAGCCGCGCAGGAACCATCATGGCCGCGACGTTAATCGAGGCCATCTGGCAGGTCAAAAAGACTCTCGTGAATTCGCGTTAACGTCACGCGGAAGCGCGTCGCCTTAGCCCTGGCGAGCCTTGAAACGGCGATGGGTCTTGTTGATCACGTACACGCGGCCCTTACGGCGCACGACGCGGTTATCGCGGTGCCGCGAGCGCAAGGACTTCAAGGAATTTCTAACTTTCATAACGACACCGGTTGAAGTTGGCGGCACGCGGAGGAAAAGGCCCCTCGATGCCTCGCCATCAGATTGAGACGGAAGCCGGGCTTTTACCGGTGCGAAGCCGGAAAAACAAGGCCCATCGACCGAAAAGTCGCGGGAGTGAGCGTTTCGCCCGCCCCATCGGGCCGATGACCGGCGGCTCGCACGCCACCTTTGCCGCCGCACGCGTGGCATCCAGTAGATTCTCGTGATCAGCCGGTTACTATGCCATTCGGCCTATGCCACGCGGCGCCCACCATAGTCATTTGTGTTCGAAGGCTGAAGTAATGCCCAGACCCAGGGAGTGGCGGCTCCACATCGGTGCCCACAAGACGGCAACAACGCATTTTCAAGCAACCCTGGCCCTGCACCGTTCCGAGCTTCTGGAGGCGGGCATCGACTTCATTCCGCATCAGAGTGTCCGATCAGCTCGACTGGGAAAGTATGTCCTCCGGCCGCACCGCCGATTTCCCTTTTATGGGTTTGTCGGCAGACGGGCCTTCGAACGCACTCTTGGTGCCCTGATGCAGGGACCTCCAATCGTTGTCCTTTCCGAAGAAAACCTGATCGGAGGATCTGAAGGCCTTCTATGCGACCGGCTCTATGCCGACGCGACCGACAGGTTGTCGCTACTCGAAGCGATTGCGCGCGCTTCGAAAGTGACGCTGTTTCTGTCGGTCCGGCGTTTCGATGAAATACTGCCCGCGGCCTATGTGCAGACGCTCAAGGATCGCGCTTCGAGGTGTTCAACTAAGCCGAGCTTTGAACCCATTCGGGTCAAGGCGCTGTCGTCTCCTCCATCTTGGTTCGAACTGGTTTCTCGTGTGAGGCGGGAAGTCCCCTCCGCGAATCTGAAGATTTGGAGGTTTGAGGATTACGTGCGTCACGAGGCTAAGGTCTTGGGTGCATTTTGCGGCGCCAGCCTTTCGAACGACAAACCCGTCCCGATTCCGAACCGTACGCGAACCCCGTCAGCCGAAGCCGTCGCGGAGCTGGAATCGCTGCACCCAGGAATGTCACCTGCCGAACGCAAATCTATTGTCGAGAGAATCCGCAGTGAAGCCGACGGGAAATCCAAGTTCCAACCCTTTTCCTCGGAAGAACGACGCCGGCTCGGCGACGTCTACCAGGAAGATATCGAAAAGATCAGAACCGCATTTCCGGACGTCGTCATGGATTTTTGAGCGAGGAAAACCTCGCCACCGCTCGCCAATGCTAAGCGCGGATGGAGCGAAGCAAACACGGATTATCGACCGGCTACATACCATCGAAAGCCAAAGGCTTCGATGGTGGGCACTAGAGGGATCGAACCTCTGACCCCTACCATGTCAAGGTAGTGCTCTACCGCTGAGCTAAGTGCCCGGAAGAAGCGAGCTTCTAGAGGGTTAGCGAGGCCAAGGTCAAGCCCCGAACGCCGCAAATCGCAGATTATCGCCGAAAGGCCGCGTCACACATCGAGCAGCCGGTCCACTTCCTTCACCAAGTCCTTGAGATGGAAGGGCTTGGAAAGAACGCGCGCATCTTTCGGCGGCTGGTTCTCGCTATTGAGGACGACGGCCGCAAAGCCGGTGATGAACATGATCTTGAGATCCGGATCGATCTCGCTCGCCCGCCGGGCCAATTCGATGCCGTCCATTTTCGGCATGACGATATCGGTCAGAAGCAACGTGAACGGCTCCGTCTTGAGTCGTTCGAACGCTTCCTCCCCGTTCTCGAACGCCACCACCTCGTAGTTCGCTTTTTCGAGCGCTTTGACGAGGAAGCCGCGCATGGAGTCGTCATCCTCGGCGAGAAGGATGCGACGGATCGGCAGGCTAGATGGCTTGGCAGTCATGGCTACTCTGAATGTGGAAGGCCCCGTGGACGAGAAACTACCCCATATCTCATCCAACGCAAACTTGGCTCAACTTGGGTAAACGGAGCATGAAACTGTGGACACTCTCGCAGAACGATCATGGCGGCATGAGCGTTTACCGCTGCTGAATTAATCGGCGGCGTAAGCTAGGCGCAATCCGAACCGTGCCTTAAGTCTAACGTGGACTTCGGGCAGCACCGTTGGCAATGTGACTTGGCTCGCCATCAACCATTTTCCGCCAGGACCTGAACGAGAAACCGCCTGCCTATGCACGACGACAAAGCCCACCAGGTCCCGAGCGCATTCTTCCCGTCTTATGATGTGCTGGCTCCTCGCACGCAGACGGTCCCGTTCGTTTTTTCATCACCCCACTCTGGCCGCCTCTATCCACCTGAGTTCCTGGCCATCTCGCGGCTCGACCCCAAGACGTTGCGGCGTTCCGAGGATTGTTTCGTCGACAAGCTGTTCCGCCCGGTGGCGAGCCTTGGCGCGCCGCTCATCAGCGCGCGGTTTCCACGCGCCTATCTCGACCTCAACCGCGAGCCCTACGAGCTCGACCCGGAACTTGTCAGCGAGCCCATCCCCGCCCACGCCAACACCCAATCGATCCGCGTCGCCGGTGGCCTTGGAACGGTGGCCCGCATCGTCGCCGACGGCGAGGAGATCTATCCCTCTCGATTGACCCTATCCAGCGTGCTGAAGCGAATCGAGCAGCTTTACTTTCCATTTCACGCCGAGCTTTCGCGGCTGGTCGCGCAAACACGAGAGACATTCGGCCACGCCGTTCTCGTCGATTGCCATTCCATGCCCTCGACAGCGATGGCGCCTGGAGGTGCCCAGCGCCCTGACATTGTCATCGGCGACCGCTTCGGCGCATCTGCCGATCCCCGTCTGACGCTGCTCGTGCGCGACGAATTTCAGCGTCGCGGCTTCAAGGTGCAGTTGAACCGGCCCTACGCGGGAGGCTATATCACCGAGCACCATGGCCGCCCTGCCCGCGGTACGCACGCGATCCAACTCGAGATCAATCGCGGTCTCTATATCAACGAGATGACGTTCGAGGAGAACTCGGGCTACCCGCTGCTCGCATCGGCTCTGATCGATATCGTATCGAGCCTGCTTCGCGAAATAC
This sequence comes from Hyphomicrobium sp., assembly GCF_003987855.1. Taxonomy (GTDB): domain Bacteria; phylum Pseudomonadota; class Alphaproteobacteria; order Rhizobiales; family Hyphomicrobiaceae; genus Hyphomicrobium_B. Next base: position 338,630 of record NZ_RXIZ01000007.1, read on the forward strand.
CGGCGCTGCTCGATTATCGAGCCGCCGCCGAATAGCCTGATCAGCGCCGGACGATTCACCATAGAAAAAGGGCCGTCCGAATTTCACGAACGGCCCAAGTCTAGGGAGGAAACGCCCAAGGAGGGCTGCGAAGCGCGAGCGGAGCTCACATATCGCACTGCAAAAATTAAAGGTGCAGCGCATCACCAGCAAATGCGATTTGCGCATACCAGTCTCACCTAAAATGCTCGGCTTGTTTTTGGTCTTGGAGGGAGAGTGTCGAGCGCAACTCAGGCGCGAGGAAGGGCTTCAATAAAGAAAGGCCGTTCGTAAGCCGAACGGCCCAAGTCTAGGGAGGAAACGCCCAAATTGGGCTACGAAAGCGATGAAGCGTGTCAACGCGATCGCAAGCCAACGATGATCTGCTTCGCGCCGCATCGCAATCTCAACGCGTATTGCATTAGCACATTGGGTACAGGCTGTATCCGACCCGCCACAACTTGCGTTACTATTGTGTATCTAAATCACCATTGCTCTCGGCGGAGGTGTTAAGCAACGCTCCGTGGAGATGAGGCAAAGCTTTGAAATCGCAAGGTGAGCGTGTGCCGGGAACCTTACCCGCGGCGGAATTCCAAGCCATCAACCGCGTGGCCCAGGAGCTGGCAGATATTTCCGGCTCCGTTATCCTCAAGCATTTCCGCAAGCCCATGCCTGTGGAAAACAAAGCTGGCGCCGGCGCTTTCGATCCCGTCACCAAGGCGGACAGAGGCGCCGAGAAGGCCATCGTCCAAGCGCTGGCGACCAAATTTCCCGATCATGGCATCGTTGGCGAAGAGTTCGGCTCCAAACCGGGCACAAGCCCGTTCAAGTGGGTGATCGATCCGATCGACGGTACGCGCTCTTTCATCATCGGCTCACCCCTATGGGGAACGCTGATCGGCGTGCTCAAGAACGATGAACCCGTCTTTGGCCTGGTCGATCAACCCTTCACGGGAGAGCGGTTCTGGTCCGGTGATAAGTCCGCCTATCACAGCATGCGTGGCGCGCGGCCCGTTCGTATCAAGACCCGCGAATGCACGCGGATCGAAGACGCAGTTCTGACCTCGACCCATCCCGACTTGTTCGAAAGTCCGGAGCAATCAGCGGCATTGACCGCTTTAAAGGCGAAAGCGCGTCTCACGCGCTATGGCGGCGACTGCTACGGCTACTGTCTGCTCGCCTCAGGCTTCGTCGATATCATCATCGAATCCGGACTGAAGGCCTACGACATCGTCGCGATTATCCCGATCATCGAACGCGCGGGTGGGGTCATCACGACTTGGACAGGCGGCAACCCAGCGTCTGGTGGCGACATTATAGCGACCGGCGACCCACGCCTCCACGAAGACGTCCTAGCGCTGATAAATAAGCTCTAGATCGTTTCCGACGGCATCACTTCGATCCCCATGTAGGCATCGAAAGCGGCCCAGAACCGCTGACGGATCGCGTCGGTTTCCTGCAGGATTTCGTGACGTGATCCCTGCATCAGGAAATGCCCGCCCGATTTGAGGTCAACTGCGAAGTCCTCTATCGCTTGCGATGAGACGACGTGATCGGCGCCCGCTGCAAACAGCAGCATCGGCACACACACGTACTTCGGATAATCCGGCCGCGAGAGCATCGCACAGCTTCGCAGTGCGGCGCGCAGCCAACCGATGGTCGGCGCGCCGAGGGCAAGATCGGGTGCCGTCTCGATAATCGATTTCATGCGCGACCAGCGAACAAA
>NZ_RXIZ01000007.1:340423-408131 GCF_003987855.1 Hyphomicrobium sp.
ATCATCGGCGCCATCAGGATCATGCGCGAAAAAGGACTGGTCTCGTCTTGCGCACCCCGCAATAGGATGTTTCCGCCAAGGGAATGGCCGAGCCCGATGATGGGACTTGGCAACGTTGACCGCACGATCTCGTCGATGAAAATTGCAAGATCGCGATCATACTCGGTGAACCCGACAACGTGGCCCTTGCGCCTGTTCGACAACACCCGTTCTGACCCACCCTGGCCGCGCAGATCGAACGTAGCGACGGCGAAGCCCCGGCGCCTGAGGTCGGCGATGACCTCGAAATACTTTTCGATGAACTCCCCACGCCCTTGGACAATGCAGACCGTGCCGCGCGAAGGCCCGCGCGTCGCCTCCCACAGGGCCGCCCGCAACTTCAGGCCATCGTAGCCATCGAAGGCGATGACTTTGGCGCCGCTGGGGACGGGATTGATCGCGAGGGAAACGAGTTTCATCTGCCGCTCTTGAGGTCGCGTGGCGAAGCAAAAATGAACGTTACGGTACGCGAACGAAGCTAACACACGAAATTGGCGGGACCCCTCTTGAAGCGGTTTTTTCCGCTTCCTAACTCTCAGTCGTGGCTGCCGCAAAGCGGGGTCACGACCTGAAAAGTCCCGGCATGACGCCGGTTCTTACATGTCGCTTCTCATGGAGGATATGTCATGCGACACGCTGAATTCGCCCCGTTTTATCGTTCCGCTATCGGCTTCGATCGCCTTTTCCAGGCGCTCGACCGCTCTGTCAGCTTCGATAGCGAATCCACCTACCCGCCTTATAACATCGAACGGACCGGCGAGAACGCTTACCGGATCACGTTGGCAGTGGCTGGCTTCGCTCAGGACGAGTTGAAGATCGAAGTCAAGGAGCAGACGCTCTCCGTTGCGGGCGAGCAGACCGCCGAGCCCGAAGGCAAAACCTACCTGCACCGTGGAATCGCCGCTCGCGCGTTCGAGCGCCGTTTCCAGCTTGCTGACCACGTCGATGTGACGGGCGCAAAGTTTGAGAACGGCCTGCTGCACGTTGACCTCGTACGCAACGTTCCCGAGAGCAAGAAGCCGCGAACGATCGCCATTAATGCTTCTGCCCCGGTACAGCAGCTCGAGGCGAAGGCGGCCTAAAAAGCACGTGTCGGACATTTAACGAGGAACGGCAGTCGTGCTTCCGGCGCGGCTGCCGTTTTGTATTTATCGCGACTTACATGCGAAGAAATATTCTTGCCTGGACCGGCAGGGACTAGGCGAAAAGCTTGAGGCCCAAGTTGCGTGTTACCGCTTGTGCCGCAGTGTCAAATCTGTAGAATTTGATAGATAGGTCAACATTGCTGTCCTTTGTGCGCCGCTCGGCCGCATCCGGACAGTTGGGTGGTGGCGACCGGCCGTAGCGCCGCTTTACGGCTACCGAGTGGCGGCGTGGGAGATAATGAAGGTGCGCGATTACAGGACATGCAGTTTGCAGAGCCGTAACAGCGGCAGCGGGCTTCATTCCAAAAACGATCGATTGAAAGCGCGAGCGGACCGAAAACGGCGGTCCGCAGCCTAATCGTCTGCGCCCTCTAGGGACGCGAACAGCGCCCGGCGCGGGCGCCTCTCCTGATACGAAGTTCTGAATTTTTCGGCCGATTGGCAATACGAGGCGAGAAATGAGCGAAGGTTACCTGTCTCCGCTGGAAGATGAGATTGGTTCTGGTCCCCGGCCAGCGGCAGAAGGCCTTTTCGATCCAGCGCTCGAACGAGATGCCTGCGGCGTCGGCTTCATCGCCAATATGAAGGGGCGCAGGTCGCACGGCATCGTCGAAGGCGCTTTGAAGATTCTCGAAAACCTCGAGCATCGCGGCGCGGTTGGTGCTGACCCGCTGTCCGGCGACGGCGCCGGCATCCTCATACAGATCCCGCACGATTTTCTGGCGGCTGAGACGACAGCCCTCGGGTTCGAGTTGCCGGCTCCTGGCCAATACGCGGTTGGGCATATCTTCATGCCGCGCGACGAACGGCTGCGTGCGCACTGCGAACGCGTTTGGGCCCGTTGCCTGAAGGAAGAGGGCCTGGATCTGCTCGGCTGGCGGACTGTTCCCGTGGAGAATGGGTGCCTGTCTGACATGGTCCGCGACGTCGAGCCTGTCCATCGCCAGATCTTCGTTCGCCGGCCCGAAAGAATGTCCGATCAGGAGGAATTCGAGCGACACCTCTATCTGGTGCGCAAGGTCGTCTCCAACGCAATTCACGATGCCTACAAGGGCCGTGACATCGGTCATTATACCGTGTCGTTGTCGACGCGGACCGTCGTCTACAAGGGCATGTTCCTCTCGTTCCAGGTGAAGGCGTATTACAAGGATCTTTCAGATCCGCGCCTCGTGTCTGCGCTCGCACTCGTCCACCAGCGCTTCTCGACGAATACCTTCCCATCGTGGAAGCTCGCGCATCCCTACCGTATGGTGGCCCATAACGGCGAGATCAACACGCTGCGCGGCAACGTGAACTGGATGGCAGCGCGCCAGGCTTCGGTGTCCTCGCCCCTGTTCGGCGATCGCATCTCGAAGCTCTGGCCGATCTCCTATGAGGGCCAATCCGACACTGCGTGCTTCGACAACGCGCTCGAATTCCTTGTGATGGGCGGCTACAGCCTTTCACACGCGGCGATGATGCTGATCCCGGAAGCGTGGGCCGGCAATCCCACGATGGATACGAACCGCCGCGCCTTCTACGAATATCATGCGTCCTTGATGGAGCCGTGGGACGGCCCTGCTGCAATGGCTTTCACCGACGGTCGCCAGATCGGCGCGACGCTGGATCGGAATGGCCTGCGCCCCGCGCGCTATCTCGTGACCAAGGACGACACCGTCATCATGTCCTCCGAGTCTGGCGTGCTGCCCGTCGATGAGGAGAACATCGTCAAGAAGTGGCGACTGCAGCCCGGCAAGATGCTGCTGATCGACCTCGAAAAGGGCTGCATCATCTCGGACGAAGAACTTAAGGCCCAGATTGCTGCCAGCCACCCGTACGAGAACTGGCTGAAGCGTACACAGATCAAGGTCTCCGACCTGCCGTTGCCCGCCAAGACCGCGGGTTCAGCGAAGTCGAATGTCGCGCTACTCGATCTCCAGCAGTCGTTCGGCTACACGCAGGAAAGCATCAAGTTCCTTCTCACGCCGATGGCCGAAAAGGGAGAAGAAGCAACGGGCTCGATGGGAACCGATACGCCGATCTCGGCGCTGTCGTCGAAGTCGAAGCTGCTGCACACCTACTTCAAGCAGAACTTCGCACAGGTCACGAACCCGCCGATCGACTCGATCCGCGAAGAACTGGTGATGAGCCTCGTCTCGTTCATCGGTCCGCGCCCAAACATTCTCGATTTGCAGGGCACCTCCAAGCAGAAGCGGCTTGAGGTCGATCAGCCGATTCTGACGAACGAGGACCTCGAACGCATCCGCGGCATCGGCGCGGTCAAGGACAACGAGTTCAACTCGATCACCATCGACATTACCTATCCGGCCGAAAAGGGCGAAGGCGGCATGGGTCCGGCGCTCGATGGCATTTGCGCCGAGGCGGAAGAGTACGTTCGCGCCAAGGAGTTCAACATCATTATCCTGTCCGATCGCCGCGCCGGACCGGATCGCATCGCCATACCCTCGCTACTCGCGACCTCCGCCGTGCATCACCACTTGATCAAGCAGGGCTTGCGCACCTCCGTCGGCCTTGTCGTCGAAACGGGCGAAGCGCACGAAATCAACCAATTCTGCACGCTCGCCGGCTATGGCGCGGAAGCGATCAATCCCTATCTCGCATTCGAGACGCTCTACACGATGATCCCCGAGCTGCCGGAAGGCACAACGCCGGAGATGGTCAAGAAGCGCTTCATCAAGGCTATCGGCAAAGCGATGCTGAAGGTCATGGCGAAGATGGGCATCTCGACGTACCAGTCCTACTGCGGTGCGCAGATCTTCGATGCCGTCGGCCTGCGTTCGAGCTTCGTTGAGCGCTACTTTACCGGCACGCACACTCAGGTGGAAGGCGTCGGACTACGCGAGATCGCGCGTGAAACCGTCGAACGGCACAAGGCTGCCTTCGGCGACATCCCGGTTCTCGCCAACGCTCTGGAAGTCGGAGGCGAGTACGCATTCCGTGTTCGCGGCGAAGCCCATATGTGGCGGCCCGGAACGGTGGCGGACCTCCAGCACGCCGTTCGCTCGACCGATAACAAGGACGCGATGAGCGGCCGGATACCGCAAAAGTTCCGCGACTTCTCGAAAGCGATCAACGATCAGTCCGAACAGCTGATGACGTTGCGCGGCATGTTCCGTCTGCGTTCGCCGGAAAGCTTCGGCCGCAAGGCCATTCCTCTCGAGGAAGTCGAGCCAGCCGCCAACATCGTGAAGCGCTTCTCTACCGGCGCGATGAGCTACGGCTCGATCAGCCGTGAAGCGCACACGACGCTCGCCATCGCGATGAACCGCATCGGCGGTCGCTCCAATACCGGTGAAGGCGGCGAAGAATCCGATCGCTTCAAGCCGATGGCGAATGGGGATTCCATGCGCTCGGCTATCAAGCAGGTCGCCTCGGGCCGCTTCGGTGTGACGACGGAATATCTCGTCAACTCGGACATGATGCAGATCAAGATGGCGCAGGGCGCCAAGCCCGGTGAAGGCGGTCAGCTGCCCGGCCACAAGGTCGATGCGACGATCGCCAAGGTTCGTCATTCGACGCCCGGCGTCACGCTCGTCTCACCGCCACCGCACCACGACATCTATTCGATCGAGGACTTGGCGCAGCTCATCTACGACCTGAAGAACGTCAATCCCAAGGCTGACGTGTCGGTAAAGCTTGTCTCGGAAGTCGGCGTCGGCACCGTCGCCGCCGGCGTGGCCAAGGCGCGCGCAGATCACGTGACGATATCCGGCTTGGAAGGCGGCACCGGCGCATCTCCGCTGACCTCGATCAAGCACGCCGGTTCGCCATGGGAGATTGGCCTCGCCGAGACGCACCAGACCCTTGTCGGCAACCTGCTTCGCGGCCGCATTGCCGTACAGGTTGACGGTGGCGTTCGCACCGGCCGCGATGTCGTCATTGGCGCGCTGTTGGGCGCGGACGAATTCGGCTTCGCGACGGCACCTCTGATCGCTGCCGGCTGCATCATGATGCGCAAGTGTCACCTCAACACCTGCCCGGTCGGGGTCGCCACGCAGGATCCGGTGCTACGTGCGAAATTCTCCGGCAAGCCCGAGCACGTCATCAACTACTTCTTCTTCGTTGCCGAAGAAGTCCGCGAGATCATGGCGCAACTCGGCTTCCGCAACTTCAACGAGATGATTGGCCAGAGCGATCAGCTCGATAAAGACCGCGCCATCGAGCATTGGAAGGCGCGCGGCCTCGACTTCACCAAGCTGTTCCACAAGCCGCACGCGCCGAAAGGCGTCGCGATTTACAACAGCGAACGCCAGGATCACGGCCTGGACAAGGTTCTCGACGTCAAGCTCATCGAGCTGGCGAAGCCGGCGCTCGATCTCAAGCGCCCGGTGAAGGCCGAGGTCGAAATCAAGAACGTCAACCGCTCGACGGGAGCCATGCTCTCAGGCGAGGTCGCGAAGCGCTACGGTCATACCGGCCTTCCGGAAGACACCATCTGGATTTCCTTCAAGGGAACCGCTGGTCAGGCGTTCGGCGCTTGGGTTGCGCACGGCGTCACGCTCGACCTCATCGGCGAAGGCAACGACTATGTCGGCAAGGGCCTCTCCGGCGGCAAGCTGATCGTGCGCCCTGATCCGAAATCGAGCATCGTTCCCGAGGAAAGCATCATCGTCGGCAACACCGTGCTCTACGGTGCGATCACCGGCGAGTGCTATTTCCGAGGCGTCGCCGGCGAGCGCTTCGCGGTTCGCAACTCTGGAGCCTATGCGGTCGTCGAAGGCACCGGCGACCACGGCTGCGAATACATGACCGGCGGCGTCGTCGTCGTGCTTGGACCTACGGGCCGCAACTTCGCAGCCGGCATGTCCGGGGGCATCGCCTACGTGCTGGACGAAGCCGGAGACTTCGATGGCCGCCTCAACAAGGAGATGGTCCAGCTTGAGGCCATCACCGCCGATGCCGGTTCGCTCCAGAAGCTTGCCCAGCAAGGCGGCGATGTCGCAATCGCCGTTCGCAACGTGATGGTCGACATGCGCGAGCAGGACGTGGAACGTCTACACACGCTCATCTCGCGGCATGCGCACTATACGAATTCGAGGCGAGCGCAGGAGATCCTGAAGAACTTCGAGGCTTACCTTCCGAAGTTCAGGAAGGTGATGCCCATCGAGTATCGCCGCGCGTTGGCGGAACTCGCCAAAGCCCGCGAAACCAATCGCGAGGCCGAGCTCGAGGCGGCCAAGCAGTAACGATCGCACGTCGGATTAGAGATACGAGAGAAGAAACAGAAGAATGGGCAAGCCGACTGGTTTTCTGGAAATCGACCGCGCTGATCGCAAGTATCGTCCGGTCGAAGAGCGCCTGAAGCACTACAAGGAATTCGTCGTTCCGCTTTCCGAGCCTGAAATCAAAAAGCAGGCCGCGCGTTGCATGGACTGCGGCATTCCCTATTGCCACAACGGCTGTCCGGTGAACAACCAGATCCCGGATTGGAATGACCTCGTCTATCGCGGCGACTGGAAGGATGCCGCCGACAATCTCCATTCCACGAACAACTTCCCCGAAGTGACGGGCCGCATTTGCCCAGCGCCCTGTGAAGCCTCCTGCACGTTGAATATCGATGACAAACCGGTCACGATCAAAACGATCGAGTGCTCCATTGCTGATCGCGCATGGGAAGAAGGCTGGGTGCAGCCGCTGCCGCCGGAGAAGAAGACCGGCAAGAAGGTAGCGATCATCGGTTCTGGCCCGGCTGGCTTGGCCGCCGCCCAGCAGCTCGCCCGGGCGGGCCACGACGTGCACGTCTACGAAAAGAACGCACGCCCCGGCGGACTGCTCGTCTATGGCATCCCGGACTTCAAGATGGAGAAAGACGTCATCGCCCGTCGCGTAAAGCAGATGGAAGCCGAGGGCGTGACGTTCCATTGTGGCATCCACGTCGGCCAGGATCTGTCGGCCAAGTATCTTGAATCCAAGCACGACGCAGTGCTGATCGCGATCGGCTCCGAGCAACCGTTTGATTTCTTCGCCAAGTCTCCGGGCCGCAACCTCGACGGCCTGCACTACGCGATGGAATTCCTTCCGCAGCAGAACCGCCGCAACGCGGGCGAGCCGCAAAAGCCGAAGACGAACGAGATCTCGGCGAAGGACAAGCACGTCATCGTGATTGGTGGCGGCGACACGGGATCGGATTGCATCGGCACATCGTTCCGCCAGGGCGCAAAAAGCGTTACACAGCTGGAAATTATGCCGATGCCGCCGGAGAAGGAGAACAAGGCGCTTTCCTGGCCGCATTGGCCGTTGAAGTTGCGTATCTCCTCATCGCAGGCTGAAGGCGCCAAGACCGAGTATTCAATCTCGACGACGGGCTTTACCGGCGAAGACGGCAAGGTGAAGAAGCTTCACTACACGCGTGTAAACAGCAACCTGCAGCCGGTAAAAGGCACCGAAGGCGCTCTCGACGCGGATCTCGTGTTGTTCGCGATGGGATTTTCTGGCCCGGTCGAAACCGACATCGTCAAGGAATTCGCACTTCCGGTGGTTCCCCGCGGACGGTTCAAGGGCCTCGATGCGACCGATCGGGATTACAAACTCGCGACATCGCCGAAGCTCTTCTGCGCGGGCGACATTCGACGCGGTCAATCATTGGTCGTGTGGGCCATTCGCGAAGGCCGTCAGGCCGCGCATGCGATCGACAAGTTCCTGATGGGATCGACTGTTCTGCCGCGCTGACCGTCAGCGCGTTACCCTCGCGGCGGCGGCTCAGCTGTTTTGGCGTCGCTAGTCGTGTCGGGCTTAGGCGGCCAAATCAGATCATCGGCACGCCCAGGCTTGGGCTGCAGGCGTTCGCCTTTGACCAGAAGCCGGAAGTATGGTGCCTGCGTTGGCGACAGGCGTCCGCGATCCCGGTTGCCCGACGGCGAAATCGAACTCATCAGGGTCAGGCCGCCCGCGATCTGGTCGACGAGCAGATCGCCGCGCTGACCTGATGCCTCGCGCCGCGCCATGAGCGCCACGACCGATGCGGGTATGGCCGGCCGCACGATCTGGATGGTCTGCGTCTCCTCGCGCCCATTTTGTCCAACGAGCTTCAGCACAATTTTCCCGTTGTCTTCCTTCTGATCGCCGGTGCTGTCGGTCGCCGAAGAAGCCGGCGTGCTGCCGTATCCCTTCGCCCGCACGATTGGCGCCTGTGCGGCGGCATCGGCGCCCGGCGCCATTGGAGAAGACGGCCCAGGCGTCTTGACGGCATTCCCTGGATTGATCTTCGCCTGCTCAGGCTCGGCGCCAAGAAGCGGGAGATTTCGGTTGGCCTTGGCCTGGATGAGGTCAGGCCGCAGCTCCTTCTCAACAAAGTGCGCCAGCTTCCGATTGCCGGCGTCGGTGAAATTCACGCCATCGCGCAACCGAAGCAGCCGGATCGCACCTTCGAGGTCTGGGCCATAAGCGGAATAGGCGCCGTTCTCGTCCGTGAACCCCTGATAAGAGTCGACGTATTTATAGCCGTTGAGATAGGCGCGCTCGCGCAGAACATCGTTGATGCGCTGCGCCAGATCGTTGGCGTCCGACCGCCCAAGGTTCGGTATGCCGACCCAGTAGACCGCGGCGTTGCGTGTTTTGAAAGCGCGCATCATCCTGTCGACGCGCCGCGTATATTCGATCATCCAGGCTTCGCTGCCGATGGGCAGGCGCTTGCCGTCCGCGCCCTTGATCGAGACGCGGTCGTCCTGTCCGGTCATGACGATAGCAATGTTGAACGGCTGGGCGGCGATTGCCTTCTCGAGAGCGGATATCTTGCTGTCGAAATTCGGCATCGCGATGCCGGCAATCGGCGTCACCTGCTTCTGGATGTTCAAGCGAACATCGGAATTGAAGGCGACGGTCAGTCCACCTAGGAGTCCGCGCGCAAAATCATCGCCGAAAACGCTCACCTGATAAACGTCGTTGTCGGGAAACGATGTGAGAAAGGTGCCGGCCTGATCGTCCTCGCCCGCCCATGCGCACGGCACAAAGGCAGCCGCCACGAGAATGGCAAGCATGACGCTCGCCATCGTCCGCCAGATTCGGAACTGCCTCGTGAGGGCGTTCATGCGGAAATCTGCCTTTCGCCTGTCCGAACATTGCCGGAGCTTCCGATTCCGCCGCAGAGCATACAGCTTGACGACTCAAGCGCCAACCACACTCAGACCCGCCTCACCGTCCGGCGGCTTGTGAATCAGCGTGCGCCAATACGCGGTCTGACGGCCAGCAGTCGATCGTCAAGCCATTGGCCTTTTCGTACAGGCCGATCTGCTTGCGGGTGTTCGAACCAATTTTGCCGTCCACCTTGTCCATCGGGAATCCGAGTTGCTGCAGGCGGGCCTGCAGACCTGCGACCGTTTTCGTCTTCGGCTGCGCGAACGACTTCCAGGGTGTCACGAACTCGCCCTCGCCTCGGATCCGGTCACCCAAATTGCCGACGAAGAGGGCATAAAGGTCAGACGTGTTGTAGAGCCTGATCACGCGAAAGTTCTGAGCCGCGAGAAATGCCGGCCCATAGGCACCCGCAGGCATCATCAGATAAGCATCCGACGCGAGTTCCGCCTTCGTGAACGGACGGCCACCGGCTTTCTTGAAGCCCATCTTGACCCAATCGCTGATCGGACGCGCATCCGGCGGTCCTTCGAGCGAGCAATCCGCATGCGCCGGAGCCACAACCTCATACCCCCACCGTGCGCCCCGAACCCATCCTTTGCCTTCTAGCTGCTTTGCGGTGAAGGCAAGCGCATCGGCCACCGACCGCCAGATGTCGATCTTGCCGTCTCCATCCCCGTCGATAGCAAACTTCAGATATTCCGTCGGCATCGCCTGAGTGAGCCCGACAGCTCCCGCCCACGACGACTTCATATCGGAACGCGGCACGCCCTGCTGCAGCATGACGAGTGCCGCAATAAGTTCCTCCTGAAACTTCTCCTTTCGCTTGCCGACGTAAGCAAGCGTCGCCAACATGCGAATGGCATCGTTCGGCGGATGATAGGTTCCGTACGCCGTTTCGCGTCCCCAGATAGCGACCAGCGTATAGCGATCGACGCCAGTCAGCCCTTCGATGCGCTCCAGTGCTGCCTTGTGTTCGGCAAGGAACTGCTTCCCCTGCACGGCAAGCTTTTCGAGGTACGGCTTTGACAGATAATCAGCGGCGGTTTTTGTAAACTCCGCCTGTCCGGCATTGTCGACCTTGGGGCGGCCCGGAATATCGAGATCAGGAATGGTGTAATCGGGCTCGACGCCCGCGAATGCCGCATCAAACGTCTTGCGGCTGACGCCAGCGGCTTTTGCCTGCGGCCACAGACCGGCGATGAACGATTGGAAATCCTGGCTGGGCTTTGCCGCAACTGGCGCGGCTGCATAGAACGGCAGCAGAGCTAAAGCCGCGATCCACGTGCCCAAAAAGCGAACTAATGCTGGCATTGCGCCACTGGTCTCCTTCATCGTCGCAATCTCCGCGAACGGCGACCCGAGCAGCAAGTGGCCGATTTTCAGGGCGGTTTTGCGGCTCAGCCGGCCAGAGCCGCAGCCTTCAGCTCATCCACCCGCCGTTCCCAATTTAATGCCTGGGCAACGATCTGCTCGAGGTCGTCATTTTGCGGCTGCCAACCAAGCCGTTCGCGGATCTTCTCAGAGCCGGCAACGATAGCTGCTGGATCACCCGGCCGCCGCGGCGACAACACGACCTTGAAATCGACCCCTGACACCCGCTTCACGGCGGAGACCACCTCGATAACGGAATAGCCTTTGGAATATCCGCAATTGAATATATCGGAGGCTCCCCCGCCCCGTAGATATCGCAAAGCCACCGAATGCGCGTTGGCAAGATCGGTCACGTGGATGTAATCGCGCACGCACGTTCCGTCCTGCGTCGGATAATCGATCCCGAAAATTTCAAGTTCCGGCCGTTTACCCAGCGCCGTTTCGCACGCGACCTTTATCAAGTGGGTCGCGCGCGGTGTCGATTGACCTGAACGGCCTTTGGGATCCGCGCCTGCCACGTTGAAATACCGCAGAGCCACGAAGCGAAAATCATGCGCGCGCGAGGCGTCCGAAAGCATGATCTCCGTCATCAGCTTTGAAGATCCATAAGGCGACATGGGAGCAGGAGGGGCGCTCTCCAGCACCGGGTTCTCCTCCGGGTTGCCGTAGACGGCGGCCGTCGACGAAAAGATGAAGTTCTTCACGCCCGTGTCGATGGCGGAAGCGATTAATCCCCGCGATTTCACCGTATTGTTGAGATAATAGCCGAGGGGATCCACGACAGAGTCCGGGACCACGACCGAGCCGGCGAAATGAATGATGGCATTTACGTTGTGAGAAAGGATCGTTTCCTTGACGAGGGTGTTATCGGCAATATCACCTACGACCAAAGTCGCGCGGCTATCGACCGCCCACCGAAATCCCGTAGACAAATTATCGATGACGACAACTTCTTCGCCTGCATCCAGAAGCTCCAGCACCATGTGGCTGCCGATATAGCCAGCACCCCCCGTGACAAGCACGCTCATAGTTGCAATGAACTCCCGAGTTCTATACCCACGTGCGCGGCTGATTCCGCCCACCGATCGGCTCAGACCTAATGGAGACGACGGTCCTGTGCAAATAGACCATTCGACATCCTTAGACGGCACTTTCTCATCCATTCCTGAATTAAACTGAACCGATGCCCTCCTTGTGGAGCGGCAAATTCGCGTCGCCGGAGCACGTTATGAACGCCGTAAAGAAGAAACCTATTCGCAAAGCCGTTTTCCCCGTAGCTGGTCTTGGCACGCGTTTCCTTCCGGCGACGAAGGCCGTGCCCAAAGAGATGTTGACAGTGGTCGACCGGCCCGTGCTGCAGCACGTCGTCGACGAGGCTCGCGCCGCCGGCATCGAACACTTCATATTCGTCACCGGCCGGAACAAGGGCGTCATCGAGGATCATTTCGACAAGCAATTCGAACTTGAATCAACACTCGCTTCGCGCGGCAAGAACAAGGAACTCGAGGCTCTCACGCGCGATCTGCCACAAGCCGGACAGACGAGCTTCACGCGGCAGCAGTCGCCGCTCGGACTTGGCCACGCCGTCTGGTGCGCGCGCGAATTGGTTGGCAATGAACCTTTCGCCCTGCTGCTGCCCGATATGATTCATCATGGGCGCACCTCGTGCCTGGCGGATATGATCAGCGCCTATGAACAGACAGGCGGAAACCTGATCGCCGTCGCGCCGGTGCCCGAAGACCAAACGCACCAGTACGGGATCGTGGGCGTCAAAGATGTTCAGTCGAAAGTCTCTAAGATCACGAAAATGATCGAGAAGCCGCAGCCGGGAACGGCACCATCAAATCTGCACATCACTGGCCGTTACGTCCTTCAACCTGAAGTCTTTGCCTTGCTCGAAAAACAGGAGCGCGGCGCCGGCGGTGAAATTCAGCTGACCGACTCGATGATTGCGCTGATGAACGATGCTGATCAGCCCTTCCATGCGGTCCGGTTCGATGGAGACATCTACGACTGTGGCTCCAAGCTCGGCTTCCTGACTGCCAACGTCGCCCTGGCCCTCGAGCGCACCGATCTTGCAGAAGATTTCCGCCGCGACCTGAAGCGGCTCATCGGAAACGCCTAAAACCGCTTGCTCGAGCCCGGATCGAATCGCCTCCGGGCTCGCAGTCCAAATAAAAGCCGTCCGCGGCCGACCGAAAAAATTCGCCATCCACGGAATCTCGTGGCGGCAAGGGCGCGTCCGCAGACGCCCAGAGGGACCGGATTCCTTGGTTAATTGTTCGCTCTGTGGCGCCTTTCCACCATCCACTCCGCGTTTGGGCGCGAAAAAGTGTTAACGTCGCCTTTCCATTCCCGTATGGTGAGGGGACGCTGCACTCGAGTGGGGGATCAAAGACCGGATGCAGAAGGTCATTCCATTTCAATTGCCCGATGGCGAGCGCCGCACGTCGGCCGGTGAAAACGGCGATCCGACGCCTATTTCGTCCGCGCTACGCACGCTCAATCTCGGCGCCGAGGGCATCGCGCAGCTCGCCCGCGAACTCTCTGGTCCGATGTCAGCAGCCTTCGACGAAGCCGTCCGTCGTCTCAAAGCGGTCAGCGGCCGCGTGATCGTGACAGGCATCGGCAAGAGCGGCCACGTCGCTCAGAAGATCGCCGCCACCTTTGCCTCGACTGGCACCCCGGCCTTCTTCGTTCATCCGAGTGAAGCCTCGCATGGCGACCTCGGCATGATCACGCAATCCGATCTTATCCTGGCTTTTTCCTGGTCGGGTGAAACGGTCGAACTGAAGCCGATCATCACCTATTCGCGCCGCTTCGCCGTTCCGCTCGTGGCCGTTACATCTCAGGCAAATTCCGCGCTCGGAGAGCAGGCCGACATCGTGCTCCAACTGCCTAAGGTCAAAGAAGCTTGCCCGCACGGCCTCGCGCCGACGACATCCACCACCATCCAGCTTGCCATCGGCGACAGTCTTGCGATTGCGCTGCTTGATGCTCGCGGCTTCACCGCGCACGATTTCAAAATCTTCCATCCAGGCGGCTCGCTCGGTGCAAATCTGAAGTACGTGTCCGACGTCATGCACAAGGGCGAACGCCTGCCGTTGATTGAAAGCGGCTCGTCCATGGCCGATGCGCTGGTCGCAATGACCGAAAAGAGCTTCGGGTGTGTCGGCGTGACGGATGCCAAGGGAAAGCTTGTCGGCGTCATCACTGATGGCGACTTGCGTCGCCATATGGGACCGAAATTGCTGACAGCGACGGTCGATGAAGTCATGACGGCAAAGCCCAAGACAATCGCCCCGTCGATGCTCGCATCCGCAGCCCTCGAACTGATCAACTCGTCTCGGATCACAGCCCTGTTCGTGCTCGAAAAAGGCAAGCCAGTCGGCGTCGTGCACGTCCACGACCTCCTGCGAGCCGGAGTAGCCTGAGATCAGGCCCTAAACGCGGGCGACGACGAGAACAGTTCCGTCGACCCCCGTCACCTTGACGGTGGCGCCCTTCGGTCCATCCTCGCCCTCGGCGACCCACACGGTGTCGCCGACGCGGACCTTGCCCCGTCCATTCACAATCGCATCCTCGATCATGACGAGGCGCCCAATATACTGCGCGCCGCGAACATTGAGGTCCCGAACATCGGGATGAGCGGATTCTTCGCGGCTGCGTTGGCGAACCCAGAAGACCGCAGCCATAGCGATGAGCGCGAAGGCGATCAGCTGCCATTCCCAAGCCAAGCTTGTGGTCAGCGCGATCGCTCCGACGACCAGAGCCGATATGCCGAACCACACAAAGTGCACGCCTGGTATGACGGACTCCATGACGAACAGGAGCACCGCGAGCGCGAACCAGAGCCATGGACCGAACTCTCGGATCAGCGACGTAAGTGACTGCATCGACGCTCGCTCCCTCTGGAAATACGCCCCGTTGCCTTTAGGTCGTGGGCACCGAGCCCGGCCGCGGCGTCCGCGCCGTCTGCGGTTTCAGCGCATCACCACCAAACGCCTCGCCGGCGATCTGCGCGATACCACCAAGCGATCCGATCACGGAAGAAGCCTCAAGCGGCATCATGAGAATTTTCTGGTTGGGCGACTTCGCCAGGGCTTCGAGCGCCTTCATGTAATTGTTGGCAACGAAGTAGTTTATCGCCTGGACGTTGCCGTTGGCGATCGCCTCCGAGACCAAAGTGGTCGCTTTGGCCTCCGCCTCCGCAGCGCGCTCGCGTGCTTCGGCGTCGCGATAAGCAGCTTCGCGACGGCCTTCAGCTTCCAGCACCACAGCTTGTTTTGCACCTTCCGCTTTCAGGATCGCGGCCTGCCTCAAGCCCTCCGATTCCAGGATCTGCGCCCGCTTCTCGCGCTCGGCTTTCATCTGCCGCGCCATGCTGTCGATGAGATCGCGCGGCGGAGCGATATCTTTGATTTCGATGCGCGTGACTTTCACGCCCCAACTCTCGGTGGCTGCGTCGACGACCTGCAACAGCCGATGATTGATCTGATCGCGGTTCGACAGAAGCTCGTCGAGATCCATCGAGCCCATCACGGTACGGATGTTCGTCATCGTAAGGTTGATGATGGAGTGCTCGAGATTGTCGACCTCATAGGCGGCCTTCGCCGCATTGAGTATCTGATAGAACGCGACGCCATCGACTTTCACCATCGCGTTGTCGCGGGTGATGACATCCTGACTGGGAATGTCCATCACCTGCTCCTTCATGTTGAGCTTATGGGTGACGTGCTCGAGAATTGGGATGAGAATATGCATTCCCGGCGTCAGCGTGCGGGTGTAGCGCCCGAGGTTCTCGACCGTGAAGTTCGAACCCTGCGGAACGATCTTGACCGTCGACCACAGCGCCCAAACCGCGCCAGCCAGCAGAATAAAGCCAAAAAACCCGAAGCCGCCCAAATCGGACATTGCCGTTCTCCCTCACGAGCGAATCAAAATCAAAATGGGTAATTCGCGCGTCGGGTTTAAGTCCCCGAAACAAACTTTCGGTAAAGATCGGGTAATATCTCGATATCAGGCGATAAAAAGCCTAAGTGAACAGCAATTAGATATGTTGGTCCTTATTCCGCGTCGGTCAGATCCAGCCGGCAAGTTCCTGCCGCACGATGGCCTCGATCACGTCCATGCCCTCGGCGCTATCATTTAGAGCGCGTAGATAGGCAAATCTTCCCCCGCCATTGGATTCGAAAATGTGGCGGTTTTCGCCGTCCAGCTCTTCCAATGTTTCAAGGCAATCGGCCGAAAATCCTGGTGCGACGAGAGCAATTTTCTTCACGCCTTCCTTTGCCAGCCGCTCGACCGTCATATCGGTATAAGGCTGCAACCAGGGATCGCTTCCAAAGCGTGATTGAAATGTCGTGAGCCAGCGGTCTTCCGGAATTCCCAATTTCTCCCGCAATAGCCGCGACGTTTTCTGACACTGACAATGGTAGGGATCGCCGGCCATGAAATATTTCTGCGGCATGCCGTGAAATGTAGCGATGATTTTCTCGGGCTCGAAATCGAGTGAACCGAGCTGCGCTTGCATCGAACGCGCGAGTGCGTCGATGTAAGCGGGATGATCGTGATAGCTCGGCAGGGTGCGAACCGCAGGCTGCCAGCGCATTTTCGTCAGCGCGCGGAAGGCCTGATCGCAAGCCGTCGCCGTTGTCGCCGCCGCATATTGCGGATAAAGCGGAACGAACAGGATGCGATCGCAGCCTTGTTCCTTGAGCGCCAAAATCCGGCTCTCCGTCGTCGGATTAGCATATCGCATTGCCCAATCGACGATAATCTTTGGTTCGTTGGCGAGACGAAGCTTCAACTGCTCCGCCTGGCTCCGCGTGATGGTCTTCAGCGGGCCTTCGTTTCTCTCGTTATTCCAGATGGTGGCGTAGTCGCGCCCTTTGCGTGAAGGCCGCGTCGTCAGGATGATGAGATTGAGGATGGGCCACCACTTCCACTTCGGCTCTTCAATCACCCGATCGTCGGAGAGGAATTCTTTCAGATAGCGGCGCATCGGCCAGTAGTCGGTGCCGTCTGGAGTACCGAGATTGAGGAGAAGTACGCCGATCCGTCCAAACGCGACTTTTGGATGGCCGTCGGGAAACGGCGCGGTCTCGCCATCGAAGCGTTGCTGTTTCGGTACTTCGTTCATCCGCACTCCCGGCGCCTATCGCGATTAAACCGAGCGATCACGCCCGGCGTTGCGACGGGACCGGAGTCTCGGATTGTGCGGCCAGCCTGGGCTTCGCCTTAGCGGGACGCCTCTCCTTAGGTGGGGCGTCGGCGCTTTCCGCTGCGGCCTTGACCTGACCCGCAGTCCCTAATTGGCCCGGCTCCGCCGGAACTTCAAGCTGCGATTCCAATTGGTGGCCGTAGCGCCAGTAGGCGGCGATCCGGCCGACGAACGCCCCCGGCTTTTCGGTAAAGAGACGCCTTGCACCGAATTCGGCAGCCGCCCTGAGCACCTGCTGGTGACGTCTGCAGACCTCGATCGCGGCCGCCTTTTGCTCCTCGGACATTGACGCGGACTGGGATGCAGAATGCGCCAGAATCGCCAGATCGTGATCGTCGCCGAAATGCTGAGATAGCTCTCGCGCCGCGTTCGCCCGGGCGTCGAATTCGTCCGGCCAAGCCTTGGAAAGGAGTGCCATTTGCCGCCAATGCCATTGCACGGCTTTACGGAGTTCATGGAAGTTTTCGTCTGACGGCTCGCCATAAGCGCGCTTCAGGGCTTTCCGGCCGTGCCGATAGCTGGCCTCAAGTCCACCGGCTAGCGCGGCAAAACCTCGTTTCCCAAGCTTAATGCGCGCCAACTTGCGCGCCTCGCCCGCGAGAAGCCCCCGCGCCTGTTCGGCGACATCCGGCCCCAGCCGTTCTCCTTGCGCGCCATCCTGGGCCGCAAGGCTGTCCTTGAGCGGAGACAGCGCAGCAGCATCATCGGCGCTTTGATGTGAAAGCTTCGCTATGGTGTCCAGCATCACCGTCTGGTCGCGACGCTCGGAAAGAAGCTTCGCAATTCCGGCGAGAGCCTTGTTATGCCGCTGTGCCTTGCTGCCGATTGCGCCCGCGGACAGGCGGAGGAGCGCGCGTAGTCGCTTCAGAGATTTTCGGCACTCGTGCACATTCGCGGCGACGACTTCGGGACCCGCGAGTTCCGTCAGAGCCGACTCCAGCTGCTCCCCCGCGATGCGGCGAAAGCCCTTGTGAACGGACTCGTCGAGTTTGAATTTATACGACATACGCGAAAACGTTCTTTTGAACAGAGCAAGGCGGTAAGATCGATACCGCACATCCGAACCACACAAAAGTGTCATAAACGATCGGCGCAGGTCCGACTGGTTAACATACTTTGCGACATTTTATGGCGATTGCAATTGTCGCAACCAGTCTCGCACGCGCGCTTCAGGATCGGCAGCGGTGATGAAGTCGGTAATCACCGCCAAGCTGTCTGCGCCGGCATCGAGCACGCCCTTCGCACGTTCCGGCGTGATCCCACCGATGGCAACGAGCGGCAGTCGCCCGATCCTCTTGCGCCACTGTGCGATTTTTTCGAGTCCTTGTGGCGCCCACGGCATGGCCTTGAGCTTCGTCTCGTAGATGGGCCCAAGCGCGACATAATCTGGCTCGACCGCCAAAGCTCGCTCCAGTTCGGTATCGTCATGCGTCGATATCCCGAGCTTTACGCCTGCAAGTTTGATGGCCTCTAGGTCCGCAGCACGCAAATCATCCTGACCCAGGTGAATGAAACGGATACCGGTATCGAGGGCGACCTCCCAGAAGTCGTTGAGAACAAGTGTGCAGTTCTGTTCCTGGCAAACCGCCGCCGCGCGTTTGGCTTGCGCAGTGACCTCTCCCGCCGAGGCATCCTTGATGCGCAGCTGCACGAACTTGACCCCGAGCGGCACGAGACGCTCGAGCCAGCCGCTGTCTGGCACGATCGGGTAAAAGCGATGAGGAAGCATGCTGACGCTGTCTATTCGAGATCAAAGAAGGGCGTACCGGCTACGGGCGTCGAGGGCACCGCCATGTCGCGCGACGGGATAAGGCCCGCCTCGAAACCGATGCTGCCAGCACGGACCGCCGCCGCGAAGGCTTCCGCCATTCGTACAGGATCTGCGGCTTTCGCAACGGCGGTATTGAGCAGCACCGCGTCGTAGCCAAGTTCCATCGCCAGGGCCGCGTGCGAAGGCGCGCCAATTCCAGCATCGATGATCAGCGTTGCATCGGGGAAATAAGCGCGCAGGCTTTTCAGGGCGGTCGCATTCGCGAGGCCCCGGCCGCTCCCGATTGGTGCGCCCCACGGCATGATGACGTCGCAGCCCGCCCGCTGCAGGCGCTCAGCCACCGAAAGATCTTCCGTCGTATACGGCAGCACCTTGAACCCGTCGCGCACGAGAGCCCCGGCTGCTTCTACGAGGCCGAAGACATCCGGCTGCAAAGTGTCGTCATTGGCGATAACTTCGAGCTTGATCCAGTCGGTCCCGAACAGTTCGCGCGCCATCTGCGCCGTGGTAATCGCATCGCGCGCCGTGCGGCACCCGGCCGTGTTCGGCAGAACGCGCACACCCAGGTCGCGGATGATCTCCAGAAACCGGTCGCCCAGCCTGCCCCCGGCCGCTTCGCGCCGCAAGGATACCGTTACGATGTTTGCAGCCGAGGCCGTAACGGCTTCCTTCAAGATCGCCGGCGATGGATACCCCGCAGTCCCGAGCAGAAGCCGCGACGCGACCGCTTCGCCGTAGATGCAAAGATCCTTCGCTCCGTGCAGTTTTTTGTCGCGGATATTCATAGTTGGCGAAAACGTCCTTCTATCCGCCCTGTCGGGCAGTCACGATCTCGATCCGGTCGCCCCCGTTCAGCGGTGTCGTAGCACGACGTCCCTCGGACACGAACTCTCCGTTGAGCGCGGTGGCGACCTTTGCGTCCGCAAAGCCTTGTTCGGCGACGAGGGCCTGCAAGGTGGTGGCGCGAGACCGCGCCTTACGGCCATTGACGGTCACTTCGATATCCGCCTCGTGTTGTACCATCGCCCGTACTTTCGGCCCTTCCGCCCGACATGGGTAGCTCAACATCGTTTACTAGAGCGCTCAGAGAATTTTTAGCGGATATAGTCATGTTGGGACAAATTCGCCCCGCCAATCCGCCGCATTGCTCGCTACCAATCCCGTAATCTGCAGTTTCGAGGACCGTTTATCCATGTTCGCCCGCCTCTTGTCGTCGCGTCGCTTCGCGCCGCTGTTCTGGAGCCAGCTGCTGGCGGCCCTCAACGACAACCTGCTCAAGAACGCCTTGGCGATGCTCGTCGTCTACAAACTCGCCATGGAGAACGGTCCGGCGTTAGGGACGCTCGCGGGAGCGGCGCTTGTCCTTCCCTTCTTCCTTTTCTCCGCGCTAGCAGGTCAGTTGGCCGACAAGTTCGATAAAGCGAAGGTCGCGGCGCGGGTCCGGCTGATGGAAATTCCGGTGGCCGTTGCTGCGGCGGCCGGATTTCTTCTGCCGTCCGTCCCGCTGCTGTTCGTGGCGCTTATCTTGTTCGGCACTCTCAGCGCATTTTTCGGTCCGGTGAAATACGGGCTCCTGCCGTCGCACCTCGAAGTGAAGGAGCTGCCGTCGGGCAACGCCTTGATCGAAGGCGCGACGTTCATTGCAATTCTGATCGGCACGATCGGCGGCAATTTCGCCTCGGGCAGCCACGGGGAACTTTTTGCGGTAGCAGTCGCCATAATCGCGATTTCCACGCTCGGATGGTTTTCCGCAAGCCTCATCCCGCCAGCCCCGTCCTCCGTTCCCGACCTCAAGATCGACACCAACATCGTCACCTCGACCGCCACATTGCTGCGGGATCTGCGGGGCGACAAGCGGATCTGGCAAGGCGCGCTCATCACATCCTGGTTCTGGCTCGTCGGCGCAGCTGTTCTCGCGCTTCTGCAAAACCTCATCCCGCAGGTTTTGAACGGCGCACCATCTGTCTACACGCTCGCACTGTTCGTATTCGCCGTGTCCGTCGCGGTGGGTTCGGTTGCCGCAGCCAGAGCGAGCGCAAGCAGGCCCAACCTAGCGCTCGTTCCAATCGGTGCCCTGCTGATGGGGCTGTTTCTTCTCGATCTCGCCTGGCTGACCTCGACCATCCAGCCCGCTGCAGCGCCGTTGACCGCCGCGGATGTGTTCACGTCCGTCAACGGATTGCGCATGCTGATCGACCTCGCCGGCGTAGCCGTCGCCGGTGGCCTTTACATCGTTCCGTCGTTCGCCGCCGTGCAGGCGTGGTCACCAGTCGATCATCGCTCCCGGGTGATCGCAGGCTGCAACGTGCTTTCAGCGGCGTTCATGACGGTAGCAGGCCTCGGGATCGCGCTTCTCCAATACGAGAAGATTCCGGTTGCCACCCTTTATGCCGTCCTCGGCCTGGCCAACATCGTTGTCGTCGGGCTCGTCCTCCGTGCATGGGGAGCAGAAGGCGTCAAAGACGTCGCCCTCTTCCTCTTCAGAACGTTCTTTGGCCTCGAAGTCCACGGCCGCGAGAATCTTCCGAAGGCCGGCCAACGCGCGATCATCGCCCCCAACCACGTCAGCTTGCTCGACGCACCCTTGATGCACGCTCTGCTGCCCTCGCATGCCGCCTACGCGGTCGACACGTCAATCTCTAAGGCCTGGTGGGTGAAGCCGTTCCTCAAGCTTGCGCAGTTCTACACCGTCGATCCGACGCGTCCTCTCGGGATGCGCAGCCTCATCCAGGCTGTCAAAGAGGGGACTTCCATCGTCATCTTTCCCGAAGGCCGTCTGACCGTCACCGGCGGCCTGATGAAAGTCTACGACGGCACAGCGATGATCGCCGACAAGGCCAACGCACCGGTCATTCCGGTACGCATCGATGGCTTGGAACGCTCACACTTCGGCTACCTCAGCAGGGCGCAAACCAAGAAAGCCTGGTTCCCGAAAATCACCGTAACCATCCTCCCACCCGTATGGCTGAAGATCGATCCCGAACTGCGCGGCAAGGCCCGCCGCCAGGCTGCCGGTGCCGCCCTGCAAGACATCATGACCGATACCGCCGTCCTGACCACGCCGATCGACCAGACTCTGTTCGAAGCCCTCGCACTCGCGCACCAAACGCGGGATACCGGCAAGCCTGCCATTGAAGATCCGCTTGGCAGCAAACTCAGCTACAAGAAGCTGATCGTCGGCGCTCAGGTTCTGGGTGCAAAACTCGCGCCGACGCTTCCTCCTGTCGGATCCTCCATAGGCATTCTGCTGCCAAATTCCGCCGGCGTCGTCGTCACCTTCTTCGCCCTGCAGACCATCGGCCGCGTTCCGGCGATGCTGAACTTCTCCGCCGGCAGCGCCAATGTTCTCTCAGCATGCAAGGCTGCAAAAGTCGACGTTGTCCTGACGTCACGCGCGTTCGTCGAAAAAGGCCATTTCGAATCTCTCGTTCAAGCCCTCGAGAGCGTGGCGCGCGTCGTATATCTTGAGGATGTCCGCGCGACCGTTACGTTCGCGGACAAGATGAAGGGTCTCTTGCAGGGCGGTCGTCCGCAGGTCCACGTTGATTTCAACGCGCCGGCCGCAATCCTCTTCACATCAGGCTCCGAAGGAACGCCGAAGGGCGTCGTGCTTTCACACCGGAACCTGCTGGCCAACTGCGCGCAGACACTCACGCGCGTGGCTTGCAACGGCACGGACAAGGTATTCAACGCTCTGCCCGTATTTCACTCGTTCGGACTGACGGCAGGTGTCTTGATGCCGCTCGTCGCGGGCGTGCCGATCTATCTCTATCCGACGCCGTTGCATTACCGGATCATCCCGGAACTCGTCTATCAATCGAACGCGACCATCATGTTCGGGACAGACACCTTCCTGACCGGGTACGCCCGCGCGGCCCATCCATACGATTTTGCCCGCGTCCGCCTCGTCGTAGCAGGTGCCGAAGCCATCAAAGACCGCACGCGCGAACTCTACATGGATCGCTTTGGAGTTCGCATTCTCGAAGGCTACGGCGTAACCGAAACGGCGCCGGTGCTGTCTCTCAACACCCCGCTTGCGAATAAAGCGCATAGCGTTGGCCGCATGTCGCCTCTGATGGATTATAAGCTTGAGCACGTGCCAGGCATCGAGAACGGGGGCCGCCTCTACGTGCGGGGACCTAACGTAATGCTCGGTTACTATCGCGCCGAACATCCCGGCGTGCTCGAACCTCCCGCGGATGGCTGGCACGATACGGGGGACATCGTCGAGATCGATCCGCAGGGCTTCATCTTCATCAAAGGACGGGCGAAGCGCTTCGCCAAGGTTGGCGGCGAGATGATTTCGCTGTCAGCCGTCGAGGCGATGGCTGCCGAACTGTGGCCGCAACAGTTGTCAGTCGTCGTCGCGCTTCCCGATCTACGCAAGGGCGAACGTCTCGTCCTGCTGACGACGGACGCGAAATGCAAGCGGGAAGACTTTCAGAAATTCGCGCGTCAAAAAGGTGCGACGGAACTGACGGTCCCTGCCGAGATCCTGGTGGTTACCAAGATCCCGCTTCTCGGCTCCGGCAAGCCCGACTACGTCGCAAGCCTGCAACTGGCCAAAGACGCAATCCAGGCCAAGGCGGCGGCGTCAGGGGGAGCTGAACAGAGCACCCTCACGCCTGCCGTCTGAAAGGTACTGCTCAACAATTCGTGCCAGCACCGGTGCTAGCAAGAAGCCGTGCCGGTAAGCGCCGTTGACCCGCAAAACGGTGCCGCCTGCCTGCTCCACGAGAATGCGAGGGACGTTGTCTGGAAATGACGGCCGGACACCGGCACTCGTCTCGAGCACAGAAGCTTCGCCAAAGGCCGGATGCAGCGCATAGGCCGAGCCCAGAAGATCGAGCGCCGACTTGAGCGTCATAGGACCATCGTCCTCTCGCTCGATGACACTCGCACCGATGACGAACCTTCCATCGCCCTGCGGCACGACATAGATCGGCTGCCGTGGATGCAGCAGCCGTACTGGCCGTGCCAGGCTGATGTCGCCCGTCTGAATGAGAACGCGTTCTCCTCGCACGCCCCTCAGGCTTTTGAGATCGCTTTGTGCCCCCATGCCGCGACAGTCGATAGCGATGTCGTGCGAACCGCCTCGCCACTTGGTCCCGAGATGAATCTCGGCTCCCGATTCACGGACTTGTTCAAGCAGCCAGCCGAGTGCTTTGCGTGCATCGACATGAGATTCGGATTCGAAATAAAGTCCGCGTTCGAAACGACCCGCCAGCGCCGGTTCTAACTCTTCGATGTGCGCGGCACCGACCGCCAAGTGCCGCTCGGTCATATTGGCGAAGCGCGTCAGGTCTCCAGCATCGCGGCCATGCGCGACAACCAGCGTGCCGTTGTTGATGGCATGCGGATATTGCTCTCGCCAAATGCGCAGTCCCTCTCGCCCGAGATCGCGAACGATCGCGGGCGCGCCTTCCGCCTCGCACTCCGGCGCGATCATCGCGCCTGCCCATTGGCTCGACGCGCGCGCAAAGGGCTCACGGCTTTCTTCGAGAAGACGAACCGCATACCCGGCACGTGCCAGCGTATAGGCTTGCCACAGGCCGAAAATGCCGGCGCCGACGATGGTGACTTCGCGTTTGGTCAAGATTTCAACTCGTCATAGGATTCGCGTCTTCCTAGCATCAATCACCGAGCGCGACACCTTGGCGACGCGGGTCGGCGCCCCCTTCAAGTATGCCACCGCGCCGCGCGATGGTGTTAATGCCGGACGTCATTGTCGCCGCACTGACGGCTTGACCATAGCTCGTTAGTTCATAGGAGGACCAAAGGATCGGCAATGATGACTCGATCAAAAACGGGCCACCCTGACTGCCGAAGTTCGTAAGCGCCGCCGCCTGCTGCGCATTCAGACGCCAGTCGATCATTCCGACGAGCGTCTTGACCACGTAGAGAATGATCTGCGATCCGCCGGGAGAGCCGGTCACGATTTCCGGCGCGCCATCGGGACCCAAAACGATCGTCGGGGCCATCGAACTCCGTGGGCGCTTACCACCGGCGACCGCGTTGGCGACCGCAGTCCCATTCGCGTCAACTGGTACGAACGAGAAATCCGTGAGTTCGTTGTTGAGCAGAAATCCCTTGGCCCAAAGATGCGAGCCGAAGGCACTCTCGATCGTCGCCGTCATCGCAAACGCATTCCCTTCATCATCGATGATCGAGATTTGGGTAGTGCCCGGCACCTCGTAGGTGGCATCGACGCCGTAGGCCTTCTTCGCAAGGCCCGGCGGCAACCCCGGCTCCGCTTTTTGCATCGCCTTTTCCGGAATGATAAGTTTGCGGCGTTCGTCGAGATAAGCATCGTCGAGCAACCCCGACGGCACCGGGACGAATGCCGGATCGGCGATATATCGGTTGCGATCTGCATACGAAAGCTTCTCGGCCTCGGCGATGATGTTGAGGGCGGGCGCCGTCATCGATGCCGAGGAACCCTGCACCTGCGAAAACGGCTCGATCAGCTTCAACACAGCGCTCACAGTCAGCGCTCCCGACGACGGTGGCCCGACGCCACAAATCTGCCGCCCGCGATAGCGCGCGCAAACCGGGTCTCGCTCGATCGCCTTATAGTTGGCGAGGTCGCCGGTGGTCATGTCACCTGGAATGCTTTTAGCATCCATCACGGCTTTGACGATCGCAGCCGCGATATCTCCCGAGTAGAATACGTCGGGGCCTTGATCCGCGATGGCCCTAAGCGTCGCCGCATACTCCGGGTTCTTCAACAGAGAGCCCGCTGTCCGCAATCGCGAGCCATCCACATAGAAGTATGCCCTTGCTTCTGGCGCGAAGTCCTCTGGATTTTCCTTCTCCAGCAGTGTCGCCAGCCGCGGCGAAATCGGAAAACCCTTCTCGGCAAGTTCGATTGCTGGCTCAAATAGCGTCCTCCACGGCAACTTCCCGTGTTTTTCATGAGCCATGTAGAGCGCGCGAAGAAGACCCGGCACTCCGGCGCTCAAACCGGAAAGCACCGCATCTTCGAAAGCCATTGGCTTGCCGTCCGTCGTCAGAAAGCGATCCGGCTTCGCTGCGGCAGGTGCCGTCTCGCGGCCATCGATGGTCTTGATCGCACGGGATTTCGCATCCCACAGAGTGATGAAGGCACCTCCACCGAGACCGGATGATTGCGGCTCGACGAGACCAAGCACCAACTCCGTCGCAATGCCGGCATCGGTCGCCGAGCCGCCCCGGCGCAAGATCTCGCGACCCGCTTCCGCCGCTAGCGGCTCGGCCGCGACGACCATGTGCCGCTTCGCAGTAACGAGTGATTTTTCGAGCGTGCCTGAGGCAGCCTCCGGCGCGGGCCGGAACTCTTGCGCGAACACGGACGTCGCGAGAAATACGCATGCCAAAGCGAGGGGAATTCGAATTGTCATTCTGTCTCCGGACTTGGGGTGCGGCGTCACCTTAGCGCGATCAATAGCTCTGCTGGACAAAGCTTTCAGGCGTACCATCTTCGGGATTGACGAAGATGATGTCTTTCGGATCTCGCCGCGGGGTGTCGACGGAGAGAAACACGACGGGGTCCTCGAAAATGTCCGGAAGCGCGTGCACCGTGCCTTTCTCGAAGAACAACAGCTGACCCGGCCCGAACTCGGCGATCGTCGCCGGGTCCTTCATCCAAAACGTGCCGCGTCCGGAAAACACGTACAGGTATTCATCGCACGTCGCGTGATAGTGTGGCGGCGTCGGCTTATAGACGCGAAACACGCGCGCGCTCGCGGCCTCGCGATTCGTCAGATAACGATCCACCAGAAGCGTCGTCGCCGAAGAAGGAAATGACGATGCGACTTCCGCGATGTCGAACCGGGCGGCGGTAAATGTCGCCGCAGCATCTGCCTTCTCAGTCATCTGACAACTCCCTGAATCTGCGCCAACGGCTACGCAGTGACAATTCCGGCACGCGTCTTAATTCCTTTGTTCATAGGCACGCCGACCGGCTGTCTTTCCTAGCTCCGCCCGCTAATTTCCGGGCCAGGAGACCCATGAATTGGAGGGGCAAATGCGCTCAATGAAACTAGGATTTATGGCCGCTGCTGTCATATGTGCGCTTTCGGCGACAGCTCAAGCCGGAGATTGCGTCAGAGTTGCAGCTGTTGGAGACGGCATGACGCACGATCTCGCGGTGATCATGTCGACCCACGGTCTGGCAAACATCATCGAAGGTAAGGGGCGCTCCGGCAAGGGGCCGGTGCATACGAAGTGCGAACCCGGCACGTTCGGCACTCAATGCACATCCTGGCAGAACGCCTGCAAGTAACGTCGGCATTTATCCTGATCCTCGTCGCCTACTCTTGCGCGATGAGGATCAGCAATCCCACCGCTAATGAAAGTCGCGCGACTTGGGAATGATGCGCACATTCCTTGGGTGCCGGGCCTTCGGCGCTCCTGAAAATCGCGGATGAATCCGTTGCCCGTCTTTGCGGTTTGGATGCGCAGAACCGGGCTCTGGATTTAAAACCTCATCGGCATTCGCGAGCGGAACACTCATATCAGCGGCCCATTCGGAGAGACGAAGCAGCCAGTCGCTTCGGTCTAGCAGCCTTGCCGCCACGACATGGATGATATCCGCGTGCTCTTCCTTTTGCTTTTGCACGCGTCCCTCGATCAGGATCAGCCGCGCTGTCATCACGACCTTGCGGAACTTCTCGAGCAGCTTCGGCCAGATCACGACATTCGCAATGCCCGTCTCGTCCTCGACGGTCATGAATATCACGTTTCCTGAGCCGGGCCGCTGCCGTACGAGCACCACCCCAGCTACGCGCACCCAGGCCCCGTCCCTGGCTTGGCCCAGCTGTTCGCACGAGAGCACCCCTTCGCGCGAAAAATCATCGCGCAGGAAAGACATCGGATGGGCTTTGAGCGAAAGCCTCAGCGTTTGATAGTCGTTGACGACGTGTTCCGACAAAGCCATCTGAGGCAAACGCACATCGGCTTCTTCCCCCATGTCGCGTGCCTCCCCCCAGATGAAGAGAGGCAGAGGCGGCGCCTGCGCCAGCGCTTTTACCTCCCACAAAGCCTGGCGCCGATCGAGCCCGAGCGAACGAAACGCATCGCCGGCAGCGAGTTTTTCCAGCATCGGAACACGCAGCCGTCCGCGCGTTGCCAAGTCGGAGAGAGTGCCGAACCCTCCCTCTGAAGATCCACCTCGCAGACACGACCAGCCTGTGAGATCACCATCAGAAAGGCCATCGACCAGCCGCAAGCCGAGACGCAAAGCCGGCGCCCCGTCTGCTTTGTCTTCCAGCGTGGAATCCCAGGCCGAGAACGTCACGTCGGCATCGCGAACTTCGACATCGTGCTCTCGCGCATCCCTGACGATTTGCGCCGGCGCATAAAACCCCATCGGTTGCGAGTTCAAAAGCGCGCACGCAAATACTGCCGGGAAATGGCACTTGATCCACGCCGACACGTAGACCAGCAGGGCAAAGCTCGCAGCGTGGCTCTCTGGAAAGCCATATTCGCCGAAACCCTTGATCTGCGAGAAGCATCGGGTCGCGAACTCTTTTTCGTAGCCGCGCGCCACCATGCGTGAGATCATCTTCTCTTCGAGAAGACCGATGGTGCCGACCCGGCGGAATGTGGCCATTGCTCGCCGAAGAGCGTTGACCTCCTTATCGTCGAACTTGGCCGCCACCATCGCGATCCGCATCGCCTGCTCCTGAAAGAGCGGCACGCCTTTGGTCTTCCCCAGGATCACCCGCAGTTCATCGGCAGGACCATGCTCAGGTGCAGGGGATGGATAGACTTCCTTCTCCAGACCGGAGCGGCGTCGGAGATAGGGATGCACCATGTCGCCTTGGATCGGCCCAGGGCGCACGATCGCAACCTCGATGACGAGGTCATAGAATTCTTTCGGCTTTAGCCGGGGCAACATGTTCATCTGCGCCCGGCTCTCGACCTGGAACACCCCGATAGAATCCGCACAGCAAAGCATTTCGTAAGTCGGCCCATCCTGTCGCGGCACGCTTGCCAGCGTGTACTTCCGGCCGTGATGCTTTTCGATCAGATCGAATGCCTTGCGCACGCACGTCAGCATGCCAAGCGCGAGCACGTCGACCTTCATCAGCTTCAGCGCTGCGATATCGTCCTTGTCCCACTCTATGAAGGTGCGATCTGCCATTGCCGCATTGCCGACCGGCACGACCTCGACCAGCGGCCCGCGCGTCAAGATGAAACCACCGACATGCTGGGAGAGATGCCGCGGAAAATCCATCAGCTGTTGGGCGAGATGCATAGCTTTAGCGAGAGTTTTATCTGTTGGATCGAGCCCGGCTCCACGCACGTGCTGCGTTGGCGGCACACCTCCCCCATGCGTACCCCACACCATGCCGGCCAATGCCGAGATCGTGTCTTCCGAAAGGCCGAAAACTTTGCCGACATCTCTCACTGCGGAGCGCGAACGATAGGAAATGACGGTTGCGGCAAGCCCGGCGCGGTCCCGTCCATAGCGCTCGTAAATCCATTGGATCACTTCTTCCCGCCGCTCGTGCTCGAAATCGACGTCGATATCCGGCGGCTCAAGGCGTGCCGACGAGACGAAGCGCTCGAATAGAAGATCAACCTCGATCGGATTGACCGCCGTGATGCCCAGACAATAGCAGACGACCGAGTTGGCCGCCGAACCCCGCCCCTGGCAGAGAATGTCCTTTGATCGGGCAAAGGCGACGATGTCGTAAACGGTCAGGAAATACGGTGCGAATTTCAACTCGCCGATAAGGGCAAGCTCCTTCTCGATGCTCTCATGGACCTTTTGCGGAATGCCATCCGGGAAATAGGTCTCAGCCCCTTTCCATGCGAGATCCGTGAGATGCTCTTGCGGCGTCTTGCCGGGCGGCACCGGTTCGTCCGGATATTCATATTGAAGATCGTCGAGTGAAAATTTGCAGGCCCCCGCAATATCGAGCGTGCGTTCGAGCGCGTCTTCATGCCCCCGAAAAAGATCGGCCATCTCGTCAGGGCTTTTGATGTGCCGTTCAGCGTTGGCTTCAAGTCGAAGACCCGCTTCGCGCAACGTCGTCTTCTCGCGAATGCAGGTGACGACATCCTGGAGCGGACGGCACTGCGGATGATGATAGAGGACATCGTTCGTCGCCACGATCGGGGTGGCGCAGCGATCTCCCAGCGCCGCGAGCGCCGAAATCCGCGCCCGGTCGTCGCCTCGATAGGCATGCGATGCGGCCAGATAAAGCGGCGCGTCTCCAACTGCCGCTTTGATCCGCTGGAGCGCAACTTCCAGCGGCTCCCTTGCTCCGTTTTCTTCTTCTCGCGGCAGGCGGGCGGAAGTAGAAGAATTTTCCTCTCCCTCCAAAGCAGGATCAGGGCCCTGCAGGATGCGATGGCGCGCACCATCAAACGGGAGGATCTTCGCGCTTTCCCTGGCGGTCACTGGAGCGCGCTCTTCTTGGACTTCGCGCCATTCCCAATCCTCCGGCGGCACCGCGATAAAAATCTGTCCCTCCGCGTGCTCGGCGACATCTTCGAGATAGAGCGTGCACTTTCCCTTTTCGGCGCGAAGCTGGCCTGCCGATAGCAGCCTGCACAATCGGCCATAGGCGGCGCGATCAGTGGGATAGACGAGCAGGCTTGGCGCATCTTCGAGATCGAGACGAGCGCCGATGATCAGATGTATTTTGGGCTTCTCACCCTCTGGAGGTCTCGCCGCCACATGAGCGCGAACGACGCCAGCGAGCGAATTGCGATCTGTCACCGCGATCGCCGTCAGACCGAACTCGATGGCCTGCTCGACAAGATCCTCGGCGTGTGAGGCCCCGCGCAAAAACGAAAAGTTCGTTGTTACCTGCAGCTCGGCATAGCGCCGCTTCATGCCACGCGCCTCATGCAAAAAGCCCGTGCAGGAACCAAGACGGCGGGTCGCTCGCCCCCTCGCCATCGAACAGTCCGTGGCGAAAAACCCAATAGAATGCGCCCTTCTGATCCTCGATTTTGTAATAGTCGCGCGTGCGTGGGGCTTTCTGTCCTTCACCGAGATAGAGGGAGAGCCACCATTCGTCGGCGATCCTTTCCGGCCCCTCAGCTCGCACCACGCGCCGCTCGACGCGCCGCCATATGAAGTTCTTGGGCGGATCGGCGGGAACGCCTGCTGTCACCTTGATGAGTTCAGGCCTCGCCAACAAAAACGCGGGACGATCTAACCGCTTTGGGTATGGCCAGGGCGGAGCATAGGAGGATACGCGCGACGAACTTTCGGCAGCCAGCACCTCGATCGCAGGCAGACGAACCTGGGCTCTCTCCGGGATATGGCTGCTGTTGGGTCGCAGTACGGTAACGGCGTTCTCTCCGAAGCGGCTGACGAGCCGGTCGACGAGTTCGGAAGGATTGAGAAAAGGTGAGCTTTGCCCCGCCACAAAACGCTTCTGTATGGCTTCGCGTTTTCCCGCCTTTACCGCATCAAGCCTTAGAAGATCGACGCCGAACCCTGCGTCCATCGTCGGAAACTTCTCCTTGAGAAGCGCGATCATGTGCTGGGCATCATGAGACGGCGTGCTCATTGCCGCTGCGATTGAACCGGATGTGCCGTCGGCGCGATAAAACGTCAGGCGCAAGACACGTGCGCCAAGGTCCTTCGCCGCCAGCGCAGCGGCCAATTCAGCAGCGAGTTCGCTCGCAAAAGACTCCAAAGCTTCCGATGAGATCAGCGGCTCCACGAACGCACGCGCCACAGATAGAACCGGCGGCGGCTGCATCGGCTTTCGTGGCTCTTCCGTTTGCCCCAAAGCCTGATCGAGCCGCACGAGCACGGCAGATGCGAGATCGGACGAGCGAAAACGTCTCGCCAGGCTATCGCGCGGAATAGCGTAGAGCTGGCCGATATGCCGGAGCCCCAGGCGTTTCAGCAGCAAAACGCAGGAGGCTTCCAGCCGCAGCGCCTCCACGGGAAGAGACGCAATCGCGTCTCGTGTCTCCAAGGCTGGCGCCATCACCCATGCCGCATCGGGCGGGCACCCGAACCGGGCGAGCGCATGTGCGGCGCCTAAGGTATCAGCAAGGCCGACTTGCACTGCAATTCCGAACGACTGGAGACGCAGCGCGATGTCATCAAGCAGGGCCTCCTCACCCCCGAAGAGATGAGCAACCCCGGTGATGTCGATCCAAAGGCCTTCTTTACCGTCGATATGCCGGTTCGGGCCATAGCGGCCGACCCAGCGCGCCAGCCTCAATAGAGCTATGCGGTCCTGCTCCGGTTCCGCCGGCCGCGAGACGAGGTCCGGATGTGCCGCCCGCGCATCGGTCAGCGACTGCCCGGGCTCGATCCCCAGACGAGCCGCTTCCCCATTGACGGCAGTGATCGCGAGACCATGCGCGCCACTTTCAACGAGAGCGAATGGCTGGAGAGAAGGCACTGCCGCCGGCTCTGCGCGTCTCAGCCGGAAGATCGGCCATGACGGAAGCCAGATTGAAACGACGCGTTTCATCACTCCACTCCACGAGAACGGCAGGTTGAGCAGCGCTTTCCGGACGCGCCTTGCAGCGTTCGAGAGAAATCGAGAACCGGGTGGCTCCCGGCGCCCGAGGATCGAAGCTGTGGGGTGCACTCGGCTGCCGTTGGACGCGCCAGCGCGTGGCGGTCGCCGCTGCGGGCTCCGAAGCCGGGTGCGTGACGAGGAGGCAGGGCGTTGCCGTCTCCCCTGCCGCGATGCTGAGACGGCGTGCCGGCGTCAGATCCGCTTCATCGAGAGCCCCGATGACCACCGCCAGGCTTTGCGCCTTGAGTCCTTCCTCGATCGCATTCAGCGCTTCGCTCGCGCGCGCCGTCTCGACGACGATGAGGCGCGAGGCATCAAGCCCCAGTCGTAGAAACCCGCCCATCATCGGCGAACCGAACTCGAGGGAAAGAGACCGCGGCCAGCACCACAGGAGCCAAGGACGTGACGCAGCGCCCCCTTCCGCAGCCAGCCCATCGATACGGCGGATGGCTAAGCGGACGGCAAAGCCGAAACCCGCCATCCAATCGGCCGCCGAAGCTCCCTCTGCAGCCGAAGGATCTCCCTTCACCTCATGCAAGGCTCCCGCCTCGAAGCCCGTGGGCAGCAGTGCGTCGACGGCGGAACAGCCGAGCCTCCAGCCCTGCTCCGGCCGGGGTAACGCCGTTGAGTGGCCCCTGCTGGGATCGGCTTCCGCAGCCCACAGACCCCGTCTAGGAGCATGCCGCTCGAGGCTCAGAATGTGGGAGCGAAGTCCTGCAATGAGGGCCGCCTTCCCGGGCAATGCGGGAGTGGGCGGCAGCGAAGATGTAATTTTTTCACCCAAAATGACCTCATGGTTAATAGAGGCCGCAGCTCACCTTCTGCTCGGAGCGGGCCTAGAATGTTCCTTATTTGTTCTAAATGGCGGGGGCTTCCGCGTCAAGCTGGTTCAGACAAAGAACGAACATCCTGAAGGCCGTCATCGAACCGCAACACAAACGTCCAAAATTTCTAAAACCTCTGGAAAGTCAGGGCCCCGAGCACAATCCTTAACGTAGTGTGACTTCCCTGCTCTGCCGGGGGGGATGGAGCTGCACTATACCGGCTCTTCATTGTTCGCAGCGCAGGATGCGCCCCATTCTGCGCTTGGTTGATTGTTGTTCACGAACTGGAGCATCCCCAGATGAGCCTGTCACGTCGCATTAGTGGATTAGCCCTCGCCGCCACCATCATGGCCGGTGGGCTGATATCCGCATCTTCGGCCAAAGCCGAAGATCTCGTCGACTTCCTCTGGGGTGGCAGCCCGGAATACGGTGGCGGCCGCAGCATCGTATCGTTCGACCCTCAATATAAGCCTGGCCAGATCATCGTGTCGTTCTCCGACCGTCGTCTGTACTGGATCATGAAGCCCGGCGTTGCGCTGACCTACCCGGTCGCCATTCCTACCGGTGAAGCGCGCTGGCAGGGCGTGACCAGCGTCACCTCCAAGCGCGTCAATCCCTCTTGGACACCGACGCCTGAAATGGTTCGCGCAAACCCGCGCCTGCCCCGCTGGGTGCCCGGTGGCCATCCGATGAACCCGCTTGGCATCCGCGCCATGTATTTGGGATCGAGCGCCTACCGTATTCACGGCACCGACGCGCCTTGGACCATCGGGCAGGCCGTTTCGCACGGCTGCATCCGCATGACCAACGAGGACGTGCTCGACCTTTATCCGCGTATCCCGGTTGGGACGCGGGTGACCGTCACGTGGCAGCAGTTCAAGACCCAGACGATCTCTGACGGCGGCAATCTCGAACGCTACACCGACAAGGATTCCAACCCCAAGGCTGCGGCTTCCGCACCGGCAAGCCCGCCGCAGCAGACGGCCTCGTCCGAAGCCTCGTCTTCGAGCTATTCCTACAGCGCTTACGGCTCCGGCAAGTCGCAATCGCGCAGAGTCGCGAGCTCGTCAGACGCCGGCGGCATCGGAAGCCTGTTCTTCTGGGATGAGCCGAAGAAGCAGTCGGTAGCGGCTGACGCGGCCCCCGAGCAGAGCCAGGCTTCGCAGGACGCCACCAAGGACGACAGCGATCTTGAGGCGAAGCCCGTCGACAAGAAAGTCGCCGAGGAGCCCGCGAAGAAGACGGCGAAGAAGGTTCGCGAAGCCAGCAGCAATTCTGAAGAGTCGAGCGAGGCGATTGCGCCTAAGAAGAAGTCAAGCAGCCCAGCTCCCGCCAAGGCGAAGACCGCAGAACCTTCACGCACCGCCGCTTCCCATATGCCGGCTGATCCAGAAGTCAGCCCTGCGATGATGGCAGTGCCGGACCCGGTGAAGCCTTCGCACGCGTCATCCGAGACGAAATCGTCCGATGCGACGCCTGCCACGAAAGCCTCGGCCTCGGGTGACGACATCGCTCATGTGCAAAAGGCTTCCGTGCAGGTCCAATAACGGACCGGACGCGCAAACTCCGAAATCAAGGGCGGCACCTCCGGGCGCCGCCCTTTTTTATATTGGCTCGAGGCGCTCGAATGCCGGACAGGCCCCTTGAGTTGCAATCCTCTCTCCAAGCCGGGTATGCTGACCTAAGCTCACGCTGCTGACGGCACCCTTTGGCAACTTTACTCGACACCCTCGGCCCTTCGCGCCCGCGTCACCCGGAAAAGGCGGCGCGCGCCGATACGCCTGCGCTCGCCAAGCCCGCTTGGCTGCGCGTGCGTGCACCCGGCTCTGCGGGATACGAGGAGACGCGAGAGACCGTCCGCGCCCATCGGCTCCACACCGTCTGCGAAGAGGCGGCATGCCCCAACATCGGCGACTGCTGGCAGAAGCGGCACGCGACGATGATGATCATGGGCGGCGTCTGCACGCGTGCCTGCGCCTTCTGCAATGTCGCAACCGGCTTGCCGTCCCCACTGGACCTCGACGAGCCGAGACGCGTCGCAGACGCGGTGGCGAAGCTCGCGCTTGAACATATCGTCGTAACTTCGGTGGATCGCGATGACCTCGACGACGGCGGCGCCAGGCACTTTGCCGAGACGATCCGCGCGATCAGGAGCACCTCACCTGGTACCACGATCGAGGTTCTGACACCGGACTTCCTTCGCAAGGATGGTGCCCTCGAAATCGTGCTGGAAGCCCGGCCCGACGTCTTCAATCACAACCTCGAAACCGTTCCCGGGTTGTATCTCAAGATCCGTCCTGGCGCGCGCTACTTCCATTCGCTTCGCCTGCTTCAGAGAGCGAAGGAACTCGATGGCAGCATCTTCACGAAGTCCGGCATCATGGTGGGGCTCGGCGAAGAACGCGACGAAGTCCTGCAGGTGATGGACGATCTCCGCTCCGCAGGCGTCGACTTCTTGACCATCGGCCAATATCTGCAACCGACGCGAAAGCACGCAGAGATAAAACGCTACCTCACGCCAGAGGAATTCGATGGGCTTGAGAAGGCGGGACGCGCGAAGGGCTTCTTGCTCATCGCCGCCTCTCCGCTGACGCGATCATCCTTTCACGCCGGCGACGACTTCCGCCGCCTCAAAGCGGCGCATCGTGACCGGAATTCCCCTTAGCGGCGCCAGTAGAGACAACGATGCCCAGATTCGCGGCCAATCTCTCGCTGCTCTTCACCGAGCTGCCGTTTCTCGATCGCTTCGAAGCTGCAGCGGCGGCAGGGTTCGATGCGGTGGAATTCATGTTTCCCTACGACTTCCCGGCTGATGAAATCGCCGCCCGCTTGAAGGCGACGGGACTTCGGCTGGCGCTCTTCAATTTGCCGGCCGGCAATTGGGCCGCGGGCGAGCGCGGTCTTGCGATCTACTCAAATCTGACCAGCGAATTCCGCGCGAGCGTCGATCGCGCGATCAAATATGCAAGCGTGCTCGGCTGCAGGCAGCTCCACTGTCTTGCCGGCATCGTCCCTAACGGCGGCGATATCAGAACGATGCGCAAAACGTACGTTGAAAATTTGCGGTTCGCCGCGAAGGCCGCTGCAGACGAAGGCATCACGCTCCTCATCGAAGCCATCAACACGCGTGATGTTCCGGGCTACTTTCTCGACTCGACGGCGAAAGCAGCAGACATCCTGGAAAGCGTGGAAGCCGACAACCTGCGGCTCCAATATGATGTCTACCACATGCAGATCATGGAAGGTGATCTCGCACCCACGATCGATAAATACCTGAAGCTGATCGCGCACATTCAGATCGCAGACACGCCCGGTCGCCACGAGCCAGGAACGGGTGAAATCAACTACCCCTTTATTTTCGACCACCTCGATCGCATCGGCTACAAAGGGTATGTCGGCTGCGAGTATCGCCCGCGCACGTCCACAGTCGAAAGCCTCGCCTGGTTTCGCGATTTAAAGCGCCCACCGGCTTGAAGATGCCGCCCGGCTAAGCGTTCGCTTCCGCCGGCGCAGCTGTACCCGCCTTGACGACCTTCTCGGTCAAGCTCGATGAGCACAATTCGATGAAGCGATAAGCGAACCCACGAAGAAAGCGGCCGCGCCGAAGTGCAATGCGCGACGTTGATTTCGGAAAAAGACGCGTCGTATCGAGCAGCGTCAAGCCGGTATCCCGATTGGGGTCGTAGGCCATCGATGCGACGATGCCGATTCCCAATCCAATCTCGACGTAGGTCTTTATGACGTCCGCATCCAGCGCCACCATCACGATATCGGGCGTGAGGTTTGCCGCAGCGAACGCCTCATCAATGTGCGGTCGCCCTGTGAAGCCTTCGTGATAGGTGATGATCGGCCATTCCGCGACGCGCTCCAGAGTCAACGGACTGCCGTCATCGAGCGGGTGCCCCTTCGGCACGATGACACCGTGATGCCAGGAATAGAACGGAAACGACACGTGCTCCGGCGTATCTTCCAGCGCTTCCGTCGCGATGCCGATATCCGCCGTCCCGTCGTTCAGCATGGCCGCAATTTCCTTCGGCGTACCCTGCTGCAGAACGAGATGCACGTTCGGAAATTCCTTTCGGAACGTCGAGATCGGACCAGGCAGAGCGTAGCGAGCTTGCGTATGCGTCGTCGCGATCGTGATCTCGCCGCGATCCGACTTCGCGAACTGATCCGCAAGTCGCTTGATGTTCGCAGTATCAAGTAGGATACGATCGACGATGAGCGCCAATTCTTTGCCGGGTTCGGTCAGCCCTAACAGACGTTTGCCGCGCCGCACGAAAAGTTCGACACCAAGCTCGTCCTCGAGATCCTTGATGTGCTTCGAAACACCCGATTGGGATGTGTAGAGCGCATTCGCAACTTCGGTCAGGTTGAAATTGCGGCGCAGAGTTTCTCGAATAATGCGTAATTGCTGGAAGTTCACGACGTCTGATTACCATTCTGATTGGAGAAAACGCTCAACTTTCGTCCCCGCAGTTTAACACGTTGTCCGGCGGATAGACCGAGCGATTGCACCTCCGCACCTGGGATTTCGACTTCGAAGAAGTCTTTTCGGCCTTCGCGCGCCTCGCCGTTGGCGACAAGTTCGACGCGGGCGACCGACCCATTGCCCAGAATGCGGTTAACGCGCGCCGACACCCCATCAGCGGTCTGCCCATCCGGAACGATTTCCGTGTCATGGGGTCGGCTGAAGGCGATGACCTCCTGACCATCGGTGAAGCTTTGACCATCATAGTGCAGCTTCTCGTCCCCGACACGAACATATCCGCCTTCCACCTTTCCGCGGAACTCGTTGACCGCGCCGATGAATCCGTAGGCAAAGGCGGTCGCCGGCGTCTCATAGATGTCCCTGGGCGAGCCGATCTGTTCGATGCGCCCCTTGTTGACCAGCACAATCCTGTCGGAGACTTCGAGAGCTTCTTCCTGATCGTGCGTCACGAAGATCGAGGAAATGTGCAGCTCATCGTGCAGCGTGCGCAGCCACCGCCTGAGCTCCTTGCGGACCTTGGCATCAAGAGCGCCGAACGGCTCGTCCAGCAGCAGCACGCGCGGCTCGACTGCAAGCGCGCGAGCGAGCGCAATTCGCTGGCGTTGACCGCCCGACAGCTGCGAGGGAAAGCGGTTCGCCACCCAGCCTAGCTGCACGAGATCCAGAAGCCGCGTCACCTTGGCTCGGATTTCCTTCTCGCTCGGCCGTTCGCGGCGCGGCCTCACGCGCAGACCGAAAGCAATGTTCTCGAACACGGTCATATGGCGGAAGAGCGCATAGTGCTGGAAGACGAACCCGACCCGCCGCTGACGCACATCTTTTTCCGTCGCATCGACGCCGTCGAGCAGGATACGACCGCTGTCGGCATATTCGAGCCCCGCGATGACCCGCAGGAGCGTCGTCTTTCCGCACCCCGAAGGCCCGAGCAAAGCCACGAGTTCCCCATCCGGGAAATTCAGGGAGACGTCGTCCAGCGCCTTGAATGTCCCGAAGGTCTTGTTGACGTGTTGGACCTCGATGCTCATCAGGCGATCTCCTCGGATACGGTATGTCGTGCGCGCCATTCGACGTAGTTTTTCAGCAGCAACGTCACGAGCGCGAGAAGCGCAAGCAGCGATGCGACGGCGAAGGCGGCCGAGAATTGATATTCGTTGTAAAGAATTTCGACGTGCAGCGGCATCGTGTTCGTTTCTCCGCGGATGTGCCCGGAGACCACTGACACGGCGCCGAATTCGCCCATCGCACGTGCGTTGCAGAGTATGACGCCATAGAGCAGCGCCCATTTGACGTTCGGGATCGTCACGCGCCAGAACGTCTGCAGGCCGGAAGCTCCGAGGGAAATTGCCGCTTCTTCTTCGTCTTTTCCCTGCGACTGCATCAAGGGAATGAGCTCGCGCGCGATGAATGGAAACGTCACGAAGATTGTCGCCAGCACGATGCCCGGCACGGCGAAGATGATCTTGATGTCATGATCCCTGAGCCACGGGCCGAACCATCCCTGCAGCCCGAACACAAGCATGTAGATGAGGCCCGCGACGACCGGCGATACCGAGAAGGGCAAGTCGATCAGCGTGATGAGCAGGTTCTTGCCAGGGAACTGGAACTTCGCGATTGCCCAGGCCGCCGCGACGCCAAAAACCAGATTGAGCGGCACCGACAATGCCGCTGCCAGAAGCGTAAGCCTGATCGCGGACAGCGCATCAGGTTCAATGAGGGCCTCGAAGTAGGTCTGGATACCTTTGCGGAACGCCTCTGCAAAAACCGCCACGAGCGGCAGCAGAAGGAAAATCACGAAATACGTGACGCCCAAGCCGATCACCACGAACTTCACCCAGGGTGAGTCGCGGGTTGCCGGATTGGCTTCGAACTTGCTCGCGGTGTCGGCGCGAGCATCAAGCGTCGCAACGGCGCCAGCCATCAGACGGTCCTCCCCGTGCGCCGCGCGGTCCATGCCTGCAAGCCGTTGACGATGAGAAGTAGGAAGAACGAGATCACCAACATCACGGATGCTACGGCAGTTGCGCCCTTGTAGTCGAACTGCTCGAGTTTAGTGATGATGATGAGCGGCGTGATCTCCGACACCATCGGGATATTGCCAGCAATGAAGATCACCGACCCGTATTCGCCAACTGCACGCGCGAAGGCGAGGGCGAAGCCGGTCAACAGAGCGGGAAACAGCGCGGGAAACACGACGCGCTGAAACGCCTGCCAGCGGTTCGCCCCCAGGCTTGCCGCGGCTTCCTCGTATTCAGTTTCGAGGTCTTCCAGGATCGGCTGAACCGTGCGCACCACGAACGGCAACCCGATAAAAGTCAGCGCAACGAGAACGCCGGGTGGTCCGAAGGCGATCTGGATCCCGAACGGTTCCAAGAGACTTCCGATCCAGCCATTTTTTGCATAGATGGCGGTAAGCGCGATGCCCGCAACGGCCGTTGGAAGAGCGAAGGGAAGGTCGATCAACGCATCAACGATCTTGCGCCCCGGAAACGTATAGCGTGTAAGCCCCCAGGCGAGCAGCAAACCGAAGACAGCATTGATCGCGGCCGCCAGCAGCGACGCGCCGAACGTAAGTTTATAGGACGCAACGACGCGGGGAGATGCCACCGCCTGCCAGAATTGTTCCGGCGTCATTGAAGCGGTCTTGAAGAACACTGCCGATAACGGAATGAGGACGATCAGCGACAGGTACACCAGCGTGAACCCGAGCGACAGGCCGAAGCCTGGAAGAACCCTCTTGTTGATGGTGCGCGCCATGTTCCATTCGCGCCCTAAACAAGAACGGTCAAAGCGACGATGAAACCGGCGACGGCGAAAACGCTGCCCCAGGCGAGCGCGACGCCAAAATTCTGTATATGTGGGATCATCGTCCCAAGCCTCCGCTGAAGCGAACGAGCTGCACATTATGTGAGAGGCCGGCCCCCTCTAACGAAGAAGAGTTGCTAAGCATTTTCGATTTTGGAGGACGGGCGGGAGGGAGACCGGGGAAGTTAGGCCGGTCGACTGCGCGAATTGGCGCCATCGAACGCGGTGACAACGAGGAATGCCTTTGCGTCATCGCCGCCAGGATTGTTGAGGTGATGCGGCGCATCGGCGTTGAAGAGAATGGTATCGCCGTTGGCTAGGCGAACCGGAGCATCTTCGCCCACCGTCACGATAATTTCCCCCGACAGCAAGACTAGGCTCTTCTTGGTGCCCGCCGCCGAGGCTGCAAAGGCTTCCTCGTGGGCCGGACCAATAGTTACCTCGTAGATCTCGACGCTCTGAGGATCGCCCCATGGGAAAAGCGCGCGGCTCACGAAGCCGCCCTCGCCCGAGGTGACCGTGGTCGCCCGATCGCGCGGGACGATCACGGTTCCGCCTGTGCCAGGGTTGGAAATGAGGCTCGCGACCGAAACTCTCAGAGCCTCTGCAATGCGCCCGAGCAGATTGATCGTTGGCGCACTTTTGCCGGTCTCGATCTGCCCCAGCATGGCACGGCTGACGCCCGACAGGTGCGAAAGCTGTTCCAGCGACAGGCTGTGCTTTCTCCGCAGGTGCCGCAGATTCTCTCCGACGACGAGCGAAAGCTTCGTCGGAATACCATCCGCATGTTGGAAATTGGTGGTTTCTTCTTTCCTTGCCATTGCGATCGCCATTGCACCGCTCACAGTTGTTTAAACCTCTGTGAATACGGATAGCCGAGCAACGATATCGGCGGAACAAAGAAGAAATGCTGAGCTTATGAGCGAACTACGATGACCGCGAGCTTTGCTCAAGCGGCATACGCTTTTGGTGAAATGGCGAGAAGGAGGACTTAAAGTCCCTCTTCTCGCAGGAGTCTGACGGGAGCGTCAGAGTTCGTGGCTGCGGTCAGCAGCAATCTTCAGATCAGAAGTTGATCTTCGCGCCGCCAACGACTTGCGAGAACGAAGACAGGTCCGGTGTCGCCCCGCTTCCAAGAACAACATCGCCATCGGCGTGCTGGTAGAGGAGATAAAGGGTCGTTTCCGCAGCCTCGATATTCTGCGCAGCGCCTACAGCCCAGAATTTGACGTTCGCGCCCTGCGTTACAGTCGTTGCCGCGCCCGTGCTGCTGTTGATGCTCACGAACGAACCGGCGTCATCGCGACGATACTCACCGAAGAAGTTCGTCTTGCCGAGCGGCAGCCACTTCTTCTCGATACCGCCCTGGATGAACCAGGTCTCGGAGTCTTTATCGAGGATTTTCGCAGCGACGGCAGCATTGTTCGATCCGTCGTGCTGATTGCCGTAGCCGCCGTAAGCGTAAAGCCCCGTCGGAACGTGCTGGATCTGAGCCGAAACGCCCCACCACTCGCAGTTCAAGGCATTGTCAGGCGACGAACCAGAACCGTGGCACGGCGTTGACGCGCCGTCGGTGCTCTGACCGTAACCGGCCCGACCATTGAAGGAGAAATCGCCGAACGTGTTCTTGTAGATGAGTGCGATATCCCAGATGTCGTCTTCGCCCCACGCCGTCGCGACGTTGAAGCCCGCGAACGTCGGCGAGTCGTAGCGCACGACGTTGCGGCGGCCATCGTCGCCCGGCGTCGAGTTATTGAAGCCGCGGAGGATGTTGCCCCACGTCAGATTGTTGCCGACAGCCGCACCGCTCGTCGTCCTGAGGAAGAAGTTCTGAATGTAGTCGGGCGCACCCTCGGCGTCGTAGAAGTTACGCGTGAGGGTCGTGTCCGCATCGTCGAGCAAGTGGTAGGTCGCGGTGGCATCCTGGCCAACCGAGACTTTGCCGTAGGTGTTGCTCTTCACGAACCAGCTGCTTTTGCGGACTACGAGGGTGTTGGCCGTCGTATTGCCGTTGTTCAGCGAACCGTCAGGACTGTCCTGATTCCATCGCGCGGCGTTCGCGCCCCAAACGCCGATTTCGAGCGTGTAGCCAGCCGACCAGTCTTTGTCGATCTTCGCCTCGCCGACGAAGCGGAAGCGCGATTGCTCAACCGGGTTGGTGCCGACGTAGGTGTTGCTCTCGTGGCCGTCGTCCCACCACATGACGCTTTCGTTGACCCAACCAGAAACGGTCAGGCTGACCTTGCGATTGCCCTTGCGCGCCGTGGTTGCCTCGAGTTCTGCAACGCGCTCTTCCAAATCCGCGCAGCAGTCCCCGCCGAGGTCCGCAGCGGCTGCGGGCATCGCCCAGCCCCCAATCAAAAGCGCGGCCGCACCGTACCGCCACGCGTTCTTACTTCCCCACACCGGCTTCATTTGACTTCAGACCCCCGTCTGTTTGGACAGATTTCGCTTCTGCCTAGCGCTTTGATTTCCATCACTTTCTCTGGAACCCTAGAGCGGTGTCAATTGCTCAAGGAACCCATTACACTTTTCTGTCATAGCGGAGTGGCTACGTTGCCACCTGCCATAGCGGAGTCCGGAGCGTGTACGACCCAGCCCGCCGAACGCAGCAGTGACGCAGCGCGACCGAGGTCTGACCCTTCTCCAATTGTCGACGCACGTGAAAGCGAGTGCCTTCTCCGGGCCAGCCAATGCCGCCGAACAGGCTGCGTCTGCGATAGACTCAGCGCGGCAAGGCGTTCTGCCGCTCTACGAATTTCCGCTGCGCGATGCAGCCGCTCAAGAAGCGACAGCGCTTCCGGCC
The DNA here is from genome assembly GCF_003987855.1 of Hyphomicrobium sp. Classification (GTDB taxonomy): domain Bacteria; phylum Pseudomonadota; class Alphaproteobacteria; order Rhizobiales; family Hyphomicrobiaceae; genus Hyphomicrobium_B. The sequence goes on from NZ_RXIZ01000007.1 coordinate 383,460, forward strand.
ACGGTCCGAATCCAGCTTCAGAGTTGACGTGGCCAGCGGCTCCGAGGTTGATGAAATCCGCGCCCCACAGCCGCGCCCACCGCTCTGCGGATTGCAGAGACATCCAAGGATCGTTCGTGCTTGCGACAAGAATCACGGGAAAGCCCAAGTGGTTGGTCGGAAGGAATTCCGCCACTCCAAAGCGCTCCGGATCGGCTGGAGCAACAAGCAACGCGCCGCTGATTCGATTTGAATGATCGCTCGCCGCCTGCACGGCCGCAAGGGCACCGAAGGAATGAGCCGCGATAAAGGTAGGTCCCTCGGCTTGTACGATCTCCCGGCGTATGCGGCTGGACCAATCTGGGAGGTGCGGATCGTTCCAATCGCGCTGCGTCACGCGAATGCTGCCCGGGACGCGATGTTCCAGCCAGGTTTGCCAGTGGGTCGGTCCGCTGGATCTCAATCCCGGCACGATCAATGTTGTCGACATGGAATTGTCCTTCGAATGGTGAACCTTAAGAGGAGCTTCTGTCTGCGGGCCTCTGCTGCCGCGCCGACTTCCGTTTGGAGACGCGCCTCAACAACAGGTCCTGCGGATGGACGTTCGGATCCACATCGCTTGATTCCATGACATCAAAGGGAGCTTGATTAGCCGCTTCGCACATCGCCCCATCGGGCGCCGGGAGGATTGGAGGAGCTTTCCGGCACCAGACAGAGCGACGCGCGAGTTCTTTTTGAGCCGAGCTATCAGCTCTTGTTGCCCGGCGTGTAGATCTGGTCGAATACGCCGCCATCTGCAAAGTGCTTGGCTTGCGCTTTCGTCCAGCCGCCGAACAACTCGTCGATCGTGAAGGTCTTCACGGGGCCGAACTGGCTCGCGTATTTGGCAGCGATCTTCTCGTCGCGCGGACGATAGTAGTTCTTCGCCGCGATCTCCTGACCTTCTTCGCTGTAGAGATGCTTCAGATATTCCTCGGCAACCGCACGAGTGCCGCGCTTATCGACGACTTTGTCGACGACGGCGACGCTGGGCTCAGCCAGGATGGAGATCGAAGGCGTCACGATCTCGAACTTGTCGGGGCCGAGTTCCTTGAGCGAAAGATAGGCCTCGTTTTCCCAGGCGATCAGCACGTCGCCAATGCCACGTTCGACGAAAGTCGTGGTCGAGCCGCGTGCGCCGGAATCAAGAACCTTGGTGTTCTTGTAGATCTTGCTGACAAAATCCTTCGCCGTGTCTTCGCTGCCGCCGGGCTGCTTCAGGGCATAGCCCCAGGCAGCGAGATAGTTCCAGCGGGCGCCGCCTGATGTCTTCGGATTTGGCGTCACGACCTCAACGCCCTGCTTCGTCAGGTCCGGCCAATCCTTGATACCCTTGGGATTACCCTTGCGCACCAGGAACACGATCGTCGAGGTATAAGGCGCCGAGTTATCGGGAAGGCGCTTGATCCAGTCCGCATGAACGAGATCGCCGTTCTTATGGAGAGCGTCGACGTCTGCCGCGAGCGCGAGCGTCACGACATCGGCATCGATGCCGTCGATCACGGATCGCGCCTGCTTGCCGGAGCCGCCGTGCGATTGCTTGATCGCGACGTTGTCGCCGGTCTTCTCTTTCCAGTACTTGGCGAAAGCCTGATTGTAAGCCTGGTAGAGCTCGCGCGTCGGATCGTAAGAGACATTGAGCAGCGTGATGTCGTTGGCCGATGCGAGACCAGCAAATCCGACCAGACCCAAGCCCAGCGCGGCGCCAATTGCCGATCTGCGCGTCAGATTCGTGAGTGACATGGGTAATCCTCTCAAGTGTGCGTTAACCTGAGAGCGAACCTATCGGCGTCCCCCGCCTCTACGAACGAAGAAGAATTGCTGAGCTTATTAGACGCCGGCAGCGTAAGAACGTCCGCGTTGCGAATCCCGCAGACGATAGAAAAAACCACACTCTAAACTCTGCCTGGTAGGATTTAACAACTCAAGCCTCCCATCATCGAGCTACTCTTTGCGTGGCGCCACCGTGTCGGCGATCAGGGTATAACCTGCATCGGCTAGTCCCGTAGAGGCGACGGTTGTATTGATCTTGCCGGTAACCGTGACCGGATCGAACTGTCCGCCCACCTCGAATCCCTTGTCGGTCTTGACGTAGATGATCTGGTTGGCGGGCGGCGGCGGCACATGGATGCACGCTCCGACGAAGGGCACGAGAAGAAACTCCTTTACCGTCGTCGACTCGAAATCGAGCGGAACAACATAGCCGCCGATCGACACGTTCTGTCCGTTCAACTCCGCCACGATGGCAGGTGGCCGATCATCGCCCGGCTGATGCCGCTTGATCGACATGAACTTCCCCTCCGGCAACGGCGGAGGTGGCGGGCCCGCGTCGGACAACGGCACCGATCCGCCAAAGAACGTCTTCGATTTCATGATCGTGTTTGAGGGCATCGTCTTCGGAATGAGATCGGCCCACTTCAGTTGTCTTGGCGCGTCGGCCGAAACCAGGGAGGTGAGCCCCACCAGAAGCGCGAGGGACACTAGGCCCCTCAGCAGGACAGCGATATTGAGCGGCATGTTCGCCTCCCTCGTATTGTAGTTCAAATCCTGACCATCATGCCGTCGGCAAGCGATAGCCGATACGCACGCAGCGCCGGTAGCAACCCAGCGAGAAAACCAGCCCCAACGATCGACGCGAGCTTCACCCATTCGTCAGGTCGCAGTGGATCAATCGCAAGGCTCAAACCGTAGGTCCGGTCGATATAAGGTTGAGCAAGCCATAACCCCGCATAAAGACCAACCGTCCCAACCACAACGCCTGCAAGCGTCAGCAATCCGCCTTCCGCCGCCAACAGTCCAAGGACTGTCGCTGGCGTTGCCCCAACCGAGCGGAGAATTGCCATTTCGCGGCGCCGTTCATTGAGCGTGGTCAGAATCATCGTCACCATACCAAGAAGAGCGGTAGCGACGACCATCGCCGATACGACCGAAAGCGCTGTCTCGGCCGTTCCGACAAGTCCCCATAGCTCTTGCAGCGCCACGCCCGGCATGATCGCCGAGAGCGGCTCTTCCTGATAATCGTTGATGCGCCGTTGTACTTTGAACGTCGCGAGCTTGGACTTCAGACCGACCATCGCAGCAGTGATGGCGCGCGGCGTGAGATCCATCTTGCGGACTTGATCGGCGGACACACTCTCACCCGGAACCGGCGCGCCATTCTGCCAATCGATGTGAATGGCTTCGATCGCTTCCAGACTGACATGCACCGTGCGATCGATCGGCGTACCCGTTTTCGCTAGGATTCCCGCAACGCGAAACGGCTTGTCGGCATGTTCAACGAAGGAGATGGAGCCGACGCCGTGCGCGACGATGATCTTATCTCCAACCTTGTATCCCAGCTGCTGGGCAACATCCGAGCCGATAACCGCATCGAACAGGTCCTTGAACGGACCACCCGAGGCAAAGCTCATGCTTTGGCCATGCCGGAACTTGTAGTGCGTGAAGTAGTCGGCATTCGTACCAAGTACCCGAAAGCCGTGATGACTGTCTCCCAATGACAGCGGAACGATCCATGCCACCTCCGGCATGCTCGCAATGTCCTGATAGCTCTTCCAGGTCACGTTATTTGTGGCATTGCCGATGCGGAACACCGAATAGAGCAACAAGTTGAGGCTGCCGCTTCGAGCACCGACGATCAAGTCCGTTCCCGAAATAGTATCGGCAAAACTTTCTCTCGCTCCGGTTCGGACTTTTTCGACGCCAAGAAGCAGCATGACGCTCATCGCGATGGCAAGCACGGTGAGCACCGCAGTCACCCAGCGGTTGAGCAACGACTGAAGCGCGAGACGCACGATCATCATGACAGCGCTCCCCGCTTTGATAGTGCAATGTCCTGCAGACGTACCGTGCGATCGAAATGCGGGGCGAGGCCCTCATCGTGACTGACCATGATGACGCTCGCGCTCACTTCCTCGCTCTGCGAGAAGAGAAGCTTCAGGAACGCGCCTTCCGTATTGCGATCAAGCGCCGAGGTCGGCTCGTCCGCAACGATGATTTTCGGCGCGCCGATCAACGCACGAGCCGCCGCGACACGCTGTTGTTGGCCCACACTCAAACTCGAAGCGCGGCTCTCGGCAATCACCGTTGAGTCGAGATCCAGGGCTGAGAGCAACCGCTTTGCCACATCCTCGATGGGTCCCTCGCGGAGCGCCCGCTCGCGGCGCTTCGTCGAGAAGCGCAAAGGCAACAGGACATTGTCGATGAGCGACGCATAAGGCAGCAGATTGAACATCTGGAAAATGATGCCGAAGTGATCGACGCGAAAGCGATCGCGCGCCGCCCCGCTCAACTTCGCCATATCAAGTCCTGCGACTTCTATTCGTCCGCGATCCGGAACGACGATGCCTGCCAACAAACTGAGAAACGTGCTCTTGCCGCTGCCCGAAGGACCAAGCAGCAAAAGCTTCTCACCGCGCTGGAGCTCGAAGCTCTCGATGGTGAGAGTGAAGGGCGACGGCCCGGGCCACGTGTAATGAACGTCGGCGAACGAAACCGCATCGAGAGGGCGAACGCCCTCTCTCTGGGTCATGGCGGATGCCGCCACGAGTTCGTTCATGATCACATCACGCCGGTAAGATCGAGCGTCGGCTTCTCGCGCGTCATTTGCGCCTGCGTCTGCCCTTTCGAGGTCGTGACGTTGACGTTCAGAAGTTGACCGCCAGCAAAGTCACTGAAGTACGCCGTCTTCATACCGGTGATGTTTTCGGGCGCCTCGCAGGTAATCGTGTAAGTGGCATGGAATTCCGAGTGCTGCGGCTCGCCTGGCTTGTCGTCATCGTCGTCTTTTTCACCCGGCTGGTGCGTTTCCTTGCGGCTTTCGACGTTGGCCGTTTCCGTCTTGCACTTCGCTGCTGCCGGCAGCTGGAACACGTTGAGCACGTCGGCAAGCTTTCCTTTTGCTTTTTCGACGGCAGCTTTCTGATCGTCGGTCGTCGCGACGTGCTCGAAGCCAACGATGTCCATGCCCGGCGACACGAGTTCCATCTCAATCTTCTTGCCTTCGATCGCGATGTCGAGCGTGCCCTGACCGTGGACATGGGGCCCGAGGTGACGGTGCTCGGCTTGTTCTGCAAGTGCGGGAAACGCGGCGAGGATCGCCAGGGAAGCGATTACGGTCTTGGTATTCATGATGATTGCTCCAATAGGTGACGCGTTGCTGCACGTCATGCGTGCGCGACGCCGAGTGTTGAAAGCCGCGGCATCTGAAGCCGGACGGCCTGATCGGAATTTCAGGAAAGGGGCAAACACGACCTCGGTCGCGCAGCCAGTTGTCAGCCGACGGAACCAGCGGGCGGGCCACGCGCCCTCGCCATGTAGCTATAGGCCAGTCGCAGCGGCACGGGCTCGAACGTTCGCAGCCGAACACCCGCTGTTTCAGTAGGGGCCGGCATGGTAAAGATTGCAGGCGTCAGCGACGTCGCAGCAATTGCGGTCGCCCAGCAGAGCGCGCAGCCGTCTTGATCATGAAGAGGGGGGCAAGATTTTCCGTCACTTGGACGGCACATCCCGGCCGTGAGGGCCCGGGATTCGATGCCCGCGCCGCGTGAGACATGATGATGAAAATCCGCAACACCGATCTGCACGGCGAACGCGAACAGCGTCAGCCAAAGCAATCTCAGCCGGATCCGTGAGACAGTCATGGGTCCCCTACTGTCATGTCCCTGGTCAGCAATCGACTGATCTTATGTCACAATCGTGGCGGTCAGGTCGACCATGGCCTAGTTCAGAGAGGCTAGATGCCGAGTGAAGCTGGTACTACGTGCCGGAACCTTTGGCTGACTTATGCATTTCATGTGCCGGCGGATTCTGGCGGCGCCGCTACGATATGAAGTTCATTGTGAATAACATCCAGCAGTTCTTAGCCGGGATCTTCGCCCTTGCCGCCAATCCAGGCGCGTCCGCCCGCCGGGCGGCGTATTTCCTGTGCCTCGGAATCCTCATTCCTTCGTTAAGCTTCGCCGCATATCTCCTTAACGAGATGCATGCGCGCGAACTCGGTATCCTGCATCAGTCGGTTCAGGGGCGCGCCCTGGTCGCGGCCTCCGTATTCGACGAACAGATGTCGTCTCTCCTACGGATAATAAAAGCGCTGCCCGGAACGCCAGCCACGGCAACTGAGAACACTTACGATCGCCTCCGCTCGGAACTGGAGGCTCGTGGCATCGTGCTGTTTACCAGAGGGGCCAATCTCGACCTGTTGTCTCCGGCAAACGGCGCCAACGCAGCGGTCGTCAGTGTAGATACCGCGGCGCGGTCTGCGGCAGCCGCTGCCCTGACGACACTTGTGCCGCAGATTACGCGATACGGCGCCACCGCAGACGGTGGGATTAACATCTGGTTGGCGTCCGCATCCAAGAGTGATCCGCCATATCTCGTCCAGGCGCAGGTTCCCTCCTCTTACCTTGCATCGACATTCAAGAACTTCGTCGCCGACGGTCCCTGGTCGATCTCGATCGTCGGGGCGGATGGTCAGGTGTATGCCGAAGCCGACGGAAAGCAGTTAACCCCCCGAAAAAGCGAGGTCTCAGGCAACCCTGCCCTCATTGAAGCGTTCGCTAACACGTCGCAATTTGGCTGGAGGATTACGGCAGGCATTCCGTCCAGGTCATTGGATCAAAACATACGGCGAAACTGGATGACCTTCCTGGCAATTTCATCCTTGCTCGCCATTGCATCGTTCACCGGCGCGACACTGCTGACGCGGAGTATTATCGAAAGAGATTCAAACCAATTGACGCAATCAGGAATGCCGACGCCGTACGATCCGCCAGAGCCGTCACTCCGCCGTCCATCGTCCACTGAAATGGGCGAGGATCGGATTCGCACCGCCTTGAGCGCGGGAAGTGTAGGCGTGTGGCAATGGAACTTACAGTCCGGCCTTGTGTCTGTGGACGCCGAAGTGGCGGCTTTCCTGGGACCATCCTGGAGCGGAAAAGATCAGGTTGCACGTGAGCTTCTTCACCTCATCGACCCGCATGATCGACCAAAGCTGCTGGACGCGATCAGACGAACCATAAGCGCGGGAAAACCGCTCGGAATCGAATTTCGGGTCCGCCGATCCGAGCATGACATTCGCTGGATTGCGGTGCGCGGAGCCGCGATCGGTCCAAAGGGTAAAATTGCCAGCAGGGGCGCTCGGGCTACGCTGTTATCGGGTGTTGCCTACGACGTCACCGACCAGAAAGTGAATCTCACACGCACGGACGCTCTCCTGCGCGAGGTTTCCCATCGTTCCAAAAATCTGCTTGCGTTGATCCTCGCGATGGCACGCCTCACCGCGCGCGATGCCGCTGACGTAAAATCGCATCTCAAGGATTTCACTCTGCGCGTGGCAGGCCTTTCTGCTTCGCAGGATCTGATTGTGGCGTCGGATTGGCAAAGCGTCGATCTGGCGACTCTCGCGCTGGCTGAGATCGGCGCCGTGGCGCGCACGAGTGCGGACCGTGTCGCCGTGTCTGGGCCGCCCGTATCGCTTACGCCAGAGGCCGCCCAAACTTTCGGAATGGTGCTGACCGAACTGGCCTTGAATGCGGTTGAACATGGGGCCTTATCAGCAGCGATGGGCGAGGTGCGGCTGTCGTGGGAGTTCCCCACTGATGAGACGATCTGCATATCTTGGATAGAAACTGGCGGCCCGCCGTACGTCGCCGACGGACCTAAAGGCTACGGCACATCGGTCGTCGAACGATTTTCGTCGCAGGGTCTGAAGCTCGCTGTACAGGCGTCGAGCGATGTCGATGGCCTGAAGTGGACCCTCAGCGGACCGCTCGCCAACATCGGCGCGCGTCGCGAGCGCGCATAACCGGGCCCGACGCCTTACCATCTTTTAATCAGGAGAATGCCGGCCTCGGCCGGTAAGAATGGTCCATTCGCATGCCAAAACACTGGGATGTTCGCGCGCTGTTCGCTGTTCGAGAAATATGCGCAGGCGACATCGAGCGCGGAACCCACGCACGGTCGGTACGTTAAATATGCGTGACCGCGCCCGATACTCCCTCCCACTCCCCCCGTGGCCCAGGGCGTGGCATCACTTCGAAGAGTTCGCGCCCGCTTTCCCCCGAGCGGCGCGAACTCTCATTTTAAGGGGCGGTTTTCGGCTTCTGACCCTCACATCTCATTTCGTCCGGAACCGGCACAAAGGGTCGGGCGTTCACCGATGCACGGCATTGCCGGCAGTACATCGGAGACTTGAATGGGAAATCTTCTTTATTACGCAGTCGTCTTTCTGATCGTGGCAATCGTCGCGGCCGCGCTTGGTTTTGGCGGCGTTGCCGGCACGGCCATGGAAGGCGCTCGTCTCATTTTCTGGGTTGCGATCGTTCTCTTCGTCGTCTCGATAATCGCGAGCTTCATACGCCGCGCTTGACGCAGGAATTAGCTAGATCTCAAACGGCCGGTGAAACCGGCCGTTTTTGTTTGCCCGCTTTCCAAGCGAACAAAAAAGGCGCGAGCCACAGGGCCCGCGCCGATATTCCTCATATACATTAAGCGCTTTAGGCTGCGCGCTGCCCCGGCTTCCTGGACTTCAAACCGAAGAACAGCGATTGGCTGATCATCGCTTTGACGACTGCAGGCTCAAACGGCTTGGTAATCAAGAACACCGGCTCTGGTTTGGTGCCAGTCAGCAGGCGCTCGGGGAATGCGGTAATGAAGATCACCGGGACGCTGATCGTCTCCAGGATCTCGTTGACCGCTTCAAGGCCCGAACTTCCGTCTGCGAGGTGAATATCTGCGAGCACGAGCGACGGCGCTTTCTTAGCGACTTCGAGAACTGCTTCCTGATGGGTGCGTGCGACGCCCTGTACCCGATGCCCGATATCGACAACGAGCGCCTCCAGATCCATCGCGATAAGCGGCTCGTCTTCGATGATCAAAACATCTGCTGAAAGTTGCTCGGCGATCTCCGCTCCGGCCATCTGCAGCAGCTCTGTGACGTGCGCAGGCGTGACATCGAGCACCTGAGCCGCTTCCGCAGTCGAGAAACCTTCGACTGACACAAGAAGAAACGCCTGCCGCGGGAGCGGCGTGATCGACTCGAGCCTGCGTTCCGGCAGCGGCTTGTCGATCTCCGTGGTGTCATCGGATATCCGATTAACGGCCACCGAATTCCAGACCTTCGTGAAGGTGCGGTATAATGCAACGCGTGGCGCAATCGACCTGTCGAATGCATCCGAGTCCGCAATCAGGGCTTCCAATACCGCTGCAACGTAGTTGTCACCGGACGCCTGGCTGCCCGTCAGCGACCGGGCGTAACGGCGAAGATACGGAAGATGGGGAGCGATAGATTCAGCGATCGACATAGTGCACCTCGTAAGCTCGTCATTCAGCAAGAAGGCTACCGGCGCCTTGATGCGCTAACCTTCCCAGTTATGGCATTCCGTCGGAAGAGGGCCGACAGAACTCGAAAGAACTAGCTTCTCATCCGCGACTGACGGTTCGCGTTATCCCAGCGAACTCGCCGTTGGGGTTGATATTTTCCCCTGCCTCGAATCCAAGCGCCTTGTTCAGCGCAACCCTCGCGCGGTTCACACGACTCTTCACGGTTCCCACAGCCGCGTTCGTGATCTCTGCAGCTTCCTCGTAGGAGAAACCTTCCGCTCCGACAAGCAGCAAGACTTCCTTCTGATCGTCGCTCAAACAGCCGAATGCCTTTTTGAAATCGACAAGATCCATATGGACCTGCTGCTCCGGCAGCACCGACATCCGCTCGGCCATGGCGCCGTCGGCATCCTCGACCTCCCGGCGGCGCTTACGAAGTTCAGAGAAGTAGGTATTTCGCAGGATTGTGAAAAGCCACGCTTTTAAATTCGAACCCTTCTCGAAACCTTCAAGGTTCGACCACGCTTTAACGAGCGTATCTTGCACCAGATCGTCAGCGCGCGTTGGATCGCCGCAAAGCGAGTTCGCGAACGCACGCAGATTTGGCACCGCTGCTATCAATAGAGATTGCAGGTCGTCGTCGCGTATTGTCACGACTTTCCTCCCTGCCCCTGCTCTTCGCGCTGTTTTAATTTTTGCAGCAAATCGACGAACCGGTCAGGGACCGGCTCGTTTATCAGTTCAACATATGCCTCCCTCAGCCGCTGCCCAATTTGACCTTGGAGTTCAACAGGTAGAGGTGCCTGTGTAATGACTGCGTCCCCCCGCTTGGGGTCACTGCCAGTGCCCATCGTAAAAAGCCTTATTGACGGATTCCGTTTAACTTTTGTCGCTTACCCCGGGTTCCGGCGAACCTTCCAGACATAAATGCGCAATGGCCCGAAAAAGTTCCGTAGCCCGATCGCTTGGTAAACAAGCGGACATTGGGCGGTTCCGCAAATCCCAAAGGACGGCCCGTCTAAGGCCTATTTGTCGATGAAATGGAAGAACGAGCCGGTGGCCAGGCCCCGCCTGCTGCCGCCACCCTGCACCGGTTCTCCGTCCGAGTTCATGGCCTTGAATAGGGGCGCGTCCGGTTCCGCCAGCACCGTCGCATAGTGAAACTCGTGCCCGGTCAGGAATTCGCCTGGGCTGCCCAGAGGACATGCTTCCAGCAGCTCGACCCTCCGATACCCGAGATTCATCTTCCTCAAGGCAAAAGAAGTCTCGAGGCCCAACAGCCCGATCATTTCGTGACGGGCTCCATCGGCGTCAATCAAGCCCTCGCCGAGCGCCATATACCCGCCACACTCTCCGTGGACCGGCCGCGACTTGGCAAATTGCGAGACGGCTGCTCTGAAGCGCCGCGCACCGGCGAGGGTACCCGCGTGCAATTCCGGATAGCCGCCGGGAAGCCAAATGATATCCGCCGAGCTATCCGGGACCTCGTCGGCAAGCGGTGAGAAAGGGAGGATCTCCGCGCCGGCTTGTCGCCAGCCGGCAAGAACGTGCGGGTACACGAAAGAAAACGCGGCGTCGCGTGCCAATGCGATGCGTTGCCCGGGCGGCTTTATGCGAACGTCCGGCCGCACAACGACGCTGCTGCGATCCGCGAGGCCGATCATGGCATCGATATCGATGTTGGCCGCGATGAAGTCGGCCAAGCCGTCAAGGCGGCTCTCGATCTCTGCGGTCTCTTCGGCTTGGACGAGACCGAGATGTCTCTCAGGCAGGACGACGGCCTTTTCCCGTGGCAGAGCGCCGAGGACAGGAATACCCGCGCGTTCCAGCGCCTCGCGCGCGAAACGGACATGACGCGCGCTTCCCGTCCGGTTGAGAATGACGCCCGCGAGCGTCACGCCTTCTCGGAAATCCTTAAATCCTCGGGCCACAGCGGCGGCCGTTTGAGACTGGCCGGAGACGTCTAGCACGAGCACGACTGGCCATCCGGTCTTCGCGGCAATGTCGGCGCTGGCGCCGTTGCCCCAGTATCCGTCGCGGGCGACACCATCGAAAAGTCCCATCAACGCTTCACAAACCGCGATGTCAGCGTCGTTTCCCGCCTCGGCCAGAACGGCGCCCGCCGTTTCCCAGCGCATCGCCCAACTATCGACGTTGAAGGAAGGCCGGCCGGCCGCCACAGCGTGGAATGCCGGATCGATGTAATCGGGTCCGCATTTGAATGGCTGAACCGCGAGGCCGCGCCGCTGCAGCGCCCGCAGCAAGCCGAGCGTAACCGTCGTCTTTCCCGAACCCGATCGCGGTGCCGCAATCATGATACCGCGCGGCAATGCTTGGCCGCTGGCCATTAGGCTCGACCTCGGAATCGGCGCTGGTAGTCGACGCTGTAAAGCGCGCTCTCGCGAAAGTCGTCGCGCCCCAACGCTTCCCCTACGATGATCAACGCCGTGCGCTCCGGCCGCGCCGCAGACACGCGATCGACGATCGATCCGAGCGTACCGCGGATAACCTGCTCGTCCGGCCATGACGCCCTGTAGACGACGGCGGCCGGACAGTCCGTGCCGTAGAATGGAAGAAGACGTCGAGTGACATCCTCGATGGAATGAATCGACAAATGGATCGCGAGCGTCGCCTTCGTCGCTGCGAACGTTTCGAGCTGTTCTGTTTCGGGCATCGACGAGGCGCGCCCGGAAGTCCGCGTCAGAACGACAGACTGGGCAACTTCAGGCAAGGTCAGCTCTCGCCCGAGCACGGCGGCTGCGGCGGCAAACGAGGGAACGCCTGGAGTGATCGAATAGGCAATGCCCAGTTGATCGAGACGGCGGAGCTGCTCGCCAAGCGCGCTCCAGATCGAAAGATCTCCCGAGTGCAGCCGTGCAATGTCTTTGCCTTCGTCCGTTGCTTTCACGATGCGCGCTATGATCTCGTCCAGAGACATGGGTGCCGTGTCCACGATTTCCGCCGCTGGCGGGCAATGCGTCAGCAGAGCTTCAGGGACGAGCGAACCCGCATAGAGACAGACTGGGCATCTCGCGATCAGATCGCGTCCCCGGACCGTTATGAGATCGGCTGCCCCTGGACCGGCCCCGATGAAATGGACCGTCATCGCTCTTGTCCTTGCGCACTGCCGGATTGCGCCGCTGCAATAGTGACATTGCCCACGATGCGTCTCGGCATGATCAGACGCGAACCCTCTCCCGCGCCGGCCAGAGCAGCCGCCTCCGCAATCGAAGCCACGCCGAATGATGCCATTGTGCGTTCCGATCGCGTCGCACAGTCATAGTTGCGCGCGCGAAGTGCCTCGATAGAGATCGGCGCGAACGCCTGCCTTACGGACTGAGCCGCCTCTTTCACCTGGTGGGCGAACGCAGCCTCGCCATAGGTCGCGACCACGTCGCATCCGCCCGCTGCTCGCGCGGCGTCGCCAATGGCCGCGATGAAATCAGAGCCCTGAGCCCTACTGTTCGCTCCGATCCCGACGACAATCATGGGATGCTCCGCGGTTTCTCGACGACCCATTGCATGATCGGCATTGCGGGTCGCCAGGCCGTGCGCGAACCGACCGGCTCCGCGCGCTCGACGCTAAAGCGCGTCAGGGTGCCGCCATGCCCGTGAAATGCAGCAAGCAGCGCCAGCTCGGACTCAAGCGTGACCGCATTAGCCACCATCCGCCCTCCCGGCTTCAGTGCCTGCCAGCAAGCAGCGATGACGTTTCCTCCTGCCGTACCGCAGCCGATGAAAACCGCGTCTGGCGTTGGCAGCCCCGTAAGAGCGTCCGGTGCGGATCCACTTCGAATGTCGAGATGCGGCACTCCAAGCGCAATTGCATTCCGTGTTGCCCGCGCTGCGCGACTTTCATCGCGTTCGATACCGATCGCTCTGTTCGCAGGATGTACCAACATCCACTCGATCCCGATCGACCCGCTCCCGGCCCCGACATCCCACAGAAGCTCGCCTGCGCCAGGACGTAACGACGACAGTGTTACCGCACGGATTTCGCGCTTCGTCAGCTGTCCGTCATTTTCGAAGTAGCTATCAGGCAAGCCTGAACCAAATGGGATTGGCCGCGCGTCCGGGCCAGCAACGACATTGATGCCGATGATGTTCAGGGGATTGATCTCTTGAAGATCGAAGTTCGCCGCCGTGACGCATCGAATACGCTCGCGTTTACCCCCGAGCCCTTCCATCACGATCATCTCGCTCTCGCCGAAACCTGCGGCGGTCAGCAAGGACGAAATTTCCCTTGCGGTGCCACCGTTCAGCGCCAGAGCGAGAATGCGTCGCCCGCGATGCAGGTATCTGCGTAAAAGCGGCGTGAACCCGGGCATATTGAGACCCAGCGTGGTTATCTCCTGCAGCGGCCAGGCAAGGCGCGACGCGGCAATCGAAAAGCTCGAAGGCGACGGCACGACGAGCATCTCTTCGATCGGTATCGTCCGCGCTAGCGTCGCGCCCGCGCCAAACCAGAAAGGATCGCCCGACGCCAAGACGGCGACCGGTCGCCCTCTTCGAGCCACGATGGATGTCGCCGTTGCTTCGAGCGGCTTCTGCCACTCCGCTTTCTCTCCGGGTATGTCTCCGACGAGCTCAAGATGCCGCCGTCCGCCAATGACAAGCTCTGCGCTGTCGATGAGGCGAAGCGCTGCGGCGGTCAGCCCGTCGCGACCATCTTCGCCGATCCCAATGATGGACAACCAGCGTTCGTTCATGGCATGGCAGTTCCATGAAAACGGCACCGAAAAAAAGTCCGTTGCGCATTTTGCTTCTCGGCGGCACCACGGAAGCGAGCGCCCTCGCCGAATTCCTGGCCGGCGCTCCAAACGTTAGTGCGACTCTGTCGTTGGCAGGACGCACCACCAACCCTCCTGCGAGTACGCTTGCGACGCGCATCGGCGGATTCGGGGGAATAGCGGGGCTGTCCCACTATTTGCGGGACCAAAAGATCGACCTTCTCATCGACGCGACGCACCCGTTTGCAGCGCGCATCAGCGCGAACGCCGTCGACGCCTGTCGCGCATGCGGCGTACCATTGCTTGCTGTCGAACGTCCGCCCTGGACGCCGGTCCCTGGTGACGACTGGATCGAGCACGATACTGTCGAAACAGCGATTGCGGCGCTCCCCGCCGAGGCTCAGAGCGTCTTCTCCGGATTGGGTCGGCAAGCGATCGACGCCCTCCGCCTCGCTCCTCAACATCGCTATCTGATCCGCGTTGTGGATCCGATCGAGCTTCCGCCTGATCTTTGGCATTGCGAGTTGCTGACAGCGCGCGGACCATTTCGCACAGGCGACGATGCGCGATTGTTCGCGGATTACGACATCCGCTATGTGCTTTCGAAAAACGCGGGAGGCAGTGCCGCCTACGCCAAAATCGAAGCGGCACGTCAACTCGGCCTCAAGGTCCATATAGTGCGTCGTCCAGCGCTCGCCGCGCGAACGACCGTGCAATCTGCTGATGAAGCCATGGCATGGATCAGCCAACATCATCGCTCACGCTCCGATCTCGGCGTATAGACCCACGCACGTCCATCGGCGGCTACGACCTTTCGCGTTTCTCGCGATCCGACCATCACCAGGGTGCGCATATCACAAGGCATCTCTGTCGCGTGTGCGAGCGTCGTGACATCGACTTCCTCGTCGGCGCGTCCCACAGCGCGAGCGAACACAACGATGGTTTCCGCCGGCAACACCCCGGCTAATAGATCGAATGCCTGTTTGATCTGCTGAGGCCGCGCTTTCGACGCCGGATTGTAGAGGGCGATGACGAAATCTGCCTCGGCGGCGAGACGCAGACGCTTCTCGATCGTCGCCCATGATTTCAAATTATCCGACAGCGAGATCGCGCAGAAGTCATGACCCAGCGGCGCGCCGATCCGCGCTGCCGCCGCGAGCATCGCCGTGACGCCGGGCTCCACGCGAATATCGATCTTCTCCGCAGACGCCGGGTTCTTCTCCACCGCCTCATAAACGGCAGCCGCCATTGCGAAGACACCCGGATCTCCGCCCGAGACCAACGCCACGCGGCGGCCGCTTCCGGCGAGATGGAGCGCGCGTTCCGCCCGCGCCAGCTCTTCCCGATTATCCGTCGCTTCAAAAACCTGGCCCGCCTTTGGCGTGAGCCTATTCACGTAAGGCGCATAGCCCAGGATCATATCCGCGTGGTCCACGGCCTCGGTGGCAGCAGGTGTTACCCAGCCTTCCGGCCCCGGGCCAAGCCCGACAATCGTCAACGTCCCGGTCATGTAATGCGGCGTCCTTTGCCGCCTGGTAGCAGGATGATCGAGAAGTAGGGGACCACGCACTCGCCGAGTTCAGCCAGTCGGGTCACCCGCTCTCCCGGCATCGTTCCGCGCTCGACGTAGATCGCATCATCAAAGCGCCCCGCACTATGCAAAGCCGCTTTGATCTTCGCGATATTGTGGCCGACTTTCATGATGACGGCAGCATCGGCATCCTTCAGATGCTTGGCCAATGCGCCTTCATCCAGCGTGCCCGGCAACACCGTCATCACGTCGTCACCGTAGGTGATGGGGGCACGCGCTGCCGTCCAGCAGCCGGACATGCCAGTAATGCCGGGGATCACCTTCACGTCGTGCGCGGCCTTGATGCGGTCGTACATATGCAGAAACGATCCGTAGAAGAATGGATCGCCTTCGCACAGCAACGCCACATCGCGCCCCGCTTGGAGATGCACGATGATCGACGCCGCACTTCGCTCGTAGAAATCGCGTATCGCTGAGACGTAGCCGTCGTCACGAAAATCGATCTCGGTCGTCACCGGATATTCGAATGCGGTTTCGATCACGTCGGCGCGTATGTGCGCCGTTGCGATGGTCCGCGCGTGCCCAGGCCGCCCGGCTTTACGGAAATGCGCGACGACTGGCGCGGCACTCAGCACACGCGCCGCTTTGAGCGTCATCAGCTCCGGGTCGCCAGGCCCGAGACCGACGCCGAAAAGCGTGCCGGTTTTCGTCTCGGTCATTCGACCTCGCTTGCGAGCGCATTGACGGCCGCCGCAGCCATGGCGCTGCCGCCTTTTCGGCCTTTCACGATCGCGAACGGCACGCGCCCGTCGGCGGCGAGCGCCTCTTTCGACTCTGCTGCGCCGACAAAACCGACGGGCATCCCGATCACAGCGGCGGGCAAAGGCGCGCCTTGATCGATCATCTCAAGCAGGCGGAACAGCGCCGTCGGTGCATTGCCGACAACGACCACGGAGCCAGCAAGCTGCGGCCGCCAAAGCTCCATGGCCGCGGCTGTTCGGGTGTTGCCGATCTCAGAGGCAATCTCGGGAACACGAGGATCGCGCAACGTGCAGATGACGGAATTCTGGGCAGGCAAGCGGGCGCGGGTAATGCCGTCGGCAACCATCATGGAATCGCACAGAATGGGCGCGCCGGCTTTGATGGCTGCTTCCGCATCATTCGCGAACGTCGGAGACATCACGATATCGCGCGCAACCTCGACCATTCCACAGGCGTGGATGATGCGCACGGCGACGCGCTCTTCCACAGGCGACAAGCCTTCAAGATCGGCCTCCGCGCGGATGATGGCGAAAGATCGCGCGTAGATGGCCGCGCCGTCGCGAATGTAATCCTGAACTGTCATGCCGCGGCCTCCGTAATGAGCCGCGAGATCGCCTCGCTGACATCTTCCGCATTGACGGTCTCGATCACGCGCGGTGAATCGGCCGAGCCGTTCCTGATGATGTCATAGCGTCCTTCGCGGCCGACGAGCGTCAAGCTCGCTTCGCTACGGCGCGCACAACCTTTTTCGCAGCCCGAGATATGAAGCGAGCAGCCACGCAGCGATCCGCTCAGGGCAAATGCGAGCCGCTGTGCGTCTGCGCGTGTATTCGTGCTCGCGTTCCGGCAAGCCGGTGAGCCGGGACATACGTCCATGTTGAGCCGGATGTCGGTAGCTTGCGTGATCAAGCCCGTTGCCGCTGCGACGTGCAAGAATCCTTCTGCTGAATGACCGCCAGCGATCGGGAACACCAGGACGCGCTGCGGACTGGTATGAACCACATCGGCGCCTGCACTCGGTGCTGCTTCACACAAAGCATCGAGCTGACCCGCGACGATGCGGCCGAAAGGTAAGCCAACGCCAACTGCGTAAACGATGCCGTCATGAGCAAGCGCACCGACAATCTCGCCGCGATACTCGTACCTGCTGCTTCTAGCATCCGAAACACTTAAACCGGCTTTTGCGAAGATTGCGGCCGCCCCATGACGCGCCACCGCATCGCGCATGCGCCGAAGATCATCGTTACCGCGCGCGAATTCAACAAACGCACGAGCCAGACGGAGCGCGCCGTCGATCACCTGGTCTCCCGATTGAAGGCGGCACGCCTCGTCCGAACCATCGAGATGGATAAAAAAATCCTCGCCGTCGGCTACCACCATGACATCGCTCGTCCGCCCGCCGACGCGCGGATCGGCAACGCCCGAAAGGCTGAAGCCGAATTTACCCGGCAGTGCCCAAAGTTGAGGCTCGCACGCGAGATGCTTTTCAAGCCCCCGTGCGAGGTAGCGAACATCCGCGCGCCCTGGCTCAAGCCCGCTGAGCGGATCGACCACGACATTGCGCACCGCTTCTGCTTCCGACGAGGAATCTAGCAACCCCGCTTCCCCCAAAGAGGCCAAGACAGATTCGAACGTTGCGTCAGACACGCCGCGAATCTGCAGGTTGCCCCGGTTTGTGAGATCGATCTCGCCGGAGCCGAAACGATCAGCAATCATCGCGATAGCACGCAGCGCCGATAGCGAAACCGCACCAGCTCGAGGTCTTACCCGCACAAGCAGCCCGTCGCCCGAGCGCATCGGACGAAGCGCGCCGGGACACCAGCCTTTCCTCAAGTCCGCCGCAGACGTCATTCGGCTGCCTCGCGCGGCGAATTAGGCTGAGCGTTCAGCCGTTGCAGATCGTTGCGACGCGGCTGCCATAGGCCGCGCATAATCGCTTCCTCGAAGCGCCGCCGCATTGCCGCCATAGCCTCGGGATTTTCGCGGTCGAGGAACGCGGCGACAACTGGATCCCCGAGATAGGCTTCGTAGAGCCTTTCGAATCCCCCCGTGTCGACGGCACGCGCGCTGGCCGCGAATGCGAAGGCCGCATCGACGCTTTGCGCCATCTCGGCGCCGCCGCGGAAGCCGTGCCGCATCTGTCCTTCGATCCAGCGCGTATTCGCAGCACGACCGTGAATGACGCGGGCACATTCCTCTTGCAGCGTGCGCACACGCGGCGATTCCGGATTTGCGGTATCACCGTGGTAGAGAGCGACGCCGTCGTTCCCGAGTGCCGCCGCTGCCGCCGCGAATCCGCCCTCGTGCGCAGCAAAATCTCCGCCCGTCAGGAGATCGATTTCGCCATGATCCTGCACATGCACGAACGCATCGGCAGCTTTAACGCGCTTGCTGAAGCTCTCTGAGGCAACCCTTTCCCCGCCTTCGCCGTAAGCCGCCTGCGAGCTTTCGAGATAAGCATGACCAAGCGTGCTGCGATCCTGCCAGTCGCCGCGATCGATATGCTGCATCACACCGGCGCCAAAGCTGCCGCCGGCCGGACCGAAGATGCGATCGAGTTGCATTTCCCGCGCCCACGCGGCCCGGAGCGGATTATCGGTCTCGTCTTCCGGCAATTCCGCAACGAGTGCCACGGCCGAATTGAAAAGCGAAAGCTGCGCACCGAACATGTCGCGGAAGAGTCCCGAGATGCGCAGCGTGACGTCCACGCGAGGGCGCCCAAGCTCCGCCAGCGCTTCCGTCTCGATACCGGTCACGCGATAGGATCGCTGATCCCACACCGGCCGCACGCCGAGCAACGCCAGTGCCGTAGCCAGCTCTTCTCCACCGGTGCGCAGCGTCGCGCTTCCCCAGAGATCGAGAACGATCGCACGCGGCCAGTCGCCGTGATCGGAAAGATAGCGATCGAGGATCGCCTTTGCTGCTCTCCTGCCGTTCGCCCATGCGGTTTGCGTCGGCACGCTCCGCGGATCGACACTGTAAAGGTTGCGTCCGGTGGGAAGAACATCCGACCGGCCGCGGCTCGGAGCGCCCGCTGGGCCGGGCTCGACAAATCGCGCAGCGAGCGCCCGTACGATCGCGTCAAGTTCGCCATCATCCAGCACGTGGAGCCCATCGCGGATGGCAAGCTCTTTCACATCGCAGAGAAAAGCATCGATCCGCGTCAGAGCCTCCACAGCCGGCATGCCCGCTTGAAGCCCACAGCGCTCTGCAATTCCGGCGCGAAGCGCCGCATCGACGATCTGTTCGGACAACGCTTTCCGACGGCGGGGATCAAGCCCTTCGGCCGAGGAAAACTCGTCAACGAGCCGTTCAACTTCGCTGAGCGGACCCGATAACCCAGCCTCCGTCATCGGCGGCGGCTTATGTCCGAGCGCCACGGCCGCTAGCCGGCGCTTTGCTTGGGCCGCCTCGCCAGGATCGTTGACGATGAAAGGATAGATCATCGGGATCGGGCCGAGAAGCGCGCGCGGCGCACAGCTGTCACTCCCGGCAACGGACTTTCCGGGCAACCACTCGAGCGTACCATGCGCGCCGAGATGAATGAGCGCATCGATCTTCGCGACGTGGCGCAGCCAGAGATAGAAGGCGACGTAGCTGTGTCGCGGCGGCGTGGAGGGATCGTGATATTGCGCCTTCCGATCGAGCGCTTGTCCTCTTTCCGGCTGAAGACCGAAGACAACGTTTCCGGCGAACGAGGCCCGGAACTGAAACGCGCCATCGGACAACGCCTCGTCTTCGTCCGGTGCGCCCCAAGCCGCAAAGACGCTTTCGCGAAACGACTGCGGAAGCTCTTCCAACGCATCCCGATAGGCCTCAAGTGGCCACGCCATGGTCTGCGACGGATCGAACGCCTCCATCAACTCGCGAGGATTGAGAGGGTAATTCTGAACCTCGAAGCCTTCCCGATTCAGACGCGATGCAATCCTGCACGCACTCTCCAAAGCATCGAGGCCGACAGCGTGCGCGATCTGGTCGGGCCGTCCTGGATAGGTCGACAAAAGCAACCCGACGCGCAGATCAGCCTTTGCTGAGTGGCGCAACCGCGCCCAATTCGCAGCAAGGTTGGCGACATGGGCAACGCCTTCGTTGTACGGCACATGCCGTAAAAGCGGCATGCCGATGCTCTCCCCCAACGCATCTTCTTCCTTGAAGGAGATGACGCCCGCGAACAATCGTCCATCGAGCTCCGGAAGCACCACATGCATCGCCAGATCCGAAGCGCCCAGACCGCGCTGCGACTTATCCCAAAGCTTACGCGATGAATTCGCGAGCGCCACTTGCAG
The DNA here is from genome assembly GCF_003987855.1 of Hyphomicrobium sp. Lineage (GTDB taxonomy): Bacteria > Pseudomonadota > Alphaproteobacteria > Rhizobiales > Hyphomicrobiaceae > Hyphomicrobium_B. The sequence goes on from NZ_RXIZ01000007.1 coordinate 404,105, forward strand.
GACTGGACAATCGCCCGCGTCGAGCGGCGACCCGCCATCGCCGTCACGCGCCGCGAATGCAGTGGCATTGATGATGACGTCGGGCGCAAGCTGTTTAAGCTCACGACGGAGCCAATCTGCGGCATCGGGTGCCTTGAGGCTCGGAAGAAAAACGGCAGTGACCGCAAGCCCCCGGTGGTCAAGAGCGTCGATCAGGGCATCGATCGGCGCAACATCTCCGGCAAGAAGATGCGAGCGATAAAAAATGACCGCGGCTGCCCCGATATCGCTCTCGTCAACGGCTCGTTCGCGATAAACACCGAAATTCGGGACGTCGCGAGGCGAGGGAACCTCGTTGTCTTCGCTCCGCACGCCCAGCGCAGCTCGCAAGGCGGTGAATGTGTTGTCGACGCCCCCGGCATCGAGCAGCGCTTCGAGTCGCGCCAAGTCGTGCGGCTCGAATGTCGATAGTGTCGAAAGTCGAATGTCCGGGCGGCCGTCGCCGGGAACAATAGCGAGTGAAATCCCTAGGTCACGGCAGCGGCGGCCCAACTGCTCCGCCCCATAACGCCAGTAATCGAGCCCCCCGAGGAGGCGCACCACGACGGATTTCGTGCCCTTGAGGGTTGTCTCTGCGAAAAGATCAACGGACATCGGATGGCGCAACGCGTTCAAGTTGGCAATCCGCAGACTTGTGCCATCCGCCTCTAGCCGCTGATACGCGGCCGCAGCCATGGCAAGATCAGAATCCGAGAACGACAGAAAAACGATATCGGCGGGCGCGAGTCCGAGATCGCGAGGCGCGGCGGCCTCGTCAAGATCACGACTCTCGCGAACCACGATATGCATCAAAGAGCGCCCGTGAGTTTCCGGATGATCCCGTCGCGATCGAGTCCCTTCTGTCCGATCACGACCAGCTTTCCCACTCGTCGCTCTCCCGTCTGCCAGGCGCGTTCGTAGCGTGTTTCGATCCGCGCGCCGACGCCCTGCAGAAGCAAACGCATCGGCTTGCCGTCGATGGCAGCGAAGCCTTTGACCCGCAGTACGTCATGCTCATCGGCGATGGCTTTGGCGCGCGCTGCGAGATCCGCAGGCGACGACGCTTCGGGCACCTCGACGATAAAAGTTTCGAAGTCGTCGTGATCGTGCTCGGGTTCGTTGTCGTGGTGCGAGGGTCGCGCCGCGAGGTCATTCTCCGCCGCTGCCGAGAGCCCGAGCAGCACGTCTGAAGGAACCCGGCCCTCCCGGGTGGCAACGATCTTGATGGCGCGCGGTACGCTGGCCTTGATGTCGCCCGAGACGGAAGTCACTTCATCCGGCGTTAGCATATCGGTCTTGTTGAGAACGACGAGATCAGCACATAGAAGCTGATCCTCATACACCTCCTCGAGCGGATTTTCGTGATCGACCGAGGGATCGGCTTCACGCTGAGCCGCCACTTTCGCCGGGTCGTCGGCGAACCGGCCTGACAACACGGCGGGGCCATCGACCACCGTCACGACGCCGTCGACAGTCACCCGATTGCGGATATCCGGCCATTCGAAGGCTTTGACGAGCGGCTTGGGTAAAGCCAGTCCAGACGTCTCGATGATGATGTGATCGGGGGCTGGATCCCGCGCCAGCAAGGCCTCGAGCGTCGGAATGAAATCGTCGGCCACCGTACAGCAAAGGCAGCCGTTGGTCAGCTCGATGATGTTTTCTTCCGGACAGTTTTCGATGCCGCAGGAGCGCAGAATTGTTCCATCGACACCGACGTCGCCGAATTCGTTGACGATCAATGCCAGCCGCCGGCCCTGTGCATTCTCGATTGTGTGGCGCACGAGCGTTGTCTTGCCTGCGCCAAGAAAGCCGGTAACGATCGTGACTGGGACTTTGCGCGCGCTCATTGCCCTGCCTCTGGATTGAGAATAGCCTGAAGCGATTGAATGAACGGGCGCTGTTCTGCGCCGAACGATCTGAACTGCATTTTAACCTTTCTCGCCCCACCGGCGACGGTCGAATGTTCCTGGCGACGGCAGGTCTCCTGGCTCGCGGGTCTTGGCGTTCGGCGACCTTCCCGGGCGTGGGCCCAGTGGCGATCTCGCCGATGCTCACCGCTTACAGTTGCGGGGGCAGCTGCGGAGTAAAACCGCATTCCCTTTGAACCCTCTTGCGAGGGACCGTCGTCTCAATCGATAAGTGACCCAATTACCGACGTCAATCGCCAGACGCCCGGGCGGGCCGCCAGAAAGCTGATAATGTCTTCTTCGCATCTTCCGCAGCTCACCCTTGTCCTTGGGGGTGCCCGGTCTGGCAAAAGCGCCTTTGCGGAACGGCTTTTGACAGCAGTTCCCGGACCCTGGGCCTATATTGCGACCGCGGAAGCCTTCGATGATGAGATGCGCCACCGCATTGCCCATCACAAACAGCGCCGCGGTGAAGGCTGGATGGATCACGAAACCCCGATAGAAGTCGCCGATGCGCTGGCAAACCGGACGGCCGAACTTCCGACCCTGGTAGATTGTCTCACGCTTTGGGTTTCGAACCTCATGCATGTAGATCGTTCCGTCGCCGACGCTACCGAGGACATGCTCGCGGCCTTGTCGAAGCGGATAGCGCCTTGCGTCGTCGTCTCGAACGAGGTTGGCCTGGGGATCGTGCCCGAGAATGCTCTTGCGCGCGCGTTTCGCGACGAGGCGGGACGCCTCAACCAGAAAATCGCAGCCGCGGCGGACCGCGTCGTATTCGTTGCTGCCGGCTTGCCTCTGACCTTGAAGGGCTGAACGTGACGGGCGACCCAACCACAGATCAAGATGCCGAACGGCACAAAGCCAAGATGGCGAAGCGCAAGGCCGTCCAGGATGCCGAAGTAGCCGAGAAGCGGATCGAAAAAGGCGTTCTCCTCGTCCATACCGGCACTGGCAAAGGCAAATCGACCGCCGCCTTCGGGTTGGTCCTGCGCGCGCTTGGACACGGATGGCGCGTCGGCGTCGTTCAATTCATCAAGGGCGCCTGGACGACGGGCGAGCGCGGTGCGCTGGAGCGCTTCGGCGATCAGATTTCCTGGCACACCATGGGTGAAGGCTTCACCTGGGAAACCCAGGACAAGGCCCGGGACATCGCTGCCGCCGGTCGCGCCTGGAGCAAAGCGAAAGAGCTGATGGCGGATGCCTCCATTCGCCTTCTGATTCTGGATGAACTCAACATCGCGCTTCGCTACGACTATCTGCCGTTGGACGAAGTCATCGAAACTCTGCGCACGCGTCGCCAGGATTTGCACGTCGTCGTAACGGGTCGCAATGCAAAGCCGGAATTGATCGCTGTCGCGGACGGCGTCACCGAGATGGCCGCTGTGAAGCATCACTTCGCAGCTGGCGTGAAAGCGCAGGAAGGCATTGAATTCTGATGCCGGCACGCTCGCTGATGTTTTCCGGCACGGGTTCCGATGTCGGAAAATCGCTGATCGTCGCCGGTCTCTGCCGCCTGTTCGCAAATCGCGGCCTCCGTGTTCTCCCCTTTAAACCACAGAACATGTCGAACAACGCGGCCGTGACCGCAGACGGCGGCGAGATCGGCCGAGCCCAGGCACTGCAGGCACGAGCCGCACGCGTGCCTGCCAGCGTTCACATGAACCCTGTGCTGCTAAAACCCGAGAGCGAAACCGGCGCGCAAATCATCGTGCATGGAAAAATGCGCGGCTCGGCGAAGGCGCGCGAATTTCAGGCGAAGAAGAAGGAACTCCTGCCCGATGTGCTGGCGAGCTTCGCGCAGTTGAAGGCCAATGCGGATCTCGTCCTGGTCGAAGGTGCGGGCAGCGCATCCGAGATCAACTTGCGCACCAACGATATCGCCAATCTTGGCTTCTCGCGCGCCGCAGGAGTTCCGGTCGTTCTCATCGGCGACATAGATCGTGGCGGCGTCATCGCCAGCATCGTCGGCACCCGTCACGTCCTCGACGCCGATGATGCGGCGATGATCCGCGGCTTTATCGTCAACAAGATGCGCGGCGACCCGGGCCTTTTTGCCGCCGGCATGACTGCAATTGCTGAACGAACGGGATGGACACCGT
>NZ_RXIZ01000002.1:0-22314 GCF_003987855.1 Hyphomicrobium sp.
GGAACTCGCGCTCTTCCTCTTCGAGGCGCTTGAGCGTCGCCTCGCGATAGTCGTCGAAAGCCTTGTTGCCGCTGGAATAAGCTGCGCGACCGAAGCCGCCGAACTTCTCTTCCATACGAGACCTAGCGCGCTCGAAACCTTCCGACATTCGGGCTTCCCAGCGCTCGCGGCCCCGACCACCGTGCCATCCGCAGTTCATGCGTCCACTCCAAAGCATATAGGCCAGGATGGCGAGACCAGCCGGCCAGAAAAAGATGAAACCCAAGACCATCGCGGCAATCCATGCAGGACGCCCGAAGTCGTCGAGTGTCTGAACCACTTGCGTCATCGCCACCCTCTCCTCGTTTAGGATGTAAATGTATTTTACATTCACATAGGTGGGAGGGCAAGGGGTGAGTTCAAGGGTTTTCCGAGCGGCTTTGCGAAAAATAGGTCGCCCTTAGCCGGGCCAAGTTCAACTGACGCGCTACCCCGCGGCACGTTACGGCTTCTGAGGTTATGGGGTCTTGGCTTTTCGGACGCCGAGGCCGTCGAGGTAGATCAGCACGGCAGCGTCGAGCAGATCTTCCGGCGTCATCGGGATCGGCCTGCGGGCTTCGTCGCCACGCGCGAACAATGAGGCGATGCCGTGAGCTTCCGCCCAGATGTGAAGCGCCATCATCATCACGGGAGGGCGCTTGTCGTCCGGCAGATTGGCGACCATCGCCGCGCAGGCATCCTTCAGCACGGCGAAAGCGCGATCGCCCGCAACGTGCAGATCTGGAAACGCGGCGAAGGATAAGCCCGACTCGAACATCGCCGAGTATTGCGCCGGCTCCTGCCGCGCAAAGGCGAGATAAGCCCGGCCGACGCGCTCGAAAGCGGTGAAGGCGTCGGGCGTGCCACCAGCCCACGCCTGCTTCAGCTTCGTCTCGAAAAGTTCGAAGGCGCGGCGCGCGACGTCGGCCATCAGCGCGTCGCGATCGCGGTAATGGCGGTATGGCGCGGCTGGGCTGACACCGGCGGCGCGCGCTGCTTCGGCAAATGTGAATCCCGCCGGGCCCTTCGCGGCAATCAAATCGAGCGCAGCCTTCATCAATGCTTCGCGTAGATTGCCGTGATGGTAGCCGCGGCGCGAGCCGGGCGGCGGATCGTGATCCCAGGTCATGGCCCGCTTCTAGCGGATTTGCGCGCGCTCCGCATCCGCCCCTTGCAGCCGTTGCAACCGGCTATTTGCAAATATGCATCAGCCCGTCGCGACCGTGATGGGCGAGATCGAGGTGGAAATGGTCGCTGTGAAGGCTGTTGTAATTCGGACCGAGAACGGTGGTGAAGTATTCGCACGCGCCGTCGTGCACGCTGCGCAGGAACGCCTGTTCGCGCGGTGAGCCGTTCCAGTCGCGCTTCACGATTATCGTGCTGCCATCGGCCAACACAAAGCCGCCGATGTCGACGGCGTTGGCGTAGGCGTGTTCGGAGATCATCGCGCCTTCGACGCTGTTCATCGGACGGCAGGAGTATGAGGCGAGAACTTTCACGCCCGAGAGTTCCTGGCGGAAATTATAGCGCGCGGCGGGCTCCACGACCTCTTTCACCCAGCGATCGATCTGCGGGATCATCGGGCAGCGGAGCGATGCCGCAGGGATGAGGGCAACGCGACCGCGGTCGGCGGCGGACATCTCGAATGGACTTTCAGCGCCGCACACGCTCGGGCCGCCCAACGCCGATCGCGCGCGGACGAAAGCTGTTTGCTGCACGGCTCCGGAGGCAAGGCAGGCGCGTTCTTCCGGCGAGCGCCACGGATCGTCCCTGACCTGAAAGTTGGGACCCGTCGTACCGCAGCCCCATAGCAAGCCGAGCCCTGAAGTCATCAGGACGGCACAAGGCGCGAGAACTCGGATACGACGCGGAACCATGGGAGGGAATTAAGCGGCGTTAACGTAAACGGCCGGTTAAGGAAGTGCGCGATCGGCCGCCAGCCTCCACGTTTCCCGGATTTTCAGACTGATTTGGGCCGCTTGCTTGTCCGAGCGGTGGCGGATTGCAGGTCGTCTCGCGGCGGCGACTCGTGTGGCGGTCAAGCCGCATCATGGCGGGCAGGCAAAGTTATCCACAGTCCACTGAGGACCGACATATCACTGAGATCGCCCCGTCATTGAGGCGGGCTATCTGGCAGTTGCTCCCGGAGTGCGGGCCGGGCTCGAACTCGTATCGCGTGCGAGACCGGAAATGCACCGTCCCGCGTCTTCAATCGGACTTGTACAGCGTACCGGTCTGAAGACGCACTGACGGGATCAGAAAGCGCTCGCGTGGGGCCTCTTGGCCTCCGCGAGGGCGTGTGCCCTGAGGACCAAGGTTTCGGCTCGCGATTATCCCCCGTGTCAGCCCGAGGCTCGTTGGTCCCCAGGCGCACCGTTCACTCGATCTTCAGCTTTCGAAAAATGCCAGGGCTTCGGCTTTGAAAGAGCGATCGCCGACTGCGCGATTGTGATCCTTGCCGGGGATGGTGTAGGCGCGGGCTCCGGGAATGAGCCGCGCCAGTTCATCCGCACCGCCCCCGATGACGTCCTGATCGCCGACCGCAACGAGGACAGGCACCGCGATCTCTCTGATCATCTCGGCCGTGATCGGTGCGCGGGATGAGCGAATGCAGGCGGCAAGCGCTTTCAAGTCGCTTTTGGTCTGTTCGGCGAAGGCGCGAAAGGTTCGGGCCGTCGGGTTGGTAACCTCTTCGATGCTCGGCGCCTCAAGCGCTCGCGCAATCGGGCCGGTTCCGGCCATGCCACGGACCATGTTGATGCCGAGCCCGCCGAAGACGACTTTGGCGACGCGATCGGGATGGGTCAGCGCCAGGAATGCGGAGATCCGCGCGCCCATCGAATAGCCGATGACATTCGCCTTCGGCACGCCGACATGATCGAGCAGGCGCCGCGCGTCTTCGGCCATCAACGGCGCGCCGTAGTCAACCAGTTCATAGAGCTTCTGGCTTTGGCCGTGCCCACGGTTGTCGAGAGCGATGACGCGGTAGCCGGCGCGGGTGAGAAACGTCACCCAGCCGGTGTTGACCCAATTCGTCTCGACGTTGGAGGCGAAGCCGTGAACAAGCAGAACCGGGGGCTTTGCCTCACCGCCTCCGGTATCGAGAAAGGCGATGTCGACGCCGTCGCTGTCAAAGTGGTCCATACCCTCGCACTCATTCGGCCGAATGTGTTTTTATGTCCCCCTACCATCCTCGCGGCCACGAGGATATGGTGCGGCCAAACATCTCCCATTGAAGGGCTGAGCATGGCTGGCGCAGTTATCCCGCACTTTGCCAACGACGTTGGCGCCGAGCGCATCTTCGTCGGTGTAAAAGAGTTCAACTGCATGGGCGCCCGCCCTCCGTTCGATCATCCGCACGTCTATCTCGACATGGGTCAGGATAATCAAATCCTGTGCCCCTATTGTTCGACGCTTTACATTTACGATCCGCGCCTCAAGGCAGACGAGAGCGATCCCAAGGGCAGCCTCGTCGCGGACGCCGCTTGATTCCCGATTTCAGCTCGGAAGACGTGTGATGGCATCAGGTCGCCTGAGCGCCGTGATCGCCGGCGGCGGCATCGGCGGGCTAGCGACCGCGATCGCGCTTTCGCAGCGAGGCGTCGACGTGCGCGTGTGTGAACGGCGCGTGGCCTTCCCGGAGGAAGGGGCTGGGATTCAGATCGGCCCGAATGGCGCGCGCGTCCTTGCCGAGCTCGGCGTCGAAGAGTTTCTTCGCGACAAAGTTGCGAGGCCTGATGCGCTCATCGTCCACGACGGGGCGACGGGGCGGGAACTCGCGCGTTTCCCACTCGCAGACTGGATCGAACAACGCCACGGTGCGCCTTATTGGACGTTGCATCGCCGCGATCTGCATCATGCGCTGAGGCGACGGGCAGAAGGCGATCCGCGAATTGTGCTGTCGCCTGGCAACGAGATTGTCGGCTTCGCAAACGACCCTGAGGGGGTGACGGCTGAAGGCATGAACGGCGAAGAGCACCGCGCATCCCTGCTCGTTGCTGCCGACGGCCTTTGGTCGAGGCTGCGTACCCAGATCAGCGGTAGCGCAGCGTCCCTTCATCCCGTCGGCAAGACCGCGTTCCGCAGCGTCGCCGGTGCGAATGCGTTACCTCGAGAACTGGCGAGCAATGCCGTCCATATTTGGCTGACGGCCGGCGCGCATGCCGTCCACTATCCCGTCAGCGGCGGACGTGATGTTGCACTCGTGGTCATCGCCGATTCCACGACTGCGGATGAAGGCTGGGACCGACCTGCCGCAGGCGAGGCTGTGAAGCAGAAGACAGGCGTCTTCGCTGCGCCCTTCCGGTCGCTCGTGGAGCGTGCGCCGGAGTGGCGGCAATGGTCGCTCTATCGCACACAGCCCCTAGTGCGTTGGACGTCGGGCCGCGCCGCACTCCTGGGTGATGCCGCGCATCCGATATTGCCGTTCTTCGCGCAAGGCGCGGTCATGGCACTTGAAGATGCGGCCACGCTTGCTGCGCGCGTCGCATCTTCGAACGGCGACATTGCGAGTTCGCTTTCCGCTTACGAGATGGAACGCCGTCCGCGCGTGGCGAAGGTTGCCGCAGCATCCGTCAGGAACGGCCGCGTCTATCACATGAGCGGACCAGCAGCGTTCGCGCGCGATACTGTGTTGAGAATGCGATCGGGCGCTCGAATCATGGCGGGCTTCGATTGGCTGTACGGCTGGAGGCTCTGACGTGCTGATGCGTCTTGCTTCGATGCTCAAAGGTCGCGCCGATATCGTTACGCTCGGCGCGCAAGGCGTGATCGTCGACGACGCCTCGCGCGTGCTTCTGATCCGGCACGGCTACCGGCCGGGGTGGCATTTTCCAGGCGGGGGCGTCGAGCGCGGCGAGGAAATCGAAGACGCGCTGGCGCGCGAGGTGCTGGAGGAGACGGGTGTGATCATCAAGGAACCGGCGCAGCTCTTGGGCATCTATTCGCACTTCGATCAATTCCCCGGCGATCACATCGTGCTCTTCATGATCCGGCAGTGGCGTCGCGACACGGTGCCGGCGCCAAACGCAGAGATAGCAGAGCAGCGTTTCTTCGCGCTCGATGAGGTCCCGGAAGACCTGGCGACCGGAGCATCTCGCCGGTTGAAGGAAATTTTCGGCGGCATCGAACAATCGAGCGTCTGGTAGCCTGACGATTAAGCGTCTAGAAGGTCGCCCTGCGATCCATTCCGTCCGTGCAAGCAGAGAGACATGGCTTATCTAAGCAGCATCATCGCCAGCTTTCTGGTTGCATTCCCAGCACTGTTCTCGATCGTCAATCCGTTCGGCGGCGCGTTGATCTACAGCCAGATCACGCTTGGCCGGCCGCATCCGGAACGGGTTTTCCTCGCGTGGCGCGTCGCTGCCTATTCGGCCATCGTCATGCTGGTGTCCCTGCTCATCGGCGCGACCCTGATGAGCTTTTTCGGCGTGAGCATCGATGCGCTTCGCGTCGCGGGCGGCACTGTGGTCGCCGTCTCGGGCTGGCGAATGCTTTACAATCCGCAGGAGACCGAGGACCGGAAGCAGGATCATGCGTCCGATACGCGGAGAGCGACGGCGTGGAGCAGCGATGTCGCGTTCTTTCCGCTGACGATGCCGTTCACCACGGGGCCCGGGACGATATCGGTCGCCATCGCGCTCAGCTCCAACCGGCCGCCCGACGCGGCAGAGCTCCTGCCATTCTTTTGCGGCCTCTGCGGCGCGGCGATCGCGGTCGCGCTGACGATCGGCTTTTGCTACTCATCCGCCGACCGGCTCGTGTCGCTACTCGGACCCGGGCGCGCACGCATTCTGACGCGGCTGTCCGCATTCCTGTTGCTGTGCATCGGCGTGCAGATTCTCATCACCGGCATTCAAGGTGCGCTGGTGAGCGTGATCGCGGCGCATCGCTGAGCGACGCCGTTATCCCGGCTGCTTCGCAAGCTCGGCGACCGTCTCTGCGGCTTCGGCCATCGACGCGCCCCTGAGCAGCAGCCCGAACCAAGCGAACAACTCGCGCGAATGCGGATTGTCGGCGACACGCCACTCGGGATGCCACTGGACCGCCAGAACGCGCTCTCCGGACTTGGGACGAATACCTTCGACCACGCCGTCGGTGCTGGTCGCTTCGACGGCGAGCTTTTGCCCGAGATCGCTGATGCCTTGGAAGTGCGCGGAGTTGACGGTAATCGAGGGCGCACCCATCACGCGCTCCAAAATGCCGGCGCGGGCGAGCTCGACCCGATGCTCGAGCGCGAACATGGTTTCGAGCGGCAAGCCCGGTTCGGTATGATGGATTTGATCGCGGCTCAACTCGCCAAGATCACGGCGCAGCGTTGCCCCGTACGCCACCGCGATCTCCTGGAAGCCGCGGCAAATGCCGAGCACCGGCCGATTGCTTTCGGCGGATTGAGCGATTAGCTGGAACGCCATGCCATCCCGCCCCGGATCGAATGGTCCATCTCCGGCGTCGGCGCTGCCGTAGAGGTTAGGCGCGACATTGGACGGGCTGCCGGTCAGCAGAATACCGTCGAGACGGCTCAGGATCGACCCTGAATCCATGACGTCGGGCATCGACGGCACGAGGACGAAATCGGCACCGACGAACGGCGCGGCCTTCAAATACCGCTCCGCCACCCCCTGCACCGGATCTTCGGGATTTCGCTGACAACAGATGACGCCGACGAGAGGCCGTTTTGGCATGATTGCTAACCTGGCAAGATGGTCACGGCTGCCATATGGCATCGCCGAGTGGAGACGGCAATGGACTGCTCCACATCATAAGACCAAATGGAACCAATTCTCGGTCCCTGTTTCCTAATTGCGGCGCGGCCCATATGGTGGCGCGCAAATTTGAACTGCTTCAGGAGCGCGACGTGGCTGCCGGTTCGACTTTCGTCTGGGACGATGCCTTTCTTTTGGAAGATCAGCTGACGGACGATGAGAAGATCATCCGCGACAGTGCACGCGCCTTCGCCCAGGAGAGACTGCAGCCGCACGTCATCGAGACCTATGCCAACGAAACGACGGACCCGGGAATTTTCCGCGAGATGGGAGCGCTCGGGCTGCTTGGGCCGACTCTTCCTTCGGAGTATGGCGGATCGGAAGCGAGCTACGTGGCGTATGGCCTGATCGCGCGCGAAGTCGAGCGCGTCGATTCCGGCTATCGCTCGATGATGAGCGTGCAGTCGTCACTGGTAATGCATCCGATCTATGCGTACGGCAGCGAGGCGCAGCGCGCGAAGTACCTGCCGAAGCTCGCGAGCGGCGAACTCATCGGCTGCTTCGGGCTGACCGAACCTGACGCGGGTTCCGATCCGGGAGGGATGCGGACGCACGCCGAGAAAATCGACGGCGGCTATCGCATCAGCGGTTCGAAGATGTGGATCACCAACGCACCGATCGCTGATGTGTTCGTCGTCTGGGCGAGGTCCGCAGCGCATGGGGGAAAGATCCGCGGCTTCATTCTCGACAAAGGAATGCGCGGGCTATCAGCGCCGAAGATCGCAGGCAAGCTGTCGTTGCGGGCCTCGATCACCGGCGAGATCGTCATGGATGGCGTCGAAGTTTCTGATGACGCTCTATTGCCGAATGCGCAAGGCTTGGGCGGACCATTCGGCTGTCTCAATCGGGCGCGGTACGGCATCGCGTGGGGCGTGCTCGGCGCGGCGGAATTCTGCTTTCATGCGGCGCGCCAATACACGCTCGACCGCCGCCAGTTCAATCGGCCGCTGGCGGCGACACAGCTCGTTCAGAAGAAGCTCGCCGACATGGAGACGGAGATCACGCTCGGGCTGCAAGCAGCGCTGCGCGTTGGCCGGCTGCTCGACGAAGGGAAAGTCGCGCCGGAAATGATTTCGCTCATCAAGCGCAACAATTGCGGCAAGGCGCTCGATATCGCGCGCGCCGCGCGTGACATGCACGGCGGCAACGGCATCTCGGAAGAATTCCAGGTGATGCGCCACATGCTGAACCTCGAGACCGTCAACACGTACGAAGGCACGCACGACATCCATGCGCTCATCCTCGGCCGCGCCATAACTGGATTGCAGGCCTTCGCATGACCGATAGCGCTTCGAAGCCGCTCGCGGGGTTGCGCGTGTTGGAACTCGCGCGCGTGCTTGCAGGACCGTGGGCAGGACAAACGCTCGCTGACCTTGGCGCATCCGTGATCAAAATCGAGCGGCCGGAAGGCGGGGATGATACGCGCACTTGGGGACCACCCTTCATCGCCGACGATGACGGTCCCGGATCGGCTGCTTACTTCCACGCGACCAATCGCGGAAAGCGCTCGATTGCAATCGACTACGAGAAACCTGAAGGCCGCAGCATCGCACTGGCGCTGGCAACCAAGGCCGATGTCATCATCGAGAACTTCAAGGTCGGCGGCCTGGCCAAGTACGGCCTCGACTATCCCGCGATCAGCGCGGTCAACCCCGGAGTGATCTACTGTTCGATCACGGGCTTTGGACAATCGGGGCCCTACGCGCCGCGCGCCGGATATGATTTCATCGTGCAGGGCATGGGCGGCATCATGGATCTCACCGGCGCGCCGGACGGAGAGCCGCAAAAGATCGGCGTCGCCTTCGCGGACATCTTTACCGGCGTCTATGGCACGATCGGCATTCTCGCGGCGCTGCATCGGCGCGACGCCACGGGAATTGGGGCTTTCATCGACATGGCGTTGCTCGACACGCAGGTGGCCGTGCTTGCCAACCAGGCGATGAACTATCTCGCCTCAGGCAAGGAGCCCCGCCGGCTGGGGAACGCACATCCCAATATCGTGCCGTATCAAGTTTTTCACGCAGCGGACGGCCCCATCATCATCGCGGCCGGTAACGATGGACAGTTCTGCCGGGTGTGCGAGCTGCTCGGGCTTTCCCACCTCGGTGCCGATGAGCGCTTCAAGACGAACGCGCGCCGGATCGCGAACCGGTCCGAACTGATCGCGCTGCTGTCAGCGGAAATCGGAAAGCGCGGCTCGGCCGAACTGCTTGCCGCGCTGGAAGCCGCAGGTGTTCCCGCAGGTCCAGTCAACAAGCTGGATGAGGTCTTCGCAGACCCTCAGATCGTCGCTCGGCAAATGCGCCGCGATCTGGAGAGAGACAGGGGCGCTGCCGTACCGACCGTGCGCAGCCCCATCGTCATTGATGGCGAACCCTGTGTTGCAGAGACCGCAAGCCCCAAGCTCGGCGAGCACACGGCTCAGGTATTCGATCTTCTCGCCGCCGGCAAAGACCCGTGGTCGTGAGTGAATATTATCGTGTGGAATTGGCGTGCGTGGCGCGCGATGCACGCTTTTTCGCAGCCGCTGCTCTGGGGCTCGGACGCGTGACGTGCTCATAGCTTTCGGCAGGAAGCGGCTTACCGAACAGATAGCCTTGAATCTCGTGGCACCCGATCAATCTCAGCATCGCGACCTGCTCTTGGGATTCGACGCCTTCGGCCACGACGCGCAAACCCATCGTGCGGCCCAGTCCAACAACGGAATTCACGATGGCGGCGGCATCGGGACTGTGGACCATGTCGGATACGAAACTGCGATCGACCTTGATGCGATCGAACGGGAAAGCTCGCAGCGTACTGAGAGAAGAATATCCCGTTCCGAAATCGTCCATCGCGACGCTGACACCCAAGCGCTTTAACCGTCGCAGCGTCGCTGTGGCGGTGGTGAGATCCTGAACGAACAGGCTTTCGGTAACTTCTAATTCAAGACGTGCGGGATCGAGGTTCGTCTGCGAGAGCACGTTGGCCACGAGCTGAACGAAATCGTTGCGGACGATTTGGGCCGCCGAGACGTTGACTGCTACGCGCATTTTCTCGTTCCACCGCGCGGCTTCTTCGCAGGCGCGTGTCAGAACGAATTCGCCGATCGCATGGATAGCCCCATTGCCTTCGGCAATCGGAATGAACTGAACCGGGGAAATGGGGCCGAGCTCGGAATGAGTCCAGCGCACGAGCGCTTCGAAAGCCTGAATAGCGCCGGACTTTGCGTCGACCTGCGGCTGAAAGACGAGCGATAATTCTCGCCGTTCGATGGCGAGCTTGATATCTCGTTCGAGCGAGCGCCGCTGACGCTTCTCATATTCCATCCGGGGTTCGAACTTGACGTGCGTGCGACCGCTCCGCTTCGCGCGGCGAAGCGCCGTTTCCGCGTGTTCGAGAAGTTCGTCCTGCTGTCGGCCATCGGCGGGAAAGCTCGCAAGACCGACGCGGACATCGATCATAACCTCTTCGCCGCTGTCGAGCCGGTGACCGCCATAGATGCCGTGGACGATATCCTGCGCGAACTCCTCGGGATCGAAATCTTCCTTACGAGCCGATTTGACGACCAGAAACTGGTCGCCGCCCGTTCGAACGATCAGATCGGAATCTGCCGCGACCGAGCGCAGGAGGTGCCCGACCCTTGCCAAGGTCATATCGCCGTGGATGCGACCATGCAGGTCGTTGATCGCCTGAAACTCGGCGATGTCGATGTGATAGATCGTGACCGAGTGCTGCCGTTCGTTGGCACGTTGGAGAATAAGCGGAAGTCTGTTCTCCAAAGTCGCGCGGTTCCCAAGGCCCGTCAGCGGGTCGAAGAAGGCGAGGTTGTTGAGGCGCGCCCGCGCTTCGGAATTCGCTATGGCGATGGCGCAGAAGTTCAAGCATTCAGCGACGATGCGGCGCTCGAAAGCGTTCGAGTAGCGCTTTTCCCGAAAATAGAGGCCGAAAGCACCGAGGACGCGGCCGTCCTGACTTTGAATGGGGCACGACCAGCAAGCGTGAAGACCGTAGGGCAGGGCTAGGGACTTGTATGGCGCCCACAGCGGGTCGGTCTCGATATCGCAGACCTCGATTGCGGTGCGAAGGTAGATTGCCGTCCCGCAAGAGCCAACGTCCGGTCCGACTTGGATGCCGCTGATCGCCTCCGCGTAACTTTCGGGCAAAGACGGGCCGGCGATCGGTCTCATGCGACCATCATCGTCGACACCAATAACCGAACACACGACGTCGGGCGCCAGGGCTTCGATGCCCCGACAAAACGCTGTCATGACATTCGATAGGGAATCACCCAGCGCGATGCCGACAAGCAGCTCCTGATGGAGAGCATTCAGTCTCTCGCTGATGCCGGTTAAATCCGGAATTGACTTCTCAACGGTCATTGTCGCCGGCAACCATCATCCGGCGTCAACGGGCGCCGAAATGTTCTAAATGCGAACTACGCACACGCACGAAAGCCTTAGAGAATACGCATGCGATGGTGACCGATTGGATAATTTTTCCCGGAACTAGGCCCCTCGTGATGAAAAACTTCGCTACGGCATCGATCGGCGTAAATTTTCGGTAACGAAACGAAAGTTAATGGCTGCGCCGGTCCGGCCGCAAAAATGCCAAACTAAATCCCCCGACGTGACCTCTGATCGCCATCGTCATCGCACGAATGGAGCCACGTCTCGCGGATTAACGTCAACAAAGGGCTTGGCCTTGCACCGAAGTTGAAATAGTCGACTCCTGCCCGATATAAAGCGCTCGGGACGCTCGCTTTTCCTCTCCTCTCACTCTGGCTCATCGCATCATGGCATTCCTGCTCGACCGTCGACACGTCTTGGCCGGCGCACTCACGACCACTGTCGCCGCGTGGTCGGGCCAAGCCAGAAGCGAGGCCCCGGTCGGCGCCGCGACCCTTGGACCGCCGCAGCCCTTTTCGTTCGACGCGCTGAAGCAGCAAGCAAAAACGCTTTCGCAATCGCCCTACGTCCCGCCGGCGCAACCAGACGCTTCCGATCCGTTGCGCGGCATGCCGTTCGATACCTTCGCCCAAGCCGTCTACAAACCCGAGATGGAGCTGTGGCACGGCGTTCCCGGCGCCCAGACCGTGAGGCTCTTTCCGCAGGGCCGGTACTACGCGGAGCCTGTCCGGATCTATGTGCTGGAGAATGGTTCGGCTCGCGAAGTGATGTACAGCCCCGACTACTTCAACATGCCGGCCGATCATCCGTTGCGCAAATTGAAGAACGCGGGCTTTGCCGGTTTTCGGCTGATGAGTCGTGGCGGCGTGAGCGACTGGCTTGCGTATCTCGGCGCATCCTACTTCCGGGCTTCGGACCCCAACGACCAATATGGTGGTTCGGCTCGCGGTCTTGCGCTCAATACGGGCAAGCCGGAAGAGTTTCCGCGCTTCACAAGCTTCTGGCTGGAGCCCAACGGAAACGGCATGAATATCTACGCGCTGCTCGAAAGCCAGAGCGTCACGGGTGCCTACCGCATGGATAGTCGCCGGATCGAAGGCGGACAGGGTGGCGCCCTTCAGGATATCGAATCCGAGCTTTATTTCCGCGCGCCGGTGGAGATGCTTGGTATTGCGCCGCTGACAGGCATGTTCTGGTATGGCGAAAATTCCGGGCATTACCGCGGTGACTGGCGGCCCGAAGTTCATGATTGCGACGGCCTGTCGATCTGGACCGGAACAGGCGAGCGTATCTGGCGGCCTCTTTCCAATCCGCCACGGATCGTGACGAACAGTTTCGTCGACAGCAATCCGAAGGGCTTTGGATTGATCCAGCGCGACCGCAATTTCGAGAACTACCAGGATGACAGCCTGTTTTACGATAGGCGTCCGAGCATGTGGGTGGAGCCTCTGTCAGATTGGGGCAAGGGCGCGGTCAATCTCGTGCAGCTCCCGACCACGAACGAGACCGAAGACAACATGGTGGCGTTCTGGACGCCTGAAGCCCCTGTTGTCGCCGGCTCGGTCATCAATTCGCGTTACCGCCTCTTCTGGGGTATCGACTCTCCACCCGCCGGCGATGTCGCCCGCATCGTTGCGACCCGTATCGGCATTGGCGGCTTGGGCGGCCGGGACCTCGACCTCCGCCACGTCAATCGCGACGCCCGCAAGTTCATGATCGACGTCGAGGGCAAGGTCTTGGACGACCTGACGCGCTACGGCGGGACGAAGACCATGGTGACGACGACCAACGGCACGATCTCGGGCATCGAGGCGTTTCCGGTGGTTGGAACACGCCGCTGGCGCATGATGTTCGACGTCGGCAATCTCAATGGTCAGCCCGCCGACCTGCGTGCCTTCCTGGCCAAAGACGGCGAAGCTTTGAGCGAAACCTGGATCTACCAGATCTTCCCCTAGCCTCGCGATCTGCGACGGATCAGCCGATCGCATCGCTCCAGCGCCTGCGCCTGAACCGCGCATGCATCGATAGCCGCCCGGTAAAACTATGAAATAGCTCCGGATATGCCGTTTCCGCATAACGGTTATTCCTCGCCTGTGCGTTGCAGCAAAAATCCTTTGCCCCCATGCAGTTTGACGGGCGGATCAAGCGGACAGTTGCAATGGGCAAACCAGAATTCATCGGCAAGAAGTCGAAAGCTGCAGGCGGCTGGGGCGCGTTGCGCAGTTGCGGTAAGAAGCTGCTGGCCAGCGGCTCGCCCCTCTCCGGCGCGGTCACGATGCTTAAGGCCAACCAACCGGATGGCTTCGACTGCCCCGGTTGCGCTTGGGGCGACCCCGCGCATGGATCATCATTCGAGTTCTGCGAAAACGGCGTGAAGGCCGTCGCCTGGGAGTCGACGGACAAGCGCGTCCATCCCAACTTCTTCAGGGCGCATACCGTCAGTGAGCTTCGCACCTGGAGCGACTATGAGGTCGAGCGCGCCGGCCGGCTGACACACCCGATGCGCTACGACGCAGCCACCGATCGGTACGTCCAAACAACGTGGGACGAAGCCTTCTCCGAAATCGGTCAGATCCTGCGGAGCCTCGATAGCCCCAATCGCGCTGAGTTCTACACCTCCGGCCGTGCCTCGAACGAAGCTGCCTACATTTATCAGCTTTTCGTTCGGCTCTACGGCACCAACAATTTCCCCGACTGTTCGAATATGTGCCACGAAGCGAGCGGCGTCGCGCTCGAACAGGCCGTCGGCATCGGCAAGGGGTCGGTTCTGCTCGAAGACTTCGAGAAAGCCGACGCAATCTTCGTCATCGGCCAAAATCCCGGCACCAATCATCCGCGCATGCTGGGCGACTTACGCCGCGCGGCGCTTCGCGGAGCCAAGATCGCGGTCTTCAATCCGGTCCGGGAAAAAGGGTTGGAACGCTTCGCCGACCCGCAGGACAAGCTCGAGATGATCACGGGCGGCAGCACGGCGATCGCCAACGAATACTTTCAGGTGCGCTTGGGCGGCGACATGGCCGCGATCCGCGGCATCGCGAAGGCTGTGTTCGCCGCGGACGATGCGGCCTTGGCAGCCGGGCGGCCATCGGTCCTCGATCACGCTTTCCTCAAGCAGCATACGATCGGCTTCCAGGCCTACCGTGCGAGCGTCGAAGCGACGACTTGGAGCGAGATCGAAGATCAGTCGGGCATGAAGCGCTCGCAGTTGGAAGAGCTTGCGACGATCTACATCCAGGCGGAACGGACGATCTGCACGTGGGCGATGGGGGTCACGCAGCATCGTCATTCCGTGGCGACGATCCGCGAAATCGCAAATTTCCTATTTCTGCGCGGCAACGTCGGACGCCCGGGAACCGGGCTCTGTCCGGTACGGGGCCACTCCAACGTTCAAGGAGACCGCACCGTCGGCATCAACGAGAAGCCGTCGAAGGCGTTCCTCGATGCTCTCGAACAGGAATTCCGGGTGCCGATGCCCCGGGAGCATGGCCACAACGTGCTGGCAGCCATCGGCGCCATGCTGGATGGAACGGCGCAGGCTTTCATCGGTCTCGGCGGGAACTTCGCGCGGGCGACGCCGGACAGTCCTCTTATCGCCAAGGCGATGTCGAACCAGAAGCTGACGGTCAACATCGCCACCAAACTCAATCACTCGCACCTTCTGCCGGGCCAAGTGAGCTATGTGCTTCCCTGCCTCGGCCGGACCGAAATCGACCGCAATGCCGACGGCGTTGCGCAGATCGTGACGGTCGAAGATTCGATGAGCATGGTGCATGGTTCGGGCGGCATCAATCGACCGGCTTCTCCGGAGCTTCGTTCCGAAATCGCCATCATCGCCGGCATCGCCGAAGCGACGCTCGGGTCGGAGATCGTCGATTGGAAGGCCCTCGCGCATCATTACGATCGCATTCGCGATCTAATTTCCCGAACCATCCCCGGCTTCCACGATTTCAACGAGCGCGTGCGCAAGCCGCGCGGCTTCCGTCTTCCCAATGGACCGGCTGAGCGCATTTGGAACACGCGCTCAGGCAAGGCGCAGTTCTGGAGTGGCGATCTTCCGAAACAAACGGAGCATCAGCGCGCCTTGGGAGAGCATGGAACATTCGTGCTTCAGACGTTCCGCTCACACGATCAGTATAATACGACTGTGTACGGCCTCGACGACCGCTATCGCGGCATCTATGGCGAACGACGGGTCGTATTCGTGAACCCTGACGATCTCGCCGAGATCGGTGCGAACGCTGGGGATCGCGTCGACATCGTCGGACTTCACGAAGATGGCGTCGAGCGCTTAGCCGAAAGCTTCCGTGTGGTACCGTACGAGCTGCCGCGCGGATCGGTAGCGGGGTATTATCCCGAGCTCAACGTACTCGTTCCGATCTCGACCGCAGGCGAACTCAGCGATACGCCGACCTCGAAGTCGGTTCTCGTCAAGTTCCGCCTCTCCGGCCAAGCCCAGGCGGCATGACGCGTGAACCGCAAGCCGAAATCTCGGAAGAGGCGTTTCTCGACGCAGTCGCGGCAATACGATTTGTAAATGTTGATCTTTCGCCGATCGGAGCCGCGATCCTCGCCGCGCTGCATTTTGCGATCGCGGACGACAGCCGATCGTTTTCGCGGAAGCTCGGCATCGAGCATGCGCTCGTTCTGCGCGAGGTGACGGCACTCTCGAATGTCCCGCTCGATCTGCTTTCCATCGTCAGCCGAAGCGAACGCACGCAGCGCACTCGCTATTCATTGACGGATGAAGGAAAGCGCGTGCTCGCGCGTGCCTTCGCGCAGAGTTGATGTTTCATCCGCCGAAATGCGCGAATTTGGCCCCAAAACCCAGCCGATCGGCATATCCAATTCAGTAATCCATCTAAGCCTGATGGCTTCGCTGTCTTCGATGTGAGGCGCGTCCATGCTATATGATGTCGATGGGGGATATGATCGGAGGCTGACCGATGGAAACTTCTCGTGCATATCTTCCCGATGCGCTTGAGCGCATGACAAGCGTTCTTCAGCGTGCCGCCCAGGAACTCAATCTCGCGCGAGCACCTGCCGCCGAGAAGGAGCGGTTGGCGGTTTGTATCCTTTCGATCGGCAACACCTACACCGACGTCAATCGCCTGCTCGAGAAATCGGTGCGCATCTATCTTCGTTCGCGAACGCGCGTGTTCTCGAAGCCGCAAAGCGCATTTGAGACGAACTCATTCGTCTGAAGTTTTAATCGATGGCGGGCGCCATTCAGTGCCCGCTCCACGGCATGATTGGCACCGTCGAGATCGCGTTGTAGGGCGATCCATCCACAAGACGGTCGCTGATGGCGACATAGACGAGCGTGTTTCGCTTCTTATCGATGGTGCGGAAGACGTGTGTGTGCTTGAAAAACAGTGATGTACTGTCGGAATAAACTTTCTCGTCGTCAGACAGTTTTGAAATATCAGCGGTGATTGGACCCGTCTGCCGGCACGCAATCGAGAACCGCGACGGGTCTTCGGCAAGCCCCAATGAGCCTTTGACCCCGCCCGTACGGGCCTGGCTGATGTGGCAGGTGACGCCCGGAACCTTCGGATCATCAAACGCGCTGACACAGACTTTATCATTTGCGCCGAGGAGCCGGAACGTCGTGCTGATGCAGGCAATGTCGTCTGCCCTGGCCGCCGGAGCAAGAAGCACGAACATTGGCAAAGCAAGCCACAGGGGCAACTTCATGCGGGATCTCCATCGGTCCAGACGCCGGCGAATGGAGTAGGTGGAGCTTCGCTCACGGCTCCGCAAGGAGCCAGAGATCCAAGGCCGATGAAAATTCAGCCTGCGATCAGGCGTGATTGTCCCGCGAAACGATGAAGGTGTTTGGGAACCGCTGCGGCCGCACTTGCTTGGGGAGCGATCCCGGAGCGGCTAGCGCCGCTCCTTGAGATAGCGGGCGGGTACCTCGCCAGCGTTCACCAGCGCCTGAACACATTCAGAAGAGAGGACGCGCCGGTTGCTTTCGAAGCAGCGGCGAAGCTCGGAACTTCCCTGCTTGTACTTGCCGCAGAGGCTTGCGTAATCGGCAGAGCACGCATCCTTGACCTTCTGCGAGTAGGCAAAGGCGCTCGTGCCCGTCAGCGCCACAACGCCCGCAGCAATGACAATGTTCAGCGCTTTTCTGCTCGTTCTCATTACACCCTTCCTGACGCCCTGTCCGCTCACCCCGTTGCCGGGCGACTTCGTCCCCCTCGTCGCGACATCCATTTGCGGACAGGCCTTTTTATGGCGACGAGCTTAACGCGCTAATTGGCACCGCCAAGGCTCGCTGGCAACCATTTCGAGGGCTCGGGCGCATAACAATCATCAAATTGATAACCATATTTCCGCCGCAACGCTGCGCCGCGTTGCCGTTCGTGCGCCTGGGGCACTATTGTCTCGCTTCTAAGTTCTACCTTCAGGCAGCAACTCATGCGGGACAGTATTGCGATGACGATGGTCGCGCGAAAGGCACGGCAGTGGGACGCGTTGCGAAACGGTCTCGCGGCGGCGCTGGTCTTCGCCATTGGTGCGCTTTCGTACGGCGCGCATGCCTATGCCGTCAGTGACAACGTCAAGAACGCGTGCCGCAATGACTACTTCCAACATTGCAGCCAGTTTGCGGTGGGATCGGAAGAGCTGCGCCAGTGCATGCGCGGGGTTGGGGAAAATCTTTCGACACCCTGCCTTGTCGCTCTCGTGCAGGAAGGCGAAATCACCAAGGAAGACGTCGAGCGCCATAACGCTGGCAAGGCCGGCGGCACCACGAAGAAGAAATCGCAAGAAGTGGCCGCCACGGACGCCAGCGATCCCAAGGATGTGAGCGCAAAGGCCGACAGCGCCACCAAGACCACGAAGAAGAAAAAGGGCAAGAAGTCGACCGCAGGAGCCGAAGGATCCGCGACGACAAAGGCCGAAGCCTCCGGGACGAAGGCCCCGGGCAAAAGCGCGAAAGCCAAGAAGGCGGGTAAAGTCGCCACCGGCGGTGCGGCAGCAAAGACGAGCGGAAAAACGGCGAAGAAAAAGGGCGCAGCAAAGTCCGCAAGCGCAGGCACGTCCAACGCGGCTGCTACCGGGACATCCGCTTCCGCAAAAAGCAAAAAGAAGGCGGGAACGACAAGTGTCGCGGCCGGAAAAAAGAAAACCACCGGGACCGCCGGCAAAACAAAGAAAACCGCTAAGAAAAAGACAGCTAAGTCCAGCTCGAAAAAGGCACTTGACGCCCAGACGCCTTAGGGACTTTGACAGAGCGCAAACGAGCGTCGCGAGTTTCAGCTAGAGGCGATCGTCGGACAGTATCGTCCGGAGCTCCGATCATTGGGAGAATTCATGTCTGGCCATTTCCACGCCGTCGTCTGGATTGATCATCACGAGGCGCGCATCTTCTATTTTAACGCGTCGGACGCAAATGAGATCGTGGTTCGGCCCAAGGATCCAGTCCGCCACATTCATCACAAGGCAAATAGCATCGGCAGCGGACACGCGAGCGAAGATTACGCGTACCTGCAGCATGTGACGGACGCGCTGGCTGACGCCGGCGCAATCCTCATCACTGGCCCAGCCGGAGAAAAGAAAGTGCTGGTCGACCATATCGGTCATGCTGCCCCCGCTCTCAAGAGCAAGATCAAGGGCGTCGAGACACTCGGCCATCCCACCGACGGCGAGCTGCTCGCCCTCGCGCGAAAATTCTTCAAGGACGATCATCAGGAACCGCCCCGCGTCAACTAAGCGGCACGCGCCGGCGCGGCTTGGTCCAACAACGCACGCCCGTTGCAGTTCATTGTCTGGTCGCCGGGTTCGGTTGCGCTTGGCGACAGACCGATCACGGTATTAGGTTCAACCTCGCGCGCAAATCTCGACGGATCGATCCGGAAGGGAAAGAGTAGCCATGGCAAACAAAGACCCGATGAGCTGGATGTTGTCGGACGCCATCGAGACGCTCGCTCGCGCGGAACGGATGCACCGCCAGTTCTTCCGGCTCCAACCATCCGGCGCGCCGAACGAGCAGCCGGCGTGGGAGCCGCCGATCGACGTCTTGGAGACGGACCGCGAAATCCTGGTGTTCGTGGCGTTGCCGGGGGTCGATCCTGACAACGTCACGGCATCGATCGAGAACGGTACTCTCATTGTTTCCGGCCGGCGCCTTCTTCCGCCCGAGCTTCGCGATGCCGTCATCCATCGTCTTGAGTTGCCGCAGGGCCGCTTCGAACGGCGGCTTCAACTTCCGGCCGGGCGCTATGGCGTTCGTCAATTCGTAAAGAATGGCTGTCTGGTGTTTTCGCTGACGAAGGCGGGGTGAGGAATTCCTTATGATGACGCTCGGTGACCCCAACGCACCCAAGCCTGACGATGCTGTGCCCGCAGGACAGGGCGGAACAAAAAACGTAGCGCTTCCGTCGGATGCTCTCATCGTCGTTCCTGTCCGCAAGTTCGTCCTGTTTCCCGGTCTCATTCTGCCCATCTCGATCGGCCGCGCCAAATCGATCATGGCGATTCAGCAGGCCGTGCGTGAGGAGCGCCAGATCGGCGTCATTCTTCAGCGCGACCCGGAGAACGAGGATCCCGGGCCCGATGATCTTCACCGCGTCGGTACGCTGGCCAATATCGTGCGCTACATCGCGGCGCCGGATGGCAGCCATCATATCGTCGTGCAAGGCGTACAGCGCATCCGCGTGCTGGACTTCATCCCCGGCACGCCCTTTCCCGTCGCCCGCGTCGTCAACATTCCCGAACCCGAAACGCGTTCCACGGAGATGGAGGCACGATTCCGCAACCTGCAGGCACAGACGCTCGAAGCCGTTCAGCTTCTGCCGCAGGCGCCGCCGGAGTTGATCGCGACAATCCAGGGAGCGACATCTCCCGCGGCGCTCGCCGATCTCGCGGCAGGCTTCATGGACATCGCCGCCGAGCAGAAGCAGTCCATTCTCGAGACCGTCGATCTCATGACCCGGATCGAGCGCGTATCGGCGCTGCTCGCCGAGCGGATAGAGGTGATGCGCCTCACGCAGGAGATTGGGCGGCAGACGAAAGCGGCCTTCGACGAGCGCCAGCGCGAGGCCGTCTTACGCGAGCAGATGGCCGCCATCCAGCGGCAGCTCGGCGAAGGCGACGGCAAGTCGCAAGAAGTTGCCGATCTGACCGAAGCCATCGCCAAGGCGAAGATGCCGCCCGAGGTTGAGAGCCAGGCCAAAAAGGAACTGGCTCGCTATCAGCGCATGCCGGAGGCTGCTGGCGAAGCTGGCATGATCCGGACGTATCTCGATTGGCTGATCGAGCTACCGTGGAGCCTGCCGGAAGAAAAGCCGATCGATATCGCCGAAGCGCGGCGCATTCTCGATCAGGACCATTTCGGGCTCGAGAAGATCAAGACGCGCATTATCGAGTATCTCGCCGTGCGCAAGCTGGCGCCTCAAGGCAAAGCGCCAATCCTTTGTTTCGTTGGGCCACCCGGCGTGGGCAAGACCTCGCTCGGTCAATCGATCGCGCGGGCGATGGGGCGGCCGTTCGTGCGCGTCAGCCTCGGCGGTGTGCACGACGAAGCGGAAATTCGCGGACATCGGCGTACCTATGTCGGCGCGCTTCCCGGCAACATCATCCAAGGCATCAAGAAGGCGGGCGCGCGCAATTGCGTGATGATGCTCGATGAGATCGACAAGATGGGACGCGGCATCCAGGGCGACCCTTCAGCCGCGATGCTCGAAGTTCTCGACCCGGAGCAAAACGGGACCTTCCGCGACAACTACCTGGGCGTCCCCTTCGACTTGAGTCGTGTCGTCTTCATCGCGACGGCCAACATGCTCGATACGATCCCCGGCCCGCTGCGAGACCGCATGGAGATCATCAGTCTCGCGGGATACACCGAAGCGGAAAAATTGCAGATTGCGCGACGCTATCTCGTCAAGCGCCAGCTCGAAGCGAATGGATTGAAGCCGGAACAGGTGGACATCGACGATGAAGCCCTGACGGCCATCATCCGGGGTTACACACGCGAAGCCGGCGTTCGCAATCTCGAGCGCGATATCGGACAAGTCTTCCGCCATGCCGCGGTTCAGATCGCCGATGGGAGCGCCACGCACGTGCACATCGGGGTGGCAGACATCAACACGACGCTCGGGCAACCGCGCTTCGAGAACGAAGTGGCCATGCGCACGAGCGTCCCCGGTGTCGCCACGGGGCTCGCATGGACCCCGGTCGGCGGCGACATCCTCTTCATCGAAGCGACACGCGCGCCCGGCAAGGGCGGTCTTATCCTCACAGGCCAGCTCGGCGACGTGATGCGCGAGAGTGCCCAGGCGGCGATGACGCTCGTGAAGAGCCGCGCCACTTCGCTCGGCATCGATCCCGCCATCTTCGAGCGTAACGACATCCACGTTCACGTGCCGGCGGGCGCAACGCCGAAGGACGGGCCGAGTGCCGGCGTCGCGATGTTCATGGCTCTGGTTTCGCTTCTGACCAACCGGACGATCCGCAACGACACGGCAATGACTGGCGAGATTTCTCTCCGCGGCCTCGTGCTGCCTGTCGGCGGCATCAAAGAGAAGGTCGTGGCCGCTGCGGCTGCCGGTTTGAAGCGCGTGATGCTGCCCGCCCGCAACCGGCGCGATTATGACGATATTCCTGATGATGCGCGTAATCGGCTCGATTTTGTCTGGCTCGAACACGTCGATGAAGCCGTTGCAAATGGCCTTGAGGCCGCGGAAGCAGGGACGCCCAGCAAGATCGATGCGTAGCGACGCGCCCGGAGTTTTCCTGCGGACGCTAGACATTGAATTCCTCGCCCGCTCAGGCGATCCTTAATGAGCATGAGCGAAACAGCCCTTTCCAAACGGGTCGTCTACGCCGCCCTCATCGGTAATCTGCTTGTCGCGGCGACAAAATTCGTTGCCGCTGCGGTGACCAGCAGTTCGTCGATGCTGAGCGAGGCCGTGCATTCGCTGGTCGACACCGGCAACGAAGGCCTCCTCCTCTACGGCTACTTCCGCGCCAGCCGGCGGCCTGATGAAACGCACCCCCTCGGCTACGGGCGCGAACTCTATTTCTGGAGCTTCATCGTCTCGCTTCTGCTGTTTGCAATCGGCGCGGGCGTGTCAATCTATGAAGGCATCACGCACATCCTGGAGCCGGCGCCAATCGTCGATCCCACGGTCAATTAC
>NZ_RXIZ01000002.1:22364-55813 GCF_003987855.1 Hyphomicrobium sp.
GCAACTTCGCCGCGCAATATTGGAATGCCTCCGCCCTTGACGGCGTCGCCTCAATCCTCATCGGCATCGTTCTTGCGGTTGCGGCGACGGTGCTTGCCCGCGAGAACAAGGCGCTCCTCATCGGCGAGCGGGCGAGTGATGAAGTCATAAACTCCATCATGGCGCTGGCAATCAGCGAGCCGAGCGTCGAAGGCGCAAACAGCGTGTTCGCCGTACATCTGGCGCCTGAGCAAATCCTCGTCGCACTCAGCCTCGAATTCTCTGATGAGTTACGAACGCCGCAAATCGAAGCGGCCATCGTTCAACTCGAACAGCGCATTCAAGCAAAACACCCGGAGGTCATCCGGGTGTTTGTCAAACCGCAAACGCGCAGAACGTTCGAGAAATCGCGAGCTCAATTCTATCGGGGAGGCGGCGAAACCGGGTCGTGATGGTTGCCGCAGCCAGGTTGCATTGGGCACCGTCCTGGAGCCATCAGCGGACGGCCACTTGCATGATCTGATCGTAGAAGCGATCTGCGTCGGCGGCTACCGTGCCGACGGAGAACTTCTGAATGCAGCGCTCTCTCCCATCGCGTGCCAACTGGTTTCTTTTGGCCTCATCGCCAACCAAGATGTCGAGCAAGCGGCCGATCTCGGCGCCATCGAAATCCTTTGGCAAGTAAAGGGCGTTGTCGCCGCTGATCTCGGCGAGGCCTCCGGTGCCGGAGGTGATGACGGCGCAGCCGCCTGCGTGCGCTTCAAGCGCCGTACGTCCGAATGGTTCTTCCCATTTCGAAGGGATGATGGCGATGGCCGCCTCCTGCAATCGCTCCCTGACAAATGCGAAGCGTTGATTGACATTGATGGTGACCCGATCCGCGACAGGCTTGATCGTGTCCTTGATCGATTGGAGATAATCGGGGAAGCGCGTCGGCTCGCTCAATATCAATCGCGCCGACCAATCGGGATTGGCGGCGAGGATCGTCGCGATACCTTCGGCGGCTTCCTTGATGCCTTTCTCCGGCGCTGCCCGCCCGACGCAGATAATTTCCTTTTTTCGCACTTCTGCGGGCTGCCATTCGGCGAAATCCAACCCGTTGTTGACGACGCCCATCGGCACTTTGATTTCTGGCCAATCGGCTTGAAAGATGCGCTGGCACGCCGCGCTCACGAAAATAATGCCGGCGAGCCGGTTGTATTCCGACACCCTCCACCGGTGCTTCAGCCGATTGAACAGGCCCGTCTTCGGAATCGGCTTCGTCATGTTATGCTTGTGGAGGATAACCGGTGTCTCGATGCGCCAGGCCACTGCCGCCGCCGTTGGCATGTGCTGTTGCACGACGATCAGGTCAGCCTTGCTGTCGACTGCCTTTTTCAAAGCGAATTTGATTTTCCGGCTCTTGTGGCGATCAACCTTCGGCGGATACGTCGTGACATCGAGCCCGGAGAACAGCGTCTCGTTCTCGCAGCAGACGATTTTGGTGTCTTTGCGATAGCGGCTGGCGGCGATCAGGTCGTAGACGCACAAGTCGATTGAAGTCGCGTTGGACGGGCCGAACCGCATATTCCGGGGCATGAAGCAAAGGATGCGCATGTCGTCTCGTATCAGAAATTTTACGCGGCTGGAGGAAGGATTGTGAAGCCGCTTCGATCGTCAAAGACTTTGCCCATCGCGCTACAGACCACGGGACGCGGTTCCGCGCGCAGCCGCCATTCTTCGCATCCGATCAATCGCTGGTGACAGCAAATCCAAGCGCCCCGCCAAATCGCCGACGCATTATGTCACCCCAAGGATAATATTCCAACCCGCCGAATTAGACCGTCGATCGTCGTAGATATTTCAAGCGCGGGCCTTCTCGGCCGCGTCGTTCTTGAACTGACGGGCGGCTTCGACGGCATGAGCGGCATACATGACCGACGGTCCGGCTCCCATGTAAATGGCCATTCCCAGAGTTTCGAAGATTTCCTCGTCGGTCGCCCCTTGAGCCACGGCCGCTTTGGCATGAAAAGCGATGCAGTCGTCGCACCGGACGGCAACGCCGATTGCAAGAGCGATGAGTTCCTTGGTTTTGACGTCGAGCGCTTTGGCTTTGAGCGCGCCCTCGGCAATGGCGCCAAACCCCTTCATCACCTCGGGAGCGCCGCCACGGAGGTCTTTCAATGATGCTCCGACACTTTTGGTGATTTCCAGCCAATCGTTGATCATGCACTTCCCTCGCTGCTTGCCAGAGTAAGCAAGCATCGACATTCTGGCTTGGAACTGATGTGTATCAATGGCGTCTTCACAATGGATTTTTGATCAAGCTTGGACCTCATGAAAATTCTTCTCGTCGTCGCCCATCCGCGTTCCAATTCACTAACGCATGCCGTAGCGGCTGCGTTTTCGGATGCCGCCCGCAGCAAGGGTCATACGGTCGAACTCGCTGATCTCATGGCGGAAGGATTCGATCCGGTCATGCGGGAGGCTGATGAACCAGATTGGGAGAATCCCGATAAGACTTATTCGCCAGAAGTTCAGCGAGAAATGGAGCGGGTCGAACGCAATGAGGCGACCGTGCTCGTATTTCCGGTCTGGTGGTGGTCGATGCCTGCGCTGCTGAAGGGCTGGATCGACCGCGTGTGGAACAACGGTTGGGCGTACGGGAAAAAGACCTACCCGCACAAACGCGTTTGGATGTTGGCGGTCGCGGGCTCTATCGAGGAAAGCTACGCAAAGCGGGGCTATGACACCGCCATGCAGACACAGCTAAACACTGGAATTCTCGATTACTGCGGCGTCGCGGAGCCGCGCTTGAATATTCTCTTCGGCTCGGTCGAGGGTGACGATGGACCGGACCATATCCTGGCTCAGGCACGAAACTTGGGCTCGGACTTTTGACGCTTCGAAGCCGTCTCGCCGGGGAAGCTGAAGCGCGACTTCCTCGAGCGGCAGCGTAAAAACGCATTCAATACCGCTCATCATTTTGTGAGAATCCGTGTGATGTCGGCGGTCTTCCCAAGGCGGTTCCCATCCATATTTCAATGGCATGCAATTCCGAAGTTCGTCTGCGATGGCGCGCGGACGGGGTAAGCGACGCTTCGGATTGCCGATGTCAGCCACACGATCTATGGAGATTTGGATATGCCTCTTCACAAAGCCAGCGTTCGCATCGCAGCTGCAGCGCTTGCCCTCTTCAGCCTACCGATTGCCGCCTACGCACTCGTCGACAAGCCGGAAGGAGCAACATCCGCCACGACTCCCGCCTCGGTGATCATTTTTAGCCAGAAGCCCAAGGGTGACCTGATAACCGTGACGTACGCGTACATGCCGGCTCCGGGCAATCTCGTGATCCACGGCTCGGGCAGCAACGGGAAGCCCGACAAAGCCGTTCTCGGCAGCGTAAAGCTTGAAGCAGGCGATCATCGGGATGTCGGCGTCACCTTGAAGAAGATGCCTCAAGCCGGAACCTCGCTCTGGGCATCGCTGACCAACACGCAGGACCAGCCGTTCTGGCAGACCTCATTGCCGCTCGAAAACGAATTCACGATCAAATAGGAGAAGCGCGCTGGTGGATCGGGCATGCAAACCGATCCATCACGCCTTTGCCAGCGGAGCTTCGCTAACGCTTGACCCTTCGGCCGAAAGACTGGAACGATTGACGATCCAAAGTCCAATCGAGATCAACGCGAAGCTTCCGAGCACCATGAACATCGCCGGATAGCCGATCAGCTGCGCGATCCAGCCGCCGATACCGGGACTCAGAGCGGCGCCGATGCCTTGCGCGGCCATCACCGCGCCCTGCCCGACATTGATGCGGCCCGTGCCGTCAAGCGTTCGCGCGACAAATCCGGGCACTGCCACGCTCTGCAATCCCGCGCCGACGCCATCGAGAATTTGCACGGGATATACGCCCCAAGGCACGACCAACTGCGATGCCAGAAGTCCGCGCACGGGAAGAGCGATGAAGGAGATCAGCAGTACCAGCCAATAGCTATCGGACTCGGCCATGCGCATGGCGATGATCGACGCGATGATCATACTCGCCTGCGCAACAATGATCGTTATTGCAACGAAGGATGGTCCGTCGGCGTGCGAATGCGACACGACGGCCATGCCGTAAAGCGGAAGCATCGCGCCGTTGCCGAGATGAAATGCCAGAAGCGCCGCCGCAAGAACGAGAAGAGGCTTGCATTCAAAAAGCACGCTGAAGCCGCTGGCGCGCGTGTCGGTCTCTCCACTTTTCATTCCCCGCGCGGCCGCATGATCGATTGACGACGCGGGAATGAGCAGGATCATCGCGATCGACAGAGCGCCGAACACACCGGCCGCGAGGAAAATCGCGCCGAAACCATACTTCCAGCCGAGATAGCCGGATAGCGCGGCGCCGACGACGTTGCCGGCATGGTTGAATGCCTGGTTCTTGCCGTTCTGGCGATTGAAGCCGCGCTGACCGACAATTCCGAGTGTGATCGCGTTGACCGCCGGAATGATGGCGGCACCTGCTATCGCAGTCGCGACTTGCGAAGCGGCCACAACCCAGAAACTTTGGGAGAGAAGGATGATCGCCGACGCCGCGATGGTGGCGATGCCGGCCGCAACGACCCACGCCCGTTTCGAATGCGTGGCATCGATCATGGCGCCGGCCGGAATTACGACGAGCATGCCGGCCACGCCGCCGATCGTCATGACCGTACCGACGAGTCCACTTTGCCAACCATGATCAAGGAGGAAGACGCCAAGAAACGGCCCGATGCCCGCTTGGAAATCAGCCATGAAGAAGTTGAGCGCCAGGAGAGGCCAAACAGTGGTGAGCACGCGCTGAGCGGCGCCGGTGCCGTTGGTCGTCGCCAGTTTCTGCACGTCAGGTTTCTCCGATTTCCCCAAACCCGGTCTAAGACGGCTCCCGCTCAGTAAAGTTCCGGACGGTGCATGCGACTTTGGGACGACGCAGTTGCGAGCTTTACAAATTTTCATTTCCGTGAAAACTTCTACTCTCGCTTCATCTGCGAAAGGGCGCTTCTGTGACTGCATTCATCCCCGCTTCCGCCTGGGTGGAGGGACCGAGCACCGCGCTTGCGACCACGCCGCTATCCGCGGGAGAGACCTGCGATCTTGCAATCGTCGGCGGCGGCATTCTTGGGCTCCGAGCCGCTCTCGATGCAGCCCGACGTGGGCTCGCCGTCCGCGTCGTCGACGCTGCACTCGTCGGCGACAAGGCGTCTGGCCTGAACGGTGGGCAGGTGATCGCAGGCTTTAAATACGATCCCGATTGGCTCATCGGACACTTCGGCGAGAAGAGAGGTGAAGCACTCATCCAGTTCGGGTCGACAATGCCGGATGCAGTTTACGATCTTATTGATCGCGAACTACTGAAGGTGCCGCACGAACGGAACGGATGGATTCAGGCGGCACACTCAGAGGTGGCCATGCATGCTGTCGAGCAGCGGGCGAAGCAATGGATCGCCCGCGGGGTGCCGGCCAAACTTCTGAATGCGGAGGAGATCGCGCGGCTCACCGGCGCGCGCGGCTATCTCGGCGGCTGGCTCGATCCGCGCGGCGGTGCCATCCAGCCCCTGGCCTATACGAGAGAGTTGGCTCGCGTAGCCTTGGAAGCCGGCGCGCGCATCGCGGAAAACACGCGAATAGCGAGGATCGCGAAGGAAAATGCTGATTGGACGCTACATACGGTTGATGGAAGAGCCTTACGTGCCAAGTTCGTGCTTGTCGCTACGAATGCTTATGCCGACGGCCTCGTTCCCGGTCTCGCCCGAACGCTGCTACCGCTTCACTCGTTCCAGATCGCGACTGTGCCGCTTCCCTCGTCCGCGCTCGCGAGCATTTTGCCGGAAGGCCAAGTCGTCTCGGATTCTCGCCGGATCGTGACCTATTACCGGCGCGGTCCTGGCGGGCGATTGCTTCTTGGTGGACGTGGCTCGACCGCAGAGCCAACCAGTGCGCGCGGGTGGGCGCATCTGGAGCATGCGTTGAAGCGACTTTTCCCGGTCTTAAAGGACGTCGCGATCGAAAAGCGATGGTATGGAAAAGTGGCGCTTACGCTCGACCATCTCCCTCACGTTTACGAACCTGAGCCTGGGCTGGTGATCGCCGCCGGTTGCCAAGGCCGCGGCGTCGGACTGATGTCGGCGCTTGCTCCGAGTCTTGTCGATTACTTCGTATCGCGCGACCCGGAGAGCATTCCCTTTCCAATCACGCCGATCCGTCCGATCCCCTTCCACGCCTTTCGCAATGTCGGAATTAGCGCGGCGATCGCCTGGTACACCCTTGCAGACATGCTGGAGCACTGAACCGTTGACATTTTCGCAAATGTGAAAAATGATCTGGATAATTCAGGATTGCGAGCCTATGAGCGTTTCCGCCGAGTCCGAGTTCACGCGCCGCGCAGCCTCCGCTCGCCATCAAACGCTGTTCCAGGTCGGCATGACAGCGCCGGGCGCGCTGGCGACGTTGATCCTGGTGCTGTTCGCCCTTGGCATCGTGTTGTTTCTGAGCTTCAGAACCAACGACGGCTCGCTTCTTGGCGGCGGATTTTCGTTCGCGAACTTCGCGGGTGCGCTCTCCGACCCGCTTTACGCCACGGTTATCCTGCGCTCGCTCGCGATTGCCGGTTTGGTCACGCTCGCGACCGTGGTCACAGCATATCCAGTCGCCTATTATCTTGCCTTTCACGCCGGCAAGCATCGCGGGCTTCTGCTGTTCGTGGTGACGCTGCCGTTCTGGACGAGCTATCTGCTTCGGGTCTTCGCGTGGAAAGTCGTGCTCGCCTATAATGGGGTGCTGAATTCCGCGTTGCTGACGACCGGCATTACCTCAGAGCCGATCCTCGCGTTTCTCAATACGCCTGCCGCTGTCGTCGTGACGCTCGCTCATGCCTATGCCGCTTTCGCGATCCTGCCGATCTACGTCGCGCTCGAGAACGTGCCGAGGTCCTTGATAGAGGCGGCGGAGGATCTCGGGGCACGTCCGTTCTCGATCTTCCGCAGGATCATCCTTCCAATCTCGATGCCAGGGGTCTTAGGCGCAGCGCTCGTGGTGTTCGTGCCCACGGTCGGTGACTATGTCACGCCGGCGCTGGTCGGCGGTCCCAACAGCACGATGATCGGCTCAATGATCCAGGCGCAGTTCGGAAAAGCCAACGACTGGCCGTTCGGAGCCGCATTGTCCGTGATCGTGATGCTGGTCATCTTGGGTGTCGTTCTCGGCGCCCGCGTTGCGGACAAACATTTCGGGAGCCGCACGTGAGCGTGTCTCCTTCAACAGGCAAGAGTTGGCTGCGCACGTATATCGTCGCCTATATCGTCTTCCTCTATTTGCCGATCGCAGTAATCCCGATCTTCTCTTTCAATAACTCGATCCAAGCGGCTTTTCCGCTGAGCGGTTTCACGACGGCCTGGTACCAAAGCCTGCTCGATAACGAAAATCTTCATCGCGCCTTGGAGACCAGCCTGATCGTCGGCTTTTCCGCGGCCTTCCTGGCAACGGCGATCGGCGTAACCGTTGGCTATATGGAAGTGGCCGCAGGAGACCGCATCTCGCGAACGATCTCGGCGCTGGCCAGACTTCCGATTTTGATCCCGGGCGTGATCGTTGGTATCGCGCTCCTCATTCTGGTCAATCTCGCGGGCCTTGGCCCATCGCGCATCGCCATCGTGCTCGGTCATACGCTCGTGGCTTTGCCCACGGCTGTCGTCATCATGCGTAGCCGGTTTCTTGCGCTTCCGAAGAGCTTCAGCGAGGTGGCTATGGACCTTGGCGCGAACGAATGGACCACGTTCCGGCGCATCATCCTGCCGCTCGCCGCTCCCGCGATCGCCTCGTCTTTCATGCTGTCGTTCCTGACGTCGTTCGACGAATTCATCGTCGCATTTTTCTTGTCAGGGACCGAGCCAACGCTGCCGCTCTTCGTCTGGGGGCAGCTGCGCTTTCCGAAAGCGTTGCCGAGCGTGATGGCGCTCGGTTCCGTCATTCTGCTGGTTTCGATCGTCATCGCGACGGCCGCCGAGTTGATACGAAGACGCGGCGCGCCGGATGACGATCTTGCTGTCACTGCGAAGGGAAGTCTGCCGATTTCGTGAATGCCATGGAGGAGTATCAAGTCATGCTGCGACAAACCACACGAAGCCTAGTCAGCGGGGCCATCGGCCTTGCGTCGCTCGCCATCACGCTCGCGGTGCCTGCGGCAGCCGCCGACAAGCTCACGTATTTCACTTGGTCGGGTTATGAGCTGCCTGCATTCAACAAGAGCTTCCTTGCAGCACATCCCGATAGCGTCGACATCTCGGTCTTCAGCGATGACGATGAAGCATTCACGAAGGTGAAGGCCGGCTTCCATCCGGATCTCGCCCACCCCTGCTACGACAAGATTGCGCGCTGGAACAAGGAAGGGTTGCTGCAGCCGATCGATACGAAGCGCATAAAGAACTTCGACACGATCTTTCCGGTGTTCAAGGACCTTCCGGATATTCAGGCGGGCGACGGCAAGGTGTGGATGGTGCCGTGGGATTGGGGAAATACCTCCATTCTCTATCGCAGTGACCTTGTGAAAGATCCGGCGCCATCTTGGAACCTGCTTTGGGACAAGCAGTACGCTGGGCGCATCGCCACGATCGATGCGGTCCATGACACGCCGGTCGTCGCCGCGATCATGGCAGGCGTCAATCCGTTCGACATGTCGGCCGCGGACGTCGACAAGGTTGCTGCGAAACTGCGCGAGCAGCGGCCGTTGCTGCGTGCCTACACGACCGACATGACCTCGGTCGAGCAATCGCTGGCCAGCGGAGAACTCGTTGCCGCGATGACGTGGAATGCCTCTGCGACGACGCTGAAGAAGCAGGGCGTCAAGGTGGAATTCATGAAGCCGAAGGAAGGCATGCTGACATGGGCATGCGGATTCGTGATGCTGAAAGACGCCAAGAACGTCGATCTCGCTTATGACTTCATCAACAGCCGCCTTGAAGGCGATTCCGGCAAGGAACTCATCACCCAGTATGGGTACGGCAGTGCCTCCAGCGCGGCATTCGCTCTCGTTTCAAAGGACGAACTGACCCGATTGCAGCTGCCGTCTGACCCGAACGTCGTGCTGAAGAGCACGGTTTTCACCGGACCGATGAAGCAGAACGACGATCTTGCGAAGATGTTCGAGAAGGTAAAGGCGGGCGGCTGATCAGGGCGCTCGCGTAGCTTTCATACCGGGATCAAACAGAATGGCGAAAAACGCGGTGCGGACAAAACGCAAAGAAGCAAGGGAGGACGTTTCCGACCACGCTCCTTCGGAAGCCGACGTCCGGCTCGGCCGTCGTATCCGCGCGCTTCGCCTGGAGCTGAAGCTCGGCATAACGGAAGTCGCTCAGCGCGCCGGCATATCGGTTGGCGCGCTGAGCCAGATCGAGCGAGGTATCTCCTCGCTCCGGGTTCGCATTCTCTGGCCGCTGGCAGCGGCGCTCGGCGTCGAACCTCATAGCCTCCTGGCCGACAGTCATGAGGATAGCGACCTCTACGTGGTGCGATCCTCGGCGCGGAAAGAGATTCCTGTCCGGTCTGAGGGGATGCGCAAGGAGCTTCTTTCCCCTCCAGGTTCCGTGCTGACTGGCCTGCTGGTCGAAGTCGAACCGGGCGGCGGCACAGACGCATCCTATAGCCACGCCGGGCACGAATTCGGACTCGTCAAAAAAGGGCAAGTCGAGTTGACCATCGATAGCGTCGTCTACCTGCTAAAGGCAGGCGACAGCTTCGCCTTCAAGAGCACTTTGAAGCACGCGTTCCGCAACAGCGGCAAGGAGCGGTGCGAGATCGTCTGGATCAACACCACGAAGTCGACAGAGACCGGCAATGGCGAATGACGCGCTTTTGCGCCTCGAAGGTGTTTCCAAGATTTTCGACACTGGCACGATCGGTCTCGACAACGTCACGCTCGACATCGCCAATGGCGAATTCGTCAGCCTTCTCGGACCGTCAGGGTGCGGGAAGACGACGAGCTTGCGCGTGATGGCCGGCTTCGAGGCACCCACGAGCGGACGCGTGCTGCTCGATGGCAACGACATCACGGCGTTGCGTCCCTACGACCGACCGCTCAATACGGTGTTTCAGGATTACGCACTCTTTCCACACATGAACGTGGCGGAGAACGTCGGGTTCGGATTGTCGCTCCGCAAGCTTTCGAGTGCGGAAACGGAGAAGAAGGTCAAGGAAGCTTTGGAACTCGTCGGCCTTAGCGACAAAATCCGGGCTCGCGTGTCGATGCTTTCGGGCGGTCAACGCCAGCGCGTGGCGCTCGCCCGCGCTCTCGTCTGCTCGCCGCGCGTGCTGCTGTTGGACGAGCCGCTCTCGGCGCTCGATGCCAACCTGCGCGAACAGATGCAGATCGAGCTGAAGCGGCTGCAATCGCGCTTGGGCACGACCTTCGTGATGGTCACGCACGATCAAGGTGAGGCGCTCTCCATTTCCGATCGGATCGTCGTGCTCAATCGCGGCAAGATCGAGCAGATCGCCTCGCCCGCAACGCTTTATGACGCGCCGGAGACGTCGTTCGTCGCGGACTTTATCGGCTCGATGAACCTCCTCGAAGCAGAAGTCCTGGAGACGACACCATCCGCGGTCCGTGTTTCGGTCGGACCGATGGCGATCGATATCCCGCGGGATTGCGCGGCGACGGTTCCTGCTCCCCGGGCCTCGGTGCTGGTCTGCATCCGGCCGGAGGAACTCGCCGTGCAGCTTTTTCCGACCAACGAGACCGTCGCCGCGCAAATCACCTCGACCGTCTTCTATGGCCCGATGCAGCGGCTTTTTGTGGAAATCGCGGGCGGAAGAAAGCTCATGATCGACATGGGGCGCAGGCGGTCATCGGAGACTTTCGAAGCGGGGACAACCGTCCACATCAAGCCGATCCGGGGTGCGGGGCGCATTTTGAGCAGGGCCTAGAATTGGCCTCACCTACTCCCGGCCTCATTAAGCCTTGATCACTTCCGTGCCGGCGGTTCGCAACGCGGCGGCAATCTCCGCCGGCGGATCGGCATCGGTGACGACCCGCGCTATCGCGTCGAGCGGCGCTACCTTGATTAGACCTCCCCGGCCGAACTTCGACGCGTCCGCCAGTACCGTTATGGTTCGCGCCTGGGCGATCATGGCCCGGGCAATGTCCGCCTCGCGCACGTCAAAATCCAGAATGCCAACGGTTTCGACCGAACCGACGGCGAGAACGGCGTGAACGGCATGAAACTGGCTGATCTGCTCGATCGCGAGCGGACCCAGGTTTTCCGTGCCATCGGCCCGGTATTCTCCGCCAATCAAAAATGTCGAATTGGACGGCCCACGCGCTGCCAAGCCGGCAATCGCGGCCGAGTTGGTAATCACGGTGAGGCCGGTCGCAGAGGCAAGCTCCTCAGCAAACCAGAGGGTCGTCGTGCCGGTATCGACGAAAAGGGTGTCTCCCGCCTGAAAAAGCTCGATGGTGCGACGCGCAATGGCTCGCTTGGCCTCAGCATTCTGCAACAGTCGTGCCTGGAAAGACCCTTCTCCCTCCACGTCCGAGAGGCGTGGCTCCGCAAGCGTAGCGCCGCCGTGGATCTTGCGGACACGGCCCCGTTCGGCAAGTTCGGTCAAATCGCGCCGGATTGTTTCTCGGGACGTGCCAAGCAGTTCAGCAAGCGCATCGACCGTCACACGCTCCCGCTCGCGCACGACCTGTTCGATCCGCTCTCGTCGCAAATTTGGGCGCATTAACTCCTGCCCGTTCGGTCATTCTAATTGACTGCTCGGTAATTCTGTCAGAGCATGCAACAAATATCACGCCCATTCGGGCAATTTTTGCAGGCATCTGAACAATCCACAACTGGGGGTGGAGTCATGACTCACGACGAAGACACCAAAGTCCTGCACTCAATGGGCTACGCGCAGGAACTGTCGCGGCGCATGGGTGGGTTCTCGAACTTCGCGATCTCGTTCTCCATTATCTGTATTCTCGCAGGTGGCATCACCTCGTTCCCACTGGCGATGGCAACCGGCGGCGCCTTCCAGGCGACCATCGGCTGGATCGTCGGCGGCCTGTTCGCGATGCTGGTGGCCGCTTGTCTCGGTCAGATCGCCTCCGCCTACCCCACAGCAGGCGCTCTCTATCACTGGTCCTCGATCCTCGGCGGCCGCGGCTGGGGCTGGGCGACGGCCTGGATCAACCTCTTGGGGCTCATCTTCGTCGTGGCCTCGGTCGACGTTGGCGTCTGGCAGTTGTTCCGCGACTTGGTCGTTGCCGGCGTTTTCCACGTCGATGTAACGTCTTGGACCGCGCTGCCGACCGATCCGCTTCCTGCTGGGATGACCCTCGATCAGGTCAACGCCAACAACGACCACGCTTATTACGTGCAGGTCGGAGCGGTTGCCCTGATCGTTATCGTCCAGGCTCTGGTCAACCATTTCGGCATCAGGCTCACGACGCTGCTGACGGACTTCTCCGGTTACCTCATTCTCGTCGTCGCTGTCGTCCTGACGGCGATGTTCTTCATCTGGGGCGCCGGTAATTACTCACACGCGTTCACCTTCTCGAACAACACGGGTGATGCGGGCGGCGGATACGTGCCGGCGGCGCGGACGGCCATCATCGCGTTCCTCGTCGGTCTGCTCTATCCGCTTTACACGATCACCGGCTTCGACGCCTCGGCGCACACTTCGGAAGAAACCACGGATGCGCGGCGCGCCGTGCCTCGCGGCATGATCCACTCGGTCTTCTGGTCGCTGGTGTTCGGCTTCGTGATGGCTGTCTCCTTCGTTGTGGCAAGCCCAGATCTCGCGGCAACGGCGAAGGACGGCGCGGCGGCGTGGTTCAACATGTTCAACAATCTGCCCGCGCCAACACCGTTAAAGGATGTGATGGCGATCTGCATCGTGCTGGCGAACTTCATCTGCGCGCTTGCTGGCCTCACCTCGACATCCCGCATGATCTACGCGTTCGCGCGTGATGGCGGCTTGCCCGGTTCGGGCCTGTGGAAGCAGGTCAGCCCGCAATGGCGCACGCCGGTTCCGGCCATCTGGCTCGGCGCGGTGCTTTCGGTCGCGGCAACGCTCTACTCGCCCGCGTTCGCAGCGTTGGCGGCAGGTTGCGCCCTGTTCCTCTACGTCTCTTACGCGATGCCGATTGCGGCTGGCCTTTTTGCAGAAGGCAAGTCGTGGAAGGAGTTCGGGCCGTTCCGTCTTGGCGTGTTCTCAAAACCCATGGCGATCCTCGTGCTCATCGGCACCGTTATCCTGATGTACGCTGGCATCCAGCCGCCGTTCGACATCCTGATCAACTACGCGATCGGCTTGATCGTATTACTTGTCGTGCTGTGGTTCGGACTTGAATCGCGCCGCTTCAAAGGTCCTCCGATCGGTGCCGAGATCGCGCAGCGTCAGGCGGAAATCGCGGCTGCCGAGCGCGCCGTCGGCGAAACGTCCTAAGACACGAACGCGAAAGCCGTGGGCATTTGCCATGTCCACGGCTTTTTTATTTTCCGTTTCGGCGCCGATGCGAGCGCCTTAATGGCAGAGGACGAGTGATATGTCCGTTGCAGACGTCGCCATCGTTGGTGCAGGCGCCGTTGGATGCGCAATGGCAAGACGTTTTGCGCTCGAGGGTGCCCGCGTAATTTTGCTGGAACGGGGTGCCGATCTCCTTTCAGGGGCCAGCAAGGGCAATAGCGCGATCCTGCACACTGGCTTTGATGCGCCGCCTGGAAGCGTCGAGCTTCAATGCATGCAGGACGGCTACGCCGAATATCTAGAGATCCGCGACAGCTTCAACCTGCCACTGCTCGAAACAGGCGCCATGGTGGTGGCCTGGACGGAGGGCGAACGCGCCGCCTTGGACGGCATTGAAGCGCAAGCGCGGAAGAACGGCGTTTCAAATGTGCGCAGGCTTTCTGCAGGCGAAATTCGCTCACGCGAGCCTAACCTATCGACACGAGCCTTGGAGGCGGTGCTTGTGCCAGGCGAGCACGTGATCGATCCTTGGTCGCCGTTTCTCGCCTATCTGCTGCAAGCAAAGAACCATGACGCGGAGGTCTTCTTCAACACCGAGGTTCTTTCCGGCAGTTTCGATGGCTCGTCTTGGGCACTAAAGACGACGAGCGGCGAACACAGAGCGCGCACGGTTATCAATTGCGCCGGCTTGTTCGGCGATCGCCTCGATGCGCGTTTGCTGGGAGCCGCGTCTTTTCAAATCAAGCCGCGAAAAGGACAGTTCGTCGTATTCGACAAGGCGGCGTCGAAGCTTTTCAGCTCGATCATTCTTCCAGTTCCCTCTGAGCGAACAAAGGGTGTCGTGCTGACACGCACGATTTTCGGCAATGTGCTTGTCGGCCCGACCGCGGAAGAGCAGGAAGATCGCGAGCGCGCAACTGTCGACACGGAGACGCTGAAGAGCCTCGCCGCCAAAGCCGCCGAGATCGTGCCGGGGTTGGCGGGAATGGATGTCACCGCCGTATACGCGGGCCTGAGACCGGCGACAGAAGAGAAGTCCTATCGGATTGCGGTCCACGAAGATCGTAATTGGATCACGGTTGGCGGCATCCGCTCGACTGGCTTGACCGCGTCCCTTGGCATCGCCCGCCACGTCTACAAGCTCTATGCAAAATTGGGCAACGAGCATCAGGCTGTCGCCAGTCCCATCACACCGCGAGTTCCAAATCTGGCGGAACATCTCGCGCGTGATTGGCAAGCTCCTGGCTTTGGCGAGATCGTCTGCCATTGCGAAATGGTGACGCTGCGCGAAATCGAGCGGGCATTGTCGGGCGCCCTGCCAGCCGGAGACTTCGGCGGCCTGCGCCGACGTACGCGCTGTGGCATGGGCCGCTGCCAAGGATTTTATTGCAATGCGCAGCTGGCAACTTTGACCGCCGGCTGCTTCGGTTCGCCCCTAGCGGTGGGGGACGCCGCGTGATGTCGGGTCCGTTCGACGTCAGGAGCGCCGACGTGCTCATCGTAGGCGCCGGGCCAGCTGGCCTGTCAGCGGCCACGCGACTGCGACAGCTCGGCGTCGCCAAGGTCATCGTGGTCGACCGCGAACAGCAGGGCGGCGGCATTCCCCGGCATTGCGGACATCCGCCTTTTGGGATGCGCGAATTCGGGCGCGTGCTTACGGGCCCTGCCTACGCTCGCAAACTCGTCGAGCGCGCTGTCCATGCTGGAGTCGACTTGCAGCTCGGATGTTCCGTCGTGTCGATAGATTGCTCGGATGGCGATCTCGTCGTCGCGTGCGCGACCAATCGCGGGGCATTGACGGTTACCGCCAAGCGCATCGTCATTGCAACGGGCGTGCGCGAGCGGCCGCGATCAGCGCGGCTGTTAGGTGGCGATCGTCCGCTCGGAATTCTCAACACCGGGGCGCTGCAGGAGTACGTCTATCTCGAACGTCTCGCACCCTTCCGGCGGCCGCTGATCGTTGGGACGGAACTCGTTGCGCTGTCGAGCTTGCTGACCTGCCGGAAGATTGGAGCAAGGCCGGTCGCCATGATCGAAGCGGGCTCTCACTCTACCGTACGCCGCGCGTCGATGGCGCTTCCCCGTCTGCTCGGCGTGCCGGTACGGTACGAGACCGAGATCGTCGACATTGAAGGCCGGCGCCGGGTCGAAGCGGTCACCGTTCGGGCGCGCGATGGTCGCGTCGACACGATCGATTGCGATGGCGTTCTTCTCACCGGTTGCTTCCGGCCTGAAGCGGCGCTCGCACGGACCGCGGGGCTAGAAATCGATACGGGCTCCGGCGGTCCGGCGATAGACCAGTTCGCGCGAACCAGCGAACCTCGAATTTTTGCTGCCGGTAATGTGCTTCATCCAGTCGACACGGCTGGCTGGTCGTGGCGGGAGGGGCGGAAAGTTGGAGAATTCGTCGCGCAGGACCTCGCCGGTAAACTACCGGACGCGAAGCCAGCGATCAAACTGACGGCGGGGCCAGGAATTCGGTATGTCGTGCCGCAGCGCTTGGTTCCCGGCGAAGGCGGATTTGAGAATTTGCAGCTGCGGGCAGATAATGACGTGTCGAGCGGGCTTGTCGCTTACGAGGGCAACGCACTGATCCGCAAGCAGGCGCTCAGCACTGGACCTGAGCGACGGATACTTGCCCCCACATCGGCCTTTGCCGGGGCTCGCGGCGACGTCACGATCAGCATCGACGGCGAGGAGAAAACAAGCAACCGGAGCGGCTCGGAATGCGTGTAGCGGCGATCGACCAAGGCACCACGTCGACGCGCGTGCTGATCGTGGATACCGACGGCGCGGCGGAGATCGCATGCGCCATCACCCACAAGCAGTTCCATCCGCATCCGGGTTGGGTCGAACACGATCCGGAAGAGCTGCTCGGAAATATTCTCAATTGCCTCAAGGCGGCTGGCGCAATCGATGCGATCGGAATCGACAATCAAGGGGAGAGCTGCCTCGCTTGGGATGCAGAGAGCGGGGTGGCGTTGTCACCCGTCATCGTCTGGCAGGACAACCGCACCGCCGAAGCCGTCGCGCGGCTGAAAGAAAAGGGCGCGGAGGCACTAACAATATCCCGAGCTGGGCTTCCGCTCGATGCTTACTTTTCCGCGTCCAAACTCGCCTGGATCGTGGCGAATGTCCCTGCCGCTCGAGACGCGCTGAATGCAGGACGGCTGCGGCTTGGCACCACGGATGCGTTTTTTCTCTCGCGCCTGACTGGCCAGTTCGCCACCGACGTGACGACAGCGTCACGTACGTCGCTGATGAATCTCGAGACTGGCCGATGGGATGATGATCTCTGCAATCTCTTCGGCGTACCGATTGAGTGCTTGCCGGAGATCCGATCCACGGTTGCCGACTACGGCCGTATCGACGGCATACCGGTGACGGCGTCCGTCGTGGATCAGCAGGCGGCGCTCTTCGGTCATGGTTGCCGAAACCCAGGCGATGCGAAGATCACGTTTGGTACGGGCGCATTTGCGCTCGCGGTTACGGGTGCCGAGATCGCGCGAGCGCCGGATAAAGGTCTGTTGCCAACGGTCGCCTGGGCGGTTGGCGGGAAAACCACGTACGCTGTGGACGGCGGTGTTTATGACGCTGGATCGGCAGTGGAATGGGCCCGACGCATTGGCCTAGTCGCTGACCTCGAAAAAGATCTTGATTGGTTCGATCCAGAACCGGCTATCAATCGCGGTGTCGTCTTCGTGCCTGCCCTCTCGGGGCTTGCCTGCCCGCATTGGGACCGCACGGCCGCTTCGCTGTTCCTCGGCATGTCGGCCGATACGACGCAAGCCGATCTTCGCCAGGCTCTTCTCGAAGGCATTGCGCTTAGCGCTGCCGACGTCGTCACCGCGATGCACGCGCATGTACCTATCGGCGGATCTATAGCCATCGACGGGGGGCTGGCACGGAGCCGTTACTTCGCGCAGTTTCTCGCCGATATGATCGGGCGTGACGTCGTCGTAGCGGAGTTTGACGAGCGCACGGCGTTTGGAACGGCAAAACTGGCCGCCCTTGGGGCTGGGATCGAGCTTCCCGAACCGCCGACGAGAACACACACGTTCCGGCCGCGTACCGCTGACAGCACTGAAACAAGAAAGCGATTTCACGATGCCGTTTCGCGCTGCAAAGGCTGGCGCGATCTGCGTGAATAGCCTCGCGACGAAAAACCCGAGGGCGCACCGCCTGCGCGAAAAAAGCTCGAGCGCTAAGCTCTTACTCGTGGATCGCGTCGCTGTTCGGGTAGGCCTTACTGACATAGTGCGGAAAGGAAAAATCCGTTCTAATCACCGGCAAAATCGAACTTCGAAAGAGATCGTTCCGTGACTTCGATGCCAAACACTGCGTCCTCATATCCATCCGCGCGGGAACTCGGGAGCGGGAGGATCAAATCGCATCACGCCCTTGCTTATAGGCCGTACTGGTGGGACGCCGCGCCGGGCGGGTCAGATGAAAATCTCAAGACCGTTCCCAAGAACTGCGACGTTGCAATCGTCGGTTCGGGGTTCACTGGGTTTTCGGCAGCACTCACGCTGGCGCGAGCAGGGCGTAGCGTCAGCGTCTTCGAGCGTGGCCGCGCCGGCTTCGGAGCGAGCACGCGTAACGGCGGA
Organism: Hyphomicrobium sp.; assembly: GCF_003987855.1. Classification (GTDB taxonomy): domain Bacteria; phylum Pseudomonadota; class Alphaproteobacteria; order Rhizobiales; family Hyphomicrobiaceae; genus Hyphomicrobium_B. Next base: position 40,397 of record NZ_RXIZ01000002.1, read on the forward strand.
CAGGTCGGGAGCGGAAATCAGAAGTTCCGGGTCAAAACGCTCATTGATCTTCGGGGTCGCCGCAAAGCCGAGGAGATGTTGCGCGAGGGTACGCGCATGCTCGAATACATTGCAACCTTGATCGAGACGGAAAAAATCGATTGCCACTTTCGCCGGAACGGCCGGTTCAGGGCAGCCGTACGGGCTGAGCACTACGAGGCCATGGCCGCGGACATGCGCGATCTCAAGGAGGTCGCAGGCGTCGAAAGTTTCATGGTGCCGAAGGCGGAGCAGACTTCCGAGCTTGGTACCGATGCCTTTTTTGGCGGCTCGGTCCTTCCCAACGATGCGTCGCTTCATCCCGGCCTTTATCACGCCGGGCTGATGCAGCGCTTCGCTGAGGCCGGCGGACAAGTTGTGGATCACACAGGAGTGACGAACATCGAGCCAGTGGCGGGCGGCTTCCGAGTGCGCTCGAAGCGCGGCGAGACATTGGCGCGGAATGTCCTCATCGCCAGCAACGGCTACACCGACGCCCTTGTGCCGGAACTCAGGTGCCGGATCGTGCCGGTCGGATCGGCAATCATTGCTACGGGCGAAATCCCCGAAGCTCTCTATAGTCGTCTACTGCCAAAAAACCGCGTCTACGGGAATACGAACCGCGTCTTCTATTATTTTCGCGGAGCGCCCGACGCACGGCGTATCCTGTGGGGCGGGCGTGTTGGCCGACTGTCGTTGAGCAAGAACTCTCCGCAAGCCTATAGGCACCTGGCGCAAGATATGCTGCGGGTCTTTCCTGATCTTGGATCTGCGCCAATTACGCACGCTTGGGACGGCACGATCGGCTACACGTACGACGAAATCCCGCATCTCGGCAAAACTGCTGCGGGAATGCACTATGCGATCGGCTACTGCGGTACAGGCGTGTCGCGCGCTACGTATTTCGGCAACAAGATTGCCCTACAAATGCTGGAACGCGCCGAGGGTCGCACCTCGTTCGATGATCTCGCGTTCCCGGCCTTTCCAGCGCATGCCATCGCGCAAAGGGCGGTGCCCTTCGTGGAAGCCTGGTACCGCCTTCGCGACACGGCCAATATGTAGCGGTGTACGCCGCGCTTTGCGGCTGGGGGGCGCGCACCTACATAAGCGGCAGTCCGGAGGACATGATGGCCGCAATCTCGATACTCGATCTCGTTCGCGTGACACAGAGCACGGATGCGCGCGGCGCACTCGACAACGCACGTGATCTCGCAGCCCACGCCGAACGATGGGGCTACCGCCGCTTCTGGGTGGCAGAGCATCACAATATGCCGGGCATCGCCAGCGCCGCGACGTCCATCGTGATTGCTCACATCGCAGCAGGATCAAAGACGATACGCGTCGGCGCGGGCGGCATCATGCTTCCCAATCACGCGCCCATCATCATAGCCGAACAGTTCGGTACATTGGCGCGACTGTTTCCGGGCCGCATCGATCTCGGGCTCGGACGGGCGCCGGGCACGGATCCCGCAACCGTTCAAGCGCTGCGGCGGCAGCCATCTGCTTCGGAAAGTTTTCCGCAGGACGTTCTCGAACTGCAGGCTTATTTCGCTGCCGCGTCTCCCGGTCAGCGGGTACAGGCGGTTCCCGCAGCGGGGACGGACGTGCCGCTGTGGATTCTGGGCTCAAGCCTGTTCGGCGCGTACCTCGCCGCCGAGCTGGGGCTTCCCTATGCGTTTGCTTCGCACTTCGCGCCGGAGCAATTGCTTCCGGCACTCGACGTCTATCGCAGTCGCTTCAAGCCCTCAGAGCAGCTTGGTAAGCCGCACGCCATGGTCGGCGTGAATATCATCGCGGCCGAAACGGATCGTGAAGCCAGATTTTTGGCGACCACGCAGCAGATGTCGTTTGCGAATATTTTGCGCGGGGCGCGGCAGCTCAGCCAGCCGCCGATCGATGATATCGAGACCTATTGGTCGCCACGCGAAAAGGCGCAGGCCATGCAGATGCTCTCCCGCTCGATCATCGGATCACCCGCGACAGTCAAGGCCGGCCTTGAGGCCCTGATTGACGAAACAGCGGCGGATGAAGTTATGATCGTGTCGGATATCTACGATCACGCCCTGAGGCTGCGTTCGTTCGAGATCATCGCCGATACGCAGCAAGCAGCTGCCGCGCAGCAACTTTGTATGGAGACTTGAGCTTGGCGGCTGATGACAGCGCGGAGTTTCCCGATAGCACAAAGCTTACGCGGACAAAGCGCCAGTGGGCGCGAGAAGGCCGCTTTCTCACGGGGCGCGTTGCCCGCCCCGACTCGGAGCGGTTGCCGCCGGGCCAGCACCTCGTTCGCGACTGGCCGGTACTGGACCTGGGCGAACAACCCGAGATCGCGCTCGATAAATGGGAGCTCGTCGTTGATGGCGCGGTCGAGCATCCGGTCAGGCTCGATTGGGCGCAATTCCATGACCAGCCGCAAAGCCAAAAGACGTCAGACATCCACTGCGTCACGACCTGGTCGCGCTACGACAACCGTTGGGGCGGGGTCGCAACGCAGGATATACTCGATCGCGTGATGCCCAAGGCTGATGCACACTTCGTCATTCTGCACAGCTACGATCGCTATACGACCAACATCACGCTGGAAGATTTTGCGTCTGAGGATGCGATCGTCGCGCATAGTTGGGAGGGGCAGCCGCTGTCCCGCGAGCACGGCGGCCCTGTGCGCCTCATCGTGCCCCACCTCTATCTCTGGAAAAGCGCGAAGTGGCTGAAGCGGATCGAATTTGCGTCACGCGACGCGCCCGGCTTCTGGGAAGTGAACGGATATCACAATCGCGCTGACCCTTGGAAAGAGCAGCGCTATTCCGACGATTGATTGGTTAAGGCGACCCGTTGAGTCGAAGGGCGGCGCACAAAATGGCCGAGATGGTGATCTCTGCCATCGTTTAGGCGTTCCGGCGGCGATAGTGTCCAATATCTAGGGAGCACTCAAAAGGGGGGTTGCTTGTTTCCCCAACGCCATTGGCACCAAATCGCGCGCGCCACCGTACCGGTGATCGCCGCGCTTCTCTCCTGCATCGCGCCGGCGCAGTCCGAAGCCAAGGACGATTTCGCGGCCTGCGATGGCGAGGCTGGCCTTGCGGTCATGGCCTCGCCGATGTCGCCCTGGAAGGGCGCTCCGTTGCGTGTGATGTTCACCGCCGAAACCGCGATCAAGGGCGAACTGACGCTCACCGCGCCGGATGGGAAGATCGCCGTAACATCGAGCGAGCGGCATGGCGGACCTCCTTATTTCTGGTTTGCCGAGGTCGCATCGCCTGCGGCCGGAACGTGGTTGGCGACGCTTACGCGCGAGGGCGCCTCAAGTTGCGCGACGGTAAAGCGTGAGTTCGTCGTCGCGAAAACAGCCGGTGCGCCGCCGCGCCCAGTCGCCAAGAGCGTGTGGCCGATCCGTGCGAAATGGGATCGCGAAACCGAGAACCTCTATTCCGCTTGGATAGAAAAGCTGTTCGATGACCCAATCGAGGAGCAACCGTCGTGGCCGGCATTGCACGAAGTTCTGCGTGATAAATCCCGCAACATCCTCTTCAACCATATGGGCCTTGCCGAGGATGAGAAGAAGCTCATCATGCAGCCCGATTGCGCGGATCTTCCTTATTTCCTTCGCGCATACTTCGCATTCAAGGTCGGGCTGCCATTCGGGTATTCCAAGTGCACACGCGGTGGCGGCGGGAAGGCGCCGCGGTGTCCACAGTGGTTCAACATTCAGAAAGAGGATGTGCCACAAGCGACAGGCGCGCAGAAGCCGGTGCAGAGCGCGAGCAATTCGCTTTTTGGTGTTTTCGATACCGCATCGGGCGATGAGCCGTCGCGCCCCGCCCGTCCACCGGGACTCGTTCCCGGCTTCGGTTATTACGTGCGAACTGTCGTTGCCAATGCCGTACACTCGGGCTCCGGCCGCACGGCTGCCGACGACAACAACACCGACTACTATCCCGTCGCTCTGAAAGCCGAAACGCTGCGGCCCGGTACCATATATGCCGACCCCTATGGTCACGTTCTGGTTCTCGTAAAGCGCGTCGCCCAGACGAGTGAATCGGCGGGCGTGTTCCTTGCCGTCGACGGCCAGCCCGACGGCACGGTGGCCCGCAAACGCTTCTGGCGCGGGAACTTCCTGTTCGCGCAGAATCCTTCACTCGGCGGCCCAGGCTTCAAGCGCTTTCGCCCCATCGTCGCGGACAATTCCGGCACGCTCCGGCGATTGACGAACTCCGAGATCTCCAAGGACGCCGACTACGGAGATTTCTCGCTCGAGCAATCGAAGCTCGGCGTCGAGGACTTCTATGATCGCATGGACGATGTGATGTCGCCAGAACCGCTCGACCCTGAGCGGGCGATGAAGGAAACGATCACCGCGCTCGAAGAGCAGGTGAAAACCCGCGTGACGTCGGTGGAGAACGGGAGAAAGTATCAGGTCGGCGGCGGAGCAACCGTCGCCATCCCGAACGGTCCTTCGATCTTCGAGACGACTGGAGCGTGGGAGGATTTCGCAACGCCATCGCGGGACCTTCGCCTGCTTATCGCGATCGATGTGGTGCGCGGTTTTCCCGAGCGCGTGGCGCGTCGCGCCGATCGCTATGCGATGCCGAAGGACAAAACGGCCGAGGACGTGAGATCCGAGCTCAACCGTACGCTCGCAAATGAGATCGTCGCGCGGAAATTTTCCTACACGCGCACCGATGGCTCACAATGGACATTGACGCTGAAGGACGTCATCGAAAGATCGAAGGATCTGGAGATGGCTTACAACGTCAACGATTGCGCGGAGGTCCGTTGGGGCGCCGCGGCAAAAAGCGATGAGGCGGCAACGTGCAAGCAGCGCGCCTCTGCCGAACAGCGCGCCAAGATGGAAGACTATCGGCAATGGTTCCACGAACGCAGACGCCCTCTGCGGGAGTGATCCGCACGCGGCGCTCAGAAGCGGGATTGTCGTGCGAAGCTTATTCGCTGCGGGTCGGGACGTCTCGATCCGACCGATGACTGCGGCTCGTGAGAAACAGCAATAACCCCGTTCCCACAGCTCCCAGGATGAGAAGGCCTTCGACGGCGAAGATCATCGTGTAGGCTGAATCGGGCATTGCACTTCCTCTTTTTGTTGTGTCGCAATGAGACCCTGATCGCGCTCGGAAATCCAATCACGAGTGCAGTGATTAAGCGTTTATTATTTCAACTGCCTCGCAGTGCACAAAAACCGCGAATCCTTCCGTGTCCGGATAAAACTGAAAATTTCGGCGACGGACCAACGGCTTGGGACAAGCGCTTCGGCTCGATTTGCGCTGATCAGCTGCGAAGAATTTCGCACTGCACACTATTATTAAGCGCGCAGGCGCTCACCGAGCTTTTGCCAAGAAGCTTGCGAGCTGCTCGGCATCGGGAAGGGCGGCCCGCGCGCCCAGGCCTGTGCAGCTCATGGCGGCAACGGCGGATGCGTTGCGAACGCAGTTCGCGTCGTCGAGACCTTGCGCAACGCTCCACGCGAATGCGCCGTGAAACGCATCGCCAGCACCGGTCGTGTCCACAACGTCGACTTCGAACGCGGGCTCGAAACCTGTCCGGTTGCCGTGCGCGCTCCAGAGATAGCCCTTGCTGCCCAGCGTTACGCCCGCATGGCGAATGCCGGACTGCACAAGGCGGTTCAAGCGTTCCTCATCACTGCCGTCGGGCAAGAAAGACCGGAAGGCCGGCGCGGAAAAGATCGCGTAGTCCGTGAGACCGATGACATGTTTCAACAAGGCGCCGCTGTCGAGATCGATGTCCAAAACCGTCGGCACGCCCTGGGCACGCGCCTCGGCGAAAACCGCGAGCGTGCCTTCGAGCCAGGTGAGATCGCTCATCACAACAGCGGCATCGGCGACATCGGAGAGCGGCAGCCAATCGGCGATGAGCGGGAATTCGTGGTCGTCCTCACTGATGACCAAACGCTCGCCGCGCATATCGACGATCACGGCAGCAGTCGCGGAAGACACGCCATCGAAAGCGCGGACGTGACTCGTTCCGACGCCTGCCGCGCGTAGCTGGTGACGAATAAGTCCGCCGGCGGCGTCATCGCCGATCCGCGCCCAAAGAGAGACATTGCCACCCAGTCGAGCGAGGGCCGCGGAGGCGTTTGCCGCCATGCCGCCTCCGCTTGCGACGTGCGACTTTGCTCGCATCTTTGTAGGTGATGAGGGAAACGCGTCGATGCGGTAGACGTAGTCCAGCGAAGCGTGGCCAACCGCAATGATGTGCTTGTCGCTCATCGGTTCGAACCGACGCAAGGATTCAAACGTGACCTCTCGGGTCATCGTGATCGTCGCCCCGATCCCGCGGGCCCTGCAAAACGTTCAACCTCGCCTTCAATCTGTCGATCTCGCCCAACAGATCAAACACCAAGGCGATGCCAGGCGGATTTAAACCGAGATCACGATTGAAACGCTTCGCCTTGGCCAGTCGGACTACGCTGACGCGCGAGAAACGCCATTCCGATACGGTCGCGCCTTGGGCTTCGATGATGCCTTGCTCGACGAGTTCGACGACCCAAGTCGCCTCGACCTTGCAGGCGTTGCTCAGCTCGTCCAGCGAATAAATCGCCTCGGGGCCGAGCGGTTCAGCGGGGATGGCGCCAGATGTGTTGTCGGTCATCTTCAAACTCCAAGTCCAGCGCGCGGATCAAACGCGAGTTCTTTCGCCATCTCTTCGTAAATCTTGCGGGCCTTATCGACGTTGGCTGGAGGCCAAACGATCTTGAGCACCGCATAGAGATCGCCTGGTTCTTTGGCGGGAATGCCGCGACCACGAACGCGAAGCTCGCGGCCGTTGGCGGAGCCGGCCGGCACCTTCAGCATGATCGCGCCTGAGGGCGTCGGCATCTTGACGCTGGCGCCAAGCGCCGCCTCCCATGGCGCGAGCGGCAGCTCAAGATAAAGATTCTTGCCGTCGACGCGGTAAAGCCGATCGGGTTTGAATCTCACCTCAAGATAGAGGTCGCCGGGCGGAGCATTGCCTATTCCGGGCGAGCCCTGGCCTTTGAGCCGAATGGTCTGGCCTTCGACGACGCCCTTGGGAATCTGCACGGTAAGGTTCTTGTCACGGACAAGAACGTGTCCGCCATCGTCCATTTCCGGCACGCGTAAGGTAATCGTTCGCGTTGCGCCATCGAGGGCATCCTGCAAATCGATGACGATCGCGGCGTGATGGTCCTCGCCGCGCATATTGAACGAAGTGTGCGCGCGCTCGGAGCGACCGCCGCGTTGTCCGCGCGCGGCGGCGCCAAAAATGCTGCCGAAGAAGTCGCTGTAATCGGCGTTTTCCGGGCCGCCGGAATACTCAAAGCCCGCATCCCAGTTCGGCGGCGGCCTGAACTCCTGCCCTGCTTTCCACTCTTTGCCGAGCTGATCGTAGGCGGCACGCTTTTCCGGATCTCCGAGCGCTTCGTAGGCTTCGCCGATTTCCTTGAACTTCGCTTCCGCACCGGCATCCTTGTTGATGTCCGGGTGGAACTTTCGGGCGAGCTGGCGATACGCCTTCTTGATGTCGTCCTGCGTCGCATCGCGTTCGACGCCGAGCGTTTTGTAGTAGTCCTTGAATTCCATGTGGTCTCACGTCATCGAATGAGGTTCAGCGCATCGGTCAGGATTTTCCGGTGGTCGAAGGCGAGTTCGATGCCATCGAAGTTCTTAATCCAGGCTACAGCTTCGGCGTCGTCTCCGGCGGCGGCTTCGGCTTCATCGGGAACATTGGCAAGAAATGCGACCGTGCAGGTATGCCAGCGCGGATCGCGGTTAGGATCGGAATAGACACCGACGAGCTTGAGGTCCGTCGCTTTTATACCCGTTTCCTCTTCGAGTTCCCGCCGCGCCGCCTGCTCGACGGTTTCGCCAACCTCGACGAACCCCCCGGGAAGCGCGAGAGCGCCCTTGAACGGAGGGAATTTACGCCGGACCATGAGCACCCCACGCGCTGGCGAGACGATGACACAATCGGCGGTGAGGAGCGGAGTGCGAGGCGGCGACATGGCTATTCCATTTACGTCGAAAGCGGCGCCATGAAAACCGCGACGAGCGCCGGATTGCTCTTATACCGGAACATGGCCGAGCTGCAGGTTCTTCTTGCACATCCCGGCGGGCCGTACTGGCAGAAAAAGGATGCCGGTGCCTGGACCATTCCGAAAGGTGAAATTGAAGTTGACGAAGATCCCTTTGCCGCGGCGCTACGTGAATTCGGCGAAGAGATGGGATTTCAGCCAACAGGCCGCGCGCTGCCGCTCGGCGCCGTTCGCAGGCCGGCGGAAAAGTGGTGCAAGCCTGGGCCATCGAAGCAGATTGGGACCCCGCCGAACTCGTCAGCAATACCTTCAGCATCGAATGGCCGCCGCGTTCAGGGCACACCCGGGAATTTCAAGAAATCGATCGTGCAGCTTGGTTCAACCTGGAAACAGCGCGCGGGAAAATCCTTAAGAGCCAAGCCGAGTTTCTTAACCGTCTCGCGGAGGCCGTGGGCCAGCCTTGATTTCAACGCGCATTTGCGGCGGCCGGCAGCTCGACTGCTTCGTAATGGCGAGGTCGTAACCCGATGTTAAGCAGAACGGAAGCCGGCTCGTTGAAACTGCGCATATTTTAGGAAATGGACGGCATAACGATCGGGACGCGCCGGCTGAGAATGCGAAACGCAACCTCCGGCGCATCTGGCAATGCGGGGTAGTAGTGCGTCATGAGTGAAGTATCAGAAATCAAGCCGGCCGAGATCTACTCGGACCTGACCAGCGATGACATCGCCGAGATGATGGCAGAGGCCGCACGCGTCGACTCACTGTTTCAAACCGGGCGAATTTCCACGACGTACCTTTCGAGCCTCGCCGCCGCAGCTGATGCTATCGCCAACTGGGAAGAGGTTCTGCCGGCGAACGCGGCTTAAGCTGCAACTTGCGAAATCGCGGGGATAGTACCACACACAAAAAAGCCGAGACTCGTCCTCCGAGTCCCGGCCCCGCACGTTTGAAAAATGCGCCCGCAGTTATTTCAGCGGGCCGTAATCAGGCGCCGGAGCGGCGCGGTCGCCGCCGAAGAGATACGTCAGACCGACGCGAGCCACCCAAAAGCTATCATCGTAGGTGGCGCGTAGCGTGCAGTTCCCGCCTGAACACGCGTTGGTCGTGAATGACTGATCCTGCGAGCCCAGATCCACATAGAGCGCTTCAGCGCGAAACGCCCAATGATCGCTCAACAGGTATTCCGCGCCGCCGCCCGCGGTCCAACCGATCTGAGTGTCGCTATCGGTCTTGCTGAATACCACAGTGTTGAACGCCCCACCTTTCATGGTGTGATCGACGCCGCCAAAAGCCAGACCGCCTGTCGCGTAGACGAGGAAGTTCTCATAGCCCAGCAAGCCAACTCGGCCGCGCAGCGTGCCGTACCAATTGATTTCGGAACCGAATGAAAGATAGGGGTTGCCTGTGGTGCAGCTCGGGCAGTTCAGGGTGCCGACTGCATCGGCGTTGAAATAGCTGATGTCGCTTTCGATGCCGATCAAACGGCCGTTGCACTGCCAATTGTATCCGCCGACTCCGCCGATGGTAAACCCGCGATCGTTCTCTTTGAGATTGGCATTCGCAAAAGGTGGGTTCGCCGGAATGGTCGTTTTGGAGGTCAGACCACCAAAACCGAGAATTCCGCCGCCGTAGAACCCTGAAAACGGGCCGCCGCAATAGGGCCCCGCTGGCGGCGGAGGCGGCGTATAAGCGTAGGGATCCTTCAAGTCACCGCCAGCAAATGCGGCCGAGACGCTCATCAGCGTGAAGACGACGCCTGCAAATATTCGCAACACCTTCATCATGAGAGCTTCGATCCCCGCAGCCGCAATATCGCCGGTCAGGCTTCGACGAAAGTCTAGCCTTTACTGAACACTCAACTTGATTCGCATGGTGGCGTCGAGAGTGTTGCCTGGAGCTGGCGGCGTCGCTAGGAGCCAGCGTTGCCTTGATCCCACGGCGGGTTTGTTCATATTCGCGCATGACGCGCATCGCAGGCGAGATCGCACGCCGCGCCATCGGATGTTTGATCCTGCGCAAGGCTGGGCGGCGGCACACGCGAAAGTTATCGCCATGAGAAGCGATAGGACAAAAGGCGTGCGCGAGCAAAATGACCCAACCCGCGCCTCCTGACACACCGTTCCATTGCTTCCCGAAAGCATTTTGGACCGTTCCGCTTGATGCTGCATTTAGCGAACTGCGAAGTCAGCCGTCTGGACTGAGTTCGGTTGCAGCAGCGGAGCGACTCAAGAGAGAGGGGCCCAACCTCGTCAACGCGAGGGCGCGGCGAAGTTTGTGGAGCAAAGCGCTACGTCGCGTCCTTGAGCCCCTAACGGCGATCCTTCTTCTGTCCGCTGCGATATCGGGCATGGCGGGTGACTGGCAGAGCTTCATCATTATCGTGTTGATCGTCGCCCTTTCGATCGGGCTCGACATCTACCAGGAAAACGAGGCTGAGGCGGCCATCGACGCCTTGAAGAAGTCGGTGGCGGTGACTGCAACCGTGCTGCGCGACGGGCACCCACTCGAGCTCCCCGTCAAAGATCTGGTCCGGGGCGACGTCGTTCGCCTGCGCGCGGGAGACTTGGTGCCGGCGGACGGGTTCGTGATTGCCAGCCATGGCGCAATGGCGAACGAAGCGAGCCTTACGGGCGAACCCTATCCGAGCGAAAAGAGCACGGGACCGTGTTCGTCCTCGCTATTGGCGGAGGCGCGCAACGCTTTTTTCGCGGGCACCAGCCTGATTGCGGGCGATGCGTCGATGCTTGTCGCAGAGACGGGTGCAGCGACGACGTTCGGGGCAATCGCAGCTTCGGTCGAGGCCAAGGAACCTATGACGGCGTTCGAAAGCGGCGTTCATGGCCTTGGGATGTTGATCCTCCGGCTCACTGTCTTTCTTGTGCTGTTCGTGCTTCTCACGCAGCTCGCCCGGCATGGCCTTTCTCTTGAAAGCTTCATGTTCGCCGTAGCCCTTGCGGTCGGGCTGACGCCGGAGCTGCTGCCGATGATCATGACGGTGACGCTCGCGCGCGGAGCGCTCCGGATGGCGAAACGCAAGGTCGTGGTCAAGCGCCTCTCTGCGATCCACGACCTTGGCGCGATGGACGTGCTGTGTACGGATAAGACCGGCACTCTTACGGAGGCGAAAATCGCGCTGGTCGAAACCCTGGATTGCGAGGGACAGGCAAGCGAGAACGTAGCTCGGCTGATCCGGCTCAACAGTCAATTCGCGAGCGGCGCGCGCAGCAATCTTGATGATGCCGTCATTGCTGCGACTGCGCCGGCGGAAGCGAATTGGTCTCTCGTCGCCGACATGCCGTTCGACTTCGAACGCCGGCGATCCTCCGTCTTGGTGTCTCGATCCGGCGAGGGACAGATTGTCAGCAAAGGTGCGCCAGAAGCTATTTTGGATCGCTGCACGCATGTCGACTTGGGCGACAAAGGCGTCACGCACCTCGATGCCGAACGCAAGGCGGCCATCACGTCGATCTTCGAATCAAAGGGCAAAGAGGGCTTACGTCTTCTCGGTGTGGCGCGACGTACGATGCCGCTCGACCGCCGCGAAATCGGGATTGGAGACGAGAGCGACATGACGTTCGTCGGCGTCGCCTCGTTCCTCGACCCACCCAAGAGTTCTGCGACCGCCGCGGTCGCAAAGCTCATCGATGCCGGCGTCGCCGTCAAAATCATTTCGGGCGATGCGGCTGCCGTCGTATCGAATCTCGTGCAGATCCTCCACCTTCCGTCGACCGGCATGCTCACCGGCGACGATGTGGACAGACTTTCGGACGCGGCACTCGCTGACCAGGTTGCGTCCGTCGATCTCTTCGTCCGTGTTTCGCCGGATCAGAAAGGGCGGATCGTCCGGGCGCTGCGGACACGCGGTTATACGGTTGGATTTCTCGGCGACGGGATCAACGACGCGACCGCAATCCACGCAGCCGACGTCGGATTGTCGGTCGAGGGCGGAACCGACGTCGCCCGAGATGCAGCCGACATCATTCTGTTGCAGTCAGACCTCAACGTGCTGGCCGACGGCGTCGCGGAGGGGCGACGTACTTACGCGAATATCATGAAGTACGTGCGCATGGGGACCAGCTCGAACTTCGGCAACATGCTTTCGATGGCACTTGCGTCCCTCATCCTGCCGTTTCTGCCGCTCATGCCCTTGCAGATCCTGATCAACAATCTTCTCTATGATCTGTCTGAAATCGGCATTCCTTTCGACAGCGCCGATGCAAAGTCGCTGGCGAAGCCTCACGCCTGGAACATCGGCTCCGTCCTTGGCTTCACCCTGATCATGGGGCCGCTATCCTCGCTTTTCGATATCACCACATTCGTCATGCTTTCGACCGTATTCAAAGCCGATGTCGAGGTATTCCGCACGGCTTGGTTCGTTGAATCGATCGCGACGCAGATACTCGTAATCTTCGTCATACGGACAGCGCTGCCATTCTGGACCAGCCGGCCGAGCCCTATTCTCGCGGCCACGTCGCTGGGTGCGCTTTTCGGCGCCGTTGTTCTGGCGCTCACGCCGCTCGGACGTCCCCTTGGTTTTGTGCCAATCCCGGCATCGATCCTTGCTGCAATCGCCGGTATCACTCTCACCTATCTGCTTGTTGCAGAGGCTGTTAAGCCATTTGCCACCCGGTGGTCCCCCAAGGGCCTGCACAATCCGCTACATTTTCGAAATAGTGGGGCGTTGTGGGGCTATCTCGGTCTCAAGTGAACCAGGACCGATCTGATCGTCGGCCTAGCATTTTTTACTTCAAATACATGATAATCGGCGCATCGCAGTTGTGCGGATGAGACTCGCTTCTGCTCCAAAAGATTGTGTTATACCCCAGTGGCATATTCAGGTTTTCGGGCCGTCCGGTTTTCGATCGGCGTCCACGAGGGACGATATTCCGAGGATACGGGAGTGCCGACAGAGATACTCATCATCGACGACGACGCCGACATCAGGCAGCTGCTCAAAACTTGCTTCGAGCGCGAGGGCTATCTGGTGGCCGAGGCCGACAGCGCGGCGAGCGCCCGCACTGCGCTCGCAAGAGGGGGCATCAGCTTAGTCACACTCGATCTCACACTTGGCCATGATGACGGTCTCAGTCTCGCGCGAGAAATTCGAGCCGAGGGGGACGTTCCCATCGTGATGGTGTCGGGCAAGGGTGATGCGGTCGATCGTATCGTCGGGCTCGAACTTGGCGCGGACGATTATATCTCCAAGCCATTCAACCTCCGCGAAGTGCTTGCGCGCGTGCGCGCGGTCCTGCGCAGACGGGAAGTGAGTCCGACTGCTGCCCCGACGACGCAAGCCAAGCACGAAGCCTATCAGTTCGGGTCATGGACGCTCGACATTACCAGCCGAATTTTAAAGGACGGCGGCGGGGTCGCACGGGATCTCACGACCGGGGAATTCAATCTGCTGGAAATCTTTGTTCGCCGTCCGCATCGCGTACTCTCGCGCGACGAAATCATGGATCTTCTGAAGGGCCATGACTATTCGCCGCTCGATCGCTCGATCGACGCGCTCGTCAGCCGGCTGCGCAAGAAGATCGATGACGACGGCTCCAAGCCGGCGCAGATAAAATCCGTTCGCGGGATCGGTTACATGCTCGGCGTCGACGTCCGACGCGTTTGAGATCCGGTCCTAAGTCGAATGCTTGTCCAAGACTTTTCGAACGACTTCCGCCAGGTCGTTTTGCGTGTAGGGCTTGCGCAAAATCGTCCAGGCATTTTCATCGGTCGTCACTGTCCCGGCGATCTCCTCGGCAAAGCCGGTCGTCAAAATGACAGGCAGTTCAGGATGATTGGCGGCAATCCACTTACCCAGATCAAGGCCGGTCAGACCTCCGGGCATCATGATGTCAGTGAAGACGAGATCCACCTTCAGGCCGCTTTTCAAAGCATCGCGGGCTTCCGCGCCCGTAACGCATTCGACGACATGATATCCTAAGCGTTCGAAACGCTTCACAGTCAGGACGCGTACGTCCCGATTGTCTTCGACGACGAGGACATTCTCGCCTTTCGCCAACCGCGTCTGCGGCTTCTCGGGCGCATTTTCGGCAGACTTCTCATCGACATTGCGGGGCAGATAGAGGTTCACAGTCGTGCCTGTGCCGGGCTCGCTGTAAATCGTGATGTTACCCTGCGACTGCTTGACGAAGCCATAGATGGTGCTGAGCCCAAGGCCCGTTCCGCGCCCAGGCGGCTTCGTCGTGAAGAACGGCTCGAAAACCCGGCTCAAGGTTTCCTTGGTCATGCCCGTGCCATTGTCCGAGACCGAGATTCGGACGTACTCACCCGCGGTCAACGGACCCTCGAAGCCGATCTCTCCTTCATCGAGAGTGGCATTTTCCGTTCGTATCGTGAGCTTGCCGCCGTCAGGCATCGCGTCGCGCGCGTTGATGGCCAAGTTGATGACCGCAGCCTCGACCTCGCCGGCATCCACCCGCGCCAGCCAAAGATCCGGAGCAAGATACGTGCGAAGCTCGACCATGTCGCCGAGCGTTCGCCGCAGCAGTTCGGTCATGCCCCGAACCTGTTCATTCAGATTGATGACGGCGGCTGCGAGCTGACGCCGCCGGGCGAATGTCAGCAGCCGGTTCGTCAGGCGAGCGCCGGAGTCGGCTGCTCGTGCGGCGCGAGAGAGAAGCTCATGGTCCTGCGGATTGGTGATCGCCTCTTCCAGGAGTTCGAGATTGCCGGAAATGATGGTCAGAAGGTTATTGAAGTCGTGAGCGATGCCGCCGCTCAGCTGGCCGATGGCTTCCAACCGCTGGGATTTTAGAGCGGCTTCCTTCTGTCTCAGCTCTTCGGTCATGTCCCGGAAGAGGGTCACCACAGCAATGCGTGAGCCGTCGGAGCCGACGATATCCGCGATATGCCCTTGGCCTGGAAATTTTGTGCCGTCACGACGCTGAAGCGGAACCGCGATCGTGCGGCCGTTGGGCGTGTCAGCGTCGCTAGCGATGAGCCGTGAGAGATCGTTGTTATCGGCGAAGAGTGCCGAAAGCTCAACAACATCCTCGGCGGAATAGCCGAACATTCGCGTGGCGGCTGGATTCACCAGAATTACCTCGCCGTCCGGCGAGGAAATGACCAGCGCTTCCGGCACGTGATCGAATACGGCCTGGAACAACAGGGACTGCCGATCGATCTCTGCCTGCAAGCGCGCACGGGCGCTGAGGTCGTTCAGAATGCCGGAGAAAAAGCGTTGTCCGGCGACTTCGAACGCGCCGACAGAGAGGTGAAGCGGGAAGATCGTGCCGTCCTTTCTTAAACCCTGGACTTCGCGGCCTATCCCGATAATTCGCTTCTCTCCTGTGGAAAGATGGCGATGCAAATAAGCATCGTGCTGCGCCTGGTAGGGTTCAGGCATCAAGATGTTGACC
>NZ_RXIZ01000002.1:55863-77118 GCF_003987855.1 Hyphomicrobium sp.
AGCCTCGGCGTCCCGCAATCCAGGTCCGTATCGTCGCCAAAGAATCCTTCGAGGGGTCTTCGGCTCAACTGATTTCGATCAAAGCCATTTGATGACACTTGCGCGAACCATGGATGCTTCCGAACGGGAGTTTTCATGGTTAGCACAGGAGGCAATGCTGGGTGGAATGAGGATGCGGAGCATCCAGCGACCCGCTTTGCTGCCGACTGCGCG
Organism: Hyphomicrobium sp.; assembly: GCF_003987855.1. Classification (GTDB taxonomy): domain Bacteria; phylum Pseudomonadota; class Alphaproteobacteria; order Rhizobiales; family Hyphomicrobiaceae; genus Hyphomicrobium_B. The sequence goes on from NZ_RXIZ01000002.1 coordinate 56,077, forward strand.
CTTCAGCTTGATGTCTGCAATTCCCTGCTCGCAGTTGCCGATGCATTGCCGGCGGGGCTCAATGTAAAGACGCTGGAAGTGCTTTCCAAGCTCACCCCCGTGACGTGGACTTCGCACCTTGCGTTGCAGAACGAAGCGATCATTCCACTCATCGTCCGGCGGCAAGAACAACCAGAGGCTTTCCTGGCACGTTTTGATCCGTTTGCCAGGCAGCATATCGAGATTTCCAGCCTGAACGATGAATTGGTCGATTTCTTTCGGGCGATATCCGGCGGCGAGCGCGTCGAGAACAACATGATCGGCTATCTTATCCGCAGCGTCGCGGATCGCCGGCGCGAGCACGTCGAATGGGAACGGGTTCTCCTTGGTCCGCTACTGCCGCAAACGCTCGCTCCCGCGGAGCGGCGCATGTTTATGGAATGGTCCGCAGCCAATCCCTGGCCGTACGATGATTTCAAGAGGCTATCGATCTCGAACCTGAATTGATCAAGGTCAATTTGCCCCGCCGAGCGGGAACGCCATCATGGCCCCTTCTGAGGGGGTACTGGTGAAACCCACGCGCACATGGATCGTGATTGCCGACGGTAGCGGTGCCCGCATCCTGCAGGTGGACGGCGATGGTCGCATCTATCTGGAGCAGGCCGTCATTAATGGCCGACACCTGACGTCTACTGACGGGTTGACGCAAATGGCCCCGCCGCAGCAGGCGCAGATGGAGCGCCCTGGCGCCGCAAAAGTCCTGGAGAATTTGTTTGCCAGCCAGCTCGCTGCGATCTTGGCAGCGCAGCTTCGCAACGGTGCGTTCGATCGGCTGGTTCTTATCGCGCCCTGCACCATGCTGGAGAAGCTGGCGAAGATGATACATCCGGACGTGAGGGGGACGGTGATCTTCGAAAGCGACAAAGACCTCACCAACGTTCCCGGGCACGAGATCGTTCGTTCGATCCGCGAAGTTGTGCCGTTGCCGCTCTAGGAAGTGGTCCTTTGCGGCTGCTTGATCGGCTTGTCAGCCACACCGAGCGCCTTCAAGGCGGACGGGTTCCAGATCACTTCGCGCAGGGCCGGATCTCCGGGGGCGGGCCGGCTCGCGAAACCAAGGTCGGCCGCCATGTCGAGCATGTGTGTATTGGAGGCGTGGACCAGCCCACTGATCTGCTCGACGCCTTCATGCTGCGCATAGTCCAACAGCGTCGACATGAGCTGCCAGCCCAGTCCGTGGCCGTGAAGATCGGAGCGCACAATGATACCGAATTCGCCGCTTGTCAGATCGGGGTCGAGAACCAAACGGGACACGCCGAGAAGCTCGCCCGTCGCCTCGGCTATGGCGACGAATGCCATTTCCCGGGCGTAGTCGATCTGCGTGAGAGCCGCGAGAAAGGCGTGCGGGAACGTTTTCCGGCCGGTGAAGAAGCGCAGGCGGACGTCGTCTTCCGAGACCAAGGAGAAGAATTTCACATAGGCAGATTCATCCTCGGGGCGCACCGGGCGAACGACTACCTTGCCGACCGCGTCTATCTCAATCTGCCGATTCAGTTGGGCGGGATATGGCCGGATGGCGAGCGGCGCGCGCGGGCTTAGATGTTCGTCCGCAAGCTTCATGCGCGCATCGATCGCGATGACGCCATCCTTGTCGACAAGCAGCGGATTGATATCCAGTTCGCGGATCTCAGGATGATCGATGATCAGGTCGCTAATGCGCACGAGCGTGTCGGCGATAGCCTCCAAGTCTGCCGCCGCGTGATCGCGATAGCCATGCAGCAGCTTCGAAATACGCGTTCCGTCGATCATCCGACGCGCCAGATCCATATCGAGCGGGGGCAGCGCGAGGGTGCTATCGCGGAGAACCTCAACCGCGACGCCGCCGGCGCCGAACAGCAGCATCGGGCCGAACGTGGCATCAACGCTCATGCCAACGATGGTTTCGGACGCCTTCGGCCGCTTGACCATGGGCTCGACGGTGAACCCGTCAATGCGGGCTGCCGGCAATTTGGCTTTGATGACGGCCAGCATGTCGATGGCGGCTTGTTCGGCTGCTGTTTCCGACGCCAAGTCAAGATGTACGCCTCCGACATCCGACTTGTGCGAAATATCGGGTGAAGCAATCTTGATGACGCATGCGTCGTTGCTTTTCAGGATCGCGGCTGCGGCAAGCCGAACTTCGGCCGGCGAGAGCGCAAGGACCGCCTTATCCGTCGGGATACCGTAAGCCGCCAACACTGATTTGGTTTCCATCGCGGAGGCGACCGACCGGCCGCTCCGAAGAATTTCTGCAATCTGCCGCTTCGCGGCCGGGACGTCGTATTCGCGCCGGGCTGCCGCCGCCTGGGGCGTGCTCATCAGTTCGGATTGCGTTCGCGCGTGGTTGACGAGCTGCATGAATCCGGTGACGGCGGTCGATGTCGAATCGAATGTGGGGACCTTGTTGGTCTCGAATAGTTCGCGGGCTTCACGGACGGCGCCGTCGCCGAGCCAACACGTCATGACGGGTTTCGCTACGACGCGTTCGGGGTTTGCGGCGACCTCCTCGACGACAGCTTTGGCGGCATCGGTTGCCGATATCGTTGCCGTCGGACAATGCAGGACAAGCACGGCGTCCGCATCGTCGCTCTCTAGCAAAGTGTGCAAGGCATCCGCGTATCGCTGCGTCCCTGCGTCGCCGATGATGTCAATCGGATCGCCGTGCGACCAGGTTGCGGGCAGCACCTTGTTCAAGGCGGTGATCGTATCCGGGCTCAATGTGGCGAGGGTGCCCTGCCAATCCTGAAGCTCGTCTGTGGCAAGCACTCCCGCGCCGCCGCCATTCGTCAGAATAGCCAGCCGTTCGCCTCGCAGACGCGGCACGCGCGACAATGTCTCGGCGGCCGCAAAGAGTTCATCGAGCGTCTTGACGCGGAGGACGCCGCAGCGCCGAAACGCAGCATCATAAGCTGCATCCGATCCGGCCAATGCTCCGGTGTGGGACATCGCAGCGTGCGCTCCGCCCGCGTGCCTACCCGTCTTTACGACCACAACGGGCTTCAGCCGGGCGGCGCGGCGAGCGGCTGAAATGAATTTCGGCGCGTGGGTTACCGCCTCGACATAGAGAAGAATGGCGCGCGTATGAACGTCGGTCGCAAGAAAATCGAGCATATCACCCAGGTCGACGTCCGCCATTTCGCCCAGCGAGACGACATGCGAAAATCCGATGCCGCGCCCCGCCGCCCAGTCGATGACGGCTGTCACCAAGGCGCCGGATTGCGAGACGAATGCCAGATCGCCTGCCAGCGGTGCACGGTGAGCGAAGCTGGCATTGAGACCAATTCCTGGCACCATCAGGCCGATGCAGTTTGGTCCGAGGATCCGCAGGCACGTCGGCTGGGCGGCGGCCAGCATGTCCTTTTTCTTGTCGCCAACGCCAGCGGCGAGCGCAACGACAGCTCGCGTCCCTAATGCGCCCAGTTCACGTACTATATCAACGATGGTTTCCGATGGCGTAGCGAGCACGGCGAGGTCCGGAACCCCGGGCAATTCGGCAACGGACGTGTAGCACCGGTGGCCATCGATCTGCGCGTGCTTCGGATTCACTAGGAAGATAGGACCGCTGAAGCCGCCTTCCATTAGATTTTTCATAACCGTGGCGCCGACCGACCCGGCGCGGGGGCTCGCACCGATGAGTGCAACCGAGCGCGGCGCGAACAGATAATTCAAATTGCGAATGGTCATGAAACCTATTCCTCACCCCGGCCGACTTCGACTGGGTTGCAAACAACAATTTTTGACGTTTTTTCCATTGCGTTGCATCAAACTTTTCGACCTCGAACCGCCTATAAAGAGCGTAGTCTCAGCGAGGTAAGGGGAATTCCCGTGCATATGCCAGCCAGCCCGCAGAAGGCGCTAACCGGGCCGCATCTGGAGACCGTCGCGCTTCTCACCGATCAATCCGATCGCAAGTCCGAGATCGTTGCCGTGCCCCCTGCAACAGCGCCTGTTGCCGACGGATCGGATCTCGACCGTTACATCCGCTATCTCATCGCGCGGATGACAGCCGGGCTTTCTCCTGCAGCGTGCGTCAGCGCCTATGCGGACTGGGCGATGCACATGGCGTCCTCTCCCGGTCTTCAGCTCGAGCTCATGGGTGAAGGCCTTCGGCAGTGGATGCGCCTGATGGCCTTCACGCAAGGTGCAGCGCTCGGCGCCGAGACGGCACCGACCGTCGTTCCGCAGGCTCACGATCATCGTTTTACATCCGAAAGCTGGAAGCAATTCCCGTTCAATGTTTTTGCCGAGGCGTTTCTGCTCGCGGAAGAGTGGTGTCATTCGGCTGCAACAAATGTGCGAGGCGCGGAGAAGCAGAACCTCAATCGCGTGGATTTCATCAACCGGCAGATGCTGGACGTGTTCGCGCCAGCTAATTTCGTTCCGACCAACCCTGACGTCCTGACACGAACGCAATCCGAGGCCGGCCTCAACCTTGTCCGCGGTTACTTCAATTATTTGGACGACCTCAAACGCCTGCGTAGCCGCGAGATCCCCGAGAGCGCTGAGGACTTCAAGGTCGGTGAAAAAGTGGCGATCACACCGGGCAAGGTCGTCTTCCGCAATCACCTGATCGAACTCATCCAGTATGAGCCGACGACTGAGAAGGTTCAGGCTGAGCCGCTTCTGATCGTCCCCGCCTGGATCATGAAATATTACATTCTGGATCTCAGGCCAGAGAACTCGCTCGTGAAGTTCATGCGCGACCAGGGCTTCACGGTCTTCATCGTCTCCTGGCGCAATCCGGACGCGTCCGATCGTGACATTGGCTTCGACGACTACCGGCGACTCGGCGTTTTGGCGGCCGTGGACGCAATCAGCAAGATTACCAGCGGCGCTAAGATCCATGCTGCGGGATATTGCCTGGGCGGCACGCTCCTTGCCGTAGCGGCATGCGCCATGGCCAATGCGAACGATGATCGTATTGCCTCGCTGACGTTTATCGCGGCGCAAGCCGATTTCCGCGAAGCAGGCGAACTCACCCTTTTCATCGATGAAAGCCAGGTCTCGCTCCTCGAAGATATGATGGCCGAACAGGGCTTTCTTGATAGCGCGCAGATGTCCGGCGCCTTCCAGCTTTTGCGCTCCAATGATTTGATCTGGTCGCACGTCGTCAGCGATTATCTTCTCGGTGAGCGCCAACCCGTTTTCGATCTTCTCGCCTGGAACTCCGATGCGACGCGAATGCCTTACCGCATGCATTCGGATTACCTGCGGTCGCTCTTTCTGAACAACGACTTGGCGGAAGGACGAATGAAGGTCGACGGCAGCGCAATCGCGCTCACTGATCTGCGCCCGCCGATCTTCGCCGTCGGGACCGAAACGGATCACGTCGCGCCATGGCGGTCCGTCTATAAGTTCAACATCTTGAGCGATACCAGCGTCACGTTCCTGCTGACCAGCGGGGGGCATAACGCCGGCATCGTCTCGCCACCCGGACTGCCGCATCGCTCCTATCGGATTTCAACGAAGCAGCCCAACGACAAATTCGTCGATGCGGATCGTTGGCAGGCCATTACGCCAAAGCATGACGGGTCGTGGTGGCCTGCGTGGTCCCAGTGGCTGAAGGTACGCTCGACTGGATTGGTCGATCCCCCGTCGATGGGTTCGCCCGAAAACGGCTTTGGGCCTTTGTGCGCGGCGCCGGGGACGTACGTTCTGCAAAAATGAGCGTTGACCTCCGTCAAGGTGGCGAAGGTCTCGAAGTTGAATATGAAGTTCATATGAAACGGTGCAAGCATAGGAGTACCGGACATGCTTGATCATCCATCAAGGCATACGGCGACCAACATAAGCCTCACCGTGCCGGCACCGGGTATCGCGCCCATGTTCCACGCGTTGAACCCGATGGCCGCATATATGGAATTCTGGAAGAACTCCGCGTTTCAAGTCGGCGGCGATGTTGCGCAGAGTTGGTTCCACTTCCTAGGCGAGCGCTGGCTGCGCGACCTTAAACTACCGCAACAAATCGCCCAGTGCCGAACCGCCGGCGACGTCGGAGTCGCTGTTTCCGAGTTCTGGCAGCAAGCGTACCGCGATTATTCCTCCGAATTCGAGGAGATCGCCGATCTGACCTGGAGCGCGGTGCGCGCGCCACTGAACAGCGTGAGTGAGTGCGCTTCTGGGAATGGCGAGAAATGCTGCGGCAAGTGCTCATCGTAGCGAATCCAACCGAGCAAGGAGAAGCGTGATGAAAGCCAGCGATGTAATGACGACCAAGGTCGTCACGATCGGCCCGGACAGCTCGCTCAGCGACATGATCAAGTTGATGCTCGATCACCGCATCAGCGGCCTGCCGGTTGTGAACGCCGAAGGCAAGCTCGTCGGCATCGTAACCGAGGGCGATTGCCTGCGGCGGACGGAAACGGGAACTGAGGTGAAGCGCTCATTCTGGCGCGATCTCATGACCGGATCGGAAACACTGGCTGCGGAATACATCCGATCGCATGGACGCAAAGTGTCCGAGGTGATGACACCTGACCCTGTCGTCGTGGCGCCGGACGAAGATTTGAACGAAGTCATCCACCTGATGGAGAAGCATCAGGTCAAGCGCGTGCCCGTTGTCAGGAACGGGACCGTGGTCGGAATTGTGAGCCGTGCAAATTTATTGCAGGCTCTGGCGGGATTGATCGGCGATGCGAAAGTGGCGCAAAGCGATGCGAAGATCCGCGAGGGCGTCATTGCGGCACTCGCAACGCTACCTTGGGCTGCCAACGAATTCCTCAACGTGACTGTCAAAGACGGAAACGTCGATCTTTGGGGATGCTTCACTGCCTATCGCCAGGACGAAGCGGCTATCGTGGCAGCGGAGAACGTCGCCGGAGTCAAGAAGGTCCGCAGTCATCTGTCTTGGGTCGATCCGATGTCGGGAATGGTCGTCTATTCGCCCGACGACGAGAGTGCTCCCCTCGTGCGTTCCAGCGCATGAAGTGTTTGCTCGATTGAGACATCCGGCGGCGCGCGCTACAAACCATGCGCCGGCGAATTCCAGCGAGAGAAGCGCCGTTGATGAAAGCCATGGTCTTCCGCGCCGTCGGACAGCCTTTGACTCTCGAAGAACGGCCTAACCCAATTCCGCGCAGCGGCGAGATTTGCGTGCGCGTTGAAGCGTGCGCCGTTTGTCGCACGGATCTTCACGTCATCGATGGCGATCTGCCTAATCCAAAACTTCCCATCGTTCCGGGGCACGAGATCGTCGGCGTCGTCGAAGCAATCGGAGCGGACGTAACCGATCACCGAATTGGACAGCGCGTCGGCGTTCCGTGGCTCGGCCACACGTGCGGCCACTGCAGCTATTGCCTCTCACACCGTGAAAACCTGTGCGACTTTCCGCTCTTCACCGGATACACGCGCGACGGCGGGTTTGCGACGCACGTGATCGCGGACGCTGAGTTCGCTTTTCCGATGGAGGGTTTTGCCGATCCCGTCGCGGCGGCGCCGCTGATGTGCGCCGGGCTTATCGGATGGCGCTCATTGCGAATGGCGGGAAGCGGCAAGCGGATCGGCATCTATGGCTTCGGCGCAGCCGCTCACATCATCGCGCAAGTCTGCGTATGGCAAGGTCGCGACGTCTACGCCTTCACGCGTCCCGGGGATGAGGAAGCGCGCGCCTTCGCACTATCCCTTGGCGCGCGTTGGTGCGGAGGTTCGGATGAAGCGCCACCCGAACAGCTGGACGCCGCGATCATCTTCGCACCCGTCGGGGCTCTCGTGCCAGCCGCCTTGCGGGCTGTGCGCAAGGGCGGCCGGGTGGTGTGCGGCGGCATCCACATGAGCGATATCCCGCAGTTTCCCTATGACCTTCTTTGGGAGGAGCGCGAGGTTCTGTCGGTCGCAAATCTCACGCGGGAAGATGCCAGAGAGTTTCTGACGATTGCGCCGCAGGCCGGCGTTCGCACCGCGACCACCGTGTATCCGCTCGCGCGCGCGAATGAGGCCCTCGCCGATCTCACGGCAGGGCGCTTCTCCGGCGCCGCCGTGCTCGTTCCATAAATTCGCTTAGCCGGCGCGGAGTTCAACTTCCGGAATTGCAGGCCGCGGCAAAGAGAGCTTTTCGACCGGCGCCAGCACCGTTGCCATTCCCGTGATGACTTCCTTGCCGTCCTGATTGACGACCCTGCAGGCGAAATTCACCCGATTGTGCGACGGAATCTTTTCTGAAACCGTGAGCGTGACTGTCAGATCGTCGCCGATGCGCACGGGGTGGCGAAACTGCAGTGTTTGGTCGAGGTAGATCGTGCCCGGGCCAGGAAGCTTCGTGCCGAGCACTGTCGATATCAGCGCGGCACCAAGCATGCCGTGCACAACGACGCCGTGAAAGATGTCGGTCTTGGCATACTCCGGATCGACGTGCGCCGGATTGACGTCACCGGAGACTGCAGCGAATAACTCGATGTCGCGCTGCGCGAACGTTCTTAAAAGCGTTGCGCTCTCGCCGATCTGGAGTTCATCGAACGTGCGGTTGGTCAGCATTTCCACGAGCAATTCTCCGGCTTATCCGAGGATGTGATAACCGCGATCGACGTAGGCTATATTTCCGGTCATCCCCTGGGCACCGTCACTAACAAGGAACGTCGCGACATTGCCGATGTCCTCGATCGAGACCAGCTGATGTTCCGGAAGCCGTTCGCGCGTATGTTCGAGCAGTTCGTCAAAGCGGTCGATGCCGGACGCCGCCCGCGTCATCAGAGGCCCCGGCGAGAGGGCGTGAACGCGGATGTTTTTCTTTCCAAGTTCGGCGGCCATGTAACGAACCGAGGATTCAAGCGCTGCCTTGACCGGCCCCATCAGATTGTAATCTTCGACGACCTTCTCGGCACCGTAGAACGTCACGGTCAGCAGGCACCCTCCGCCTGACATGAGCGGCTCTGCGAGGCGCGCCATGCGAATGAAGGAGTGGCACGACACGTCCATCGCCAATGCGAAGCCTGCTTGCGTGCAGTCGACGACACGGGCGTGAAGATCGTCTCTCGGCGCAAAGGCGATCGAATGGAGAAGGAAATCCAGCTTGCCCCAATCCTTCTCGATGCGCGCGAAGACTGCTTCCAGTTGGCCTGGCTCGCGAACGTCGCACGGCACGATAATGGGGCTGCCAAGCGCTTCAGCCAGCGGCCGGACGAACGGCTCGGCCTTCGCGTTCAAATAGGTGACTGCAATCTCGGCACCGTCTTTGCGCATGGCGCGGGCACAGCCAAACGCGATGCTATGCTCGTTGGCGATGCCGACAACGAGCCCCCTCTTACCGGCAAGCGACATGTCAGCCCCGCGTCAATCGCCGACTGTCGCCAGAAGAGAACCCGGGTCGATGACACTGTGCTCGCCGCGGACGATGGTGATGCGGCCGTCGCGAGGCGCTGTGATTTCGTGCAGTGCATCTTCGATGCGCACTTCGGCGACGGCGCGACCGGCAGATACCATCGAGCCATCTGGGATCAGCCAGCGTACGACCATGCCTTCGGGAAAGATGCTTGATGCCCAAAGGGCTTCGTCGACTTTGATTTCCGACATCGCTAGCTCCAGATCTATCACGCGAAGGCAAATGTCGCACCCTCGTGTGAAGATCTTTTGCTGCGTCAGCTCGCTTGCGGAATGATCTCGATCAAACTTTCACCGCACTGCATAGCAGCGCGGTGAAAACGATCCGACATATTTTGGTACGCGCGGAACTATGCGTTAATGTTGCGCGCCTGAAGCGCCATCGCGATCAGCGCGACACCCCCGAAGATCATGTTTATGCCGACGAGTAGGCCGATGGCCCACGCCGCCGAAGATGGCAGGCCGAGAAAGATCATACCGCCGAGCACGAGATCGACGATGCCGCTAAGGAGCATCATGACCCATGATCCCGGCAACTCGCGGCGATGCTCGAGAGCGAACATGATCGAAGCGATGCCCTCGATGATGAAGAAGGCAACGAGCACGATCGTCAGGGAGACCGCGCCGGTTCCCGGTGAGAAGAGGAGAACGAGGCCCGCTGCGATACCGATGATGGCCGACAGTAGAGACCACCAGAAGCCCGGCATGGGCCGCATCGAAAAAGTCGTATAGAGGCCGGCGATCCCGCTGAAGAGCAAGAGCCAGCCGATGAAGAACGTCACCGTCAATGTTGCGATGGGTGGGACGATGATCGCGGCCGCACCGAGGACGACGAGAACGATGCCCTCGATGAGAAAGAGCTTCCAGTTGGTACGGAGCGACGTCATCAGGGCTACCCTGAGACCGCGAGCGTCCGTGGGGTCGAGTGACATTTTCAAAAACTCCCGAGTTGGCGCGAAACGCAGCGAGCACGTTGAGCGAGCCGAATCTTACGACAATTCGCAGCGGTGTGCCTGACTGGTCCGCAAGGTCGTGAATGACCGGCGAAGGATGAGCTTAAAATGCTTTCATGTCGTTGATACTTCGTCACGTTCGGCCGCGACGTTGAGCGCAGTTTGTTTAGCGCCAGTAAATCAAGAGTTCCGCTGAGTTGTAATAGCGTCCGAGAACAAAAAAGCCCGGCGTTGAACGCCGGGCTTCGTCATTCGTGTCGAAGCGTCGCTCAGGCGAGCTTCTCGCCCATCGGCAGGTTCCGCAGCCGCTTGCCCGATGCCGCGAAAATCGCGTTGGCAAGAGCCGGCGCGAACGGCGGGACGCCCGGTTCGCCGACGCCCCCCGCGTGCACCCCCCAAGGTGCTTCGATGATGTGCACGTCAACCTTCTGCGGGTAATTGCTCATGCGCGTCACGTTGTAGTCGAAGTAATTGGATTGCTGGACGGCACCGTTCTTGAACGTGATACCGCTATATAGCGCGTTCGACATGCCCATCACGGCGGCGCCTTCCATCTGCGACCGGATCCGTTCCGGATTGACGTGGAAGCCGCAGTCGATGGCCGACGTCACGTGCGGAACGCGAATGGTGCCGTCGTCATCGATCTTCACGTGGACGACGCTCGCAACATAGCTCGCAAAGGAGCGATGCGCGGCGATGCCCATGCCTTCGCGCGCGGGCAAGGTTTTCCCCCAACCGGCCTTTTCGGCGGCGACGCGAACGACGTTCTTCAGTCGCGCGGTATTGATGGGAAATTCCTCGTAGGGTTCGCCGTAATTCCAGAAGTCGTCGGGGAAGCCCGACGCTTTCGGATCGATGTGGCGGTCAGGACCAATCAGCTCAAGAAGGAAATCCTTGGGATCGCGACCGATCTTATGCGCGACTTCGGCGACTGCGGACTGCACGGCGAACGCCCGCTGGACATTCGAGACGGATCTGAACCAGCCGATACGCGTGTGCGCCATCGCCTGTCCGTTCTCGCAGCGAACGTTAGGCACATCGAAGGGCACGTCGACGAATCCCATCCCGTACTCGATCGGGAACTGATAGCCGTCGTCTTGCTTGAATGTCGAGACGATGGACGGCGCAACGGTGCGGTGACGCCATCCTGTAACTTTGCCCTTGTCATCAAGCGCTACGTCGATCCGTTCGACCGAAGTCGTGTGATAGAACGAATGCTGGATGTCATCCTCGCGCGTCCATTGCAAAAGCACGGGTGCGCCGTCGAGCTTCTGAGACAACAGCGCTGCTTCGAGCATGAAGTCCCACTTCGACTTGCGACCGAAGCCGCCGCCGAGCAACGAGACGTGAACCGTTACGTTCTCGATCGGCATCTTCAAAGCTTCGGCGATGTCCTTGCGGGCACCGTAGGGGCTCTGAACGCAGGACCAGATCTCAGCCTTGCCGTCAGCAATGCGGGCAATGGCGACGAGCGGTTCCATCGGCGCCTGCACCAGATGCTGGCTGTGGTACTCGGCCGTGACGATATCCTTGGAGGCAGCGAAGGCCGCATCAGGGTCGCCCTGGTTGCGCAGGACCTTGCCTGGCTTTGCTGCCGTTTCGGACATTTCCTTCGTGAAGGAATCCGAATTGTAGCTGACGTTTGGACCGTCTTCCCACTCGATGGTCAACGCGTCGCGGCCCTGCATCGCGGCGTAGGTCGAATCGGCGACAACGGCGATGCCGCCGAGCTGAGCGAACTTGCGCGGCACCGCGAAGACGCCGGCGATTTCCTGCACCGAATGCACCCCCGGCACCTTCAGAGCCGCTGAAGCATCGTACGATTTGATCCTGCCGCCGAGAACCGCGGGGCGGGCCATCACGGCGAACTTCATTCCCGGCAGACGCACATCGGCGCCGTAGCCGGCTTTGCCGACCGTGATGTTATGGAGGTCGGCGATCTGGACTTCGCCTTTGCCCATCAGCGTGAATTCGTCCGGCGACTTGTAGAGGATGGTTTCGACCGCGGGCACAGGTAGCGCCATCGCCGCTTGGGCAAGCTCGCCAAACGGCAAGACCTTGCCCGTCTCCTTCTTCTCGTTGTCGAGCAGTACGACTTCGTGGTTGCGGGCCTGGCACATAGCGGGATCGACGTTCCACTTTGCGGCAGCCGCGGTCTCCAGCATCTGGCGCATCGCCGCTCCGCATTGGCGCATCGGTTGGATGAAGTGGCGCATGCTGCGCGAACCGTCGGTATCCTGGTTGCCGTACCGAGGCTCGTCTCCGGGCGCCTGCACGAGATGCACGCGCGACCAGTCGGCACACATTTCGTCAGCAACGACCATCGGCAGGCTCGTGCGAATGCCGGTTCCCATTTCGCTTCGATGCGTGACGATCGACACATCGCCGTTCGGCGCGATGGCGATGAAGACGTGCGGGTCGGCGACGACACCGTCCGGCATCTTAAGGCCGCCGGTCGGATAGGGCTTATGCGCTTCCTTCGCGTCCACCAGCGATAAACGCACGGAAAGCACGAACGCGCCTACGCCAAGAATTCCGGTCAGCAGGCCGCGGCGGCTGACATTCGAAATTTCTGCGTCGATCACTGGCGTTCTGCCGCGATCAGCTTCAGCTTTGAGATATTGCAGCATGATCAGACGCCTCCTGCAGCAAGACGGACGGCTTCGTGGATGCGCTGGTAGCATCCGCACCGGCAGATATTGCCGGACATGGCTTCGACTATTTCAGCGTCGGATGGTGCGCGGTTTTTCGCGAGCAGACTTGCGGCCTGCATGATCTGCCCGGCCTGACAGAAACCGCATTGCGGAACGTTGACCTTGCGCCACGCCTTCTGCACCTCGTGGTCACCTTCCGGGCTCAAACCCTCGATGGTCGTCACGGATTTGCCGGCGACTTCGGTGAGCGGTACCTGGCAGGACCGAACGGCGACGCCATCGACATGCACCGTGCATGCGCCGCAAACGCCCGCGCCGCAGCCGAATTTTGTGCCAGTCAGATTGAGCATGTCGCGCACGTACCAGAGCAACGGCATATTGGGATCGCCGTTGAACTCGTGAGCTTCCCCATTGATCGTCAGTGATGGCATTTGACGCACTCCTTCTCAGATCGTGTGCCGGCCTTGACCAGCATGTTTTGGCGCAGCTTCCGTTTGCGCGCGGCGATTCTCACGGCGCCATTAAGGTCAGCGGCCAGACATAGACTTGGCCCATGACGAGCAATCCCACGAGCGCTGCCAGCGCGAGGGAATGGAAGAAAACAAAGCGGAGGATTGAACCTTCGTGGCCGTACCATTTTGTTGCTGTGGAAGCGACGACGATAGACTGCGCGTCGATCATTTTGCCCATGACGCCGCCGGCGCTATTAGCTGCCGCCATAAGGACCGGGCTGATGCCAAGTTGCTCTGCCGTGATCTTCTGCAGGCCACCGAACAGCACATTCGAGGATGTGTCCGATCCGGTAAGCGCGACACCCAACCAGCCGATCATCGTGCCGAAAAACGGGTATGCCCAACCGGTATGAGCGAGCGTCAGGCCCAACGTCGCATCGCTGCCGCAATAACGCGTGACGAAGCCGATCGCCATCATGCACGAAATCGTCAGCAGCGAGTAACGAACCACGTAGATCGTCTTGGCGTAGTTGCGAACAAGATCACGCACACTAAAGCCCAGGAACAGCCCGGAAATAATTGCAGCGATCAGGATGCCGGTGCCGGTCGCGGACAAGATATTGACGTTGAAGATCGCCGCTTCGACGTGGGGCGATGGCACGACGGGTGGAACCTTCTGCACCATCTCGTGCAATCCAGAAACGGGAATTTTCTGGATCCACAAACCATCAAGGCCGGCGCGGACCTGAGGCGTTCCCCAGAAGAAGACGCAGACCGCGAGGATGAGCCAAGGCGTCCACGCGCGACGTAAATCGGCGAACGAATGAGCGGGTACCAGATCGTTCAGGGGCGTGACCATTTCTGGCGCGCCGGGCAACTCGGTCATCGGCGTGGCCGGCTGCCAAACCTTCAAAAAGAGCGCGAGGGACGCCATCGAGATAAGCGCGGACACAACGTTGACGAGCCACGGTCCGTGAAAGTTCGACACCAGATACTGCGGAACTGCGAAGCTCACCGCCGCAACAAGGATCGGCGGCCAAACCTCAAGCATTTTCCGAAACCCGACGAACGCCCAGATCAGCCAGAACGGAACGATGATTGCGAATGGGACGAGTTGGCGGCCGACCATCGCGCTCAATTCGTGCAGATCAAGTCCTGTTACGGCAGAAAGCGCCACAAGAGGCGTTCCCAGAGCACCGAATGCAACCGGCGCCGTGTTGGCGATCAGTGAGAGCCCGGACGCAGCAAGCGGCGGAAAGCCCAAGCCGATCAGCAGGGCCGATGTGACGGCGACAGGGGTTCCAAATCCAGCGGCGCCCTCGAAGAAGGCTCCAAAAGAGAAGGCAACGAAGAGCAGTTGCAGACGACGATCATTGCTGATGCTGCCTATCGAGCGCTGCAGGACTTCGAACTCGCCCTTTTCGCTCGCAAGCCGATAAAGAAAAATGACGTTGAGGATGATCCACCCGATCGGAAGAAAACCGAAGGCGGCGCCATAAACGGCTGCCATTCCCGCCATTGGCACGGGCATGCCATAGGCCAGAATGGAAACCAGCAATGCTGTCGCAAGGCCGAGCAGTGCCGCGAGGTGCGCACGGACTTCGAAAATCCCGATGCTCGCCAACAGAACCACGACGGGGAGCAGAGCAATCGCCGCTGAGAGCAGCATGTTTCCGAAGGGGTCGTAGACTTGTGACCACATGCGACCCGTTTCCCCCAGTCATCACCGCTGCTAGACTTCGGCGTTCTTTTTGGTCAATTTTTTATACCAGTACTTCCGGATGGTCAAATCGGGTGACCTGCTATAGCCAATAGGCAATACCGCGCGCCGACGAGATTCGATATCGAGGACCGGCACGCCCAACCGAGGTTCAGGCAAATGCTTGCCGTGCGAACACCAAAAATAGCTGACGCCATCGCGGCTCATATCGAGAAGCTCATCCTTGAGGGAACGTTGCGGCCCGGCGAAAAGCTCGCGCCCGAGCGCGAGCTTGCTCTCACGCTCTCGGTCTCGCGGCCGTCGCTGCGCGAAGGCATCGACAAGCTCGTTGCCCGCGGTCTTCTCACGTCATCGAAAGGCGGAACGTTCGTGGCGCAATTCTTGTCGCCGATCATGGCGCCCCTCGCCAACCTCTATCGCGACAATCCGCAAGCTTCAGCCGACTATTTCGAGTTCCGTCTGTGTGTCGAGGCCCGCGCCGCCCGCGATGCTGCGCTGCGCGCTACCGACGTCGAACGCGATGCCATCCGCACCTGCCTTAAAGACATGCGCAAGGCCCATAAACTTGAAGATTGCGATCAGGAAGCTGAAGCCGACGTCAATCTGCACATGCTCGTGTACGAGGCGGGACACAACTTCGTGGTTCTACATGTGATGCGAGCCATGAGCGAGCTTCTTCGCAACAACATCTTCTTCAACCGGCGCAATCTCTATCTGAAGGACGGCGTCCGGGAGAAACTCCTGGGCCAGCATATCGAGATTGGGGAGGCGGTCCTCGCCGGCGAGCCCGAAAGGGCCGAGAGAGCGGCTGGCGATCATATTCGCTTTGTTTTCGACACGGTCTCAGAAATCCAGCGGGCCAATACGCGGCTCAAGACGTCGCTGATGCGGGCCAAGCGAAGCGATTTTCTCGCCGATTGATCTTCTATGATGAAGGCTGCAGACTGAGATCTTCGGAGCGATCTTCGTCCGCCACCGAACATTTGCGCCATGATTTGGCCGCAAGCTATTCACGCCAGCTTCATACCATCGCCCTTATCCCCCTGCTCTAGCGCAATAGTCTGCATGCATCGCGTGCCGCGCGACTGCCGTCGGCGCGTTCGCCAAGTTATCGAATATGGGACACATCCCTCCCCCGGACGCGATAGAAATTGAGGAAATGCCATGAAAGCCAACCGACACGCCGTTCTAGTTGCGGCCTCACTTCTGGCAGCCATTGCGGTGTCGCCTTCGATCGTCAAAGCCGATGATCAACCGCCGCCTCCGGGCAAGGACAAAGGGGAAAAGGAAAACAAGCATCGGAACAAAGAGGATCGCGGCGGTGGTGGCGAACAGCGGCAGTGGAAAGGCGGGCCGCCGGACCAGCAGGGCGGCGACCGTGAGGGACGTCAGGGCAAGAATCGGGAAAGACCGGGCAAGCCTGAGTTCGGCCAGCAGGCGCCGCCACAACGAAAGCAGTTTAACGGGGGCGAAGGCGGAAACCCCAATCCCAATCCGAACGCCTTTGTGAAGCCGCAGCCAAATTTCCAGCCGAAGCCCAAACCTCCGGCGTTCGACAACGCCGTCGTGCCGCCGCCCCAGAAGCCTCAGCAGCCGCCCAACCAGGGCCAGCCGCAATTCAATAATGAGTTCGGGCATAAGAAGAACGAGCGGGATCGTCACAAGGGACAGGCGGACCAACAGCAACAACAAGACAAAGTTTGGAAGCGCGCCACGCCCGGCGTGCAGCCACAGCCGCAACCTCCGCCGGCACCAGTCGGCAACCCCGGTCCCAATCCGGCTCCCAATCCGGGTCCGAACCCTGGACCAAATCCGGGGCAGTTCAATTCGCAAAAGCCCAATTTCGTGCAGCAGCCTCCGCGGCAACCGCTCTCGGCGGAAGAATCCAAGAAGCGGTTCGAAGCTCTTCGCGGTCAGCGCAAGGAAGTGAAGTTTGACAACGGCAAGGGTGTCGTCATCGAGGAACCCGGCAAGCGCCGGATCTTCCGCGAGAACAATCGCGTGTTCATCCAGCACGACGATACCGAGCGGCTGAGGCGAGTTGCACCAAACGCTCGCTTCGAGAAGGGCAAGGGCGGCACCAACATCGCCGTCATCGACCGTCCCGGCGGCTACAAGATCTATTCGGAGACCGATGCGAACGGCCAGTTGCTGCGCCGCTATCGACGCGGGCCCGATGGCCGCGATTTCATCATCATCGACAACCGGCGTCGCCATCGCGACAATTTCGGTCGCGACCTCGCGGCAGGCGTCGGCATCGGCGTTGGAATTGTTGCTGGAGCAGCGATCTTGAATTCGGTGCTCGACGTGCCGCCGCCGCGCGTCACGATCCCGCGCGACGAATACATCGTCGACTACGAGCGCGCGAGCGATGAAGACGTCTACGATGCGTTGAGCGCGCCGCCGGTCGAAGATTTCCGCGACCGTTATACGCTCGATGAAATCCGGGCGACGGTTGCGCTCCGCGATCGCATGCGGCGCATCGATCTCGACGACATCACCTTCGATTTCGGCTCATGGGAGGTGAACCCCAGCCAATACGGCAAGCTGGACCGCATCGCGCGCGCGATGCGCCGGATCATCGACAGAAACCCCAACGAGGTTTTCATGATCGAGGGTTATACGGATGCCGTCGGCTCGCAGGAGGACAATCTCTCGCTATCCGACCGCCGTGCCGAATCCGTTGCGGAAGTCCTCACCCAACAGTTCCAGGTTCCGTTCGAAAACCTGACAACTCAGGGCTATGGCGAAGAGTACTTGAAGGTTCCGACGCAGGCGCCTGAGCGTCTCAACCGGCGCGTCGCCGTCCGGCGGATCACGCCGCTGCTGGCACGCGGCAATGGCGGCCCTCCGCCGCCGCGACCGGACGACCGGCAACCGGCTTACGATGACCGTCAAGGCGGTCCCGATGACGGTGGCGGCTATGACGAGGGCCCGGGAGGCGATGACGGCCCGCCGCCCCCGCGCTAAGTGAAGACGTACTCAATTGATCGTGCCGCCTCGGGTCTGACCGGGGCGGCATTTCCTTTTTGAACAAAAAAACGCACCGGCCGAGGCCGATGCGCAAGATTGGAAGGACGGATAGAGGCTCGACATCGATTCGAGCCTTGGCGTGTCGTAACCTCGTCGAATTCGTGATTGCGGGCTCAGCCCCCCGCCGCCGCACGGCCGGCGGTGACACCAGACATGCGTCAGCGTACAAGGATTGCGCACGCCTTGCATAAGCCTCGGCCCGCAAGTGACATAATTGAACTCGATAGTTCGATGTGATTTGCACACGTCGGCGGTCAGCGCCGAAACTCGGGGATCCTGATGTCGTCTCAATACCCTGCGCCGCCGCCGCTGCCGTCGTTGCAATCGCAACGGCCGAGCTTCGAGCGCGCACCCCTCGGATCCGGACCTCGCCGTGGTCCACCGCCTCCAGGCGGCCCTCGCCGTCCACCGGTTCGCAGGCGCGGCGGGATCCTGTCAGCGTTTCTTTATCTCATTGGGTTCGTGGTCATCGTTGCGGGGGCAGGCATCGGCTATCTGGTGCTCAATCCGCCAAGCGATTTCATCCGCGATAAGATCACGGAACAGGTCAAAGCGCGGACGGGGCGCGATCTCGTTATCGCCGGGCGAGCTTCGTTCGACTTCTTCCCAGTGATGGGAATTTCGCTGCACGACGTATCGCTTTCGGGTCCCCCGGACATGCAGGGCGCACTGCTGCATGCAGATGCGCTGCAGGCGAGCGTCGATCCGATGTCGCTGCTCGACCGTCAGCCGAAGATCAACTCGGTTACCCTGAAGAAACCCGTCTTCGATCTCCGCGTCGATAAAGACGGCCGCAAAAACTGGAAGTTCGCGGCTCTCTCTGCTCCAACACGCGTTGCCGAGTTGCAGACGTCCGGGTCACGAAGCGATGTTGGCGCGTTCGATGTGGCTGCGGCAGATGGCGGCGGCGGTTCGATCCCCGGGGGGCTCATCACAAATGTCCAACTGGACGAGGTCAGCCTGGAGGACGGCACGTTCCGCTTTACCGACGAGCGCAGGGGTCGCGTATCGGAGGTTTCCGGCGTCAACGTGAAGTTCGGACTCCCCTCGCTGGAAAGTCCGCTTGTGGCCAACGGCGACTTCGTGTGGCGTGAGCAGCGGCTGCAATTCGGCGGCAAGGTCGAGAACGTTCGCGGCCTGCTGATGAATGCGCCGGCCCGCTTGGCGTTTACCGCCAAGAACGCGTTGATCTCCGCATCCTACGACGGCGACGTCACAATAAATGATGGCGCATCGCTTGAAGGACGCGTTTCGGCCGATGCCCAATCGACGCGCAATCTGGCCGAGTGGTTCGGAACGCGGCTTCCCCCCGTCAGCGGGTTTGGTCCTTTATCCATTCGCGGAAAGCTGCAAACGGCAGACAATGTCACCGTGTTCTCGGACGCCACGTTCGCGCTCGATGGCGAGACGGCTAAGGGAACGATCAAGGTCACGACCGGCGGCGAGAGACCGTTCGTAGAAGCCAATCTGGCGATCTCGGAGCTCGATCTAAACAAGTATCTCACGAGTGCCGTCGTCGGAGAGCTGGCGAAAGAGGATGCGCCGTCCGCGCCGGCGCAAGCCGCCCCTGCGGCGCCTGCCCAGCCGGACGAAATCCAGAACCTGCTGCAGAAGCAAGGGACGAAGGTTTACGCATTCGAGCAACGCGCTGGATGGTCCAGCGAGCGATTGAATTTGACGCTTCTTGGGATTGCGGACGGCAATGCACGGGTGGCGGTCGGCAAGCTCCGTTTCAAGAACGTCGCCATCGGGCAATCTTCCGTCGATCTCGCGGTCAAGAACCGGACAATGCAGGCCAAGTTTACCGATGTCGCACTTTATCAGGGTCGTGGCCGCGGCTTACTGACGGTCGATGGCTCGGCCGGCACGGCAAACGTCGGCGCCAATTTCGATCTTCAAAGTGTCTCGGCGCTGCCGTTCCTGAAGGATGCGGCCAACTTCGGCTGGGTGGCAGGCAAAGCCAACGTCAAGCTACAGCTCGCAGCCAACGGGGCGAGCCAGCTGCAGTTGATCGAGAGCCTGAATGGCACGGCGGGCTTCCAGTTTTCCGACGGCTCGATCGTCGGCTTCAACCTCCCCGGCGCACTGCGCGGGCTTTCGCAGGGGAACTTTGGTGCGCTTCGCACTTCGCCAAGCGAGAAAACCGACTTCAGCGCGCTAGCGGCCAATTTCACCGTTACGAACGGCGTCGCCCAGAACCAGGATCTGCAGCTCGTCAGCCCGCTGCTGCGCGTGACGGGGAGCGGTGTCATCCACATGCCGGAGCGGACGGTTGACTATACCGTCAAGCCGAAGCTCATCGCGTCGCTGGAGGGGCAAGGCGGCGATGCGCAGGCCTCCGGTATCGAGGTGCCTGTGCGGATCACAGGATCCTGGGACAAGCCAAGCTATCATCCCGATCTCAGCGGCGTTCTCGCAGATCCCAACAAGACGATGGATGCCGTCAAGCAGATCGGCAAGAAGCTCAAGGGCAAGAATGCCGACGAAATCGTCGACAGTCTGTTCGGCAACAATGGCGACGACGATCCCTCGACCGAGAAGACGAAGAAGAGCGCGAAGAAGCTGCTCAACAAATTTTTCGGCAAGCAGGACGATCAAAATTAGCGGATTTTTTACAGCTGCGTTGCGCTTCAATGACGCGAAAACCCCGACAGCGAAGCGGTGCGAAAGCTTCCGTTAAGTCGCTGGTGCGTCATGCTGAAAAAAAATTGGCGCAGGGCGAAAAAAGATCTTGCGTAGGGGGGGGCATCGGCCTCATATGCACCCTCTCTCGTCTGTCCACCTGCCAACATGGTCGAGGTTTCCCAGAACCAATGAGGTAAGGAGCGGGCGAGTCAAACCTATCTGCTGGTTGGGGAGGGTCACATGGCCTTTAATGACACCCTCTTCCAATTGGGGAT
>NZ_RXIZ01000002.1:77168-98166 GCF_003987855.1 Hyphomicrobium sp.
GAGCTTGGGCCTCAAGCTCAAGAGCCTCCACCTCGATCGCGTCGCCGGCGGCGGCGTGTCGGGTGTCGCGGTCTTGAGCTCCGGGCACCTGTCCTTGCAGGCTTGCTCGCGGACCGGATTCGCCGCGGTCGACGCGCGCGGATGCGCCGGGCTGACGCCGTCAAAGGCGCTGCTCGCCCTCGCCAACGCCTTCGAGGCGCGCGAGGGAGTCATCCAGCGTAAGCGGACGGCTTCCGACCTTGCCGTGCCTGCCCTGCGCGTCGTGCTTCCCAGCCCGCGCAAGGCCCAGCGCCAGAAGGCCCAAGCGAAGGCGGCTTAAAAGAGAGTTTCTCTCTTTTGCATCGGGCGACTTCCCTTTCGGGGAGCCGGCTGTCCGATGCGTGCTGCCCTTGCCGAACTGACCCACTTCCAGCAATAGGTTGCCGCGATCGGACATGCTCCGATCGCGGCTTTTAGTGTTTGTGATTTTCCGAGAGCGCGGCGCTTAGCTCACGTGGCCTTCGCGCAGCCGGGCGGATTCCTTCGCGGGCTCCGCAGCCTTGAGCGCGTCCGTCGGCAGCAGAGATGCGCCAGCGTTCGGCGCGAGACGCGAGAAGAAGAAAATCGACGCCGCAGACACGAATCCGACCAGAAGGAAAACTGGCGGGAAATGCGCGGCGTCTACGGCGTTGCCGCCTTCCGCGAACTGCATGAACTGCAGCCCCATTGCGGCGATGGTGACGCCGACAGAGCCCGAAAGCTCCTGACAGGCGGCGGCGAAACTTGTCGCGCGACTCAATTTTTCCGGGGGCACGTCGGCGTAGGCGAGCGTGTTGATGCTGGTGAATTGCAACGAGCGGGACAGTCCGCCGGCGAGAAACAGGGCGACGATCAAGAGCGGCGGCGTGCTCGATGCAAAGAGCGAAGGCAGAGCCGCAAACAGGCTGGCTATCACGGCGTTGATGATGAGCACGCGACGGAAGCCATAGCGCCGGAGGATAGCGGCGGCCTGAGTCTTCATGAACATGGCGCCGATGCCGGTGGCGAACGTCATCAGTCCTGACTGGAAGGCGGTCATGCCAAAGCCGGTCTGAAACAGCAGCGGCAGGAGAAACGGTCCGGCGCCAAGGCCCGTTCGGAAAAGAAAGCCTCCGACAACACCGGCGCGATAGGTTGGAATCGCGAGCAGGCGCAGATCGATGATCGGCGCGGGCGTGCGCAGCGCGTGCCAAGTGTAGACGGCGAGGAGCACCGCGCCGGAGAGCGTGATCAGGATGATCATATCCCGCTCGAGCAGCCCGAGCCCTATCAGGGTCACGCCAGTAAGGAAGAGCGACAGGCCGGGACCGATCAGCAAGAAACCGCGCAGATCGAACGTGCTCGAACTTTCCTCGCGAGTGTCGGGAATGAAGCGCGTTATGAGAAACAGGCCAACGACCGCCACCGGAATGTTGATCCAGAAAATCCAGCGCCAGTGGAAATAGGTCGTCAGGAAGCCGCCGAGCGGCGGACCGAGCACGGGGCCAACGAGCGCGGGCACGGTCAACCAGGCGATGGCGTTGATGATGTCCGTCCGAGGCACAGTGCGAAGCACGATCAGGCGACCGACCGGCGTCATCATCGCTCCGCCGATGCCCTGGAGGATTCGGGACGCGACGAGCGACCCCAGGTCCGAGGATACACCGCAAGCAATGGAGCCGGCGGCGAACACCACCATGGCCGCCCGGAAGACGTTCTTTGCCCCAAAACGATCCGCCATCCATCCCGACGCGGGAATGAAGACGGCGAGCGCCAGCAGGTAGGTCGTCAAAGCGAGCTTAAGGTGAATAGGGTTGGAACCGAGGTCCTTGGCCATCGCCGGCAAAGACGTAGCCAGAACCGTCGCGTCCAGGTTCTCCATAAAGAGAGCCGTGGCGACGATCAGGGGTATGAAATTGCGGCGGAAATTCTCAGTCATGGCGCCTTGTCTAGCACGCGTGAAACGGTCCTCGGTCACGCTTTCCGGCGCGCGCCTTGTGCAGGTCTCGGTTGCAAAACAGGTGCGGCATATGCCACCCGCCGAACCGCGGATAGGCGCCGATTACCCGCTTGAGTGGTGCGGGACCAGCCGACCTGAGCTATGCGCGTTTATCGGCCAGGCGCATAATCTGGTGTCCGGCACATAATAAACAACAGCACGGACTTTGCAGGGGCCGGACGAAGCTCCACAAAATCCGAGGCTTGGGAGTTGGGGAAACGCATAGCATGGTTACCAACAAAGTCATTTCCGCCGACGAAGCCGTCGCCCGTATCAAGGACGGCGCGGTCGTCACGACGACTGGGTTTGTTCAAAGCTGCATTCCAGAAGCTCTGCACGCCGCTTTGGAGAAGCGCTACGTCGAAACCAAAGCCC
This sequence comes from Hyphomicrobium sp., assembly GCF_003987855.1. Lineage (GTDB taxonomy): Bacteria > Pseudomonadota > Alphaproteobacteria > Rhizobiales > Hyphomicrobiaceae > Hyphomicrobium_B. The sequence continues at coordinate 79,540 of NZ_RXIZ01000002.1, forward strand.
CGCGGGACCTTACCCTCATCATGTGCGCGGGCGCGGGCGACAGCAAAGGGCTGGGCACCGGCCGCCTCCATCACGATGGCCTCTTGAAGCGCGTCATCGCCGCGAACTTCGGGCGCATGCCCAAGGTTGCGCAGGCTGCCCAAGACGACAAGATCCAAGGCTACAACCTGCCGCAAGGCGTCGTCTCGAAACTCTACCGCAGCTGCGCTTCCGGCAGCCCCGGACTGTTCACGCGCGTTGGTCTGCACACCTACGTCGATCCGCGCCTCGGCGGCGGCAAGGTCAACACCAAGACCAAGGAAGACCTCGTCAAACTCGTCGAGGTCGATGGCAAGGAGTGGCTGTTCTACAAGGCGACGCCCATCGATGTCGCGTTGATCCGTGCGACGAGCGCCGATCCGCTCGGCAATCTCAGCATGGAGCGGGAAGCGCTCACGCTCGACGTGCTGGCGCAAGCGATGGCCGCTCATAACAACGGCGGCATCGTCATCGCGCAGGTCGAACGCATCGTCGCGGAAGGCTCGATCAAGCCGAAAGACGTGAAGGTTCCCGGCATTCTCGTCGATTGCGTCGTTGTCGCCGACCCGCCCGAGATGCATCGCATGAACTACGGCGTGATGTACGATCCAGGCCTTGCCGGCGAGGTTCGCGTTACCGTCGATAGTCTGCCGACGATGGAATTCGACGAGCGCAAGATCATCGCGCGGCGCGCCGCGTTCGAACTACCGCCGAACGGCGTCATCAACCTTGGCGTCGGCGCACCCGACGGCGTTGCTAACGTCGCCAACGAGGAGAAGGTCACGCCTTACCTCGTCATGACGACGGAAGCCGGCGCTGTCGGCGGCGTGCTCGCCGGCGGATCGAGCTTCGGCTCTTCGGCCAACGCGCACTCCATTCTCGACCAGAACCAGATGTTTGATTTCTATCACGGCGGCGGTCTTGATCTCACCTGCCTTGGCATGGCCGAGTGCGACAGCGTCGGCAACGTCAACACCAGCAAGTTCGGCGGCAAACTGAACGGCTGCGGCGGCTTCATCGACATCTCGCAGAACGCGCGTGCGGTCGTATTCGCCGGTACGTTCACGGCGGGCGGTCTCAAGGTCGCCATCGAGGACGGTAAGCTTCGGATCCTGCAGGAAGGCCGCGCGAAGAAGTTCGTACGTCAGGTCGAGCAGGTGACGTTCTCCGGCAAGTACGCGGCTCAGAAATCGCAGCCCGTCATTTACGTCACGGAGCGGTGCGTATTCCAGCTCACCGAGCATGGACTGGAACTGATCGAAGTCGCGCCGGGCATCGACATCGAACGCGATATTCTGCCGAACATGGCGTTCAAGCCGCATATCCATAAACCCGTGACGATGAACCCGCGGATTTTCCTCGATCAGCCGATGGATCTGCTTGCTGATCTCCTGAACCAGAACCTCAAGGATCGCGTGACGTACGATCCGGCGAGGAACATCATGATGGTCGATCTGCAAGCGTGGAGCGTGCGCAAGAAAGCTGACGTCGCCGATCTTCGAAAGGTGCTGGTCGACGCCTGCAAGGACCGCGGCAAGCGCGTCGATGCGATGATCAATCAGGACGGCTGCCGCATCGCCGAAGACCTTTACGATGAGTATGCCGACATGGTGGCGTACGTCACGAAGAACTACTACGGCCGTTCGGCGCGCTACGCGACCAGCGCCGTCACGCGGCAGAAGCTGCAGGAGGCATTGCGCCGCCGGGGACTTGACACGCACGTGTTCGAGAACGCGGACGCGGCCTTCGAGTCGCTCGAGCGCCAAGCCGCGGAATAACGGCTTCCGGCGAGGCCGCGCGACTTCTCTTTGGAAGCCGACTGCCCGGCAGAATGGGCTCGCGCGGAGCATGCCTGGAATGCGCTCGCGGTGCGTGCGGCACTTGATGGGGTAAATGATCGTCGCCATCTATTCGCGACTTCAGCCTCATCAGGTGCATCATGGAACATAGCATTTTCCGCGTCTTCGACTCGTCCGATGCAGAACGCGAGAGCGCTTCACGCGCCAGCGTCAGCCGTGATGACACCGCGCTCATGGACGCTTACAGCAACGCCGTCGTTGATGTTGTCGATGCCGTTTCTCCGGCCGTCGTGCACGTGCAGGTGAAGAGCAATCGCGGCGGGCGAAGCGGCCAGGGATCAGGAAGCGGCGTCATCGTTTCTCCCGACGGTCTCATCCTCACGAACAATCACGTCGTCGACGGCGCGCAGTCGATCACGCTGGCGCAGGGAGATGGACAGAACTTCGGAGCCCGGCTCCTCGGACGCGATCCCGATACCGATATTGCCGTTTTGCGCGCGGAAACCACCGAAAGGCTGAAGTTCGCGAAGCTCGCAGATTCCAACAAACTGCGGCCGGGGCAGATTGCCATCGCGATCGGAAATCCGCTCGGCTTCCAGTCGACGGTGACGGCCGGCATCATCAGTGCGGTCGGGCGGTCGCTGCGGGCCGAGAATGGCCGCTTGATCGATGACGTCATCCAGACGGACGCCGCGCTCAACCCCGGCAACTCCGGTGGCCCGCTCGTCAATTCGTCCGGGCACGTCATCGGCATCAACACTGCGACCATCATGGGCGCGCAAGGACTGTGCTTCGCGGTGGCCTCGAACACGGCTGAATATGTTCTGACCCAGATCCTCAGCCATGGGCGTGTACGCCGGGGCGTCATGGGGATCGTTGCGGAGCACGTCGTTCTTCCGCAGCGCATCCGTCACGCGTTGCAGCTGACACAAGCGGGGGCGATCGGCATCCGGAGCGTGCAGTCTGGAGGTCCGGCCGACGCGGCGGGCCTTAAGGCAGGCGACATCCTGATCGCGCTCGACGGTGTGGCGATCGCCGGCGTCGATGACGTCGCGCGCGTGCTCGACGCAAAGCACATCAACCAAAAAGCCATCGCGACCGTTCTTCGCGCCGGCGAGAAGCTTGATTTCACGATCGTTCCTGAAGAGCGGAGCTGATCGCGGCCGGCTGCTCACAAAATGGTGACCCTGTCGGCGAGAAGATGCTGACAAGGGTCACCGATTCTGTAACGTCTACTCACCTCAAGCTGGCGGTGAGCACCATGACATACCCGACGCGTTTGGCCTTATTCGTCAGCGTTGCTGCGCTCCTGTCAGCGGCGGCTTGGCAGGCATGTTCCGCTGGTGATGCGCCCCAGGCTCCGACAGCTGTCACAAACCAGCATCCCTGGACCGTTCCCGACATCAACACGCTGCCCGATGACACCTGGGGCAAGACGGTTCGCTATGGGCGCGATCTGATCAACAAAACCTCCACGCTGATCGGGCCGGAAGTGCGCGACGCGTCCAAGCGGTTCGCGGGCAACAATCTCGATTGCCAGAATTGCCATGTCGAAGGTGGCGCGAAGGAATTCGGTCTGCCGCTCGTGGGCGTATCGGCGAAGTTTCCATCGTACTTCGCCCGAACCGGACGGGTTGGGACGCTCGAAGATCGCATCCAAGGATGTATGGAGCGGAGCATGAACGGCAAGCCGCTGCCTATCGATGGCGCCGAGATGACCGCCCTCGTCTCTTACATGAAGTTTCTCTCGACCGGACGTGCCATCGGCAGCGACACGTTCGGGTCGGATGCGGGAAGGATAAAAGAGCTTCAGCGAGCGGCGGATCCGGTCAAAGGCCGGACGGTCTACGCCAACACCTGCGCCGGCTGCCATGGCAACGACGGACAGGGGCAACGAAACGGCGCGGTTGGCGATGCGAAAGGCTATCTGTTCCCGCCGCTCTGGGGGCCGGACAGCTTCAACGACGGCGCTGGAATGGACAAGCTCATCAACACCGCAAACTTCGTCCACAGCGATATGCCGGAGGGCACGTCGTGGAAAAATCCGGTCGTATCGCGCGAGGATGCGTGGGAGGTGGCAGCCTACGTTATTTCTCAGCCGCGACCCGCGATGGCAAATCTGGATAAGGACTATCCAAACAGGCTCGAGAAGCCCATCGATACGCCGTACGGTCCCTATGCCGACACATTCTCAGCCGAGCAACACAAGTACGGACCGTTCGGCCCAATCGCAGCGGCGATAAGGGCCCTTGATGCCAATCGCGAGCAACCGCACGACTGATGGCATTACTCGCGCGTCATGCCTTTGGCCGCCAACTCTTCGAGATACGACCCCCAACGCTGATCCATCTCTCGGCCGATCAGGTGGAGATAGCCCCACGTATAGAGACCGGTGTTGTGTCCGTCATCGAATGCGATGCGGGTCGCGTAATTGCCCACCGGGGTCATGCCGGCAATCTTGACGTGCTTCTTTCGCGGCACAGTGATGCGTTGGGAAGGCGAGTGGCCTTGAACTTCGGCTGACGGGCTGACGACGCGAAGAAATTCAGCCGGCAGCTCGAAGGTTCGACCGTCAGGGAACGCCGCCTTCAATGCCTTGCCGCCCTCGATGATTTCCAGCAGCGGGGGCGGCGTGAGCGTACCCTTCGCGCGTTCAACCTCTGACCACGTGCGCGCTGAGATCTCGCGGAAGATCGCCGCGTACTGGCTCTCCGGCGCCGCAACCGTCACGGGCTTGCCGCTGTCGGATGTTTCGCGAATGTCCATGTGAAGCGGGACCTCGCCGAGGAACGGGACGCCAAGTTTCTTGGCCTCAACGCGCGCGCCGCCATGGCCGAAGATGTCCGAACGCTCACCGCACTTCGGGCAAAGGAAGTAGCTCATGTTCTCGACGATGCCGAGAATGGGCACCTCGACCCGCTTGAACATCGCGATGCCTTTGCGAGCATCGATGAGGGCGAGGTCCTGCGGGGTAGAGACGACGACAGCTCCTGAGAGCGGTACGCTTTGCGAGATCGTCAGCTGAACGTCGCCAGTACCGGGCGGCATGTCGATGATCAAGACATCAAGATCGCCAGTGCTGCCTGCCCAGTCCGTTTCGCGGAGCATCTGGCTTAAGGCCGAGACGACCATGGGTCCGCGCCAGACGACCGGCGTTCCTTCATCGACGAGGAAGCCCATAGACATGACCTTGAGGCCCCAGCCTTCGAGCGGCGTGATGGTCTTGCCGTTGGCGACCTGAGGTTTGCCGGTGACGCCGAGCAGACGCGGCTGAGAGGGCCCATAAATGTCGGCGTCGACAATGCCGACCTTCAGCCCGATCGCCTGAAGGCCGAGCGCGAGGTTGACAGCCACGGTGGACTTGCCGACACCGCCTTTGCCTGATGCGACGGCGATGACGTGCGTCACGCCGGGAATCGCCTGTGCCTTCGGCGCGGGCTGAGCGCCAGCCGCGGCGGCCTGGCGAGGACCAGCGCCATCACCCATTGCGCCTTTCGCACGCGCCGCCTGGACGCGCGGGTGCTCAGGCGGCGCACCGGAGACGGCTTTCACCGGTCCTCCTGCAACGCGCGTTTCGCGATGCTGCCCGCCGGTGGCCTCAGCGGTCAGCACGGCGGTCACACCGGAAACGCCGCTAACTTCGGACACGACCTTCTCGGCAGCCAGGCGAAGCTGCTCAAGTTCTTCGGCGCGGCTCGCGGGGATGGTGATCGAGAAATACGGATGATCGTCCTTGATGAAGATCTCGGACACGAGACCGAGGTCAACGATGTTGCTTTTAAGATCTGGGCCTTTGACCCGACGCAGGGCCTCGAGGACCTGTGTCTTATCGACTGGCATGAGCGTCTCCCGGAAGCGCCGATGGGGGCGCTGCATTATTATCCTGGCCATATAAGTCGGCCGGACGCTGGTGGGAAGCCACCAATGGTGGCGCGTGGCGGCACGTCATCGAAAGGAGCCGCTTGCGATGCGGTAAGCGACGGCCTAATCGTGGGACATGCCGTCGTCGGATCACATCGTGGGCATTATTCTTGCGGGCGGTCGCTCGCAGCGTTTCGGGGGTGGGGACAAGGGGCTTGCCACAGTGGGCGGCAGATCCATTCTTTCGCGCGTCATCGACCGATTTCGACCACAGGTGTCGAGGTTGATTTTGAACGCCAATGGCGACACGCAACGCTTCGCCCAATTCGGCCTTCAAATCGTTGCCGATGGCGACAACCCTGAGCTCGGGCCGCTCAGCGGATTGCTCGCAGGCATCGACTGGGCACAAGAGCATGCGCCTGGCGCACGGGTCATCGCGACTGTTTCCGCAGACGTACCGTTTCTTCCATCCGATCTGGTTGAGCGACTTGAGGTTCACCGAAACGACGGGGTTGCAGTTGCGGAGTCAGGCGGACGCCGCCATCCGACGATCGGGCTTTGGCCCATTACGACTCGCCCAGCCGTCGCCGATGCGCTGACGCGCGGCGCACTCAGTGTCGATCGCCTGGCAAGAGATCTTAATGCAGTTGCGGTCTCTTTCCCGATGGGCGAAATTGGGGGCACAGAAATCGACCCGTTCTTCAACATCAACACGCGCGATGATCTTTCCGCTGCGCGTGTCCTCGCCGAGAAGTCGATAGAAGGATGATCACCGTGGGCAAAGTCTTCCCCTCACCTGGAACGCTGCCTCTGTTCGGCATTGCCGGATGGTCGAACTCAGGAAAGACCACGCTGATCGAAAAGCTGGCGACGCACTTCTCAGGCGAAGGACTGCGCGTCGCAACGATCAAGCATACGCACCACAAATTCGATATCGACACGCCCGGCAGCGATACGGCGCGGCATCGTGCGGCGGGCGCCGCCGAGACCGCGATCGTCTCAGGCACGCGCGTCGCCTTCATCGAAGAGATCGATTCCGCAGGCGAGCCTTCGCTGGAAGCAGTGGCTGCACGGTTGCGTCCGGCAGACATCATCCTGGTCGAAGGCTTCAAATCGGCGAACATTCCCAAGATCGAGGTTCGGCGCGCGGCGGCCGCGTCAGAGAAACTGCTCGTTTCGTCCGATCCGCTGGTTCTTGCGATTGCGGCGGATCACGAAGTCGATGCGCACGGAAAGCCCGTGTTCGATCTTAACGATGTCGACGGCATCGCCGGCGTCATCGCTCGAACGCTTGGGCCATTCGCTCAGGCCTGGAAGCGGGCTAGTGGCCGGTAAACCCGGTAAATGTCCGCAAAAGCTCGCCGTTAAGCGCAGCTAGGCCGATGACCCAAAGCACCGAGGCCACGATGAAGCCTAGTATGAAGTAGCCCGCCGGACTTTTCATTTGTTACCCCCTGACAGATCGATTTTCTCTACAATGCCGAAGAATGTGACGCGAGCCCCCTCGCTTGTTCTTGACGGCTGAGCCCCCGATATACGATGTCAATTCCCTTCCCGGGAGAAGGTCTCATGGCGGCCGACACGGCCCAAGCTGCTGGAATTCCTTTGGTCGACCCGTTCGGGCGCTCGATCGAGTATCTCCGCGTGTCGGTCACGGACCGGTGCGATTTTCGCTGCGTCTACTGCATGACAGAGCATATGACCTTCTTGCCGAAGAAGGATCTTCTGTCGCTGGAAGAACTGGACCGGCTTTGCGCCGCTTTCATCCGCCGCGGCGTCCGCAAAATTCGCATCACAGGCGGCGAACCGCTCGTGCGTCGCAACATCCTTTGGCTGTTTCGTGCCCTCGGCCGCCATCTCGATAGCGGCGCACTCGACGAGCTGACACTGACAACGAACGGCAGCCAACTCGAGAAGTATGCGTCCGAGCTTCATGCGGCGGGCGTGCGCCGGGTTAACGTCTCAATCGACACGCTTGATCCGGACAAGTTCAAGACCGTGACGCGTTGGGGCGATCTCGCGACTGTACTTCGCGGCGTTGAGGCTGCGGAAGCGGCGGGCATCAAAGTGAAATTCAACGCCGTCGCGCTCAAAGGCATCAACGAAAATGAGATCGAGGGCATGATCCGCTTCGCGCACGCGCGTGGCGCAGATCTCACGCTCATCGAGACGATGCCGCTCGGCGATATCGGCGACGACCGCACGGATCAATATCTGCCGCTCTCGATCGTTCGGGCGCGCCTCATGGATCCGTTCACGCTCGAAGACAGCCCGCATCGGACCGGCGGGCCTGCACGCTACGTCACGGTGAAGGAAACCGGGGGACGCCTTGGGTTCATCACGCCCCTCACGCACAACTTTTGCGAAAGCTGCAATCGTGTGCGGGTGACGTGCACGGGTAGGCTCTACATGTGCCTTGGGCAAGAGGACGACGCGGATCTGCGAGGGCCGCTGCGGGCCTCGGCCGATGATGGACTGCTAGACGCCGCGATCGAAGAAGCTATTTCTCGGAAGCCGAAGGGGCATGACTTCGTTATCGACCGGCGCACGAAAAAGCCGGCAGTGGCCCGTCACATGAGCGTGACCGGCGGCTAACTTCCGACCGCGGCCATCTCAGGCAAGAACATTCCTGACGACATTTTTGATTTGATCGAGCGTGAACGGCTTCGAAATCGAGAGCAGCTTGCGGACCCGCAACCGTGCGGCGCGCTCGAGTTGATCCGAGAAGCCCGACATGAGGATGACAGCTAAACCGGGACGAAGCGCCAGCGCTTTCTCGGCCAGCGTGATGCCATCGACCTGAGGCATGTCGACGTCGCTGATCAAGATGTCGATATCACCCCAGGCGCCGTTGAGTTCATCAAGCGCCTCTTGTCCGTCCTGGGTGACGTGAACCTGGTGACCATCGGAGGTCAAGGCGCGGCGAACGAGGTCGCGCACGGCGCCATCGTCGTCCGCGAGCAAAATCTTCGCCATCAAGCCGTCTCCCCGAATTCGATCTGGTCAATCGACGATGCGGCCGACGAAAGGCAGCTCGCGATAGCGATGCGCGACATCCATGCCGTAACCCACGACGAAGACGTCGGGGCACTCGAAGGCACAGTAGTCCGGTTCGATCGATACGGCGCGGGTGGCCTTCTTGTCGAGAAGAACGCAAGTTTCGATGCTCTCGGCGCCCCTGGCGGCGATCAGATCCTTGGCGAAAGCCAGCGTGCGGCCGGAATCCAGAACGTCGTCGATCAGGATGACATGACGGTTCTGAACATCGAGATCGAGGTCCCGCAAAATCGATACCTGGCCCGAGGAAACCCGGCTCTTGCGATAGCTGGACAGCGTCAAGAAATCGACCTCCGGCGCCAGCCCAGCGCCATAAAGCGCGCGGATCAGATCAGCCGCAAAGACGAAGCTCCCCTTCAGGACGGGCACGACCAGCAGGTTTTTCGGCTGCTTAGCGGCGATTTCGGTGGCAAGGACCTGGAGCCGGACGCGGATATCCTCAGCGGAGTAGATCGTCTCGATGGTCGGGGTCTGACTTGTATCGCGCATGTCTCGATATCCTGGATCTCGCGGGCGGCGGAGCCTCCGTGACTGTGGAGGTTCCTGTGTACACGACCGCGCCACAATCGTAATCGATTGATCATTGTGTCTTCGACGTGTCTATAGACACCGGAACCCTTAAAGAGCGCAGTATATCCACTATCAAGGCTGAGACCTCTTGATTCGCTTGTCGAATGTCGGACTGAAATACGAGGGGGGACCTGAAGTCCTGTCGGACGTGACATTTCATCTGCGGCCGGGGTCCTTTCACTTCCTGCACGGGGAATCCGGTGCGGGAAAAACCTCTCTCCTTCGGCTGATGTTCATGTCGCTCCATCCGACGCGGGGCGAGATCCGCATGTTCAGCGAAGACGTTTCAAAGGTTAATCCGCAGAAGCGCGCGCAGATGCGCCGGCGTATCGGAATCGTGTTTCAAGACTTTCGCCTCCTCGATCACCTGACGGTGTGGGAAAACGTCGCGTTGCCGCTGCAGGTGGTGGGTAAGAAGCCCGGCGACTACCGCGAGGACGTCACGGATCTGCTGCAATGGGTCGGACTGGGCGACCGAATGTATGCTAATCCATCTGTGCTTTCGGGCGGTGAAAAGCAGCGCGCAGCCATCGCGCGGGCCGTCATCGGCAAACCCGAAGTGCTTCTCGCGGACGAACCTACGGGCAACGTCGACCCGCAGATGGCGCGGCGGCTTTTGCGGCTTTTCGTCGAGCTCAACCGGCTCGGCACCTCCGTCGTGATCGCGACGCACGATCATCAGCTCATGCGGCAGTTCAAGGCGCCGCGCATCGAGGTGCACAAGGGCCATGTCCGGATCATCTAGCCATTTCCCCGGACGGACCGAGCCAGCGATGCCGCTGCCGGGCTACGATCCCTATGACGATCCGGTGACAGCGCGTACCGGCGGATATCCTGCATACACGGCCGAGCCGACCCTCACGGCCGATGATCCGCAGCGTGAGGCGAAGCAAGTTAAAGACCGCGATCGCGGCCGCAAGATGAAGGTGACCGCGCCGGTCGTTCCCCCGGGGTCGGTCACGGGACGCTCGCTCACGCTCGTCATCGCCATCATGTGCTTCCTGGCCTGCCTCACGGCAGGCGCGGTCTGGATGATCAAAGAATCCTCCGATGCCTGGCTCAGCGATATCTCGAGCGAGGTTACGGTGCAGGTCATTCCGCAGGACGGCGGCGACATCGAAAAGGCCATGGCGGACGTCGTGACGTATCTGCAGAGGCAGCGGGGCATCGCCGAGGTCCGGGCCATGAGCCTCGATCAATCGGCTGAACTGTTGCAGCCGTGGCTTGGCTCGGCCGATGCGCTGAAGTCTCTGCCCGTGCCGCGCCTGATCGCGGTTGAGGTCGATCGGGCCAATCCTCCTGATCTGCCGCAGATCGGCCAGGATTTGGAAAAAACTTTCAAGGGCGCTTCCCTCGACGATCATCGCCGCTGGCAGCAGCAGATCCGGGCCGTCACACGTTCCTTCGCGCTCGGCGGATTGGCAATCCTGGCGCTCGTCGCCGCTGCGACGACCGCGATCATCGTCTCGGCGACGCGCAGCGCCATGGCCTCCAACCGCGAGATCGTTGAAGTGCTGCACTTCGTCGGCGCGACCGACAAGTTCATTTCCCGCGAATTCGAAAAGCATTTTCTCCGGCTTGGTATCAAGGCCGGCATCGTCGGCGCGGCGTTCGCGATGCTGGTCTTCATGAGCATGCCGGCAATCATGGATCTTCTCGGCGGGGGCGCCGTCAGTGCAGTCGAGATGCAGCGGCTCATCGGAACAGGTTCGCTCGATGCCCTAGGCTACGTGATCTTAGGATTCGTGGTCGTCACGATCGCGGGCCTTTGCATGGTGACCTCCCGCATGGGCGTGTATCGGATCCTGCATGGAAAGCACTAACCGCAGGCTCACGGCTCAAAAGCTCCGCAGTGGGAACGTTTGCCGCTGTGATTTGCCAGGCACAGCAGACACCTCAGGCAATGTGACGACTGCCTGTCGGGGATAAAATCGGCTAAGGTCGCCCGACGGTCATCGTGCGCAGCGGGCAATCACGAACGACATCCGGCACCATGAAAACGATCTCGAAAGCACTGGTTCTGGCGCTTGCGCTCGGCTCGGCCGCGCTGGCGTTCGGATTCGTGCTGTTCGCCGTGTCGGTAACGCGTGACGATGCGTCCGGCTGGGACAAGGCTGACGGCATCGTGGTGTTGACCGGCGGCGACAACCGTATCGAGGCGGGCGCCAAGCTCATGAGCGAGGGGCGCGCGCGGCGCATGCTGATTTCGGGCGTCAACCGCAAGGTCAGCCGTGAGGAGATGCAGCGTCTTCTCAGTATCGACAAACAGCTCTTCAACTGCTGCGTCGATCTCGGCTATGAAGCGCTCGACACGGTCGGCAACGCCGACGAGACGCGGACTTGGGCGAAATCGAATGGCTATACGAGGCTCATCATCGTGACGTCGCGCTATCACATGCCCCGCAGTTTGGCGGAGCTTGCGCTGGTGATGCCGGGCGTCGCGCTATTGCCATATGCAGTGACCCCGCGCCGCTTTCCCGAGACGGCTTGGTGGCTGCACCCGTCTACGACCCGCGTGCTGCTGTCGGAGTATCTGAAATTTCTTCCGGCTGTTGCCCGGCTGACGGCTCAGCGCCTCATTGACTGGCACGACGGGCAGTCGGTCGCGATCATGCCGCAGAAGCGCACCGATGGCTGAACCTAAACTGTCGCCATCATTGCCACCGCCGGGTGCTCTGGTCATCATCCGATCGCTGATCTACTTCGTCGTCTTCTATGTCGTGACGGCGCTCTATCTCGTGCTTGGCTCCTGGCTCCTCGTCGGACCGCGGTCTTGGGCCATGAAGGGTCTTGAGGTGCACGGACGGACCTGCGTCTGGCTGCTGCGTCTCATCTGCGGAACCAAGCTGGAGGTGCGAGGCCACGAGAACCTGCCGAAAACCGGATGCCTCGTTATCTCGAAACATCAGTCGGCGTGGGATACTTTCGGGCTCATCTCGCTCTTTCGCGATCCGGCGATCGTTCTCAAGGACGAGCTGAAGTGGATCCCCTTTTACGGCTGGTTCTGCGTGAAGTTCGAGCACATCCTGGTCAAGCGCGAGAAGGCTTCGGCCGCGCTCAAATCCATGATCCGCGATGCCAAGCAGCGGATCAGTATCGGGCGCGAGGTCGTGATCTTTCCGGAAGGCACGCGGACGATTCCTGGCGCTCCTCCCGATTACAAGCCCGGCTATGTTGCCCTCTACGAAGCGCTTGGCGTCGTGACGGTGCCGCTGGCGTTGAACTCGGGCCTGTTCTGGCCGCGACGGAGCCTGTGGCGCTATCCCGGCACCATCGTCGTCCAGTTTCTTCCGCCGCTGCCACCGGGCCTGCCGCGCGCTGAGTTTCGCACCCGGATCGAGACCGCCATCGAAGCCGCGAGCACCCGGCTCATCGAGGAAGCGGCGCGCGGCCCTTCGCCTCCGCCGCTCGCGACGCTCAAAGAGCGTACGATCGCAGACTGAGTTATCCACATCCGCAGTTCAAGGATGATGTTTGCGGGCCGCAATGGCCAATAAATCCGCATGCGGCAGGAGCTTTGTTGTGCACCGCGGTCATTCCGATGTGGCACGATTGCGGCTCTATTGTTTTGCAATCACGGAGCCATCTCATGCGTACTACCGCTCGGCTGTTGTCAGCCGTTCTCGCCGTCGGAGGCGTCGCTGCCATGGCAGCCGCACCGGCGCAGGCCAAGGAATGCTTTAATAAAGCTGCAGAGGGCGTCGCGCTCACTGAGGGGCTTGCCCACTTCCAGGTCGATGCCGCTCTTCTGCAGTCGACGGACTGGAGCATCTATTTCACATGGGTGTCGGGTAACGGCACGCCGGGCTACACGTTCGGCCCTCGTCGCTACAAGTGCAGCCCGGCAGCGATCGGCTGGTCCTGCCATGGCGAAGCCAAGCTCTGCAAACTCTAAGCTTCTGATCATTCAGGGCTTCAGGGCCGTCCGCTCGCGCCGCTTCGTCGGCCGTCGAGCGGGCGGCTTTTTCGTCTTCTTACCCATCACACGATTTCATTTGACGGAAAGCTCTACAGAACATATAGTGAACATAGATTGAAGGTAGGCTCGCAACACCCATATTCCGATCACACCCATGAGCGCGATTTTGTCAGGTCTGCCCGCGATTTCCGATGCCATCTGGCGGCGAAAATATCGTTTCGCCGGGCACGACCGCGCGCCTGCTGACCACAGCATCGAGGACACATTCCGGAGAGTGGCCAAGGCCGCCGCCTCGGCAGAGACGGCTGAGCAGGCGAAGTGGGCGGCGGCCTTCTATGAGGCTATGGCGGACTTTGGCTTTCAACCTGCCGGCCGGATTCTGGCCGGAGCGGGCACGGATCGCAACGTCACGCTGTTCAACTGCTTCGTGCTTGGCGCCATTCCCGATGATCTGACCGGCATCTTCGATAGCGTCAAGGAAGCGGCGCTGACGATGCAGGCCGGCGGCGGCATCGGTCACGACTTCTCGACGCTGAGGCCACACGGCGCCGCGGTGAAAAGCATCGGGGCTGACGCTTCCGGTCCGGTGAGCTTCATGGACGTGTGGGACGCCATGTGCCGCACGATCATGTCGGCGGGGCAGCGGCGCGGGGCGATGATGGCGACGCTGCGCTGCGATCACCCTGACATCGAATCCTTCATTGCCGCGAAGTCGGACCCCCTGCGGCTCCGGAACTTCAATCTTTCCGTTCTCGTAACCGACGCCTTCATGGACGCCGTCAAGCGCGGTGCATCGTGGGATCTCGTGTTCGAAGGCAAGGTCTTCCGGACAGTCGATGCGCGCGCGCTTTGGGACAAGATCATGCGCGCGACGTACGATTATGCCGAGCCTGGCGTGATCTTCATCGATCGCGTGAATGCGGCCAACAATCTCGCCTATTGCGAAACGATTTCGGCGACCAATCCTTGCGGAGAGCAGCCGTTGCCGCCGTATGGCGCTTGCCTGCTCGGCTCGATCAACCTTGCCCGCTTCGTCGACGAGCCATTCACAACGCGCGCCAAAATCGATCGCGCGAAGCTCGAGGACCGCGTCACCACCGCGGTCCGCTTTCTCGACAATGTCATCGACATCTCGCGCTATCCGCTGGAAGCGCAGGCGCAGGAGGCCCGCGCCAAGAGGCGGATCGGTCTCGGCATCACAGGACTTGCCGATGCGCTGATCTTTCTGGGCTTGCCCTACGGCAGCGCAGCGGCGCGATCTGCGGCGCGCGAATGGATGGCAATCATCCAGAATGCCGCCTATCGCGCCAGCGCGGCATTGGCGGCTGAGAAGGGTGCCTTTCCCCTCTACGACAAAGAGGCGTTTCTCGCGCGTCCGAACGTTGCGCGCCTGGAGGACGATGTTCGCGCAGCGGTCGCCACGCACGGCGTACGCAACGGCTGTTTGACGTCGATCGCGCCGACGGGGACGATCTCGCTGCTGGCGGGGAATGTCTCGAGTGGAATCGAGCCGGTTTTCGATTTCGTCTACAAACGCCGCATTCTTGGCGAGGGGCAAACTGCAAGCGAAGAGACGATCGAGGACTACGCCTATCGGCAGTTCCGCGCGGCATTCGGCGAAGGCGCACCGCTGACGGACGCGTTCGTGACGGCAGAAACTCTATCGCCCAGGGATCACGTCGCCATGCAATCGACGCTGCAGCCCTATGTGGACAGCGCCATCTCGAAGACGATCAATTGCCCGGAGAACATTTCCTTCGAGGACTTCCGGGGCATCTACGCGGAAGCTTTTGCGCTCGGGCTTAAAGGTTGCACCACCTATCGACCTAATGCGGTGACGGGCGCGATCCTTTCGAAAGCTTCCGAAGCGCAAAGCGTCGAGCTTCCTGCGGTCGCAGCAAGCCGGACCATGGATGACCCGGCAAAGTCGGGCGACATCGTCTACATGACGAAGCCCCTCGAGCGGGACGCGGCACTCGAAGGCGTGACTTACAAGATCAAATGGCCGGCGAGCGCGCACGCGCTTTACGTGACCATCAACGACATCGTGCGCGATGGCCGGCGACGACCGTTCGAAGTTTTCATCAACACCAAGAACCTCGAGCACTACGCGTGGACCGTGGCTTTGACCCGGATGATCAGCGCCGTGTTCCGACGTGGCGGCGATGTGTCGTTCGTTGCTGAAGAGTTAAAAGCCGTATTCGACCCCGAGGGCGGCCGCTGGATGGGCGGGCGCTACGTCCCGAGCCTGCTCGCCGCTATCGGCGACGTGATCGAACAGCACATGCTGCACATCGGCTTCCTCACCCGTGAAGACGGCCTTGTCCGCGATCCAAACTTGGTTCGTCAGCCGATTGCGGCGGTCGAGCGTATGGGAGCTGTCGGCAGCCGCGATGATGAGGCGTCTCTGGATCGTTCGCTTGGCGGTGGCGCGAACCTTGGACAGGCTGCTGTTGCGGCGGCGCGCATATGTCCGAAATGCGGTGAGCGCGCGCTCCGGCATATCGAGGGCTGCTGGACGTGCACGAATTGCGATTATTCGCGCTGCGGCTGACGTCAGCTAATTAACGATGCGGATATTATTCGGGATGCTCAATTGGCGTCCGCGTCGTTCCAATCGCTAATTCGTATTTAGATTTGGACGCTATGGCCCCGGTCCTGCCGGGACGATTGTTTTTGTTTTCTCCTGTTCTCAACACCTCATTGACCATCAGGGCGTGATCAGGGCAGGCACGTCAAATTTTCGAACCAATGTTCACCATTCCTCACGGACGGGCGGGGTATAACGGTCTCAAGAGCAATACTCGGCGAAAGTGCCGATCAGGGGTGTGCGTATGAGTGCCGAAATAATCCAAATCGCCGAATTCCGGGCGCGCCGTAACCAGACCAGCGAACCGCAGCAGCAAGCAGCGTTCGCCGGTTATCCCGAACAGCCGCCGCGCTTCCACTTCTGGACCGGCGCTTCCGGCAAGCGCTACGTGCACACCGTCTACAGCTTGTTCGACTGCCCGACGCTCGAAGATGCCAACTACATCCTCGTACGCCGCACCGATCGCTCGGCGCGCGCCGTGCTCGCCATCGGCCGGCTCGCCAACAACTGCCCGTCAGAAAACCTCGCAGAGATCCGTCAGCATGCGGCGGCGCTCGGCGCCGATGAGGTTCACGTGCATCTGCTGGCATCGTCGCACGTCGAGGCCGAAGCTGTCGAAGCCGACCTCATCACCGCGCAATTCCTCAACGAACCGCATTCGGCGTAAAGCGCCGGTGAGGCCCGTCTAATCCGTCCCTTCCCGAACTTTTACGGCGCTCCGGCCAAAATCCGGCTGCGCCGTATCTTGTCCTGCCTGGATAATGCCGCGGCGGATTGAACGAGCCGTGGCGAAGAGACGTTGAAGTGTCTCGCCGTCGCCGAAGCGGATCGCACGCTGAAGCTGGATCAGGTCTTCGGAGAAGCGGCCCAGCATTTCGAGCACGGCTTCCTTGTTGTTGAGGAAAACGTCGCGCCACATGACGGGGTCTGACGCGGCGATCCGCGTAAAGTCGCGAAAACCTGCGGCAGAGAACTTGATGACTTCGCTGTCCGTCACGCGCTCGAGATGAGCGGCGGTGTTGACGATGTTGTAGGCGATGAGATGAGGAACGTGGCTGGTGATCGCCAGCACCATGTCATGATGCTCGGGCGTCATCACTTCGACGTTGGAGCCGAGCTTACGCCAAAACTCCTCAATCTTTGCCACCGCTTCCGGATCGGCGTCCGGCGCTGGCGTCAGAACGCACCAGCGGCCATCAAAGAGCGTGGCGAAACCCGCGTCCGGGCCGGATTGCTCGGTCCCGGCGATCGGGTGGCCGGGCACGAAATGCACACCTTCCGGAATGCTGGGCGCGATATCGCGAACAGCCGCCCCCTTCACCGAACCGACGTCAGAGACGATGGCGCCCTTTTCGAGATGCGGACCGATCGCTTCGGCGATATCCTTGAAGGCTCCGACGGGCGTGCAAAGAATGACGAGATCGGCGCCTTTCACAGCGTCCGCTGGATCAGCGTAGGCCTTGGTCGCGAGGCCCAATGCGGTCGCGCGCTCGCGTTCTTCCGGTGTAAGCGCGCTACAGACGGTCTCGCCAACCAGTCCTGCGCGCCGTGCGGCATGGCTAATGGATGATCCGATGAGGCCAATGCCGATCAGCGCCATGCGCTTGAACATCGGCTTTTTCTCGCTGTTGTCTCGAGCCATCAGGCTGCGCCTTTAAAATAACGTGTCAAAGCGTCGATCGCGCGCTTGTTGTCGGCTTCCGAGCCGATCGTCATGCGCAGCGCGTTGGGAAATCCGTAGGCGCCCACCTTGCGCACGATCACGCCTTGCGACTTCAGATATTCGTCGGCGCCCGCCGCCGTCTTGCTGCCGCTATCGGGGAAATGCATCAGCACGAAGTTCGCGACGCTCGGCGTGACCTTCAGCCCCAGCTTCTTCAACTCGGTCTCGACCCAGGGCAGCCATTGATCATTGTGGAGCTTGGCGCGCTCCATGTGCGCGATGTCCTCGATCGCCACTGCGCCTGCCGCAATGGCAGGCGAGGAGAGATTAAACGGGCCGCGAATGCGGTTGAGCACATCGGCAATTTCGGGCGGGCAGTAGGCCCAGCCGATGCGAAGAGCGGCAAGTCCGTAAATTTTCGAGAACGTGCGCGTCATGACCGTATTCGGCGTCGTGGCGACGAGTTCAATGCCCGCTTCGTAATCGTTGCGGCTGACATATTCGGAATAGGCGGCGTCGAGCACGAGCAGAATGTCGGGGCGCAAGCCAGCGCGCAGGCGACGGACCTCATCGATCGGGATGTAGGTGCCGGTCGGATTGTTCGGGTTGGCGAGGAACACCATGCGCGTCTTCGGCGTGACGGCGCTTAGAATGGCGTCGACATCGGTTTTCAAATCGCGCTCGCGAACGACGACGGGCGTCGCGCCATTGGTCAGGATGGCGATGCGATAGACGAGGAAGCCATGCTCCGTGTAGATCGCTTCGTCGCCGGGTCCCAGATAGCCGCGCGCCAGGAGACCCAACAATTCGTCGGAGCCCGAACCGCAGACGATGCGGGTGGCATCGAGGCCGTAGCGGCGCGCGATGGCTTCACGCAGCCGGGTCGCCTGTCCATCCGGATAGCGTTCGAGATCGCCAGCGGCAGACTTGAAAGCCTCGATGGCGGCCGGGCTCGGGCCAAGCGGTGTCTCGTTCGAAGAAAGCTTGGCCGGCGGCACGCCTCCGGCAACCTTGCTCTCGCCCGGAACATAGGCTTCGATCTCCAGGACGCCTGGACGTGCAATTGGCGCGGTCGCCACCATATAACTTCTCGATTTGTTGACCGAAATTGGGGGATTGGGGCGCATAGATAGGGTCTTCACCACTTGAA
>NZ_RXIZ01000017.1:0-1901 GCF_003987855.1 Hyphomicrobium sp.
TGGTGAGCATTGCAAATGAGAGCGATCAAGTGACTTAAGGGCATCTGGTGGATGCCTTGGCGGTAAGAGGCGATGAAGGACGTGGTACGCTGCGATATGCTTCGGGAAGGCGCGAACAGCCGTTGATCCGAAGATTTCCGAATGGGGAAACCCACCTTCGACATCTTGAAATTCGCACCCGTGCAAACGGGTTCGGATTTCAGGGTGTCACAAGAAGGTATTTAGCCCTGAATACATAGGGGTTAAAAGCAAACCCAGGGAACTGAAACATCTCAGTACCTGGAGGAAAGGACATCAACCGAGACTCCGCGAGTAGTGGCGAGCGAAAGCGGACTAGGCCAGTGATAAAGCAATGACAACTGGAACCATCTGGAAAGTTGGGCCTCAGCGGGTGACAGCCCCGTACAGGTAATGCAGAGCTTTATCCTCGAGTAGAACGGGACACGTGCAATCCTGTTTGAACATGGGGGGATCACCCTCCAAGCCTAAGTACTCCTTACCGACCGATAGTGCACCAGTACCGTGAGGGAAAGGTGAAAAGCACCCCGACGAGGGGAGTGAAATAGTACCTGAAACCGGATGCCTACAAACAGTCGGAGCCCGCAAGGGTGACGACGTACCTTTTGTATAATGGGTCTGCGACTTAGTCTGACGAGCAAGCTTAAGGCGATAGCTGTAGGCGTAGCGAAAGCGAGTCTGAACAGGGCGTTCAGTTCGTCGGATTAGACCCGAAACCTGTCGATCTTGCCATGGTCAGGTTGAAGGTGGGGTAACACCCACTGGAGGACCGAACCGGTGTCTGTTGAAAAAGCCTCGGATGAACTGTGGCAAGGGGTGAAAGGCCAATCAAGGCAGGAAATAGCTGGTTCTCCGCGAAATCTATTTAGGTAGAGCCTCGGATGAATACTCGAGGGGGTAGAGCACTACATGGGCTAGGGGCCCCTACAGGGTTACCAAACCTAAGTAAACTCCGAATACCTCGAAGTACTATCCGGGAGACACACGGCGGGTGCTAACGTCCGTCGTGAAGAGGGAAACAACCCTGATCGCCGTCTAAGGTCCCCAAATCACTGCTAAGTGTGAAAGGATGTGGGAATCCCATAACAACCAGGATGTTGGCTTAGAAGCAGCCATCATTTAAAGAAAGCGTAACAGCTCACTGGTCTAAACAAGGGTTTCTGCGCCGAAAATGTAACGGGGCTAAAGCAGTGTACCGAAGACGCGGGTGTACAGCAATGTACGCGGTAGCGGAGCGTTCCGTAAGCCTGTGAAGGGAGACTCGTGAGAGCTCCTGGAGGTATCGGAAGTGCGAATGCAGACATGAGTAACGAAAGAAGTGTGAGAAACACTTCCTCCGAAAGTCCAAGGGTTCCTGCGTAAAGTTAATCTGCGCAGGGTTAGCCGGCCCCTAAGGCGAGGGCGAAAGCCGTAGTCGATGGGAACCACGTTAATATTCGTGGGCCAGTGGGTGTGTGACGGATGCAGCAAGTTGTTGAGGCTTATTGGATTGCCGAGGCAGCGAATGTGTCCCTGGAAATAGCCCCCACATAGACCGTACCCGAAACCGACACAGGTGGACTGGTAGAGAATACCAAGGAGCTTGAGCGAAGTGTGCTGAAGGAACTCGGCAAATTACCTGCGTAACTTCGGGAGAAGCAGGCTATCTCTTCGGGCAACCGGAGGGGTAGGGCACAAACTAGGGGGTGGCGACTGTTTACCTAAAACACAGGGCTATGCTAAGTCCAACGACGACGTATATGGCCTGACGCCTGCCCGGTGCTGGAAGGTTAAGAGGAGAGGTTCACGCCTTGAATCGAAGCCCCAGTAAACGGCGGCCGTAACTATAACGGTCCTAAGGTAGCGAAATTCCTTGTCGGGTAAGTTCCGACCTGCACGAATGG
>NZ_RXIZ01000017.1:1951-2303 GCF_003987855.1 Hyphomicrobium sp.
GGTGGAGCCGAAATGTGAAATACCACCCTAGTGATTATGGTTGTCTAACCGCGGTCCGTTATCCGGATCCGGGACAGCGCATGGTGGGCAGTTTGACTGGGGCGGTCGCCTCCTAAATCGTAACGGAGGCGTGCGAAGGTGGGCTCAGGTTGGTCGGAAATCAACCGTCGAGTGCAATGGCATAAGCCCGCCTGACTGCGAGACTGACAAGTCGAGCAGAGTCGAAAGACGGCCATAGTGATCCGGTGGTTCTTTGTGAGAGGGCCATCGCTCAACGGATAAAAGGTACGCCGGGGATAACAGGCTGATGACGCCCAAGAGTCCATATCGACGGCGTCGTTTGGCACCTCGA
>NZ_RXIZ01000017.1:2353-7874 GCF_003987855.1 Hyphomicrobium sp.
GGATGGACGCACCTCTGGTGGACCTGTTGTCGTGCCAACGGCACAGCAGGGTAGCTATGTGCGGACGGGATAACCGCTGAAGGCATCTAAGCGGGAAACCCACCTCAAAACTAGTTCTCCCTCGAGAGTCGTGGAAGACCACCACGTTGATAGGCCGGGTGTGGAAGCGCTGCAAGGCGTGTAGCTTACCGGTACTAATAACTCGATTGGCTTGATTGCTCTCATTTAGCAATGCTCATCGATTGTTTGCTTCGCTTGTCGCGAGAGATCGCGACGCGAAACAAGCAAGGCGCCGCTCTCACGAGCGCCACGATGAGCGTAGGCCTTAGAAATAGACCCGAAACAGAAGTCATATGACGTCTCCGCCGACCTGGTGATTATGGCGGGGTGGCTGCACCCGATCCCATTCCGAACTCGGCCGTGAAACGCCCCAGCGCCAATGGTACTTCGTCTTAAGACGCGGGAGAGTAGGTCGTTGCCAGGTCTGCAGAGACGTCATGTGAATTTCGAAAAAAACGAAGTCAATCAGTGCCCTCTATATGAATTCGAAACGCGCCGCTGTGCCTTGTGCCAGCGGCGCGTTTTTCGTTTGCATCCATTTTTTCCCAGGAGTCGGACACATCGAAGCTGCGTCGAGTCGTTCGGCGCCGGGGCTTCGCGCGTGTGCTAGGGTGATCCTGTAAAAAGGAAAAAAACCCCCATGGCCGTTACCTCAAGAAAAATCGCTCCCGGCGCCAAGCCGAAAGTCACTCGTCCGAAGAAGGTGGCCGCTGCGCCGGCTGAGGTCGAGTACGTCAGCCCGTTCTCCGTTGGCACGCGAGTAACTCACGCGTCGTTCGGCGACGGTGAAATTGCCGAGATTACCAAAAATCAGCTGGCGATCCGCTTCGACAACGCCGGTTCCAAGGTGATCCTGGACAGCTTCGTTACGCGGCAAAGGTCCTGATCTCCATCGATCAAAAAACGCGCCGCTGTGCTTGTGCCAGCGGCGTGTTTTTGTGTTTTGAAGGCTTGATCAGATCGTCGGCAGCACCTCGAAGCTTTCATATGCTCCGGCGCCTTCTCCCAAGATTTCGACCTTTTCGACACGTGCGTCCGGCGGCCCGTCTTGGCACTTCCGCAGCATCTCGCTGACATTTTCGGGCGTGCCCCGCAGCGTCATTTCGACTGACCCGTCACGGCGGTTTCGAACCCATCCGCTGAGACCGAACGATCTCGCGATATGTTCTACCCAGGCGCGATAGCCGACGCCTTGGACCCCGCCTTCGACACGCGCATGCACGGTGCGGATTATGCTCATATCTTCGTCCCAAATGCGCGGAACCGCGCGATCACTCACGCACCAGGCTACAAGGTTTTGCGCGCAGGGCCTCACTCGGTTTTTCTTTGCGAGTAACTCTGCGCCGATTAAAACTTTTCTCTCATCGAACGATGCGGGTTTGGGGTGCCTGCAGAACCGGAGGCATCGCGCCGCATGCTGCAATACGTTTGGACGAAGCTTTATGCGGGTTGGTTGCGCTCGCAGCTCGTCCGCGAACGGCCGCGCGTCGTGCTTCGCCATGGCCAAGGCAGAAATCTCATCCTCGGCATCGCCCGCAACTACAGCATCCAGGATTTAAGACCGTTCGTGCGGTCCGCACGCAAGTTTCACGATTGCCGCATTGTACTCGTGATCGACAACAATCCCGATCTCGGCAAAGCGCTCGATGCGGAAGGCGTGGACTGCGTTCTACTGGATGTGGCGTCCGCACTCGGCCGGCCGCATATGAATTTCGCGCGGATCACCGACTACGTCGCCGTTCTCCAAGCGCTTTCAGGGCAGATCGATCGCGTATTTCTGGCGGATACACGCGATGTCGTGTTCCAGTCGGATATTTTCGATGCGCTGCCGGATGAGCCGATCATCTTCTTCGAGGAGGCGCACGGTTTTGCCTTGGCGACCGCCGGGTGGAACGGGAACGCCATCCGGCGAACGTTCGGCGAGCAAGTCTTCGACGCCATCAAGCATCACGAGGTGATCTGCAGTGGAACGGTACTCGCGCGGCACGACATCGCGCTGATGTACTGCTGGGAAAAGCTGCTGCTCGGGCAGTTGGTCGACCGGCGTCACCATATGCGCTCCGGCGTCGATCAGGCGACGACGAATGTGATCGCCAGGGTTGATCTGGTGCCGCGTTCCGTGGTGATGCCGTATGACGGCGCCGTGGCAACCCTCTCCGGCAACAACACAGATTTTCTGAGCGTCAGGGATGGGCTGATGCGAACGGCGTCAGGTCAAATCCCTGCTGCCATCCATCAGTACGATCGCAATTCCGAGGTCCGCGACTTCGTGTATGCGACCTACGACGGTCCCACGGCGGGAAAAGCGGGCGACAGGTCGAAGGACTCGACGCTGCAAAAAAAGCTGCGCATCACCTTCGGACTGCAGGGCCCTTAAGACCGACGCGGCTATTCGATGCTCTTGTCTTTGCCAGCAGAGCGGAACGCGACTTTCACTCCGCATTTTTCCATCGGTAGCGCGGTCGAGGTCCAGCGGTCTTTGGTGATCGTCACGACGTAGCGACGGCAATCGTGGCCAGCGCCTTCGACGAAGTGCACGGTGAAGACCGCCGTTCCCGCCTTGCGCGACCGCGGCCACGTCAATTGCCCGTCGTCTGGCACGGTCTTCAGCGCCTTTTGGATTGCGTAAGCGGCGTTGCGATAGTCGGTCGGCGTCAAGCGTGCCAGCACCACGCGCGAGAGATCCGGATGCAATCCCGCGGCCTCAGCCTTCTTGCTGTAGGGGTCGGACGTTGGTGGCGGCGGAGCGTAAGCGTCCGAGACATGATGCGCTGCGGACGCTTCGGCATCGGGCTTGTCGCCAGGGGCGTTCGAGACTGTCACCTCCGGCAGGGGCTGAGTTGCGGCGCTGCTCGGCAAGGCGGCCGGCGGGAGTGAGATCGGCTGCGCGGGTGCGAGCGATGCAACATCCTTGGTTGGCGGCGCCGGTACCGTCGAGGGCGAGGAAAAACCGGCGGCACTCACGGCCGATGCAATTCGCTCGGCCTTCGACACCCACTCTTGGCGCGTGGCTTCGTCGGCTGCGAAGGCCGCTGTGACCGTGACGGCCAGAATGAGGATCAAGGAAGAGAACGGTACGGCTTGAAGCCGCCGCTGAGGCTGCGGGCAGACCGGCGTTCCGGCGTAAAAGCCATCAGCTTCGTATTGTCTTTCGATTTCTTCGGCGATGAAGGACGGAAATTCGTCGTCGGCATAAGACGTGCGGGCATACATGGCCGTTTCCCTAAACTCGGCTACTGTAACGTTTTCCCGCTCTGCATATGCACCGCAGGGAGCTGGCCAAAAAAAGGCGAAGGCAAAAATTGCCGCAGATCAAAGCGCTAGGCCCGCTTCGCAACGTCATCTCGTCCTAATTTCCGAGGGGCAAATAATCTTGACTCTTATCGCCATCAAGGTTTTCTAGGCGGCGAGACCTGATCTCGGGACCTTGAATCCTGACCTATTAGGAGCAGCAATGAGCAGTTCGAATTCCGCCGTTCGTGCGGTACGCTTTCCGACGTTTTTCTCGGCTTTCCTCGCGTTTTCCTGCGCTTTGGGAACGGTTGCCTTCTTGAGCGCGCAGGTGCGCGCCGAAGACACCCACGAAGTCGAAATCTCGATCAAGGATCACAAATTCGATCCGCCGTCATTGAAGCTGCCCGTAGGCAAGCCCATCAAGATTCTAGTGAAAAATCTCGACGCGTCGGCGGAAGAGTTCGAGAGCCATGATCTTGGCTTCGAGAAAGTCGTCCCCGGGAATAGTTCGGCGACCGTTCGCGTGAAGCCGCTGAAGCCCGGTACTTACATGTTCTTCGGCGAATTCCATCAGGACACCGCACTCGGCCACGTTGTCGTCGAGTAACGCCGATGCTTGCAGCACTCGTCCTCGTTTTCCGCGAAGTTCTTGAAGCCGGCCTGATCATCGGCGTGGTGCTTGCCGCCTCGCGCGGTGTGCCCGGACGAACCATGGCAGTGTCCCTCGGCGTCCTCGCAGGCATCGTCGGTTCAATCATCGTCGCAAAATTCGCGGCGCAGATTTCCGGAGCGTTCGAAGATCGCGGGCAGGAGATATTCGTTGCTGCGATCCTGTTGTTCGCAGTCGTCATGCTGGCTTGGCATGTCGCCTGGATGGCGCATCACGCGCGTGAGATGACCCAGCAGCTTCGTCAGCTCGGCAGCGACGTCACGGCTGGTCGCCAGTCTTTGTTCGCGCTCGGGGCAGCGGTTGCCGTCGCGGTGATGCGAGAAGGCAGCGAAGTCGTGCTGTTCATGACCGGCATCGTCATGCAGGGCAAGGATACGACCGTCGAGCTTCTCATCGGCTCAGGCATCGGCCTTCTTGCCGGCGCGGCCGTCTCGATGGTGCTGTATTTCGGCCTGGCCGCCATCCCGCTGAAAAAGATGTTCTCGGTGACGGGCGTGCTGGTAACTCTGCTCGCTGCCGGTTTGGCCGCAGCGGCCGTGAAGCAGCTTTCGAACGCGGGCATTCTCAATATATTCGATACGACGGTCTGGGACACCTCTTCCATTCTGTCGGAAAGCAGCTGGCCTGGGCGCGTGCTGAATATTCTCGTTGGCTATATGGACCGGCCGACTGGGATGCAATTGATCGCCTATGCCGTCACGGCGATCACGATCTTCACGCTCAGCTACATCTGGCGGTCGCCGCCGAAGCCATCCGCTCAGCGAGCGTGAGAACAAAGGCGCCATTCAAACCGGCGCCTTTTTTATTGTCCTAGAGTCCAAGATCGGAAAGGCCCGGGTGATCGGCCGGGCGCGGTCCAAGCGGCCAATGAAATTTGCGGTCGCTTTCAGAAATGCGCATGTCGTTGATGCTGGCATAACGATGGTGCATCAGGCCGTCGGGACCGAATTCCCAGTTCTCATTGCCGTAGGCGCGATACCACTGGTTGCTATCGTCGCGGTATTCGTAGGCGAAGCGCACCGCGATGCGATCCTCCGTAAAAGCCCAAAGCTCCTTGATGAGGCGATAATCGAGTTCGCGGTTCCATTTGCGCGTCAGGAACTCCACGATCTGTTCGCGGCCGCGGGGAAATTCGGCACGATTGCGCCAGACGCTGTCGACTGTGTAGGCGAGCGAGACCTTATGCGGATCGCGTGAGTTCCAGCCGTCCTCGGCGGCGCGAACCTTCTGGATGGCCGTTTCACGCGTGAAGGGCGGGAACGGCGGCCTGCTCTCGGACATATTCATCTCCTTCTTCTCGGCTGCAAAAGAGGATCGCTTGACCTTAGACGCAA
The DNA here is from genome assembly GCF_003987855.1 of Hyphomicrobium sp. Taxonomy (GTDB): domain Bacteria; phylum Pseudomonadota; class Alphaproteobacteria; order Rhizobiales; family Hyphomicrobiaceae; genus Hyphomicrobium_B. The sequence continues at coordinate 7,652 of NZ_RXIZ01000017.1, forward strand.
ACGTCATGAGGTTCGCGATAATCATCATTCGACGACCCGCTGATGGAGGGAACGCCTACATGTACGACATCGCCAATCTTTCGAACTTGCCGCATCTCAGAAATCTTTCGTCGACGACGATGTCGGCATTTGAAAACTTCGATCGCTCAGCGATGGCGGCCGGAGCCATCCCACGACGGTACAAAGAACTGATTGCGCTCGGCGTCGCGATCGCAACGCAGTG
>NZ_RXIZ01000017.1:7924-8272 GCF_003987855.1 Hyphomicrobium sp.
ATCCGCCGATGAGTTTCAAAGCGATGAAAGCGAGACTGACTGCGCCGACCCAGAGCGCGACATCGGCGGCGACGCTGCGCTTGGAGCGCGACGCGATCTTGTCGATGGTCTCGTCGTCCAGACGGACGCCGGCGTTCGCCATCTGCGCGACGCCGTCGATCGATCGCGCGAGGTTTTGTAGAAGGGCCGGCGTTCTTATGAGCACATCGCCGATGGTCTCGGCGCCCCGTCCTGCCTCGCGCAAGCGGCCGATAACGGAGAGGTTCGATTCCATCCACTCCCGCGCGACAGGTTCCGCAGCGACCCAAACGTTGAGAGACGGATTGAGATCACGGGCGACGCCTTCGA
>NZ_RXIZ01000011.1:0-31237 GCF_003987855.1 Hyphomicrobium sp.
CTGAAGCCCATCGAGCTGCGTTATGCGCTCTGCCACCCGGCGGGCTGCACGGCCGAGACGGACGCAACGCCTGAGATCCTCGATCAGATGTCGAAGGGCGGCGGTATCATGATCCTCGCGATGAACGCTGCCGCACAGCCGATCGGTTTCCCGGTTCCGCTCGACGGCTATAACGAAGCCGCAGCCGGCCCTCCGGTCGACAACAAGAAGTACGCTGAGGCCCGCAGCCAGCTGATGGCGCAGATCCGTCAGCGTCAGCAGCAAATGGCCGAAAAGTGGAAGGCCGACGAAATGAAGAACCTTCCGCTGGACGCGCCGGGCGCGCCGCCGACGACGACGGGCTCGACGAAGAACAAGTAAGGCTCGTAGCGCCAGCTCCGCGAAATCAAGCCGTCCCGGATTTATTCGGGACGGCTTTTTTGTTGCCGGGGACGGGAAGGGCGGCAGTCGCTCATCAGTTCGCGGTGCCCGGCCGGAGCTTGTAGCCGCCGTGGCCGTCGCTGATGAAGTCTTCCTCGATGTCCGGATGGCGAAGTGGCTGCTGTGTATCGTCGAGCAGCAGGTTCTGCTCCGATACGTATGCGAGGTAGGTCGTCTCGGCGTTCTCGGCGTAAAGATGATAGTAGGGCTGATCTTTCCGAGGACGCACTTCCTCCGGGATCGACAGCCACCACTCTTCGGTATTCGCGAACTCCGGATCGATGTCGAAGATCAGACCGCGAAACGGATAGAGCCGGTGGCGAACCACCTGCCCGATCGAAAATTTCGCGTGTTTAATGTCGCTCATGTCCGGAATGTGTGACGGTCGCGGCGCAGGTGCAAGTCCGTAGCCCTTCGCTTAAAGGTCGCCATAGAGGGCAGCCCGCTCGGCGTCCTTGGAGGCCACGATTTTCGCGAGGTCGACGATGACTTTAGCCTGCTTCCACGTGGCGTCGTCCTGCATCTTGCCGTCGAGCATGACGGCGCCGGTGCCGTCGGGCATGGCGTCGAGGATACGCTTGGCGAATTTGACTTCTGCCGGATCGGGCGAGAACACGCGCTTGGCGATCTCGATCTGGGTGGGGTGAAGCGACCAGGCGCCGAGGCAGCCCTGTAGAAACGCGTTGCGGAATTGCGCTTCGCAGGCCGCGAGGTCGGAGAAGTCTCCGAACGGGCCGTAGAACGGCTTCAGGCCGTAGGCGAGGCAGGCGTCGACCATTTTGCCGACCGTGTAGTGCCAGAGATCCTGCTGATAGAAGGGGCGCGCCGCGCTGGGATTGTCCTTCTGCGCATCTGCGAGGACACCATAATCCGGATGACCGCCGCCGACGCGCGTCGTCTTCATGCCGCGCGATGCTGCAAGGTCGGCCGGTCCTAGGCTCATGCCGTGCATGCGGGGCGAAGCGGCGGCGATGGCCTCGACATTGTTCACGCCCTCAGCCGTTTCGAGAATGGCGTGAATCAGGATGGGCTTCTTGACGCCGTGCTTGGCCTCGAGCTGCGCCAGCAGCTGATCGAGGTAGTTGATGTCCCACGGCCCTTCGACCTTCGGCAGCATGATGACGTCGAGCTTGTTGCCGACATTGGCGACGATTTCGGTCACATCATCGAGCACCCACGGAGAGTTCAGGCAGTTGATGCGCGTCCACACGCCGGTCGCGCCGAAGTCGTTGTCGCGGACCATCTGGATGAAACCCTTGCGCGCGTTCTCCTTCTGATCGAGCGGCACGGCATCCTCGAGGTTGCCGAGCACGACATCGACTTGAGACGCGAGCTCTTTGATCTTGGCGCGGATCTTCTCGTTGTGCGGCGGCACGAAGTGGATCATGCGCTCGAGCTTCACGGGAAGCGCGCGGTAGGGCTCTGGAGCGCCGATGGCGAGGGGCGAGAAAAATTTGGCGGGCGTGCGCGTAGAGGCCATCGGCTGCTATCCTACTCGAAGGTCTGGAAGATCACGCACCTTTAGGGGACAGGTGGCGGGTGTCAACGGGTCAGAGCTTCGCAAAGCCGTCCTGCCGGCTGCGTCGCTGCAACTTGGATTGCGTCAATCGCGGTCCGGCGCTCCCAATGGAAATAAGTGCCTGAACGGCCTGGCTTCTTCGACAGCGCGCGCGAACGACGGGCGGCCGAGCAGCCGTGATCGATAGGCACGTAACACGGGATACGAATTGCCAATCGGATAGGTCCAGTCCGCGTAAAACAGCGATGGCGCGGCGGCACAGTCGGCGAGAGTGAAGTCATCGCCGTTCGCCCACGTTCTGCCAACCAATGCGCCTTCGAGCCAAGCGTACGCGCGCTCCAGTCTCTCCGACGCGAAGGCAAGCCCTTCCTGCCGCTTTACCGGATCGCCAGTCAGCGCGGCATCGACGGCGCGCTGCATGATGTTCATGACGTGCAGGTCGAAGAACCGGTCGAGAAACCGGACGTCGAGTGCCAGGCGCGGATCCTCGGGCAGAAGACGGATCCGGCCCGGATGAACGAGCTGCAAGTATTCGATGATGATGCTGGTTTCAACGACATCGCGCTCGCCATCGAGCAGCATCGGGAACTTGCGCAGCGGCCATCGGCGCAGCCATTCCTGCACGTGCTGCGGGCTGTCCGGTCCAATGCATCGGAACTCGAATGGCAGGCCCATCTCATAGAGGGCTATGAGCACTTTCTGCGTATAGGACGAAAAGGGATGGCCATAGAGAGCGAGCGACACCGAAAAACTTCCTTCAAAAAATAACCCTGACTTAGCGCCTTCACTCACCTCAACACGCACACGGTCTCGGGACAGTCCGTGGGCTCTTCGAGGCGAGCGAGAGTGAGTATGCGGGAGCTTTCAGGGGCGGGGATAAGTTTTTTTCGGCCCATGGCTTGGGCTTTTAACCCTGCCGGAGCGGATCGCGTGAAACAGCGAGCGCATGGCCGACGTAGCTACCCGAGCAAGAGGGAGCAATTTCGTGAGCATTCAAGTTTATGACGGCGACAGAACGGCGTTGCTGCCGCTCTTTCGGCTCGCCGATGAATCCGACAGCCAGATCGAAAGCTATCATCGCCTCGGAACGGTTCTTGCCGCCTACGAAGGGACGACGGTGATGGGCCTGGCGCAACTCGTCGACGAAGAGGGCACAACAGAACTCGTAAGCCTCGCGGTACGCCCTGAATGCCAGCGCCAAGGTTATGGCTCGCGATTGATCGAAGCGGCGGCGCATCATTGCCGCACCAATGACGTTCCCCGTCTGATCGTCGGCACCGGCGCGTGGGAGACAGACAACATCGTCTTCTACCTCAATCGCGGCTTCCGCATCTTCAATGTCAATCGCGGGTTCTTCACGCCGGAAAAAGGCTATGCGGCCGGCCGTTCCGATCAGGTTCAGCTGGAGATGTCGCTCTAGCCGCATCGAGACGCGTCAGCCGCAGTCGAAGGTGCACCCCGATGATCGAGGTCACAAACCGACCGCCGCTCGGAAGCGACAATCTGTTTGCCGGCGATGCCGTACTCGTGGAAACGCTCACGCGCGAGGAAGGCACCGATGCGCGCGCTATCATAAAATGGGCAGCGCCCGACCCGACTGATCAAAGCCCTTTGGGATCTGAGACTGCGCCAGCGTCAGCAGGTGCCGCCGGATTTGCCGCAGGTCCTGCCGAACTTGCGATCTCAGGAAGCTTCTCGGCCAGCGCTGCCAAGATCGCGTCCACCGGAATACCGAGCGAGCGCGCGATCTGCTGCACGTGCTCATCGCCCAGCGCCGTTTTGATCTGTTCCGGCGAGATCGGCAGGCTGTCCTTGTTCTTGTCGAACCAGGATTGCACCTGCGCGCCGAACCCAGCGCTCTGCAACTTTGCAAGGATCGTCTGCAGTCCTTCGTTTCCAAGGACACTCTTGAGGAGGTCCGGTAGGGCAGCCTGCTCAGCCTGACCGACGATGTTGCCCACAACTCCTTTAAGTGCGTCGCTCCAACTCATCGCTTGATCCTTTCGTCGGTTGATTGCCGATCACTGATCGCGCGGGTTGCGCGCCGACCGGTGCAGAAATTTCGGAAGTCGAAATCGGGAAGGTCATGTCGAGACGTGCTGGCGATACTATGCTTCTGCGACAGCGCCGTAAATGTCGCAGCATATACTGCGGCCCGGAAAGACGGCTTAGGCCGCTGTTTGCGCGGGGAGATTTACCTTAATCGCCACACCATGATCAAAGTTCGCGGCTACCTCCTCGACCATGATGACGACAGCCCGATACATCGCTCCGAGGCACCGCAGCCTGCTTTTAGGTTTCGCTGCCCTCTCCGTTTTTTTGGCAATGCGAGCGTCCGCTCGCGCGCAGGATGATTGCGCCGGCACGCAGAGCCAATCTGCAGTGACCGACTTTTCACCTTGCACCGATTTCGAACCGCAGTTCGATTTGAACGCAGCGATCCTCGAGCAGAACCTTCCCGCGCAACCGGTGACATCGTCGGACGGTGTGCCGTGGATCGGAACGAACACCCAGGACCTTCCGGCGAGCTTCAGTACGAAAGACACTGGGGTGTCGGTGCGAACGAGTCTCGGTACCGTTCGCGATTACAATGCGCGCACCGCGTCGCCAAGCATTCAACTGCCGGCATTCGGCGCCGCCAGTCCGACGAACTTCGATTTGCCGAAGGCGCCGATCGCGCCGAAGTCGCCTCTCGATGTTTGGACCAATCTTGATGTCAACGGCTATGACGGTTCGCGCGATCAGTCGACGCGCGCCGGCGTTGGCGCGGACTATAAGTTCAACAAGGCGACCACGGTCGGAGTGTCGCTAGAGCGTGGCGACTCACGCTCGGCCACTGCGGCCGCGACGGAAGAGGATCAGAAAGCAGCAGCTTATCTGTCCATGCAGGCGACGCCGCTGCTGAGCCTGGATGCGCGCACCGAATGGCAAGCGGGCAACAACGAATTCGCGGCAACTTCCGGCGCGGCAGAGCGCGGAGCTGTCATCCTCGCGCCGAAGGTCAACAAGTCGTTTCAGCTTGATAGCGGGACGACGCTTTCGCCGTACCTCACGTACCAGCGGCAGTTCGACGTTTCCACTTCGCGCAAAGATTCAATCGAGCCTGGAACGGATATCACGCAGTCGGCCGGCGCCGGCGTCACGTACTCCAAGCAGGATGCTTATTCTCTCAGCGTGTCAGCGGACGTCGACAACTTCGGAACGACGCAAGAAGCGCAAAGCGTCAGCAGCAAGTTTCAGCTGAACGTGCCGCTGCGCTGATCGCGCGTTGAACGCGCCCGTCATCTAAAGCGGCCCCTTGAAGATGAAGAATGCGCCACAGGCGATGAGCGCGAAGCCGATGCCGTGATTGATGGTGAGCGCTTCGCCGAGATAGAAAACCGAGAATACAGCGAACACGCTGAGCGTGATCACTTCCTGCATCGTCTTCAGTTCGGCCGGCGAGTAGACGGACACCCCGTAGCGATTTGCGGGCACGGCCAGACAATACTCGAAGAACGCGATGCCCCAACTTACGATCACGACGAGCCAGAGCGGTTTGTTGGTGAACTTGAGGTGGCCATACCAGGCGAAGGTCATAAAGACGTTCGACATCGTCAGAAGGACGATGGGCAAAACTGATGGGGGGATCATCGGGGATGTCCGTTTTATTGCGATGCGTCCCGGAATGCGCGAGGCCGCAAACCGTTCCGTTAAGCTTTAGTCGCAAGCGCGCCGGTTTGAGAAGTGGAACCGGAAATCTTCTGCGTGCGTTCAGGCCACAGTTGTAACCGGTGCGGCCACGCTAGCGGCCCGCCACTTCGCAAAAGAGGATCTGGCACGCATGGCACGCGATATTATCCTTTGGCTCGCAGGTGTTCCCCTCGTGGTCATCATCGGCCTTCATCTCTTCGGCTTCTTGCACTAAGCCGAGCTACCCGCTTTTTAAAACCCAGAGCTCGCCGCTCTGGGTTTTTCTTTTGCGTCCTTTGTCCATCGCCAAAGGCCGGACTGACTGCCGCCCAAGGGGGGTTGACTTGAATATCCGGTGAGGCATCTTCTGGCTCGCCGTGAAACGGAGGCACCGGGCTCGCCCGGCAGATTGTGGAGATGTCGGCCGGACGACATCGTATACAATCGAGGTCGTCATGCACCCCGGCTCTACGTCCGGCGCGTACGCGCATTCAAAATTCAACACGCCTTCGCCAGCTTGCATCGTGTCCGAACAAACCTATTCGGGTACGCACACATTCCTGCGCGCGCCGCGGGTAAAAAACGCAAAGGCGGGAGACTTCGCCATCCTCGGCGTACCTTTCGATCTGGCGACCTCAAGCCGGCCCGGAGCCCGGCTTGCTCCAGCGGCCATTCGGGCAGCGTCCGCGCAACTCGCCGAGCTCAAGGCCTATCCGGGCGGCTTCGATCCCAAGAGCTTCGTCGACCTCGTCGATCTTGGCGATGTTTGGCTCGATTACGGATTTCCCCAGACCATTCCTTCCGCGATCGAGGAGGCGGCGCATAGCGTCGTCTCCGAAGGCGCGTTCCTCTGCGCACTCGGCGGCGATCATTTCGTCAGCTATCCGCTGCTCAAGGCGCACGCGCGCGCGCACGGGCAGTTGGCGCTGATCCATTTCGACGCCCACACCGATACCTGGACGCCCCGCACGCGCGACGGCAACATCGAGCTGGATCACGGCACGATGTTCGCGCGGGCGATCGACGATGGCCTGATAGATCCCAAACGGTCGAGCCAGATCGGCATTCGCACCTGGGTCGATGACCCCAAGGGCATGAACATCTTCGACAACATGCTGGTCGCTGAAAAAGGTGTCTCGGCGATAGCAGCGATCGTGAAGGAGCTGGCCGGCGACGGCCCGTGCTATCTGACGGTCGATATCGATTGCCTCGACCCCGCCTTCGCCCCTGGGACGGGCACGCCGGTGACCGGCGGACTGATGCCGCGTGAATTGCTCGCGCTGCTGAGGCAACTCGAAGGCCTCGACATCGTCGGCTGTGATACGGTCGAGGTCTCACCGGCTTACGACCACGGCGGCATCACGGCGCTGGCCGCTGCGACCGTCGTCTACGAGCAGGCGTGCCGGGTGGCGCGCAAAAACGGCGCCGAGACGAAGGCCTACCCTGTGCCGCGAGCTGGCCAGCGAACGGCGAACTGAAGCCGGTCGTCAGCCGAACATCCGTTTCCTTGGGAACAGCGGGAGGTTGCGACCTTCCGCTATTTCTCCTCTCAACAAGAGCCCGCCGGGCTCGCCCAAAACGAGAGGAGAGATGCCTATGGCCCCCCAGTCCGCCCGCCGTTCGTCGTTCCGTCCGCTGATCGTTTCGCTCACCGCGGCTGCAGCGCTCTTGCCGGTCGCGAGCAACGCCTATGCCATCAGCCTGGGGGTCCAGATCGCTTGCGCCAGCGATTACTACGCGCACTGCAGCGCCTATAGCCCGACCAGTCCGCAGGTTAGGACGTGCATGCGCGCGGTCGGAGCCGGGCTGTCCAAGCGCTGTGTCGATGCGCTCGTGGCGGCAGGCGAGGTTTCCGCCGCTGAAGTGGCCCGCCGGCGCGGTTCGGAGACCGCAGCACGTTAATTTCCAAACAATCTCAGCGGGATTTCACTTCAGGAAGGCTTCTCAGCGAAAGGCGCACGAACGGTCGGCAACGTATTTTTAACCATCGCGACGGAATTATTAAGCGACCGTTCAATTCGCCTACTGGGAAGTCATGTTGCAGCTTGCCGTCTCGCGTGATCAGGCGTCGCCCGCGCCTCACCTCCTTGGCTTACAATTCCCTCTCACGCCCCACCGCTCCCCGCCGCGGAAATCGAAGCTCCTGAGCGTTCCGATCGAAGATCTCCGTCCGACGCAGATGGCCGTCGGCATGCGCGCGGTCGCCGCCAAGCGGGAGAAGGTCGAACGACGGGCGCGGAGCGGCCGCAAGCTGCGGCGCTTCCTAGAGGACAGGCCTATTCCGGCCGTTTATGGACCCGCCGATGACCTCTTTATCCTCGACCACCATCATTTGAGCCTGGCGCTGCTCAAGAGCGACGTCGAGGAGGCCTTTGTCAGGGTTGTCGGAGATTTCTCCCATCTGCCGCGCAAGCGGTTCCTGCAACGGATGTCGGCGCTGGGCTTGCTGCATGCCTACGATGGGCATGGACGTCCTGTCTGCCCCACGGAATTGCCCGAAAGCCTGAGCAAGTTGCGTTCGGACCCGTATCGCGATCTGGCGTGGTCGGTGCGCGAAGCTGGCGGATTTGCCAAGACCGGACGGCCCTATGCTGAATTCCGCTGGGCCGATTTTTTCCGAACGCGGATACCAAGATCGACGGTGCGCCGCGACTTCGATTATGCGCACGATCGAGCGATGTGGCTGGCGCGCTCACGTGAGGCCTCGCGCATGCCGGGATACACCGGCCGCTGAGGCGGCCGGCGAGATCGCGCTTGTCTCTTAATGGCGTGGTGCGTTGAACGAGAAATCGAACTCGTCGCCGATGTTCTGTGTCGCCTGACGCCAGTCGGCGCCGGATGGCGGCATCGGCGGCTCGATTTCAGCATGCCCCTGGTGCATCATCTGCTGATCGATAGCGGGGACTGCGGGACCGCGAACCGGCAGCGCGCAAAGCCGCGTTGCGAGTTCCTGAAGTTCTCCAAGGATGGCTTCACGGCGCAGCTCGTGTTGCAGCGAGACATTGCGCACGTCGCGCAGAAGCTGCTCGTCGACCCGGCGAAGCGCTTCTGAAAGCGTCTGAACGAAGTCCTGCTCGGTACGGGCGTTGTCCGCGAGACGGCTGAGCATTTCTTCGATATTTTTTGATAGCCCTGACATCGTTGTCTCCTCGCGATTGGTGCCCCTGAGGGACCAAAGGCTCTGATTCGCATGTCGAAATAAAGATTGCCGATGTGTTCAGTTCCGTTCTTACCGGGCTCGCGAATCGCGATTGGGCGCACACGCCGGAGTGGGCAAAACACGCGCATTTCCAGTGGAAAAACGCAATTGGCGCGCTCCCATTTCGAGAGCGCGCCAATTTCTGAAAAAAGTTCAATTCGCCGCAGGATGGCCGCGGCGCGAACCGGCTTATGAGCGCGACAGCTGCAGACCTGCAACACCCGCAGAAATATTGAGCCCCGTCTGACCCTCGACGCTCACCGGCTGAAGAACGATCGACTGGCTCGAACCGCCGACGAGCGCATTGGCGCTGGCGCCGATGCCGACCGTGGCACCTGCGGTGACGCCGCCGTAAGATCCTTCGAGAGCGTTTGCCGGCAGATCCGTCGTGGAGCCGAGTACAGTCCACACGAGCGTGCTTTCACCGGTGAAGCCGATGTCGATGCCGACCTGCGTGATCGTGGCGTTGTAGGGATAGCTGCGGCCGCTGACGGCGGTCTGGAAGAGGCAGCGCATGTTTTCCTTGGACCCGAAGATTAGGCCGACGCCACCATGGCCTTTGCAGGTCAATGTTCCGACGGCGATCTTGGGCGTGTCAGCGAATGAGGGGACGGCAGCCGCTGCAGCGATGCCAAGCATGGCGGCGCCAGCGGTCACCGCGCGCGTGCGAAGTCGTGTAAACGTCATTGTGGTCTCTCCTGACATCGCCATGGCACGCGCAGCCACCATTGGCCACGCCCGAGGCAATGAAAAAGCGCAGAACGTTCGGATGCTCGGCCCCCGAGGTAATGCTGCGGTTTAACTTCGTAAACCGACACGTCTATGGCAGCAACTTACCGAAGTGGCAGTATCCAAATGAGCCAATATGCCGGAATTGACCCCTGTCAATTCGTCCGATGACTGTCGGTATGAATGACGGCCTCATTGGCAGCGGCCGGAACGCAAACGCTAATTCATCGTCGAAAGAGCTTTCAGCTCCTTCGTCCGCTGTTGCGTCTTTTCCGTCATGCACTGCAAAATCGCAGAGGTTGTGCCCGTGCCTCCGGACCACTGCTGCGGCACCAACTCCTTGCAGTCGGTATCCCGAAAGGCCACCCAGGCTCGTTGTGCATTTCTCAGTGCCGCTTCGAAATTCTTAGGGTCGTACGGGGCGTCGATCTTACGATTTCGAACGAACTGGACGGCCGCCGCGTAGGCCGCGTTCAGATCCTTGTCCGCGGTCTGATAGTCTTTGTCGGCACAGAAGTTGATTTCCGGCGTCGAGTTGGCGCTGTTGCAGTCGATGGTTTCCGCGCCGGCTGCACCCGTGTCCAGAATGGCCCCTCCCAACGTGCCGAGGATCAAGGTCGCGCTGCGGATGAGAGTGACTGACACCATGGGGAACTCCGGAATCGCTGAGAGACAATTGATCAAAGTGTTAGGCCGGGACTCGTCCGCCCGGAAGGCGTTAGGGTGCAGTTTTCGGAAGTATGGCGAATGGAATGTTTTGTCTTCGATTGCCATCTTTTATCGACGGAATTGCGTAACCAACTTGATAACGACACTTGGTAACGGCATCTGACATTCATGCAGGCGACGGCTTACAGCTACCGGCGCGATCCAAACGTTCCGCCGTTCGACGACAGCAAGCCGCTCGTCATTTTCGACGGGATGTGCGTGCTCTGCTCGAATGGGGTTCGCTGGATGCTCGATCGCGATCCGAACGGCGTGAGCCGCTTTGCCGTCATCCAGGATCTTTTGCCTCAAGCCCTCTATCGACATTATGGTCTTGATGCCGACGCCTTCGATACCTTCATGGTTCTGAAGGATGGTGAGCCGCATACGCGCTGGTCCGGCGTACTCGCTGCCGCGCGAACGCTGCCTCAACCGTGGAAAACTTTGGGCGTGATCGGCCGCATTATTCCAAACTTTGTCGGCGATGCCGCCTACGACGTTGTCCAGCGCAACAGAATTCGATGGTTCGGCTCGCGCCAATCTTGCCGTCGCCCGAACGAGGCGGAGACCGCAAGGTTTCTGACGACGCCGTGATGTTGATATCGAGATTGGTCGGAGGCTTCGATGAGCTGGCTTACCCATAACGATCCTGTCCCCGGCGACCGCCAGTCATGCGATGCGGTTGAGCAGGTGATCGTGCCGCGCGCCCGCGACCTCGGCGGGTTTTCCGTGCGACGCGCGCTGCCATCTGCGCAACGGCAGATGGTCGGACCATTCATATTTTTCGATCAGATGGGACCGGCGCAGTTCATCGCGGGGAAGGGGATCGATGTCAGGCCGCATCCCCACATCGGGCTTGCGACGGTCACGTATCTATTTGATGGCGAGATCACGCATCGCGATAGTTTGGGCTCAGCCCTGTCCATCCGTCCGGGCGAGGTAAATCTCATGACGGCTGGCCGAGGCATCGTCCATTCCGAACGTACCGGGCCCGAGGCACGAACAGCCGGACAGAACCTCTTCGGCATTCAGTCGTGGATGGCGCTGCCGAAATCGCACGAGGAAACCGCGCCAAGCTTCGTGCACTTGGAAGCGAGCCAGCTGCCGCGTCTTGAAGGCGACGGCAAGCGCGTTCGCGTGATCATGGGAAGCCTCTACGGCGAACGATCCCCGGCCGAATTTTCGCATGAGGCGTTCTACGCGGAAGCTGTGCTTGCGCCCGGTGCGGTTCTGCCGCTCGATCCCGATTACGACGAGCGCGCCGTGTATATCGCGTCTGGACGCATCGACATTGCAGGTCAATCGTTCGACGCCGGGCAACTTCTCGTCTTCAAGCCGGGCGATCGCATTTCGATACTGGCGGAATCAAACGCGCGGATCATGCTGCTCGGCGGCGAGCCAATGGACGGCCCGCGCCACATCTGGTGGAACTTCGTTTCGAGTTCAGAAGATCGAATTTCCGCTGCCAAAAGCGACTGGCGTCAGGGCCGTTTCGATATCGTGCCGGGAGACGACCGGGAATTCATTCCCCTGCCGGAGTGAGGCGGTCGGCGGTCGGCTAAATTGTCCATCCTCGGCGTTATGTCGATGATGTGAGCCGTTTCATACATCTCAGGTTCAGCAAAAAACCTTCAAATGGTATGGCGCGCGACGCAAAAACGGCGTTGGCAACTTTCATGTCTATGAGCGCGTTAGTGAGTGCTCCGTGGTGGGTACGGATCACTCGCCCGTTCTCTGATGCTGCCGCAAGCAGCATGCGAGCCCGGGCGAATGCCATGTAAGTCAATCTCGGGAGACCAGAATGAGAAATCTGCTATTGGCCGTTGCCCTCGCCTTGGGGCTCGGCTTTGCCGCTAGCGGCGCACAGGCTGCTGCGGTGAGCGGCAATGTCGCCGCTGCCGTCGATACTGCCGCCAAGAGCGGTAACAGCGTCGTCGAAAAGACCTACTACCGCCGCGGCTACTACTATCGCCGCCACTGGCGTCACCGCTACTGGGGCCGTCCGTACTGGCGCCACCGCTATTATCGCCGTCACTATTACGGCTATCGCCCGTACTATCGTCCGTATCGCTACGGCTACTATTGATCTTCCGGCGTTCTAAGGTCGATCTTCTAGGGGGACGAGCTCAGCCTCGTCCCCTGTAAGTTTGCACACCCTGGTCAGGCAGCCAGACATCTTTGGGCAATGTGCCCGTCTGCCAAAAGACGTCGATGGGAATGCCGCCGCGCGGATACCAATAGCCGCCGATACGCAGATATTTCGGCTTGATGAGCCCGGCGATCCGCTTGCCGATCACGACGGTGCAGTCCTCGTGAAACGCGCCGTGATTGCGGAACGAGGCCAGATAGAGCTTCAGTGATTTGCTCTCGAGCAGCCATTTCCCCGGCACATAGTCGATCACGAAATGCGCAAAATCGGGCTGCCCGGTCACGGGGCACAGTGAGGTGAACTCTGGCGCGGTGAAACGGGCGACGTAATCCGTATCCGCGTGCGGATTGGGAACGCGCTCGAGTTCCGCCTTCTCCGGGCTTTCGGGAATGCCAACCTGTTTGCCGAGCTGACTGACTGCCGGCTTGCCCGCTGACATAGCGCTACTCCGCTGCCATTCGCGTTTCGGGCGCAGGACCGCGATAGACGCAGCCCTCGTTGCAGCTGTCGCGATGAACCTCGACCTGCGTGAGTCCGGGCACGCGGTTGGCGAGGCGGTTCCAGATCCACATCGCGATGCGCTCGAGTGTCGGGGCTTCGAGCCCGTCGATCTCGTTCAGCATCCGGTGATCGAGCGCGTCTTCGGTATCGCTGAGAGCCGCGGCCAGTTCATCGAAATGAAAAATGTAGCCGGTTGTCGGACCGGGCTCGCCCTCGATGACGACGCGCGCGCGGAACGAGTGGCCATGGACGCGCGAGTTCGGCGAACCAAGGGGTGCCGACGGCAGAAAATGGGCCGCCTCGAACCGGAATTCCTTATAGATTTGCATGGGCGTCAGATAAGGGATTTCCCCTCCCGACGCTACCCCCGGTGGAAGCTCCTATCCGCGCCAAACCGGCGCGGAAACCCGGTAAGTTAAGGAATTCCGAGCAGTTTGTGGGTCTGCACCGAGAGCCGCCAGGCCGGATTGGCCTTGCAGTAGGCGATCGCGGCTTGAGTGTTGGCCTGCTGCTCCGGCCCGTCCATCGGCTGGAGAAAGCGCTGCTCGAAGGCGAGGCTGAGATAGCTAGCAGGGTCAATGCCATTCTGCGGAAAGACGAGCTTGAGTTCGTGACCATGCTGCTGCTTGAGATCGGAACCAGCCTTCGGCGAGACGCAGATCCAATCGATGGTTTCGAGCACGGGAAGCGTGCCGTTGGTCTCGATAGCGATGTGAAATCCTTGGGCGTGAAGCGCGTCGACAAGATCCTGGTCGACCTGCAGCATCGGTTCGCCGCCAGTCAGCACCACCATATTGGGCGCGCTTGTTTCCCCTGCCGCAGCAGCTTTGCACGCCTTGGCCAGATCTTCGGCGGTGGCGAAACGGCCGCCGCCCGGACCGTCGGTACCGACGAAATCCGTGTCGCAGAATTGGCAGGTCGCTTTGGCGCGATCCTGCTCGCGTCCGCTCCAGAGGTTGCAACCCGCGAAACGGCAAAACACCGCGGGCGATCCGGCGTTCGCACCCTCGCCTTGTAGCGTATAGAAGATCTCTTTGACGGCATACATGCCGGATACCTACGGCGCCGGGGGCGCCAGTCAAGCCTGACAGGGGACCATGGTGACCGAGCATCGCACCTACCGCTACTTCGACCTCGTGATGGTGGCGTTCGTGGTCGTCCTTGTCTGCTCGAACCTGATCGGTCCGGCAAAGGCCGCGACGCTGACACTGCCCTTGATTGGCCCGGTGACCTTCGGCGCCGGGGTCCTGTTCTTTCCGATCTCCTATATTTTCGGCGACATCCTGACCGAAGTCTACGGATACGCGCGAGCGCGGCGCGTGATCTGGACCGGCTTCGCCGCACTCGTCTTCGCTGCCATCATGGCCTCCGTCGTCGTCGCCCTGCCGCCCGCGCCGGGCTGGCCCAACCAGCACATATACGAGGTAGCGTTCGGCAATACGTGGCGCATCGCCGGCGCATCCATGATCGCGTACTTCTGCGGCGAGTTCGTCAATTCCTATGTTCTGGCGAAGATGAAGGTCCGCAGCGAAGGTCGGCACATGAGCTTGCGGTTCGTCGCCTCGACGGTTGCAGGCGAAGCCGTCGACTCCTCGCTCTTTTACCCGCTCGCATTCTTCAACTCGGGGATCATGCCGAACGATCTTGTGGTGTCATTGATGATTGCGCAGTTCGTCACCAAGACGCTTGTCGAGATCGCCTTCCTGCCGCTGACGGTCCGGATCGTCGAGGCACTGAAACGCTCAGAGAACGAGGATTACTTTGACCGCAAGACGGATTTCAATCCGTTCAAGCTCGATGCGTGAGGACGAGGGTTTGGTGCAGCCCGGCGGTGAAAATCCGGAAGGTCACGCGATCATTGACGTTGCCACGATGGCGTCAATGAGCGGCCTTGATTACCTCAGAGCGATGATCCGGCGCGAACTTCCACGCATGCCGATCGAAACCACGTTGGGCTTTGAGATCGTCGAAGCGGACGAAGGCCGGAGTGTCTTCATCTCGACACCGGGCGTCGGACACTACAATGCGATCGGGACCGTGCATGCGGGCTACACGGCGACGCTGCTCGATTCCTGCATGGCCTGTGCCGTCCTTTCGACCCTGCCGAAGGGCACGGGCTTCACGACGATGGAATTCAAGATATCGCTTCTTCGTCCGATGACGAAAGATACCGGGCCGGTTCGAGCGGAAGGAACAATGCTGAGCCGAGGCCGACGGGGCGCGGTCGCCGAAGGCAAGTTGACCGACAGCCGCGGCAAACTCATGGCCCACGCGACGACCACGTGTCTGATCTTCAGTTTCTAGGTGTCTGAAGCATCGAGTGTTGCGCGGATCGCCCGCAGCTCATCTTGGGATGAAGCGAAAGCATCCGGTTGGCGCCCGGAGCCGCGATACCAGTAGCGACTGTTCGCATCGTCCCCTTCGATCTTATGCAAGACGGCATGAAGCCAGCGATGCACCGGATCACGCTCATCGCGTTGCGCAATGGCGTGCGCGGCATCCCAGTCGCCCGAGAGCGCGAGATCGACCGCGCGTTTCAGTTCGTCTGCCGTTGCCATTCTGTCCATCCCTTCGCGCGCAGTTCGCACGCCGGACAGATGCCGCAACCGTATCCCCATGCGTGACGATTGCTGCGATCGCCGACATAGCAGGTGTGCGTGTCCTCGATGATGAGTTGAACGAGATCGTCACCGCCGAGGGTCTGCGCCAGCGCCCACGTTCCGGCCTTGTCGATGAACATCAGCGGCGTTTCGATCGACATCGGCGAGGCGAGCCCAAGACCGATGGCTTGCGCCAATGTTTGGATCGTCTCGTTGCGGCAATCCGGATATCCGGAGAAGTCCGTCTCGCACATGCCGCCAACCAGCGTGTTGATCCCGCGACGGTAGGCGAGGGCGGCGGCATACGTCAGGAACAGAAGATTCCGCCCCGGAACGAACGTCGTCGGAAGTCCCGTCGCTGCGAACGTAATCTCCGTTTCGCGTGTGAGTGCAGTGTCGCTGATGCTTTGCAACGCAGGGAGATCGAGAACCGTATCGGCTCCGAGCCGCTTGGCCGTTTCTCCCAACCTGGCGAGCTTCTCTCGAATGATGCCGCGTTGGCCGAGTTCGACGCTGTGACGCTGTCCGTATTTAAAACCGATCGTTTCGATGCGCTCATAACGCGCGAGCGCCCACGCCAGGCATACGGTTGAATCTTGGCCTCCGGAGAACAGGACGAGGGCGGAAGTATCAGCCACGGTCAGAGGCTCTTGCCGTCGAACAGCGTCGGCGTCAGCTTATCAGCCTCGACGCCATCGAGGCAGCGAACGTTAACCGCAACCATGGTGGCTCCGCTCGGCGTCGTGCCATACGAATGGGAACCGATGCCGCAGGTTGGACAGAAGGTGTGATGAATGACCTTCTTGTTGAATTCGTATTCTGCCTGTTCGTTCTCGCCCGACAGCATGCGAAAGGCATTTTCGGGGACAAAACCCATGATCGAGCCGCGCTTCTGGCAGAACGAGCAGTTGCAGATCTTCAGGCCCTCAAGCGCCATTTCGGCCTCGAAGCGAATGCGGCCGCAGTGGCAACCGCCGGTCCACGTCTTGGTTTCCGACATTGGAGTGTCCTAGTTCCGGCAAATGTCCTATGGGGTAGGCCTTGCCTGCCCGCGGGGACTTTGCCTTATGGGCGTTAGCGGCTAAAACGCGCCCGAACCTCTCACAGCCGTTGCGTCTCGACAAGCCAATCAGAAATCGGAAACGCTCATGACCGCCATCGTAGACATCATTGGACGCGAAATCCTGGACAGCCGCGGCAATCCGACGGTCGAAGTGGACGTTTTGCTCGAAGACGGCTCGGAAGGTCGCGCTGCGGTTCCGTCAGGCGCTTCCACCGGCGCACACGAGGCCAACGAGCTACGGGACGGCGACAAGTCACGCTACCAGGGCAAGGGCGTGCAGAAGGCCGTCGATGCGGTCAACGGCGAACTTTTTGATGCGTTGTCGGGCATGGATGCGGAAGACCAGCGCGGCATCGATGCCGCGATGATCAAGCTCGACGGCACAGCGAACAAGAGCCGCCTCGGCGCCAACGCCATTCTCGGAGTTTCGCTCGCCGTTGCGAAGGCGGCGTCGATCTCAAACAACCTTTCGCTCTATCGCTATATCGGGGGCGTAAACGCCCACATCTTGCCGGTGCCGATGATGAACATCATCAACGGCGGTGCGCACGCCGATAACCCGATCGATATCCAGGAATTCATGATCATGCCGGTCGCGGCGGATACCTGCTCCGACGCGATCCGCATGGGCGCGGAAATTTTTCACACGTTGAAGAAGAGCTTGAAAGACGCTGGCCACAGCACGTCCGTCGGTGACGAAGGGGGTTTTGCTCCGAACCTCAAGAGCGCCGATGAAGCGCTGGGCTTCATCATGAAGGCGATAGAGAAGGCGGGCTACAAGCCGGGCGAAGACGTGATGCTTGCGCTCGATTGCGCCTCGACGGAATACTACAAGAACGGAAAGTACGAACTCGCCGGTGAAGGCAAGTCGCTCGACAGCGCCGCCAACGCCACATACCTTGAGGATCTGGCAAACCGCTTCCCGATCATCTCAATAGAAGATGGCATGGCGGAAGATGATTGGGCCGGATGGAAGACGCTCACGGACCTTATCGGCAAGCGTGTGCAGCTCGTCGGCGATGACCTATTCGTGACGAACACGAAGCGGCTGGCGGATGGCATCGCGAAATCGACGGCGAATTCCATTCTCGTCAAGGTCAATCAGATTGGATCGCTGTCTGAGACGCTTGATGCGGTCAGTATGGCGCAACGCGCAGGTTACACGGCTGTGATGTCGCATCGCTCCGGCGAGACGGAAGATGCGACGATAGCGGACCTGGCGGTCGCCACGAATTGTGGTCAGATCAAGACCGGATCGCTCTCACGCTCGGATCGTTTGGCAAAATACAATCAGCTCATCCGCATCGAGGAAGAACTCGGCGATGTTGCTGTTTATGCCGGAAAGTCAGTACTGAAGCGCGCATCGGCATGAGGTTGCGAGCGCGATAAAAAGCCGAACACCGTATTGCAGCGGGTTCAACGACTTTCGGACACGATCCTTTGCGACCCTAGAGCTGTTAAGAGGTCGGAACGTTTCGCCGCGCGCTGCGTTTCGGCAACGAGTATAAGGGTATAGCAATGCGGCAATCGATGATGTTGGCTCGTCAGGTGTTCATCCGGCCGCGTCGGATCGAACACTTCCGGCGCACGACGTGGGCGCCTCGACGCGTCAGCCGTCCCAATCCGCAGACGGTGCTGCGGCCGCGCGATTACATCCCTGGCGAGTTCGATGAACCGCAACGTTCGCCGCTTCATCACGCCCTGCGCCGTGGTATCGGTTTAGCCTCGGACATCAGCCTGCTCACGGTGTTGTCGCCGGCCTTTGCGATTTGGTTCGCCTACCGTGGCTTCAAGCAATGGAAAATGTCGCGCGAACAATCCGCGCCGAAGCGAACCCGCGCGTCGATCTAGAACGAGGCCTTGTGCGTCGCCGCCGGATTTTCGCCTTTGATCTCCTGATCGATGTCGATCGTCTTGCAGCCGCCGGCATTCAATAGGTCGTTCACGCCATCGGCATCATGGCGAAGTTCTGCGATTTTAGCATTGGCGTCTTCATCTGCGGTGCTCGATGAGCCGAAGAGGCCGACGACCGTGCTCGCATGGCTGCCAAGCTGCGCCTTGAGTGCGCGGATCTTCGCGACGTGATCATGAATAAATGCGGTGGGTTCCGCGCACGGATCACTCGAGGATGTCGTCGCGGGAGCCTTCTTGTGCTTTGCAAAAGCATCGGTGGAGCCAGCCGTCAGCCCCGCTGAAATGAGGACGGCTGCTGCGAGAAAATAGGTTGCGCCGGATCTGAAATGTTTATGCATGCCGAGACCTGCATGAGTAACGTACGGTTCGTTACTGCTGTCATCATCTTGAAATCGAGCGCAAGTGGGACCGTTTCCTGAAGGGTCTAAGATAGACCTTCGAGTTTGTCGTAAGCCTGATCCCAGCTTGAACGCGCTATATTCAGGTCCGATTCGGCGGTGCCGAAAAAGCGTAGCTGAGCCACACATGTTGTCGGTTGAGGGATTTTTCACCATGGGTATTTTCGGCTGGAGAAGCAAAGGTCCGGCGCCTGACGCCGAGGCTAAGCAGGTCGCATCGCAGTCGAAGCCTGTGGCAAACAAGCGCCCGAAGATTGATCCTGCGGTCGCCGAAGAACGTGCACGCAAGAACAGCCCCTGGCGATACGACGACGGCCCCTCGCGCCGGCCCGTCGGCAGCAAATAGCCCTCGGATGTACAGTGTGCGGCGCTTTGTAATTACGGCGCGCTAGCATTTGTGCGAACCCGAACGTAGTGTCGCTCGCGAGTGTCGGGGGCGTTTGGCTATGCTCGGGCGTAAGATCGTCGAGCCTCTATACAACTATTGTTTCGGCGCGGCGCTGCTCCAAGGGCGCGTCCCGCGCGCATTGCGGCATCGCCTTGCAGCCTCGGCGGAATGGCGGCGATGAGCATTACTGTCGTCGTCGCAAATCCGAAGGGCGGGGTGGGCAAGTCGCTGACCACGATGATGCTGGCGGACGGCTTGGCGCTTACCTATGGCGCGCGCGTTCTGGTCGTCGATCTCGACCCGCAGGCCGGCGTCACCAAATCTCTCCTTGGCATCGATGCTGAGCAGGAACTGCGGGATCGCCGGATAGGTCTCGGCGCGATGCTGCAGGCCTTTGCGCGCGGCCGCGACATGCAGCTTCCGTCACACCGTGTCGCCGCCACCGATCTCGTCGAATTGGAAAGCCGGGAGAGCGGGTATATTGATGTGCTGCCGTCGAACCACGAGCTGCTGGGCGACATGGCCGATTTCGAACGCTCCGCCCATCGTAAAAGGCGGCGCGACCGTCTCGACGTTCAACTTGCGAATGCGCTCCGCGCTGAGTTGAAAAAGATCGAGAGGGAGTACGACATCGTGCTCGTGGACTGCCCAGCTGGGCCGGGGGTCCTGGGCCTCGCCGGCATAAGGCTCGCAAATCACATCCTGGCGCCGACCAGCCTCGAGACGAACGCCTATTCGACACTGACCGACTTCTTGAAGTTCATCCTCGCCGATGATCTCGACCTTGCCTCCCACGTAATGGTTCACCCGCTCATCACGCAGTATCAGTCGACCAACTCCATTCAGCGGGAGATGCTTCACCACATCAAGGAGGGCCTCGCGCATCTCAACGCGATCTCGCGGCCGATCCCTTATACGGCGGCGCTGCAGAACGCGGCGGCACATCCCGGCGTCGGTTCGGTCCGCACCGCGCGGCAGAAGTATGGAAACGCGATGGCCGATGTGGTTGGCTTGGCGAAGGCGGTGGTCGAGCGCATCAGCCAGTAAGACAACGCTTGTCATCTTCCGATGCGATTTGTGAATGCGAGCGGCTTCTGAGCGGGATATAAGCCAGCCTAAGACGCGATCTTCTTAGCTCGGGGGCTTTCATCATGTTGAAGCGTGTGATCGCAGGTTTCTTGATTGCGTTTGGCGTCGGTTCGCCGGCACTGGCGCAGCTGAAGCCTGGAGATAAAGCGCCGATGTTCAAGGCGCAGGCATCCCTTGGCGGCAAGCAATTCACGTTTGCGCTGGCGGAGGCTCTGAAGAAGGGACCGGTCGTCGTCTACTTCTATCCGAAAGCCTTTACCTCGGGCTGCACGGCGGAAGCGCATGAATTCGCTGAAGCCATGCCGAAGTTCCAATCGTTCGGGGCGACTGTTATCGGCATCAGCAACGATGACATCGAGACGCTTGATAACTTTTCGAAGTCCGAGTGCCGCAGCAAATTCCCTGTCGCTGCCGACAAAGATCAGCGGATCATGACGGCTTACGATTCAGTGATGATGGGGTTCATGCCGTACGCCAGCCGGACGTCCTACGTCGTCACGCCGGATGGGCGCATTTCGTACGAATACACCGCGCTCGATCCGTCCGACCATGTGAAGAACACCTTGGCGGCTGTGCAGAGCTGGAAAGCCAAACACGGCTGAGCGCAAGGCTTATGCGACGCGTTCGGCGAGCGCGCCGATGCATTTCAGCTTTCGCTTGATCACCTCGACGAGTTCCTCCGGGCTTTCGCGCCCGTCAAGTTCGATCTCGGGATCCAGCGGAGGTTCGTAGGGTGATGAGATGCCCGTGAACTGCGGGATAATGCCTTGTCGCGCCTTGCGATAGAGGCCTTTGACATCGCGGCCTTCGCAAACGGAGAGCGGCGTGTTGACGAATACTTCGAAGAATTCGCCATCTTCGAAGTTCTGCCGCGCCAATGTGCGCTGGCTCATCAAGGGTGAAATGAGTGACACGATGACGATCAGTCCGGCGTCGACCATGAGCTTGGCGACTTCCGCAATACGGCGCACGTTCTCCATGCGGCCTTCTTCAGAGAAATCGAGATCGCGACAGAGTCCGGTTCGACATCGGTCGCCGTCGAGGACGAAGCAATGCGCCCCGGCCAGATGAAGGGTTTTGTCGAGCAGATTGGCGACCGTGGTCTTGCCGGCACCCGAGAGGCCGGTCATCCAAAGGCAGCACGGCTTTTGGCCTTTTGCCTGCGCCCGATCCTGTTTGGATATGGCAGTCTCCTGCCATAATAGATTGCGGTCACGATCCCCCGTAAACACGCTGCGGGCCATCCTCCCCATTATGCATGTCCCCCGTGAATCAACCCGATCCAGCTTGCTCTGGATGCCGAGCTTATTGAGGGCCTGACGCAATAGTAGAAAAAGAAGGCTTTTTTACACAGTAATTCCGCTTTCTAGGACTGAGAGACGTTCACTCGCACAGCTAATGTCATCTAGAGGACATTAGAACGGCGTTCAAAATGCTAGCCACTCAACTTTGATCACCAGCGGCGCGGACGTGCGCGATGCGGAGGCATCGGCGGCGGCGCCGGCCGCGCCCACCACGCCGGTTGCGGATAGAAGGCAACGTCCGGCCCCCACTGCGGGAAAAGACCGAAGTAGGGCATCGGATAGGTTGGCGCGTAATACACCCCGTTCTCTTCGTAGGTGTAATTGTAGGGCCTCGAGAACAGCACTGGTGGCGGCGCGACAACGACGAAAGCTTCCGGAGGAGGCGCTTCCTCGCCGCCAAAATCAGCGGCCAACGCGGGCTGGAGCGCTAGGCCCGAGATGGCAACAACAGCGCCGGCGAAAAACCATTTCATGAGACTGTCCGCGTCCGAATGATCGATCATCGTCTGAGTGTTCGAGACATCTGCCACCGACGCGTACAACGTGGCATCGCCGGTCGCACCGCAGGCGCGACTCGGCCGGCTCAATTGTCGAGGATGGGACGTAACGAACCGTTAAAGGGCGGGAGTTTTCCGCGACGCAGAGCGACGCAACTCAATCCCGCTTTCGCGCTTTCGCCAGAAGCGCCATCGTCTTCGGATCAGGTCCATTGCAGAATGTGAACAGCGCCTTTGCGTACAGGCTCTCGTGTCCCGTGACAGCAGCGAAAAGCGTCATCGACGAATGAAATTTTAGGTTGTCGGGAGTGCCAAGGATTTGCAGCAGCGAGTCGTAGCGATGCTCTAGCATCAGAGACGTCGCCTCAGCGAGCCGCGGGCCGAGAATTGGATGGCAGACGTAGGCGAGAGCCTCTTCCTCACTGCCGATGCCGAACCGTTCCGACATGGCACTCGTGCCGAGCCCACGCATTTGCGGGAACGTGTACCACATCCAATGGGACCGCTTCTTGCCCGCGGTGAGCTCCGCCACGACGCGTTCGTGCGAGTGGGCCTGCGCATTGACGAAACGCGCCAAATCAAACGGATCGTCGTCGCTTCGAGAAATCGGTTCGGGCGTTGACGTCATCGGTTGCCGACCTCGGATCGCGAGTGAGGCCGCAGTTCGATGACCACGCAATTCGATGTTAACGCGCTTACCATCGTCTCCCCCAATGTCCGCTTTTTCGGCGCGGCTTCTGGAGGCGGGATCATAGCCGCGAGGGGAAAGACGCTCAAACGCTTCGAAGGTTCAGGTGGGGCAAACAGGCACACCGTGCGGACGCAGTTTTCCGTAGGGAGATCAGACAGTCACGCGCTTCCACTTTGCATCGAGGTGAAGAATTGAAGGTAGCTTCATTTTAGTGCATGCCGTTCACTAACCGCGCTGATGTTCGTCGCCGGTGTACGGCGCGTTGCCGACGTCAACCGGCAGCCGTGCACAGGTGTCATTCGGCCAGCTCCGTTCGCACGGAAGCTGAGGCGCAGTATGCGTGTGAACTTCGATTTGGATCCCCTGATGGTTCGCTCTGACGTGTTCCTGACACTGACTCCCGGCGTCGGTAGAGCCATCGTGTCGGCATTCTGCACGGGCCTGATCGGCGTCGGCCTGGCCCGCTTCGCATATACGCCGCTTCTTCCAGCCGTGGTCGAGGCGCATTGGTTTGCGCCCGCCGCCGCCGCCTATCTTGGTGCAGCCAACCTGGCCGGCTATCTCGCTGGCGCGTTTCTCGGACGTCCCCTGTCGCGAAACTTCGCCGTTGTCACGCTGCTGCGGGCGATGATGCTTGCGGCGACGGCGTCTTTCTTCGCCTGCGGATTTCCGCTCGGCTTTCTCTGGTTCTTCCTCTGGCGATTTGCGGCAGGTTTTGCCGGCGGTGCCATGATGGTGCTTGCTGCCCCGACGGTGCTTGCGCACGTCCCAGCGAACCGCAGAGGCATTGCAGGCGGGTTAATTGTCATGGGCGTCGGAACCGGAATCGTTGCGTCCGGCACGCTGATCCCGCTTCTTTTGCACTACGGAGTGCAGCAGGCTTGGATCGGCCTCGGCGTTCTGTCCGCCGCGCTGACGGCTCTCGCCTGGAACGGCTGGCCAAAAGGGCCCTTGCCTCAGACGTCAGCAGCGGCGCATGTTCGGCCACCGCCATCGCGTGTGCTTCGCGCGCTCTACCTCGAATACGCGCTCAACGCCGGCGGTTGGGTTCCACACATGCTGTTCTTCGTTGATTACGTGGCAAGAGGATTGGGCAAAGGCGTTGTGATGGGCGCGGAGTTCTGGGTCGCGTTCGGACTGAGTGCCACGCTCGGACCGCTCCTGGCTGGACATGTTGCCGATCGCATCGGCTTTCGCCCAGCGCTCCGGTGTGCATTCTTGCTGCAGATCTTCGCAATCGCCATTCCAGCGCTCAACGTGACGAGCGCTCCATGGCTCTTCGCCTCAAGCATCGTCATCGGCGGCTTCGTCACCGGGACCGTTACGCTCGTCCTCGGTCGCATTCACGAGCTGCTGCCGCAGCACCCTGACGAGCAGAAGGCTGCTTGGAGCGTTGCGACGATTGCATTCGCGCTGTGCCAGGCTATCGCCGCCTACGGTCTTTCATTTGTGTTCGCGCGCAGCGGTGGCGACTATCAAGTCCTGTTCCTGATCGGCGTCGTCGCGATGACCTTGTCCTTGCTGATCGATCTCGCAGCATCCGAACGCGCGCGCTGATCAATCTTTGCAAAGCAGTATTCCCGGATGCCCTGCGTTTCCGAGGTCACGAAATTGCAAAGGTGAATCAAGTATTAGCGGCCCTGCAGGGATGTGGGGGCCAATGTAGGCCGCGTAAAATTCTTCTCAAAGATCGATCCCGCAATGCCGCCTCGCAAGCCACCGCAACCTTGAAAGCTGTCTTCGGCTTTCGGTGAGCTGTGGTCCTCGCAAATGTGGAGCGCCGCGCCAATGTCTATGACGATCATCGGAGACAACTCGGGTTCGAATCTCACGCCGTATGCGAGCCCAGCCCGCGTGCGCGCGGCGGGAGTTGATCCACGATCGGCAAAATCAGTGTCACGCAGGGAGTCGCCCAATAACGCCGTCACCGAAATCATCAACCCAGCGCGACAAGACATCGCCGCCCTGCTGGGCGAGTCGAGTATCGACAACACGGCGCGTGTCGAGCGGCCCATGTCCATCGCTGCTATTCGCGCGGCGTTCAACGCATTCTGAGCGGCCGCGAGGGTCGCTCATCAAACAGCCGTCGCGATCGTTTCGGCTCTGCGGAGCCCGAGCCAACGACTGATTGCCGGAATACGCCGGAGCACCAGGGCCTCGAGCAACAACACTAAGACGAGCGTGGCCGCGAACATCGGCATGTACACCGCGAGAGCGACGACCGACGCAATGAGGGCAAAACCGGTTGCTGGCCTTTGCAATGCCATCGGCGCACCAAGCACCCCTTGCGGGCGTCGTTTCCACCAAGTCATCACCCCCGAAACGGAGAGAAGAACGAGGAATACCGCGGTCAACGTGCCGATGATCTGGTTGGCGAGGCCAAACAGCATGCCTTCGTGTACAGCGACGCCATAACCGATCGTCTGATCGATCCAGTGGCGGTCGGCGAAGTTCTTCCGTTCGAGCAGCTCTCCTGTTGCGCCATCGACCTTCAGATCGGCGCGCAATGGCCGGTTCGCGGCTTCCGAGGTAACGGACCACGGTCCGCCCTCCCTCTTCGGCGGCGATATCGCGACCGGCGGGGCGAGCGTTAGAGGCACCGCGGTATCGATCACGCGTGGAAGCTCCCCGCTCCGGACGGCAGGCAGATCGCCGCGAGGAGCCATATGCATCGCGTGCTCCATCGGCATCGACATTTCTTTGGGAGCCTTGCCGCCGATGGTCCAATCGACCGGACCGCGCGCGGTCCCGGTGAGCTGGCGAACTTCCATGAGATATGTGCCCCAGCCCTTCGCCCAGGGGAGGCCCGTCAGGATCAGAATGAGCGCAAAGACAGAAACCCAGAATCCGGCCGTCGCGTGAATGTCCCGCCAGAACATGCGGCCGCCTCGCGTGAGACGGGGGTAAAGCACGCCCGCCAGCCCCGTGCGCCCTCGCGGCCACCACAGATAGATGCCCGTCAGCAGCATCACGATCGTCCAACAGGCGGCGATCTCGACGAGGTAGCTTCCCCACGCGCCGGCGAGAAGTTCGCCGTGAAGATGGAAGATCAAGCGGAACGGCCGGCTTTCTTCTTCCTGGACGCTCAGGACCTGCAGCGAACGCGGATCGACATACACGCGCGACAGGACACCGTCCTTATCGACCAGTACCCGGATCGCCGAGGTCGGCGTCGCGGGAAGGAAATACTTTCGCAGTTGCGATCCCGGAACCGCCGCGACCGCTGCTGCAACTTGAGCATCAGGAGTGGCCAGGGAACCTTGGGTCGACAGCGTGTCGTATGGCCTGTCGAGCCAAGCTTCGATCTGAGGACGCCAGAGATAAATGGCCCCGGTGCAAGAGAGCCAGATCACGAAGGGCACGCAGAACAGTCCGGCATAGAAGTGCCAGCGCCAAACTGCATTGTACAAACGAGTATTCATGGCATCATTTCATCGGGATACGGGTGGAAAGGGCGGGACAACGACGGGTCTCATAGCGGGGTTGCCCGCGCGCCTATAGCCCGATTGGGCGCGCCCGGCACTGCGGCCGATTTCAAGGCAACTCGGGACGCGTCAAAGCGAAAATGAACAGCGCGCTCGCTGCCGCCGACGCGAGGGTGCGCACGTGGTTCCACTGGGTCCAGGTTGCCACATAGCGCGTCCAAAGCAGCGCGCTGTCCGGGCTGCCGGGATCCGTCACCGCCAATGCGTCGTTCAGCGGAACGTTAAACAGGATCGTGACGACAAACATGCCGATGACGTAGATGGCTGCGCCTGCGAGCGCCGGTGCGGAACTCGAGTTGCCCCAAGTCAAAAAAGCAAGAACGGCCAGGGCCAAGCTCGCCAAGCTCGTGCCGAAGAAAAGCGGCATGAAAAGCGATCGAACGATGTCAACGTTGATCGCGTTCATCGCGGCGATGCCGGCGGCTTGATCGATGCGCCCAAGGGATGCCATCACGAATGCAGAGAAAGCAAAATACACGCCCGCCATCACCCCGCAGCCGACGGCGAGAAACCAGAGCAAGATAGTTGTCATCAGCTGGAGCATGGATGGACCGATCCCGTATTGATCGACTGGGACCACATAGCATGGGTTCGGTCCTGCGGGCGATCGCGATCGTCGGATGGAACGCGCGTCAGTATTTCAATATCGCAAGGCCGGAGATGAGAACACTGCTCGCCATTTCGCTGACGGCGATGTTGTCGGCCTGTGCCGACGCGGGCACGAGCGCGTCCGGCGTTGCCGCCTTCCAGGACGGAAAACCCATCGTCGTTCAGCGCGCGCAGTCGCCCGACTATGATTATGTGATCACGATCAAGAATACGGGCGGGTTGAGTTTCAACCCTGATGATCAGGCGGCGCGTGACCGCGTAGCTCTCAGCGTCCTGAAGGACCAATGCGAAGCGCCCGAGATCATCAAGGAAAGGGCGCTGAGTTCAGGAGAACTTTTCGGCGGCGGTTCACGCACGTACGAAATTCTGGTGAAGTGTTGAGGCCAACACGCAGCCCGAGCCAAAGCTAATCGTTCTGACCCGGGCGCGAGGCGATGCGCTACTTCTCGGCTTTCGCTACCTTGTCGGCCTCGACGGCTTTCGTCTTTCCACCCGAATTCGCCGGACGCTCAGTTGGCAATCTCTTGCCTTCCTTCTGGGTCTCGTGGTGCTTGCCACCCGGCGGGTCCGAAGCGATTGTGGGATCATTGTAATTCGTTTTTGCAGACATGACGGTCCTCCTGTGATGTGAGCAGCAACGATCCTCACGTTTGGTCCGTTCCCCTAAGTGTCCGCCGTTATTGCAGAATCGAGGCCGCGGGATCGCCGTGCGCGATAGCGGTCCCGTCGCTGAAAATTGATGCATGTTATTTTTTGAATGTCGTCATCCGCCCGTATCGGCGATGTACTATGGTGTGCACGGATCGACCTCTCGGAACTGCGCATTTGAGGGCCGCATGCTCCGCCTCGCAATTAAAGCTTCCGCAGTGAGCGTTCTCATGTTCGCGCCGGGCGCCATCGCGCAGCAGCCGTCGAAGCCATTGTCGAACGAAGAGATCTCCAAGCTTCTGGAGCAGATATCGAAGCGCGCGCAGACAAAACCGTTGCCGCTTTGTGGCGGCGGCGGTTCATTTGAAACCTGTCGCTTGTTCGCAGTGCCAACTCCTCCGAGCGCGACGTCGCCTTTCACGTCTCAGAAGTTCGAGCTGCCCTCTTTCAAACCAGCGGAGCAGGCTGCTCAACCGGCTCCTCCAGTCGCGCCCGCCGCTCACAGTCCGGTGACGGTCGCATGCCCCAAAGATGATCATTTCCACTCGTGCAACGTCGTAAGCAGCCTCGCTGAATTGGGGCCTGGCCAGGTCGGCGCCACCCTCTACCTCGGCGGCAGCCGCTCCGCCGATCTTAGCCGGCGCGCATCGGAGGGGCTTCTAACGTCATCCGAACTCAAAGGTCTTCTTAGCGAAAAGACCATCGGTCTCTTGCCGGAGGCGGTCGAGACGTCAGCAGCGGATCGCGCGGTCGGTGTGCTGGCGAGGTCCGGGATCGCCAAGGCTGGCCGCGGAGCGGCGGTCGTCGGCGTCGCGCTGATGACCTACGCCGCCTATGAATACTTTTTCGGAACCGACAAGATCCATTTGTTTTGACCGAGTACGAGCTGTTGCGGGAAAGTCCGGAAGCCCGACGCAAAAGCGTATTTCCCAGTCGTGAACTCGTGCAAATTCTCGATGATAAGAAACTTTTCAGCGAGCCTCTCATTGGACTTGGTTTCTCCGGGCTGGTTCCGCGCGTGGGGGCGCCGCAGGAACTCCGTTTCCCCATCGTCCGCAAAAAGCGCGTTGATGAATACGGCTTGAGCGTCAGCGTATATGCCGATGCTTCACAGCTACCAGAGAATTCCGGAGACGATTTTTTCTATCAAGAATACGTTCGCGGATCGGATGAATACGCCACGCACGCCATCTGCGTGGATGGCAAGGTAGTTTATTCAAGTACGTACAAGTATCTTTTTGGCGCCGATACCCACGTCAAATCCTTTGCCTCCTTCCCTGATACAACGTTGGATCTCGGAGGCTATCTGATGCCAGAGCTATCGGACATATTGGCCGAGATTCGCTATACGGGTTGCGCTTGTTTCAATTACAAGCTTCGAGACGGCGTGCCGATGATATTTGAACTCAATCCCCGCGTTGGCGGGTCATTTACGCGAGCAGCCGAAGCCTATCTCAATGCTTACATGCAAGCGGTCCGGCTGAATAACATCCGCCTGCGGGAGTATGGCGAAAGGCCCCTGCCGTCCGTCGCAGCAGCCATACTTTAATCCGGCGACACCGGGCCCGCTCGATCAGGCCGGGCGATCGGTGGCGGAGAGAGTGGGATTCGAACCCACGGTGGACTTGCGCCCACGCCGGTTTTCAAGACCGGTGCCTTAAACCACTCGGCCATCTCTCCAATACGGAACAGCTGCGGCGCTCTGTTCACAGGGCGTTAACAGGTCTGTTCCGGATCGCTCCTCCTAGCGGGTTCCTTCCCAGGGCTCAAGCCCGGACGCTTAACTTGATCCTAAGCTGCATTTGTCATCATTCCGGCAAGCTTCGGCCACCCTTGTCCTGTCTTATGTGGGGAAGGGTGCGCTTGGGCGGGCGTAGCGTATCGAGTTGGGTTTGCGTACATGGAGAGGGGCCTTTCAGCCGGCCTGACCTGCCGCCTGCTTGCGACGGGCGCAGCCGCGCTCTTATCCGCGTGTTCCGGTGATCCGTCTCCGCAGTCGCTGACCGGCGTTTCGCGTGCAACTTTCTCAGAAAGCGAATACGGCGTCAGCAGCAGCCCACGCGTTGCCTCGAACGACGTACCTAAAGGCGGCGGAAGCTTCAAACTCGGTGCGCCATACAAGGTGGCAGGCCGCTGGTATGTTCCCCGCGACAATCCCGGTTACGACGAATACGGAGTCGCGTCCTGGTATGGCGCGGATTTTCATGGGCGGCGAACGGCCAACGGCGAAGTCTTCGATGCCAACGCGCTGACGGCGGCGCATCCGACATTGCCGCTCCCGTGCTATGTGTACGTGACGAATGTCGACAACGGCCGAACAATTCTAGTGCGCGTCAACGACCGGGGTCCCTACGTCAATGACCGCCTGATCGATATGTCTTATGCTGCAGCCAAGCAGCTCGGGTACGTTTCGAAAGGTCGGGCCCGCGTGCGTGTGCGCTACGCCGGTCTTGCGCCTTTGAACGGCGACGATCGCCGCGAACGGCAGTACCTCGCCTCCCAGCAGTATCAGCAACAATATCAGCAGCAGGATCGTGGCTGGAACCAGTCGCCGCAGCCCGCTCGACAATACGCTTCTGCGGAAGAACAGACATCGGGTTTCGCGCCTGATGCCTCCGATCGCTGGGATGCGAACGCCTATCGGGCCTCACTCGCAGGCAAGCCGGTGCCGCAGCCCCCTGCGGCGGCGCGCCGTTCGCGCACGTTCGTTCAGACGGCAAGTCTCGGCGACCCGGACGCTGGAAGTGGGCGCATGGCGCTCGCCGCCCCTCAGGACCAAACGGATACGCAAACCGAGGCGTTCGATGCGCAGCCATTTGCGCCCGCGCGGCCCTATAACGGGGAACAATCCTACGAGCGCCAGTCAACGTCCTCGTATTCGCAAGGCTCAGGCCGGGCTTATGTCCAGGTTGGCATTTTCCGCGACAGATCGAACGCCGAGCGGCTCCGCCGTGAATTAGGTTCGCTTGGACCGGTGGAAGTCGCGCCGGTACAAGTTGAGAGCGGCGCGCAAGGCTATCGCGTGCGGGTCGGACCGTTCTCGCAAAGCGAAGTCTCTCGCGCACAGGGCCGGATTGCGACCTATGGTGTCGCAAACACCGCAATCGTCTTCGATTGATCGACAAATCGCCCTTGCCGTTAACGCGGCGTTGACCATGTCTCGGTGGGATTGGATACTTCGGCATCCTTAGTCGCGTCGTCTTTCCGGACGGCACAGAACAGGCGCAGTACGGGCGATGTGGTACAAGCGGAGCAGCTGGCTTGCCATTCTCGCGATGGCCAGTCTCATCCTGGCAACGATGCGCGGGGCCGAGGCGGCGGAACCCGCTTTCGCGACGAAAGCTCCCCACGCCATTCTCATGGACGCGGCCACGGGCGGCGTACTCGTCCAGCAAAACGCCGACGAACTCATTCAACCGGCGAGCATGAGCAAGCTGATGACGCTTGCCGTGCTTTTCCGCGCGCTCAAGGAAGGGCGCATTCACAAGACCGACGAATTCACGATGAGCGTCAACGCCTGGCGCAACGGCGGCGCGCCGTCCGGCACGTCGGCGATGATGGTTCCCGTCAATACCAAGGCAACCGTCGACGAACTCATCCAGGGCATCGCGATCCAGTCGGGTAACGACGCTGCGATGTGCGTTGCCGAAGGGATGG
>NZ_RXIZ01000011.1:31287-61643 GCF_003987855.1 Hyphomicrobium sp.
CTATCCGGTGTTCGGACAGAAGGAGTTCCTCTATCGCAAGCACCGGTTCATCAATCGCAATCCGCTACTCTTCTTGAACATTGGCGCCGACGGTCTGAAGACTGGGCATATCGCTGCGGCGGGATACGGTCTCGTCGGCTCGGCAGTGCAGGATGGCAAGCGCCTCATCGTCGTTGTCAGCGGTCTGCAGAAGCCGGAGCAGCGCAAGGACGAAGCTGCCAAGCTTCTCGACTGGGGTTTCAATTCGTTCAGCTCAGTGAAGCTCTTCAACGACGGCGAAGTCGTCGGGAGGGCGCGCGTCTGGGGCGGCAAGACCTGGTACGTGCCGCTGGCCGCCAAGGGCGACGTCATGTTCACCATGCCCAAGTATCCGGCAAACCAGAGGCTTTCTGCCGAGATCGTTTATAAGGCGCCCCTGAAGCCGCCAGTGAAGAAGGGGGATCAGGTCGCCATCCTGCGGATTTCGAGTTCGAGCAGCGCTTCCGCCGAGGTGCCACTGTACGCGACTGAAGACGTCACGAAGGGCGGCATCGTCCGCCAGGGCGTCGATTCGCTTGTGCTAATGGCCTTGCGCCGGCTGGCGCTCTAGATTACGCCCGCCTGAAAAGAGGCTGGCCCATGAAGCGCGGAAAATTCATCACATTTGAGGGTGGCGAAGCGACCGGGAAATCGACCCAGGCGCGGCGCCTCGCGGAGCGGCTCGAACGAACGGGCATTCCCGTCGTAGTCACCCGCGAACCCGGTGGCACGCCCGTGGGTGAAGACGTCCGCGAACTCATTCTCAAAGATCGGCCGACGGATCCCGTCACCGAGCTTCTGCTCTTTGCTGCTGCCCGCGCCGAACACGTGACGTCGGTTATTCGCCCCGCGCTCGATGAAGGAACCTGGGTCATCTCCGACCGCTTCATCGATTCAACACGAGTCTATCAGGGCAAGCTCTATGGTCTGGAGCGCGAGTTCATCGAACAGCTAGAGCGCTTCACTGTGGCGCCCGATTATCCCAACTTGACGCTGATCCTGGATCTGCCGGCGAGCGCTGGGATCGAGCGCGCGCAGTTACGCGGAACGCTATCGCGCTACGATGCGGAGCGGATCGAGACCCATGAGGCTCTGCGCGAGGGCTTTCTGGAAATCGCCGAAGCTGAGCCGCAGCGCTGTGTTTTGATTGACGCTCACCTGCCCGTCGCAAGCGTTGAGACGGCAGTATGGCAAGCCGTGACGGCGCATCTGCTCGCCGAGGCGGATTGATGGCGCGCGCGCCGCTGGCCGCCGAGATCGAGGCGCTTCCGGAAGCTGATCGTCTCGACGACTATCCCCATCCACGGGAGACACGTGCGCTTTACGGCCAGGAAGGCCCGCAATCGGTGTTCGCTGAAGGGTTAGCAGGCGGGCGCATGCATCACGCGTGGCTCTTGTGTGGCCCCGCGGGGATCGGCAAAGCGACGCTTGCGTATCAGGTTGCCAAGGCCGCGCTCGCGCAGTCCGATGAGCGCGATCTCTTCGGTCAGGGGCTCGCAATCGAGCCGGACTGCCGGACGGACCGCATGGTCCGCGCGCTGTCGCATCCGTCACTCTTCGTTATCCGCCGCACGTACGACACGAAGACGAAGCGTTTCTCCCAGTTCATTCCAGTCGACGAAGTGCGAAAGCTCAAAGGCTTCCTCGCTTTGAGTGCGGGCGAGGAGGGGCGTCGCGTCGTCATCGTCGACAGCGCCGACGAACTCAATCAGAACGCCGCGAACGCGCTTCTGAAGTCGCTTGAAGAGCCGCCGGGCCGAACGATCTTCCTTCTCGTAACGTCGGCGCCGGGACGATTGCTCACGACGATCCGATCGCGCTGCCGCGTGATCAATATGCCGGCGCTCGCTGACGGCGATTTGAAACGCGCCGCGGCGCAGGCGCTGACGACCGTAGGCAAGGCGATCCCCGAGGCGCATGAGTGGGAAAGCCTGGCGGCGCTTGCAGGCGGCAGCGTCGGACGCGCGCTGGTGCTGCTCGGAGGGGGTGGATTGGCCTTGCAGGCGCGGATCGACCAGATACTCGGGGCCTTGCCCAAGCTCGATCTAAGGGCCGTCCACGCGCTTTCTGACGAACTGCAGCCTTTGGCTCAAGATCGCAAGTTCCAGCTGTTCATGGAACTGTTGCAAGCCAGCCTGGGACGGCTGATTTCGGCCGCCGCGACCGGCCAAGGGGCTGCCCGCGACGTGGAGCTTGGCCGCCGGCTCATCGGTCCGGAGCGCCTTGCCACTTTTGCCGAGCTATGGGAAACACTGGCCCGCGACAAGGCGGATACCGTTGCGCTCAACCTTGACCGCAAATCGCTCATCCTCGGAACTTTCGCGCGCCTCGAGGCGGCGAGCCGCGGCTGAGCGGAGGCGTTCCCTTACGCCGATGGCAGCACTGCAGAAAGACCCATTAGAGTGCCGGACAAATACTACATCACCACGCCGATCTTTTACCCGAACGGCAAACCCCATATCGGCCACGCTTATACGGTCATCGCAACCGACGTGCTGGCCCGTTTCGCGCGCCTTGACGGCAAGGACGTGTTCTTCTTGTCGGGCACCGACGAACACGGCCTCAAGATGCAGCAGACGGCGGAGAAGGAAGGCATCACGCCGCGCGAGTTGGCCGACCGCAACTCCGCGATCTTTCGGTCGCTGTACGAAGTTCTCGGCGCGTCGAACGATGACTTTATCCGCACGACCGAACCGCGCCACTACAAGGCCTGCCAAGCGATATGGGAACGCATGGCTGCCAACGGCGACATCTATCTCGGCCGCTACGGCGGCTGGTACTCCGTTCGCCAGGAAGCCTATTTCGACGAGAAGGAAACGACCCTCGGCGAAGACGGCGTGCGCCGCGAGCCACTGGGTTCGCCCGTCGAGTGGAACGAGGAGGAGAGCTATTTCTTTCGCCTCTCCGCATATCAGGACAAGCTCATCGAACTCTATGACGGCAACCCGGATTTCGTGGGCCCGGCCGAACGGCGGAACGAGGTGGCGAGTTTCGTCAAGTCGGGACTGAAGGATCTCTCGGTATCGCGCTCCACCTTCAACTGGGGCGTTCCTGTTCCGGGTGACGAGAAGCACGTGATGTACGTGTGGGTCGACGCTCTGACGAACTACATCACTGCGGCGGGCTTTCCCGATGAGAGTGCGGACAAATGGAAGTTCTGGCCAGCCGACGTACACATGATCGGCAAGGACATCGTGCGTTTTCATGCGGTCTACTGGCCGGCGTTCCTGATGTCGGCAGGCATAGAGCTTCCCAAGCGTGTGTTCGCGCACGGCTTTCTGTTCAACCGCGGCGAGAAGATGTCGAAGTCAGTCGGCAACGTCGTCGATCCGTTCGAACTCGTGCAGACGTATGGCCGCGATGCCGTGCGCTATTTCTTCCTGCGTGAAGTGATGTTCGGCCAGGACGGGAGCTATTCGTCCGAAGTGATCATCAACCGCATCAACGCCGATCTCGCCAATAACCTCGGCAATCTTGCGCAGCGATCGCTGTCCATGATCTTCAAGAATTGCGACGGCGCCATTCCCCAACCCGGCGTCCTGAGCGACGCAGACCAGGCGATCCTGTCCGCTACCGATGGTCTCTACGTTGCCTCGCGCGCGGAGATGGACCGGCAGGCCGTCACGAGATATCTGGACGCGGTCTGGGCAGTGATTGCCGACGCAAACCGCTACTTCGCAGCGGAAGAGCCGTGGGCGAAGAAGAAGACGGATCCAGCGCGCATGGCGACGATCCTCTACGTTACCGCGGAATGCGTGCGCCAGTTCGCGCTTCTCATTCAGCCGGTGATGCCAGACAGCGCGGCGAAGCTTCTTGACCTCCTTGCGATCCCGGCCGAAGCGCGCACATTTGTGAGCCTCGGCGCCGCAGGGCGGCTCAAGCCCGGCACGAAGATCCCTGAACCGCAAGGCGTTTTTCCCCGCTACGTTGCGCCGGAATGAGCGGACAACGCGCCGCACGGCACTTGCCTGCCGCCGGAGAGTAAAAAGACCCGATGCTTGTCGATCACCATTGCCACCTCGACTTTCCGGACTTTGCGCCCGAGCTCGACGCTGTCGTGGCGCGCGCGCGCGACGCGGGCGTCGGGACGCTCGTCACCATATCGACGCGCATTCGCGAATTCGACAAACTGAAAGCGATCGTTGATCGCTTCGAGGATGTTTACTGCTCCGTTGGAACGCATCCGAACCACGCGCACGAGGAACTCGATATTCCTCTCGAACGGATCATCGAGCTATCGAAGCATCCGAAGGTTGTTGCCATCGGTGAAGCAGGCCTCGACTATTATCACCATACGTCGACGCCTGCCGCGCAAGCTGAAGGCTTCCGTCGGCACATCGCCGCCGCCCGAGAGACCGGCCTGCCGCTCGAAATCCACACGCGCGACGCCGATGACGATACGCTCGCCATTCTCGAAGACGAAATGGCGAAGGGGGCCTTCCCGGCCGTACTCCATTGCTTCACCGGCGGACGCAAGCTCGCGATGCGGGCGCTCGAGCTTGGCCTCTACGTTTCGTTCACAGGGGTGATCACGTTCAAAGCATCTGAACCGCTACGCGATATTGCGCGCGACGTGCCTCTCGACCGGCTGCTCATCGAAACCGATGCGCCATTTCTTGCTCCTGTTCCATTTCGCGGAAAACGCAATGAGCCGGCTTTCGTCGTGCGCACTGCCGCAGCGCTTGCCGAAGTGAAGGGCGTCTCGGCGGATGACCTCGCCGCCGCGACGACCGACAACTTCTTCCGTCTCTACGGTAAGGCCAAGCGGCCAAAGTCCTTATCTCCATCAGCAGGCGGGTCGGCCGCGGCATGAGCTACAGATGTACGATCTTGGGCTGCGGGTCTTCCGGCGGCGTGCCGCGCATCGGCATGAACTGGGGTTCCTGCGATCCGGAAAATTCCAAGAACCGTCGCCTCCGTTGTTCAGCACTCGTCGAGCGCACCGGCAGCGGTGGACGCACATCCGTTCTCATCGACACATCGCCCGATTTTCGCGAACAGATCCTATCGACGCGGCTCACCGCGCTTGATGGCGTGCTCTATACCCACGATCACGCCGACCATACGCACGGCATCGATGATCTGCGGATGGTGGCCTTCGCGATGAAGCGGCGCGTGGATGTGTATTTCAACAAGGCAACGGGCGACAGCCTGAAGTCGCGCTTCGCATATTGCTTCGAGACGCCGCCCGGATCGTCCTACATGCCGATGCTCAACGGGCACGAGATCGACGGCATCGCGGCTGTGGAAATCGACGGCGGCGGCGGTACGATCAAGGCGCAACCGATTCAGCAATGGCATGGGTCGATCATGTCGCTGGGATACAGGTTTTCGAACCTCGCCTATTCGCCTGACATAAACGACATTCCGGAGGCGTCGATCTCGCTGCTTGAAGGGCTCGACGTCTGGATCGTCGATGCGCTTCGCCATGGCGTGCACGAGAGCCATTTCAGCGTGAAGCAAGCCCTCGCTTGGGCACAACGCCTGAAGCCGAAACGCACCATCCTCACTCACATGACGAGTGAACTGGACTACGACAAGCTGGCGCGCGAATTGCCGCCCGGCGTCGAGCCCGCCTACGACGGCATGATGATCTCGTTCACCTGAGGAGAGAGCGAAACGCTCTCACGCTACTTCCAGAGACCGTAGTCTTCCCATTTTGCTTCCGGGATCTCGCCACCAAGCTTGTAGTCGAATGTCTTGGCCTTCATCTGGTCGTCGGTCACGGCACAGGTAAAATCGAGGAAGTACCAACGATTTTTGGCGCGGACCGCGCCGCCCTTCGCAGTGACGACGTTGTCCTTGAACAAAGCAGGCTTCTGAACGGTCGTCGTCACCCTGTCGACGCCTTTCAGGTGGCTGCCTTTGCGGACGGCGTCGATGCCGCGCAAGTTGCAGACTTGGTGTGCGCGCTCTTCAGGTTCGAGTTCCTTGAGCACACGATCCATCGATGCGTCAGCCATCGCCGACTGCATGCCACCTACGAGCGTAAGCAGCACAACCAGATTCACTCTCGAGAGCATTCCCCTGACTTTCCCATTTCGTTGTCGGTCCATCAGGACCGGACGCAGGCGGCCCCCCGACCGCGCGTGCAAAAGCGCGCGTTCCTGTGTCGGTATTGAGGCAAAATCCGTCGAGCGCGTGCCTTGCTGCGATGCGCGCAGAAGTTCCTGAGCGTTATCAGCAGGGGACGTGAAACATCGGTATTGTTAACTCAGCCTATCGCCCGGATATCCGATCAGGCCTTAGGTTCCCGCCATTCGCGGAAGTTGACGACTGTTCCGTTCATCTCGCACTCCGGTGATGCGAGTTCCAGGAAGAGCGGCACCAGTTCTTCAGGCGCGGGCAGGGTTGTCGGGTCTTCTCCGGGAAACGCCTTGGCGCGCATTTGCGTGCGGGTTGCACCAGGATTGATGAGGTTCGCCCTGACCGAAGTGGTGGGTAGCTCAGCCGCCCAGGATTTCACGAGCGCTTCGAGCCCTGCCTTCGAAGCGGCATAGGCGCCCCAATAGGCGTATTTGCCGCTGGAGGCGCCAGAGGTCACGAATATGGCGCGACCAGCGTCAGAGCGCTTGAGTAGCGGATCGAGCGTTCGGATCAGGCGCCAGTTAGCTGTGAGATTGATGTCGATCGTCGCGAGGAAGCCCTCGTCGGTCGTGTGACCGAGAGGCGACAGCGGACCGAGGATGCCGGCGTTTGCGACAAAAATGTCGAGCCGCTCCCAGCGCTGATAGATCGTCGGTCCGAGTTGATCGACCCGATCGCCGCGCCGGAGATCGAGCTGCAGTAGCGTTGCCGCGCCCCCCGCGGCGCGGATTTCGTCATCGACGGTTTCGAGTGCTCCGAGCGACCGCGCCGCCAGAATGACGTGCGCACCAGCCTTGGCGAGGCCGATCGCGACCGCGCGCCCTATACCTCGCGACGCGCCTGTAACGAGTGCAATACGACCAGAGAGGGATGCGTCCGCCATGCCTCACTCGCTGACTACAAGCGGGCGCAGCATGCTCAGCCTACTTCGGCAAGAAGCGAAAGCTGTCTTGGCACCGCCTCGCCACCGTAATCGGTGAGATTGGTCGGGTAATCACCTGTGAAGCAGTGGTCGGTGAACTGCGGTGCACGGTCATCGCGCCCATCGAGACCGATCGCGCGGTAAATGCCGTCGACCGACAGGAAGGCGAGACTATCCGCTTCCATGAAATCGCGCATCTCGTCGAGGCTCATGTTGGCCGCCAGCAGGTCTCTCTTGCTCGGCGTGTCGATGCCGTAGAAATCCGGGTGCGTGATCGGCGGCGAAGAAATCCGCATGTGGACTTCCGCCGCGCCTGCGTCGCGGATCAGCTGCACGATCTTTTTCGATGTGGTGCCGCGCACGACGCTGTCGTCGATGAGGACCACGCGATTGCCGCGAATGACGCCCGAGTTCGCCGAATGCTTGAGCTTCACACCGAGTTGGCGGATGCGTTGCTCGGGTTCGATGAAGGTCCGGCCGACATAGTGATTGCGAATGATGCCGAGCTCGAACGGAATGCCGCTCTGCTGGCTGAAGCCGATCGCTGCGGGCACGCCGGAGTCAGGGATAGGGACGATCACGTCGGCCGAAGGCGCGGACTCGCGGGCAAGCTCGATGCCCATGCGCTTGCGAATGTCGTAAACGGTCTGACCGGCGACGATGGAATCCGGACGCGCGAAGTAGATGTATTCGAAGATGCACGGGCGCGCTGGGCGCATCGGGAAGGGGCGATGGCTCTCAAGCCCATTGTCGGTGATGACGACGACTTCGCCGTTATCGACTTCACGCAGGAACTCGGCGCCGACCATGTCGAGTGCGCACGTCTCGGACGCCAGCACATAGGACTTGCCAAGACGGCCGATGACGAGGGGGCGGATGCCGATCGGATCGCGCACGCCGATCATCATGTCGTTCGTCAGGCAGACGAGGGCGTACGAGCCTTCGACCTGCCGGACGGCATCAACCAAGCGCTCGACGATACGGCGCTTCTTCGAGCGGGAGAGGAGGTGAAGGATGACCTCGGTATCTGAGGTCGACTGGCAGATGGCGCCAGAGGAAATGAGTTCACGCCGGAGCGTCAGGGCGTTCGTGAGGTTGCCGTTATGGGCGACGGCAAAACCGCCAGTGTCGATGTCAGCGAAGAGCGGTTGGACGTTGCGGATCAGAGGGTCGCCGGTGGTGGAGTATCGGTCGTGACCGATGGCCATACGGCCTTTCAAGCGCGCGAGGACGTCGGGTTTTGAAAAGTTGTCGCCGACGAGGCCCATGCGGCGCTCGGAGTGGAAGTTGTGCCCGTCATAGGAGACGATGCCGGCCGCTTCTTGGCCGCGATGCTGGAGGGCATGAAGGCCCAAGGCGGTGATTGCCGCCGCATCGGGATGATCGAAGATGCCGAAGACACCACATTCTTCGCGCAGACGATCATCGCCATAGCGAGTGAACGTCAGGCCGTCGATTGTCGTCGCGCCGCCTTGCTGTGCCATAAGGCACCTCCCGCGATTGAGCCGCCCTGCTCTGCCCGATACGCCGGGTACCAAATTCCGAACGTGCCGTCGCTCATGACGCCGCCTGCGTCACGCGAGCGTCATATAGTACCAGTCGTTCCCGTTGACCAGCGCGACTGAACGACCATTCTGTTCAAGAAATCCTTGTTGGCCGGGCTGTTCGTTCGGCGAGGCCGGCGGCGGCGCAGCCGATGGCTGCGGTATGATCTGCAACAGTACGTTCTTGATGGATTCCCCAGTGGCCGCCACGTAGGGGCGGAAAAACGCATCCCGAACAAGGGGATGCTGCTTATCCTGCTCCGGGGAAATGAAGGCCGCGTAAGCCATGTAGGGAATGACGAAGAGAAGGAAGCCGCGCAAGACCCCGAAGATGAATCCCAGCACGCGGTCGATCATGCCGACTTGGCTATCCAAAATCGCATCGGAGATGCGCGCCGTGATCAGATGGACGATGATGAGAACGATCAGCGCGACCACAACGGCGAAGCCGACAGTTGCGATCTGGGGTGGCAGCCCTGTCTGGGCCGCGAGGTCCGCGGTCATGTCCTTCTTCGTTGCAAAGATCCAGTAGCCGACACCGGCGGCCGAGATCCACGAAACGATCGAAAGCAGCTCCCGCGCGAAGCCCCGGTACATGGCGAGAAGACCGGAAATAAACGCAACGGCGATGAGCGCCAGGTCTAGATAAGTGAACGGACCGACCATGGCCAAAATCCCTCTTTGGTCGCGTGCTCCCCGAGCCTGAGACTCGCCCCAAAAATCAGTCGCATGGCCCTGTGGCCTCTGCAAGTGACTTGAGGTGTGCGATGCGGGAGAGCGACAGCTTCATGCCTTGGACATCGACGTCACCGTTTTCCGGCAGGACCGCCTGTCCAAATCCCAGTTTGGAAGCCTCTTTGAGGCGGGGTGTCATCATCGCCGCCGCCCTGACGGCGCCTGACAACGAGACCTCGCCGAAATAGACGGCATCCCGAGGCAATGCAACGCCCGACATCGACGAGAGCAGGGCGGCCGCTGCAGCGAGATCGGCCGCGGGTTCGGTGATTTTGAGACCGCCGGCGACGTTGAGATAAACGTCATAATTGGCGAACGAGACGCCGCAGCGCGCGTCGAGCACCGCCAGCAGCATGGCAAGCCGGTTGGTGTCCCATCCGACGACCGCGCGTCTTGGCGTGCCGAGGCCGGATGGCGCCACGAGAGCTTGGATCTCGACGAGCAATGGCCGCGTGCCCTCAACGCCCGCAAAGATCGCCGAGCCCGGGCTGCGACTGTCTCGGTCGCCGAGGAATAGCTCGGACGGATTGGCGACTTCCTTCAAGCCGCCGCTCACCATCTCGAAGACGCCGATCTCGTCGCTCGGACCGAAGCGGTTCTTCACCGCCCGAAGGATGCGATACGGCAGCCCTCGATCTCCTTCGAAGTAGAGCACGGTATCGACCATATGCTCGATGACTTTCGGCCCGGCGATCTGGCCATCCTTCGTTACGTGCCCGACGAGCAGCATCGCCGAACCGGCCATCTTGCCATAGCGAATGAGCGACTGGGCGGCCGCGCGGACCTGACTGACCGTTCCCGGAGCAGCGTCCAGCGTGTCGGCCCAGAGCGTCTGGATTGAATCGATGATGATCAGGTCGGGAGGCTTTCCGTCGCTGAGGGTCGCGAGGATGTTCGATAAATTTGTCTCGGACGCGAGGCCGACCTGAGCTTCGGCTAGGCCAAGCCGCGACGCACGGAGGCGCACTTGGGCGACGGCCTCTTCGCCTGAGAAATAGAGCGCTCGCCCGCCGCCCTGTGCCACGTGCGCGGCGACCTGGAGGAGGAGCGTCGATTTGCCGATGCCAGGCTCGCCGCCGATCAAGATCGCGGAACCGGGCACAACGCCGCCGCCGGTGACGCGATCAAGTTCGGCAATGCCGCTCGAGAAACGCGGCGCTTCCTGCGCGTCGCCTTTCAGCGCTTCCAGTTTGATGATGCGGCCTTTTGTTTGCCGCGTGACGCCCGATCCCGGAGGTGGACCGGCGTCTGTCTCTTCGACGAGGGTGTTCCACTCGCCGCATGCCACGCATTTGCCAGCCCAGCGCGGCGAGGTCGCCCCGCAGTTCTGACAGACGTAAACGGAGCGGGAGGGCTTGGCCATGAGTTAAGGATTGTCGTCCAGGTAGAGACGCGTGAAGCGATGCCCGAGGCGCGTCAGGATCTCGTAGCCGATGGTGCCCGCAGCGTAACCCGCATCTTCGATGGACAAACCTTGGGCGATAAGCTTGGCGAACTCTCCTGGCATGGCGGCACCCTCGGGCAGATCGGTGACATCGACGGTGATGAGGTCCATCGAGATCCGTCCGACGATTGGCGCAAGATGTCCGCTGATCAGAACATGACCACCTGGGCGGCCATCCGGCGCGCTTGCAGTGCGCGGCACACCGTCGGCGTATCCGGCAGCGATGGTGGCGATCCGGCTTGGACGCTTCGCGCGCCACGTCGCCGAATAGCCGACCGTCTCGCCAGGCGCGACGTCGGCGACGGCAAGAATGCGCGCAGAGACCGTCACCGCAGGTTTTACCGGAGCAGGCGCGATCTGAGAGGCCTGTCCCCCATAGATAGCGTATCCGGGTCTCACGAGATCGAAATGATACGCGGGGCCGAGCATCAAGCCGTCGGAGGCAGCGAGGCTTCGCGGTACACCGGGGAACAGGGCGGACAGTGTCTCGAACGTCAGCAACTGGTCGCGGTTTTTGGGGTCGCGCGGATTATCTGCGGATGCCAAGTGGCTCATGACAAGATCGAACTCGATGCCGGCCATCATCGAGGGCTCAGCCGCAAGGCGGCGCACGTCGCGCAACGGCAAGCCGAGCCGATGGAGCCCGGTGTCGATGTGAATGGCTGCCGGAAGCGCTTCGCCGCGCGCGCGACACAGGGCAGACCAGGCGACGACATCATCGAGCGTCGATAGCACCGGCTTGACGCCAAGGTGCGCAAACGGCGCGGCCGCGTTTCCTACGAGCCCATCGAGCGCAAAGATGTCGGCGCTGGGCGCGATCTTGCGCGCAGTTTCCGCTTCGTCAGGTGTCGCGATGAAGAACGTGGTGCAGCCGGCCCTAGTCAAGGCGGCGATAACACGCTCGGCGCCGAGACCATAGGCGTCAGCCTTGACGACAGCCGCGCAACGCGCCGGCGCAACCTTATCGGCGAGCGCCAGCCAATTGGATGCGATCCGTCCGAGGTCGACGGTGATTGTTCCCGTCGAACTCGCGAGGCTCTCGGGCATCCGCGCATTGACCGTCATGTCATCGTCCCACCCGAAGCCTGACTAGTGCTGGGGCAGCATATAGTCCCGGGCCAAATTGCCAAAGCGCGTGAATTGTCCCTCGAAGGACAGCTCGACCGTGCCGACAGGACCGTGACGCTGCTTACCAATGATGACCTCGGCCTTGCCTGAAGCCGCGCTCATCTTGGCCATCCAATCGGCAAATTCCGGCGTTCCTTCGGCAGGCTTTGTGCGTTCGATGTAATATTCCTCGCGGAACACGAACATGACGACGTCGGCGTCCTGCTCGATCGAGCCCGATTCTCGGAGGTCGGAGAGCTGCGGTCGCTTGTCTTCGCGTTGTTCGACCTGACGTGAAAGCTGCGACAATGCGATGATCGGAACAGCGAGTTCCTTGGCCAACGCCTTAAGACCGGTGGTGATCTCGGTAATTTCTTGCACGCGATTGTCGCTGCGCGCCTTCGAGCCCGCGAGGAGTTGAAGGTAGTCAACGACGAGAAGATCGAGGCCGTGCTGCCGCTTCAACTTTCGCGCGCGCGCAGAGAGCTGAGCAATCGTGATACCGCCGGTCTGGTCGATGAACAGCGGAATGCGACTCATCTCAGCGGCGACTTCGGAGAGCTTGCGAAATTCGGCTTCATCGATCATGCCGCGCCGGATCTTTTCCGATGAAACCTCGGCCTGCTCGGCAAGAATACGAGTTGCGAGCTGTTCGGACGACATTTCGAGCGAGAAGAAGCCGACGATGCCACCATCGGCCGTATGCATCGTGCCGTCCGACAGACGTTCTCCGCGATAGGCCTTCGCGACGTTGTACGCGATGTTGGTTGCGAGCGCCGTCTTACCCATCGAGGGACGCCCGGCGAGAATGATCAAGTCCGAGCGCTGCAGACCGCCAAGTTTGTTATCGAGATCCGATAGACCCGTCGAAGCACCAGAGAGATGTCCTGCGCGCTGGAAGGCACTGTTCGCCATTTCGATGGCGGTGGTCAAAGCCGACTTGAAGCTCTCGAATCCCTTGCCGTACTTGTTCTGCTCGGCGAGCGAGTAGAGCCGGCTTTCTGCTTCTTCGATCTGCGCGCGTGGGGCATGATCGACGGCGCTGTCATAGGCCGTGTTGACCATGTCTTCGCCGATGATGATCAGCGATCGGCGGGTCGCCAAATCATAAATCGTGCGCCCGTACTCGGCGGCGTTGATGATCGTCGTCGCATTTGCAGCAAGCCGCCCGAGATACTGCGGCACCGTCATGTTGGCATCGATCGGCTCGACGTTCTCGAAGAACGTCTTGACGGTGATCGGCGTCGCTGTCTTACCCGCGTGAATGAGCGTGCCGAGCGTCTCGTAGATACGCGCGTGCAGCGGAT
Source organism: Hyphomicrobium sp. (assembly GCF_003987855.1). Classification (GTDB taxonomy): domain Bacteria; phylum Pseudomonadota; class Alphaproteobacteria; order Rhizobiales; family Hyphomicrobiaceae; genus Hyphomicrobium_B. The sequence continues at coordinate 44,452 of NZ_RXIZ01000011.1, forward strand.
CGAAGAAATGATCTGGAGACAAGAAGCCGGAAACGCGGTCGAGCGCCTCGTTATTGACGAGGATCGCACCGAGAAGCGCCTGCTCGGCTTCGATGTTGTGAGGCGGCTGACGGAAGGTCAGCGGCTCATTCGCCGAGACAACTTGTTTGAGTTTCTCGGTGGGGAGGACTGCGGGATCTGCCATGCCCGGACGCTAACCGATTCCTGATCGCGTCCGGGAGATTATGCTTATGCAACCCGCGAAGCTTCCCCGCTATCAACACGTGCTCGCAGAAACGTTTGGCCGTGGGAATTAAGCCACGGCCAAAAATCCCGGCACGCGAGCGACTTCTCAGGCCGATTCGTCTTCCTGCGATGCCGGAGCGGAAGAGCCTTCCTCGAACACCGCGTCGGGATTGAAGGTTTCGAGTTCGAGCGCTTCGTCCTTGACCACGGCGACGTTCTCGCCGCGCGCCTGCTTATCGGCTTCGTCTTGCGACCGGGCGATGTTGAGCGTGACCGTGCTCGCGACTTCCGGGTGCAACTGAACGGTCGCCTTAGTGAGGCCGAGCGTCTTGATCGGCTTGTCGAGGACGATCTGGTTGCGATCAACCGTGAAGCCGCCTTCGGTGATGACAGCGGCGATGTCGCGGGTCGAAACAGAGCCGTAGAGCTGGCCAGTGTCGCCGGCTGCGCGAATGAGAACGAAGGACTGGCCGTTGAGCTTTGCGGAAACGGCTTCGGCATCGCTCTTGTGCGCGAGGTTGTCGGCTTCGAGCTGGGCGCGGCGGCTATCGAACACCTTCTTGTTGTCCTCGGTGGCGCGCAGAGCCTTCTTCTGCGGCAGCAGGTAGTTGCGGGCGTATCCGTCCTTGACGTTGACGACGTCGCCCATCTGCCCGAGGCGGCCAATTCGCTGAAGAAGAATAACTTGCATGGTTCTAATCTCCTGGTTTGAAAGGGGGGATGAAGTTTCAGCTCGATGCTTCGGGCGGCTTCCCGGCCGACCGGTAACGAAAGACGGTTTCCGCTAGGCCCGTAAGCGCGAGCAGCAAGCCGATGTGCGGAACGAAGAGAACGCCGACGTAGACCGCCGTCAGGATGAAGGTTCGCCATTGCGAGCCCCGCGTCAGCGAATGAATGAGAGCCAATCCGACAAGGGCGAATGCAAGCGTAAACGGCGCAGCAATACCTGCTGATATGAGGCCGGCGAGACCACCCACGAATGACAACGCAATCGCAATCAGCAAAACGAACGTTGCTCCGCCTGGCATCGAGAACATCGACAGATCAGGCCAGGGGCGTTGCAGACGACCGGACGCAAGCGTGATCCGTCCCGCGAGCCACAAGTTGAGAAGGATCGTGCCCATCGCAAGGAGGCCCAGCGCCCACGGCAACGAGAAGAGCGTCGACTGCGTGATCTGATCGATCTCTGCGGGACCGATTTCAGGGGCGCCGGGGATTTGCGACAGCTCGTTTTTGACGAATGCTTCGATGACCGTCCGGAGCAGCTTCGTCAGCGTCTCGACATTGCCGCCCATCATGAGCAGTGCGAGGGCCGCGAACACCCCCGAGAAAATTGCGGCCGTCACGGCAATCCGGCCAATGGGGTACCATTCCCGTTCGCCGTCTACCTCGCGGCTCAGAAGCGCCAGGCGCGTGCAGATGACGGCAGGCAGAGCGGTGCTGACGGCGTAGACCTCGGCAGCAAGTGGGTTTGCGAACAGAAGAACGCCGACTGTCGCGGTGATGGCTGCAATCGCGGCGGCGATCGGGCCAAGGCCAAGCCCGGTCAGGTACAGCGACAGCGGCGTCAGCAGGAATAGGATGATGCGCAGCAGGAATGCGCCCGTCGTTGCCGAGGCAAAGACTGTTGCCGATATGAGACCGGCGGCAAGCGCAAGGAGGAATACGTTCGTTGGCATCTCTTCGCTGTCCCGCTTGGGGCGGTTAGAGCCAGATCCGGTCTCCCGTCCTGACCCAACTGATTTCGATCCTCCCTCTCCAGTATGAAGAGGGCGAGGGGGCGAACTTCACGTCCCCCTCATTTGGCCTTCAGCTGCCTTCTCCCAAAGGAGAAGAAGCGATTACTTGATCACGTACGGCAGCAGTCCGAGGAAGCGCGAACGCTTGATGGCGCGCGCAAGCTCACGCTGCTTTTTCGCCGATACGGCCGTGATGCGGCTCGGGACGATCTTGCCGCGTTCGGAGATATATCGGCCGAGCGTGCGAACGTCCTTGTAGTCGATCTTGGGAGCGCCAGCGCCCGAAAACGGGCAGGTCTTGCGACGACGCTGGAAGGGACGGCGGGCGCCGCCGCCAGAGGAAGCGATCTCAGCCATGTGTTAGCCCTCCGAACCAGGATTGAAATCACGCGGCGGACGGGGCGCACGCGGAGCTTCGCCTTCGCGAGGGGGGCGGGGACCACGGTCGCCGTCGCGCGGCGGACGTGAATCGCCTTCCCGAGGCGGGCGCGAGCGGAACGTCGAGCCGCCCTCGCGGCCGCCCCCGAAACCGCCACGGTCGCCACGCGGCGGACCACCACGGCCGGGGCCGCCGAAGCCGCGATCACCACGATCGCCGCGCTCGTCGCGGTCCTGCTTGCGCATCTGAACGCTCGGCTCGGTCTCGAGCTCTTCGACGCGAACGGTCATGAAGCGGATGATGTCGGGGTTGATGCCCATCCGGCGCTCCATCTCGGTGACGGCGGCCGGGGCTGCATCGATATTGAAGAACGCATAATGGGCTTTGCGGTTCTTCTTGATTTTGAAAGCGAGGTTCTTGAGACCCCAATATTCCTGCTTGGTGATCTTGCCCTGGCCTTCTTCGACGACGCCCTGGAATTCCTTCATCAGAGCTTCGACTTGGGCCTGGGTAACGTCCTGGCGCGCCAGGAACGTATGCTCGTAAAGGGGCATACGATGGCCTTTCGGTTTGAGTTGCCGTCTTGCGACGTCTATTTCTTCCGCCGGCGCAAAGCCCCAAAAAGCCCGAGAAAGGCCGATCTGGCACCAAATAGGAGAAGACACTGGGGGACGGCGCCAGAGCGCCTCTCGAAACGGCAACCGGCCAGAAGGCCATGCAACCTGAGCCCCCGTTCAGCCTCCTGCCGAACGGAAAGGGGCGCTTATACAGGAAATCCGGGGAAGGGCAAGCGGGGCGCGGACGGCCAACAGTTAGAATTTCTCGTCGACAACCGCGCAGCTGCCACGCCGAAACCATGGGAATCATGCGCTAAGAGATGCAATCCGGGATCACCCGGGGCGTCGAGGGAGATCAAACGACATGAAGTTTGCTGCCTATACCGAAGAAACGATCTGGGCCGTCGCGGACGACGAGGAGTCTGCCCGCAGCGAAGGCGAAGAAGCCATGGCCGAGAACGGGGTCAGCGATACGGCGTCGCTCAAGGTTGCGCCAATCGATGAGAACCTTGTGGAAGCACTTGCAAACGCTGAAGAAAATGGCGGCGACGTGCTGTTCGACCTGATTGATGGCGAACTCTGCGAGGTCGAAACCGTCGAAGGCTGACACGCACCATTTGCACCCCGGATGGAGCCGTCGCCCATATGGGCGATGCAGCCCTAAGATTTGAGCGTCGCGGCATCGCGGCGCTTTTTTTATTCAGTTTCGGGCCTGAATGTCTGTCGCCCGGGTGAGCCAGTAAACGGAGTATGGCGCCATGAACGCAGAATCGACGTCGCAAGTTACTCCGCCGATCGATCCGGGCGCGCGGATCGGGCACGTGCATCTGAAAGTCGCCGCTCTCGAGCGCGCTCTCGACTTCTATTGTGGCGTCCTTGGCTTTCGGTTGATGCAGCGCTTCGGTGATCAAGCCGCTTTCATCTCGGCCGGCGGCTATCATCACCACATCGGCCTCAACACCTGGGAGAGCCGGGGAGGGGGTCCGCCACCGCCGGGTACGACAGGGCTTTACCACGTGGCCATCCTCTATCCGACCCGAGCGGCTCTGGCCGATGCGCTGCGCCGGTTGACAGCAGCCGGGGTGCGGTTGACGGGCTCGGCGGATCACGGGGTAAGCGAAGCCCTCTATCTCGATGATCCGGACGGCAACGGTGTCGAGCTTTACCGCGACCGGCCCGAGGCCGAGTGGCCCCGCGATTCCGCCGGAAATATCGCGATGTTCACCAAAGCCTTGGATCTGCGCAGCCTCTTGCGCGAAGGGGTGAGCCCGGTTTGAGGTTTTTGCGCCCCTTACCCGCGGCGAGGCCTCTTGGCCGGGCTGCGAGTGGCATCTCTTGACACCGGCATGACGGGAGTGGACTAAGGCCGCCGAAACACGGCCACGATGCTCGACCTCCGGGCCGTGACATGCATTCCAGCACAAGGTAGTCGCGCACACGATGGCACGCGCTTTCGTATTTCCAGGACAAGGCAGTCAGGATGTCGGCATGGGCAAAGCGCTCGCCGATGCTTTCCCGGCGGCACGGGCTGTTTTCGATGAGGTGGACGAGGCGCTGGGCGAGAAGCTCTCGTCTCTCATCTGGGAAGGTCCAAAGGAAACGCTGACGTTGACGGAAAACGCCCAGCCAGCGCTGATGGCCGTGTCGGTTGCGGTCATGCGCGTCCTCGAAAAGGAGAAGGGCGTTTCGCTGGCGAACACGGCCAAGTTCGTCGCGGGTCATTCGCTCGGCGAATACTCCGCGCTTGCTGCGGCGGGAGCCTTTTCGCTCGCGGATGCGGCGCGTCTCCTGAGACTGCGCGGCCAGGCGATGCAGAAGGCAGTTCCTGTTGGCGTTGGCGCGATGGCGGCGCTGCTCGGGGTCGGTGTCGACGTGGCGGAGAAGGTCGCTGCCGAAGCTGCCCAGGGCGAGGTCTGCCAAGTCGCCAATGACAACGAGCCGACCCAGGTCGTGCTGTCCGGACATAAAACGGCGATCGATCGTGTGCCGGAGATCGGAAAGAAGTTCGGCGTCCGCCGTGCGGTGCCTTTGCCCGTATCCGCGCCTTTCCATTGCAGCCTGATGCAACCTGCCGCCGACGCCATGGCAGAGGCTCTCGCCAGTGTAACTGTCAATAGACCTGTCGTGCCCGTCGTCGCAAACGTGCTCGCTCAGCCCATTTCCGATCCCGACGAGATCAGAAAGCGTCTGGTGGAGCAGGTGACCGGCACCGTGCGCTGGCGCGAATGCGTCGCCGCGATGGCCGCCGATGGCGTCACCGATTTCTATGAAATTGGAGCCGGCAAGGTGCTCGCTGGCCTCGTCAAGCGAACGGCTCCGAGTGTCAACGCGGCGAGCCTGGGCACGCCCTCCGATATCGACGCGGCGCTCGCCGCCCTCACTTCATAAGGAGACTTCGATGTTTGATCTGACCGGCAAGACCGCGCTCGTGACGGGCGCGACGGGCGGCCTTGGCGCAGAGATCGCGCGCGTGTTTCACAAGGCTGGAGCGACCGTGGCCATCTCGGGCCGAAAAGTCGAAGCGCTCGAAGCGCTCGCCGCCGAACTCGGTGATCGCGTCCACATTCTGCCCTGCGATCTGGCCGACCGCGCAGCCGTCGCCAAACTGATCGACGATGCGGTGAAGGTGCTCGGCCGCCTGGACGTACTCGTCAACAATGCCGGTCTCACCAAAGACAACCTCTTTATGGTGATGAAGGATGATCAATGGGATGACGTCATCGCCGTCAACCTGACGTCGACGTTCATGCTTTGTCGGGCAGCCTCGCGGCACATGATGCGCTCGAAGACGGGATACGGCCGCATCATAAATATCGCATCGGTTTCGGGCGTTTTCGGCAATCCGGGGCAGGGCAACTATGCAGCTTCCAAGGCCGGTATGATCGGCATGACCAAATCACTCGCGCGTGAGGTTGCCTCGCGCGGGATCACGGCTAACTGCATCGCACCGGGCTTCATCAAGACGAACATGACGGACGTGCTGACCGATAAGCAGAAGGGCGACATCGCCCAGATGATCCCCGCGCAGCGCTTCGGCGATCCGCTCGACGTAGCGGCCGGGTGCCTCTACCTTGCATCGAACGAAGGCGGTTACATCACCGGGCAAACGCTGCACATCAACGGCGGCATGGCGATGGTTTGATCGTCTTTAGCGGATGTTGGTAAACGCCGGGAATGCCTGATTTATTGGCCGCTTTCTCACCGGCGTTTATCCTATCATCAGCTGCGTCACCGCGTGCTTTGCATTGCTGGTGAAGTGTGTTAACGACACCACGGTTTTGAGGCGTGGAGACCACGTCTTCGGGACGGTGTGAAGCTGGGGACAACTCGGCGTCGCGCAACGTGGGGACGGTGCCTAGGCGGAAGACTCACGCTACGGCGACTAAGGAAAAAAGAGTTCTGAAACGGGGCGAACCCCTATCCGAACAGGCTACACTTCTCGTAAGTTGATATCCTGTCATGCGGCATTTAGCGGGTTCAGCAGGGCGAACAGGCGAGCAATAAAAGGCCGCCAAAAATTAGAAAGACACGAGGATTGACGATGAGCGATGTCGCAGAGCGCGTGAAGAAAATTGTCGTAGAGCATCTTGGGGTCGAGGCCGACAAGGTCACCGACAATGCAAGCTTCATCGACGACCTTGGCGCAGATAGCTTGGATACTGTTGAACTCGTGATGGCCTTCGAAGAGGAATTCGGCTGCGAAATTCCCGACGACGCCGCTGAGCACATCCTGACGGTCGGCGATGCCGTCAAGTTTCTCGAGAAGAACGCTAGCGCAGCCTAATAGGCCTGCTGCTCGTCCGTACTTTGTCCTTGGCGCATTTGCGCCTTGAGGACCGGATTAAAAGGGGGCTGGGTGACCGGCCCCCTTCACGCGCCCAGCGTTGATCGCGAACACCAACAGCAACAAGAAAAAATCGATGCGCCGTGTCGTCATTACAGGAATGGGTCTTGTCACGCCGGTCGGCTGCGGAGTCGAGGCCTCGTGGTCCAACCTTCTCGCGGGCCAGAGCGGCGCACGTCGCGTCGAGGAATTCGAAGTCTCCGACATCAGCTGCCAGATCGCGAATTTCGTACCGCGCGGCGCGACTGCAGAGGGCAAGTTCAATCCCGACGATTGGATGGAGCCGAAAGAGCAGCGCAAGGTCGATGACTTCATCATCTATGCCGTTGCCGCAGCCGATCAAGCGATCGCCGATTCAGGGCTGAAGTTCGATACTCCGGAAGTTCAGGAGCGCGCCGGTGTTCTTATCGGCTCGGGCATCGGCGGGCTGTCCGGCATTGCCGACACGTCCATCCTGCTCAAGGAGAAGGGACCGCGGCGTGTCTCGCCGTTCTTCATTCCCGGCCGTCTCATCAATCTTGCGGGCGGTTACGTCTCGATCAAGCATTCGCTCAAAGGGCCCAACAACGCCGTCGTGACGGCATGCGCCACCGGCACGCACGCCATCGGCGATGCCGCTCGCATCATCGCGCTCGATGATGCCGACGTGATGGTCGCTGGTGGTACCGAGAGCCCGATCTGCCGCATCGCGCTCGCGGGCTTCGCGGCGTGCCGCGCGCTGTCGACCGGCTTCAACGATGCGCCGACGAAAGCATCGCGCCCGTACGACAAGGATCGCGACGGCTTCGTGATGGGCGAGGGCGCGGGCGTCGTCGTTCTCGAAAGCTACGAGCACGCCAAGGCGCGCGGCGCGACGATCTACGCCGAGATCATCGGCTACGGCATGTCTGCGGACGCCTATCACATCACGGCTCCTGCCGAGGACGGTGATGGCGCCTATCGCTGCATGAAGGCTGCTCTGAAGCGCGCGGGCGTCTCGCCGAGCGAGATCGATTACGTCAACGCTCACGGCACCTCGACGCCGATGGGTGACGAGATCGAGCTCAAGGCCGTTGAGCGCCTGTTCGGCAATAGCAGCGGCCGGCTCGCGATGTCCTCCACGAAGTCTGCCACAGGTCACTTGCTCGGCGCTGCGGGAGCCATCGAGGCGATCTTCTCGGCGCTCGCCATTCGCGACAACGTGGTCCCGCCGACGCTCAATCTTGACAATCCGTCCGTCGAAACGGCCATCGATCTGGTGCCTCATCAGGCACAGAAGCGTGACATCAATATCTCGCTGTCCAATTCCTTTGGCTTCGGCGGGACAAACGCGTCGCTGGTCCTCCGTCGGGTGGCGTGAGCCCCCGTTCAGATACGCGTTTTCGCCACAATTTGCGGTGAGCGTCCGCGCGGGGTGGGGGATGGTGAGCCACGACTCTGGGCGTACGGCCTTCGGTCCGGTTCTCCTTCAATGACGGTGCTCGCGGTATCATGAGTCAGAACAGGAAGCGTTCGGACGTGGTTAGAACGTCCCGAACGGCCGGAGCTCGAAGTCCAGCCGAGCGCTTGGAGCCGGGTCGCGCGCCAGGCCGGCCGCGTGGTGTGCAAGCTCGTGAGCCCTCGCGCGCGATAGCCGGGTTTGTCCGCGTCATCAGCGGGGTTCTATCGGTATCACTCGTCTTGATGCTGCTGATTGGCGGCCTTTCGTTCGTCGTGTTCCATCAATTCGAGAGCCCCGGTCCGCTTGACGCTCCGCGCACGGTCGTAATCCCGAAAGGCGAAGGACGCATCGCCATTGCCGAGCGTCTGGAACGTGAAGGCATCATCACCAACCGCTGGACGTTCGTCGGCGGATATCTTCTGCAAGGCTTCCTGGGCGGCCACAAAACAGGCGAGTTAAGAGCGGGTGAGTACGAAATTAAAGAGCACGCATCGATGCACGACGTCATCGACACGCTCGCTGAAGGCAAGTCCATTCTCTACAAGACGACGCTGCCGGAAGGCCTAACGAGCGAGCAAATTGTCGAGCGCCTCAAAGCCGAAACGAGCCTCAGTGGAGAAGTGGCAAGCGTTCCATCGGAAGGTACGCTGCTGCCGGATACCTATTATTTTTCGAAAGGCGCATCGCGGAATGAGATCCTCGATCGCATGCGTGCCGACATGGAGAAATTGCTCGCGTCGCTCTGGGAACAGCGGGATCCGGATATTCCGGTGCGCTCCGTCGATGAACTCGTGACGTTTGCCTCGATCGTCGAGAAGGAAACGGGACGAGCCGACGAACGCGACCGCGTCGCTGCTGTTTTCTACAACCGGCTGCGCAAAGGCATGCGGCTCCAATCGGACCCGACGATCATCTACGGCATAGTCGGCGGCCAGGGCGTCCTAGGTCGCAGCATTACGAAAACGGATATCGAGTCGAAGTCGCCCTACAACACGTATCAGATCAATGGTCTGCCGCCTGGGCCGATCTGTAATCCAGGAAAGTCGGCCATCCTCGCGGCGTTGCATCCAGCGAAGACCAACGACCTTTACTTTGTCGCCGACGGAACAGGCGGCCACGCGTTCTCCGAAACGCTGAAGGAGCACAATAGCGCCGTTCAGAAATGGCGCGCCGTCGAGAAGCAAGCGAAGGCCAAGCAGGGCGCAGCCGACGATCAAGACACGGATGCGGCGCCGATCCCGACGACGAAGACCGCGAAATCGACAGTAACGGCCAAGGGTCAGAAGGCGTCGAAAGTGCCCGCGCCATCGGCAGGGGCCGGTGACGGCGATGGCGATGCATCCACCCCTTCGGCGTCGGCGGATGCTGCGAGCGACAGTGCGGAAATGCCTCTCCCAGTCAGAAAACCAAAAAAACAGTAGGCTTTAAGGCAGACCGACCGGCCGACATGAAGCTGTTGGCGGATGCGAGCCGACCCGTTAAGTTGCCCGCCGCGTAAGCTCATCCCGGCGGGCGAGTCCCTTTCACATGACAATTTCCAGCATGACCGGATTTGCCCGCGTCGACGGTACGGCCGAAGGGCTTGCCTGGACGTGGGAAGCGCGCAGCGTCAATGGCCGTGGACTGGACGTTCGCCTCCGGTTGCCGCCGGGCTACGAAGCCGTCGAGGTTCCCGCTCGCGAGGCCGTCGCCAAGCGCTTCGCTCGCGGCAATGTCTCCATAACGCTCAACCTGGAAAAGCAGCAGGTGAACGGCGGGGTTCGTTTGAACGAAGCGGTGCTGGCCGATGTCATCAAGGCGGCGGAACGCGTCGCGGTCCTGGCCGGAGCGTCAAAGCCCGACGCGGCGCAACTGCTGATGATCAAGGGCGTGCTCGAGACCTCGGATCAGGTCCCGGAAAGCAGCCACGAGCGTGCTGCACGCGAGAAAGCCATCCTTTCGAGCTTCGAGACGGCGCTCGACAAGCTTTTGGAAGCGCGTCGTGCCGAGGGAACGCGGCTTGCGGAAATCATTCGCGATCAGTTGATCCAGATCGAACGTCTGACGGGTGAAGTCCGCGCCTCGCCATCGCGAACGCCGGATGCAATCGTCGCGCGTCTCAAGGATGCCATCGTCAGGCTGTTCGACGCGACGGCTCCGTTGGACGCGGAGCGCTTGCATCAGGAAGCGATGCTCATCGCGACGCGGGCTGATGTTGAAGAGGAATTGCAGAGGTTGACAGCTCACGTATCGGGGGCTCGCGACATCCTCGGTGAGCCGGGAGCCGTTGGACGCAAGCTCGATTTTCTCGCGCAGGAATTCAATCGCGAGGCCAATACGCTGTGTTCCAAGGCCAATGCTGTCGACATCACGCGACTTGGCCTACAACTCAAAACGATCATCGACCAGTTCCGCGAACAGGTGCAAAACGTCGAATAGCATGACAAGCAGCGCGGAAAACAATTTAAACGCCGATGAGCATCCCGAGCCGCAGATCGCGCGGCGGGGATTGCTCTACATCGTCTCGTCGCCGTCAGGCGCTGGGAAGACGACGCTCGCTCGTCGCGTGCTCGCGGCCGATGCGAACATCGAAATGTCCGTCTCCGTCACCACGCGCGCCGCCCGTCCAGGCGAACGCGACGGGGTCGACTATCACTTCGCCGACCGCACGAAATTCGAAGCGATGAAGGACCAAGGCGATCTACTCGAGTGGGCGCGTGTTTTCGACAACTACTATGGAACGCCACGCGAGCCTGTCGAAGCCGCCATCCGCGACGGCAAGGACGTTCTTTTCGATATTGACTGGCAAGGTGCGCAGCAGCTGTCGGAGAAGATGCCCGGCGATGTGGTCCGCGTATTCGTGTTGCCGCCCTCCGGACACGTTTTGGAAGATCGGCTTAAATCGCGCGCGCAAGACCCTCCGGACGTCGTGGCAAAGCGCATGGCGGCAGCGTCATCCGAAATCAGCCACTGGCCGGAATACGACTACGTGATCGTCAACACCAGCCTCGAACAGAGCGTGGCATCAGCGCTGGCGATACTCACGGCCGAGCGTCTGAAGCGCGCGCGTCTCCTGGGACTTTCCGATTTCGTCCGAACGCTGCAAACCGCGCTTTAAGCTTCGGCCGATACGCCACTCTCATCGAGAATGAGCGCCATGCGCGCGAACTCTTCGACGGAAAGCTCCTCGGCACGCCGCTCCGGCGCGATCCCGGCGCGTTGCAGAAGGAGTTCCGGAAATGGCGTCAACTGTTTTAGGCTCGAACGCAGCATCTTGCGGCGCTGGCCGAATGCCGCCGCCGTCACGCGTGCGAGCGTCTTGACCTTGCAGGCCGGATGCGGTTCCGCGACTGGCTGAAACTCGACGATGGCCGACGAAACCTTAGGCGGAGGAGTGAAAGCTTCCGGCGGCAGGTTCATCACGATTTTTGCCTGCGTGCGCCACTGGGCCAGAACGGAAAGGCGTCCATAGGCTTTTGATTTCGGCTGCGCGACGATCCGCTCGGCCACTTCGCGCTGAAACATCAGCACCATGCGGTCGTACCAGGGCGGCCAGGGTTCCGCTTCGAGCCAGTTTACGAGCAGAAGCGATGCAATCCCGTAAGGCAGGTTCGCCACGATCGAAGCCGGCGCGCCAGCGCCGAGGAGTTGTCTCCAATCGACGTCCAGCGCATCGGCCGGATGGACCTCAAGCTGGCCGGGGTAGCGTGCGGAAATATCTGCGAGGGCGGGAAGGCAGCGGTCGTCGCGCTCGATGGCAACGACGCGCTTGGCCCCTTCGATCAGAAGCCCACGCGTCAGGCCGCCAGGTCCTGGGCCAATCTCTACAACTATGCGCTCGCTGAGGTCGCCGGCGAGGCGCGCGATCTTGCGCGTCAGATTGAGATCGAGCAGGAAATTCTGGCCGAGAGATTTCTTCGCGTTGAGGCCGTAGCGCTCGATCACCTCGCGCAACGGCGGCAGCCCGTCCGGGCCGATTGCGACGCTCATGGCAAAACGGTCGCGCGCCGCGCGACCATTTCCGCTGCAAGTTTTAATGCGGCGATCAAGCTCGTTGCCGACGCGATGCCTTTGCCGGCGATAACGAATGCTGTGCCGTGATCGGGCGAAGTACGCACGAACGGCAGGCCGAGCGTGACGTTCACACCTTCGTCGAACGCCAGCGTCTTGATAGGGATCAGGCCCTGATCGTGATACATCGTAAGCGCCGCGTCGTAGGTTTTTCGCACGGCTTGATGGAACAGCGTGTCGGCGGAAAAAGGCCCCGTCGCATCGATGCCCTCCGCGCGCAATTGCACAATCGCCGGCCGGACGATCTCTTCGTCCTCACTCCCCAGCGCGCCATTCTCGCCAGCGTGAGGATTTAGCCCCGCAACGACGATACGGGGCCGCGCGATTCCGAAGTCCCGCTTCAACGCGCTATGAACGATGCGGCCACAGCGTACGATCAGGTCCGTCGTGAGCAGGGCAGGCACGTCCTTCAGCGGCACGTGGATCGTCACCGGCACGACGCGAAGGCCTGGAGCCGCAATCATCATCACGGGTTCGGCAGGCTCGGCCGGCCAAAACTCTTGCGCGAGAGTACCGAGGTACTCGGTGTGCCCGGGATGTGCGAAGCCCGCATCATAGAGCACCGCTTTGGCGATTGGGTTCGTGACAATGGCCGCGGCATGGCCGGCAGCGATGTCCGCCACGGCGCGATTGATCGAAAGAATGGTCGCCGGTCCGTTCGCCACGTCAGGCGTCCCAGCGAGACGTGGCGCCGCGAGCGGAATGGGCACGACTGGCAGCGCATCTGCAAAGACAGTGGCGGCGGCGGAAGCGTTTGCGACCGGCACGATATCCTTCGCTGCATCCAGGCCCAGCGCGCCAGCGAGCTCACGCATCAACTCGACATCGGCGTAGAGCGCGAAGGCAGGAATGTTCTCGCCGTTGCGGTCGCGCCAAGCCTGCAGCGCGAGTTCAGGTCCGACGCCCGCGGGGTCGCCCATCGTCAGCGCTAAGGAAACGCGAAGCTCCTTATCTGGAGCCGACATCGATCCGGTACTCGATATGCGCATCTTCGCGCAGGTCTTTCAGATAGCGCTTGGCCATCAATTCGAACTCGCGTTGCTTGAGTTCGCCTTCCGCCTGGTTGCGTTTCTCATCGGCCGCCTTGACGACAGAGCGTCCGCAGACCACCCACAACTCGATGGAGCCTTCATTCATTGTAGGTGGCAGCATCTCGCCGTCGGCCGCGTTGACGAGGAGCGTTCGTGTGGGTTCCGGAATGGCCGAAGGACGTTGCTTGCCGAGGTCCTCGAAACGCGCGCCAGGAACACCGGCAGCGGCTGAAGCGGTGGAGGGACAGCCGGTGAATTTCTGCCGGATCTTGTCGGCCTCCTGGATGCGCGCGGCAACCCCGTGTTCTTCGATCTTCGCCGGCATCGCGATGCGAATGCGCTGGACCTGAAGCTCGACATCATCGTTTCCAGACGTCGACGTGCTGGCAACGAGCTTGTCGACGTCCTTGTTGGTGATGTTGATCAGCGGACCGAATTTACGGCGGACCACTTCGTTCCAGGACAGCGTCGCGCGGATGCGGCCTTTGATGGGATCGAGACTGCCGCCAATCTGCTTCTGGAATTGCTCCAGCGTCATCTTATTGCGTTCGGCGATTCCCTTGATGATGCGGTCGACGTCCGCGTCTTCGATTGTCACACTGAGACGCTTGGCTTCCTGCGTCTTGAGCCGATCGTCGATCAATTCCTCGAGCGCCTGCTTCTTCATCGCAGGCAGGGACTGGGCGCGCGCACTCTCGAACGCCTGACGCTGCAGGCTCATGCCGAATTCTTTCTTTCGGCGCTCGAAGATGGCGATGATCTCTTCACGGGACTTGCCCTGGTTGGCACGGGCGGTGTCCTGTAAAAGCGCCTTCAACCGTTCCGATGTTTTCGGGTTCTTGACGATCGCTTCGAAGTTGGCCTTCGCACGCGTCTGAACCTCCGAGCCGCTCAGCATCACTGCGCGCTGCTCGATCTCGAAGCCCGTGATCGGTTCGTCGTTCACGAGCGCGGCGATGGCGCGTTGATCGCTCGTCGGCGGCGGCCCAACGTCATGGGTTTCGGCCGCGGCCTTCGCTGCGGCAGCGCCCGGCGATTTCTTTCTCTTCTTGCCCTTCGTGGTCGTCGCATCGTCGTCGGGAATGGTGTCGCCGACGGCCGGCTTCGTGGTCGAAGATGTCGTGCCGTCGCCCGTCACCGCCACCGTGCCGCCCTGTCCGGCAGCTGTAAGCGCATAAGCGGTGCATGCGAGAGCCGTCAGCGCGCTCAACCCCAGGGCGCGCGCAAGGCGGTTGATGATGCTCCCGTCAATCGGCATTCGCGATCGCTATCCCATGCTTCGATTCGGCTCGCCCATAGCATAGCGCGGCCCCGCCGGGCGGATTGGCCTTATCCACACCAAGAATGGCCAAAATCCGGTTTCCGAGCAGATTTCGCAAGGGGCGCAAACACTGAATCTGCGCAGCCTTAACGCGATCAGTTCGTACGCTGGTCGCCGCCCAGGTTGAAGTCGGTGCCAGTCGAGGTGGCAAAGTCGCCAAGGTGCTTGAACTCGAAGCGCAGCATGACGGTCTGATCTGGGGTGATCGACAGGTCAGAGTAGTTGGACTGGATGTAGGACGCGGTGAGAGCGAAGCACTCGTCGACGTATTTCAGGTTGACACTGTCATAACGGAAGTTGCCGTCCTGCAGGTTGTAACGCGACGTGCCGCCGATGCTCCACCGGTTGGTAAGCTGCAGTGTGGCGGCGGCCAGCACTTCTTCCTCTCGCGAAAGCGTAGCGATGACATCCGGGTTATCCGGGTCGGTGAACAGCGCGTCCGCGTCGTAGGAATAACCCGCCTGAATGGTGAGGGGACCCCACGTCGTGATCAGCGAGGAGTCGTTTCGCTTCAGAGCGAATGTCGATTCATCGAACCGGCTCTGCGAGATCAGGCGGAAATTGCTAAGAGGCGCGATGTAGGCGCCGATCACGTAATCGGAGCGATCCGTCTGCAGGCCATTGTAAGGATTGAAGACGTAGTTGCCGTCGGCGTTCCGACCCGGATTGAGATAGATGTTGTCGCCGGAGAGATGATAGCTCTCGCCCGCGAGGAAGCGGGCGTAGCCGCCGTCCCTTGACTGGAATGTATACTGCAAGCCCGCATTCACGCGGGTGCCGGTCTCGATCCGATCGTACCCTGAAAACTTCGATGTCGAGAACAGGTTGGTGTCGTCGAACACGAGGCTCTGCGCGTCTTCGTCAGGCAGCCGGCGCTGAGGGATCGTCTCCTGATGGGCGACGACCTGGCCGATCGGCTCGATGATATGCGTGCCGAGGCCGTTGCTCGCGGCCCACGGATACGAAACGGTCATGCCGCCGTCGACGATGCCTCGAGTGATGGTGTCGGAGAAGACTTGCGAAGAAAGAACGCCCTCCTGCCCGCCTGGAGGAACCGGCCCTACGACGACGCTCTGCGGGTTCGTGGCATTGTCATACTGATAGACGTCGCCGCGGATATCGGCGAATGGCGTGTAGCTGATGCCGATCGCATCGGTGAGACGACGGCGCCATTTGAGTTCAGTGACGATTCGGTTGACGTTTTGATCTACCTGCTTGCCGCTTGAATCGACGAACGAACCATCGGCGCGCGTGAAGCTGAGGACGTTGGTGTTCCACTTCAACTCGCCGCCAAGGACGGGATCCTTGAACACGTAGTTGTAGTCGATGATCGGGTGCGTGTAGCTCTCGGTCTGCGGCGTGTCGTTCGTGAGCAGGCCGCCGAACTGATAGAGCTTGGCGCTGAAATAATTGCGGTCCGACTGGCCGGTCAAATAGATCTGGTTGACGCGATCGGTAACCAGGATGCTGTCGAGTTTATAGAAGCGGCGGAACTGGTCGTCGCTTTCCACGATCGCGTCCCAGCCGAACTGCCACCAGCTCGACAACGAAAAGCGGCCGTGCGTTTCAAGACTGCCACGTGGGCCGTCGAGATTTGGATTTTCAGCCTTTCCGCCCGGCAGGTCGTTGGCGTTCTGATCGATGCCGGCGAGCTTGACGTTGTACTCGCCGTTGGCAAGACGGTGCCGCCACTCGGCCTTCATCATCAAGCCCTGATCGCTGAAGTAGATCGGCTCGAGCGTCGCGTCGTAGTTCGGCGCCAGGTTGAAGAAGTAGGGGATGCCGGTGATGTAGCCGAGCGTTGACGAGTGACCATAGTCAGGCGTCAAGAAACCCGATCGCCGCTTTACGGTCGGATCGGGGCTCTGGAAGTAGGGCAGGTAGAAGATCGGCTGGCCGTAGATCTCGAAATAGGCGTCCTGGTAGGTGAGGGTCGCCTGCTCCTGATCGTGGATGATGCGGGTCGCGCTGATGCACCAGAGCGGTGGCGTGCCGCCGTCGCTTTGGCACGGCGTGAACCGGCCGTTGTGGAATTCGGTGACGTTGCCTTCGCGCCGGGTCGCGCGATCAGCCGTGATGTGGGACTGATCTTTCGACGTGATCGAAAGCGCTGAAACGAACCCGTCGCGGAAATCGTCCGTGAGCGTGTAGCGGTCGGCGTGAACGATATTGCCCTGCGGCTCTTTCAGCGTGACGTTGCCGATGGCCGTGAGCGTTCCCGAGCCTTGATCGTAGACGACCTCGTCGGCGGTCAGGATGTAGTTGTTGTAAAAGATTTCGACGTTGCCGCGCGAAATCACCCGGTCGCCGGACTTGTCGTAGATCAGCTGATCGCCCTGCAGGCGCATGGGCTGCGCGCGGTCGATGTTCGTGTTGATCTTGCCGAAGATCGCACTGGGCGAGTTCGCCGCGCCGAAAGACGAAGTGTTCTTCGTTTTCTTGCTGAGGGTCGTCGAGCCGGAAGAAGAGGCGCTGCCGCCGATGGCACCACCGGGATCGGTAGTGGAGTTGCCGTAGTTCTGGGCGGCGGCGTGATCGGCAGAAACGAGCGCAAGTCCGGTCGACATCAGGGCGCAGAGAAGCGCGCGAGCGATCCCGTCCACCTTCCGGTGGCGAGAACCCTCGC
>NZ_RXIZ01000011.1:61693-75894 GCF_003987855.1 Hyphomicrobium sp.
AGAAACTCACCCCACCGATCATCCCTGTCGTAACCATAGTCTGGATGCCCCCGGAGCGGAATGACCGCAATGACACAGTGGCCGCCAAAAGGACCATCGCCAGACATAGGAGCGGACGGACGAGAAGTGCCTGATATTGAACACGCAACCTTTCCGTCGAAAGGCCAGCCTTATCAGCGGCGTCTATGAGGTCGGGCAGGTCCCAGAAAGAGACCGAAAAAACGGTACCAAGAGCTTCCTGAACGCGATCAGGAGTGAGGTAGGTCGAGACGAGATAAGAATCGAACTTTTCAGGCTGTTGGCCAAGGCGTGAAACCCAGGCGTCCTTCAGCTCCCAATAGCCGTCCTTGAGTTCGGCCTGGCCGGCATCGACGCGTTCCGTGAAATGCCCGCTGCGATCATAGGCGATGATCATGACCCCGGTCAGCGTAAGGCCCCGGTTGGACGCAGCGGCAGCGCCCAAGATAGATTCGCCGTCGACGCCGTCCTGCCGGATCCAGGAACCTCCGCCCTGCGCCCTTAGAAGATTGGTATCGTTGCCGAAAGCCTTGGCGAACACCTGCTCGGATTTCGCCCGTCCGCGGGCCGCGAGCGGGTTGTAGACCGTGACGCCGAGGACGCCAACGATGAGGCCGACGATCAGTCCCGGGGCGAGAAATTGCCAGACCGACATTCCGCCCGCCCGCATCACGGCGAGCTCGCTCTTGCGGTTGAGATACAACAGGGCGCTCAGCGCGCCAACGAGGACCGCGAAGCCGAGCAGGAACTCCACGTAAGCTCCGAGCCGCAAGCAGGCGATGTAAACGAGTGTCGGCACCGGGACGTTGCCGAACTTGCTTGATTGGCGAAGCAACTCGACAAAGTCGATCATGAAGATCAGCATCGCGCAGACGGCCAGCGTTGCGACGATGGCGACCAGAAACATCCGGGCGATATAGCGCCAGAGCGTGAATGAGGTCGTCATGGCGCAACCTTACGGCGAGGCATGACGCTGCGCACGAGCGAGGCGGCGGCTGAGCCGACCGTGTCCGACAGCCGGCCGAAGAGGGAAACGCCCGAGCGCTGGCGATCCATCCGCTTGATCATGACCAGAGAAATCACGATCGCGCCGATCGGCACCCCGTAGAGAGCGGCGAGCATCGCCGGGTTGCGGGAGACCGCGCTGTTGAGGGCGAGACCGGCCATACGGCAGCCGGCTCCGAGCAGGAACGTCAGGACAAGGCTCTGCATGCGGCTGGAGCGTGTCGAACGCGCCTGGCCGACGAAGGCCACGATCAGAAATGCGAAGGCGAGGGGATAGAGCGGGCTGACGAGGCGCTCGTGGATCTCGGCACGGAACTGACCCGCATTGTTCTTGAACATGGTGCTATCGGATGCGGGGTGAACCAGCTCGCTCCAATAGCGCTCACGCGGCTTCAATTCGCCGGAGCCTGAATCCTGCGGCTCGAACCGGTCGAGGTCGACGACGTATTTGTCGAAGGCGATGATCTGCGGTGGCCCGTCGGCGTCCGAGCGCCGGATGATGTGGCCGTTCGACATGACGAGGTAAGCGGTTTCGTCCTGCTTTACGATGTCGCCGTGCTCGGCAAGATAGGTTTGTGATTGCTGCTTATCACGCGTGTCGTGCATGACGAGGCCGAGTAGTTGCCCGTCGGCGGAACGATCGCGGATGTGGAACATCAAGTCCTGCTCAGGGCTCGAGAAACGGCCTGGCTGAATGACTTGTGTGAGCAAATCACTGCGAACCTGCACGAGATAATCGCGCAGTGTCCGCATGCTCCAGGGCTGCGCGAAGTGCGCAACGAGCGCCAGAAAAATGCTGACGAGCACCGCCAGCAAGAGGAGGGGGCGGGCGACTGTCCATACCGTCGAACCGGCCGCCGACAGGACGATGAGCTCGCTGTCCGTGTTCAGCCGATTGAGCGTTTGCAGTGCGCCGATCAAAAGCGAGAAGGGGGCGATGATCGCCATGAGATTCGGCACCGCGAGCGATGTCATCTTGATGAGCATCCAGGTGTCTTGACCCTGGCTCGTCACGACGTTGAATTGGCGCAGCGCGAGTGCGATCCAGACAATGCCCGTCAGCGAGCACAGGATCAGCAGGAACGAGCTGACCGCTTGCCGGAACACGTATTTCGACAAAATTCGCATACTTCAGCCGCCCCCACTTCCGCCGAGTGGCGGAAGCCTTGTCATCGCCGGCCCCTGCGATAACCCCCTCGGCTCCCATAGCACCGTGGCAGAATTTCGGCTGTTCAGAGTTGCAGGAGGGGCCACTGCGAGTAAAAAACCATCTTATTCCACAGCAAGTTAGGATGCTGGAGAGACTTTCCCGGGATCCTTCGCCTACGGTTCGCTTGCCACCTCATGCTGAACGACTAAGTTGTGCGCCGGCCCGCGGTCAGTCCGACCATTGTGTCAGACCTTCGGATCGCGAAGCGGATCGGCGTCCGCGCACCGGCACCGAATTCTCCCTTATCGGGAACCCACCTTACCATTGGAGCAGACTTGAAAATGTCCGATCGCCTCGAAATTACATTTGCGCCTCTCAATGCCGATCCAGAGACGGTCACCGTAGTGTTTGCAGGCGATGGACTGGCGCTCGGCACGCGGGCGCGTGAGTTCGACACGAAGTCGGCAAGTGCTTTGAGCAAGGCGGCGGCGGCGGCGGACTTCAAGGGCAAATACAAGTCTTCGATCGAGATTCTGGCTCCCGCCAAGATCGGGGTCGATCGTCTCATCCTGTCCGGCATCGGCAAGATCTCAACCCTCACCGAGCAGCAGGCCGTCGAACTTGGCGGCGCAGTACTCGCGGCCATTCAGGGGCGCAAGTCGAATGAGGCCAGCGTCATCGTCGACGTCGAAGGATCCGAGACGCTGTCGGCCGACGAGATCGCCGCGTTGATCGCGCAAGGCGCCATGCTGCGGCACTACAACTTCAAAAAATACCTGACGAAGAAGTCGAACGACGAAGGTCAGGAGAAGGACGGCCTTAAGAAGCTTACGATACAAGTGCCGCATCCCGATAAGGCGAAGGCTGCGTTTCAGCCGCTCAAAGCGGTGGCGAATGGCGTCAACTTCGCACGCGACCTAGTCAACGAGCCGGCAAACATCTTGGGTCCTGTCGAACTTGCGGAAAAGACGAAAGCGCTCGAAAAGCTCGGCGTTGACGTCGAAATCCTGGACGTCAAGGACATGGAGAAGCTCGGCATGGGCTCGCTGCTCGCCGTTGGGCAGGGCAGTGAGCGGCAGTCGCGTCTCGCCGTCATGGTCTGGAATGGAGCCAAGGGCAACAAGAAGCAAAAGCCCATCTGCTTCGTGGGCAAAGGCGTCGTGTTTGATACCGGCGGCATCTCGATCAAGCCCGCGGCCGGCATGGAAGACATGAAGGGAGACATGGGCGGTGCCGCTGCCGTGATAGGCACCATGCATGCGCTCGCGGAACGCAAGGCCAACGTCAACGCCGTCGGTCTTATCGGCTGCGTGGAGAATATGCCCTCCGGAAATGCCACGCGTCCGGGCGACATCGTCACGTCGATGTCAGGTCAAACGATCGAGGTGATCAACACGGATGCCGAAGGCCGCCTCGTATTGGCGGACGTCCTTTGGTATGCACAGGAGCAATTCAAGCCGAAGCTCGTCATCGATCTCGCGACGCTGACAGGCGCTATCATGGTCGCGCTCGGTAAGGAGTACGCTGGTCTCTTCTCCAACGAGGACAAGCTCGCGGACGAACTACTCGCTGCCTCGCGCTTAACCGGCGAGAAGATGTGGCGGATGCCGCTCGACAAGGCATTCGACAAGATGATGGACTCCAAGAACGCCGACATGAAGAACGCGGGTGGACGCTGGGCAGGCGCGGCGACTGCGGCTGCCTTCCTCCAGCGCTTCATTCAGAAGGATACGCCCTGGAGCCATATCGACCTTGCGGGTACCGCGATGGACGGCAGCCGGAACGACATCAACACCAGCTGGGGCGCCGGCTGGGGCGTCCGCCTGCTGAACGCGTTCGTCGCCGAGTACCACGAGAAGGGCGAGAAGTAATTTCACTCGCCGGACCTAGCTGTGTTTGCGGCTGGGTCCGGCCGGTGTATCATTCTGATACAAAGCACCTATAGGCAGTTTATTTCCATAATACATATTATGCGAAATAGATCAGCGGACCCACGAGCCAAGCTGTGAAGCTGCCGCCGGTTCATTTTTCGGCTTCGCCCGTTTACCGCCGATACCAGAACGGAAATGGCGCGCCCATAATCAGGATCAGAAACGCAAGGATCGCATTGCGCACCGGACGTCTCTCGAACCCAGCGCTTTCGATCGACTCGTAGCCTGGGACCGCCTCACCTGCTCCGATCAGCTGTTGCGCGTCGCTGAGATCGTCTTCGCTAACGAGAAAGGATATGCCGCCGTAAAGGATTGCGAAGTGCGGTGCCTGACTGACGATGTCCTTGCCGGCGACAGCGAACGGGATGCCATGCGCTGCAAGAAGGCTCTCGACCACGAGCGCCTCGGGAAGCATCAAAGTCGTGTGGGCGATCTGCAGCGGCATGCCCTGCCTCACGGCTACGGTTCGCGGTGTTCGAGAGATCTTATGCCTTCGGCGATCAACACGGCGTAAAGAGCCAACACAAATCCCGAGAGCATGTTGACCGATACGACAGCGCCAATCGCTTGCGCCAGCGTGGGATCGAACACCCACGACAGCATTCTGACCACGATTTCGTCGAAGCTCTGTTTCAGCAGGAACAGGAATTCGCTCGCCTGCTCCATCGATGGGTTCGTCGGAAGGTCGAACGCGGCGCGCTTTGCGAGCTCCGCAATGCCGGGCGCGGGCAGGAACGTCAGCCCTGCGGAAAATAGGAGCCCGAGCGGTGCCGCTAAACGAAAATAGCCCCAACGAAGAGGTCGCGCTTTCAGGCGTTCCATTAGCACGCGGACGACCTGCACACCAATAAAGAGCGCGACGGCAAAAACGACCGCGACGATCTTGAGGCGCTCCGGATCGGTGCCAAGGAATGTCAGCAGAGCGACGACGCCAGCGAGGACGGCTTTGGTAACGGCTTCGACGGTGCCGGCAGCCACGATGATGATGATCGAGCGTCCGGGCAACCGGTCGAAATAGAATGGAAACTCGTATTTGAGACGCGCGATTTCGAGCGCGGCACCGACGCCTAAGGCGAGCAGCGCGGTACCCGCTGCGAAAAGCAACGGCGCGGTGAAGCCGGCCCAAGCAACGGCAAAGATCGCCGCGAGCTCGAGTCCCATAAGCAAACCGTTGAAGAGAATGTGCATCGCCGCCCCTGCTCCCAAAGCAGAGTAACAGAGCCGCGGCGCTCGGCAACGTCGATCAGGCAGGCCTCAGCTTGTCGCCCGAGGAAGTCGGCACATCGCATCGCTGTTGCGCGTCAGCCGTGCTTCGAATGGAAACGACCGGCGAAAGACCAGAAGCTTTGGTTCCGTGGAACCAACGAGATGCAGTTGTGCCTCCCGGCTTTCCTCTTTGGTGCTACGCCAAGCCTGGACGAAGAAAGGGGCTGCCCCCTTCGTGAGTTCGAGCTTGCCATCGAAAGCGCGATTGCCTCCAGGCGCGTCGGTTGTGAGGTGTAAACTGACATCGCCACACGACATGTCGGCCTTGAGCGCAATTCCGCACCAGCCGTCTTTGCACGCGACCATGTCGTAGGCGAGCTTACAGCCTTCCGTGCCGCAGCCTCGTTCATCCGAAAATCCGCCGTGACCGTACGTTCCGATCCATCGTCCCGCTAAGGAGACCGGCTCGGAGTTTGGCTGCATCTTGTCGTCGGCCGCCGCGGAACTGCCAAACCAGAACGCCACGATCCCAATCATCATGACGGACAGCGCAGTCACAGAGACAGGAATAAGGGCGGCAGCCCTTCGCGTGCTCGCAGCGAGGGATCGGCTGAATGCACGTCGCATCATTGTTCTGCTGCTCATTTCTGTCCTCGTTGTTCCCATCTGTGTGGTCGCAATCGGATCTGGTCTCGGGCTCATCGCACTGCCCCAGGAAATGTTCGAGCTTGCAAGCCGGTCGCCCATTCTCTTTCCAGCTCATATGGTCTGCTCGGCGCTAGCCCTGCTCATGGCGCCGGTCGTTTTGGCTGCGCGGCGTAGACCTGAGTATCACCGGCCGCTCGGCCGGCTGTTGGGCGTCTTTGTGGTGATTGGTGGGCTGACTGCACTGCCCGTCGCCGTGCTGAGCCATTCTCCGCTCGGCGCGAGAGCTGGCTTTTTCGTTCAAGGTCTCACTTGGCTCTGGTTGCTCCTGGCGGGGATCAGGTCGATACGGCGACGCGATGTTGAGCTTCACGCCCGGCTGATGCTCGCAATGGTCGCGGTTACGACCGGGGCTGTCTGGTTCCGCATCCTGACGGGCGGGGCCATCGTGCTCGGGCTCCCGTTCGACGACGTCTATACCGGTGCGGCATGGGCGGGTTGGATGGTTCCTCTGGCAATCGTTGCCGCCCGCCCTCGCCTGTCAGCAGGTCTCCTTGCGAGATAGCCGCAGGCTCCGCCCTCGTCGACTAACGCCGTGTCGGCTAGTGTCCCGGCAATCACATCGAGGATCGACATGGCGGACAGGATGAAACCCTCACGCGATATTTCGCGGCTGATCGAAATCATGGCGGCGCTCCGCACGCCGGTAACAGGCTGTCCGTGGGACCTCGAGCAGACCTTCGAGACGATTGCCCCCTACACGATCGAAGAAGCGTACGAAGTCGCCGATGCGATCGAACGGCGAGACCTTGCGGATCTCAAGGATGAACTCGGCGACTTGCTGCTCCAGGTTGTCTATCACGCGCGACTGGCAGAGGAACAAGGGGCATTCGCTTTTGGTGACGTCGTCGAAGCCGTAACGAAGAAGATGATCCGCAGACATCCGCACGTCTTCGGCGACGGTGCCGCGCGCGACCCGTCAGCAGTGAGAGCAACGTGGGAGGAACTGAAAGCGGAAGAACGGGCCGAAAAAGCCGCCGAGCGCGCGCGCTTGTCGACGGGCGTGGCGATTGAAGAGCCACGGGCGTCGGCAACTTTGGCCGATGTCCCGGCGACACTCCCTGCTCTCACGCGCGCCATCAAGTTGCAGAGCAAAGCCGCCAAGGTCGGGTTCGACTGGCCGAACCTGCCGCCCGTGTTCGAAAAGTTGAAAGAGGAGATCCAGGAGTTCGAAGAGGTGGCGTTGCCCCACGATCCCAGAGGCGAAGAACTGGCAAAAGCGGCTGATGTCGAAACTTCAAAGGCGAACGCATCCGGCGCCATCAAGGAAGAGTTCGGGGATATGTTGTTCGTGATGGCCAATATCGCGCGACATCTCGATATCGATCCCGAGGCGGCGCTCCGAGGCGCCAACCAGAAATTTGTGCGCCGCTTTGCCCATATCGAGAAAGCTCTTGGCCAGCGTGGCACGACACCGGCCCAATCGACGCTCGAAGAGATGGACGCTCTTTGGGATGAAGCGAAGGCTCGAGAGAAGATCTAGCGCCCGTCCGCGGCGCATATCGCCTCGGCCACGTGCTCGGGGCGAACGCCAAGACCCAGCACCCGGGCTGGCAGCCTCGAGAGAAACGGAAACGCCGATATCATCTTCACGAACATCGGCGGGTGCAGCGGACCCGAGGCGCCAAGGGTTTTCGAGATCACCCTGTTCTGAATGGCAACCTGAAGGCGCTGGGTCGCGACGGTAGGAAATTCGCGACGCGCCTGCACGGCTTCAAGATCGCTGAATTGCAGATTGCCTTCCTTCAAAGGCTGCCAGAGCAAGTTCGCTGCCGCGACGGCATCCTGCACCGCGAGATTGACGCCCACGCCGCCGATCGGGCTCATCGCATGGGCGGCGTCACCGATACAGAGAAACCCAGGCTTCGCCCAGTGTTTCAGTCGGTCAACAGCGACGGTCAGCAGCTTGACATGATCCCAATCGGGAAGGGCATTCGCGCGGTCTGGATCGAAAGGCAGCATTTGCCCCACCGCTTTCCGGAACGCATCGAGCCCAGCAGCGCGAACTTCGGCATCCTGGCCCTTCGGTATGACGTACGCACACTGCCAATAGTCGCCACGCTGGAGCATGATGAAGATATGGCCGGCATCGAAACGGCCTTGCGTTTCCTCCGTGTCGGTCGGAAGCCGTGGCAGGCGGAACCACATCACGTCCATCGGCGCGCCGCGATCCTCTGTTACGAAGCCGGCTGCCGGTCGCAGCGTGCTGTGGCGGCCGTCGGCAGCCACGACGAGATCAGCTTTGATTGTGATCGGCCCCGACGGCGACTTCGCCATGACTCCGGTCACGCGATCGCCGTCGTAGATGGGGCCGGTGGCCTCGGTGTTCATCTTGAGATCGAAACTCGCGTACCCCCGGCCCTTCTCTGCCAGGAAGTTCAAAAAATCCCACTGCGGCATGAGCGCGATGAATTTCGTCGTGATCGGAAGATGACCGAAATCCGCCATCTCGACCCGCGTGTCGCCAAACTGCATGTAGAGCCGCTGAACTTCCTGATGGGGAAGCTTCAGGAATTCGCCGAGCCACCCGAGCTCCTCCATCATCCTCAATGTGGATGGATGAATGGTATCGCCACGGAAATCGCGGAAGAAATCGGCATGCTTTTCAAGGACGCAGACCTTGACGCCAATGCGCGCCAGCAGCACGCCGAGCATCATACCCGCCGGGCCGCCTCCCGTGACGCAACAGGTGACACGCTGCTGATCCATCAGATTCAGCTTAGACGGATATTCCGTTCTTGCGAAGCTGCCCGATCACGCGATCTTTCTTTTCACCAGGAATTCGCAACCGCAGTTCAACACTGCCGTCCTTGCGCGCCTCCCGAGCGAGGACATCACCGGTCTCGTGTAGCCAATTGAGAAGGGCGCCGGCGCTGCCAGGAACGATCACATCGATAATTTCATCGGATGCGCCAAGTCGCGTGTCGATCGTCTCGAGCAGCGGAGCCATCCCCTCTCCCGTCTCGGCCGAGACGAGCACGGGCGGACGAGCGTTGCGCTTTACCTCGTGCTGCAACTCGCCCCGTCGTTCGGACGTCAGCAGATCGATCTTGTTCCAGACTTCGAGGATGTTGCTTTCGACGGGCGTCGTATCGATACCAAGGTCGGCCAATACTTTCTCGACGTCCTCGGCCTGTGCATCCGTCTCTTCATGGGCAATGTCCCGGACGTGCAAGATGAGATCGGCCTCGACCACCTCTTCGAGCGTGGCGCGGAAGGCGGCGACGAGCATGGTCGGAAGATCGGAGATGAACCCGACTGTATCGGACAGAATGATGCGCCGCGAACTGGGCAGCTTCACCTCCCGCATGGTCGGATCGAGAGTCGCGAACACCTGGTCCATAGCGACGACGCCGGCGCCTGTGATTTTGTTGAACAGTGTCGATTTGCCGGCGTTGGTATAGCCGACGATGGCCACGATCGGATACGGCACCTTGCGACGCCCTTTCCGATGCAGGTCGCGCGTTTTTACGACTTCCGCCAGATCGCGCTTGATCGCATCGATACGATCCTGAAGCATACGCCGATCGAGTTCGATCTGCGCTTCGCCCGGGCCACCGAGAAAGCCGCCGCCGCCGCGCTGTCTTTCCAAGTGTGTCCAGGCGCGGACAAGCCGCCCCTTCTGGTAGGTCAGATGCGCGAGCTCGACCTGCAGAACGCCTTCACGGGTGCGGGCGCGTTCGCCGAAGATCTCGAGAATGAGGCCCGTACGATCGAGAACCTTGGCGTTCCATGCCTGTTCGAGATTGCGCTGCTGGACAGGTGTGATGTTGTAATCGACGATGATGAGACTGATCGAGAGTTCGGCAACGCGCTCGCGTATTTCATCGACCTTCCCCGAGCCCAGAAGTGTCGAAGGCCGTGGCTCGGTGACGGGCACGATCGCGGCATCAATGACGTCGAGATCGATTGCTTTCGCGAGGCCGACGGCTTCGGCCAATCTATTTTCAGGGCTATGACTTGAAGCTACGAGCTTGGCTCCGTCACGCCCCCGGGGATGACGCTTCAACGCGGGGACGATAACGAGCGTCCGCGTTCTCGGTGCCCGCGTCTCTTCGGAGGCTTTGCGACGTCTGCGCTTTTCCCCGCCCGCGCGCTTTTCGCCGTCGCCGTCTTGGGGGCGAGCGATCAAGCGGCTCCGCTCTCATCCTGGTCGTTGAGGTTGACGGGACCGCCCGGCATGATCGTGGAGATCGCATGCTTGTAGACGAGCTGCGAATGGCCGTCACGGCGAAGCAGAACGCAGAAATTATCGAACCAGCTGACGATGCCTTGGAGCTTCACGCCGTTGATGAGGAAGATCGTTAGTGGCGTCTTGTTTTTGCGGACGTAATTTAGAAACGTGTCCTGCAGATTTTGGGGTTTTTCGGCCGCCATTGTTGTTGTCCGTTTATTTTGTCGCCGTCCTTGAGAGGCGCCTATCTGAAACGCGAGGCGCTGTCACGTTTGAAAAGCAACGAAGCGCACCGGCGGTTTCGATTTTCACCGGGGGTGCGATGTCGATCGAAGCGAGGGCACTCTACATCCATTGCCATCCCGCACAATGCGGCAAGGTTCGCACTACCCCGCTGAAATTTCAGCAACATGATGAAATCTCGTGCGGAGGCGACGGGCGAAATTTCCCGGCTTGCCATCCCCAACAGGACGGCCATCGATCCGAACGACCGGCATCACAATATTGGTAGCCGATGTGACGAACGCCTCCCGAGCACGAAAGGCCTCATCGAGCGCGAAAATTCGTTCTTCGACTTTTAAACCTTCTAATTTAGCGGCATCGATCACGGTCGCA
This sequence comes from Hyphomicrobium sp., assembly GCF_003987855.1. GTDB lineage: Bacteria > Pseudomonadota > Alphaproteobacteria > Rhizobiales > Hyphomicrobiaceae > Hyphomicrobium_B. The sequence goes on from NZ_RXIZ01000011.1 coordinate 72,498, forward strand.
CGCGTTACGCCAGGCAGAATTTGTGCCCCAAGAGGGTGAGTAACCAGTGAACCCGCGGCTGTCACAATCCAGGCGTTGCTCGACGCGCCCTCTGTCACATTTCCGTGCGCATCGATAAACCAGGCTTCCTTCGCGCCACTGCTGCGCGCTTCGTTCTTGGCGAGGACGGCTGGCAGAAGCATCACCGTCTTGATATCGCACCGCCCCCAGCGATTGTCTGGAATTGTTTTAATAGCAATGCCGACCTCCGCCTGTTCGGCTGACCAGCCTTTGCGTTGAGCCCTGGCGAGTACGACGATCGTTGGTGACGTTCCCACCGGCGGCAGGGCAAAATCTCGCGGACCGGCGCCTCGCGTCACCTGCATGTAGACGATCCCATCGCGGACGCGATTGCGGCGGATCACTTGCCCGATCACCTGCATCAGCGCTGCATCAGACATGGGCGCGGGAATATCGAGTTCGCGAAGAGATCGCGCCAACCGCGCCAAGTGACGTGTTGCATCAACGAGGCGGCCGTCGCGAATTTCGATGACCTCATAGATCGCGTCGGCAAATTGAAAGCCGCGGTCCTCGGCATGGACGGCGGCTTCCGGATAACGCTTATAGGCGCCATTCACATATACGATGCGCGTCACGCGACTTGCTCCGGCTTCAGGACGCCGACCGAAGATCGCCGCTACGCTGCTCGGACGAAACGCCCAGCGCACGCAGTTTGCGATGAAGTGCGGACCGCTCCATTCCGACGAATTCGGCCGTTCGGGAAATATTTCCGCCGAAGCGATTGATCTGCGCCAGCAGATACTCGCGTTCGAAAATCTCACGCGCTTCCCGAAGTGGCAGCGACATGAGATGTTCCGCGCCACCGTTGACCGGCAGCGGCACGTTCGAACCGATTTCCTCCGGCAGCATGTCGGCCGTGATGGCGGCATTGGGTTCGCCGCCGGCAAGGATCAGAAGGCGTTCGACGTTGTTGCGCAGTTCCCGAACGTTGCCCGGCCAGTCGTGCGCTTGCAGAACCGCAATGGCGTCCTCTCCGATCCGGCGCGGCGCAAGACCTGAAGTCTGCGCGACCTGACCGATGAAATACTGGATCAGCTCGGGAATGTCTTCGCGGCGTTCTGCCAGGCTTGGCACGCGCAAAGTGACCACGTTGAGCCGATGATAGAGATCCTCTCGGAAGCGGCCTTCACGGATGTCTTGCTCGAGATCGCGGGATGTGGAGGAAATGATGCGAACATCGACCGACACCTTCTGCGAACCGCCGAGACGTAAAAACTTCTGCTCGACGAGCACGCGAAGGATCTTCCCTTGCGTCTCCATCGGCATGTCGGCGACTTCATCGATGTAAAGCGTCCCAGTGTGCGCTTCTTCCAACGCGCCAACCTTGCGCGGGCCTCCGGTGCGATCTTCAGTGCCGAACAGTTCTTCCTCGACGCGATCGGGCACCATGGCCGCAGCGTTGAGAACGACGAAGGGACCATCCGCGCGGAGCGATTTCTGATGAAGAACGCGCGCGGCGAGTTCCTTGCCGGTACCCGACGCGCCGCGCAGCATGATGCGGCTGTTCGTCGGCCCGGCCTTGTCGATGTTGTTCTTGAGCTGATTGATGGCCGGCGATTTGCCGATCATTTCAGCCGAGACGACCGAACGCTCTTTCAGCTCCTTGACCTCGCGCTTCAGCTGCGAAGCTTCAAGCGCGCGCAAGGCAACGAGCACGAGGCGATCGGATTTGAACGGCTTCTCGATATAGTCGTAGGCGCCGCGTTTGATTGCAGTGACGGCGGTCTCGATATTGCCGTGACCGGAAATGATGACCACCGGAAGGTCCGGGTATGTGCGCTTCATAACGGTCAGGACTTCAAGACCGTCGAGGCGGCTTCCCTGTAGCCAGATATCCAGGATGACGAGATGGGGCTTGCGATCTTCGATGGCGCGGAGCGCTTCGTCGCTGTCACGCGCGAGGCGCGTGCGATGACCCTCATCCTGCAGAATGCCGGCGACAAGATCCCGTATATCGGCCTCGTCGTCGACGATCAAAATATCAGCTGACATTGCTGCGCTCCTGGGGGGTTAAGCGTTTCATATCATGCACCACCGACCGCCCGTGCTGCGGGGGGATCTAAGTCGGCGGAGATCTCCTGAGAAGTTCCGAGTTTGAGAGGCAGGGTGAGCCGGACCAGCGCCCCGCGCGTGCGGGTGTCGGTCAACGGTGCGTCCTCAAGTGCCAGGGTGCCGCCGTGTTGCTCGACGACCTTTTGCACGATTGCCAGGCCGAGGCCAGTACCCTTCGCCCGGGTCGTGACATATGGCTCCAACAGCTTCGCGCGGTTTTGCTTCGGCAGGCCGATGCCATTGTCGATGACCTCGATCCAGACGCGATCTTCGCCGCGCACGAGCCGCACTTCGATCTCGGGCTTGTAGTCGGCGGGACGCCCCTGCGCCTCGCCGTAGGACTCGATGGCCTCGGCGCCGTTCTTGATCAGGTTGGTCACGGCCTGAGAAATGAGCCGCAAATCGAAATGCGTCCGCACCGGCTCTTTCGGAATCTCGAGCTTGAATTCGATGTCTTTGTTGCCTTCGCGGAAGAGCACAGCCGGTTCTTGGACTGCGAGCCGCAAATCCTGGTCTGCCATGACGGGTTGCGGCATGCGGGCGAAGGAAGCGAATTCGTCGACCATGCTTTTGATCTGGCCGGTTTGCCGCTCGATCGTTTGCGTGAGCGTTTCGAAGAGCTCGCGATTGTCGCCGATCTGGGATCCGAATTTGCGCCGCAAGCGTTCGGCTGAAAGTTGTATCGGCGTGAGAGGATTCTTGATTTCGTGCGCGATGCGGCGCGCGACATCCGCCCATGCACTCGTGCGCTGTGCTTGCACCAACTCGGAGATGTCGTCGAAGGTCACGACCGAGCCGACATCGCCCTCCCCTTCACGTTCATGCGTAATGCGCACGGCGAAGGTTCGCTCTTCGTCACCGATCTGCTTTTTGATTTCGTGCTGGCCTTTGTTTTTGAGACCTGGCTCATCGGGCAGACCGAGCACAGGGGCGAACTCAGGAACCACGTCGCTCAGAGGCCGGCCAACGACGTCACCGCTTTGGAATCCGAGCAGACGTTCGGCTGCGCGGCTCAGAAGCGTGATGCGGTCAGCGCTGTCGAGGCCGATCACGCCGGCGGACACACCGGACAACACGGCTTGAATGAAATTCCGCCGCTCCGTGAGTTGCGCGTTTGTCGTGACGAGTGCGTCCTGCTGGCTCTTCAGTTCGCGGGTCATGAGATTGAAGGTCTGAGACAGGCGCCGGAGATCTCCCTCGCCGCGTCGCTCGGGAAGCTCGATTTCGAGATTGCCGCGGGAGACTTCCTGCGCGCCCGCAATCAGCCGGCGGATTGGCGCCACGA
>NZ_RXIZ01000011.1:75944-82177 GCF_003987855.1 Hyphomicrobium sp.
GACGCCACGCGCGACGTAGAGATACCGGCCGGGCATGGAGTCGATCTTGGCGATCGCCGATATTCGATAGTCGCTCGATGGACGGGATAGAGCCACCTGTCCCGCTTCGGCTTGGGCAATGGATGCAGGCTGGGGCACCACGTACGGAAGTTTCGGATCGTCGAGGGCGAGCACGATCGGCACGCCTTCGGAATCGATGATGTATGCCGACGTCAGGTCACGCAGGCCCGCCTGCCCGATCAGGAATTTCTGGAACGCGTCGGGATCGTCTTTGAGCGTTGCCGCCTCGCCGTTGATGTCGCGCACCATGTTGACGATGTCGGTGCGGATGATCTGACTGTGCTCGTCGACGTACGCGCGGGCGACATCGTAGGAATTTTCAACGATGGCCCGCGTGCGGCCTGAGAACCAGCCGTCAAGCGAGCGCGAGAACGTCGTGGTGGCGGCGACGGCGAGAAGCACGGCAGGAAGCGCGGCGATGAGACAGAACAGAGCGACGATCCGAGTATGAAGCCGGGCGCCGGGGATCTTCTGCTTCCATGCGCGCCGCAGCCCAAGCGCCTGCCAGGCGATGGTGCCGAACATCGTGATGATGAGGATGGCATTGAGCGCCAGTGCGCCCCAAACGAACTCGTTCCTGGGAGCGATCGGCGTAAGGCCGGTCAAAATGAAGTAGCTGACCAGCGCTGACGTGAGCGACAGCAACACGACGCCCAGACCAAACCAGAAGGCCCGATCGGATGGATTGAGAGGCGTCTCCCCCTCTTCCACCACCGAAGCAGCTGGCTCGCGGTCGCCGCGCGCGATCGTGTCGGCTTTGCCATTGCTGTTGCTGGCGTTCATCAGTTTCCGACCAAATCAACTAACACGCTCAAACCACGAGCGAATCCTGCATTGAAAAGACGTCCGGCGCCGCCGCAGGGCTCGCTCGTCTCATCGTTGCGGCACACGCACAGCGGCGATCCCGCTACACGCGGGAAAACCCAACACCGTAACTGTGACATTTTCGCGACGGGTGTGGCGCAGTTCAAGCGCCAAATGGTCTAGGGCCCCGCCCTGTGGATAACCCCAAGGACGAGGCGAGGAACTACCCCTCGACCGTTCGGAAGACCCGGATGTTCAGATCGCGAATGCGGGCGCGCAGCGTATTCCGGTTTAGGCCCAGGAGCTCGGCAGCGCGGATCTGATTGCCCCGCGTGGCCGCCAAGGCGGCGCTCAGCAATGGCTTTTCGACGTCGCGGATAACCCGGTCGTACAGGCCGGGCGGCGGCAGGTCGTTGCCGAACGTCGAGAAGTATCGCGACAGGTACCGCTCCACGGCTTCACCGAGATCGCCGCTCTCGGTCACCCCGCCGATCGCAGGCGTGCTGGAGGTATCAGCAAGCTCCTGCTCGACGATCTGCGCCGTTAGCGTGTCCTGCGTGTAAAGCGCCACGAGCCGCCGCACGACGTTTTCCAGTTCGCGGACGTTGCCGGGCCAGGGGTGCGATTTCAGGCGCTCGATAGCGGCGCTCTCGATCGATTTTTGTCCAAGCCCCTCGCGCGCGGCTTGACGAAGGAAGTGACGAACGAGATCTCCGACATCCTCGAGCCGCTCGCGCAGCGGTGGGAGGCGGATCGGCACGACGTTCAAACGATAGAACAGATCTTCGCGGAACAGGCCTTGCTGGATTTGCGATTTCAGATCCCGGTGCGTGGCTGCGATGATCCGGACGTTCGTCTTGATCGGGGTTCGGCCACCGACGGTCGTGTATTCGCCCTGTTGCAGCACGCGGAGCAATCGCGTCTGCGCTTCGAGCGGCATGTCGCCGATCTCGTCGAGGAAGAGCGTCCCGCCTTCGGCTTGTTCGAAGCGCCCAGGGGTACGGGTTTGCGCGCCAGTGAACGCCCCCTTCTCGTGCCCGAAGAGCTCGCTCTCGATCAATTCACGCGGAATGGCCGCCATATTGATGGCCACGAACGGCCCGTGCCGTCGCTTGCCGTAATCGTGCAGCACGCGCGCGACGAGTTCTTTGCCCGTGCCGCTTTCGCCGTTGATCATCACGGTGAGATCGCTCTGCGTCAGGCGCGCGAGAACGCGATAGATATCCTGCATGGGAAGCGAGCGGCCGATAAGCGGCAGCTCGTCCGTCTCGCGTTCTGTGGTTGTCGTCTGGCGCTTACGTCCCGGCTCGGACAGCGCGCGCGATACGACCGCCACGACCTCGTTCAGGTCGAATGGCTTCGGCAGATATTCGAACGCACCTTTCTCGGCAGCCGTCAAAGCGGTCATCAGCGTGTTCTGCGCGCTCATGACAATGATTGGCAGATCCGGACGCAACTTCTTCATGCGCGGGATGAGATCGAAGGCGTTCTCGTCGGGCATGACAACGTCGGTGATCACGACATCGCCTTCGCCTTGGCTTACCCAGCGCCAGAGCGTCGCCGCGTTACCGGTCGCACGCGGCGCAAAGCCTGCCCGCGCCAGCGCCTGATTCAACACCGTGCGGATTGCGGTGTCGTCATCGGCGATCAGTATGGTGCCTCTTGCCATCAAGTCTCTCTCGTCGTCGGTACGGCTGCCGGGCGCGATCGCTGCATGGGAAGCAGCACGCGGAAGACCGTGCGTTTAGGTTCGCTTTCGCATTCGATGATGCCGCCGTGATCGGCGATGATCTTGGCGACCAGCGCGAGGCCCAGCCCGCTGCCGGAGGCTTTCGTCGTTACGAACGGATCGAAGAGATGCGGTTTCAAATGCTCTGGAATGCCGCAGCCGTTGTCCTCGATCTGAATCATGAGAGGCAAGCTCACGCGCGTGTCGGAACCCGGCAAAGATAGACGAACGCCCGGGCGAAACGCGGTCTGCATGATGATGCGCCCGTTTTCGGTCCGATCGCCTATGGCCTCGGCGGCGTTCTTCAAAAGATTGAGAAAGACCTGCACGAGCTTGTCGCGATTGCCGAGCACGTAGGGCAGCGAGGGATCGTAGTCTTCAACATAACGTACACTGCGCCCGAACCCATGCTCGGCGATGCGGCGCACGTGATTGAGAACATCGTGGATGTTCACGGCATCTTTTGAAATAGGGCGCTCGTCTCCGAACACCTCCATCCGGTCGACGAGATTGCGAATGCGATCGGTTTCCGAGCAGATCAGCTGCGTCAGCGCGCGATCCTCGTCCGATAATCCGGGCTCAAGCAGCTGCGCGGCCCCGCGAATGCCCGACAGAGGGTTCTTGATTTCGTGAGCAAGCACACCCGCCATGCCCGAGACGGACCGTGCTGCCGCGCGATGCGTCAGCTGGCGTTCGATCATTTGCGCCATCGATCGCTGCTGCAGCATCAGGAACATGTTGTTGGGATCTTCGGGCAGCGGCCCCCCGTACACGTCCACCAGCTTTGCGCCGGCAAAGCGCGGCGTAGCCACTTCGATCCCGTACTCGTTGACGGTTGCTCCGGTCGCTTGCACCTGCTCGATCACGCCCAGCAGAGGACATCCGAAAGCGACGATATCCGAGATGCGGCTTCGGGTGAGCATCGTGGCGCTCATCGTGAAAAACGCTTCCGCTGCAGCGTTCGCAAAAACGATCGATTGGTCCTTGGCGACGACAAGGATCGGATGTGGAAGAGCACTCAAGAGATCTTCGCGATCGACCAAGCTGCTGATCGGCGGCGCTGCTGGGCCGCGTTCTGGCTTGTGTACCGATGCCGGCTTGCTGCTCATGCCGCGAGAGACTCCGCACCTGAATAGAAGGCTTTCAATCCTCCGATCACCCGCTGCGGCTCGAGCATCACACAAAGCTTGCCCCGCCACGACTTGACCGTTGCGTCGCTAGCCCCACTCGACGCGAGATACCAACCGATGTGCTTGCGTGCGTTACGCACTCCAAGATCTTTGCCGTAGTGCTCGAACATCGCTTCGATGTGCTCGACCGCGATATCGCATTGTTCCGCCAGCGTCGGACTTTCAGGATCGCGTCCCGACGCCAGAAACTTCGCTATGCGTCCCGGCATCCATGGCGCGCCGTATGCGCCCCGCCCAATCATCACGCCTTTCGCGCCCGAAGCGTCGAGCGCCGCGCGCGCGTCCGTGGGTGAAAGAATGTCGCCGTTGACGAGAACCGGGAGCGACGTCGCTTCGACGACGGAGCGTACGGCGCTCCAATCAGCGAGGCCGGTGAAGAACTGACAGCGCGTCCGTCCATGGACGGTAATTAGCTTCACGCCTTCGGCTTCGGCGCGCTTTGCGAGTTCGGCCGCATTGCGATTTTTGTCGTCCCAGCCGAGGCGCATCTTCAACGTGACCGGAACGCGGACGGCGCCGACGACGGCGCGAATAATCGATTGCGCATGATCGAGGTTGCGCATCAGCGCCGAGCCGGACAGCTTGCCCGTCACCTCTTTGGCGGGACAACCCATATTGATGTCGATGACATGCGCCCCTTTGGCTTCGGCGATGCGCGCGCCTTCCGCCATCCAATGTTCTTCACGGCCGGCAAGTTGGATGACGAACGGCGTCAGATCTCGGCCTTCAGCACGACGCAGCACGTCACGGCGAGCCTTCGCCAGTTCTTCGCTCGCAATCATCTCGGATACGACCAAAGTCGCTCCCAGGCGATGTGCGAGCCGGCGAAAGGGCAGATCACTCACTCCGGACATAGGCGCCAGCACCGCGGGCGGTGCGCCGTTTACGACATTATCTAGCATGCAGTCCTACGGGTCGGCCCCAAACCTGCCCATTCGTTGAGCAGAAATAGTTTCTGCTGCGAGTTTGGGCAGACTAGGCACGGGGCGATATTTTCGCAAGGGCGAACAATACATTTACAATTTGCCCATTTGACGCGCCCGCCACCCTCCTGGCTATGAAAGCGGCACTCTTCCGGTCAGAACAGTCCTGACCGTGTTGCGAAATTGCGTGGGTACAGGCAGGAAGTGGCCGCCGGCTTGCTGGGCGCTGGCCATCGAGGGGAGACTTATGTTGCGCATCGCCGCTTTGATCGTCGCGGCCGGAAGAGGCACGCGCGCCGCCAGCCAAGGCGCCGGCCCGAAGCAGTACGCCTCTATCGGGGCAAAGTCGGTCCTGGCTCGGGCTATCGCCGCCTTCGCCGGACATCCAAATATCGATGATGTGAAAGTCGTCATCCACGCTGACGATCGCGAGTTGTATGAGCGGGCAGCGCAAGAAGCCGGCGCCGCCACCTTGTCTGAGCCCGCGATCGGTGGCGCGACCCGACAAGCCTCAGTCCTGAAAGGACTGGAAGCTTTGGCGCCCTCCTCTCCCGACCTCGTCTTGATCCACGATGCCGCCCGTCCCTTCGTTTCGCAAAGAACGATCTCCCACGTCATTGCAGCTCTTGGCGAGAAGCCAGGCGCCCTGGCGGCCCTTGCCGTCACCGATACACTGAAGCGCGCCAGTGGCGGGGTGGTGACTGAAACAATTGCGCGCAATGGCTTGTGGCGAGCGCAGACCCCGCAAGGCTTTCAGTTTGCGCCGATCCTGGCTGCGCACCGCAAAGCTGCCGAAAGCGGCCTTGATACGTTCACGGACGACGCGGCGATCGCGGAATGGGCAAAGCTCGACGTTGCCATCGTTGAAGACTCGAGCGGCAACATCAAAATCACGACGGCGGAGGATCTCGAAGTGGCTGACCGCCAATTATCTCGTTCTCTCGAGCCGAGGATCGGCACTGGCTTTGACGTCCACCGCTTTTGCGAAGGCGATCACGTTTGGCTTGGCGGCGTAAGAATTCCGCACACGCACAAGCTGGAAGGACATTCCGACGCTGACGTGGTCCTGCACGCTTTGACGGACGCTTTGCTTGGCGCGATCGGCGACGGCGACATCGGTCAACACTTCCCTCCATCAGATCCGAAATGGAAGGGCGCGGCCTCCAAATTGTTTCTGGAGGACGCCGTACGGCGCGTACGCGAGCGCGGCGGCCGCGTTGGTAACGTCGATATTACGGTGCTGGCCGAAGCGCCGCGCGTCGGACCGCACCGTCCGGCGATGCAAGCGTTGATTGGCGGCGTGCTCGGGCTTCCCGCCGACCGCGTCGGTATCAAAGCCACCACGACCGAGCAGATGGGCTTCACCGGCCGACGCGAGGGTGTCGCTGCCATGGCGACGGCGACGGTATTCGTTCCTGCGAGTAGCGACCTATGAATGAAGCGGAGGATGAAGGCGGCTCGGATGTCGCGAACAACACGACGCTACGCTTCACAGTCAGAAACGTCGCCCTCCTGAACCTCACCTAC
>NZ_RXIZ01000020.1 GCF_003987855.1 Hyphomicrobium sp.
CCCGGCAGTCCGGCACGCTCCTGCCGCCCTCAGGATCCCAGCTCGAGCCTAGAGCCCTTCGCACGCGGCAAGATGAGCGGAGTATGCGGGAGCCCATGAGAGCGGGGATAAGTTTTTTGATTTTTTTTGTTTGTCCCGGTGACTGCCGGCGCGGAAGCTCTGTCATCCTCGGCTTCAGGCCGAGGATCCATTGGCAAGCGCGCGTTTCGTTCAATGGATCCTCGGGACAAGCCCGAGGATGACAGTTCATGCTATTTCTGCTGCACGAGACATGTGCGCCGGGATAATGAGAATGTTCACGTCGGTCTTCGCAAACCCGCCTGGACTGCGTTTTCGAGGGCTTGGAGGAATTGCGAGCGGTCGCGGGGCGTGAATGACGCGTTATAGCCGCGGCTCTCGCCGGTTTCGCGCAGGTGGCGCTGCATGTCGCGCATTGCGACGGCCATGCCGATGTTGGCGTCGCTGAAGGACTTGCCGGTCGGGCCGATGCATTGCGCGCCCGCCTTCAACACGCGGGCCGCCAGCAAGATGTCCGCCGTCACGACGATGTCGGCAGGCGTCGCGTGCTCGGCGATCCAGTCGTCCGCGGCATCCGCACCGTCGCCGACGATGACGCGCTTGATGAGCGGGCTATCATCGAGGCGCATCCAGCTGTTCGACACCATGTGCACGATGAGATCGTGGCGGGTGGCGACGCGGAGAACTTCCGGCTTCACCGGACAGGCGTCCGCATCGACGTAGATTTCCATGGAAGGCAGGCCCTTTAGGCAAATACTCCATGGCCGGGCATGACCCGGCATCCAGGATATCAGTCGTGGCGCTCGATGGCCGCCTCAAGGGCGGCCATGACGTGGGGAGGAACGAGGTCGTATCTCGTCATTTTCCAAATGGGTGCGCGAAACCAGGACTTAAAAATGGATCGCGCGTTTGGCGACGGCGAGGGCTGCTTCCTTCATGGCTTCGGAGAAGGTTGGGTGCGCGTGACAGGTGCGCGCCAGATCCTCGGCCGAGCCTGAGAATTCCATCAGCACCGCGGCTTCGGCGATCAACTCGCCCGCGACCGCACCGATGATGTGAACGCCGAGCACGCGATCGGTCGTGGCATCGGCGAGGATCTTCACGAAGCCGTCGGTCATGTGGATCGCCTTGGCGCGGCCGTTGGCGGTGAAGGGGAACCTGCCGACGTTGTAGGCGATGCCTGCGGCCTTCAATTCCTCTTCCGTCTTACCGACGCTGGCGACTTCCGGACTTGTATAGATGACGTTCGGGATGACGTCGTAATTCACGTGACCTGCCTGGCCGGCGATGATCTCGGCGACGGCGACGCCTTCGTCCTCCGCCTTGTGCGCGAGCATCGGACCGGCGATGACATCGCCGATGGCGAAAACGCCGGTGAGGTTCGTCTGGTAGTAGCCATCGACAAGCACGCGCTTTTTTGCGTCAAGCGCGATGCCGGCTTCGGCGAGCCCGAGGCCCTCCGTGTAGGGAACGCGGCCGACCGCGACGAGCACGGCATCGGCTTCGACCGTCTCGGCCTCGCCGCCAGCGGCTGGTTCGACTTTCGCTGTGATGCCCGCGTCTGAGGTTTCGACGCTTGCGACCTTGCTCGACAGCCGGAAAGCGATGCCCTGCTTTTCGAGGATGCGCTGGAAGGAACGCGCAATTTCGGCATCCATGCCCGGCAGGATGCGCGGCAGGAATTCGATAACGTGGACTTCCGAGCCAAGGCGACGCCAGACCGAGCCGAGCTCGAGGCCGATGACACCGGCGCCGACAACGAGCAGTTTTTTCGGGACTTCGGTAAAGTCGAGCGCGCCGGTCGAGGAGACGACACGCTTTTCGTCGATCTCGATGCCGGGGAGGCGGGTGACGTCGGAGCCGGTGGCAATGACGATGGACTTGCTATCGAGCGTCTGCGTCTCGCCGCTTGCCGACGTGACCGCGACCTGACCGGATTTGACGATGCGCCCAGCGCCGAAAAAGCTGTCGATCTTGTTCTTCTTCAGGAGATAGGCGACGCCGTCGACGTTGCCTTTCACGCCTTCGCGCTTGAACGCCTGCATCTTGTCGAGGTCGAGCGTCGGGTCGGTGCCGATGCCCATTCTCGCGAATTCGTTTTTGGCTTCATCGAAGCAGTGCGACGCATGGAGAAGCGCCTTCGATGGGATGCAGCCGACATTGAGGCAGGTGCCGCCGAAGGTGGCACGCTTTTCGACGACGGCGACTTTCAGGCCAAGCTGTGCGGCGCGGATCGCGCACACATATCCGCCAGGGCCGGTGCCGATGACGATGAGATCGTACTGCGCGGCCATCCCTTAAAGCTCCAGGATGAAGCGCTGCGGATCTTCCAGACATTCCTTGACGCGGACGAGGAAGGTGACGGCTTCCTTGCCGTCGACGATGCGATGGTCGTAGGAGAGCGCGAGGTACATCATTGGGCGAGCGACGATCTGGCCGTTTTTGACGATGGGCCGTTCCTCGATGCGGTGCATGCCGAGGATGCCAGACTGCGGCGCATTCAGGATCGGCGTCGACATCAGCGAACCGTAGACGCCGCCATTGGAGATGGTGAAGGTACCGCCCTGCATGTCTTCGATCGACAGGCGGCCATCTCGCGCGCGCTTGCCGTATTCGTTGATCTGCTGCTCGATCTGGGCGAGGCTCAGGCGATCGGCGTCGCGAACGACCGGAACGACGAGGCCCTTCTCTGTGCCGACGGCGACGCCGATGTGATAGTAATTTTTGTAGATCAGATCGTCGCCGTCGATCTCGGCGTTGACGGCCGGCACATCGCGAAGCGCCTGGATGCAGGCCTTTACGAAGAGACCCATGAAGCCGAGCTTCACGCCGTGACGCTTCTCGAAGATGTCCTTGTACTGCGCGCGAAGCGCCATCACCGCACTCATATCGACGTCGTTGAACGTCGTGAGCATCGCGGCGGTGTTCTGGGCGTCCTTGAGGCGGCGGGCGATCGTCTGGCGCAGCCTCGTCATCTTCACGCGCTCCTCGCGGGCGGCGTCATGGCCGGCCGAGGGAAGGCGTGCCTCCTGCGGGACGGCTTTCAGGGTCGGGGCGGTTTGAATGGCCACCACGTTCGTCGCCTGTTGCGAGGCGGCCGCCTCATGCACCGGCGGGGCGGACGGCGGGCGGGGAGCTGAGGCGGCGGCTATTACGTCCTCTTTCAAGACCTGGCCGCGGCGTCCGGAGCCGTGAATGTCGGATGCTTCGAGCCCGGCTTCGGTGAGCGCTTTCTGAGCGGCTGGAGGCGGAGGGGGCGGCGGCGCGGAGGCGGCGGCGGGAGGTTGAGCCGGTGCGGGTGGCGGAGACTGCGGGGCCGGCGCGGCGGTCGCCTTCGCAGCGCTCTTGGGCGCTTCCGATTTCGCGGCGCCATCGTTCAGAGCCGCGAGGAGCGCTCCCACTTCGACCGTCGAACCCGATTGAACGAGAATTTCGCCCAAGACGCCCGAGGACGGAGCGGGCACCTCGACCGTCACTTTGTCGGTCTCAAGTTCGACAAGCGGCTCGTCGGCGGTCACCGCCTCGCCGGCTTTCTTGAACCATTTGCCCACCGTCGCTTCCGTTACGCTCTCTCCAAGCGCGGGAACGCGGATCTCGATCGCCATTCTCAGCCCTCACTTCTTTGTTTGCGTCTGGCGACTCTCCTTCGTCGAGCCGGCCGCCAGACGCGGTGTACTTTGTTTGCGTCTGGCGATGCTCGCTCATCGAGCCGGCCGCCGGACGCGGTGTACTTTTTTCGCTGCGATCGGCGACTCCGCTGCGCGGAGCCGGCCGCCGATCGCGAATGTCCGTCAAATTCCGAGCGCGTCGGCGACGAGCGCGGTCTGTTCCTTGATGTGCTGCGACAGCAAACCGGTCGCGGTCGCCGCAGATGCCGCGCGGCCAGCGTAGCGCGGACGGCGGTGAATATAGCCGAGGTGGTTCAAAACCCACTCGATATTCGCGTCCATGAAGTACCAAGCGCCCATGTTCTTTGGCTCTTCCTGGCACCAGACGATCTCAGCAAACTTGAAGCGGCCAAGCTCGTTGATCAGCGCGCGGGCCGGGAACGGATAAAGCTGCTCGACGCGCAGGATGTAGACGTCATCGAGGCCTTTGGAATCGCGCGCATCAAGCAGGTCGTAATAGACCTTGCCGGTGCAGATTACGACGCGCTTGATCTCGGAATCAGGTTTCAGCGTGATGGTCGAGGAGCCGCGCTCGGCGTCGTCCCACAGCAGACGATGGAAACTCGTATTGGGACCGAAATCATCGAGCTTGGAGACGACCCGCTTGTGGCGCAACAGCGACTTCGGCGTCATCAGGATCAACGGCTTCCTGAAGTTGCGATGCAGCTGACGGCGCAGAATGTGGAAGTAGTTCGCCGGAGTGGTGCAGTTCGCGACCTGCCAGTTATCTTCCGCCGATAGCTGCAGATAGCGTTCGAGGCGGGCGGAAGAGTGTTCTGGGCCCTGGCCCTCGTAGCCGTGCGGCAGCAGGCAAACGAGGCCCGACATGCGAAGCCACTTGCGTTCACCCGATGACAAGAACTGGTCGAACACGACCTGAGCGCCGTTGGCGAAGTCGCCGAACTGGGCTTCCCAGAGCGTCAGTGCATTGGGTTCGGCAAGCGAGTAGCCGTATTCGAAGCCAAGGACGGCTTCTTCCGACAGCATCGAATTGACGATCTCGAAGCGCGCCTGATTGGGCGAGAGGTGCTTTAGCGGCGAAAAGCGGCGCTCGTTTTCCTGATCGATGAAGACGGCGTGGCGCTGCGAGAAGGTGCCACGTTCGCAGTCCTGGCCGGAAAGGCGGACGCGGAAACCTTCCATCAACAGCGACGCGAACGCCATGTGCTCGCCCATCGCCCAGTCGATGCCCTGACCGGTATCGATCATCTCGCGGCGACGCTCGATCAGCTTGCCGACCGTCTTGTGAATATGGAAGTCGTTCGGGATCGTCGTTACGCGGTGGCCGATGTCCTTCAGCGTCTCCATGTCGACGCCGGTATTGCCGCGCCAGTCGTCGCTGTCGGGACGCGTGATGCCCGACCAGCGGCCATCGAGCCAGTCGGCCTTATTCGGCTTGTAGCCGTCGGAGAATGAAAACTCGTTGTCGAGGTTGGCGCGGACCGTATCCTTCATCTCGCCGAACTCGGCGGCGGTGATGACGCCTTCCTCGATCAGCTGCTTGGAGTAGATGTCGACGACGGTCGGGTGCGATTTGATCCGCTTGTACATCGCCGGCTGCGTGAACATCGGCTCGTCGGTCTCGTTGTGGCCGAACCGGCGATAGCAGAACATGTCGATGACGACCGGCTTCTGGAAGCGCTGGCGGAACTCGGTCGCGATCTTGGCGACGTGGACGACGGCTTCCGGGCTGTCGCCATTCACGTGGAAAATCGGCGCTTCGATCATCAGGGCGACGTCGGAGCAATAGGGCGACGAGCGCGAGTGATGCGGCGCCGTGGTGAAGCCGATCTGGTTGTTGATGATGAAGTGGATCGAGCCGCCGGTGCGATGGCCGCGCAGTCCTGAAAGGCCGAAGCACTCGGCGACGACGCCTTGGCCCGCGAACGCCGCATCGCCGTGGATCAGAAGCGGCATGACCGCCGTACGGTCGTTGCTCGGGCAATTGTGCTGATCCTGCTTGGCGCGCACTTTGCCGAGCACGACCGGATCGACGATTTCGAGATGCGAAGGATTGGCGGTCAGCGACAGGTGAACGTTGTTGCCGTCGAAGGATCGATCCGACGAGGCTCCAAGGTGGTATTTGACGTCGCCGGAACCTTCGACATCGTCGGGCTTGAACGAGCCGCCCTTGAACTCCTTGAAGATGGCGCGAAGCGGCTTCGACATGACATTGGCGAGCACGTTGAGACGGCCACGGTGCGCCATGCCCATGGCGATTTCCTGCACGCCCAGGTGTCCGCCGCGCTTGATGATCTGTTCGAGCGCCGGGATGATCGACTCGGCGCCGTCGAGGCCGAAGCGTTTCGTGCCGGTATATTTGAGATCGCAGAACTTCTCGAACGTTTCCGTTTCGATCAGTTTGCGGAGGATTGCCTTCTGGCCTTCGGTCGTGAAGCGGATATCCTTTTCCGCGCCCTCGATGCGTTCCTGAATCCAGCCTTTTTGCGTGGGGTCGGTGATGTGCGTGAACTGCACGCCGATCTTTCGGCAGTAGGTTCGGCGCAGGATGGCCAGGATCTGGCGCATCGTCGCCGTCTCCAGACCCATGACGCGATCGATGAAGATTGGCCGGTCGAGATCGGCTTCGGTGAAGCCGTAGGTTTCGGGCAATAACTCGCGATGCACGCGGCGGTCGGCGAGACCGAGCGGATCGAGGTCGGCGGCGAGGTGGCCAATGACGCGATAGGCGCGGATCAACATCAGCGCACGGATCGAATCCTGGGTGGCGCGCAGGGAGGCCGCCGGTGTCATCTCGAAACCGGAAACCTGGGCGCGGCGCTCTATCTTGTCCCGGATCGTGCGTTCGGCTTCGCCGTAGTCGCCCGTCAGCGCGCCAACGAGATCACGATCGGTGCCGTTTTCGTTGAGGAGCGCGGAGAGCGGCGGCGCCCATGCCGGACCGCCGGAATAGGCGTTCGCCGATGAGGGAGACTCTTTGATGCTCTCGAAGAATCGTCGCCATTCGTCGCTGACGGCGCCAGGGTTGCGCTCATACTCAGCCTGCATGTCTTCGATGTAGGGGGCGTTCGCGGCGCTTAAAAAAGAGGTGCGCAGAAACGCTTCATTCTGGCCGTTTCGTGCCATTACGTTCGTCCTTATTCATGCTCCACGAGCGTTGCTTCGATGCTCTGGATGACGCGGACAGTGACCGGATCAATCTATGCCGCCGGTCTTACGGCTTCGTTCATTTTCAATTTCTTTTACGCTTTCAGGACTTCGACAAGAGTACGGCCCAGCTCGGCGGGGCTCGGCGAGATCGCAATGCCAGCGGCTTTCATCGCCGCGAGCTTGTCTTCCGCTTTGCCTTTGCCGCCGGAGATGATCGCGCCGGCATGACCCATTCTCCGTCCCGGCGGCGCGGTAACGCCCGCGATGAAGCCTGCCATCGGCTTCTTGCGGCCTTTCTTTGCCTGCTCGATTAGGAAGTCGGCCGCGTCTTCTTCGGCGGAGCCGCCGATTTCGCCGATCATGATGATCGACTGCGTTTCGTCGTCGGAGAGGAACATGTCGAGGACGTCGATGAATTCCGTGCCTTTGACGGGGTCGCCGCCAATGCCGACGGCCGTCGTCTGTCCGAGACCGACGTCCGTCGTCTGCTTCACAGCCTCATATGTGAGTGTTCCGGAGCGGGAAACAATGCCGACCGTGCCGTTCTGGAAGATGTTTCCGGGCATAATGCCGATCTTGCATTGGCCGGGAGTGAGCAGGCCGGGACAGTTCGGACCAACCAAACGCGACTTCGAACCGTCGAGCGCGCGCTTGACGCGGACCATATCCATCACCGGAATGCCTTCGGTGATGCAGACGATCAGAGGGACCTGAGCGTCGATGGCTTCGAGAATGGCATCGGCAGCAAACGGCGGGGGAACGTAGATCGAGGTTGCCGTCGCTCCGGTCTTGGCAACGGCTTCGCCGACGCTGTCGAAGAGGGGAACGTCTGCAAGCTCGGCGTCGGGATGTTTCGAGCCGCCCTTTCCGGGCGTAACGCCGCCGACGATCTTGGTGCCGTAAGCGCGTGCTTGCTTTGTGTGGAATGTCCCCTGGCTACCGGTAATGCCTTGGCAAATGACCTTCGTATTCTTGTCGACAAGAATAGACATTCCATCCCCGCGTTCTGTTCGGCTTCTTAAGCTACATGTCGCGCATTTTTTGCGGTGCAGCAAGCAGTACTGACGATCAGGACAACATTCCGACCGTCAGGCTGCCGCCTTCAGTTGATCCGTGATTTTTCTGGCGGCGTCGGCGAGATCGTCGGCGGCGATGATCTTCAGGCCCGACTCCTGGAGGATTTTCTTGCCGAGATCGACGTTCGTGCCTTCGAGCCGGACGACGAGCGGGACATTGATCGCCATCTCGCGGGCGGCAGCGACCACGCCTTCGGCGATGATATCGCAACGCATGATGCCACCGAAGATGTTGACCAGGATGCCCTTAACCGCGGGATCCTCGAGGATGAGCTTGAACGCGGACTGGACTTTTTCCTTCGAAGCGCCGCCGCCGACGTCCAGGAAGTTCGCGGGCTCGGCGCCATAGAGCTTGATGATGTCCATCGTCGCCATGGCGAGACCGGCGCCATTGACGAGGCAGCCGATGTTGCCGTCGAGCTTGACGAAGGCGAGATCGTACTTGGAAGCTTCAATTTCGGCCGGGTCTTCTTCGCCGATGTCGCGCATGGCGACGATCTCGGGATGGCGATAGAGCGCGTTGGAATCGAAATTCATCTTGCCGTCGAGGCAGATGAGCTTGCCATCCTTGGTCACGACAAGCGGGTTGATCTCGAGGAGGCTCATGTCCTTCTCGACGACCATCCTGAACAGGTTCTCAACAAGATTTCCACAGGCTTTCACCTGGTCGCCCTTGAGGCCCAGCGCGAACGCAACCTTGCGGCCGTGGAACGGTTGGTAGCCGGTTGCCGGATCGATCGTCAGCGTGTGGATCTTTTCCGGGGTATCGTGGGCGACATCCTCGATGTTCATGCCGCCGGCTTCGCTAACGATGAAGGCGACGCGAGAGGTGGCGCGGTCGACGAGCGCGGAGAGATAAAGCTCGCGCTCAATGGCGGAGCCATCCTCGATATAAAGCCGGTTGACGACGCGGCCTGCAGGACCGGTCTGCACGGTAACGAGCGTCTTGCCGAGCATCTCACGCGCGAAGGTTTCGACTTCTTCGAGCGATTTGGCGAGGCGGACACCGCCTTTTTCGCCGGCGGAAGGCTCCTTAAACTTGCCCTTGCCGCGTCCGCCCGCGTGGATCTGCGCTTTCACCACCCAAACGGGGCCGGGAAGTTTCTTCGCCGCCGCGACGGCTTCCTCGACCGTGAAGGCGGGGAAACCATTGGGCGTGGGAACGCCGTACTGACGATAAAGCTCTTTCGCCTGATACTCGTGAATATTCATGCTCTCGCCCCCTTCAACAAAAGATCATCATCGCCTGCACTGGAACACGGCACGCCGCTTTTATGCCCTATTTTGGGGCGGTAAAGCTGGGTCTCACCAGCATTTGTCGGCGCGCGGTGATGCCGCCTCTTGAGTCGATACTGGCGCCGCCGTACATCGGATTTCGACTGGGGTTCAGTCAACAACGGGGAACGTCCATGACTTTTGCCTGCATCAACATCGACGGCCTGAAGGCCGCGCGCACCGGCCGCGAACCCTTCAACTATCTCGTCGGCGACCATTTCATTCAGCCGCCCGCAGTGGAGCCGCTGAAGAAAGACTTTCCCGATCTCAAGGAGCCGGGCTTCCTGACGGAAAGCGATATCGGCTCGGGCATCCACGGCGCGTTCGAGAAGCTGCTTCAGGATCTCAAGAGCCCGGAAGTTTCCAAGATCGTGTCGGAGAAGCTCGACATAGATCTCGTCGGCAAGCCGAAGATGATCACCATCCGCAAGCTGTCGGCGGCGAAGGATGGCCGCATCCACACGGATGGCGAAGCGAAGATCGCGACCATGCTCACGTATCTCAACGACAAGTGGGACGGCACGGGCGCTGGATGCCTGCGCGTCCTGAAAAACGATCACGACTTCGAGGACTATGTCGAGCAGGTGAGCCCGCTGACCGGCACCGTGTTCGCGTTCCGCCGTTCCGATTGGTCTTGGCATGGCCATACGCCATTCGTGGGCGAGCGTCGTGTCGTGCAGATGACGTGGCTCCGCAGCGAAGCCGATGTCGCCCGCAAGGAAAAGCGCGGCGCGCTCTCGCACAGCCTCAAGAAGATGTTCAAGTTCGGCTGAGGCCGAGCTTTCCATCCCGATCGAGGAGTGGCGTGACTGCACGGTTGCGCCGCTCCTTTTTTATTTCGCAAGCGCCGGGCTGATCGTCTTGCAAGCCTCGATGAGGCCCTTCACCGAAGCGACCGACTTCTCGAACATCGCTTTTTCGGATTCGTCCATCGTGAGTTCGATGACTTTTTCAACGCCGTCCGCGCCGATGATGACGGGCACGCCGACGTAGGTGTCCTTGAGGCCGTATTCGCCCTTCAAGTTGGCGGCGCAGGGCAGCATGCGCTTCTTATCTTTCAGGTAGCTTTCGGCCATCGCAATCGCGGATGCAGCCGGCGCGTAGAACGCCGAGCCGGTGCCAAGCAGAGCGACGATTTCACCTCCGCCGCCGCGCGTGCGCTTGATCATGGCGTCGAGCGCTTCCTGCGTGAACATGCCGAGCTTGACGCAATCGGGGAGCGGCACGCCGCCGATCGTGGAGTAGCGGACCATCGGCACCATGTCGTCGCCATGACCGCCAAGCGTCATCGCGCGGACGTCTTCGATCGAGACGCCAGCGGCTTCGGCGAGGAAACAGGAGAAGCGGGCGCTGTCGAGCACGCCGGCCATGCCGACGACCTTGTTGGCGGGAAGCCCTGAAAACTTCTGAAGCGCCCAAACCATCGCATCGAGCGGGTTGGTGATGCAGATGACGAACGCGTTCGGCGCGTGGGCTTTAATGGCTGCGCCGACCTGCTCCATCACCTTCAAGTTGATGCCGAGAAGATCATCACGGCTCATGCCGGGCTTACGCGGCACACCGGCCGTGACGATGCAAACGTCAGCTCCGGCGATGGCAGCGTAGCCTTCGGGGCCGGCGCCTGAGAGCTTCGCGTTATAACCTTCGACGGCGGCGGTCTGCGCCAGGTCAAGCGCCTTGCCCTTGGCAACGCCTTCCATGATGTCGGTCATGACGATGTCGCCAAGCTCCTTGAGCCCGGCGAGGAGCGCCAGCGTGCCACCGATCTGTCCCGATCCGATCAGTGCGATTTTCGTACGCGCCATGCTGCTCCCCCAAATGGATTTGATTGATTATGACCACGCCGCTGCCCGAGGGGCACGGCGTTGCTGCCTAATGAAAATCCTTAGGGCGTCAAGCGCAAGCCGCAACTTTCATCCCAAAGTCCCATCGCATGCGAACAATTCGTGCGCCACTTCAGTATTCGACATCTGTACCGATCGTTAATGGCGGCTCCTGCCGCCCGAATGTCCGGTGAGATAGGCTTCCGAACGCATTTCAGTCAGACGGGAGGCCGTGCGCTCGAAAAGCTCGACGCCATCTCCGGCGGGATACAAATGCGAGGGTTCCGCGGCCGCCGAGGCGATGAGACAGATGCGGTTGTCATAGAGCGCGTCGACGAGCGTGATGAAGCGGCGAGCAACGTCGCGCCGGTCGGGCGTCAACATCGGTATGTCGTCGATCAGGATCGTGTGAAAAGCGTGCGCGATGTGAAGATAATCATTGGCGGCGAGCGGGACGTCGCAAAGGTCGTTGAAGCCGAAGCGAGCGACGCCCATCGAGGCGAGGGGTATTGCAACCTTGCGGCCGAGAACCTCGATCGTCTGCGGCTTTCCCGGATGATTGCCGGTCAGGCGTGACCAGTGATCATCGAGCGCGGCGCGCGCGGCTGCATCGGCAGGATGGAAGTAGAGTTGTAGACCGGAAAGCTTGTCGAGGCGGAAATCCTTTATCGCAGCAAGTTCGACAACATCGACGTTATTTTCGATGAGAGCGATGAAGGGAATGAAGAGCTGCCGGTTGAGACCGTTCGTATAAAGGTCGCCCGGCTTGGCATTCGATGTCGTTACAATGACAGTGCCGGCAGCAAAAAGTGCTTCAAACAAACGGCCGAGGATCATCGCGTCGGCGATGTCGGTGACGTGCATCTCATCAAAGCAAAGAAGGCGCGCGGATCTCGCGATCTCTTCGGCGACATGGGGAATGGGATCGCCTGGGACCTCAGCACGGGCTTTGCCGATACGCTCGTGCACGTCGGCCATGAATTCGTGGAAGTGGGCGCGACGCCTGGGCTCGAAGGACGTCTCCTCGAAGAAGAGATCCATCAGCATCGTCTTGCCACGGCCGACGGCCCCCCAAATGTAGAGACCCTTCGGCGGAGCATGCTTGCTGAATAGCTTTGTGAGGAGACCGCTCTTGCGTTGATATACAGTCAGGTCCGCGTCGAGCGCATCCAGTCGGGCGGCCACTTCAGCCTGCGCAGGATCGGCCTCAAGCTCGTCGTCGGCAACCCGCTTGCGGTATTCCTCGATGATTGTGCCCATTACGCCCTCGGTCCCGTGACACCTTCGGTAGTCGGCCGACCACTTCTGGCGCAACTGGCAAAGTCCGCGACGAATTGGAATACGGCATGCCAGCCATGCGGCTGAGGGGCGGACCGATCGGCCCAATGTTCAGATGCGCTTCATCTTCCGTCGCTTAAATGCGCATTGCTGCTCTGCAGCATTTTCCGTGGCGCTGCACCGAAGCGTCTCCATTTTAGCGGAGAATGCAATTGGTTAGCGGTCCGCGGATAAACGGGGGCCGGGGAGAATTAAAATGTTGAAAGAGGCTGACGCGGCTGAGGTGGAACACCTCGGCTTCATTCGCCGTCTGCTCGCGAGCGAAGCCTACCTGCTGCGCGACCACCTCCTGCGCCTCGATGGAGAGGCGCGCTACCGGCGGTTCGCGCATGATGTCTCGGATGACTTCATCAGCCGTTACGCGGCGCATGCCGGAGACTTCGGCAACGTGACGTTCGGATATTTCGTCGACGGCGAAGTACGCGCCGTCGCTGAATTGCGCCCCGACATTCTGATGCACAGGGACGGCGCTGAGGTTGCGTTCTCGGTCGAGAAACCCTTCGTCAATCGCGGAATTGCGACGAAACTGATGGGTCGCGTCATTCGTACGGCGCGCAATCGCGGCCTGCGCCATCTGATGCTCGTGTGCTTGCCTGATAACGCAAAGATGCAGGCAATCGCTCGGCACTACGGAGCAGACCTCAGCGTCGAAGACGGATCCGTGATCGCCGACATCGTGCCTCAGGAGCCGGACTACCATTCTTGGTTTTCAGAAATTCTCGATGAGCGGATGACGTATCTTCAGTCCGCGTTCGATCTGCAAACGCGCGTGCGCAGAGCCGCTGAAATTTGATCGCGAGCTCGAAAGTGTGATTCTCACACGGGCAAAAACGGGTTCGAGACGACCGGCGCGCTGCGATAAATCCCGCTTGAGAGTCCAGCCCACGAGGGCGAAAGTCGGAAAAATAAGAAAAATTGCGACTTTAAAGTCACAGGAAGCCGTTAATAAACGGGTTTTTGCCCGCGATTTCAAACTTCTTCGTCTACAAACTTCTGGAATTTGCTCATGTTTGCAGAGTTCGAGCTGATTCGAACTTCCTAGAGGGAGATAAAAACTATGGCTAAGGCAGTAAAGAAGGCAGCGAAGAAGACGGCAGCTCGCAAGAAGCCCGTCGCTAAGAAGGCCGCTAAGAAGACCGTCAAGAAGGTCGTCAAGAAAGCGGCGAAGAAGAAGGCCGCCTAATTTCATTCGCGTTTCGGAGCCTCGGACTGGGCATTCGGGCTTCGACACGCGCATGCAGATGGCGAACGGGCGTCTTATTTCGCCCCTTCATTTCCGAACATGGCCGGGCGACAGCGATAAGCGTCACCGGCCATATTTTTTTGCCCAGCTAAACAAAGCTGCGCCCCGGTCCCGGTTGTAGGGACCTTTCCAAATTGATGTGATGCGGGCAGGCCGAATCACGGCCCGCCCGACATTTCAGATCAGATCGCCTGATCAGCTGGAACGGAAAACCGCACCGGCTACCGACATCGGCCGCTCACGCACGGCGTTGCCGTCGTTGCCGGACTTCACGATCCACTGACCGTTGGCAGAGCGCCCCGTGATCATGCCGACATGATGCGGCCAGACCACCACGGCGCCGACACGCGGGCCGCTCGGACGTCCATAGTGCCGCCAGTTCGCAGCAAGATTGTACTCTGGACCGCCGCCAAGCTGCGTGCGCATCCACCAGCCGCACCACGCGCGCGGACGGCCACCGACGCTGCCCGACGAGGCATAACGACGACCGCTCGAGTAGTAGTGACGCTGTGCGTAGCGACGCTGGCCGTATTGGCGCTGAACGCGACCGCTATAGGCATAGCTGCGACGCTCGCCCGAACGATAGGCGTAGCGGTATCCGGATCTGCGGTATGAGTACTGACGCCGGGCATCCTGGCGGTCGACACGCTGTGCGTAGTGCCGCGAGTAGGACCGCTTGCCGGCCCAATGCGCAGAGCGCTCGTAACGGTCCCCATGGCCCTTGTACGGACGCGCCTCTGCCGACGACATCCCAGCCGCCCAGGCCAGAGCCATCGCCACTGCGATCAAAACCAATCGCATTTTTTACTCCTTCACTTGTCTTCACAAACGGGGCGCATCCAGCGGTTCAATGGGGCGAAAACAAGAGAGGATTCGACGCGCGGCATATCGTCAGGGCGCGAGTTAACCAAAACGCATACGGAAATTTATTTCGATTTTTTAGAAAGTTATGCGGAATTCTCAGTGCGCGGAGACTTTGAAACTCAACTTAGAGTCGAAAAAATTGTGAAGTTTGCGTACGGAACGCCGCCAGATGTGAACGCTTTTATTGCACGCACTGGCTCTTATTTGAGCGATGAGGTGCGGCGAAGCTCCGCATTTCGCTGACGTATTTCTTCATGATCCGCACAGGGGGCTTCATGGAATACCGACGACTCGGCGCATCCGGCTTGAGGGTGCCGCTTCTCAGCTTTGGCGCCGCTACGTTCGGAGGATCCGGCGAATTTTTCAGCGCATGGGGATCAAGCGACGTCGTGGAAGCGCGCCGAATGATCGATCTATGTCTCGATGCCGGCGTGACGCTGTTCGATACCGCCGACATTTATTCGAAGGGCAATTCCGAGACAGTTCTGGGCGAGGCCCTCAAAGGCCGCCGCGACAAGGTTCTCATTTCAACGAAGGCGACGTTTCGTTTCGGCGACGATCCCAATGATGTCGGCTCGTCACGTTTCCATCTGCTAAAGACCTGCGAAGATCAGCTGAAGCGTCTGCAGACCGATCACATCGATATCTTTCAGCTGCACGGTTTCGACGCCATGACGCCGCCGGAAGAAGTTCTGTCGACGCTCGATCATCTCGTTCGCGCCGGAAAGATCCGCTATGTCGGCGTGTCGAATTTCTCGGGTTGGCATTTGATGAAATCGCTGGCGGTCGCCGATCGCTACGGCTATCCGCGCTACGTCGCCAACCAAACCTACTACTCGCTGATCGGGCGCGACTACGAATGGGAGCTTATGCCTCTCGGCATCGATCAGGGGCTTGGTGCACTCGTCTGGAGCCCGCTGGGCTGGGGCCGTCTCACCGGTAAGATCCGGCGCGGCCAAGCCTTGCCAGAAGTGAGCCGGCTGCACAAAACCGCCGAAAGCGGTCCGCCCGTATCGGACGAGTATGTTTACCGCGTCGTCGATGCGCTCGATGACGTCGCGAAGGAGACGGGCAAGACGATCCCGCAGATCGCTCTCAACTGGCTCTTTCATCGGCCGACGGTTTCGAGCGTCATCATCGGCGCGCGAACCGAGCAGCAATTGAAAGACAATCTCGGGGCGGTGGGCTGGAACTTGACGGCCGAGCAGATCGCAAAGCTCGATGCCGCAAGCGAAAAACCGAAGGCATACCCTTACTGGCATCAAGGCGGTTTCGCCGAGCGCAATCCGCCCCCGGTCTAGCCAACAACCGCCGGCTCTTTCCAAGCGCGACCAACAAGCAAGCTTGTCACAGCGATGTCACATCGCTCGCGTGTGTATCGGCCGAACAGCTTGCAATGACCACGATCAAGAGGGTTCGCGCGATGACGGACGAGCAGGACAAAAACGACCGCGCCATGGCAGCACGCGTTGAAGCTGAGATCGCCGACAGCTTCGATGAAGAACTCGAGATGGAGCTGGACGACAATCGGCTCGAACGGCTCCTCGACGGCCAGGACCATGATCGGGAAGCGGGCCTGCTCGACCGGCAAGTGTATTTCAAAGAACTCTTCCGGCTGCAGCACGAATTGATCAAGCTGCAGGATTGGGTCGTGAATTCGAAGGCGAAGGTCGTCGTCCTCTTTGAAGGCCGCGACGCGGCAGGCAAAGGCGGCGTCATCAAACGGATCACGCAGCGGCTCAATCCTCGCGTCGTGCGGGTCGTCGCGCTATCGGCGCCGACCGAGCGCGAGCGTTCGCAGTGGTATTTCCAGCGCTATGTTCCGCATCTGCCGGGCGGTGGCGAGGTCGTGCTTTTCGATCGCTCCTGGTACAACCGCGCCGGCGTCGAACGGGTAATGGGATTCTGCACGGACGATGACGTGGAAGAGTTCTTCCGCACGGTGCCGGAATTCGAGAAGATGCTCGTGCGCTCGGGCATCACGCTCATCAAGTACTGGTTCTCGATTTCCGACGACGAGCAGCACCTTCGCTTCCAGATGCGCATCCATGATCCCATCAAGCAGTGGAAGCTATCGCCCATGGATCTGGAATCCCGCCGCCGCTGGGAGGCTTATACGAAGGCCAAGGAAGCGATGCTGGAGCGGACGCATATTCCCGAGGCGCCGTGGTGGGTCGTCCACGCAGACGACAAGAAGCGCGCGCGGCTCAACTGCATCCATCATCTGTTGAGTCAGATACCCTACGCTGAAATTCCGCGGGCCCCGGTCGTTCTGCCCGCACGCGTACATAATCCCGATTACCACCGCGTGCCGGTGCCGGACGATATGTACGTTCCCGCGGTCTATTGAGCGGGGAACTTTTCTTTCGATTCGAGCGTAGCCTGCTGGTCCGGTTCCGTTAGGGGAAACCGGACCAGGAGGCCTCATGCTCTTACGTTCCGTCGCCGCCTTCACCGGCATCACCGCTGTTTTCACGGTCTGGGCAATTGCCGTTTCTGCCGACGACGCGAAGCGAGGAGATTTCGGGCCCAATCCAGAACTGCCGGCACCGCAATCCAATATCGTGCCGACGATCAAAGTCGCGCCTGTCGTCGGATGGAAGGACAACGCAAAGCCGTCGACGCCGGGCGACCTCAACGTGGCGGCGTACGCGACGGGCCTCGATCATCCGCGTTGGCTTTACGTGCTCCCCAACGGCGACATCCTGGTCGCGGAGACGAACGGCCCGACGCGGCCGGAAGACGGCAAGGGCATCAAAGGCTGGTTCCAGGCGCTGTTTCAGAAATATGCCGGAGCTCGCGTTCCGAGTCCGAACCGCATCACGCTGTTGCGCGGGA
Source organism: Hyphomicrobium sp. (assembly GCF_003987855.1). GTDB lineage: Bacteria > Pseudomonadota > Alphaproteobacteria > Rhizobiales > Hyphomicrobiaceae > Hyphomicrobium_B. Next base: position 17,255 of record NZ_RXIZ01000020.1, read on the forward strand.
TAAAGCCTGACGGAACGGCCGAGACGCGCTCCGTCTTCATCGACGGTCTCAATTCGCCATTCGGAATGGCACTCGTGGGCAATGCGCTTTACGTCGCCGACACCGACGCGCTGCTGAAGTTCGATTATCATGCCGGTGATACGAAGATCACCGCGCAGCCGGTGAAAGTCGCCGATCTGCCGGGCGGTCCGCTCAATCATCACTGGACGAAAAACGTCATCGCCAGCGCCGATGGATCAAAACTGTATGTGACAGTCGGCTCGAACAGCAATGCGGGCGAAAATGGTCTCGAAAAGGAGACGGATCGCGCGCGGATTATCGAGATCGATCCCAAGACCGGCACTACCCGGCCGTTCGCCACTGGCCTGCGCAATCCCAATGGCATGGCTTTCGAGCCCGAGACGAAAGACCTTTGGACGGTCGTCAACGAGCGCGATGAACTGGGCGATGATCTTGTGCCCGATTATCTGACCTCGGTTAAGGACGGAGCTTTCTACGGCTGGCCTTTCAGCTACTACGGCCAACACCTCGACCCGCGCCTTACCAAGGAGGAACGGCCCGATCTCGTCGCGAAGGCGATTGCTCCGGATTATGCGATCGGCGCCCATACGGCTTCGCTCGGGCTCACATTCTCATCTGATAAGTCGCTGCCGGCGCGCTTTGCGCACGGCGCATTCATCGGCCAGCATGGCTCATGGAACCGCAGCCAGCCCAGCGGCTACAAAGTGATCTTCGTTCCGTTCGCCAACGGAAAACCTTCCGGCGATACGCAAGACGTGCTGACAGGCTTCCTTGATGCTGACGGCAACGCGCGCGGCCGTCCGGTGGGCGTCACGATCGCCCAAGACGGAGCGCTGATCGTCGCTGATGACGTCGGCAACGCCATCTGGCGGGTCACCGCATCCGGACGCACGGCAGAGAATACGGCGCGATAAAAGCTGATCAGCGAACCCGGCGCGGGTTCATGTAGAGATCGGCTTCCTGCCTCTGGATGTCGGGTTTCAAGCGGCCATCGTGGATGTCACGGGCGACGTTCTTTACGTGGCGTCGCGCTTGGCTGTTGAAGGAAATCATCCCGGTGAAGAGCTTCATGACCTGCAGCAAGCGCGGCTCAGCGTGATCGCCGCGCACCTTGCAACGCCACCGCCCCCCGATCGTCAGGATCGCGCCATCGATGTGACCGACATGATCGCCATGTTGGTCGATGAGCGTGTAGTCGCCGCCAAGATTGATGAAGTCGCGACGGAAGCGATAAAATTTCGGTGTGCCCTCATCCATCAGGAAAAACGAGAAGTTCTCCGGCATGAGCGGCCATTTGTGCGCTGAGCGCTCAAGATTGACGAGATAATCGTCTTCGCTGGTGTTGACCGTATAGGTCATGACGGGGAGACCGTGGGCAGCAAGCGTCTGCTGGATCGAGCGGCCGAGCATCATGTCCATGCTGGCTTTCCAGTTCAGCGTCTCGGAGAAGAGCTTCATGACCAGGCGCTTGTCCATGCCGGTCGCGTCTTTCCAAAGCTCTTTGCGGTAGCCCAGCACGCCGGTGCGCTCGCCGTTCTCCAAAATCTCAGCGAAGATATCCATATCGCTCGTGAACTGGCGCGACTTGCCGCGATTGCGCTCACGTTTCCAGGGTCCGAATTCGATCGAATTGAAAGGCGTCAGCCAAACCTCGACGGTGAAGTCGTGCCACGTCTTCTTGGCATCCTTCGCCGCGGTGTTGCTTGCCTTCTCGAGCTTGGTGACGGAGGCTTTCGCGCCATCCTCTTTTTTCGCGTCCTCTAGCACTTCGGAGCGCGCTACGGTTGCGGCCTCGGCGGCTGCAGCCTTCGCTTCGGCTTCAACACTGTCTTTCTTCCAGGCATTTGCGGTCATGTCGGATGGTCCCCGCGCGTCGGCGCACTCTACCCAAGCGAATCACTTGCAAGACCCTAGCATCTGCATCGGCGATGGCTGTGGTGGGGCAGAAATTTGCGGTGGGAAAATCGGCCTAGCGCGTGCCGAAAATCGCCGATCCGACACGCACATACGTCGCGCCGAACGCAACGGCCGTTTCGAAGTCGCTGCTCATGCCCATGCTTAGGCCAGTCAGCCTAAGCTCGCGCGCAAGCTTGGCGAGAAACGCGAAGTGCACGGCTGGTTCTTCATCGACGGGCGGGATGCACATCAGGCCGGCGATCGGAAGCTTCAGCTCATCGCGGCACAGCGCCACGAAGGCTGCCGCCTCTCGCGGCATGACGCCCGCCTTCTGCTGTTCTTCACCCGTGTTGACCTGCACGAAGAGTTCGAGCACTCGACCCTGCTTCGTCATTTCAGCGGCGATGGCGCGCGCGATCTTTTCGCGGTCGATTGTGTGAATGGCATCGAAGAAGGCAACGGCCTCCTTCGCCTTGTTCGATTGAAGCGGGCCGATCAGATGCAGCTTCAGATCAGGAAATTCCGATTTCAGCGGCGGCCACTTCCGCTCCGCTTCCTGGACCCGGTTCTCACCGAAGATACGCTGCCCGGCCGCAATGACGGGCCGGATGGCATCGGCTTCGAACGTTTTCGAAACGGCGATCAGTTCAACGCTGTGAGCTTCGCGGTTGGCTTCCCTAGCCGCTGCAATAATTTCGTCCTTTACGCGCTTTAACCTGTCGACCGCGCTTTCGTGGTAACCGTCGCTCGTCACTTTTTCCCTCAATCGGCTGTTGGCCTTCATAATCATTCCGGCACGACGTGAACAAGTGTCGCAATTTTGTGATGAGCCATCCGCATTACATAACGCATCCGTTTCCACCCCCCGCAGAGGAATTCCCCGATATGCTGAAACTCGCCGACGCTCGCCGTATCATCGACGCTGCAGAAAAGAAGGCGAAGGAAATCGGCCAGCCGATGAACATCGCCGTCGTCGATGAGGGTGCGAACCTCATTTCTCACATCCGCATGGATGGCGCCTGGATCGGATCAATCGACATTTCGATCAACAAGGCGTTTACCTCGCGCGCCTTCAACATCTCGACGAAGGAGCTTGCCGAGAACAGCCAGCCAGGCGACCAGTTCTTCGGCATTCACGCCTCGAACCACGATCGCGTCATGATTTTCGCCGGCGGTATTCCGCTGAAGGACTCGAAGGGCGAAGTCATCGGGGCGATTGGCGTTTCCGGCGGCAGCGGCGTTCAGGACCAGACGGTCGCGGAAGCCGGCGCCAGCGCCCACACGTGCTGATGATGGCTCTCGCGCCGGTGTTCTGACAGGCGCCAAGAGCTCAAACGATTGAACATCCAGGCAACGCGCATCCTAAAGGTGCGCGTTGTTTGCGTTTCCAGCCGATTTTAGACCAGTGTGCCGCGGGAAAACCCACCGTAGCCGGTCGCATGCTGGCCTGCCGCACCGCCCCGAACACGTCTCCGCTTGACCGGCTTTACCATTCGGGGTCTTTACGGCCTTCCGGCAAGCATTTGAATGAGATCCAGGCCCCATGGCCAACGAACGCTACAACGCGCCCGAGCGTGAAAAACACTGGCAGTCCATCTGGGAAAAAGAGGACATCTTCCGCGCTTCGGAGGATACGCAGCGGCCAAAATCCTACGTGCTCGAGATGTTTCCCTATCCGTCGGGACGCATCCACATGGGTCACGTCCGCAACTATGCAATGGGCGACGTGGTGGCGCGCTACAAGCGGGCAAAGGGCTTCAACGTTCTGCATCCGATGGGATGGGATGCGTTCGGAATGCCGGCTGAAAACGCGGCGATGGAGCGGAAAGTCCATCCCGGCGCCTGGACGTACGCGAACATCGACACGATGCGCGGACAGCTCAAGTCCATGGGTCTGTCGCTCGACTGGTCGCGCGAGATCGCGACGTGCTCGCCCGCCTACTACAAGCATCAGCAGAAGCTCTTTATCGATCTTCTGAAGAAGGGGCTTGCCTATCGGAAATCATCGAAGGTGAACTGGGATCCGGTCGATCATACCGTGCTCGCCAACGAGCAGGTGATCGATGGCCGGGGCTGGCGTTCGGGCGCGCTCGTCGAGCAGCGCGAGCTGACGCAATGGTTCTTCAAGATCACCGACTATGCTGAGGAACTCCTCAGCGACCTCGACACGCTGGAGAAGTGGCCGGAGAAGGTGCGCCTGATGCAGGCGAACTGGATCGGCCGCTCGGAAGGCATGCTGGTTCGCTGGGGGCTCAACAAGAAGACGGCGCCGAAAGGCTTCGAGGAACTGGAAGTCTATACGACACGTCCCGACACACTGTTTGGCGCGTCGTTCCTGGCCGTTGCCGCCGATCATCCGCTGGCGAAAGCGGCCTCGGAAAACAACCCGGAACTCGCTGCATTTTGTGACGAATGCCGGCGCATGGGCACCTCCGTCGCGGAGATCGAGGCCGCCGAGAAGCGCGGCTACGATACCGGCATCCGCGCCGTGCATCCGTTCGATCCGGGCTGGGAATTGCCGGTCTACGTCGCCAACTTCATTCTCATGGATTACGGCACGGGTGCCATCTTCGGCTGCCCCTCCGGCGACCAGCGCGACATGGATTTCGCGCTCCGCTATCAGCTGCCGATCGTGCCGGTGATCCTGCCGCCAGGCGAGACCGCCGAGACGTTCAAGCTGACGATCAAGGCTTACGTCGACGACGGCACGATGATCAATTCGCGCTTCCTCGACGGGCTCTCGACCGGCGCCGCGTTCGAAGAAGCCGCGAAGCGTCTGGAGGCGCAGAAGCTCGGCTCGGAGCCGCAGGGCAAGCGCAAGATTAATTATCGTCTGCGCGATTGGGGCATCTCGCGCCAGCGCTACTGGGGCTGTCCGATCCCCGTCATTCACTGCAAGACGCACGGCGTGGTGCCCGTGCCGGAGAAGGACTTGCCGATCGAACTGCCGGAGGACGCGACCTTCGACAAGCCCGGCAATCCGCTCGACCGGCATCCGACGTGGAAACATGTCGCTTGTCCGATTTGCGGCGAGGCAGCGCTTCGCGAAACCGATACGATGGATACGTTCGTCGACTCGTCGTGGTATTTCGTGCGTTTCACGGCGCCGGAAGCCAAGACGCCGGTTGATTCAAGCGCAGCGCATTATTGGTTGCCGGTCGACCAATACATCGGCGGCATCGAGCACGCGATTCTGCACCTGCTGTATTCGCGGTTCTTCGTGCGCGCGATGTGCGACACGGGGCACCTGTCATTCGCGACGAACACGCGTGAGCCTTTTGCTGCGCTCTTTACGCAAGGCATGGTCACGCACGAGACCTACAAGTCCCAGGACGGGCTGTGGCTGCTGCCGCACGACGTGAAGGTCGAAGGTGAGGGCGCCAGCCGCAAAGCGATCGAGATCGCGACCGGGCAGCCGGCCGTCATCGGCTCGATCGAGAAGATGTCGAAGTCCAAGAAGAACCTGGTCGACCCCGACGACATCATCGCGCACTACGGCGCGGACTGCGCCCGCTGGTTTATGCTCTCAGACAGCCCGCCGGAACGCGATGTCATCTGGACCGAGTCCGGCGTCGCGGGCGCGGGTCGCTTCATTCAGCGCGTCTGGCGAATCGTCGATGAAGTTGCCGAGGCCTACCCAGGAGAAAAGGGTGCAAAACCCGCGTCGTTCTCGCCTGAAGCATTGGATGTGCGAAAGGCCGCACACCGGGCGCTGGACGGGGTCGGCAAGGCGATCGACGCGCTGCGTTTCAACGTGGCGGTCGCCAATGTCCACGAGTTTTCCAATGTTCTCCAATCGACCCTATCGAAGCGAAATCCCGATACGGCCTGGGCCATTCGCGAAGCCACGGAACTCCTGGTGGTGATGATCGGCCCCATGATGCCGCATTTGGCTGAAGAATGCTGGGCGCGGCTCGGATACAACACGCTGGTCGCGAACGAACCGTGGCCGGCCCCGGAGGCCGACCTACTCGTTGACGATCAGGTGACCATTGCCGTACAGGTGAATGGTAAGCGACGGGACGAACTCGTGATTTCGCGCAGTGCAAAATCCGAGGAAGTTGAGGCGGCGGCGTTGAAACTTGAAACGGTGACGCGAGCCCTCGAAGGGCGGCAGCCGAAGAAAGTTATCGTCGTTCCGCAGAGGATCGTGAATGTCGTTGGCTGAGGGGCGGTTTGGACTGGGGGGCAAGTGCGGCCTTGCGGCTGTGCGTGGTTTCCTGCTCGCGTCTGCTGTTCTGAGCCTGCCGGTCCTCGGCGGCTGCGGCAGCGGCGGCTTCCATCCGCTCTACGGTTCAGCGCTGATCAATGGCTCCGCGATCAAAGAGCGGCTTGCAGCCGTCGACGTAGCGCCCATTCCAGGCCGTGTCGGTCAGCGCATCCGCAACGAATTGATCTTCCAGACGACCGGCGGCGGTTCACCTGCGCCGCCCAAGTATCGGCTCGACATCGCGATCCGTGAATCCGTGACATCGATGCTGGTCGCCGTCGACGGCAACGCCGGCAGCCAGATCTACGGCATCGACGCGTCGTACAGCCTGGTCCGGCTGTCCGACAAAAAGGTCGTGGCCTCGGGCTCAAGCTACGGCCGGGCATCTTTCGACCGCGTGTCGTCGATCTTTGCCAACGTAGAAGCCCGGCAGGATGCCGAGAATCGCGCGGCCGAGACAGTCGGCGAAGAGCTTAGAACGCGCCTTCTTGCCGTTCTCGCCAGCGATCAGGCCTAACCGCTCTTACTTCTGGGCCATCTGCCCTATAAGAGCACCTCATGACGGCCATCAAACCGCAGCAAACAGCGACCTTTCTCAAGACGCCGCCTGGCGACCTGACGGCCGCGCTGTTTCACGGTTCGGACCCCGGCCTCGTCAGCGAGCGATCGGCCGCGCTGGCGAAAGTTCTTGCGGCGCGTGAGAACCCGCCCGGCGAGATCCTCAAGATCGATGATTCCGAACTCGACGAAGATCCTGGCCTGCTCGAGACGGAGCTGCAAACGCGACCGATGTTTTCGGGAAGGCGGATCGTGCGCGCCATTGCCGGCCGGCGGATTTCAGCGCAACTGCTGAAGCCACTACTGGCCTCAGCGCCGCTAGAAGGCCTGCTGATCGTGGAGGCGGGCAATCTCAAGGCCGACGATGCGCTGCGCGCGCTGTTTGAGGGACACGCATCCTGCTACGCGGTGCCGTGCTATCCTGACTCCGCGGCTGACATCGACAATCTCATTTCGGAAGTTCTGACGTCCTTCAAACTGTCGATCGACGGCGACGCGCGGGATCTGCTGCAAAGCCGGCTGGGCGCCGACCGCGCGTTGTCGCGATCGGAAATCGAGAAGCTCGCGCTTTATTGCCTTGGGCGCTCGCAGATCACGTTCGAAGACGTCGACATGCTGGTCGGCGACGCAGCGGGACTGGCGATCGAACGCATCGCGGAGGCCGTCGCCGACGGGCGGACGAAAAGCGCGGTCAGCGACTTCGGGCGAGCGCTGGCATCCGGCGAAAATGCGCAGATGATCATCGGCGTTCTGCAGCGATATTTTCAAAAGCTGCATCGCGTGCGCAGCGACGTCGATGCCGGGCAGCGGCTCGACGATGCGTTGAAATATCTGCGGCCGCCACTGTTCTTCAAGCAGAAGGACATCTTCGCGCGCCAGGTGCGCAGCTGGACGCGCGGGCAGCTCGATCAGGCGCTGCGGCGGATTTCGGACGCCGCGAAAACAGCGCGGCTTTCCTCGCATCTGGAAGACGTTATCGCCGAGCGCCTGATCCTGGCGCTGGCGTCGATGGCGGCGATCTCAGGTGCTGCGGCGGCCGGCCGCTAGAGGCTGGCTTGCGAGCGGCGATCTCCTCCCTATAGTGCCAGCGCTTTTATCTCAAAAAGGGGATTTTCATGACGGATCTGCGTTACGACGTGATCGGGATCGGTAACGCGATCGTCGATATCATCGGACGGTGCGACGAAGCATTTCTCGCCGAGGTCGGCGTTGCGAAAGGCAGCATGCGGCTCGTCGATGCCGACGAGATCAAGAAGATCTATTCCTCAATGGGACCGGCCATCGAAACGTCGGGCGGCTCGGCCGCAAACACGATCGCGGGCGTCGCCTCGTTCGGCGGACGCGCGGCCTTCATCGGCACCGTCGCGGACGACGAGTTCGGGCGGATCTTTTCACACGACATCCGCTCCGTCGGCGTCGCATTCAATGTTCCCTCCGTTTCGAACGGGACGCCAACGTCGCGCTCGCTCATTCTTGTCACGCCGGACGGTGAGCGCACGATGAATACCTATCTGGGTATTTCGACAAATCTCATCGAAGCGCAACTCGACCTCGAGATGATTCAAGCTTCGTCTATTTTATATCTGGAAGGATATCTGTTCGATCAGCCGCAGGCGAAAGCCGCATTTCGAGCCGCGTTGCAAACGGCAAAAACAGCGGGACGAAAAACAGCGCTTACACTTTCCGACGGTTTTTGCGTCGATCGCCATCGCGATGAATTTCTCGCGCTCATTAGAGCAGGCGTCGATATTCTTTTCGCCAATGAAAGCGAAATCAAATCGCTCTATCAAACGGAATCCTTCGATTTTGCGGCCGAAAAGGCGCGTTCCGACACGAAGCTTGCCGTGCTCACTCGTAGCGCCAAAGGCTCGGAAATTCATTTCGAAGGCGAAACAATTCGAATTGGCACATTTCCGGTTTCGGAAGTCGTCGATACGACCGGAGCCGGCGATCTATATGCGGCCGGTTTTCTCTTCGGATATGCAAATGGGCTGCATTTGGAAACAGCCGGCCGGCTTGCGAGCCTGGCGGCCTCCGAAATCATCAGCCATACCGGAGCACGGCCCGCCGTTTCGCTTCAGGAATTAGCCCGGCAACACGGACTCATTTCCTGACTTCGCATTCCGGCAGCTGGATTGCCAATTCTGGTTGCCGGAAATCATTTAATGGTTGAACATAGTTCAAAATGAGAATGTTTAGGGGGTATTTCGTGTCCAATTCGGACTCACAATTATTCTCCCTGGAATTGCGAATTAACTTGCAGCACTGTCGAAATCACTGAATCGCTCCGTTTCGGGATTCGCACATATGCTTCACACTCCCATCCGACGTGGCCGCCCGAAGGGCACTGGTATCGACGATAGCGACCGGATTGCACGCCTGGATGAGTTGCTGAGGGTTCACCCGGAAATGAAACCCACCACGGCAATTCGGATGATGGGGTATTCGGATCCGTCGGCCATTCGCCGCCTGCGGGACAAATATAAGGTATTTGCTTTACGAACGCGCATTGAGCTGTCGCAGGATTTGCGTGCCTCGGTCTCGGCGGCGCTGGCCGAGCAATTGCCCGGCGCTATACAGCCAGCCCGCTAACAACGATCTCATCATCGATTCAAATCGCGTTTTTCGACTGTAGAGCGATCGCCTGTGATCACTCGCCCGGGCCGCTGCCCCAAGCGGCCCATTTTTTTGCGCATTTTCAGCAAAAGCGGGTTTCGCGCGCGGCGCGGACTTTCGGGCGAAAAGCCTAGGCATGGTGACCTAAGCTACTTACCGGCCCGCCACCGCCGCAACTTTGTCCGCTGCAAGGCATTGGATGGCGCAGCAAAACTGCAGCATCAGCAGGGGGATCCATGCCGCTCGCAATTGCACGTGGGCCAAGCAGGCTCGGAAAAGCGCTTTTGATTGCCGGATTTGCCGCCGGGCTGATGTTTTCGCGTCCGGCCAATGCCGGCGTGTTTCTTTCCATCAACGTCGCCCCGCCGCCGCTGCCTGTCTATGTGCAGCCCATCGCGCCGGGACCCGATTTCATATGGTCGCCGGGCTACTGGGCCTACGACGAGGACGGCTATTACTGGGTGCCGGGCACCTGGGTTCGAGCGCCGCAAGTCGGATACCTCTGGACCCCGGGCTATTGGGGCTGGAGCGACGGCTATTACGTCTGGCACGCCGGATACTGGGGGCCGCACGTCGGCTTCTATGGCGGCATCAATTACGGCTGCGGATATACGGGTTCGGGATATTGGGGCGGCCATTGGGACCATGGCTCGTTCTTCTACAATACCGCGGTGACGCGCGTGAACACGACCATCATTCACAACACGTACAACACCGTGATCGTCAACAAGACGGTCCAGAACGTGAGCTTCAACGGCGGCCAAGGCGGCATCGCCGCGAAGCCTACACCGCAGGAAGCTCAGGCCGCGCAGGAGCACCATCTGCAGCCGACGGCGCTTCAGGTTCAACATCAGCACATGGCGAGCACGAACAAGGCCATGTTTGCCTCGGTCAATCACGGCGCGCCGAAGATCGCGGCGACGACAAAGCCTGCGGTTTTCACCGGACACGGCATCGTTGCGGCAAAAGCAAGCCTGCCGCATGCCGGCGGCGATGCGCATCCACCTGCGCATAAGAGTGTCGACGCGTCTCACGCACCCGACCACGCAAAGACGGTCAATCACGCAGCGAATGAGTTCGGCACGAACACGCACGCATCGACGCATAAAAGCCCCGACGCGTTTCATGCACCGGAGCAAGCGAAGACAATCAATCACACGGCAAATCAGTCTTTCGCGCAAAAGCCGCATCCGCAGCCAAAAATCGCGAACGCGCATCCGCAGCGGCCGAACTTCAGGCCCCCGCCGAAGATGGCAGCCAATCACCCGCCGGCGCATCATCATGAAGAAGGTGGCGGAAAACCACGCCCCGGCAAGCGGCCGGAGCACGGGTGACATCGAGGGAGGGTCTGTCGCGCAATCCGCAGCCTAGAGCTTGCGAAGTGCTGCGGATTTGACGCGATGACTCTCGCCCTTCTGGAGAATGAGCTGAGCGCGGCGGCGCGTCGGCAGTATGTTTTCCTGCAGGTTCTTGAGATTGATTTCGCGCCAGAGCTTCAAGGCGACGCGGCGGACTTCGTCGGGCGCGAGAGCGGCATACTTATGAAAGTAGGCGCCGGGATCGCGAAACGCGGTTGAACGCAGGCGCATGAACCGCGTCAAATACCATTTCTCGATCACGGCCGGATCGGCATCGATATAGATCGAGAAATCGATGAAATCGGAAACGAATGGAATTGTCGTGCCGTCCTTCGGCATATCGGCGGGCTGGAGGATATTCAGACCCTCGATGATCAGAATATCCGGATGCTCGACGATCGTCTCCTGCCCGGGGAGAATGTCGTATTGAAAGTGCGAATAAACGGGAGCCGAAACGCTCGAAACGCCCGATTTGATGTCGCCGAGAAAACGCAGCAGCCGTTCGGTATCGAAGCTTTCGGGAAATCCCTTCTTGGCCATCAGGCCGCGACGCTCGAGTTCGGCGTTGGGATAGAGAAAGCCGTCGGTCGTCAGCAGATCGACGCGCGGGTGATCGGGCCAGCGGGCGAGCAGCGCACGCAGCACGCGGGCGGTCGTACTCTTGCCGACGGCAACGGAACCCGCGACGCCGATGATAAAAGGCACCTTGGTATCTTTGCGGCCAAGGAATTCGGAACTCACCGAATGGAGCTTCTGCGCGGCGGCGACATAGAGATTGAGAAGACGCGACAGAGGCAGATAGATCTGCTCAACCTCTTCAACGGACAATTCCTCGATGATACCGGAGAGCTGCTCCAACTCATTGGGCTGCAACGTCATGGGCGTGTCGGCGCGAAGCCTCGCCCATTCTTCGCGGGTGAAGATGCGATAGGGCGAAAACGGTACGCTTTCGGCGCGCGCTTCTTCGCGCCCCTTCGCTTTCTTCCGCGGCGCCGGCGCTCGGGTCTTCACGACGCGCTCGTGCCGCGGGAGGCCTTTTCCTCAAGTCCGGATGTGCCCATGCGGCCGTCCAGCACCTTCAGAATATCGTCGAAGGGGATGCGGCGGGACTCGAGCAGCACGAGAAGATGATAGAGCACGTCGGCGGCTTCGGCGCGCACGGCTTTATCTTCAGTGCCCATGGCGGCAATGACGAGCTCGACGGCTTCCTCGCCGAACTTCTTGGCGCAACGCTCCGTCCCTGCCGTCAGCAGTTGAGATGTATAGGACTTGCCAGAGGTGTCAGACCGCCGCGAGTTGATCAGCGCGGCGAGCCGGACCAGGGTATTCTCTTCGCTCATCGTTTGCGTCTCGTGCGAGGGGGTCCGACGTTCGGACCCGAGCGCGCGCACACCATCAAGCCAGCGCCGGATAATCAAGCGGTACCGATCCGAAAAGGCGAGAAAGGATTAAGATCCTCAGCCGCCACCAAGCCGCTGACGGATATAATCCAGCTGGTCGAAATTGCCATAGCGGATCATCAGGGTTCCGCTCTCGCCGGACGCCTTGCGAACCTCGACCTTGAGGCCCAGCAGATCGGTCAGCTCCTTTTCGAAAGCTTTCGTGTCGGCATCCTTGTCGCGCGCCCGTCGATTGCTCCCACCGGTATTGCCCGGTTCGCCGAACGTTTGAACGAGGGTTTCGACGTCGCGGACGTTGAGGCCGTTGTCGATGATCTGCTTGGCTATCGATCCGGCGTCATCGCGGCCGATGAGGGCGCGGGCGTGACCGGCGCTGATCTGGCCGTTTTGGACGAGCGATTGCACGTCGGCGGGGAGCTTCAGAAGGCGCAGCGTATTGGCGACGTGGCTGCGGCTCTTGCCGATGATCTCCGACACTTGCTCCTGGCTATAATCGAAACGCTCGACCAGCTCGCGATAGCCGGTGGCTTCCTCGATGGCGTTGAGGTCCTGTCGCTGCACGTTCTCGATGATCGCAAGCTCAAGCACCTCGCGGTCGCTGAGTTCGCGAATGATCACCGGAATGGTGTGAAGGCCCGCTTTCTGCGCCGCGCGCCAGCGACGCTCACCGGCGACAATCTCATAGCCGCCGGCCATTCCGTTCGGGCGAACGACGATCGGCTGAACGAGGCCCTTCGTGCGGATAGATTCCGCGAGTTCGACCAGTTCGTCGTCGCGGAAATCCTTGCGCGGGTTGAGAGGGCTCGATTTCACTTCGGCGATCGACACCATGCGCTGCTCGCCCTCCGGCGGCAGACGGTGGCCGAGAGGTGCCGGTTCTCCGATCAGAGAGGCAAGGCCACGGCCCAGGCGGCTCTTCGGCACCATCGAGTTCATTTGCTCTACTTTCCCCTGCTTGTTCGCTTGTCCCGTAATCGCGATCGCTTTCGCGTGGCTTACGCCGCCTTGTAGCGCCGCTCACGCTCCATGATCTCGGTGGCCAGACGCATATAGGCCTGGCTGCCGGCGCAATCGTAGTCGTAGAGAAGGATCGGCTTGCCGTGCGAGGGCGCTTCGGCAATGCGCGTGTTCCGCGGGATCATCGTGTCGTAGACCTTCGCGCCGAAAAACGCGCGGACGTTCTCGGCGACTTCGCGCGAGAGCGAAACGCGCGCATCGTGCATCGTCAGCACGACGCCTTGGATTTCCAGACTTGGATTGAGCGTGGCGCGGATCTGCTCGATGGAATCCTTGAGCTGCGAGATACCTTCCAGCGCGAAGAACTCGCACTGCACCGGCACGATAACGGCATGCGAAGCCGACATCGCGTTGAGCGTCAGCAAGTTCAGCGACGGCGGGCAGTCGATCAGCACGTAGGTGAAATGCGTGTCGGGCTCGCGCGCGCGCTGCTGGCCGACCAATGCCGTGATGGCGTCGCGCAGCTTGAACGGCTTGTTCTGATCCGATGCCAGGATTGAATCGATGCCGACGAGATCGTTGTTCGCCGGAACGACGAAAAGGTTCGGCACGGCGGTTTTCAGAACCGTATC
>NZ_RXIZ01000001.1:0-23721 GCF_003987855.1 Hyphomicrobium sp.
CTCGCTCTTGCAAGGTTAGATACGTCGGCTTTTCGGGGTTCGTTTCACCCCCTACATGAGTTTTTATGAGCGCTCCGGCAAAAGCCGAAGTTAAGGAATGCCTAGGATTGGCCCTCGCTACTTGTTCCCGCTGGAACTTCTTAAGGCAGCTTTTTCCGGCAAAAGGGTCTGGAACTCTGGTCATCCAAAGCAAACCTGATCTTGGGAAAGGATCTTGTCATGCGGGCAAAGAAATTCGTGACAGCTGCAATCGTCGGGCTATCGCTGGCTCCGGCATCGATTGCCAGCGCATTCGCCGGTTCCGACCCAAAAGGTATCTGGCTCGATGATACGGGTCGCGGCGCGGTGGAAATCAAATCGTGCGACGGCAGCAGCAATGCGCTTTGCGGCAACGTCGTATGGGTCAAATCCTCAGGCGACGCCGACGGTTGCGGCAAGCAGATCTTGGGTAACGTTAAGCCGGTGACCCAAGGCCACTGGGACAACGGCTGGATCTACTCTCCGGAGAAGGGCCGCAAGTACGACGTGGAACTCGTTCCTCTCTCTAACGGCAACCTCAAGGTCGTCGGCTACGCGGGAATTAAGTTCCTCTCCAAGACGATGATCTGGACGCCGGCGCCGCAGGATCTGCAGCTATGCGGCCTCACCAATTCAAACAAGCCCGGTACGACCGCAACGGCACCTTTGGCAGTGACGCCAAATAGCGCCCCCTCCGTCAGTGAGCGGCCGCAGGAACGTGACGCCAATGCCAAGCCAGCCCCCGAGGCCAAGGTTGACGCGAGCGCGGCTACAAAACCCGCCTCTGACATCCCGGCACCTGCGAAATCAGATCAATCTCCGGCAACAGCCAAGGCTGACGCGCCGGCACCCGACACTGGCAAGGATGAGGGAGCGGGGACCGATCTCGGCAAGTTGAAGATCGGCGATCTGCAACTGGATAAGTTCGTGACCAAGACAAAAGACGGCAAATGCAAACTCGATCTGCCTTGGGTGAAAGTAACGATCGATTGCGAACAATAGGACCCAATAAAAAACGCGGCGGCAGAATTCCTGCCACCGCGCCAATTCAATCGAGTAGTTCGGCTTAGATGAGGTCGATCTCTGCCGGAAGGTACGACGTAACTTCCAGGCCGACTTCCTGCTCGCGAACTTCGGGTTTTGTCCAGGTCTTCATGGTGTCCTCCATTAGACTTCGATTGGGCTTATTGCGCCCCTCTCGTAACCATCTAGATAGGCCAATGGATTGATAACGTCCAATCGCAATTACGTGAGAATTTTATAAGAAGTCCTGATGGCCGCTCTTGCCGAAGCTGATCGGAGGGCCCATAGAGGCAGCCAGCCTCTCCAATCCAAGCCGGAGTTCACTGCCGATGCCGATGCCAGCGGCCGATATCGAAAAGATGATAAAAGCGCGCTTTCCCGACGCCCAGGTCCAGCTCAAGGACTTGGCGGGCGATAATGACCATTGGGCAGCCCATGTCGTCACCTCGGAGTTTAAGGGCAAAAGCCGCGTGCAGCAGCATCAAATGGTCTATGACGCCCTTGGCGGACGCATGGGCGGGGTGTTGCACGCCTTACAGCTTACCACCGCCCTGCCGCCCGAGTGACGCCTCCGCGATCAAACCGCCTGATTGACTAACGGCCAACTCTCACCCACATCTGGATCTTTCGCGGGTGCGCCGTGCCGGCCGCCCTTGGCACCATGGGATAGGAGCCTCGGAATGGCCTCTGACACGACCACAGCAAACGACACGATCGCCAAGACTATCGCCGACAATGACGTCGTCCTCTTCATGAAGGGAACGAAGCAGTTCCCGCAGTGCGGATTCTCTGCCACCGCCGTGAAGATCCTCGAGCACCTCGGCGTACCGTTCAAGGACGTGAACGTTCTGGAAGACCAGAGCCTCCGCGAAGGCATCAAGACGTTTTCCAACTGGCCGACGATTCCTCAGCTCTATGTCAAAGGCGAATTCGTCGGCGGCTGCGATATCATGCGCGAGATGTACTCTGCCGGTGAGCTGCACGATCTCATCTGCGAGAAAGGTATCCCCCATAGCCATCATCACGGCTGACGCAGGCAAAACGGCTGCGAGATTGAAGCGGAGCCCATCAGCTCCGCTTTTTCATTTGTGATCGGCCGCAGTTCTCAAATATCCGTCCACGAGGCGAACGTTGCCGCCTGCCCTCTGTTGACGCCCGCGCGGTCGGCCACAGTTGCCAAACGACCCCGTCGTCGATCCAGAAGCGGCGTCCGGCTTTGGAAATGCGAACGCCGCGATATCCACGCACAAAACCGCGACGCGCGACTTCCTCGAGGATGTGCGCCCGCTCGTCTCGGTCAGGGGCTTCGGCCGACAGCCGAGATGGCAGGCCGAGAAACTCTTCCCAGGTATAGCCGAAGCACGCCTGCGCCCGCTTATTCGCGTATATGAACTTGGGATCCGCATCCGTATTGTGGGCGAGCACAACGAACGGCGCATCTTCGTACAGCCATTCCGCAGTCGCGCCCGCCGGCACCAGGTTTTCGCCGATGAGCCGCGCGTAGCTGCCGGTCAGAAGTTCGAAAAAACTCTGATCGTGGCGCAGGTCGCGAGACATCATCCGAGCACGAGCGCCTTCAGCTTCTCGCCATCGATCGCTTTGACGATACGGCCGTGCTTGCCCGTCGTTGTTTCGGCTGCGAGCATCGCGTTGATAACCGCCTCCTCCACGCTCTCGACAACGGCCAGATAAATCGAATCTAGATCGTCATTGCTGGCGGCCGTGAACTTGAGCGCGGGCGGCTCGGGCAATTGGCCTGGATCATTTGCTGTCGAGAACGCCATGAAGATATCGCCCGACGAATTGCCAGAGGGTGTGCCGCCGCGCCCGATACCGATCGATGCGCGTCGCGCTAACCGCTCCAGCTGCCCGGGCAGCAGCGGCGCGTCTGTCGCGATGATGACGATGATCGATCCGCGCTCCATGGAATAGACGCGCTCGCCCGGAAGCAGGTCGCCCACCGGTTTGCCGCAGACTGTGAGCCAAGGCTTAATCCCATGGTTCGCCTGCACCAACACGCCGATGGTATGTTCGCCGAGCCGCGTCGTGGCGCGCCGAGATGCCGTGCCCGTTCCGCCTTTGAATTCGTAGGCGATCATGCCGGTGCCGCCGCCAACGCAGCCTTCCGCGACGGGCCCCGGTCTTGCTCCATCGATAGCCGCGATCACGTGCTCTTCCGTGATGTGGAAGCCCGCGATATCGCTGAGGAAGCCGTCGTACGTCTCCGCCGCGACCGGAAGCGCCCAGAGGTCCTCGCCTAACGCGGAGAACCTCTTCGCCATCCACTTGAGCGTTGCGTGATGGGCAAGACCCACGGAGAAAGTGTTGGTGATCGTGATCGGCCCCGTGAACCAGCCAGCATCGCGGATCCAGTGGGAGCCGGTCATTTCGCCGTTGCCATTCATCGAAAAGACGCCGGCCCATACCGGGTGCGCCAAATCTTGCGGCGCTCTCGGCAGGATCGCCGTGACGCCGGTGTGAACCGATCCGCCGTCGTTTCGCAATGTCGTCAAGCCGACCGTCACACCGGCAACATCGGTGATGGCATTGGCTGGTCCGGTGACACCCGGCATTGGCAGCCCCAGCCCGCGAGCCCGGGGCTTTCCGTTCGAAGCGTATTTTGCGGGGTCGCGTGTGGCGGCTGTATCTGTCATCATCTCACCTGTTGTGCGGGTCGAATGCTAGTCGCTGACCGCGCCGTAGACTTGACCTGTGCCGTCTCAATTTTGCCCTAGCTGGGTGATGCCTCGTTCGCACAGGGAGGCGGGCTTGCATCACCGCCAAAGGAGCCGGAATGCAGGTCATGTGGCTGAGTGGCCGGCGCTTCATTCTCTCGCTGACGATCCTGACCGCGAGCGTTTGCTTGGCGCTCGGCATCACGCTTCCGATTTTGAAGCTGACGAGTTTCGGTTTCTGGACGACGGAGCATTCGCTGCTGTCGACCGTGGATGTTCTGCTGAAGGATAGACAGACCTTCCTTGGTTTGATCGTTCTCGTTTTCTCGATCGTACTCCCGGTTACCAAGCTCCTTTACCTATTGCTCGTTTCAACGCTGCCGCCAGCCGAAATCGTCCGCCATCAATCGCGTCTGCGCGCGCTCGAATGGCTCGGCAAGTGGTCGATGCACGATGTTCTGGTCTTGGCTTTGACGATCTTCTTCATAAAAAGCCAGGGCGTGTACGATGCTGCGAGCCTCAACGGCGTCTATTTCTTCACAGCCGCCGTCGTTCTGATGATACTGGCCTACGCATGGATAAGAACGGACGGCATGGCTGCCGCAACTGAACTTGTGCCCGTGCTCCCGCAGCCAGACGTCGGACGCAAACCACGCTCGCTCGCCTGGCGGAATTTTGCCCTCAGCTTTCTCATCATCCTCGCGACCGTGTTTTTCGCACTCGGACTGATCCTGCCGACGATCCGCTTCACGACGATTTACGTCTGGACGAACGAGCACTCGATTCTGACGATCATGTACGCGCTGTTTGAAAACGAGGAATACTTTTTGTGCGCCGTCGTGTTCGCCGTGTCGGTGTTCTTTCCGTTCCTGAAGTTGTTTTATCTGCTGACGCTGATCACAGCCCATGACATGCCGCAGGATTTCCGCCGAAAATCCTTCGCCACGATGGAATGGATCGGCCGCTATTCCATGACAGACGTGATGGTGCTGGCTCTGATGATCTTTTACGTAAATTCGTCGGGATACACAGAAGCCCGCGTTTTGCCGGGCGTCTACTTCTTCGCCGCGTCAGCGCTGATGACGATGCTCGCCTACGCCTGGGCAAATGCCGAGCCTCCTGCAGACCGCCGCCGAAAAAGGCAAGTGGGCGGCCCCGCGATCTCGCCGAACCCCGGCATATCCATCGGGCCCGCTGCGAAGTCCCGCCGCAGCCGCGCGGCCTGAGGTACGTCGCATTATCAGCGGGCGGTTCTGCTGCGACCGTGCCAGAACAACGGAAAAGCTCGCGCCAAACAAAAAAGGCCGCGCGAGCGCGGCCTTTCGAAAATCCGAGGTCTTGGCTTCCGGCCGGCCCCCCGTAGGGGAGTCGCCAGCGCCAAACAAAAACTATCGCGAATAGAATTCGACGACGAGGTTCGGTTCCATCTGCACCGGATAGGGCACGTCCGAGAGAGCCGGCACACGCGTCAGCGACGCCGTGAGCTTGCCGTGATCGGCATTGACGTAATCCGGAACGTCACGCTCGGCGCTCTTGATCGCCTCGAGAACGAGCGTCATCTGCTTCGCCTTTTCGCGAACTTCCACCACATCGCCGACACGCAGGCGATAGCTCGGAATGGTCACGCGCTGGCCGTTGACCGTGACGTGGCCGTGGCTGACGAACTGGCGAGCCGCGAAGGGCGTCGGCACGAACTTGGCGCGATAGACGAGCGCGTCGAGGCGGCGCTCCAACAGGCCGATGATGTGTTCCGAGGTCGAACCCTTGAGGCGCGAAGCTTCGTCGTAAAGCGCGCGGAACTGGCGCTCGGAGATCGAGGCATAATAGCCCTTGAGCTTCTGCTTGGCCTTGAGCTGCTGACCGAAGTCGGAAAGCTTGCCCGAGCGGCGCTCACCGTGCTGGCCGGGACGGCTCTCGCGGCGGTTAAGGGGGCTCTTCGGACGACCCCAGATGTTCTCGCCGAGACGGCGGTCGATCTTATGCTTGGCGCGAATGCGCTTGGTCATAGTCTAGCACTCCATAGGTTATGGCCCGGCATGAAACCGGCGCCGTTTGGAGCGCCCCCTCCTTCGCCCTCGTGAGAGGGCCGACAGGCATGGACCTTCAACAGTCCCGCCACGGGTGCGCAGAAATCAAACGCGGGCCAAAAGGCCCGCGTTGGAAGAGCGGTTGATAGCGGGGCCCGGGAGGCCCGTCAACTGCCTATCTTTTCTCGATCGCCGTCTCGCTGAGAGAGGTCGAACCAGTCGAAACCGGAGCCCCGGCAGGGGCCTTGCCCGGCGCAGGCTGGCCAGCGGCGGCGAGATTCGGGGCCGGGCTTGCAGCCACATAGGCCGTAATCATTTCCTTAATTTTCGCGCGCTGCTCGTCCGAGCAGGTCTGCGGCGGCTGCTTCTTCTCGTCGACGACCACCTGCTTGTCACCGTCCTGCTCGACAAGGCGAATCCGGCCCGTCATCAGCATCACGGTCGTGAGGTGCAGCTGACTGATGTAGACCATCTGCTGCGGGGTCCAGCGCTTCTTGGCTTCCTCCCGGCGCATCAGGGCCCGGTGGTTCAGAACTTGATCGTCGCGAAGGTCGCAGATCTGAGCGTGGGCCGACAGCCGGCCCGCCTTGATCACGTCGCGCGCTACATCGATGGGGACCTCGACTTCAGCCTTCTTGTTCTTGTCGATGACGATGACCGAGCCGTCAGGTTTCGAAAATTGCTGCGGGGTAAGAGACCACGCATATTCCATGAATGACCGCACGGCATGCTCGCTGAGCTCCTGCGCGCCGGCAGGCGCGGAAGTTCCCCAGAGCGCAAGCGCCGCAACGCCCGCCAACACAACCCCCGCCCTCGTGTTCATCAACATCTCCAGATGAGCCTCTGTATTTTTATCTATCCCGAACGCGAAATCCGACCAGCCCGCGGCCCAAACAACAGGTCACGTTGCATATCGCTAGTATGCCTCTCCACTTGGCATCGCTCGGCCCAAAACTTGGCCATAAGAAGGCACTTATTCCCCCCCTCTCCTGGCCCTTCCTTTGCCCTGTGCGAGCGTTGCAACTATACCACGCAGGGTGCGGACTTCTTGCTCCGTTGCATTCATCCTGGTCAAGAGAGTGCGTAAGTTCTGAGACACGACCGTTTTCCGGTGCGCGGGGTTGAAGAAGCCTTTTTCCTCAAGCTCTCGCTCTAAATGTTCAAACAGACCAATGAGTTCTTCTTTGGTCGCAGGTCGATCACGGCCCATATAGAGCCCCTCTTCCAGAGGCTTCTCGTAGGTTGTGACCCGCCCAAGGCTCCGGCCCGCGTCGCCCCGCATCCACTCGTATCCCGTTAGCAGCACTGCCTGAGCCAGATTGAGAGAAGCGAACCGGGAATTCACCGGAATCATGATCAGAACGTCGGCATGAGCGACTTCGCCCGTCTCGAGCCCGTTGCGTTCTCGTCCAAACAGGACGCCGCAGCGCTCTCCGCGGCCGATCCGCGTGCGCATTTCCGCGATGGCCTGTTCGGGCGTCAGCACAGGCTTTCGCAGATCGCGTTGCCTAGCCGTCGTCGCCGCCACCCAATTCAAATCGGAAATGCTCTCATCGAGAGTGCCGAACGCACGCGCATCATCGATGATGTAATTCGCGCCTGAAGCGGCAATACGGGCCTTTTCATTGGGCCAGCCGTCGCGCGGATTGACGAGACGAAGATCATCGAGCCCGAAATTGGCGCAGGCCCGGGCGACCATGCCGATATTATCGGCCAGTTGCGGCTCCATCAGAATGACCGATGGCGTCTCGCCTTCGCCGGCCACGGGCTCGCCGCGCATGTGCGCCCGGCGCAACCCATGTCGAAGCTTGCGGATGACGCGGCGCGCCCAAAACCAGTAGTTTTCCCCCGACCATTGCTTAGCGAGAGTTTCAAGACACGGCGTCGATACGGTCTCGACCCCCTCGCCCCTGAGGCGGACGCGCCCGTCACCGACGATCACTTCCTTCTTGCTCAGGATGAACTGGTCGAGCGTCTCGATCCCCTGCACTTCCGTGCGCCGCTTGCATCCCGGACACGTCACCTCGTCGGCAATGCATTGAAGGCTGGCGCAATACTGCAGCACCGGCTCCAACGTGTCGCGCGTAAGACCCGGAATCGCCAGGGCATCGAGCCCTTGGTCGATGGAGGCTGAGTGGCAGGCATGAACGACGTCGGAAACGCGCGTGTCCTTCGGACCGAGCACGGGCTCTCCGCTGACGGGCCGAATTTCCAGACCCGCATCGCCCACTTGCGCTCCAGTCTCGACGTTCAAACATACCTCCGGGGGTGCGACAGGGTTCGCGCGGCAATCCAAAAGGCCCGCATTAGGGCCACCGGCATCCCCCGGGAAGACAAGGGTGTCAAGAAGGCCAACCCACCCGCTGATCGCCCGAGCGGCTTTCAAACCGCCGCGAGACTTGAATCATCGCTCGTTCTGACGCACCACTACGCCGAAGGTTCTCTTCGCAGGTGCACCATGAGGCGTTAACCTCGTCGCGCGCGCGAAAGGAACGCGAGCTTCCCTCCAAATTCGCCGGCGAGACATCCCATGCAGAAAATCAAGGTTGAAGGCACCGTCGTGGAACTCGACGGCGACGAGATGACCCGCATCATCTGGAAGCTGATCAAGGACAAGCTCATCCACCCCTATCTCGACGTCAATCTGGAATACTACGACCTAGGGGTCGAGAACCGCGACAAGACCTCTGACCAAGTCACGATCGATGCCGGCAACGCCATCAAGAAGCACGGCGTCGGCATCAAATGCGCCACGATCACGCCCGACGAAGCGCGCGTGAAGGAATTCAACCTCAAGGAAATGTGGAAGAGCCCCAACGGCACGATCCGCAACATCCTCGGCGGCGTCATCTTCCGGGAACCGATCATCTGCAAGAACGTGCCGCGCCTCGTCCCCGGCTGGACCGAGCCGATCATCGTCGGCCGTCACGCGTTCGGCGACCAGTATAAGGCGACCGACTTCAGGTTTCCGGGCAAAGGCGTGCTGACAATCAAATTCGTCGGCGAGGACGGCAAGGTCATCGAGAAGGAAGTTTTCAAGGCCCCAGGCGCTGGCGTCGCGCTCGCGATGTACAATCTCGATGAATCGATCCGCGAGTTTGCCCGCGCCTCGTTGAATTACGGATTAGCTCGCAACTACCCCGTTTATCTTTCGACGAAGAACACCATCCTCAAGGCCTACGATGGCCGCTTCAAGGATCTGTTCCAGGAAGTCTATGAGGCCGAATTCAAGGAAGAATTCGAGAAGCGCAAATTGACCTACGAGCATCGCCTCATCGACGACATGGTGGCGAGCGCCCTCAAATGGTCCGGCGGCTACGTTTGGGCATGCAAGAATTACGACGGCGACGTGCAGTCAGATACGGTCGCGCAGGGCTTCGGCTCGCTAGGGCTGATGACGAGCGTCCTGATGACTCCCGACGGCAAGACGGTCGAAGCCGAGGCAGCACACGGCACTGTCACTCGTCATTACCGCGAGCACCAGAAGGGCAAGGAAACGTCAACAAACGCCATTGCATCTATCTTTGCTTGGACCAGAGGTCTTGGTCATCGCGCCAAGCTCGACGGCAATGACAAGCTCGCCAAGTTTTGCCAGACGCTCGAGAAGGTCTGCGTGGCCACCGTCGAAGCCGGCTATATGACGAAGGACTTGGCGCTCCTCGTCGGCCCCGAACAGAAATGGCTTTCGACCACCGGCTTCCTCGACAAGGTGGACGAAAACTTGAAAGCCGCAATGGCGAACTGATTTTTCATGCGCTCAAAAACGACGCTTGGCGGGCACCTTCCCGGAGGGAAACCGCTAAGTGCCAACCAAAAACATCGATGAGCGACGTGAACAGCGAGGCTGATCGGATCATTGGCCTGTATGATCGCCACGCCCAGGTTTGGGATGAGGGAAGATCGCGCAGTTTGTTCGAGCGCGCGTGGCTCAGTCGCTTTCTTGACCTCGTGCCGTGCGGTGCTTCACTCCTCGACATCGGATGTGGCTCCGGCGAACCAATCGCAGGGTTCTTCATCCGAGCTGGGTATGACCTCGTCGGTGTCGACAGTTCCGCGGCGATGATCGCGCTCTGCTCCACCCGCCATCCTACAAATGAATGGCACGTTGCCGACATGCGTGCGCTATCGCTCGGCCGCACGTTCGCCGGCATCCTAGCGTGGGATAGCTTTTTCCATCTGACGCAAAGCGATCAGCGCGGAATGTTCCGTCTCTTTCGCGAACACGCGGCCCCGGGTGCGGCCCTGATGTTCACGAGCGGTCCGAGGGATGGAGTGGCGATGGGCGTGTTCTTCGGAGAGCCGCTGTTTCACGCAAGTCTCGACCCCGAGGAGTATCGAACTCTTCTCAGCGCGCATGGGTTCGAAACGATCGCCCACGTCGCCGAGGATCCGGCAACAGGCGGTCACACCATTTGGCTCGCCCGGCTGAAATAAGCAGCGCGTCCGCACTACTTCTTCTGTTGTTGTGAGATCTGCTGGTCGACCTGCGCCTGCATCTGCGCATTCACATTGAAATCGTTTTCGAGGCTCGGCCGAAATATCAGAGGCTTATCGAAGTGGGATGCGGAATATACACTGATCAATTCCCCGTTGCGCAAACGGTGGGCGAAAAAAATCAAACACAACACGGAGAAAAAAACTCTCATTCTCTGATTGAGAGCGTAGTCTTTAGTATAAATCCGCCCACTGATAATATTTGGGTAATTGCCCGCAATTATTTTTTATCTGCAGTCGATTTACTTGATCCAATTGGCATGACGCCAATGCGCAGCGTCGGCACAGCCGATATGACATTCCCATAATTTCCTTATTGCCGCCGGCCGACGCACTGAGTTGCACCTGAAGCTCACGCCGCAAGCCGCAGATCGAGATCGTGCAGCTATGAAGATGATGACCATTCGAACGAAACTGCTATGCGCTACCCTCGCTGCGGCATCAACGATAATGTTCCTGGCGCTGACCCTCGGGATCGGCTCCAAAATGGTTGGAGATCAGATCGCAGAGCTGCAAACAGTGGCGACCGCACTGCGCAATCATATGAACGCCGATATGATGCATGATGCGCTACGCGCCGACGTGTATTCTGCGCTCTATGAATCGATCAAGGCTCCGGAGAAAAAAGAAGAGATTGAAAAAGAAAATGCGGAGCATGTCGACGACCTAAAACGATCGATCGAGGACAATAAAAAACTTCAGCTTCCTGACGATGCACGCTCCGCTATCGCCTCTGTCCAGGAGCCGCTTGCGGCCTATGTTCGGGCCGCTCAGCAGATGATTGCCTTATCATTTGAAAACAGAGCGAATGCCGAAGCTCTTCTCCCGAGCTTTATTGAACGTTTCTCAGACCTCGAAAGATCGATGGAGCTTGTGGGCGACAAAATCGCCGCTGCCAATAAACAGGCGAGTGAGTCGAGCACGGCTTTCATCGATACTGCGGAATGGGTTTCGGTTGCGAGCATACTCGTTGGCCTTATGGTGTCGGCGTTGGCAATGTTTATCGCGATCGTAAGCATTCTTCGGCCCCTCGCCGAAGTTACAGAAGCGATGACGAAGCTTTCCGCCGGAAAGAACGACGTCGTCATACCGCCAGCCCGTGATGATGAAGTCGGCAAGATGGTGCAGGCGCTCCGAGTGTTCCGTGACGCCGGTCTGCAGAACGTACGGCTGCAGCAGGAAGCGGCGACCCAGGAAAAGGAACGGCTCGAACGCGAACTGGCCCAGCGCGCCGCTGCGTCACAGGCAGAAGACCAAGCCCGCGAGCTGGAACTCGCCAATCATGCCGCACGACGCCGGGCCGAGCAGGAGGTGATCGAGAAAGAGCGGCACATCGTGAGCAGCTCGATTGGAGCTGCGCTCGCCATGCTTGCCCAAAAGAATCTTTCTTATCGAATTACCCAGGAGATCCCCGAAGCTTACGAGAAGCTCAAGGATGACTTTAATACGGCGATGGGCGAGCTTGAAAATGTCATGCGGGAAGTCTCCGGGCACACGCAGTCAATTTCATTCGGAACGAAGGAAATTGCCGACGCAGCCGACGAACTCGCCCGTCGCACCGAGACGCAGGCCGCGGCACTCGAGGAAAGCGCCGCCGCGCTCGCTAACATCACCGATACCGTACTAACTGCCGCCAAGGGCGCGGCGCATGCGCGTGCGGTGGTCGAAGCTGCCAAGAGCGATGCCGTGAAGAGCAGCGAAGTCGTAAATAAGACGATCAGCGCTATGGGAGATATTGAGAAGTCGTCTCATCAAATCAGCCAGATTATCGGCGTCATTGACGAGATCGCCTTCCAAACAAACCTCTTGGCCCTGAACGCCGGCGTTGAAGCGGCCCGCGCCGGCGATGCTGGTCGCGGTTTTGCAGTCGTTGCTTCCGAGGTTCGCGCTCTGGCTCAACGCTCTGCCGAAGCCGCAAAAGAAATCAAGAGCCTCATACTGTCGTCAGGAACACAAGTCGCCGAGGGCGTTTCTCTCGTCGGCGAGACCGGAAAATCCCTCGACAGGATTTTGCTACATATCGGCGAGATCAACTCTGAAACTGCAAAAATTGCAGCTGGAGCGACGGCCCAGGCAAGCGCCATCGAGCAGGTGAACCAAGCAATCGCACAAATGGACCAGAGCACTCAGCAAAACGCAACCATGGCCGAAGAGACCAACGCAGCTGGCAAAACCCTCGCAGGCGAAGCCGAGACGCTTTCCGGCCTCGTCAGCTTGTTCAATATCGACGGTGGGCCAGAGGCTGTGGGGGAACTCGCCAGTCAACAGGTGAACGCCCTGCGCAAGTTGCACACGGCGACCACGAACAAGCCCGCCAAAGCCGGCTGGGAGGCGTTCTGACGCTTGGACGCGAGCGCTGCCATTTGGAAATCGCGGCGGGCTCGCGGACAGCTGACTACTTCTTCTGTTGTTGTGAGATCTGCTGGTCGACCTGCGCCTGCATCTGCGCATTCATCACATTGAAATCGTTTTCGAGGCTCGCGCAGGCAACCTTCTCGCCGTCGCACACAACCTTCATCGCAATCGTCAGGATGTCGCCCTTACGAACAACTTTCCGGCAGACGGCCGCGGGATAAGCAGGGTTCTTCTTCGTCGTGAACGTGTACATCACGGTGGCGTTCTTCGGGTCGTCCGAGTAGGCCAAGTATTTATCGCTCTCATAGACCTTCTGCAGACCGGTCTTCGTCGAATAGCGGGCGATCAGATCCTCAGCCTTACCGGATGCATCACCACAGAATTCCTGCGCGGCTGCCATCGTCGGGCCAGCCGAC
This sequence comes from Hyphomicrobium sp., assembly GCF_003987855.1. Classification (GTDB taxonomy): domain Bacteria; phylum Pseudomonadota; class Alphaproteobacteria; order Rhizobiales; family Hyphomicrobiaceae; genus Hyphomicrobium_B. The sequence goes on from NZ_RXIZ01000001.1 coordinate 13,009, forward strand.
GGCATTGGTGTCGTGGGCAGCTTGACGACCGCATCATCGGCAAACGCCGGCGAAGCGGCGATAACCAGGGCAGCGAAACTCAGCGAACGCAAGGAGGGCATTGACAAATTCCTCAAGTGGGGCGGATGCGGCGCCTGTATACCGAGTTTTCCCAACCTCCATAAGTGAAATGCCCGCAACGTAACGGAAAAACGCTGTTGCGATGCAGCACGCGGATCGGTCGAGACCGTCCCTTCCGATGCCTTAGCTCGCCAGCCGCGCCTCGATCGCTTTCAGTGCATCGCCCGCTTTCGCGCCGTCGGGTCCACCTGCCTGAGCCATATCGGGACGCCCGCCACCTCCCTTGCCGCCCAGCGCCTCGGCCCCGGCCTTGACGAGGTCGACAGCGCTCCACGTCTTGATGAGATCGTCCGTCACGCCGACCGCCAAGCCCGCCTTTCCGTCCTCGGTTACCCCGACCACCGCGACGATGCCCGAACCGACCTGCTTCTTGCCGTCGTCGATCAAGCCGCGCAGATCCTTCGGGTTCAACCCCTGCACCGTGCGCGCTAGAAGTTTCACGTTGCCGATGCTGCGGATCGCTTCACCATTGGCCGCAGTGCCGGCGGACGCTCCACCGCCGAGCGCGAGCTGACGCTTGGCATCCGCGAGCTGCTTTTCCAGTGCCCGGCGCTCCTCGACGAGCGCCTTGAGCCGTTCGACGAGGTCCTCGGGCCTTGTCTTGAGCACGCTCGCCGCTTCCTTCACGCGTGCATCCTGCTCGTCGAGATAGGCTCGCGCGCCCTCGCCTGTCAGCGCCTCGAGGCGGCGAACGCCTGCCGAACTTCCACTTTCCGCTACGACGCGAATAAGACCGATGTCGCCGGTACGCGAGACGTGCGTGCCGCCGCACAGCTCGACCGACCAGGCTTTGTTGGCACCAGGACGCGTTGAGCCCATGGATACGACGCGAACCTCATCACCGTACTTCTCCCCGAACAGCGCCATGGCGCCCGTTGCGCGGGCATCCTCGAGCGCCATCAGCCGCGTGACCACCGGCGTGTTCTCAAGCAGCACCGCATTTGCGATGTCTTCCACTTGCCGGATCTCGTCGAGCGACATCGGCTTTGTATGCGAAAAGTCGAAGCGCAGACGATCAGGCGATACGAGCGAGCCTTTCTGAGCCACATGCGTGCCAAGAACTTGCCGGAGCGCCTCGTGCAGAAGATGCGTTGCCGAGTGATTGGCACGGGTTGCCGAGCGCCGCGCGTGATCGACTTCGAGTTCCACCGCATCGCCCGCCTTGAACGAGCCGGACTCGACCTTGCCGAAATGAACGAAAAGATCGCCGAGCTTCTTCTGCGTATCGCTCACCCGGAAAAGCGCGCCCTTAGGCCCTTTCACCACGCCTTGATCGCCGACCTGGCCGCCGCTCTCTCCGTAGAAAGGCGTCTGATTGAAGATGAGCGCGCCTTCCTCGCCGGGCTTCAGCTCTCCCGCTTCCTTGCCTCCGGATATGACGGCCGCGACGATACCTTCCGCAGTCTCGGTATCGTAGCCGAGGAACTCGCTCGCGCCGGTCTTTTCCTTGATCTCGAACCACAAGCCTTCCGTGGCAGCTTCGCCCGAGCCCTTCCAAGCGGCCTTCGCGGCATCCTTCTGCTTCTTCATCGCCGCGTCGAAGGCTGTGGTATCGACGGTGATGCCGCGCGGCTTCAAGGCGTCTTCGGTAAGATCGAGCGGAAACCCGTACGTGTCGTAAAGCTTGAACGCGACATCGCCGGAGAACACCGCGCCCTTTTTGAGGTTCGCCGAAGTTTCGCCGAGAAGCTTCAACCCGTTATCGAGCGTGCGCTTGAACTTGGTCTCCTCGAGCTTCAACGTCTCGGTGATGAGCGGCTGCGCGCGCACGAGTTCGGGGTAAGCGTCACCCATCTCGCGCACAAGCGCCGGCACGAGCAGGTACATCAAAGGATCGGTGCAGCCCATTTGGTGCGCATAGCGCATTGCACGCCGCATGATGCGACGAAGCACGTAGCCACGGCCTTCGTTCGACGGCAGCACGCCGTCCGCAATCAGGAAACTGGTGGAACGCAGATGATCGGCGATGACCCGACGCGCCACATGGTCGAAATCCTCCGAAGTCTTGTTCTCTTTCGCACCGGCCTTCACCGCTTCCTGGCGAATGGCCTGAATGAGATGGCGGAACAGATCGATGTCATAGTTGTCGTGCTTGCCCTGCAGAACCGCCGCGATGCGCTCAAGTCCCATGCCCGTGTCGATCGAAGGACGTGGAAGATCGACCCGATTGCCAGGCGCGATCTGCTCGAACTGCATGAAAACGAGGTTCCAGATCTCGATGAAGCGGTCTCCATCGGCGTCTGGCGAACCGGGAGGGCCACCGGGGATCTTGTCACCGTGATCGAAAAAGATTTCAGAACACGGACCGCAAGGACCCGTATCGCCCATCTGCCAGAAGTTGTCGCTTGTCGCGATACGGATGATCTTGCTGTCGGGAAAACCCGAGATCTTCTTCCAGATGCCGTAGGCTTCATCGTCGGTGTGATAAATGGTGACGAGCAGCCTCTCCTTGTCGAGCCCGAAGTCTTTCGTCAGGAGGTTCCAGGCAAGCTCGATCGCACGCTCTTTGAAATAGTCTCCGAACGAGAAGTTGCCGAGCATTTCGAAAAAGGTGTGGTGGCGCGCCGTGTAACCGACATTGTCGAGGTCGTTGTGTTTGCCCCCTGCGCGAACGCATTTCTGTGACGACGCCGCACGCGGCACCGCGCGTGTTTCCTGGCCGGTGAAGACGTTCTTGAACTGCACCATGCCGGCGTTCGTGAACATCAGTGTCGGATCATTGCGCGGCACGAGTGGTGAGGAGGGCACAATCTCGTGACCGTTCTTTCCGAAGAAATCTAGAAACGATGCGCGGATTTCGCTGACGCCAGCCATGTGGTGCTTCGTGCCTGTCCTGAGAGAAACATGCTTCGGGAGACGCCCCGAAACGGCTTAAGGCCGCCGTTGTAGCGGCGGCCTCTGGATGTGTCCAGAAACGTGGCTCTTAACAGAAACCTATCGCTTCGCCTTCGCGACCTTCTTGCCCGATTCGTCCGGGAGCACCCCGTCCTCGTCGGGTTCCTCGCCGTCATCCTCTCCGGATTCCGGGTTGGCGAGCATCTTCTCAACGATCAAACCGGCGTTCGCCCGAATGGCCCGTTCGAGTTCGGCCGCCACCCGCGGGTTCTCCTTCAGATAGGCCTTCGCGTTCTCCCGGCCTTGGCCGATCCGGTCGCCGTTGTAGGATAACCACGCCCCGGACTTCTCGACGAGGCCGGCCTTCACCCCAAGATCGATTAGCTCGCCGACCTTCGAAATGCCCTCGCCGTACATGATGTCGAATTCGACCTGCTTGAACGGCGGCGCCACCTTGTTTTTGACGACCTTGACGCGCGTCTGATTGCCGACCGACTCTTCCCGCTCCTTGATCTGCCCGATCCGGCGAATATCAAGACGGACCGAGGCGTAGAACTTGAGCGCATTGCCGCCGGTGGTCGTCTCCGGATTACCGAACATGATGCCGATCTTCATGCGGATTTGATTGATGAAGATGACCATCGTGTTCGACTTCGAGATCGAACCGGTAAGCTTCCGCAACGCCTGACTCATAAGGCGTGCCTGAAGACCAGGTAGGCTGTCGCCCATCTCGCCTTCGAGCTCGGCCTTGGGAGTGAGGGCAGCTACGGAATCGATCACAAGCACGTCGATAGCTCCCGAGCGCACGAGGGTATCGGCGATCTCGAGGGCCTGCTCGCCCGTGTCAGGCTGCGAAATCAGCAGATCCTCGACTTTGACGCCGAGCTTCTTTGCATAGCCCGGATCGATAGCGTGCTCGGCATCGACGAAGCCGCAGATGCCGCCCTTCTTCTGGGCCTCCGCCACGACTTGTAGAGCCAAAGTCGTCTTGCCCGAAGATTCGGGACCATAAATTTCGATGATGCGTCCCTTCGGCAAACCGCCGATGCCCAGCGCGATATCGAGCCCGAGAGAGCCAGTCGAAATCGCCTCTATATCCAGCTTTTCGTTAGCACCCAGGCGCATGATCGACCCCTTACCAAAGGTCTTGTCGATCTGCGCGAGCGCCTGCTCCAGCGCCTGCTTCTTGTCCATCTTGCCCCCTTCAAGCACAGTCAAGTCCGGCCGTTCCATGTCTTCGCCCTCTAATCCCTTATGGCAAGCGGTGCACGCCAGCAATTGATGGATAATGTACTTGATTTGTTCTTAATCTGTCAATCACGTTTTGTTCTCGTGCGCCATTCCGACGTTGGTGAGAAGGTTAATTTGGCGTTGCCGACGACTCTTCATCCGAATACGCATCAATTTTTTGGATGAGAAATCGAATTGCCCATTCTTGCGAAATTATTCATCGACGGCCGACATTCGAGGAAGGTCTTAGGCGCCGCGTGGGCCGTAGCCTTTCTGCTCCTGCTGGTAGCCGGCTACAAACTGGCGTTATGGGATATCGCCGGAGATTTGGACCGGCAGAACCGGGCCGCGCTCGCACACGTCACACAACTGCATGAATTTGCGATCTCGGCTCTACAGAGCCTTCATAAGGATGCGACCAGCCCACCCTGCTCTGAAGACTTCCTGCGCCAGATGCAGATCGTGGCGTATCGTCCGGATGGACTGAACGTCTTCTTCTACGCGCCGCAAGGCATTCCAAAGTGCGGAACCAATCAGGCCTCGTATTCCGCCGCTCCACCCCTAGGACCGCCAGAGGTCCGCGGCGAGGGTGAGGAGCCGCATCTCTGGGTCAATCGCGATCTGCAATTCCTCGGAATGGGCGGTGTATCGGGCACGATCGCGATGCTTGGAGAATTCGGCGTCGTCATTCCGCCGTACTCTCTCGTCGCCGCCGGCGAAGACGCGCCCAACAGCCAGCTCGTGGTCCGCGGCAGCGACGGCAAAATTTGGCCCTTGACCGGAGGATCGGGGCTATACGGACGCCTGACAGCCACGGCAGATCGGCTTGGAATTTCCTCGAACGTAACCTTAGTGTCGTGCGGCTCGCGAAAAATCTACTGCATAGCGTCCGAGAGCAGCTTCTCATCGTGGGCTAACACCCGGATTCCTTCGATCCTCCTATTCACCGTCGTCGCGACACTATTCGCTTGGCTGGGCGCTTATGCATTCGTTCAGTGGTTGACACGGTATTGGTCGTTCGAAGCGCGTTTCGCGCGCAATCTTGATGAGCGCTCGCTCGTGCTCGCTTATCAACCCATTGTTGAATTGCGCAGTGGGCGGATCAGCGGTTGCGAAGTCCTGGCACGATGGCGCGATCTCGACGGCAGCGTAGTGAGCCCTGTTCGATTCCTGGACCTCGTCAGACACCTGCGGCGCACACTGGAGTTTACCGAACTCGTCGCCGCGCGCGCACAAGAAGAACTTATGAAAGAAGTGCCGACTGCCCCTCTGACGGTAAACTTCAACGTCTTCGCAAGCGATTTTAACACCGCGACGATGCTCGCGACGTTCGGCAATCTGCATCGTTCCGCAAGCAATTTGAACGTTGCAATCGAACTCGTGGAAGACGAGGACATCGACTACGACCAAGCCCAACTCACCATAGGTGAATTGCGGCAACGGGGGATCAAGACCTACATCGACGACTTCGGGACAGGCTATTCGAGTATCGAACGCGTGGCCACGCTTGCGGCCGACGGCGTAAAGCTCGATCGCTCCTTTGCCATGTCCGCACCCGATAGCGTCCTGGGCCGCATGTTTGAACAGGTCCTGCATCTCGTGCATGCATCCGGAACCACGGTCATCGTCGAAGGCATTGATTCAGAACCGCGGCTGGAACTGTTGAGGGCGACCGGTCTCGTCCAATACGTTCAGGGTTACCTGATCTCGCGACCGGTTGGGATTTCGGAGTTTGCCGCCTTTCTGAAGAAGTGGAACGGTAGCGTGGCCTCGCCGGCGACCTCAGTCACGGCGTAAAGGCGTAAAGGCGCGCCAACAGAAAGCCAAATACCTCCACGGACACCTGTAACCCGGGGGACAGCGGTCGTTCGGCTCGGAAGCTATCTAACGGCATGTCAAGCCGGAGGAGGCTCTCATGTCCAAGTTTCTCGCAGTCCTGATCTCAATCGCAGTCGTCACCAGTTCCTTTACCTCATCCGCCCAGGCGGGCGTCCGCGGGATGGGTCTTTTCTTCGGTGGTATGGCCGCCGCTGGCATGCTCGCCCACGCCGCAGAAGAGCGCCGCCGCCAGGAAGCTTATGAAAGAATGCGCGAGCGGCAGATGATGGCGGCTCGTGAACGTGAGCGTCAGAGGGCTTACGCAGCCGCAGCTGCGAAGCGCGAACGCGCTCGCCAGATCGCTCTTCAGCAACAGAAGGCCGCTCAGATTGCGGCCGCGGAAGCGGCTCAGCAGCCGGCTGCCACCGCCGATACGCCGACTCTTAAGAAAGCTGATCGCCTGCCGTCGACGGCCGATACGCCGGCAACCACTACGACTGCCGCAGGCCAGACTACAACGATCGAAAAGAGCGGCCCGGATAAGATCGAGACCTCATCGACAACGCCGGCTGAAACCGTAGCCGCTGGTCAAACGTGCCGCAGATATTCGGCCGCAACCGACAGCGTGATCGATACCCCCTGCCAATAAAACAACGAGCCTCCTTCGATGATCTCGCGGCCCACCGGCAAACCGGGAGGGCCGCGAAAACTTTCGGCACCGATCATACACCTGTTACCGGCGATACAGCGTTCCGCGCCCGTGTCCGGCATCCTCTCCTCAAAGCCAAGCAATGGAGGCATACGTGCTCAAGATCACAACTCTCGTCGCCGTACTGGTCGCTGCCGGTGCCTTCGCTTCGAATGCCGAAGCACACGGCTCGGGAACCTTCTACGCCAGCCCGTTTTTTCGCAATCAGGGTCGCCAGCCCGCCCAACCGCACTGCGATAAGGATCGTCTCCAGTATGAGGAGGCACTCGAATTGCAGCGGGAGCGCCGGATGCAGACCATTCGAGCCCAGCGCGCCGCCGAAGCCGCCGCGGAAGCTGCCGCTGCAAAACGCGCTCGCTTGCTCGCCATGGAAAGACGGAAAGCGGTCGCAGCCAAGCAGGCCACCGCGAAAGCGGACACTCCTGTGAGCACTGCCGCCCCGAAGGCGGACATGCTGCAGGCCAACAATACCTCGTCCCAGAGTGATACCAAAGCCGTGACCACCGGCTCCCTGACGAAAACGGCATCCGCTGACCAAACTTCGGCGTCGGCGAAGGCTGCAGGCACGGACACGTCCGGAGTTTGCCGCCGGTATTCCGCTGCAGCCGACGGTCTCATCGAAGTGCCTTGCAAGTAAATTTGCGAGAGATCGGCCCCCCCTTCGATCATCTCGCGACCGTGAGACGCGCCATAACCAGAACTTATGGCGCGTCTCCGGTGTCTCTGGTTTATCCCACCTTCGTGCGTCGGAACCGGCGCCCAGATGACAACCGTGCACAAGGTGAAGAGACATGAGCATTCCATCGCGCCCCTCCGGGCGTTTCGGCATACGCGTCGGCGAAGCCCTGGTCGCTGGCGGACCCCCAGGAACAGCCGCTGAGCCGGAAGTTGCAATCGGCGAGATGGACGGCCCATTCGGCACAGCGTTCGCCACGCTCCTCGGCGATCAGGTCAAAGGCCACAGCCGAGTGCTGTCGCTGCTGAACACCGACGTGATGGTGCGCCCGCCGACGATCTGCGTCAGTAAGGTCACCGTCGAGAACGAACGCTACACGAACATTCTGATGGGAACGGTCCAGTACGCGACAGCGATGGGCGTCCTCGACGCCGTTCGCGCCGGAGATCTGCCGAAAGATAAGGTCGATGACCTCGGCATTATCGTTTCGGTCTGGCTCAATCCCGTCGTCTCGACCATCGATAAGCTCGACCATAAGATTCTGTTCGACATCCACCGCAAGGCCACGGCGCAGGCCATCCATAAGGCCATGCACTTCGAGCCCTCCATCGACTGGCTGCTCGAGAACCAGGACAAGATCATTCACAAGTATTTCGAGAAAGGCCTCAAGGGCGAGGTCTAATTCGTCCGTTGCGCATCACGGCGGTCTCCCAGGAGTTGCGCCGTGATGCGCCACTCGAATTTAGCCTACTTCGCCAGTTCTTCCTTCACCTTCGCCGCCAGCTGCGGCAGCGAGAACGGCTTCGGCAGGAACGCGAAGTCATCCGAGCCCATCGACTCGCGAAAGGCTTCATTCGGATAACCGGAGACGAAGATCACCTTTAGCGATGGATTGCGCTTGCGTAGCTCCTTGAAGAGGGCGGGGCCGTCCATCTCCGGCATGACCACGTCCGATACGACGATGTCGATGCAGCCTTCGTTCTCGGCCATGATTTCCAGTGCCTCGACCCCATCCTCCGCTTCGAGCACCTGATAGCCCTGCCGCTTCAACGCCCGCACCGCAAACTGGCGGACCTCGACCTCGTCTTCCACGAGTAGCACGCGGCCGGTGCCCGTGAGATCGGTCGCCTTCAATTCCCTTTTCGCCGTGGCGATCGATTGCGGAAGCGAGGTGTCGATCGTCGCGCCTTCTTCCACGAAGTGGCGCGGCAGAAAGATCTTGAACGTCGTGCCCTTGCCGATTTCGCTCTCGGGCTGGATGAAGCCTCCCGATTGCTTGACGATGCCGTAGACCGAGGCGAGGCCCAGTCCCGTGCCCTTGCCGACGCCTTTCGTCGTAAAGAACGGCTCGAAGATCTTAGCCATCACGTCCGGACTCATGCCCGTTCCGGTATCGGCGACTTCCACTAAGACGTACTCGCCAGGCGTGAAGCCGACGACATCACGCATCTTCTGGCTTTCGCGCTCTGTAATGTTGCGCGTCCGGATAGTCATCTTGCCGCCGTTCGGCATGGCGTCGCGCGCGTTGCGGACGAGATTGAGGATGACCTGATAAAGCTGATCGCTGTCCGCCTTGACGTACCAAAGATCGCGCTCCGCATGGATCTTGAGCTCGATCTTCTCGCCGCACTGGGTCTTCAGGACCGGCAACATGTCTGACGTCAGATCGCCGAGATTGAAGACGGACACCTGCTGCGTCTGCTTGCGCGAGAATCCGAGCAGACCCTTCACAAGACCCGCGGCCCTGTTCGCCGCCGACTGGATATTCTTGATGTCGCGATAGGCGGGATCGCTCGGCCGATGCGTCTGCAGGAGAAGATCGGAGAAGCCGATGATCGCCGTCAGCACGTTGTTGAAGTCATGCGCGATGCCGCCAGCGAGATTGCCGACCGCTTCCATCTTCTGCGCTTGCGCGACGCGTCCCTCGAGCGCCTTCTGCTCCGTGGCGTCGACGACGTAGAGGGCAGCGGCCGCGCCGCCTTGCACCGCTGCTAGCGGCGACATGTAGATGCGGCGAGTAAACTGCTTGTTTTCGCCTGCCGTGATTTCAATCGGCTGAATATTGCCACGACCGGCGAGCGCGTCCGCGAGGCTGGTCGCGATACGCACCTGCTCCTCGGGTTCCGCCGTCCGCGACAGCGCTTCCGCAGCAAGAACATCCTGCGCTGGCTTGCCGTCGAGCATCATGCGCATGAACGCAGTGTTGCAGTAAGCAATCCGGCCTTCACCATCGAGCGCAGCAATACCGAACGGCGCTGATTGGAAGAATTGCGAGCTGCGCACGTCCTGCTGGCTACGGTCGACGAGACCAGTCGTCTGCCGGTTGATCGCGGTGACGGTGAACCCCTGCTCCGCATGCCCTCCGACCGGCTCGACTAAAAGCGTCAACGCGACGATGCGGCCGTCCTGGCGCGTGAGATCCAAGTCTATGATGCGCTGATCGTCTTCGGGAATAGTCGCCATGTGCTTGAGCAGGCGAAGGCCTTCGACACCCGCGAGTTCAGCAAGCCCAAGTGACCGCACGCGCAGGCCGCCGGCAGGATAGCCAAGCCATTGCTCGAACGCTGCATTGACGTGCTCTATCGCGCCGTCGGCGGACACCCACATGAAGCCGGCCGGCATGAAATCGAACGCACCCAGAGCAGACTCGAGTTTGCTGATCTGCTGCGCCTCCTGGCTCTTCTCAGCCGTGACGTCGGTAATTCTCCACGAGGCCAGGCGGTCGCCGCGCGATGCCACGTCCGCGACACCCTCCGCCAGCCCGAACGGGCGCACGCTGATGCGCGCCCAGGATTCTCGCCGGCCGGAGTGAAGCCGCAGCCGCACGTCCTCACGGCGCGCTTCACCGCGCTCCGCTGCCCGCGTCAGACGGAAAAGCGCTTGGGTGCCCTCACCATCGCCGGTGAGCGCCGCTTCGAGCGCCGAGAACGGGCCGGCCTCGTTCCGTCCGAGCAAACGCTCCACGGCACTGTTCGCATAAAGAACCGTGCCGTCGACATCCGAGATGATCCTGGGCTCATCGTCAGCATCCACGGCAGCTTTCAAAATGTCTCCCGGGACGACGCGGGCGCCGAACCGGAGATGTCCCGCCGCAATGGCGAACAGCATGAAGGTGCCCAGCATCGCCAGAAGGGCGATCACGGTCAAAAGCAGGGGCTCGCCCGAACCGCTCGCCAGCAGTCCGAACAGGACTGCGCCTCCCGCAGCCGCGACAATGATCAGAGGGAGCACACCACCGAACCCTTCCGCTGAGTTCAGCGGATCGATCGGGGCGGCATCGATCCTCAACGCCTCGCGATCCTTCATGGGCCGAGAATCTAGCTGA
>NZ_RXIZ01000001.1:23771-90882 GCF_003987855.1 Hyphomicrobium sp.
TATCCGCACCGATCAGCCAGCGAGGCAGTCAAAAAATGCAAAGCTATTTCTTTTGGACGTTCCTGCTGATCGTCTTCGCCGTCCTAAGCGTTGGCGGCACAATCTTCCTGCGCTCGTATCTAACGGGTACGTCGCCGAGCGCGCTGCTCTTTCGGCCAAAGGGCGATCGTCGGCTGGAAGTCGTGGATCACGCCAACATCGACGGCCGGCGTAAGCTGATCTTGATTCGCCGCGATAACGTTGAGCATCTTCTGTTGACCGGCGGTCCGGTTGACGTCGTCGTCGAGACAGGCATTCAAGGCCCGCCGGCTCGTGCGGTCGTACCAAATTCCGAGGCGGAGCCCGCTGCAATCCGACGTGCGCCGATCTTCAGCCGCGCAAACGAGCCTGCGCCGTAACCTTGCAACGAAATGAATTATTTCTCTGGCTCGACGTCGCCGAAGTCGGCCATCGATATTTTTTTCAGATTGAAATCGCTAACCGCGCTGGACGCATGCGCGGTCTGCATTTGAGAACCCGTCGCCACCTGGCGGGGCGGAGGCGTACGCGAAGCGCGCGACAATGACCCTTGTTCCATATCGCCGGCACGAAATGGCGAAAGGTCGAGTTCGCCAGCTTTCGCCGGCACGCTCGCGCCTAATGCCAGAAGCGCGATAAAATATTTTGCATGCACAGTCACGGACACCACTCCCCGCAATCGCGGATGTGAAAGTGTCCGGCAAATCCCTTAAGAGGTGGTGAACCGCCGTGTCGAAACGACACCCCTCACGCTGCAGGAGCGCGCGCTAACGCACCTACTCTTCGCGATAGACCTTTTCGCGCCGTTCGTGGCGTTCCTGGGCTTCAACCGACAAGGTGGCGATCGGCCGAGCATCGAGACGCTTCAACCCGATCGGCTCGCCGGTATCTTCACAGTATCCGTACGAGCCATCTTCGATCCGGCCCAGCGCCGCATCGATCTTCGCAATGAGCTTACGCTGCCGGTCGCGCGTTCTGAGCTCCGTCGCCCGGTCCGTTTCAGACGTCGCGCGATCGGCGAGATCGGCGTGCTGCGTGGAATCCTCGTGAAGAATCGCGAGGGTCTCGCGCGTTTGACGGAGAATCTCATCCTTCCAGTCGAGCAGGCGCTTTCGAAAGTAGGCCTTGTGCATGTCATTCATGAACGGCTCGCTTTCCGAAGGCTTGTAGCCTGGCGGAAGAACGATATCTGCAATCTTTACGCGGGCAGCCATCTTCTTGTTCGTACCCTCTGACTTTTTCGAAGCCGTCGACTTGGCGACCGCTAATGTTCGCGCCGGAGCTTTCACCTCACTCGGCGGCTCCGCGATAGACCTGCTAACGGCCTGAGCGCCCTTCCCCGTCGGGCCTTTTTTTGGCGTACTCTTTGCGGCAGCCTTTGCCACCTTAATTTTCGCAGCTGCGAGCTTTTTTGCCTTTGCTGGCTTAGCGATGACTGTGCGCGATACCGCACTTTTGCCCGCGCCACTGGCTTTCGTCGCGGTCTTCCTGGAGACCGTTTTGGACTTCGCAGCCTTCGTGCCGGTTGCCTTGCTCATCGTCCGCCTCTCCAGAGGCTGCGTTCGCTCGAGCCGATCTTCCTCCGCCGAAAAAAGCTCTACTGTGAGTCGGCCTCGTTCGGCCGCCCCTTATCTATGTGCGATGCCCTCCGAGTCAAGCTCGGCCCGTCGCTATCATAAATTTTAGGGCTGCGATTTTTACCGAGATAAATCAAGCTTCTAACATATTATCAGGGCAAGGATCGCAATGAGCGGTCCCAGTCTTGATTGTGTGGGAGTGCTCTTCGGTCACCTTGCGAGGACAAGCCCTCGGAGTTTAGTGACGAACCATGAATTTCGAAGGTACCTCCGCCTATGTCGCGACGCCCGATCTCAAGATCGCGGTCAACGCCGCTGTAAAGCTACAGCGGCCTCTCCTCATCAAAGGAGAGCCGGGAACTGGCAAATCCGTTCTTGCGGCAGAAGTCGCAAAGGCACTCGGCGCGCCCCTAATCGAGTGGCATATCAAATCGACGACCAAGGCGCAGCAGGGTCTTTACGAGTACGACGCCGTCTCACGGCTACGTGACGGCCAGCTTGGTGACGAACGCGTCAAGAATATCGCCAACTACATCAAGCGCGGAAAACTGTGGGACGCGTTCGCTGCTCCGGAACGCTGCGTCCTGCTGATCGACGAGATCGACAAAGCCGACATCGAGTTTCCCAACGATCTTCTGCAAGAACTCGACCGCATGGAGTTCTTCGTCTACGAGACGAGCGAGACGATCAAGGCAACGACACGACCAGTCGTTATCATCACTTCGAATAACGAAAAGGAACTGCCCGACGCGTTCCTGCGCCGCTGCTTTTTCCATTTCATCAAGTTCCCCGACACCGAAACGATGCGCCAGATCGTCGAAGTGCATTTTCCGGGCCTGAAAAATCGGCTCGTGAGCGATGCGCTCCGCGTCTTCTATGAACTTCGCGAAGTGCCAGGACTGAAGAAAAAGCCATCCACTTCCGAGCTTCTCGATTGGTTGAAATTGCTTCTTCACGAAGACATCGATCCAGCGCTCGTGCGGGAGAATGATCCTCGCAAACTGGTGCCGCCGTTGGCCGGCGCACTCATCAAGAACGAGCAGGATGCTCAGCTGCTGGAGCGTCTCGCGTTCATGTCGCGGCGCCGAGGTGAGTAACAGGCTCACAGGCGGTAACTGCCGTTTACGTCGGGAATAAGTCCCCTCGATACTGAACGCCAATGAGGAAATTATCTTGCTCGATCAGAGCTATCGTCCTGGGATGCAACCCTTGCGTTCTTCCCGCCCAGTAACAATGTGCTATGAGGCTTTAGGCTGTTCGGTCTAATCCGCGGCGGCAACGTGCGTATTTGTCGCTCGCGGTAACCACCATTATGAGCCGGACTGGCAATATAGGTTCCGGCTCGGCAATCAACTGCCCTCAGTGCCTGACGATGTGCCGGCGAGCGCGTCCCTAAAGAAAACCGGCGGAGTGGGACGCCGCCGAAAGCGATACCTATCTCTGACCGGCAGATTGCCTGCCGTTCAGCTGATGAACCGTTGGAAACCCCATGTGTGGAATTTTCGGAATTATCGATCTCAAGGGCCGTCGTTCGGTACCTCTCTCGGTCCTGAAGCGCGCCGCCGATGCGATGCTCCATCGGGGTCCCGATGAAGACGGATACCTTCAGCGGCCTGGATTTGGATTTGCCGCGCGCCGTTTGAGCATCGTCGGTCTCGCCGACGGTCAACAGCCGGTCTTCAACGAAGACAAGTCGATCGCGGCTATCTTCAACGGCGAGATTTTCGATCACGACGATTGGCGCCAGCAACTTCGCGGCCTCGGCCACACACTGACGACCCATTGCGACACCGAACTGTTTCCGCACATGTGGGAACAGTACGGAGAAGACATGTTCGAGAAGTTCAACGGCCAGTTCGCCGTTGCCCTGTTCGACGAACGCAAACAGAAGTTCATCCTGGCGCGAGACCGGTTCGGAATTTGTCCGCTCTACTGGACGCGCACCACCCGCTTCGGCACCGATTGGCTCGTCTTCGGATCAGAGATCAAAACCATTCTGGCGACCGGCCTCGTAGAACCGAAAGCTGATCCCCGCGGCATCGATGCCCTCTTCAACTTCCTTGCTGTTCCCGGACCCGCAAGCTGCTTTGAAGGCATCAACATCCTGCCTCCAGGCCATTTCCTGACAATATCGCGAGGCCGCGTAGGCGAAGACGCTCACATCGATGAGCGCACCTACTGGCAGATGAATTTCCCCGACATGGGGAAAGAGACGCGTTTTGCCGACGAAGAAAAACTCGTCAAAGACTTCGAAGCCGTTCTCTACGACGCTGTGAAGCGTCGCCTGCGCGCCGACGTGCCGGTGGCCTCTTATCTTTCCGGGGGCGTCGATTCCAGCACTGTCGTCGCCATGGCGAAAGACATTCTTGGAGCGGCTCCCGCGACGTTCACCGTCAAGATCCGCGATCCGAAACTGGACGAGACCGAGCAGGCGTCGATCATCTCGAAGCACCTCTCGGCCGATCCTTACGTCGTCGCGTGCGGGTCAGAGGAAATCGTTTCGAACTATCAGCGCCTACTCGTCGCAACAGAAGCGCCCGTCACGGATACCTCGTGCACGGCCTTGATGATGCTTGCCGGCAAGGTGCACGAGAAAGGCTTCAAAGTCGCGCTGACCGGCGAAGGCTCCGACGAATGGCTGGCGGGCTATCCATGGTACAAGTTCGACCGCATTATCGAATGGATGGGCAAGGCGTCCGGCGGAGCGCTCCCGCCGCGGATGCAGCGGCTTTTCCATCGGTGGCTCGGGTGCAACGACGAAGCGATCGCCTACCTCGATAAGTGCGTGGAATCATCGGGCGGCATGCACGCCTTCCAGCGCTTCTACGACCTTCTTGGCGCCTCGCGCTTCCGCTTCTATAGCCCCGGCATGATGGCTGGCCTGAGCAGCCATGATCCCTATCTCGCGATCGATCCGGACGCCGGCCGCGCCGCGAAATGGCATCCCGTGAACCGCGGTGTCTACTGGGCCGGCAAGATCCACCTTCCCGGCCAGCTCCTGAGCCTGAAGGGCGATCGCATCGCGATGAGCCAGTCGGTCGAGATGCGCTATCCGTTCCTGGACAACAACGTCTTCGACTTCCTCGCCGGCATCGATCCGAAGTGGAAGCTCAAGGGCCTGACCGAGAAATACTTGCTCCGCCGCGTGGCCGAGAAGTGGCTACCGAAATCCATCGCCTGGCGTCCGAAAGGCATGTTCCGTGCCCCGCTCGACGGGTTCTTCCTCGAACAGCGTCTGCCCTACGTCGACGAGCTTCTCAGTGATGAGTCGATCAAGAAGGCCGGATACTTTGATGCCAAGGCGGTCGCGAAATGGCGCGCCGATTACAAGAACCTTTCCTGGTGGGGCTATCAGCGTCAGTCGGGTGAGTTGGGCCTCGTTGCCGTACTCGCGACCCAGCTTTGGCACCACACCTACATCGATCCGACCCTCGCGAGCTTGCCAGACTGGCGGGCGCTCTCCGGCGTTCCGGCAGAGTGGAGCGATCTCGATTTTGCAGAAAAGACGATGGCGGAGGAAAGCGTCGCCTAACCCTAGGCGGCGCTTCCGCGCGAATTAGGCCGCGTAGCCTTTGAGGAACATCGCTAGGCCGGAGCTGACGTTCTTCTCGATATCCTCGCGCGGCGGAGCACCGGCGATAACGCCGTAAAGGCGGGCTTTGCACAACCCGCCTTGTATCACCTCGCACAATTGCGCAGCTGCCAGCCGGGTGTCGGGAATGTTCAAGCGCCCTGCCGCAACGTGGTGGTCGAGATACTTCGCCACCGCATTGATCACGCGGACCGGTCCCGCCTCATAGAACTCCGAACCGATTTCCGGCATTCGTTCGGCCACGCTGATGACGATCCGATGCGCCGCAATCACGAAAGGCGCCGCCATCGTCTCGAGCATCTCGATTCCGAAACGATACAAGACATCCTCAAGCGGCTGATCGACATCGAGGAGCGCGATCTTTTCAGCGATATGCCGGTCGCGATGCTCCGCGCAGATTGCCGTGAAAAGATGTTCCTTGTCCTGAAAGTAGACGTACAGCGTTGCCTTAGAGACCTGCGCCGCACGCGCCACGTCGCTCATGCTCGTGGCATCGAACCCTAGCTCGGAAAAGATCCTACCCGCGCCGTCGAGAATCTGACGCCGCTTCGCGGGGTCGGTGCCTGCTGCAGGCCGACCGCCGCGCCGTTCATCCTTGGGGCCAGAGCCGGTGAACTGTGAACCTTCCATAACCTCATCCTACCCGATCGAAACCCGCGGTTCAATTCAAACATCGTAAAAAACGAACCAGACGGTTCAGTTTCATCTTGATCTCTACCGTTCCAGCCTGTATGTCAAGTGCAAAGTGAACCAAATGGTTCAGTACAACGTTCAATCGTCCATGAAGCGAGGCGGGCGTGATGGGCAGACATAACTTGAACAGCGTTTTGAAGAGTTCGCAGGAAGAAGCCGGATCGGCACCGCAGGAGACGAGCGACAGCCATACTGGGCCGGCACCGGCGCGCGTGAGCAGCATCTCACCGGTATCCACGCCCCGCGGCGCACCGCAGGCAAAGGCTGACGAGGCCGAAGCGCGGGCGCGAAACGCTGAAACCACGACTCCCGCCGATACCGCCAAGCCGCGCTCGCATCGCAAGCCGATCTTCATCGGTCTCGGGATCCTGGCGCTCCTCGCCGCTGTCTACTTTGGCTACGATTACTTCACCGTCGGCCGCTTCATGATCTCGACCGATGACGCCTACGTCGGCGCCTATATGTCGATAGTCTCTCCCAAAGTTTCAGCGATCGTGACCGACGTTCCCGTGGTCGACAATCAAGCGGTCAAAGCCGGGCAAGTCCTCGTTCATCTTGACGAGGGCGATTACCGCCTCGCGCTCGAGCAGGCTGAATCGAAGCTTGCGACGCAAATGGCGGTCATCCAGACGTTCGAAGCTCAAATCCGTGCAGCGGAAGCGACCGCCAGCCAAGCGCGCGCTCAACTCGATGCAGCAAAGGCCAACGTCATCAAGACGCAAGCCGACTTTGAGCGCACGAATGCTCTCACGGCAAAAGACTACGCGTCCAAGTCTACGCTTGATGCGGCGGTCGCCGCGCGCGACTCCGCCACAGCACAGGTCAAAGCCAACGAAGCCGGCATTCAATCCGCTGACGCGAACGTAGCGTTGCTCCATGCCCAGCGCATCCAGGCGGAAAAGACAGCGAAGGAACTCCAGGTCGCCGTCGACCAAGCCAAGCGCGATCTTTCCTTCACCACGATCTATGCGCCTTTCGATGGCGTCGTCGGTAACCGCGGTGGCGTCCAAGTCGGCGATTACGTCACGCCAGGCAAACGTCTGATGGCCGTGGTGCCGCTCGACAAGGTGTTTGTCGATGCAAACTACAAAGAGACGCAGCTTCCCCCGATCACGGCGGGCCAGAAAGCGACCGTCTGGGTAGACGCGCTCAACGGCGAGGCACTGAAGGGCACAGTTGAAAGCGTTTCTCCCGCGTCCGGCTCGCAGTTTTCACTTCTCCCCCCGGAGAACGCGACGGGCAACTTCACCAAGATCGTCCAGCGCGTACCCGTGCGCATCGCGATCCCTGCATCCGAAGCAAAAGGCAAGCTGCGCCCGGGACTGTCCGTTGTGGTCAGCGTAGATACGCGGTCGGCCGCAGCATCTAAGCCGGACAATACCGCCCAGAACTAGGACGGCCTCTGACGAGCCTGAGAGTGGGCAATGACGATAGCCACCACATATTCGGACGAACCGAAGAAACTCGATTGGATCGGGGTTACGCCGCGCGAACTGGCGGGCTTTCTCGCCATGGTCTTCGGCATGTTCATGGCGATCCTCGACATTCAAATCGTCTCGGCTTCTCTGAAGGAAATCCAGGCGGGCATTTCGGCGAGTTCCGATGAGATCACCTGGGTTCAAACGTCCTATCTGATTGCCGAAGTTGTGATGATCCCGCTCTCGGGCTTTCTGGCGCGAGTGTTCTCGACACGGGTCCTGTTCTTCAGTGCGGCCGTGGGCTTCACGGCGGCCAGCGCGCTGTGCGCGACTGCCACCAACATCAATGAGATGATCGTTTATCGTGCGATCCAGGGCTTCATCGGCGGCGGCATGATCCCGAGCGTATTTGCCGTGGCCTTTACGCTTTTCCCGCGATCTAAGCAAAGCATCGTCTCACCGATCATCGGCCTTGTCGCGACCCTTGCGCCGACGATCGGCCCGACCGTCGGTGGTTATCTCACCGACACGTATTCCTGGCACTGGTTATTCCTCATCAATGTCGTGCCGGGTATTCTCGTCGCCATCGCCGTCTTCTTTCTCGTTGATTTCGACAAACCGAACTACGCGCTCCTCGATCGTTTCGATTTCGTCGGCCTCATCGGGATGGCGATGTTCCTAGGCTCACTCGAATACGTTCTCGAAGAGGGGCCGCGCTACGATTGGTTCGACGATCAGACGATTGCAGTCTTCGGCGTGCTCACGGTTCTCGGCGCGCTGATCTTCTTCTGGCGCGCGGCGACGGCTGAAGATCCGATCGTCGAGCTTCGCGCCTTCAAGAATCGCAATTTCGCATTCGGTTCAGCCTTCAGCTTCACCATGGGCATCGGCCTCTACGGGTTGACCTACGTCTACCCCGTTTATTTGGGGCAGGTGCGCGGATACGATTCCCTGATGATCGGTCAGACGATGTTCGTGACCGGCGTCGCGATGTTCATGACCGCGCCGGTCAGCGGCCGGCTCTCAGCACTGATCGATCCCCGATACATGATGCTGATCGGCTTCGCCGGCTTTGCACTCGGAACCTATATCGCGTCTTACATCACGCCCGATTGGGACTTCTGGGAACTGATGGTGCCGCAGATTTTGCGTGGCTCGTCGCTCATGTTGTGCATGGTGCCGATTACCAACCTGTCGTTGGGAACGTTGCCGCACGACCAGATGAAAAATGCGTCGGGATTGTTCAATCTCACCCGCAACCTCGGCGGCGCCGTGGGTCTGGCCGCCATCAACACGCTACTCAATAAGCGACTCGACTTGCATCTCGCACGCTTGCACGAACAGGTCGCTTGGGGGCATCAAGCTGCCGAAGAACAATTGGCTATGATGCAGCAAAACTTCGGCATGGCGATGCATTCCGATGGCGATGCCGCGGCGTTGAAGAAGCTCGCGATGCTCGTGCGCAATCAGGCAAACGTGCTCTCGTTCGCCGATCTCTTCATCGTGCTCACCGTTCTCTTCGCTGTGACTGGGGTGTTCACGCTCCTCATGCGAAAACCCGGCGCCGTCCCCGCTGGAGCCGGCGGCCACTAACCGATCTGCGCTTCGATGGCCGCCTTGTCGATCACCGACCAGACCCGCGCGATTTTTTCATCACGAAACTCGTAGAAAACGTTTTCCGTGAACGAGACCTGTCTTCCATTCACCGCCACTCCGCGAAACGTCGCTTTCGGCGTGCAGTGGAATGCAAGACGGCTCGCGATCAGCGGCGGTTGCGAGACCAGCAGCGCGATCTCGAAACGGAGATCTGGAATTTCGCTAAAATTTTGCTCGAGCATCTCGCGATAGCCGCGCTCCCCCAGCAAGCGGCCATTATGCTGTACGTCGTCACGAACAAACCGGTTCAGCGCCTGCCACTCCTGCGCGTTCAGACAATCGATATATGACCGGTAGATGTCGGCGAGCCGTGCTGGGTCCATGCATAGATCCTTTTCATTCCATTGCCATTCGAACGCTTCTAGGAGCGTCGTAAGCTTCTCTTCATCGTAACTAAATTTCGGTGCCGCCCCCACTTGCCTTTCGGGCCGTTCTGCTGCATCGCAGCAGAGCCTAACGCGAGGTGCTTCGCGCACTTTCGCTGTCTCCTAGCGTCCCCCAGCTCGGCAGATCGACATAATGGCTCAATCCAACGGCACCTCCGGCGAAAAAAAGGTTCTGGTCCTCCAAGGCGGCGGAGCGCTCGGCGCTTATCAGGGCGGCGCCTACGAGGCGCTCGCAGCTCAAGGGCTCGAACCGGAGTGGGTCGCCGGGATATCGATCGGCGCCATCAACTCGGCCCTGATTGCCGGCAATCCGCCCGAGCGGCGCGTGAAGCGTCTCCGCGAATTCTGGGATCGCGTTTCGAGTCACCTGCTGCTCCCGCCACTCGCGACCGATAACGCGTCGCGCAAGTTGTTCAACGAAACGAGCGCAGCTCTTGTGGCATCCACCGGCGCTCCAGGTTTCTTCGATCCTCGCTATCCGCCGGCACTTCTGATGCCGCCCGGCACGCCACAGGCGATCAGCATCTACGACACGACTCCCCTGAAGGCGACGCTACTCGAACTCGTCGACTTCGATCTTCTGAACTCAGGAAAGACGCGGTTCAGTGTCGGCGCAGTGGAAGTCGTGACTGGCAACCAAGTCTATTTCGACAGCGCCACCGAGACGATTACGCCGGAACACATCATGGCGAGCGGCGCACTGCCTCCAGGCTTTCCGCCGGTGGAGATCGACGGCAAGCTCTATTGGGACGGTGGAATCGTCTCGAACACGCCGCTGCAATACGTGCTCGACGGCAGCATCCCGCGCACCGACATGTGCATCTTCCAATTGGATCTGTTCAGCGCGCGGGGCAAGATGCCGGAGAACCTCTTTGATGTTCACACGCGTGAGAAAGAGATCCGTTATTCAAGCCGCACACGGATGGGCACCGATTATTCGCAACTCATTCAGTCGTTGCGTCGCGCCGTCCGGCGTCTCGATGGTGTTCTCCCCGACGACATCAAATCGACCTCTGACTGGGAGCTCTTGTCCACCCACAGCTGCAACGCCGCGATCACCGTGGTCCATCTCATTCATCGCCGCGCGGTTTATTCCACGCAGTCGAACGACTATGAATTCTCTCGCTACACCGTCAACGAGCATTGGCGCGCGGGTATCGACGACGTCGAGCACACACTCTCTCACCCTTCCTGGATAAATCGGCAAAAGCCGGATGACGGGTTGATGGTGCTCGACCTCACAAAGGAACTATCCCCCTCATCGCCGGAGACCAACTCATGAAGATTGCGGACGTCAAGAAACGCGCTTTTGCGATGCCTCTGACAAGTCCTGCGTTCCCTCCTGGCCCCTATCGCTTCATCGACCGTGAATACCTGATCATCACCTATCGCACCGACCGCGAAGCCCTCGAGAAAGTCGTTCCCGAACCGCTCACGTTCGACGACCCCATTGTCAAATACGAATTCATCCGCATGCCGAACTCAACCGGGTTCGGTGACTATACCGAGTCCGGTCAGGTCATCCCTGTCAAGTTCATTGGCGTGGAAGGCGGCTACACCCATGCCATGTTCCTCAACGACGGTCCTCCTATCTACGGCGGCCGCGAACTTTGGGGTTTTCCGAAGAAGTTCGCCAAACCAACGCTGGGACCGGACATCGATACGCTCGTTGGAACCCTCGACTACGGCAGCGTCCGCATCGCCACGGGAACGATGGGATTCAAGCACAAGGCCCTCGACCCCGCCGCCGTGGCGAAATCGCTCGCCGTGCCGAACTACCTGCTGAAGATCATCCCGCACGTCGACGGCAGCCCGCGCATTCTCGAGCTTGTCGATTATCGCCTCGAAGATGTGACGATCAAAGGCGCCTGGACCGGACCAGGAGCGCTCGACCTTCGTCCGCACGCGCTTGCGCCGATAGCCGATCTTCCCGTCCGCGAGATCATCTCCGCGACCCACATTCTTGCCGATTTGACGCTAGGCCTCGGCAAGGTCGTCTACGACTACCTCGATGAGAAATAAGGAGACGCCTCATGAAACTTGACGGCAAGGTCGCGCTGATCACGGGCGCGGCAAGCGGCATTGGCCATCAGATTGCAAGACGCTACGTCGAAGCCGGAGGCCGGGTCGTCATCGCCGACCTGAACCTCGAAGCCGCTACGGCCGCGGCCAAGGAGCTCGGTGGCGATAAAGATGCCATCGCCGTCGCTATGGACGTCTCCAATGAGGAACAAGTGAATGCCGGCGTAGAGAAGGCCGCTGCCACCTTCGGCACGGTCGATATTCTGGTCTCGAACGCGGGCATTCAAATCGTGCATCCGATCGAGGACTTCCCGTTCGCCGATTGGAAGAAGATCATGGCCATTCACGTCGATGGCGCATTTCTCACGACCAAGGCGTGCGTGAAGTACATGTACAAGCAGAAATCCGGTGCGCTCATTTACATGGGCTCCGTGCATAGCCACGAAGCCTCACCGTTGAAGTCCGCCTATGTCGCAGCGAAGCACGCTATTCTCGGCCTCGGCCGCGTAATGGCAAAGGAAGGTGCACAGCATAACGTCCGCGCCAACGTCATTTGTCCGGGGTTCGTACGCACGCCGCTCGTCGACAAGCAGATCCCCGAGCAGGCGAAGGAACTCGGCATCTCCGAAGAACGCGTCATCAAGGAAGTGATGCTCGGCGAGACCGTCGACAAAGAATTCACGATGGTCACGGATATCGCCGAAGTTGCCTTGTTCCTTGCCGCGTTCAAGACCAATGCGATGACAGGCGAAAGCATCATCGTAAGCCACGGCTGGCACATGAACTGACGAGAAGCTGCTCTCCGAGCAAATCGGAGAGCTGCATCTTCCCCATCACTGTCTCATCATTCACCCGCCGCTGTCCGCGGGTGATGTGAGACATTACGCCCATGTTTTGGGTCGGTCGCCATCGAGATCGCCCAAAATACCATGCCTCCAATCGCCAGAGCCGTGCCGACGTATCCCGTCGAACTCCATCCATAGCCCTGCGCGATCGCCAGCCCTCCGAGCCACGGGCCGATCGCATTCGCCGTATTGAAGGCGCTGTGATTGAGCGAGGCGGCAAGCGTCTGTGCATCGTCAGCGACGTCCATCAGCCGCGTTTGCAGCGGTACGCCCAGCGAGCCGCCGCAACCGATCATGAATACGACGATCGTCACAGCGTAGATGTTGGTCACCGCGAGAGGGAAGACGGCCAACCAGAACGCACTCCACAGCAGAAGTCCGCCAGCCGTCGCCATCAACGCCCGATCCGCGAGCCATGCACTAACGTATGTGCCGACCGTCAGGCCCAAGCCGAAAACCATGAGCACGATTGGCACGACCCACGGCTCAACTCGCGTCACGTCCATCAGCGTCGAAGCGAGGTATGAATAGACGGCGAACATACCGCCGAAACCGACGGCGCCGATTGCGAGCGTAAGCCAAACCTGACGCCGTTTCAGAGCGCCCAATTCCCGTGTCATGCTCGCGCCGGGCGTCGGCGCATCAACGGGCACATATTTCCAAACCAGAAATACTGTCAGCGACGCCAGAAGGCCGACGATGCCAAACCCAAATCGCCACCCGAAAGCCTGGCCCATCCAAGTTGCAGCAGGCACGCCCACAATGGTCGCGATCGTCAATCCGATGAGCACCCGCGACGCCGCTTGCGTCCGCTGATTGGGCGGCACGAGCGACGCAGCAACGAGCATTGCGACGCCGAAATACGCGCCGTGAGGCAGGCCGCTGATGAATCTGAACAGAACCATCCACTCATAGCTTGGCGAAAGCGCCGTCATGACGTTGAAAACGGCGAAACAGGCCATCAGCGCCAGCAGCAAGCGTCGACGAGACCACCGAGCGGCCAGCACAGCGATAACCGGCGCCCCGATGACAACGCCAAGAGCGTACGCGCTGATTGCGTGACCTGCCGTCGGCTCGGTGATGCCGAAGGTGGCCGCGAAATAAGGCAGCAGGCTCATGGCTGCAAATTCTGTCGTGCCTATCGCGAATCCGCCCATGCCGAGCGCGAAGAGCACGAGGCGCACCTGCGCCGGCGTCAGCGCTGCGGATGACTCGGCACGCGGCGGCGCGCTGTCTGCAGATCGTGCGTCCATTCCGATGTGCCCCTCACGTGACCAGCCTTCGCCGCAGCGCGCTGTAACAGCCCTGCTTAACTAACGGCAGATCAGGGGGAAATCGTTCTGCGTCGAGGTGTCACCAATTCCCATTTTGCAGGTGCGAGCTGACGTCAGCACATAGCTGCGCCCCCGGTTTTGCCGGCTGAGCCGTCGATACGGGCTGTGAGTCGCTACAACGAACGCAAATTGAGGGCTTATTCCCGCTCATTTATCCGAATGTTTCCATTTCGATTCCGTGCAATTCGCTCGAAATTGTGAATATGCGTTTATATTTCGCCAAATTTCCAAAAGCAGAGCGGATGCCCTAGTACTTTTGACCTAAAATTAATGAAAGCCATTCAGCGTATTCCGAATTCGCAGAAATACGAGCGGAGTCCCTGAAATGCCTCGCGTTTCTCTTTTGACTCTGTCCGAAACATTGCGATCAGGAATGGAATGCGCAGGCGCAAAGACGCCTGTAGGGAAATGAAAGTTTTAGGCATGTCGTCGCCATGGAGAAGCGTCTACACGTCTGATCGGAAGGGACTTGCAAAGGCACTCGCCGTTGCCGTCGCCTTTGGCACTGTCGCGTATTTATCGGCAGAATTCACAAAAGATGCTGACGGTATAGCGACCCTCTGGCCTGCCAACGGAATTACCTATGCGGCGCTCATCATCGCGCGGCGCCCGTGGCGTCGCCACCAGATCCTTGCGCTAAGCTTCCTCGCCAACGTCCTGGCGAATTATCTCGCCCATCGCGGACTAGCAGCCAACATCGGCTTCGCCGCATCGAACACGTTGGAAGTCTATACCGGCCTCGCGTTGCTGAAACTCCAGGAAAAGGAGCCATTCGCTTTCCGAAGCGTCCGATTCTTGGGTTCTTTTGCGATCGCTTCTGTGACCGGCGCGCTGCTGTCCTCGACAGTCGCGGCCCTTATTGCGTCCCTAACGCTGGCCGCGCCGAGTTGGAGCACTTTTGGGTCATGGTTCTTCGCCGACCTGCTTGGTCTGCTCACCGTGACCCCCGCCGTCGTTCGTCTTTGCCAAAGTCGACACGTGCGGCCTTCCACATCCGCCGCCGCATGGGAAAGCTATGCTCTTTTCACCGCACTCGCCCTCGCCACTTTCGTGGTCGTCGTCCTTCCGCAAGCAACGCTCGGGTTTATCGTACTCCCGATCTTGGTAATGATCGCTTATCGGCTTGGACCGGACGCCACTTCAACGGCAATCCTGGTGATATCTGCAATCTTTCTCGCAGGAACCGCGGCGGGCTTCCACTACGCACCCGATGCTCCGAACCAAGCTTGGCTGACCGATATCCAGATAATGCAGCTCCGCATACTCACGGTCTTCATTATCGTGATGTTGCTTGCGGAAGTAATCGATACCCAGGCTCGGCTGAGAGAGCGGCTTTCGGCAGAGATTGCGCTTCGCGACCAACTCAACGAACATCTGAAAGCCCAAGAGCAAGCGATATCCGTTAAGAAGGCCGAGCTCGAGAAGGCGCACAATCGCCTGAAGGAAGCAATCGACATCCTCCCTGAAGGCATTGTCATTCTCGACGCTGACAATCGCTACGTCGCTTGGAATGAACGTTACGCCCAGATCTATCATCGCGCGCTCGACACGATTGTCGTTGGCGGAAGCTTGGAAGACGCCGTTCGCGTAGGCCTCGAACGCCAGATGTATCCCCAGGCGTTCGGCCGTGAACAAGCTTGGCTCGCGGAGCGCCTGAAGAATCTGAACACCCCGGCTGCGCCGCACGAACAGTTGCTCGACAATGGCCGCTGCTATCTCATCGAAGAATGCCGGACAAGTGAAGGCGGCCTTATCAGCCTCCGCATCGACATCACTGAATTGAAACAGCGCGAAGCTTCCATTCGCCTCCTGTTCGAAAACAATCCGCTCCCGATGTTCGTGGTCGGCCGAGACAAGTACGCAATCCTTGCCGTGAATAACGCCGCTGTGGCGCACTACGGCTATACCCGCAAGGATTTCTCACTGATGTCATTGCGCGACATCCAGAAGGGCGAACTCGTCCTGCCGCGCGAGCACGGCATCCAGCACATCACACCGACCGACGAAGCGCAGCTGTTCAAGCATTACCGCCGTGACGGACGCTCAATCGAAGTTGAAGTCTACGTTCGACCGCTCATCCACGAAGGTCAGGACGCGCTGTTGATCGCCGCCATCGACGTGACGGAGCGGCGCAAAGCAGACCGCAAGGCCGCCTACATGGCGCGCCACGATCCATTGACCTCGTTGCCCAACCGCCATCTCCTCGCCGAACGAATGCAGCTTGCCACCGCGCGCGCCAAACGGGGCGAGCGAATGGCGCTGCTGTTGCTTGACCTCGATAACTTCAAGCTTGTGAATGACACGCTTGGCCACGCTGCAGGCGACGAGCTCTTGCAGACCGTTGCTGATCGGCTGACGTCCGCGGTACGCGAAACCGATACCGTGGCTCGGCTCGGAGGCGACGAGTTCGCAGTGCTGGTCGTCGACCTAGATCAGGATGGGAGTGCGTTACGACTTGCCCAGCGGCTGATCTCGATCATCAATGAGCCGATCCGAATTCGCAGCAAGAACGTGACTTGTAGCGGCAGCATCGGCATCGCAATGGCGCCCGACCACAGCTGTGACCCGGACGAACTCTTCCGCTTGGCCGATCTAGCACTTTACGCTGCCAAGGAAGAGCAACGCGGGACGGTTCGTCTATTCGAGCCCGAATTGGACGCGAAGGTCCGGGCACGCACGCTGCTCGAAGGTGAAGTGCGCGAGGCAATCCTAAGCAACGACTTCGAACTTCACTATCAGCCCATCTTCTGTCTCAAGACGATGAAGCCGGTCGGCGCGGAAGCTCTGCTGCGCTGGCGCCACCCGCGGCTCGGCCTCGCCTCACCTGCTGATTTCATCCCGATCGCAGAGGAAATCGGCATGATTGCCGAACTCGGAGCGAAGGTTCTGCGTCAAGCATGCATCGAAGCGATGTCATGGCCGGACGACACGAGCGTATCGGTGAACGTCAGTGCCATCGAACTCGAGGCCGAGAGTTTCGTCGATACGGTGAAGGCCGCGCTCGCCGAATCCGGCCTGCCGTCGCATCGATTGACGATCGAAGTCACTGAATCGATGATCATGAAAGACCTCCAGCATTCCCGCAACGTACTGGGGCAGATCTGCGATCTGGGCGTTGAAATTGCGATGGACGATTTCGGCACCGGGTACTCGTCGTTGAGTTCACTCACCAACGTGCCCTTCCAAAAGATCAAGATCGATCGGTCGTTCGTTCGTGATCTTGCTGTCTCGATGGAGGCGCGAGCGATCTTGGCGACGATTGTCGATCTCGCCCGAACACTCGGCATGCGCACCACGGCCGAAGGCGTCGAGACCACCGAGCAGCTTGAAATCGTGAAAGAATACGGCTGCACCCTGGTCCAGGGATTTCTGTTGAATCGCCCGGGACCAGCCGACGTCATTCGAAAAATTTTGCACGACGGCATCGCAGGACAACGCGACGCCGCGTGAGACCCGTCTCGTGCGATCCTTATGAACGACGATCACTCAGCAAAGACAATGCGACGTACAAGGAGCAACAATCCGACTACCGAATGAACAAAAGCGGCGTCTATTATTCAAACGGATGATGCCAAACCTATTTAGCCTTGCTCAAAGACGATGTATTGCAACTACCTTTCAATATTACCGCGCTTATTTTGGAAGGGGTCCGCCTTGGCAGATGTCGATTGCACTGCTGCACAACGCGGCCCCTTCGATTTTATCGGCGACATCTACGATAGCGCGCTTGACCCCTCGCGCTGGAGCGACGTTCTCTACAAGACCTCGAAGCTTGTGCAGGGTTGCGCGGCGGCACTGATCGTCTACAGCCCGAGCGAAGACAATCTGCGGGTTGCTGGCCGCTGGAATATCAACTCGCAATTCGAAAAAGCAATGACTGCGGCGGCGCCATTGAACCCGGCGGTTCCCGCTATATGGCTTCTCGGCATCGAACGGCCGATCATAACAAGTGCGTTTCTTCACATTGGCCAGCGGGATCATTCGATCTGGCGACAAAAGATCATGCAGCCCCACGGGTTGCTTGACACCGCCATCGTTCCGCTCGCGCGCACCGCGCGAGCCTTCTCAGCAGTCATGATCATGCGGCCGCACCGAGCCGGAACGTTCGACCATGCCGACACAGCACTTCTCGCTGAGCTCACGCCCTATTTTCGCGAAGCGGCAAGCGTCGCGGCGCTCCTCGACTACAATCCGTCAACTATGCAAAGCACCTCGACCGCAATGATACTGACGAATGCGCAGGGCCGTATTCTTCACGCCAATGCGGCTGGGCAATGTGCTCTCGACGGCTGCGCGCTGCTCTGCCTCGACGAGGAACTCGCCGCGCGAGAACGGGCATCGGATATGAGACTCAGAACGGCGATTGCCAGGGCCGCCTGCCTGCCCGACAGCGCCCCGGGTCCTCGCGTCGCCTCGCTTGCGATCAAGGGGATCGACACCTCTGCCTTGGCAGTGCGCGTCATGCCCATCAGCAAGGACGTTTCACGCTCTGTTGCTGGTTCGGATCTGGCGCGTGTCGCCGTTTTCGCCAACTCGGCACGACGGATGGAACGCCCTGCCCATGAGATGAACTCCGGTCATCGCGCCGTTGCAGTTGAAGACGAGCGCCTTCTCGCCTTGCTTGTCCAAGGATTGAATTTCGAACGCGCGGCTTGGACACTATCGATGTCCCAGCCCGCGGCTGACGCTTCACTCGCGCGACTGCTCGCCAGGATGAAAGCTCATAACGCAACGGAACTGGTCGCCCGTATCAAGGGGCCACCATCGTTCGCTTGACCGGCGCGTGTCCGCTCAGTTTCCGCCTTCCACGGCCGTGAGTTTCACGCCCGGAGCTTCCGGGTCGACACGCGGCGTGCTGCAATTCGCTTTAGCGATATAGACCCTGACGCCATCCGGCCGGACGCCAGCAACCGCATCACCCGCTGCCACCGAAGAGGACACCTGCTCGCAGATCTCCCTCGGCACCCATTCCATTTCCAGTTGACCGTCCGCCATCGTGGCGACGAGGAGAGAAGTGCTTGCAGGAACAACGGGTTTTTGGATACGAGCAGCCTCGCTCGTCTTTTCCCCACTCGCGGGCCCGCCGGCGGCAGCAACGACGAGCACCAGGGACGTGATCAGCTTCGACGCGGTCGCACCATACATAAATCAACCCTCCGACAACGCGCTTTAAGCACCATACTGAGTCGGGGCGGGCCAAGAGGCGGCCGCCAGAGCATCCACACAAAACGAGTATTGCACAGCTGGCTGTGCAAAACGCCCGGTTCAGCCCCCCAAACGAAAAGCCCCGGCTGGTGAGCCGAGGCTGAACTTTAAGGTGCGTTGGTTTACGACGGCCTAATCGCAGTAGCGATAGCCATCGCGGTAGTAGCAGTCGCCGCCGTAGTAGCGGTCCGCCGCGGCTGCACCGAGAATGGCAGCGCCTACGCCGAGGGCAATCCAGCGGCCATTGTGCCAGTGTCCACGGCCGCGATGATAACCGCGACCGTATCCGCCGCCGTAATGGCCACGGTAACCGTGTCCACCGTTCCAACCATGACCGCCTCTATAGCCCGCATCTGCGGTTGCGGCGCCGAGCGTTGCCAGCGGAAGCGCCGTGGCGAGCGCCGCTGCAAGCCCAATAAGCTTTCTCATGTTTCCTCCAATCGGCGGTCGTGCGCGACGCGCCATTTCGATACCCGCCAAACGCGACGGCCCGCAGTTAGTTTCACGACTGCAGAGATGCCGCGCTTGATTAGGAGATGGAGGTCAAAACGTGAGCGAGAAGGGATACTCGGACATGCCTGCGACGCCGGAAAAAACGGCGATATTCACGAGCCATTCAGTCCCACTTCGATCTCGCGCGGAGTGTAAAAAGCCTCGTTCATCCGCCATTCACAGTAAGATCGCGGCGAGCGTTCGTGCGAGCGATGCAATTCACTCGGAGATCATCTCGCCGGACCCACCCGCCTCGGCTGGAAAATCTTTGAACTTCGGCAACCCATCCTTCATGGGCAGGACAGTTTCGGCGTAGTTGACATGGATCGCTGGCTGGAAGGGCAATGCCGGCAGCATGGCGGCAAAAACATCGACGAGACCCATGCCCGGGTGGTTGGTCATGATATGGCCGCCGCACTTGGAGCAATACTTCCTCTCGCTTGCGGCCGTCTTCTGATACATGGCGATGAACCCTTCGCCCTCGGTTACCCGTACATGTTCCGGCTTCCAAAGCGTGAATGCGTTGACCGGCGACGCTGACCACGAACGGCAGGATTGGCAATGACAGTAGCCGCTCGCTTCCGGCGATCCGCTCGCCTCGATCTTCACTGCCCCGCAAAAACATGCGCCGCTGTAAGTTGCCATCGCCTTAGCCTTCTCACGATCTCACGATGCCGAGGTTATATCGCCAAGTCGCGCGAGAATGGAGCCTCGAGCGGGCAATATCAGCTCTTAGCTTTCGTCATGACTGGAGCCGCAAATCGCAAATTCGCGTGGAATGAGCAGAATACGATGCCCGGAAAGGCCGCTTAGTCCTGGAGCACAGCCGGTTCCGCAGGTCGGAGTGCAGGCGCCGCCATAAGCGCGCGCAAAACATCCGCATGTCCCCCGTACGAGACAAAATAAGGATTGTCGAACGTGCCGTTCGCGCGCAGCACACCATATTCGAGTTCCTCGCCATCTCGAGTCAACGTGCAGCCGCCTGCCCCGCGCAACACGGCATCGCCCGCGGCGGTGTCCCACTGCATCGTTCGTCCGAACCGCGGATAGATATGAGCGTCGGCAGCGGCAACAAGACAGAACTTCAACGACGACCCGACCGATATCTTCCTATCGACCGGCAGCGTTTGCAGGAACTCGTCGGTCTCAACTCCAGCATGAGAAGCGCTCGCAACGGCCGTCAGCTTGTCTGGCGAACAGCGCGAGCGGATCGTAACCCGCTCTACGATAGATGCATCCTGGGCAAGGCGGCAGCGGTATGATGCCGAACCATCGCCGCTAAAAAGCTCATGCCGCGCGGGCGCAAAAACCACCCCGAGCTTTGGTCGCCGATTTTCAACGAGGCAGATGTTCACGGTGAAGTCGTCTCTACCGCGAATGAATTCCTTGGTCCCGTCGAGCGGATCGACAAGGAAAACCGCCCCACACGAAACTGGATCGATCGCACCCGAAGCAGTTGCCTCTTCGGCGATGATCGGAATTCCCGGCGCGAGCTTGTGCAATTCGCGCAGGATCAACGCCTCCGCTGCCTCGTCCGCATTGGTAACTGGGCTGCCGTCGGACTTCTGGACGACGCTCGGGCCCGACGCACGATATTGCGAAATCAGCTTTCCCGCTTCGATAGCGATCGCTTCGAGCTGGCTCAGCATCCGCATCAACCGAACATGCGCGCGAGGCGACGTTCGCACTGATAGCGTGGCCGAACGATTTCTGTCTGCACGAACCTCCGCGCAGGCTCGGGCCGGAACGGAGCACCATCCTTCAGGACCCACCGGCGCCAGAGATACCGATCGAGATTGGTTCGCGCCTTTAGCTCGATGCGGTCCGCTTCGGAAATTTCTCCCGCACGAAGAATTTTCCACCCGGTCATCTGTTGATTTGCTTCAGCCGTGTTCCGGCGTTGCGCCAGAGGCGAAATGCCGAGTTCCTCCGAGATCGTCCCGACGAGTTGATCGGTCTCGCCAATGTGCGAAACGTGATCGACCGAAGCCATGATTTCGTCGAGCAGCGCGGCCTTCTGCTCATCCCGCATGTGGATCAGCTGGATCCACGGAAGCTCGAGCCAACGCTCAAGCAGAAAATGAGTGATGAAGTTCTGCCGTGTGGCGCGCAGGAACAGCGAAAACCCATATGCGTTCTGCCCACGCGTCATGTACCGCATCATGCGGTAATTGTAGTACGACAGCAGCAGGGCTTCCGGCTCGCGCAGAATGATGGACCGAACGATCCGGCGGTCGGGAAACATGTCTTCGACCGAACGCCCAACGAAGTGACCGGATATGGCTCTGATATCTTTGACCGCGGCACGCGGCGTCGCATTGTATTTGCGACCAAACCAGCCAAGAGGAAATTTCCTCGTCCGCTTTCCAGGCGCCCAAAAACCGTTTTCGCCGAGTTCGGCGTGCAAGTGGTTCTCGACGGTTGTTCCGGCGCACTTCGGAACATGGATATGGATGAGCAGAGGCTCGGACATATGAATCCCTCCGTCCGGATGCACATCAGTGCATAGGCTGATCGGCCGAGGGTGAGGCTAGCCGCGCAGGCGCCGCGCGCCTAATCCAAATGGCATATTGGACGAATTTCTAAGATGGTGTGCCAGCGCAGCCACAGTGGGCGCACCGGGGTTCTGAAAGCGGACTTATTCTTGCGCGTTCAAGGTTTTGCAGGAGGTGTGTGGTGGTAGGCTATCACGAGCAGGCTTGTGAGGATCGATGATAGCAGCCCGGCCAGCGCTCCGATCCAGACGGGGAAGGACTCGCCGATCAGGAGAGCGACTTCCAGTCCGGCCAGACTTCCGACCACCGACGCCACCGCAGCGAAGATCAGAATAGGCGTCGGCAGCGCCGCTTCATATTCGCCAACAGCAATCCCCTGGTCGACGAGAAAATTGCGGACGACGGCGCCGAGCACGGTGCCCGCCAACCCAGCGAGAATGGCAAGCCATGGCCCGGGCGGAATTGAGTTACCGAGGAACATGCCGACCAAAGCGCCGATGATCGTTCCAACGAACATGACCACCAGCAAGCTTGCTGTTGTAATACCGGCCATCGTGCGCCCTCGTCGATATTCGTCTGGCGAGCGCCTTTATGCGCTGCGCTTGCAATCGGCGCCAAGCCTTTTGTAGCACGAGCTTCCGTGACCGGCCTGGACTGAAGAGTTGGCGGCCCGATCAGAGCCGCCAGGTATGCGGGCGGGATCTCAAACGTGCTTGCAGCTAATCCAGCCGAATACGCGGTCGCCGAACCGGACCGTCCGGTCGGCAACGCGTTTGACGAAGGTCGTCGTGCCGTCAACGGTGGAAGCGACATCGGATCGGAAGTGCTTGTATCCAAGGCAATGCGCTTCGGATGCAGCTGGCATAGAGATCAAGGCAGCAAGTCCCAATGCGGCGCCGACTACAGATTGTTTCGACATGCGAGAACTCCTTTGGGCTTCAACGATCCAGGGAATCTACGCCGGCTGCGCGCACGAGCGAGCACCACCTCGCGAACTGGTTAGCCTGAGATGAAGGAGGAAGGCGGCGTTTGAAAACACGTATCGCGGTTGAACTTATTCGCATGTTGAGCGTTTAGGCTTAGCGCAAGGGGAGAACCAACATGCCCATCCTGACGACGGCCATCACCACCTTCATCCTGCTTGTCTTGATCGGAATTGTCGTCGGCATCTTCATGAACCGTGGCGGCCGCAGCTGGCTGGGACGACGGGTTGCCGAAGCAACGGGCATTGGCGACGTAACTTATGCCCTCGTCGGCATCGCCGGTTCGTTCATGGGCTTCCACATTGGAGTCATCTTGGAGCTTCTACCGAGCCTGCTCCTCTACATCGCCGCAATCGCCGGCGCCTTCCTGACGATCATTCTTTGGCGCAGAGCTTAAGACCGCCTGTTCTTCGAAAAAGTTCGTCTCGTTCTTCTAAGAGCGTGAACCTTGAGTGGTTCGGCACGTTGACTAAGTAGTACGTGCCCGGTGCCAACCGGCCGTAACGGAGAATGATGGACGCAGCTATTTTGCCGGTTTCTCGCTGCGACACCAACGCATTGGTACGCGTGGACATCTGACCTGTTCCGGGCACGTGCACTCCCTTTTTCGCGCAGGACCTACCCGATTTAACTTGCGCGAGAGGCCAGGAACATTTAGTGAACGAAAATGCCTTTCACGTTGTTCGACAAGCTGAAGGTTCTAGCTGACGCCGCCAAATACGACGCCTCTTGCGCGTCTTCCGGTGCACCGAAGCGAAAAGCGAGAAGTGGTGGCCTCGGATCAAGCACCGGCGCTGGTATCTGTCACGCCTTCACGCCTGACGGACGGTGCGTGTCGCTTCTCAAGATTCTGCTGACGAACTATTGCCTGTTCGACTGCTCGTACTGCATCAACCGCCGCTCATCGAACGTGCCGCGCGCCCGGTTCTCGGTCGACGAGGTCGTTAAACTCACCATCGAATTCTATAAACGCAATTACATCGAAGGACTTTTTCTATCATCGGGCATCATCCGCTCTGCCGACTATACGATGGAGCAGATGATGCTCGTCGCGAAGAAGTTGCGGCGCGACCACGGCTTTGCCGGCTACATCCATCTCAAGAGCATCCCCGAGGCCAGCCCTTGGCTTATTGAGCAGGCAGGGTTGTGGGCTGACCGGCTCTCGATCAACGTTGAACTTCCCAAACAAGCAAGCCTGCAGAAGCTTGCTCCAGAAAAGAATGGCGCCACGATCAAGCACGCCATGGGGCAGATGCGGGAACGGATCGCTGAAGCCAAGGAAGAGAAGCGTTGGTTTTCGCCCGCTGGACAAAGCACCCAGATCATCATCGGCGCCGACAGTTCAACCGACTTGGACGTACTGAAATCAAGCACCGATCTCTATGGCACCTATAAGCTGAAGCGCGTCTACTATTCTGCTTTCAGCCCTATCTCGGATGCGAGCAGCATCTTGCCGGTGGAAGCACCACCGCTCGCCCGCGAACACCGCCTCTATCAGGCCGACTGGCTGTTGCGGCACTACGAATTCTCTATTGGTGACCTCACCGACGCCGCCGATGACGGCATGCTTGATCTTGCTATAGATCCCAAGCTCGCGTGGGCGTTGAAGCATCGCGCGCAGTTTCCACTGGATGTGAACCGCGCAGCCCGCGAGATGCTTTTGCGCGTGCCGGGTCTCGGCAAACGCGCGGTCGATCAGATCATTTCCTCTCGCCGTCATCAACGGCTTCGAGCCGAAGATATCCGCCGCCTGTCGCCCGGATTTAAACGGGCGATGCCCTTCCTCGTCACAGCCGATCATCGACCGACGATGACCTTGGATCGCCTCGATCTGCGACAGCGAATTGTGCCACCGCGACAGCTCGAACTTTTTGGATGACAACGATCGAACTAAAACCCGGTGCCGACCTCGATGGCTTCCGAAGTGCCATTCGGTGGCTCACGACAAAAGATGTGTCGCCGGCGGAGGTGAATTGGCGAGTCTCCGCCCTGCCCGATACGGTACTGAAGTTGAACGGCGCCGACGCGCCCCCCGTTGTCCTTCCGGCTGCCGTCCTGCAACTCTCCAAAATCATCGTGTGCCACAGCGATCCCGAACGGTATGCCCTTCTTCATAGTTTGATTTGGCGCATTCGCCATGGCGAACGGCACCTTCTCGAGGTCGCGAGCGATCCCATCGTCAACCGGCTTTCGCGAATGCGCAAAGCTGTCGCCCGCGACATCCACCACATGCATGCATATTTGCGCTTTCATCGCGTTCGCAATGAGGGAAGCGAGAGGTTCGTCGCATGGTTCGAGCCTCAACACTTCATCCTCGATGAGGCCGTTCCGTTCTTTGTCTCGCGATTTCCAAGTTTCGAATGGTCGATCCTGAC
Source organism: Hyphomicrobium sp. (assembly GCF_003987855.1). GTDB lineage: Bacteria > Pseudomonadota > Alphaproteobacteria > Rhizobiales > Hyphomicrobiaceae > Hyphomicrobium_B. Next base: position 48,863 of record NZ_RXIZ01000001.1, read on the forward strand.
GCCCATCGGGGCGCGGCATTGGAATCTTCATGCTCTCACGTGCGGCGGCCCCGCGCAAAAGCCTGACCTCTCCGCGCAAGACGATTTCGAAAATGCCTGGATCGATTATTATCGCAGCACCTTCAATCCCGCACGCACCAACGTCAAACTCATGCAAGCGGAGATGCCGAAGAAATACTGGGCCAACATGCCAGAAGCGGCCGCCATTCCCGAATTGGTGCGCGGCGCGGCAGACCGGGTGCAAAGCATGTTGGCCGCGAGCCCATCCATGTCAAACACGCGCATTCCCGATCGCGCTGTCAAACGCTCCACGAACACAACGCCCGCTTCTCTCGAAGAACTGAATGCCATCATCAAGGCCACCGAACCTTTCGTCGCCGGAGGCCGAACAGCTGTCTTGGGCGAAGGTCCCATGAGGCCGGCGATTGCATTCGTTGGCGAGCAGCCCGGCGATCAAGAAGACCTGCAGGGGCGGCCCTTCGTTGGCCCCGCCGGCCAAGTATTCGATCGCGCGTTAGCCGAAGCCGGCATCGCGCGCGAAGAAGCCTACGTCACCAATGCGGTAAAGCATTTCAAGTTCACCGAAAGGGGAAAACGGCGCATCCATCAAAAACCCACGATGGGTGAGATCAAGCATTACCGCTGGTGGCTTCAGGAGGAACTGTCGTTCGTTCAACCCAAATTGGTCGTAGCGCTCGGCGCCAGCGCTGCATTCGCGCTAGCCGGCCGTCCCGTCGCGATTACACGGGAACGCGGCCCCATGACATTTTCCTCTTGGCCGGGAGTGGTGACGATCCACCCATCCTTCATTTTACGCGTTGAGGACTCGGGCGCGGCCGACCAAGAGTTTAAGCGCTTTGTCGCCGATTTGCGCGTGGCCGCCGAGCTTTCAAGCCCGGCTCCTAGCGCTTAGCTGACTTCTTCGCCTTGGACTTCTTCGCAACGCGCATATTGTCGACGAGATTGGGATAGGGCCGTCCGGCTTTCTTTGCGGTCTTCTTAGCGCGCGCTTTCTGAGAAGCTGTCAAATGACGAGACTTGCCCGCTTTCGCTCTTGGATTTTTCTTATCCCAAGGTGCCTTTCGGGCGGTCGCCATCAGAACGTTACCTTCGCTACGTTGTCCTTGTAGTCCTGCTTCGGATCCGCGCCGAAAAGAAGCTTGATGCCCGCCAACAGGTTCGAGGCGTTGAGCCAGATTTCCGCGTGATCGGGATCGAGCCGAACCAGAGCCAGCTTCGGATCATCTTTGCCGCCCTCGTACCAGGCTGCAATGAAGCTGTTCCACAGCGCATCGATCACCCGCCGGTCATTATCGACTTGGATCTGTCCGTGAACTGCGGCGAAGAGGTCGTGCCCTTTCGATGTGAACGTCGCAACGGTGCGCTTTGGCTTGTCGAGCCGCTGCACCAGTTCGCTATCCCTCGAGGTGAAGAACCAGATAGGCCCGCCATCGTGTTCGATCTGTGCCGTTAAAGGGCGCGTATGGCTGTCGTCCTCACCACTGAGCCCGACCATCATGGTCATGTCGGACTTCAGCGTCTTCCAGAAGCGCGCTTCCAATTCCTGCGGTGTTGGCATGGTATCTATTCTCCTAAACCTGCAAAACCCGCAGTGCCTTGGACTGTTCCAAAAACTTCTAATGAGACTTCGAAAGCGCGCTTGAAAGCGATCAAATCCGCTCGCTGCCTAGGATCACGGCTGATCAAGGACGTGCCGCACCTTCGCGGCAAGCTGTTCGAGCGCGAAGGGTTTCCTCAAGAAATGCGAGGCTCCCAGTTGCGCGCCATTATGCAGATGCTCATCGCGCGCGTAGCCGCTGGTGAAGAGAATTTTGATTTCCGGGAAAAGTTGGTTGACGCGATCCGCAAGCTCGCGACCCGACATGTCGGGCATGACGAGATCCGTAAAGAGCAGGTTCGGCTTTTTACCCTCACCTATGACTTTGAGCGCCTCCATGCCATTCGCAGCCTGAAGCACCGTGTATCCAAGATCGCCCAGTGCATCGACCGCCATGAGTCGGACCCGATCCTCGTCTTCAACGACAAGTACGATTTCGCTCGGGCTCCCCACCGCCGCTTGTTTGCTTGGCGCTTTGGCGGCGATATCTTCACCGCCGCCATAGCGCGGCAAGAAAATTTTAACGCAGGTGCCTGCGTTCACCTCGGAAATGATCCTCACGTGTCCGCCCGATTGCCGGACAAAACCAAAGACCTGGCTTAATCCCAAGCCGGTCCCTTTACCCACGCCTTTGGTTGTGAAGAATGGATCGAACGCCTTCGCGATCACCTCGGGCGGCATGCCCGAGCCGGTATCGCTGACCGCGAGCATCACGTACTCACCAGGCGAGAATTCGTTACGTCGCGCATATTCGGCGTCGATCACGGCATTTTCCGTCTCGATCGTCAGCACCCCGCCGCTCTCCATGGCATCGCGGGCATTGACGGCAAGGTTCAGAAGTGCGCTTTCGAGCTGGGTCGTATCGATCCGTGTCCGCCATAGACATTCATCGAGCGACGTGCGGATCTTGATGTTTTCGCCCAACGTCCGGCCAAGCAGGTCGGCCAGACGCGTGACGAGCTGGTTCGCATCGGTGGGCTCCGGCGTCAGGGGCTGCTGACGCGAAAACGCCAGAAGCCTTTGCGTGAGGTCCGCCGCACGCTTAGCGCTCTCCATAACGCCTTGCGTGTATTTCGAGATGTCTTTTTCCCCGCGAGCGACTTGGCGATCGATCAGCCCGAGCCCGGCCATCACGACCGCCAGCATATTGTTGAAGTCATGCGCGATCCCGCCGGTGAGCTGACCCAGCGCATCCATCTTGTCGCGCTGATGCAGAAGCTCCTCGGCGCGGGCACGGTCTTCCATCTCCCTTTTCAGGAGATCGTTCGCAGTCTGAAGTTCCTGCGTCCGCTCGGCGACGCGAACCTCAAGGCTCGCGGCAAGCTCGTGCAACGCTCGTTCCGTCTCGAACTGCGAGGTTTGATCGCGCAGAATTTTCAGAAAGCCAGGGGCCGCGGGAGGCGATAGCCGGGTCATCACGCCATTGGCGAAGAAAAGCGAACCATCTTTCTTGATCTGCCAGCGCTTGTCGTCCGACCGGCCAGTTGCGCGAGCTTGCTCCCGTTCCTGCTCAGCCGCATCGGCGGCTCGATCTTCACTCGTGAAAATCAAGTTGATGTCTTGCCCGAGCGCTTCCGTCTGGGACCAACCGAAGATGGCTGTCGCGCCTTCATTCCAGCCTGATATCTTGCCTTTTTCATCAAGACGGATGATCGCGTAATCGATTGCACTGGCAAGAACGCCTTGCAGATGCGCCTCGCTCGCGCGCAGAGCTTCTTCCGCGGTTCTGATGCGCAGCAATGCTCGTACGGAGGCAACGAGCTCGTTAGGCGCAATTGGCTGCGCAAGATAGGCGTCCGCGCCGCCATCGAGTCCCCGCACGCGGTCCCCTTCGGTAACGCGGGAAGCCGAAATCTGCAGGACAAAGATTTTCGGATAATCGTTTTTCAGAATGCGGCAGACTTCCAGCCCGCTTATGTCGGGCAATCTTACATCGAGCAACACCAGGTCCGGTTGCTTCTCTCGTGTAAGTTCTATGGCTTCTTGCCCGTTTCGCGCCTCGATGATCTCGAAACCCGCATGGCGCAGTATTCGCGACTTCGTGTATCGGCCGACATCGTTGTCGTCCACGTTGAGAAGCAGCCTCGGCCCGCTATTCGGCATCAGGGGCTACTCTCGAGAACACGGTTTAATGCAGACGCGATGGTATCACGAGACAACCCGCGCTTCGTGAGGAAACCACGCGCCGCCGCAATGCGCTCATGCGACAACGTCTCGTAGTCGGCAGACGTGAGGAGCAGCACCGGCACCCTGCTCGTCTCAGGATCGGAAGAAAGATCGCTCAGCACCTGGTAGCCGTCGCGACGGGGCATTTGCAGATCCAGCACAATGACGTCGGGATGCAGATCTCGCGCCTTCACAACGCCTTCGGCGCCGTCAGGCGCTTCGATGACGTTGTAAGCACTGTTGTGGCCAGCGATCATCTGGCGAAGCGCATACCGGAACGCAGCGTCATCATCGACAATGAGCACGGTGATCTGTCCCTGCTTCTGCAGTGGGCTCAATTGAGGAAAACGATCTCTTTCAACGTACGTTGCACCCTCATCTGCCTCTGGGCCAGCCGCCTCGGCAAGCTCCGGTATGTCTAAGGTAAATGTCGAGCCTTTTCCCACCTTACTCTCAAGTAGAATTCTTCCTCCCAGCAGATCAGCCAATTTACGGCACAGCGACAAGCCGAGGCCCGTCCCCTTTACCATTCGCTGCGTCGGGCTATCGATTTGCGAGAATTCCTCGAAAATCCTCTCTCGATCGTTCGGCGCGATGCCGATCCCGGTATCGTTTACCGAAAACAGCAGATGCTTGGTTTCGGGGTCGCGCGAGACGCTGACGCGAACCTCGCCCTCAATGGTAAATTTCAGCGCATTCGCGACGAAATTGCGAATGATCTGAACGAGCTTGCCCTCGTCTGAAGTAATCGAAACAACATCCGGTGGAGGATCTTCAAATACGAGTCGGACCTTATCGTCCCTCTGCAGAGGCTTCATCACCCCGCGCAAGCCGCCCAGCAGATCACGGGCCGTGAACGTCGAGACGTGAAGATCAAGCCGCCCCGCCTCGAGCTTCGCGATGTCGAGAAGGTCGTTGACCATCTCATACAGGCTTTCGGCCGAGCGCTTGATAAAGCTGACCTGCGTTTCCTGTTCTTCCGTCAGCTGCCCGTCGACGCGTTTGATAAGCAGATCCGACAGCGCGAGAATGGAATTCAAAGGCGTGCGAAACTCGTGGCTCATGTGCGACAGGAATCGCGTCTTTAGCTCGCTGGCTTGCTTGAGCTCGTCAGCTTTCTGCTCGAGCTCCCCATAGAGCGCCACAACTCCCCGATTGGTGTCTTCCAGCTCCCGGTTGAGACGGCCCAGCTCCTCCTGGCGATTGGTGATTTCATCGAGACTGAGCGCCAGCTCCTGGTTCTGCAGCGCCATGGCGGCATGCGGATCGCTCTCCGGCCGTTCCTTGGCCAACAAGGCAGCGATTTCTGCAAATCGCTCACGCGTCAACAACGCCTGGCGACGTGTGAAGGGTTTGCCGATCTCGACGACAGTGCCACCTTCTTTGCTCTCGACGCGGAACTTCTCCATCAGTCGCCGAGCGCCGGTTATGCCAATTCCAAGCCCGTGCGAGGAAGCGTATCGACCGTCCAGAATCTCTTGCAGGTTCTCGATACCAGGACCTTCGTCCTTGATCGTTATGTAGAGAATTTGAAGCTTGTCCTTCCCGGCATCCAATCGGAAGCTGGCGGTCCCCCGTCCGGCATACTCGAAGGCGTTGCGGGCAATCTCCGACACCGCAGTCGCAATGCGCGTCTGCTCTTGATTGTCGAAGCCGACGAGGTCTGCAATCCGCTTTGCCCGCTGGCGCACGGCCACGACATCGGACTGGCTGGTGATTTGCATCGACAGGATCGGCCAAGAGGTCATGATATAACCCCCTTGCAGACCAGAACGGTGGCATCGTCGCGTCCGCGCGTGAAGTCGCGATAGAGGACCGAGGCAAGCAGAATGGGAGCCCTCCCGATGAGACCGGGATAGGCGCTGGACTGCCAGCTTGTCCCAATTCCATCGGAGTGCATGACGATCATCGTATCTTCGGGACGGTCCATCGCGTATTGGAGCTGCTGAACGTTGCGGGCATTGTGACCGATTGTTCCATTGTACGACATCATCCGTCGCATATCGCCGTTACTCGAGCAGATCGCGCCAGAAATATTCCCCACGCCTGAATAAGTAACGCGCTTGGCCGCAGGCTCGACGCGCGCTACCGCAACTGCGCCGCCGCGGGTGGAGCGCAAACCCGCATGGAGGCAACGAACGACCTCGGATGGATCTTCCTGCCAGTATTTGTCAAACAGACGCAAAGCTTCATTCGAGACCTTGGCAGCGTCCGGCCCATGGCCCAGACCGTCAATGACCATCAGAGTTTGAACACCGCCCTCGGCCCGCGCTGCCCATCCGTCGCCGCAGACTGACTCCCCGGGATAAGGCACGGAAACGCAAGCGGGTCTGGCATCCGATATTCCTAACCCCCTTTTTCCATTTTCCGGTTTGGCGTACAGCCGTGCGACGAGAACAGTGCCGCGGCCGGATTGGGAGAAGATTTCGAAGCAATTCGACTGTCGCTTGATCGCGCCAAGACCGGCTCCAGCAGTTCCTGCCGTTGAAACCCCATCACGCAAAGCCGATTCCAGATCGGCGATCCCGCCACCTTTGTCGATCGCAATGACCTCTATTGCAGGTCCGCCTTGCTCATCCTCGACGATGCCGACGAGAATCTGTCCGCCTGTCCCGTGCTTCACGAGATTGGTCGAAAGCTCCGTGGCGACGATCGCCACGCGGCCGCCAGCTTCTTCGTCGAAGCCGTTACGTTGGGATAGCTCCACACAGGTCCTGCGTGCTTCGGCCACCTGACTGGCTTCCGTGACCGAGACGGCGATCATTTTTTTCTCACTTCCACCGAACGATCGTAACGCGCGTCCCCTGCCCGGGGTTCGAAGTGATGGAGAATTCGTTGGAGAGCCGCTTTGCTCCGCCAAGTCCAAGCCCAAGGCCGCCACCCGACGTGTAGCCATCGCTAAGCGCGCGCTCGATATCGGGAATGCCTGGCCCCTGATCCTCGAACGTCAGCCGTACTCCTCGCCGCCGGCCATCATCCACACACTCGATGAGCATGGTTCCTCCGCCGCCGTATTCCAGCGTGTTGCGTGCAAGCTCACTGGCCGCCGTGATGATCTTTGTCTGATCCACGAGGGAGAAGCCGGACTCTATCGCCCGGACGCGTACTTGTTGGCGCGCCCGGACAACGTCATCGCCGCTTCTGATCTCGAAGACTTCACTCGTCGTAACGGTCATCGAGTTCTCCCCGACTGACCGCGTCGGCATCGATCCTCCGGCTGATCAGCGCCATGCCGCGCTCGACGTTGAGCGCAGTTTTCACCCCCGGGAGAGACAGTCCAAGTTCCACAAGCGTAATAGCCACAGCCGGGCGCATGCCGACCACAACCGTCTCGGCATCGAGTACGCGCGAGACGGCTGCGATGTTGTCGAGCATGCGGCCGATGAAGGAATCGACGATCTCGAGCGCCGAAATGTCGATCAGAACCCCTTTCGCGGCCGTGGCCGCGATCTTGGCTGTCAGATCTTCTTCGAGCGCTATGGCAAGGCGGTCGTGCATGTCGACCTGAATGGTAACCAGCAGCGCGCTACCAAGCTTCAGGATGGGGATGCGATCCATCGTTAGCCGCGGTCCTCTGTTGAGGCGGCTCTCGATATCCGGGGTTGGCCGGCCTTCAGCGATACGACGGTCTTGTTGAGACGCTGCAGCGCCAGCGCGAACGCATCGGCGAGGTTCGCTTTCGAAACAACGTTGAGTTCGACGCCGAGGTGCACCATCGTCTGCGCAATCTGCGGCCGAATTCCCGATATCACGCAGTCAGCACCCATGAGCCGGGCGGCCGCAACGGTCTTGAGAAGGTGCTGAGCGGTAAGCGTATCGACGGTGGGAACGCCCGTGATGTCGATGATCGCGATCTCAGCCGACTGATCGACGATTGTCTGAAGCAGGTTCTCCATGACCGTTTGCGTGCGCTCGCTATCGAGGGTGCCGATGATCGGAAGCGCCAATATGCCGTCCCAGAGCTTCACGACGGGCGTCGACAGTTCGGCAATTTCACGACTCTGGCGCGCGATGACCTCCTCGCGCGTCTTCGAATAGATCTCGATCGTGTACAGGCCAAGCTCGTCCAACAGAGCGGAAGTCTTCCAAATAAACGACGCTTTGTCGGTGACGCCGCCGGATTCCTGGTTGATGGCGTTGAACAGCGGTTGCTTGAGGGAGAAAACGAAGTTGGCCGTCTCGGTTGGCGTGAAACCCAGAATGGCGCGCGAACGCGAGACGTCCGCCAGCATCGATTTCAGGCCTTCGAAAGAACTCGCGGAGCGGTCGACAGAGCCGTCAGACTGCATCGCTTGCTTTAGCTGGGACAGAAACCCACGACATTGCGTCTCGAGTTCCGCTTCCTTAATCCGTCCGGTTTGCAATACGCCGGAAGACTTCAACAGTCGTAGCCACTCCGTTAGTATCTCTTGTTCATGTGCAGTGAACAGCTGATTTAGGCCACCTGCCGATGGGGACATGATAAGTACCTTATTGTGGAATGCCTGTAGCGAGGCTTGGCCAAAAACGAAAAGACGGGATAGCGCGTCATCGCAACACGGTTAACCCCCACTTGAACGCCGACAGCGCAAAACGCACGCACAGAGGTTTTGTTCCGCAACGGTGAAGAAAAAAATTTGTGCGAGGTATCAATCTTTCCAGGCAACTTCGGAGTTCTGGCCCGGCGTGTAAGTACGCTGGGATTGTCGTGGGGTGCGGCCTGAGATGAGCGCGCAAGAATGTGCGGATTTTTCAGCCGGCGGCGTCTTCCTCGGCGAGGGCGAACTTGCGCAACGCATGAGGCAATTCGATTGGTCCAGTACCGAACTTGGATCACCCGACACTTGGCCTGACAGTCTCAAATCTGTCATCCGCATGCTCCTCACCACCCGTTATCAGATGTGGATGGCCTGGGGGCCTAGCCTGACCTTCTTTTGCAATGACGCTTACCGGCCAACTCTTGGCGTCAAGTTCCCATGGGCGCTCGGGCAGCCCGCCTCGAAAGTTTGGTCCGAAATCTGGCCTGACATCGATCCGCTCATCCAACACGTGATGACCACTGGTGAAGCTACCTACTCGGAAAAGATGCTTCTGTTCCTCGAACGCAGTGGCTTTGCCGAAGAAACGTATCACACCTTTTCGTACAGTCCGCTCTTCGGCGATAATGGCAAAATCGCCGGCATGCTCTGCGTGGTCGTGGAGGAAACCGAACGCGTCATCAGCGAGCGCCGTCTCGCAACCCTCAGCGAACTCGCATCCAAGAGCAGCACCGCGAAGACCGAACCCGAATTGTTCAAGAACATATGCTCCAGCCTCGCTGACAATAGCCGCGACCTACCCTTCACCCTCACCTACGTCTTCAGTGGAGATGAAGCACATCTCGCTTGCGCGACAGGCATCGAAGCTGGCCATCCTGCGGCGCCGCCCATACTGACGATGCAAAATTCGCCTTGGCCGCTTTCCGAAGCCTATGCCAACGGCGAAATTTTTCTCGATGAAGCCCTCGCGGAACGCCACGCCAATCTCCCCTCTCCATATTGGAGACGCTCATCCCGGCAGGCGCTAATATCTCCTATTTCCTCTTCAGGCGGGAAAGGCGGAATTGCCGGCTTTTTTATAGTTGGCCTTAATCCCTTCCGTCCTGTCGATGAGAACTACCGCTCCTTCATCGAACTTGTGTCAGGCCAGATCTCCGCTGCCCTCGCCAGCGTAAGATCCTACGAAGCGGAACGAAAGCGCGCCGAAGCTCTCGCCGAAATCGATCGAGCCAAGACGAATTTCTTTTCCAATGTCAGTCACGAATTCCGCACGCCGCTGACGTTGATGTTGGGCCCGCTTGAGGAGTTGCTTGCCCAAGCCGCCCCAGAGGCGAAACAACAGATCGAACTCGCTCATCGGAATGGATTAAGGCTTCTTAGGCTCGTCAACGCGCTCCTCGATTTTTCCCGCATCGAAGCGGGCCGCACACAGGCCCGATTTGCCCCGACGGATATCGCCGAGACCACGGCTGAAATAGCCTCGGAATTTCGTTCCGCATTCGAGCGAGCGGGGCTTTATCTCAAGGTCGAGAGTGAGCCCCTACCCGAGCCGGTCTTCGTCGATGCCGATATGTGGGAGAAGGTTGTTCTGAACCTGCTCTCCAACGCATTCAAATACACCTTCGTCGGAGGCGCCACCGTCAGAATCCGCCGCGCCCCCAACGCGGAGGCCGTCGATATTGAAGTGCGGGATACCGGCACGGGCATTGCCCCTCACCAGCTTCCAAAATTGTTCGAGCGCTTTCATCGGATCGAGGGTGCTCGTAGCAGAAGCATCGAAGGCACCGGCATCGGCCTTGCACTGGTTCAGGAACTCGTGAAGCTTCATGGCGGCTCGATATCTGTTTCCAGTGAGCCTGAGAACGGCACCGCATTTACGATCCGCCTCCCATTCGGCTCTGACCACCTGCCTCAGAACAGCGTCTTCGCTGAGAGCCTGCCCAAAAGCCCGCAAATTGGCCGCGCCTATATGGAGGAAGCGCTGAGATGGCTTCCCGATGGCGAAGCCGACGAAAACATGCTCGAAATTGTCAATGCGTCGCCCATTGAGCAGCGGGACGGGATCGTTCACCGTGTCATCCTTGCCGACGACAATGGTGACATGCGCGATTACGTCAGCCGCTTGCTTGAGACGCGCGGCTTCCGCGTAGATGCCTTCCCTAACGGCGTCGAGGCGCTCGAGGCGGCGCGCGCACAAAGGCCGGACCTCATCCTTTCCGACGTCATGATGCCTGGAATGGACGGCTTCGCGCTCCTGCACGCCATTCGCGCCGACTCGGCGTTGGCTGGCGTTCCCGTGATTTTGCTATCAGCGAGAGCAGGAGAGGAAGCGCGGATCGAAGGCCTTGAAGAAGGCGCCGACGATTATCTCACTAAGCCATTCACCGCCCGAGAGCTCATTGCTCGCGTCACAGCGAACATCCAGCTTGCCCAAATGCGCCGTGACGTCGAGCGCGAGTTGCTCCGCAATGAGACCAAATTGCAGATGACGCAGGATCGGCTCGAACTCGCGCTGTCGAGCGGCCGCATCACTGTTTTTGAAACGGACGTCCAAGCAGATCGCGCAATTATGCTTGGGCCGCTCACGTCCGCTTTCGGTGTTGGCGAAATAGCCGCATCCAAGGGCCTACAAGTCAACGCCTACCTCCCAGCGATCCATGAGGATGATAGGGCGCGGGTCGATCAAGCCGTTCGCCAGGCAATCGAGACGGGTTCCAACCTGGAGGAAGAATATCGCGTCGGCCCTGAAGACGATCTGCGGCACGTCGCTGTGCGTGGCAAAGTCATACAAGGCCCCGATGGCCCGAGACTTGTCGGAGCCATCATCGACATCACTCAGGAAAAATCCGTCGAACGCGAGTTGCGCAATCAGAAGCAGGCTCTTGAGATCCTCAACAAGTCGTCATCCACGGTTGCGGCCGATATTGAGCTGGAGCAAATCGTCCAAACGATCACGGAAGCAGGCCTCGCTCTAAGTGCCGCCGAATTCGGCGCATTTTTTTACAACGTTCTCAATGATGCAGGCGAGAGCTACATGCTTTACACGCTCGCCGGCGTTCCAAAAGATTCATTTGACGACTTCCCGATGCCCCGCAACACGTCCGTGTTTGCGCCAACGTTCAACGGCGAAGGCATCGTCCGATCAGACGACATAACGAAAGATCCGCGTTACGGTAAGAACGACCCTCATAATGGCATGCCGAACGGACATCTTCCCGTTCGCAGCTACCTCGCGAGCCCGGTGCGTTCGCGTTCCGGAGAGGTGTTGGGCGGGCTCTTCTTTGGTCATTCCAGCCCGGCCATGTTCTCGTCCCGCACCGAAGATCTCATCGGGACACTCGCTGCTCAGGCCGCCGTGGCGATCGACAACGCGCGGCTCTTCCAAGCCTCCGAACGCGAATTGCATCAGCGCCGGAAAGCCGAGCGCGAACTCTCCGAACTCAACGCCGGGCTGGAGAAGAGAGTCAATGAGGAAGTTGGTAATCGACTACAAGCCGAGGCTGCACTGCGCCAAGCTCAAAAAATGGAAGCTGTCGGGCAGCTCACTGGCGGCGTAGCGCACGACTTCAACAATTTGCTGACAGTCATCCTCGGTGGTCTCGATACGCTCCGCCGAGGCGGCGTTGCCGACAATCCGCGATGGTCACGGGCGCTCGCAACGTCCATGCAGGGAGTGCAGCGCGCGGCAACGTTGACGGCGCGGCTTCTCGCCTTTTCACGCAGGCAGCCCCTCGATCCAAAGCCCCTTGACCTCAACACAGTGGTCCGCGACAGCACCGATCTGCTCCATCGCACAATGGGCGAACTAGTGGAGATCGAGGGCGTCCTTGCCCCTCGCCTCTGGCTCGTCGAGGCGGATCAAAATCAGTTGGAAACGGCGATTGTCAATCTGGCGATCAACGCTCGCGATGCCATGCCGTCGGGCGGCAAGATGACGATCGAAACCGGCAACGTTTACCTCGATGAGGCCTACGCGGCGACCGACGCGGAGGTGGTGCCGGGCCAGTATGTGATGATCGCTGTCAGCGACAATGGCGAAGGCATGTCGGAGGAGGTGCTCGCCCGCGCGTTCGAGCCCTTCTTCACAACCAAGGAGACCGGCAAGGGCACGGGCCTCGGTCTCAGCATGATCTACGGCTTCGTCAAGCAATCCGGCGGCCACATCACGATCTATAGCGAGGAAAATCACGGCACGACCGTGAAGATGTATTTCCCTCGCTACACTGGCACCCTGCCCCTTCCTTCTCCGACACAGGAAACCAAAACACCTCAAGGCAGCAAGGACGAATGCATTCTCGTTGTCGAGGATAACGCCGAGGTGCGCGCCAATAGCGTGATGATCTTGAGCGAGTTGGGCTACTCGATCCTTGAAGCCGCCGAGGCCGAAGCTGCACTCGAAATCATTTCGGGCCCCCAGAAGATCGATTTGCTGTTCACCGACGTGGTGCTGCCAGGAAAAAGCGGCCGGCAACTGAGTGATGAAGCGCGCAAGCTCCGCCCCGACCTCAAGGTGCTTTTCACGACCGGCTATTCCCGGAATGCTCTCGTCCACCAGGGGCGGCTGGATACGGGCGTCAACCTCATCTCTAAGCCCTTCACGTTCGAACAACTCGCGGCGCGCATACGTGCAATCCTCGATTGAACTAGCAATCCCTTCAAAGCTGCTCATTCCATCAGGAACAAGTCCGCCGCGGTCTAGTATCCAAAGAGCGCCGTTCGTCGCCGCAAGGAAAACAGATGTCCACGAACGAAGGCCCGATCTACTACTGCGTCGACCGCACGGACACCATCGTGGAAATAGGAGGCTCGTGGGACCGTTTCGCAGAGATGAGCGGCGCAATGGATCTCTTCGCGCATAAGGTGATCGGAACGGGCTTGCTGAGCCACATCAGTGGAGATGTTACTCAAAGCTTCGTCGCTGCCGCGCTCGATGCCGCGCGTGTGCTCAACGCGCGCCGCGTCATGCCCTACCGTTGCGATGCCCCGCGATTCAAACGCTTCATGGAAATGAAAGTTGAGCCGGTCCCGTCGGGCTTACTGCGGGTTTCCCACCGCCTGATCCGAACCGAACGGTTCCCATACGAACTCAATTTCAAGGCTTCCGCGACGGGTGGGAGCCCCACCATTCGCTGCAGTCTTTGCGGCCGCATTTCCGGAGCGGACGGGTGGCTCGAGCCCGAGGAAGCTTCTCTTTTGGGGTTGGTCCGGACGGGAGACGTCAATCAGGTCATCTACACCGTTTGCGAACCTTGTAAGTCAGTCAGATAGCATCGAAGACAGCTCTAGGCGGCCTTTCCGAGCACCACTCCCAACGCCTCCGACAGACTTTGCTGATCGTAGGGCTTGGCGACGCAAACGGCGTCGACGGGCTCGAAGTCGTTCCGCCGATCCAAATTATAGCCACTCGCAAAGATGAAGGGCCGGCCCCTCTTCTTCAGCATGTCGGCGAGCGGAAAACTCGTCACGCCATTGAGATTGACGTCGAGGATCGCCAGATCGAAATCGTTGCGCTCGATCCGCACGACAGCCTCATCGAAGGTGCCGGCAACCTGAACGTCGCCAGCCTCCAGCCCTCGAAGCATATCCTCAATGTCGAGCGCTATGAGATATTCGTCTTCGACGACAAGGACTTTCTTGCCGGCGAGAGAGAACGGTTGCTGCTCATTCAAAACGGCACCTCGAGTGTACATTTTACACCATCCTGTTCGAGCGTGTAGGTGCATTTCCCGCCCAGATCGTGGGCGACGGCATTCTTGATCAACCGCGTGCCAAAACTCTGCCTCGTGTTCTCTGTCTTTTCTATCGGCACCCCGGTTTCCCACCAACTGATCGTCAGCTGTCGCCCTGAGGCGGTCAGCATGATCGCCCATTCCACACGCAAGCGGCCAGATTCGTGCGCGATGGCCCCGTATTTGGCGGCGTTAGTCGCAAGTTCATGGAACGTCATTGTCAGCGTCAACGCGTGCTTTGGGGGAAGGGCAACCGGCGGACCTGACATCTCGATGCGATCCCGATGATCGAACGGGCGCAGTTCCGTATTAAGGATGTCCATCAGCGAGACTTCTCGCCAGTCCTTCGACGTCAACAGGTGGTGGGTCGCCGCCAATGCCCCGACGCGTCGCCTCAGCGTGTCGATAATATCGGGCACAACCTTGCCGCTGGACGCCGTTTGATTGATGACGGAAGAAACAGTGGCAAGGGTATTCTTCACCCGATGCTGAAGCTCGTCCATCAGACGCCTCAGCTCTCTTTCGAGAACGCGGACCTCCGTTACGTCTTTGACGATGATGCCCACTGCGGTGACGCGGTCGTCCTCGAGATAGGGGTAGCTGTCGACGAGGAAGTCGCGATATTCGTCTTCTTCGACGCGGAGGCTGACATCGAGGTCCGGAACGCTTTTGCCCGTTTCGAAGACCTCCTCGATGGGGCGGCTCAGGCGCTCGGCCAAACGCGGCGTCATAACGTCGAGCGAGCGCCCAAGATGATCCTCGATCGTTGCGCCATTCAAGTCGGCGAACAGCTGATTGATTTTCAAGAATCTTCTGTTTCGGTCGACAAGCGCCATCCCAACGGTCGCGGTCTGGTATAGCGTCTCGATCTCATGACTGCTGCGGCGTGCGATCTCGATGTTCTTGGCAAGTTCGAATTGAGCCTGACGAATTTTTGTGACGTCGTTGAATACCAGGATGACGCCGTCAATGGTTTGCGAGACGTTCCGATAGGGCAGCGCGCGCAGGACGAACTGCTCCGTCCCCTCGTCGACGGCAAGCTCTTCCTCGACGACTTGCCCACTATCCAGAACGCGCCTGGTAAGACTTTCGAGCTGTTTAAGGTCTGCTCGCGATACCACGTCCGAGAATAGCCGCCCCTTATCCTGTTCCTGGAAACGAAACAGCCGCCGAACCGCGGGCGTGAAGCTGCGAATGCGCAGCTTCTTGTCGAGGAAGATCGTCGGAATCTGCGTACTCTCGATGAAGTTCTGAAGATCGCTATTCGCGTTGCCCAGCTGATCGACCTTGTTCTTCAGCTCTTCATTGACCGTCGCGAGCTCTTCGTTTGTCGATTGCAGCTCCTCGTTCATCGACATCATTTCTTCGTTGGAACTCTTCAGCTCCTCGTTCGAAGTTTCCAATTCTTCGACGGTGGTTCGCAGCTTTGTTTTCGTCTCGCCGAGTTCGTCCTCTAGCTCCTTGATGCGCTGGTCGTCCGAATAGCCATCGGCATTGGCTTCTAAGTCCCCATCCAATTCGCGCGCTCCGCCTGGAGCATCGCGAAACACGAGAAGCAGGTGGCCGTTGCTGAGCCGCTCGGCGCAGACGTCGACGAGAACTGCCTCTTCGTCTCCGTCCATCCTGACGTCGTGCTTGACCGTGCGCTGTCCAGTCCGACGAGCCGTATCCAGGACCGACCGGACAGCGGATCGCAGACCCCGCCGCGTCAGATCAACGATGCGGTTGCTCGGCGCGCCCGGAGCAAATTCGAGATATTTGCCGGTTCGCGACGAAACATATGTAACGCTATTTCCGGAATCGACGACGACATGCGCGGGCGCATACCGCTCGAGAACACGGCGCGCGATTTCTTCGCTCTGCTCCACCTGATTAAGTTCTGGACGCACCGGTCGCGTGGTGTGCGGATGAACTTGCAGGGGCATAGTCACCGACTGGCGTGAGGATCCTCTACGCCGATAGATCTTGGCGCTCAACTCGACCGTCTCAAAGAGATCGTTTCTCGTCGCGATGTTTTCCGCGGAGCCGAGAAACAGCCAACCGTCCTTCTTGAGCGCGTAGTGAAAGACCGGAATGAGCCGCTGCTGCAAGTTGCTATTGAGATAGATCAGCAGGTTGCGGCAAACGATCAAATCGCAGCGCGAGAACGGCGGATCTTTGATCAGGTTGTGATTTGAAACGCGAACCATGTCTCGTATTGGCTGCGACAGGACATAGTCGTCTTCATTCGAATAGAAGTAGCGGTCGAGGAGTTCGATCGGCACTTCGCGCACTGCCGAGTGCGGATATCGGGCCGCTCTCGCTTTTTGCAGCATCGGCTCATCGATATCGGTGGCGAAAATCTGAACGTGGGGGTGCTCCTTCTCGCGGGAGAGAACTTCCGCGATGAGGATTGCGAGACTATAGGCCTCCTCGCCGCTGGAGCAGCCGGGCGTCCAAATACGGACGGTGTCAGAGGCGCCTTTGCCCTTCAAAATTCCGGGGATGACCTCGCGCCGTAAAAAGTCGAACGCTTCAGCATCTCGGAAGAAGCAAGTGACGTTGATCAGCAGATCTCGAAAGAGCAGCTCGGGTTCTTCCGATCCTTCCTTCAGAAGCGCGATATAGTCGGCGCCGTTCGACGCGCCCACCACCTGCATGCGGCGCTGAACGCGACGAAGCATGGTGCTGCTCTTGTATTGACTGAAATCGTGGCCGAGCCTGCTTCTGACCTCCTCGCACACCTGCGAAAGAAAATCATCGATGTCGGGGAGCTTTAAAGATTCCTGCCCGCGATCGAAATAGTCGCGAATGGCCGCTGGCATCTCATCGACCCGCAGCACTTTATCAACGAGACCCGTCGCAACGGCATTCTTTGGCATCCCGTCGTACTTGGCCGTTTCCGGCTCCTGCACGATGGTGAGCCCGCCCGCTTCCTTGACGGCGCGAAGGCCCTCACTGCCGTCACCCCCCGTTCCGGAAAGCACCACGCACGCCGCGTTTGGCCCCTGATCGATGGCCAAGCTGCGAAAAAACACGTCGATGGGACGGCGGAATCCTCGCGGCTCGGAGAAGTCGGACAGCCGAAGCTCGGCCTTCTCGACGATCAAGCTGGCGTTCGGAGGGATCAGATAGACGTTATTGGGCTCTATCGGCATTCCGTCAGAAACCTGACGAACCTGCATTTCGGTGCGGCGGCTCAGAAGCTCCGCGAGCATGCTTTCGTGGTTGGGATCAAGGTGTTGGACCAGGACGTAGGCGTATCCCGAATCCGCCGGTACGGCCGCGAGGAGGTTCTGGAAGGCCTCTAGACCACCCGCCGAGGCGCCGACGCCGACGACCGGACAGGGCGCAGGATGCGCCCCAATACCCGGCTTATCGGGCGAAATGTTTCGGTCATGAAGTTCTTCAGACAAGTCTATCCACCGCGCCTTGGAGCACGTTTTCACTGAGCGACATTGGGGAATTTTCCCGCAGCACGGGTAACTCTGAACGGCTTGGCTGGGTTCCAAGCAGTGGCGCCTTCCCATAGTTGGCAAACGGGAAAACACGCCGGGCAATATTTAGGAATAATCTGAGGATGTTCCACCCTGTCTGAATGCCGTACCCACCTCCCTCGGAACACGAGACCAGCAGGGCGGTGCCTCAGCCAGACGCGGCCAGAACTCGATCATGACCCAACGATGGACTTCGTCGCTTGCCTCCCAGCGCGTACTCGCCCCGTCGCAATGAGCGCAGTCCTGGAACGGCACCCATTCAAAGGGGCACTTGAGCAATGGCGGCGGCGATGGGTCGACCAGAGTCCGAAATTTGGAACCAGAGACGGTCAAATGCTGTTGAAGCTCGCAGATCAAATAATCCCCGAGCTCAGCAATGGACGGCCATCAGAAATTTCAGTGCACCTTCCACTTGCGCATGTATAGGGCAAGGTCCGAGGCACCGATCGCATCAAAGCCGCCGACCGCGCCCGATGGAAGAGATGACCGCAAAGCAGAAGCGCCCGCCAATTAAAGCGGGCGCTTAGTCATGACCGATGCTTCAGAAGTTTATGTCGATCCGCGCGGAGCCGACATGCGCAACGAAGTCCTCGCGCAGGTTGGCGTCGTAATTCAACTGAAACGTCGAATTATATCCGATATCCGCTAGAATGCCGATGCCGAGGTTGGCCGTATCTCTTCCAACACCGGGACCGGCCGCAGTGAAGGTGCCGCCGCCAGCAGCAAAGCTTGCTGACACGTCTTGCGCATCGTCCAAAAATTCATGCAACCACAGCGCCCGGCCCTCGATGACCGTATCAGCGGCAATCGGTACCAAGCCCTTGAGACCCAATCCTGAGACGAGCGAATTGTTGGTCTGGCTCGCGACATCGAGGGCCATGCCGTTGTCGCTCGATTCCGAATAAGCGGCCTGGTGCAGGCGAGAATAGGTGAGCGAAGCGACCGGCGTGACGATCAATCCCGAATAGTGCACCGGCGCGCCGATTTCGAAAGCCGCGTTGAATTGATCGCCGTCGTGACTTCCCTTCGCCTGATCGCTGAAGGGAACGGTCAGCGTCCGAGTCGTATCGTAATCATGCCAAGTGAAGCCCGTGCGGCCCGTGGCATACCAGCCCGTACCTTTGAATGCGCCATAAGCCTCGATGAGATAGCTGTCGATCGCCGTCGCGTTCTGCGAGGTGTCGCCCTTGCCGTCGATGTTGGTGTTGGCATAGCCTCCAGCGACGCCAAGCCGGACGTTTGGCGAGATCCAATTATCGTAGCCAGCGATGAAGCCATAGAGGCGCGCGTTGTAGCCGTCGACTCCGTCGATATTTCCCTGATCCATGCCGGCGCCAAATCCTTGCGCCCACACGGCCGCGCTGCGTGGCATGACGAAATCCTGGTCGCTATCCTTCAGGCTGCCACCGAGATTGGAGCGGTTTGGATCGGCTTTTTGCCCCATGCCAAGTCCATACGGCGCCGGCGTTCCTGACCCGGAATAAGCCCCCGTAGCACCGACTGCATTGAGCCGCGTATCGATATGCTGGCCAATCGCGTTGTTGAGCGTAATAGCAGCCTGCTGCGTTGCGTAATTCGTTTCCGGCGCAAGCTGATTGGCCGCTTTCGCGACGTCGGCGTCATCCTGCAGATTTTGCACGGCACCACCCAGAGCGTCGAGTCCGGCGTCAGCTCCCGCCGCTCCAAGAAGTGCATTGATGGTGGAAGCACCGGGCCTTGAGATGCCATCGACGTCGAATGCATCCCTGACGTTCGATCCGATCACAAGTGCGCCGGAGGTGTTCTTCTGTACCTCCCAGCTGACGAGGGCGGTGCCCGCTACCGTGGGCAGATCACCGACGTTACCCGCATCATCTAACGAGTTGGCGACCTTGTACCATTCGCCGGATGCCACGGTGGAATCGATGACCGGAGCAATCGTCGTCGTCCGGCCGAGAGAGCTTGTTCCGCCGGAACCATTGTGGATACCGTCAGCAACTCTCAGCGTGCCGCCGATGAAGCCGCTGTTGTTGTTTGGATTGTCGGCATCGTGCGAGCCCGCGCCGAAAATATGCGGCAAGATCGTCACTTTGCTGTCGGGTACGGAGAAACCATTGATGGTTGTGGCCGGCGCGGTCAGGACGGTCAGACTGCCCGACATTGAACCAGCGTTTTCAAAGGTAAAATCCTTCGTGCCCCAAAGGCTATACGTGTAGGTCGTCGGCGACCCAACGTTCGCGCCCGTCGTGATCAGCGTTGAGCCGTTCTGGCTCGCCTCCTCCGAGGCGGGATTGCCAACGGCCACATCACCTGTAGTCGTGTTCGAGCTGAAGCATTCGCTAGCACCAACGGTGCACGTGCGCCCAGGGATGTACATCGGCCGCTGGTCAACCTCGATATTGCCCGTAATCGTCGCTCCGGACTGGTTGGTCAGCACGTGTGTGCCGTTCGAATAATAGAAATTGCCGGTGATGGTGCCTGCGTTTTCGATGTTGGAGTCGAGCTGCCCGAACTGACTGTTGATGTTGAGGCGGTTGTCGATGGCCGTGCCGCCGATCACGGGACCTGTTGACTGGTTCCCGCGTCCGTCGCCCTTTGAGAGCAACCACCAGCGCAGCGCGTGCCCATCAACCATCAGGACGTCGCCAGTGATGGTGCCGTTGTTGACGACTGTCGCCTGCGTGAGGTTACCCGAGTCCGCCACAGCCGCAACTGCGATGCCGTTACCGGCTCCTGCCAGATGCTCGATCGTACCATTGTTGGTAAGGGTGAATTCGGCTGCTCGACTGTACACGCCAGTGGCGAACTTGCCCTGCGCCTGAATGACTCCGCTGGCGGTGTTGGTAACGCTCAGCTTATCAAGCTCTTCCTCCGAGAACACACCCGCCGCAATCGAGAGACTGTTCGTGGTGGCGTTGTTGCCAGTCGTGCCGTTGTTGGGATTGTTCGTTATATTGATGGCCGCGGAGGTTATCTGTCTGACATCCGAGTCCGACAGCGTTCGATTGACTTTGATGGATCCCGAGTTGGTTACTGTGAGAGATTCCACGTCACCGTTGCCCGTAATGCCGTATGCCTGTCCTCTTGCTCCGCTCGTGATGTTGATATTGCCCGAGTTGTTGACGGCGTACTCACCCTCCGCCTCGGTATCGATACCGATGATGTTGTTGCCGGTCGTCGGAGCAGTGGTATGCGTAATTGTAATATCCGCGCTGTTATTGAGACTTCCAGCTTCGCCGACCGGCGACAGAAGGATGCCCGTTTTAGCGGCCGTTCCGGAAAAGGAGATTGCTGGCGAGGAGTAAACATTATCTTCGCCGGTGCATTCGACAATCGCCGGCGCGGTACCCGAGCCGCACGCCGCCATTGCTTGATGCGAAACACCGAGGCTTAACACTGCGGCGAGAGAGCCCAGCAAATAGACAGACGCCGGGCGTGACGTATGATGAACCTTTACAGACATAACCCCTCCCTCCGGTTCAGATGCCCTGACCAGATGTTTTCGACTTTTATTTTTCGGTAGCTTTCAGCCGCCGTTATAGGAGCTGAGAAGGAATGCGGCGACGAATGTCGGCTTTATTCTATGAAACCGTTGGTCACTGCCGTCCCCCTGGTCTGACCTTGTGTCCGGATCCTGTCACTCTTCTTCGCGGTTCTTTGGCGGCACTTAATTCGTGCACGGGATATTGCTAGCGATATGCAAGCCTGGGCGGATATGGGACTAATTCCCATAACGTAAATTAGGCAACAAATATCCCAAGCCGTTGCAACTCAGCGACAGCGAATTTTTCCCGCGCGTAATTCGAGCCCCGGATTTCCCTAAAGCCAATAAGCGCGAAGTTATCCACAGGAGGCAATGCGAACGCGGGAACCGCAGCATTGGGCCAGTGTTTTATGGTCAGTTCAGCCGCGTAACTGGTACCGCGTTTTGTATGGCTGATGACGCCCCCCGTCTAACGGTCCGGCAGGCTACTGCCGGACCGTAATTTGTTTTCGCCTATGAGCGCGGGGAGGGAATGCATAATCGCGTGCGATGCATCCTGAATATTGGATCGTTTCTCCCGAGTTACCCGCGAGAGGAATTAGCATCCGCACCAAGCTCTATTGGCCAGGCATTCCGGCGTCATCCGCCGGCATTTGGACAAGATCGGCTGCATCGCCGATTGCGCAATCGGATTGCATTAGTCATGCGTATTTGCGCCGACCATACTAAGTCCGCTCACTCCGCCAGCGTACGTAGCTGAACAACTTCGAACCAGCGTGCCGGGCAAGGAAGCCTTCACCGGACCCGCAACGAAATAGGGAGATAGGTGGCGAACCACCGCAGCGCTCGCGGCTTCACCCCACAGGATGCCAGTGTCGAAGGGCTCCGGGGTGATATCCCCCGCCGCCTTTATGCAATTGATGCCGTCCTGGTTCAGCATCGAATACCGGACTGTCCCAGACATCAGCAGCGCAATGCGCTGCTGGGCTCTCTGATAAAGCTCGGTGGTGACCTCGAACGGTCCCCACGATTGGACTTTGCGCCGCGCCTCGCAGGCCATGCGGAGTGTCTCGTCCAGCGAAAAGTTGCGCCCACGCTCGCTTCCAAGAACTTGAACCGAACCGGTCGCTGGCAGCCAGCTTATCGTCGAAGGCTTCACTACACCCCGCGCGAGATCGTCGCCGCTATAGAAGCTCGTGAACGTATGAGCGTGCACTAGATCGTCGTCCGGACCTTGGTAAGACCAAACGACCACGAAATATCGGCCGCGCAGCAAATCGGGACTCACCTTTTCGCTCGCTTGCGTCGGCGCAACGATGAAAAGCATCATCATCAAACTGAGGGCTAGCGCATACGCTGCGTGGATATCTATGATCTTCCGCATGGTGCTTCTCGACTGGATGACGCGCACTCAAACGGCACAAGTCGACGCCGTGCAGTTCGGCGCGTTAAAGTCTCGAACAGCGTTGGAAGTTCCCGTCGGCACGCGCGACGCTAAGGCTCAACTCGTTAGCGGGTTGAGTTGGTAGATCCACGTCTCGCTGAGCGCTCTATCGCCTCGTCTGAGGTACGCGCGCAAATCCACCGCGTCGATCCCCGACGCGTCGAGATCGAAGAGCGCCCGCCAACGATTCCGTTCGCCGACAACTGGATAGCTCGATGGATTCGATATCCGTCCGCGCGATACATTGAGGACGAGTTCCACCCCAGACGATCCGTCGAGGCCCTCGAAGCACGCTCCCTCGAAGTCGATCACGATCTTGACTTTGTTCGGGCTGCGCTCCTTGAAGGATAAGCCGGGAGGACCACCGATACCGATCCAAGTGCCGATCGTGCGCGCAAGCGTGTCAGGAAATGGAGGCTGATCGCACCAGCTCAGCTTGTAGGCAAATGTCTTGTTCTGGCCGGCTCGATTGAAGTCTGCGGGACACCAATAGGCTACGACGTTGTCCCACGTTTCTTCGCCCGTCGGCATCTCGACGAGGTGCACAGCACCCGCCCCCCACTCCCCCACTGGCTCGACCCATACCGAGGGACGCTTATCGTAGAAAACGCCGTCGTCGAGATAATGCTCAAAATCTCGGTCGCGCTGCAGAAGCCCGAAGCCCCTCGGGTTTGTGTCGACGAACGCGTTGGTGGAAACGTGCGGAGGATTTCGCAAAGGTCGCCAGATGCGCTCGCCGCTTCCTGTCAACAATGCCAGACCATCGCTGTCGTGAATCTCGGGGCGCCAATCCTTTGGCTGCTGAACCGGAGCTTCCCCATACCAGAACATGCTCGAGAACGGAGCAATCCCGACCCGATCGACCGAAGCCCTGAGATGAAGGTCAGCTTCGATCAACATCTCTGTCTCGAGGAGTTTCTTCGCGTTCTCAACACGCCGGATTTCCATCCGGTACGCACCGACGATGCTTGGGCCATTGAGCAGCGCGTAGACCCGGAGCGGACTAGTCTGCCCGTCGCTATCCTCCAACCAAAAACGCTCGAAGCGTGGAAACTCTTCCGCCATCGGTGAAGCGGTATTCACGGCAATGCCACGGGCCGATAGCCCATACTGATCGAATGGACTGCCGCTTCGGAAGTAGGATGCCCCGATGGCGGAGAACCAATCCGATTTCAACCCGTCTTCCATCAGGCGAAAGCCGGCGAAGCCGGAACCATGGCTAAGTTGAGCTGCGGGATTGGAGGAAGGGATATCGAACAGCGATTGATCGTAGATGATCTCCCTGGCCTCGCCGTTCTTCACGAGGGCCATCTTGACGGGATGCGGCGCATACCGTCCCAAATGAAAGAGTTGCACCTGATCGTGGCCGCCAACGAGCGCGATAGTGCGATCGGGACGATACTTGATCTGCTGGTAGGCGTCGTAAGTGATCTGATCGATGACGAATGGGTCGGCAGCTTTCGCCTCGGCATAGCTTTGCTCGGCCATGGCGCGAGCTTGCGCTCTGAGATGATCGAAAGAGAAAGGCGACCCCGGCCCCATCTCGATATCCCGCAGCTCGCTTCGAGCATACTTGCCGAGAATTGTGGCGGCAGGCACGCTCCCGAGACTAGCGACGACATGGCGACGGCTGAGCATTGCGAAGAATTCCACACCTTTGTGGGCTAACAACGGCGAGCGAGCCGCCACCGTTCCCAAAAGCTGCGATGTTCCTCCTCCGTGGTGGCGCTGCCGAGGATTTGTCCCCTGCGCTTGGGGTCCCTATGAACGCGGAAACGTATAAGATGTTCCGGAACTTGCAATTCGACGGCACGTTACGACCGATCGTTCATGGAGATCACGATGGCAAGCGCGCGGGCATATTGGAAGGGGCATCTAAAACTATCTCTCGTCACATGCCCTGTAGCGCTCTTTCCCGCCTCGTCGACTTCAGAAAAAACGCACTTTCATCAAATCAACCGCAAGACGGGTCATAGGCTTCGCCAGCAGATGGTCGACGAGGTGACGGGCGACGTCGTCGAGGGCGACGACAAAGGCAGGGGATACGAACTGGACTCCGGCAAGTATGTCGAAATCGAACCCGAGGAACTCGAAGCGGTCGAACTTGAAAGCACACGCACGATCGATATCGACAAGTTCGTACCCGAAAGCGAGATCGACAAACGCTATTACGACAAGCCCTACTACATCGTGCCTGACGACAAGAGCGGCGAAGAGGCGTTCGCCGTCATCCGCGATGCCATGAAGAACAAAGGCCGCGTTGCTTTGGCCCGGATCGTATTCGCCAACCGCGAACATATCCTTGCGATGGAAGCCTGGGGAAAGGGTATCCTAGGCACGACGCTGCGCTACGACTACGAAGTGCGCGACGACAAGGCGGCCTTCAAAGATATACCCAGTCCCCGCGTTCCCAAGGATATGATCGAGCTCGCAGGCCATATCCTGGACAGCAAGGCCGGACATTTCGATCCCAGCGAATTCAAGGACAAATACGAAGAAGCGCTTCGCAAGCTTGTGAAGAAAAAGGCCAGCGGTAAGGCCATAGAGCCGGTGGAACGCCAGTCGGAACCGTCCAACATCGTCAATCTCATGGATGCGTTGCGCCGGAGCGTTGGCTCGTCCGCGAAACCGAAAAAACGCGCGCCAAAAGCCGCTAAGAAAACGAAGGGCGCCGTCAAGAAGCGGCGCGCGTCAGGCTCCAAACGCGCCGCGTGACCTGCAATGCCGAAAACAACGAAGCGCAAGACCTTCAACATCGATGCCGATGTCGCCTATGCGCTGGAAACCTATTCGCGCGAGTCCGGCGCACGCATTGATGAACTCGCCAACGAAGCTTTAAGCGCTCTTTTGCGCAAGCGTCACCAGCCCATAACCGTCGCAGAGGCGTTGCGCGAAAGCGTGAGGAGCATTCCGGCGAACGACCGTTCCCCGCCCACCAAACCCAAACGACGCAAGCGGAAGAGCTAGGCGGATCGCTTTTTCGTCGGCTTTCCTGACGGCTTGGAGGACTTGGTCTTGGCCGGCGGCTTTGCCCCGCCGCTCACGCTGCGTCGGAGCGCTTCCATGAGATCGACGACGTTGCTTCCCTTCGGCCGCGTGTCCTCGGAAGGAGCAATGATCTTGCGCCCCTTCAGCTTCTCTTGCACCAGATTGCGAAGAGCAGTCGCGTAATGATCTTCGAACGATTCTGGTTTGAACGCTCCCGACTTCTTGCCGATCAACTGCACGGCAAGATCGACCATCTCTTTCTCGGGCTTGAGGCTTGGTATCTCGTCGAAGAAGTCTTGCGGATTGCGCAACTCCTCAGAATAGCGAAGCATCTCCATGACGAGCCCGTCTTGTAGAGGCGCGATCGCAACGAGCCATTCGCGGCCCGCGATCGTCACCTGGGCGAGCCCAACCTTGCCGGTCTTTCGCAATGCTTCGCGAATGACGACGTAGCCTTCCCCGGCCAATTCGTCGGCGGGCACCAGGAAATAGGGACGCTCAAAAAACCGATAATCGATATCCTTGGCATCGACGAATTGCACGAGATCGATCGTCTTGCGGCTTTCGAGTTTCACCGCGTCGATCTCGTCGGGCTCAAGGGTCACATAAGTATCCGGTTCGACCTCATAGCCCTTGACGATGTCGGAGCTGTCGATCTCGCCAATACCCTGCACGATCTTCTGATAGTTCACGCGCCGGCCGGAGGGCTTGTGAATCTGGCGAAAGGAAATCTCCGACTTGCTCTCGACCGCGTTATAGACTTCGACGGCAATCGAAACGAGGGAGAGGCGGAGAAAGCCTTTCCAGTACGTCCTGGCTCGCTTGGGCATGATCTACTCGTTACGCTGACTTGCACCAACACCAGATATGGTATGGGCACGAACCGTAACGCGTAAATAGGCGTATTGTTCGACGTCGGAGCTAAATCTGGTTACCGAACGTCTTCTCTCTCGCCTGTTATCGGTTTGTTCTGGATCTTCGCTTGAAAATCGCGACTTTCAACGTCAATGGCATCAATGGCCGTCTCGATGTGCTCCTCGAGTGGCTGAAAACGTCGAAGCCCGACGTTGCGTGCCTGCAAGAGTTGAAGGCTCCCGACGAGAAGTTTCCATTGCGCGAGATCGAAAAGGCCGGATACGGCGCCATTTGGCATGGACAGAAATCGTGGAACGGCGTCGCCATCCTCGCCCGCGGTGCCCAGCCGGAAGAGCGACGGCGCGGCCTTCCCGGCGACCCGGAAGACACCCATAGCCGCTATCTGGAAGCCGAGGTTTCCGGCAAGATTGTCGGATGCCTATATCTGCCCAACGGCAACCCGGCGCCAGGACCGAAATTCGACTACAAGCTCGCGTGGTTCAAGCGGCTCTCGCGTTACGCTAAGACCCTGCTGAAGAGCGGTGCTCCGGTGGTGCTGGCTGGCGATTACAATGTCATGCCCACAGACCTCGATGTCTACGCACCAGAGCGATGGAGAGATGACGCCTTATTTCGCCCCGAAGTCCGCGATGCCTACCACCGACTCATCGAGCAGGGCTGGACCGACGCCATTCGCACCCTTCACCCCGATGAGCGCATCTATACGTTCTGGAAATATTGGCGCAATTCATTCGCGCGTGACGCGGGTCTGCGCATCGACCATCTCCTGCTAAGCCCGAACTTGACTGGAAGCCTAACGAAAGCTGGCGTCGACCGCCGGATCCGGGGCTTGCCTGGATCAAGCGATCACGCACCGGCGTGGATCGAACTCAAGACGTCTCGCCGCAAATAAGCGGGCTCGAAGCAATGTCAGGCGATCATTCACGGCCGCTTGACGATCCGATTCAGCGCATCCAGCCATTCCATGCGCCCATTGACCGCAAACCGTTCGACCTTTCCTGAAGACCGTGTGACGGCAATTCCATTAGGAATGATCTTGAAAATCCGCACGGGTCGCACATTCGCAATCTCCGCAAGCGGAATATCCACGCTCCGCCTCTGAAGATTAACCGCATGGGGCAAGAAGCGAAGATGCGTGCTAGTCAGCGCCAGCCGTCCGCCTCGCCCCTCGAAGTTCAAAAAATGATTTGCTAACCCCGTATGGACCAGCGTCTCACCCGGCTCGAGGGGCAGGTCCGCGGCCTTGGGAATGATGGGTGACCGCAGAAAAAGCCAGATCAGCACCGCGAAGAAAAGCGCATTGCCGGCATATTCTCGAATGAGGGCTGCGCTTCCCCCCTGACTGATCGACGGAAACCGCCCCTCGATCACCGCCATGATCAGGCCATAGAAAACCCCAAATGCCAATCCGGCGCAGGCGGCGGTCCGAAAGGATTGCAGACGTTCGCTCATGATCTCCTCCTCTGAATGAACTCAGGACCATGGCCCGCAGCGGTCGTAATTTCGGTCACCGGGGAAACACTTCGGCTGACATTAGCCACGTCCCGAAATGCGATATCAACGATGCCTCAAGACGCTGAGGCAGGCGTCAGAAAAGGATGCTAACAAGAATCCGACGATCGGCTGATGATGCCGACCCACCTGCGCGGAGGCTCCCTTGAATCGCAAGCTCACTGTCATCCTTGCCGCCGATCTTGCGGGATACAGCCGGCTTATCGCCGAAGACGAAGAGGAAACTTTGAGACGCTTGGCGGTCTACCGAGGCGTCTTTGAAGACCTTGTCGCGCATTCCCGGGGTCGCGTATTCAACACGGCCGGCGACGCCATCTTGGCGGAATTTCCCAGCGCAGTTGACGCATTAAGATGCGCAATCGACGTGCAGGAAAGTCTGCGCACACGCAACCTCGCGTATCCTCCAAGCCGGCAGATGTGCTTCCGGATGGGAATGACGGTGGGCGACGTCGTCGAACGCGACGGCGATCTGCTGGGCGATGGGGTGAACATCGCCGCGCGCCTCCAAACTCTGGCGCAACCGGGCGGCATTTGCATCTCGAAAAGCATGCACGACGCTGTGTCCAACAAGCTCTCCGCGAGCTACTCGGATATGGGTCTTCACACGGTCAAGAACATTCCCAATCCCGTGCACGTCTACAACGTTGGGCTGACGTCGGCTGCGCCGCCACCTCCGCCAGCGCGCAGTATGCCGCTCGTTCGTGCAGGGCTGATCTTGAGCTTCGCCGTCGCTTTGATTGCTGGCGTAGCGTTCGCTTACCTTGCGGGCGTCCGTAGCCCACTTCCCGATACAACGATCAAGAGTGCTCCCAATGCGGCGGATTCCTCTAGCGAGAAAGCAGCGACGGTGGTGACGCCACCGGCAGTCACAAAGGAAGCGTCGGCATCTGATCGTCCACCAGCTTCGCCTGCGGCCACTTCTCCGAACAATCCGCCCGAATCTGCCTCACCGCGCGCTACAATAGCAGAGCCGGACAAATCCGCCGCCGCACCTGACGTTTCAACCTCCCAGCCGCCCGAGAAACAAATCGCAGCGATCACCCCGCCGAAGACGGATCTCGGAAGCCAGGATGCCGAGCAGCTCTCCCGTCTTCGGTCCATGCAGTGGACCAGCTGCCGCGGAGAGGATACCTCCGCCGCTATCGCGGCCTGCACGCGTCTGGTGGATGCTGCGGATGTTCAAGGGTCCGATCTCGCGTTGGCGCACGAGAGGCTCGCTTATGCGCTCCGCAAACAGGGAAAAATCGATGAAGCGATAGCGGCCTTCACAAAGTCGCTGGACCTCGCCAAGTCATCCGACGCTTACAACGAACGCGGCACGGCTTACTTTATCAAGGGCCAGATCGACAATTCGATAGCGGATTACAATCGCGCCATTGCCGAAGACGCAAACAATGGGGAAGCTTTCAACAACCGCGCGTGGGCGTACTACACGGTGGGTAAAACAAAGGAGGCGCTGGTCGATGCCGATAAGGCAGTCGCGCTCAGCCCCGACAAGGCCTACGTCTGGGATACGCACGGCCACATTGAGGAAAAGCTCACGAACCGCGACGCGGCGATCGAAGATTTCAGAAAGGCGCTCTCGCTCGATCCGAAACTGCAATCGAGCGAGGTCGGCCTGAAGCGACTGCGCGCCGACTGACGGCTATTCCCCGAGATTGACAATCCGAACGCGACGGTTTTCAGGAGAGTCGGGTTGCTGCGGGTTTTTCAGATGTTGCGGACCATAGCCGACGGCGATGAGTTGCTCGTTCGTGAGGTGGAACTCCTTGATGAGCACTTCGCGCACCGCTGCAGCCCGCCGCTCCGAAAGCGTCTGATTGTATGGGAGCGTCCCGGATACATCGGTGTGTCCGGCGAGCAGGAAGCTCGCCCCTTTCAGCTGATTGTCTTGCAGCGCCTTGCCCAGCGCCTGAATGTTGGGCCGCGCGCGGTCGGTGATCTCGGCTGAGTTGAGATCGAAGGGAATATCCATGTCGTAGGCCGGCATCGCCTTAGTCGCCTCGGCGAGGCGCTCACGCTCCTCCGACGTAATGGCAATCCCCCGCGACGTCTTTACCTTGAGCGCCTTGATGAGCTCGCTGTCTTGCGACGATGTCAGCCCTCGAGACGGCCCCTTCGCTTTCAGCGCATCGATCAGGCTCGCTGCGCTTGGCGCGGACGCTTGCTCACCAACGGCGCCGGCAGTGGTCAACAAGATGGTGACGCATGCGAAGGCGGCGGCTTTAATGAGACTTGAACGATCAAGCAGACTGTCAGTCATGGGAACGCTCCGTAGGCGCAATGTAGGTTGGATCTTCATCCTAGCAAAATAAGGAAGTAAGGCTGTATCCAAAGTGACAGTCGAACGGAACACCAGGCCTTAAATCCCGGGGCACATGCTCAAATTCGGCCGATGGAATAATGAGAAGATTAATACTTTCACTGATCATCGCGCTTGCTCTCGTCGCGCCGTCCTTCGCGGCGGACGATGCGTCGTCGATTATTTCCGGACTGGCGGCGGCGGCGAAGTATGACGAGGCGCTGGCCGCTGCTCAGGAATTGGAAAGAAAAACCCGCGGCGCCGAAGGCGGCAATACCGCCGACCACGCCGTCGCCATTTCCTGGATCGCATTTTTAAAGAGCGTGCTGGGAGACCGCCAGGGCGCAACGCCCTTCTATGAAAAGGCCGTCGAAATCTATTCCAAGATAAAACCACCGCGCCAAGCTGACTACGCGACGAGCCTCAACAATCTTGGTTACAACCGGGCGGAAACCGGCCATCCCGACGATGCGGAGCAGCTCTATCTGCGCGCGCTCGATATCCGGGAAAAAGTGCTGCCGCCAAACGCTCCGGAAATTGCCGACACCCTGAATAATCTGGCGCAACTGTATAAATCTCAGGGCCGACTCGATGAAGCGATCACCCTTCTCAACCGGTCTCTGGAAATTCGGACCAGAAGTCTGCCACCCACCGATCCGAGGATTGCATCGAGCCTTCAAAATCTAGCCGGCGCCCTCGAATTGGATCCGCGCGGCGACAAGTTCGTGGCTGCCCAGCACATGCTCGAAAAGGCCCTTGAAATTCGCCGCCAATCGCAGACGGCAAACCATCCCGAGATCGCGGGCGTGATCAGCAAGCTCGCCACCAACCTTTTCAATCAAGGCAAATATCGCGAAGCCGAAAAGCGGTTTGATGAAGCGCTCGAAATCCGGCGCAAATCGCAGCCGGCAAACCATCCCGACATTGCCGGCACCCTCGTCGGCCTCGGCATGACGGATCTCGAGCTGAAGCATTATTCGGCAGCCGAGTCTGAGTTCCGCGAGGCCCTTGCCATCCGCCAGATCGCGCTTGCGCCCGGCTCGACGGGGATTGCCGATACGTTCGATCTCCTTGCCCGCGCCCTCGATGGCCAGGGGCACTTGGTGCAAGCGCTTGAGATGACGCGGACCGCAACAAAAATGCGGTTACAGGCGCGCAACATCACGGCCAAAGATCAGGAGTATCTCTACCACCATCTCGATATGCTGGCGCGCGTCACACCTCTCCTGCAGCCAGCCATTGTGGAAGAGAGCTTCATGCTCGGCCAGAATGCCGAGCAAAGCGAAGCGGCAACCGCCGTCGCGAAGATGGCAGCACGGTTTGCAACGAGCGATCCGGCATTACAAGATCTCGTGCGAGAGCGTGACCAGCAGGACGCGATGCTCACGGCCTTGGAGCGTCAATTCAGTGATGACCTGAGCCAGCCCCCGGAAAAGCGGAATCCCGATATCCGGCGCGATATGGAAAAGCTGCAGGCGCGGCGCACCGCGATCGATGCAGAGTTGAAGAAGAGCTTTCCCAAGTACTTCGAGCTCGTGAAAGCCGAAGCAGTGAACATCAACGCTCTTCGTGAAGTTCTCAAACCGGACGAAGCGCTGATAAGCATCGCCTCTGGTCCGGACTTCACATACGTCTGGGCGATTTCGAAGGATACCGCCGCATGGCAAAAGGTTGACGTCTCGCGCGACTGGCTGACGTCCTCAGTCCGGTCGCTTCGCCCGACCCTTGATACGGAGGATTTGAAAGCGGGACTCTCGAACGGCGCGTCCCTCTTCGATCTCGGCCTGTCTTATGAGCTCTACGCCAAGTTGCTGCAGCCGCTGGAAACCGTGTTCGACGGCAAAAAGCATTTGATCATCGTACCCTCAGGCGCGTTGACGAGCCTTCCCTTCCAGGTGCTCGTCACTAAGGCCCCGGTGAACCCCCATCCAAAACTCGAAGACCTCGGCGTCTATCGCGAAGCCGACTGGCTCATTCGAAAGCACGCACTGTCGGTCCTGCCATCCGTCAACAGCTTGCGCTCGCTGCGCCGACTGGCTTCCGCTGCCGCCACCACAAAACCGATGATCGGCTTCGGCAATCCGAGCCTGAAAAAGCGCGTGGCCTCAAACGGAATTCCGTCGGCTTCCATCCAGGTATCGCAAATGGAAACCCGCGGCCTGAGCCGTAGCCCGCGAGAGCTCTTGGCCGAGGATCAGATCTTTGATCGGCTCGATGAACTACCGACGACCGAGCAGGAGCTTCGTAGCATCGCCAAGGATCTGGGCGCTTCCAATGACGATTTGGAAATGGGCCCCGCCGCAACGGAAACGCGGGTAAAGGAAGCCAACCTCTCCATATATAATGTCGTCTATTTCGCGACCCACGGCCTGGTCGCGGACGACCTGAAGGGCAGCCTGGACGAACCGGCACTCGTACTGTCCAGACCCGAACACCCGAATGCCTTCGACGACGGCTTCCTAACCGCATCCGAGATTTCGGAAGATCTGAAGCTCAATGCCGATTGGGTCGTTCTGGCCGCGTGCAACACAGCGGCGGCGGACGCGAAGCCCGGCGCCGAGGCACTTTCCGGATTGGCGAAGGCCTTTTTCCACGCCGGAGCCCGCACGCTTCTCGTCTCGCACTGGCGTGTTGAATCGGAAGCAGCGACCCGGCTGACGACGAGCACGTTCGCCTTCAAGAGCAAAGACAAAACGCTTGGGCGCGCCGAAGCACTTCGCGAAGCCATGCTCGCCGAGATTGATCGCAAACCCGAGACGATCGCCGATATGTGGAACGCATATCCGGCTTTCTGGGCACCGTTCTCAGTCGTTGGCGAGGGCGGCGAATAGCGCGTCTACCAGTGATAGCGAACGCCGAGTTGCCCATCCACGCCAACCACGTCTTCGCCGCCATAGACTTCCGTCATAAGCAGGTAAGACCACCCGCCACCCGCATCGAGCTGCGTCGTGAGCTGCCCTAGTCCGCGGATCTTGCCCTCGTCCACGGGACCAACCGTATTGAGCGATCCGCCCGGCGCGACGATGCCCGTCTGCGTGTTGAAGCCGGTGATCAGCACATCGCTGTAGAGGAACGCACCGACCGTCGTGGTCACGTGATATCCCTGGGGCGTCTGCCAAATCTCCCCATAGCGAACGCCGCCCTGCAGACGCAGCGACGTACCATCGTCCAGCCCAAGCGAGCCGCCGTTGATGTTCAACGTCGTGCCCTGCACGGTACCGAAGTTCGCCGAATTGGTATCATTGCTAAAATTCGTAGCCGTGAAGCGGATGCCGAAAGCCGGTTCGATCCAGCTCGTCGCGCTAAGTGGTGTGCGATGCGACGCCTCGCCCGCGATGATGTAATCGTTGACCGAGGCGCTTCCGTGCTGCGAACCGTTGAGAAAGACGTCGGCACCGCACGTCGTATTCGCCGACAGCGAACTGCGCTGCGACAGATCGAAGAAATCCGCCTTGAAGGCGAGATCGAAGGTCCACGCGCCGGTCGCATACGCCAGATAGGCGCCGACAAACGGGCCATTGACGTCCTGGCTGTTGTTGGTGCGCGAGAATGTAACGTCGTTGGTCGTATCGACCGTGCCGCGGAAGCTCGTGTTGGAGAAATTGTCGTTCGTTTCGCTGAAGCCCGAAAAGACGCCGAACTGGAAGGCTTGCAGGGTCTCACCACGCTTGATGACGGTCCAGTCCATGCCGGCCATGCCGCCGCCAGAGACCTGGTTGCGTGTGGGGTTCTCATCGTTGCCGGGTGCGAGATTGCTGTGGCGTTCGTAGCCGCCGAAGCCCTGGGCCCAGGTTGCCGTGCTGCGAATGGTCTGGCCTTCATAGACCGCGTCGGTCGCGGTACCATAATCCTTCAGGCTCGCGTAACGCGGGTTGGCAGCATAATCGCTGCTCGCAACCGCACGCTTGGATTTCAGCGTCGCAGAATTGCTCACCTGTCCGGCTTGGGCCTGAGCGGCGGACGTCGTAGCCTGCTGCTCGACAGATGTACCAGACGAGGATCCCGGCTCCGCCATCGCAACCGTATTGGAGACCGGAATCGGCGCCTGCTGTGCCACCTGCACGCGCCGGCGGATCTGCTCGAGCACCTCGGTCGTCGAGGTCTCAGTTTCCGAAATCGATGGAGGTCCGGAGCCACCGGCCGCAGAAGCCATGCCGCACGGAAGTCCCTGGGCAGCGGCAATCGCCGACCAACTCGTCGCCATCCCGGCGGCAAGCAGTCCAACTTTGCCAAAATCTGAAAAACGATGGCGCATAAACGAGCATTCCCGCGCAGATGGCACCGGCTTCGGATACGCGATCAACTGAAAAGTGATTCCCCGCTAATGCTTTAACAGGGCGAGGTGGGAGGGTCGATACGGTCCACACAGACCGGATTATGATTTGTGTAAGTGCACGGGCGAGCGTGCCTCCCGAGACACACGCAATTGAACAGTATTCACTAATTTATCTTTCGAAAACGGCTCAACATATCTGTGACATGCGCGACGAAAGCCGCGAGCAGCAAAGCCGCGACCAAGAACACCGAGCCCCCCTCCAGAGCCGCTTTCAACACCAAGATCAAAAAGAGTCCCGGAAGAATGATAACGACGGCCTCGCGCGCGGTCGGCCCCTTCCCCGTGAACCGGCGATAGGCCGCGAGCGCCAACGGCTCGACGAGCATCACGACCAGCACGATGTCGGCGAGCGTCGACAACGCCTGCGGCTCTGTGAGATGACGGATCATATCCATAGAGCGTGGTATCCGTTGAGCCTGACCACTTCGAAGTTCAGCGCCATCGCGAACGCGACCCATAACAAATACGGGACGAGCAGCAGGCTCGCCGTTCTAGAATACCGCCAGAAGACGATCGCCGGCACCAACACGGAGAGCCAGAGGAAGATCGCCTCGATGAGCGCTAGGTCGGGGCGCTGAAATTTGAAAAAGAGCGCGCTCCAGACCACGTTGAGGATGCCGTTGACCGCGAACATCCCGATAATCCACTCGCGGCTGGCGTCATCCGGCGCGTTTCGCCAAGCGGTAATCCCGGAGATTGCCGCCAGAGCGAAAATCAACGTCCACGCTGGTCCGAAGGCCCAATCTGGCGGCTGCCAGTCGGGCTTCTTTAGCGCCTCGTACCACGCACCGATCTCGGTCATCGAAGCGCCGAGCGCAGCCACGACAATCGCCGCCGCGCCGGCGATGATCACCGGAAGCCACAAACTCGATCTACTCACGGCGCAACAAGTCCCAGCAAGTGCGCCATATCCTTGAAGAAAATCCGTACATGCGCGAGTGGCGCCTGCCGAACGAGTTTCTTTCGCATGTAAGATTCCCAGGTCAGACGCTGCACGTCACGATCACTGCACATGCTTACAAACCGTTCGCGTCGCCGATCGTTGCGGTACCAAAACCACTGCATGATCCCGAGGACCCAAAAGACGCGTCCGTGTTCGCGCATGAAGCGCTTGCGCGCCGTCGCCAACGCACGTGCGTCACCAGTGACAAGGAACTGATCGACCGCATCGGCAGCAAGCCGACCGCCTGTCATTGCATAGTAGATGCCTTCGCCCGAGGCGGGCGCAACAACGCCGGCCGCGTCTCCAGCGAGGACGACATCTCGTCCGTTGTCCCATTTCTTCAATGGGCGGAGCGGAATTGGCGCGCCTTCCTTCCGGATGGTCTCTGCCGTATCTAGGCCCGAGTTGATGCGCAAATTCCGAACCGCACCCTTCAGCGAAAAGCCCTTGTGCGCGCTTCCTGTCCCGATGCTCGCGGTCTCGCCGTGCGGGAAAACCCAGGCATAGAAATCCGGCGATAGCGAACCTTTATAGAAAATATCGCAGCGAAACCGGTCATACATCGCCGCTGGTTCCACACTCCGGTCAGGTTGGTCGGCTGGAATTCGGATGACCTCGTGGTAGGCAAAGACGTGGGGAACACGCCCAGCGTTCGGAATGGCCTGCCGAGCCACCGCGGAGACAGCACCGTCCGCACCAATGACCGACTTCGCGCGCAACGTCCTGACCTCTGCCGCCCCTTCTGAACCCTTGCTGCGATAGCTCACCAGCGCAACGTCATCCGCATCCCGCGCCAGCGAAACGAACGTCCCCTCGATCCGCAAAGCTCCCGAGGATCTGGCGCGCTCGCGCAGCCACTCATCGAAAACATCGCGATCAACCATGCCGACATATCCATTGCTCTGGATCGGCATGTCGACGCGCCGCGCGGACGGAGAAAAGATGCACGCACCCCGAACGCGCGCGACCAGAAGATGATCGGGGATCGCGAACTCTTCGACGAGCTTGGGTGGCACAGCGCCCCCGCAAGGTTTGATGCGGCCGGCGCGATCAAGAAGAGCAACGGACCAGCCTTTTCTCGCCAGATCGTGTGCTGCGGTAGCGCCCGCAGGTCCACCACCAACGACTACGACATCGAACGTGGTGTTCTCCTGCATGACCGTTACCCTTTGACTGGTTCACCATTTGCGAGAGTTGCGGGCGCGCGCCAATGACTTGCGGCGCGATCATCGCCTCGCGGCATCCCAACGACCAAAAGAGAAGCGCCTAGGAACAGCAGAGCCTCGAGGCAAAACGCGCTGGCGTAGGAAAACTCTACCGATCCGCTCATCAAGCGCGCCACGTCGACGATAACCGTGCCGAGAAAGCCGCCGATGCCGAAAGCGAGACCCTGTGCGGCGCCCCATACGCCCATCCGAACGCCTTCGGATTTATGCCGCCCCGCCTTGGCAAGCGCCATCATCGTGCCGATGGTGGCGACAGCGAACGCACCGTTCGAAAAACCCAGCGCCCAGACGTTGAGGGACATCGGCCAGCTTTCACCCCTGAAAGCCGCAACTGATAATCCCAGGAGCGCCACGCTCGAAGCAATGCACCCCAACACGGCCCATGTGGCAAGCGGGATCGAGCGAACCTTCATGCCGAGAAAACCGATGAGCAGCATTCCGGCGAACACGCCGCCGTGTTGAATGCCGGACAGCTCCGTTGATTGCCCCGGCGTATAGCCGAAGACGGAACCCGAAAATGGCTCTAGGATGAGATCTTGGGCGTTGTAAGCCAGCATTGAAACGAACACGAAGATTGTCAGTCGGCGTGCCGGCCCGTCGGACCAGACATCCAGCACAGCGGCCTTGAACCCGACCGGAGTTTGCCGCGCCAAATCGCGAACTGGCGCGTTGTCCGAGTTTTGTGTCTCAAGACCCCAGAGCGCGACGCTCGCAAGCCCGACCGCGATGGCTCCGACGATCAGCGTCACGACGACGAGTCGCTGCGCAGAATAAGGGTCGAGCACTTTACCCACGCTGATGGCCGTGATTGCGATCCCGGCAATCATCATCAGCCAGACGAGAGTTGCAGCGCCCGAGCGCTTATCTTCGCCCGCCTTCGCGGCAAGCAGCGCCAGCAGAGAAGTGCCGGCGGCACCGACGCCAAGCCCGATCATCGTGAAAGCGACGACCGCCAATAGAAGGCCGGCAGTCGTACTCGATGAAAGCAACAGAATGGAGAGCGAAGCTAGCAAAGCACCGAGCGCGAGCATCGTCATCCCACCGATGATCCAGGGCGTTCGCCGCCGGCTTACGTCCGAGCTATGCCCCCAATATGGACGCAGCAACTGCACCGCGTAATGCAAGCCGACCAGCGCGCCGGGCACCACCGCAGGAAGCGCGAGTTCAACGACCATCACGCGGTTCATGGTCGATGTCGAAAGCACGACGATCGAGCCGATCGCGGATTGGACCAAGCCCAGGCGTACAATCTGGAACCAGCTTAGGTAGGGAGCGCTCATAGCATCGCTCCGTTGATCGAGCGGAGCGCGAACGCCGCGATGAGCATTCCACTCACGTAGAGGCTCACGCCCGTCGCGTTGTACCATGGCGCAAGCTCTCGAGGTGATTTCACCAGCCGCGTCATGAGATAGAGCTGCACTGCGAGCGAGACCGCAATCAGCGCCGCATGGATTGGACGATTCCAATCAAACAGCAGTCCGATGACCACGATCTGCGGGATAGCCATCATCACGCAGGCAATAAGTCCCGCGCGCTCGGCGCCATGCTGGACCGGCAACGATGCGATCCCGAAGCGTTTGTCACCTTCGATCGACTTGAAGTCGTTGAGTGTCATGATCCCGTGCGCGCCGAAACTGTAAAGCAGGGGAACGACAAGTCCGGGCCAATTCGGAAGCGCGCCGGCCATGACGCTTGCACCGGTGATCCAGGGCAAGCCTTCATAACAAAGAGCAACTGCCGAGTTTCCCCACCAGCCGTTGGTCTTCAACCGCACGGGAGGTGCGCTATAGGCCCATGCTAAAACCAGTCCGATAATGGTGGCGACAAAAACGATGTTGCCGAGGGTGGACGCGACAGCAAGCGAGACCGCGCTCCAGAGCACCGCGAAGTAGAGGCCCCAATCGCCGGGCACACGCCCTGACGGAATTGGCCGATACGGCTCGTTGATGGCGTCGACTCCGCGATCGAACCAATCATTGACGATCTGGCTCGTCGCGCACACCAGCGGACCAGTTAGAATGGCGCCGAGCGCTACGAAGGACCAGCGTCCCTCGACGGACGTCCCGGCAGAAACGACGCCGCACATGAACGCCCACATTGGCGGAAACCAAGTGACGGGTTTCATGAGCTCGAGGAGAGCCGAGGCGGTTACGCCGATGTGCGTCGCTTCGATGGATCGTTTCATTGCGTCAATTTACATTGACACTTCGACGCGAACAAGCAGGAATTCTGCTTTTCTCGATTCAGTCGATCAGGCTCGAGATGAAATTGAAATCAGTCGCCGTCGTCGTCGACGTCGCTGATGCCGAAGCGGCGCAGCTTCGAATAGAGGCTCTGCCGGCTCAGGCCGAGCATCTCAGCCGCTGACGCGCGATTATCGCCCGTCAATTTTAAAGCCGCTTCTATGCAAAGCTTCTCGATAACGTCCGTCGTTTCCCGCACAAGCTCCTTAAGCGGAACCTGGCCAACCAACTGCGTCAACTGCTCGACGGAACGCGGGAAGTCGCTCTTCGACTGCGGCCGCGAAGCCTCCGCCCTACCCACGATCCGGATCGTGAACCCAAAACACGGATTTTCACCGGTCGGCACGGATACGGCGGAAATTTCGACATTCTCGTAGGCGCCGTATTCACCCCTGACCACCGTCGCGAAATGACGGACCGAACCGTGATCGCGGATATTTGCAATGAGGGCATTGATATCCACCCCTGCACGGCCAAGCCAACGATCGATGAGTTCGCCTCGCACCTGCTCCTCGTTCGCGAGCTGGACCAGATCGAGGAACGCAGGATTGGCGAGAAGAATGCGGCGGTCGAGATCCGTGACCACAAAACCGTCCGGAAGACTTTCGACGACGTTGAATACTTTCGAATTCGACTTCGGCACCACATCGACGCTACCGCACGGCGCCAGTCGAACGAGGATATGAGATGACGTCTCCTGCCTAAACAGCGACGCGGATACGAGGCACTCCCGCTTACCCTCCGAGAGTCTTGCCTTGACCTCATCCGCTCGTCCCGTTGCCCGGATCGACGCGAGTTGATTTTGGATGGCCTTCGCGCTCTCGCCATCGAAAATGTCCAGGAAGCTTTTTCCCGGAATCCTTCGGCTGGTCCTGTTCAGGAGCTGACTTGCAGCCGGGTTGGCGTCCACCAAACGAAGATTGGCGGCGTCCACGATGATGACGGGCTCCGATGCCAGCTGGAAAAGAAGACGGTAACGCGTCTCGGCATGCCGGAGACGCGAATACTCCTTTTCCATTGTCTGTTGCGCATCAACGAGGCGCTGCTGCAGCGCAGCGATGGTCCGCAAATCGCGCCCTACGGCGACGACGCGCCCATTGGGTCCAATTTGAACCACCGAATAGCGGATGGGAATATCGCCGCGCCGGGATGGATGATTAACCTGCCGCCACTCGACTGGCGTCTTCCCGCCCTGCGCAGTCTCCAATAACTCTTCGATTTTGTCGCGACTCTCGATGGTTACCGTGTCCACCCAGGGTTCACCGACCCACTTCTGAAAGCCCTCTCCGGAGAGATCCTGGCTTCCAAAGGCGATGTCGCGAATAATGCCCCGGCCGTCGATGATCAAAGCGATATCGGCGGCGGCAGCAATCAGCTTCGCCGCGCTCTCCGCATTCAAGTCACCGAGGGTTTTTTTCGGAGCCCGAAACACGATTCCTGTTTCTCGAGCGAACACGGCCGGAGTCCTTATGAAACTTTCGCAGAACCTCTTGGTGTTCTGAGTCCTGCACTCACACTATGTCAAGCATTTTGGAAAGAAGAAACAGCTTTCAGTGCGTCTGTTGCCGTACCGTCCGCACCAACTGACAAGACCAGGTGCGGATTCTCGAGAAAGTACCGCCCTCCGACCAGGACCTGCGTTGACGGGCGACGGATACGTCTTTTGATGGCATGCAGCATCGAACTCAGCGCCTCCGGCGCGACGTCCTTGCCTACCGAAATGCCAATAAGATCGAACGGATCACGACAAGCCGCTTCGAAAAGCTCATCGTACGTCCCACTTGTCCCGCCGCACACAATCCAGCCCGCACGGCGGAAAAACTCCTGGAGGACTTGCAGTCCGAACGTATGCTGATCGCCCGGCATCACCGACAGGAAAGCGCGCCTCTGGCTTGTCCTGAACCGAAGCCGTTCATCAAAATCGGCTGAGATGTCGCGGAGCAACCACTGCAACGCAGCAAGCGCGATCGTAACGTCCACGAATGTACAAACATCCTGCTTCCACAGCTCACCGAGATGGCGCGCGCTCTCAGTGAAAAGATCAAGAACCAGAGCTTCGAAAGACATGTCCTTCTGAAGCAAACGCAGGACATACCTGCGCGCGGCCGCAGTATCGTTGCGCAGTAAAAGCGGGACGAATTCTTCGATATTTTCGATGCCCGCCTCAGACCTGGATGGGTTGAGGCGTCCGGCGCGCGATGTGTTTGCGCGAACAAGGGCCGGGACAATGGACTCGTCGACGGTCACACGGAGTGCCCGCATCTGCATCGGCGTCAGGATAGAACCTGCTTGCCGTTCCGACCGGAAATCAAAGCCCGATCCGGATGCAAATCCACAATCTTGGCGATAACGCTTGAGTTCCGTCAGGGGCCGAATGGTCGACATTGGCTTCCCCTCCCGACATCGCATCTCGCTCGCGCGGATCCGATTTTTGTGTTTCTCTTCGCCTGAATTCCGCTAGGCTAATGTCCGCCGCCGCTCGCACTCGCCGCGACAGTTAATCACACTTGACGGCATTGTCGCAAGTCAACGTGGACAATGAAAACCCGGAACGATAATTTGTAAAGTAGATTTTACGTCAAACTAAGTTGACACTCTTCAGTCTCGCGCATACCCTCTCAACGTCGTCGCCTTCGAGCGGCGTCGCGGCGGGAGGAGCAGCCGGTGTCAGTAGCGCAACGTCCCGAGCACGACCTTCTCTATACTGTCGAGCAGCGTCGCCGGCGTGATGCATCGAATTGGACGCTCGTCCAGGGCATCCTCGCGCCGCTGCAGTTTTTCGTTTTCGCGGTGAGCGTCTGCCTCGTGGTCCGCTATCTCGTATTGGGCACGGGGTATGCGGAAGCGAATGCTTCCATCCTTTTGAAGACCACCCTTCTCTATCTCATCATGATCACCGGATCGCTGTGGGAACACGACGTCTACGGGCGTTATCTGTTCGCCCCCGCGTTCTTCTGGGAAGACGTCGTGAGCATGCTCGTGATCGCGCTGCATACGGCGTATGTCGTGGCTGTCTTTTCAGGCGCGCTCACGCCGCGTGAGCAAATGATCCTCGCTCTGGCCGCATACGCCTCCTATCTCGTCAATGCCGCGCAGTTCCTGCTGAAGTTCCGGCGCGCACGCCTCAGCCGCCCCGCCACCTCTTCCCTGCCTTCAGTCGCCGACGCTCTGGAGGCTTCAT
>NZ_RXIZ01000001.1:90932-224774 GCF_003987855.1 Hyphomicrobium sp.
TCGTCGGCTCTAGAACCTGCGCCCATCTGGTTCAATCGGCGGCTGGCGTCATGATCTTCGCCGAGCCACGCTTTGCCACTGCAATACTCGATGAACGCGACCTTGCCGGCCTGGCTGACGCCAACGACGAGCTC
Organism: Hyphomicrobium sp.; assembly: GCF_003987855.1. Taxonomy (GTDB): domain Bacteria; phylum Pseudomonadota; class Alphaproteobacteria; order Rhizobiales; family Hyphomicrobiaceae; genus Hyphomicrobium_B. The sequence goes on from NZ_RXIZ01000001.1 coordinate 91,067, forward strand.
GACCGCATCGTTGCTCGGCTTCTCTCCCGCCGTCCTGATATCAAGTTGTTGTTCCTCGTCGGCTCATGTCCCTCTGAGGTCATCAAGCTTGATCTTGCGAGAGCCGCATCACGACTCTCCAAAATCCACGCGCCAAGCACGCGCGTTCTGAATTACTCTGGCAGCGGAATAGAGACGACATTCACGCAAGGCGAAGACGCGTGCCTTGCGTCGCTCGTTCCCGAGCTACCGGCTCAACATCTCTCGAGCGCCAAATCCCTGCTCGTCGTAGGTTCGCTCGCCGACGTTGTCGAAGATCAATTTCGCCGTATCTTCGATCAGCTCGGCATCCCGGTTCACTTCCTGCCGCCCCGGCGCGCTGAAGACCTTCCTCCGATCGGCCAGAACACATACTTTCTTCTCGCCCAGCCGTTTCTCGGCGAAACCGCGAAAGCGCTGGAGGAACGGGGCGCGAAGCTTCTGCCGTCGATGATGCCACTGGGCGCAGAAGGGACGACTGAGTGGTTGCGGGCTGCCGCCATTGCTTGGAAAATTCCTGACGATCGGTTCTACGGCGTTGTTGCACCTCTCGAAGAGCGTGCGCGAGCCGCAGTGAAAAGACGCGAGCCGACAGTCTCCCGCAAATCGATTTTCTTTTTCCCGGATTCCCAGCTCGAACCCGCGCTCGCCCGCTTCGTCTCGCGCGAGCTCTCGATGCGCCCGATCGAAGTGGGATCGCCCTATCTTCACCGCCAGCATACGGCCATCGATATCGGCAGGCTCCCGCAAGACGTTGTTTTGAGCGAGGGCCAGGATGTCGAACGCCAAATCGATCGCTGTCGGAAAGCCGATCCGGATATCGTCGTCTGCGGTTTGGGACTCGCCAATCCGTTCGAGGCCGAAGGCCTGACCACGAAATGGTCGATCGAGTTCCTGTTCACGCCCATCCAGGGATATGAGCAGGCCGGAGATCTCGCTGAATTGTTCGCGCGCCCGCTCGTGCGGCGAGCCAGGCTGGAGGTCTAGCCCATGCAGCTGACGCTCTGGACATACGAAGGACCACCGCACGTCGGCGCGATGCGCGTCGCCACTGCGATGAAGGGCGTGCACTTCGTTATCCATGCACCCCAGGGCGACACCTACGCCGATTTGCTTTTCACGATGATTGAACGCAACAGCGCGCGCCCGCCGGTGACATACACGACGTTCCAGGCGAGAGATCTCGGCGGCGATACCGCGAACCTCTTCAAGACCGCCGCACGCGACGCCTATGAACGCTTCAAGCCAGACATTCTTCTTGTCGGCGCATCCTGCACTGCTGAGCTTTTGCAGGACGATCCCGGTGGGCTCGCATCGGCCCTCGATTTGCCGGTGCTGGTCGTCCCGCTCGAATTGCCCGCCTACCAGAAGAAGGAAAATTGGGGCGCCGCCGAAACGTTCTATCGCCTTGTGCGGGCATGTGCGCGGCCGAAGGCAACTCCGACGGACAAGCATCCCGACGAAGCGAAACGATCCTCATCCTGCAATATTCTCGGGCCGACCGCCCTTGGCTTCCGGCATCGTGACGACGTCACGGAAATCCGGAAGCTCATCGAAAGCTTAGGCGTAAAGGTGAATTGCGTCGCACCTCTGGGCGCAACGCGAGATGATTTGGCGAGGCTTTCAGAGGCCGACTTCAACGTTGTTTTGTATCCCGAAGTCGCAGAAACAGCCGCCCGCTGGCTGCAAAGGACTTTTGGCCAACCGATGCTGCGCATGCCGCCGATCGGAGTTGGGGCCACGCGACAGTTCATCGAGGAACTCGCTCGTCTGGCAAATATCACGCCGAACGCCATCCGCGCGGCGGAAAATTGCCGACTGCCTTGGTACTCGCAGTCGGTGGACTCGAATTATCTAACCGGAAAACGTGTCTTCGTTTTCGGCGATGCCACGCACGCCATCGCTGCCGCCCGCATCTGCCATCGAGAGCTCGGTTTCTCTGTCGTGGGCCTAGGAACCTACAGCCGCGAATTCGCCCGCGAAGTACGCGACGTCGCCGCCGAATTCGGATTAGAGGCCTTGATCACCGACGATTATCTGGAAGTGGAGACCGCGATCCAGGAACTCCATCCAGAACTCGTCCTCGGCAGCCAGATGGAGCGCCATATCGCCAAACGCTTCGGTATCGCCAGCGCAGTGATCTCGGCCCCGATGCATGTGCAGGACTTCCCGGCCCGCTACTCGCCGCAGATGGGTTTCGAAGGTGCGAACGTCCTGTTCGACAGCTGGGTTCACCCCTTGATGATGGGACTGGAAGAGCACCTGCTGACGATGTTCCGCGATGACTTCGAATTCAACGATGCGAGCACGCCGTCGCATCTGGGTCACGCGTCCCCCACGTCAAAACCTGCGCCCAGGAAGAACGAAGAAAGCCACGCCGGCACGCAATCGCCACTCGCGTGGGAAGCAGACGCGGAGAACGAGCTCAAGAAAATTCCCTTCTTCGTCCGCGGCAAAGCGCGGCGAAACACGGAGCGCTACGCAGCCGAACGCGGCGTTGCGACGGTAACTCGCGAGACATTGTATGATGCAAAAGCTTACTATGCCCGCTGATATCAGCGTGGTCCCGGTCAAGTTCGTCATCATAACGCTCGACAGTCATCTGGTCGGGGCCCTGAACCGCGCGCTGCCGACGTTGCGCGCCGCCGTGCCGGGACTCGAACTCTCCCTTCACGCCGCGGCCGAATGGGCAGACAACCCACAGTCGCTCGAACGCTGCCGCGCCGACATCGCAAGCGCCGACTTCATCGTCGCCACGATGCTGTTCATGGAAGATCACATTCAAGCCGTGCTCCCTTGGCTCGAAGCGCGCAGCCCCGAATGCGACGCGATCGTCGGGGGAATGTCGGCCGGTGAAATCATTCGCCTGACGCGGCTCGGTGAATTCCGCATGGATAAACCCGAGCGCGGCGCCATGGCGTTGCTGAAGAAATTGCGGGGATCAAAGAAAAAGGGAACCAGCATCGGCGCCCAACAGGTCGCCATGCTTAAGCGCATTCCCAAGATTCTGCGTTTCATCCCCGGCATGGCGCAGGACGTGCGCTCCTATTTCCTCGCTCTTCAATACTGCATGGCGGGAACAGCCGAGAACATCGCCAACCTGGTCTTGTTCCTCATCGATCGCTATGGGCGGCGCGATCGGTCCGCGCTTCGGGGCAAGCTGAAGGTCTCTCTGCCGCTCGAGTATCCCGAGGTCGGGATCTATCACCCGCGACTGACCAAGCGCGTCACTACCCATGTTCATGAACTTCCCTCGCCCGAGAAACCAAGTCGAGGGACAGTCGGCCTCCTCGTGATGCGCTCGCAAATTCTCGCTGGCGACACGGCGCACTACGATGGCGTAATTGCTGCGATCGAGAAGCGGGGCCTACAGGTCATCCCGGCATTTGCGACTGGCCTCGATGCCCGGCCGGCCATCAAAGCGTTCTTCCAAGGTTCGCACGCGATCGACGCTCTCGTTTCGCTGACCGGATTCTCCCTGGTCGGCGGCCCCGCGTACAATGACTCGAAAGCCGCCGAGGACGTTCTCGGCGACCTCGATATTCCTTACCTTGCCGCTCAGCCCCTCGAATTTCAAACACTCGAGCAGTGGGGCGCGTCAGACCGCGGTTTGCATCCTGTCGAGGCCACGATGATGGTGGCCATTCCTGAAATCGATGGCGCAACAGGGCCGATCGTATTCGGCGGTCGCTCGGACGGATCCGGCCGGCCGTGCCAAGGTTGTAACGTCGGTTGCACGTTCTCCGTGAACGACGACGCACGGCGGATGCACGTATGCGCTGAACGTGCCGAGATGATTGCATCGCGCGTATCGAAGTTGGTCGAGCTTAAAAAAGCCTCTCGCAGAGATCGCAAGCTCGCAATCGTCCTCTTCAACTTTCCGCCGAACGGCGGCGCCACGGGCACGGCCGCCCATCTTGCCGTTTTTGAATCGCTTTGGAATACGCTCAAGGGCCTTGCCCGTGCGGGCTATCAAGTCGAGCTACCTGCGAACGTCGATGCGTTGCGCTCCGCGATCATCGAAGGCAATGCGTCTACGTACGGCATGCCCGCGAACGTCCTCGCCCGGGTTCCGACGGATAGCCATATCCGCCGGGAAGCTTGGCTGGATGAACTTGAAAAGCAGTGGGGGCCAGCCCCCGGCAAACACCAAGCCGACGGCCGATCGATCTCCATTCTCGGATGTCGCTTTGGCAATATTGTCGTCGGTGTTCAGCCTGCGTTCGGATACGAGGGCGATCCGATGCGGCTCCTGTTCGAAAAGTCGTTCGCACCAACGCATGCGTTCGCTGCGTTCTATCGCTATCTGCGCGAAGACTTCGGCGCCCACGCGTACTTGCATTTCGGCACGCACGGCGCGCTGGAGTTCATGCCGGGCAAACAAACCGGGCTCTCCGCCAGCTCGTGGTCGGACCGCCTGATCGGCGACACGCCGAACTTTTACCTGTACGCCGCCAACAACCCGTCAGAAGGCACGATCGCCAAACGCCGCTCGGCCGCGACGATCATCACCTACCTGACGCCGCCCGTGGCTCACGCTGGACTTTATCGCGGCCTTATCGATCTGAAATCGTCCCTCGATCGCTGGCGTAGCCTGTCGCCCGAGGAAGCGAACGAAAAAACCGGCCTTGCCGAACTCATTCAATCGCAAGCCGCAGCGCTCGACCTCGTTGCCGCCGAGCCTGCCTGGCCCCGCGATCCGAGCGCCGAAATCGTCCGTCTTCAAAATGAAATCACCGAGCTGGAGCAAACGCTCATTCCGCAAGGCCTTCATGTCGTCGGCGAACCCGCCTCCCTAGAAGAACGGACGTCTCTCCTCAGCGCCATTGCTGAGTCCTCCCTCGGCATCGAGCTGCCCGCTGCTGCGGCAACCGCTCTGGCCACCGGCTCCTCACCGGAAGCAGCGTTGCGCGCCGGAGAGCTGAGCAGATCGAGCGCACACCTCGAAATGTTCAAGCAGCTCGCCGACACCAACCGCCTGCTGTCGCAAGACCACGAGATTGCCGGCATCATCGCGGCGCTCGACGGGAAATTCGTGCGGCCGGTGCCGGGTGGAGACCTGCTGCGATCGCCGCAAATCCTACCGACGGGCCGCAATCTTCACGCCTTCGATCCGTTCCGCATTCCCAGCGCCTTCGCCATTGCCGATGGCGCGCGACAAGCCGACCGCCTCCTGCATCGCCATCATAAAGAGACGGGAAGCTTGCCCGAATCCATCGCCATCGTTCTATGGGGCACCGATAACCTGAAGAGCGAAGGCGGTCCGATAGCGCAGGCCCTGGCATTGATCGGCGCCAAACCTCGCTTTGACGGATATGGCCGCTTGACCGGCGCGGCGCTCATTCCGCTCGCCGAACTCGGCAGGCCGCGCGTGGATGTTCTCATGACGCTCTCGGGCATCTTCCGCGATCTGCTTCCGCTTCAGACCAAGCTTTTGGCCGAAGCGGCGTTCCTGGCAGCGAAGGCAGACGAAGCCAGCGAACAGAACTTCGTGCGCAAGCATGCGCTGGATTATCAGCTCCAGAACGGTTGCGATCTCGAAACCGCCGCGCTTCGCGTCTTCAGCAACGCGGATTCTGCCTACGGCTCGAACGTCAATCATCTGATCGACAGCGGTCATTGGACTGACGAGAACGACTTGGCCGAAACCTTCGCAAAGCGGAAATGCTTCGCTTACGGTTGCAGCGGCGGACCCGTCCAGCACGCGCAATTGTTCAACAGCATTCTCGCGGACGTCGACCTTGCCTACCAGAACCTAGAGTCCGTCGAACTCGGCGTCACGACCGTAGACCACTATTTCGACAACCTCGGCGGCGTCAGCCGCGCCATCCGCCGCGCCAAAGGCGACGCGATACCTGTCTACATCGGAGACCAGACCCGCGGCGAAGGCCAAGTGCGAACGCTCGCCGAGCAGGTCGCTCTCGAAACGCGCACACGGATGCTCAATCCGAAATGGTACGAGGCCATGCTCAAGCATGGCTACGAGGGCGTCCGCCAAATCGAGGCGCACATCACCAATACGGTTGGCTGGTCGGCGACGACGAGTCAGGTCGCGCCGTGGATCTACCAGCGGCTGGCGCAAACATTCGTGCTCGATGACGCCATGCGTCAGCGTTTGGCGGAACTCAATCCAACGGCATCCGCCAAAGTCGCCAACCGTCTTCTCGAAGCCCAGGAGCGCAACTACTGGGCACCCGACAGCGAGACGCTCGAAGCATTGCGCAAAGCAAGCGAAGAACTCGAAGATCGCGTTGAAGGTGTCGGACTGGAGGTTGCCGCATGACTGAACTACTGCGAACGGTTCCGATGGACGCGATACCGCTCAGGCGCGGCGATGGAGCGGGCAGCGTGCAAGTCGCGCTTGATCCGACCATCCAAATCGGCAATGCCAAGGTCTTTTCCGTTTACGGCAAAGGCGGGATCGGCAAGAGCACCGTTTCCTCGAACCTCTCTGCCGCATTTTCGAAACTCGGCAAACGCGTCCTTCAAATCGGCTGCGATCCCAAGCACGACTCGACGTTCACGCTGACAAAGAAGCTCGTTCCGACCGTCATCGACGTTTTGGAATCGGTAAATTTCCATAGTGAAGAACTCCGCGTCGAAGACTTCGTATTCGAAGGCTACAATGGCGTCATGTGCGTCGAGGCCGGTGGTCCGCCCGCCGGTACGGGTTGCGGCGGCTACGTCGTCGGCCAGACCGTCAAGCTCCTCAAGGAGCATCACCTTCTGGAAGATACCGACGTCGTCGTTTTCGACGTCCTAGGCGACGTTGTCTGCGGCGGCTTCGCCTCGCCTCTGCAGCACGCCGATCGCGCGCTTATCGTTACCGCCAACGATTTCGACTCCATCTTCGCGATGAACCGCATCATCGCGGCGATTCAGGCGAAGTCGAAGAACTATCCCGTTCGTCTCGCAGGCGTCATTGCCAACCGAAGCGCTGCTAGCGATCAGATCGACCGGTTCACAAGCGCGACAGGTCTACGTCGCCTAGCGCTCATTCCCGACCTCGACGTCATCCGCCGTAGCAGGTTGAAGAAATCCACCCTCTTCGAGATGGATCTCTCGCCTGAACTTGAAGCCGTACAGAACGAATACCTGCGGCTCGCGGCCACCCTTTGGGCGGGTACCGAACCGCTCGACGCTCACCCGATGAAAGATCGCGAAATCTTCGACTTCCTGGGATTCGACTGATGGAACCGCACTCCTACATTCGACGCCGCAACGAGATCGAAAGCTACTTCGACGGCACAGCCTTCGAGGCCTGGAAGCGGCTCACGTCCGAAGCGCCCTTGGGACGCATCCGTCAAACGGTGCGAGCCGGACGCGAGGAAATGCGCAAGACGCTCCTGAGCTGGCTGCCGGAAGATCTCCGCGGCGTTCGCATCCTCGACGCCGGTTGCGGAACGGGCGTCCTCGCGCAGGAAGCCGCAGCCCGCGGCGCCGACGTCACCGCGACCGATCTTTCGAAATCGCTGATCGAGATCGCCCAGAACCGCCGGCCGAAACTGTTCGGCTGCGGTCAACTCGAATTCGTCGTCGGCGACATGCTGGAGCTCGATGTCGGCACGTTCGATTACGTGGTCGCCATGGATTCGCTGATCCATTACGCCCCGGATCACATGATCGCGGCATTGGCGAAGCTGTCTCAAAAGGCCCGGCGCGGCGTGCTTTTCACATATGCTCCGAAAACGCCGGCTCTCGCCGTCATGCATGCGATCGGGCGCGCCTTCCCGCGTTCAGACCGTGCCCCGGCCATCGAGCCGATCAGCTCATTCCAGATGGAGAAGCTGCTCGAATCCGAGCCGAAACTGTCCGGTTGGTACGCATGCCGAACCAAACGAATCGCCAGCGGTTTCTACAAATCTCAAGCAATGGAGCTCCTCGCCGAATGAGCACCATCAATGACAAATTGGCGCGCAAGTGGCTTTTGCTGAGCCCCAAGCTGCTTCCGTTTGCAGACGCCGCATCTACCGAGCTGCCGCTCTCGCGCCTCCTCCGGCTGTCCCTCTTCCAGGTCTCGGTCGGCATGGCCCTCGTCCTGCTGAACGGCACGCTGAACCGGGTGATGATCGTCGAACTCGGCGTCCCGAGCTGGCTCGTCGCGCTGATGGTTTCGCTTCCGCTGGTCTTTGCCCCATTCCGTGCAGTGATCGGCTTCCGCTCAGACAACCATCGCTCGATACTTGGGTGGCGGCGCGTGCCCTACATCTGGTTCGGCACAATGCTCCAGTTCGGCGGCTTGGCGATCATGCCGTTCGCTCTCATCATTCTATCTGGCGACTCGAATGGACCCGTGTGGGCAGGCCACGCCGCATCAGCCTTAGCATTCCTTCTTGTCGGCGCAGGAATGCATACGACCCAGACAGCTGGGTTGGCTTTGGCCACAGATCTGGCACCTCCCGCCACGAGACCGCGTGTCGTCGCCTTCCTCTACGTCATGCTCCTGATTGGCATGGTCGCCAGCGCCACCGTCTTCGGCCGCGTGCTGACCCAGTTCAACGAGGTCCATCTCATCCAGGTCATCCAGGGAACCGCGCTCCTGACGATGATCCTGAACATCATCGCGCTCTGGAAACAGGAAGTTCGCGACCCTTCGCGGGCAGCTGCTTCAGACGATCAACCATCCTTCCGCGAATCGTGGAGATCGTTCCGCGAAGGCGGCCGCTCGAGCCGTATCCTCCTGGCTGTCGGTTTCGGAACCGCGGGCTTCAGCATGCAGGACATTTTGCTCGAACCCTACGGCGGCGAAATCCTGCACTTGTCGGTCGGAGCCACAACCGCCCTTACTGCACTTCTCGCATGCGGGACGCTCTGCGCCTTTGCGATCGCCGCACGCGCCCTGAAGCGCGGAGCTGACCCATATCGCCTTGCGGGATACGGAGCACTCGTCGGCGTCATCGCGTTCTCGGCCGTCATTTTTTCGGCTCCGTTTGAATCGCCCACCCTCTTTCGCATCGGCGCGACCCTCATCGGATTTGGAGGAGGCCTCTTTGCAGTGGGCACGCTGACGGGTGCCATGGCCCTCGCCGAGAACGGTGCCAGCGGATTGGCGCTCGGTGCTTGGGGCGCTGTTCAAGCGTCGGCCGCGGGCGTCGCCATCGCCCTCGGTGGCGCAATTCGCGACGCCGTCGCCGGCTTCGCAACTCAAGGCGCACTTGGACCAGCCTTGACCAGCCGAAGCGTCGGTTACGGCATGGTCTACTATTTCGAGATCATCCTGCTCTTCATCACACTAGCCATCGTTGGACCGCTCGTACGTTCCACGGCCACTCTGCCGCGGGAAAAATCGAGGTTTGGTCTAGCTGAATTCCCCGGGTGAGATGCCTTTTGGAGGTTCCACTATGAAAGGCCAGATTACACAGAACATCGACGTCGCTCAGGTCGTTCTCTACACATTCTGGGCATTCTTCGCGTATCTCATCTTTTGGCTGAGGCGTGAGGACAAGCGCGAAGGCTATCCGCTGGAGTTCGAACGTCCCGAAACCGCTCCGTATCTGAACTTCCCGCCGATCCCATCGCCTAAAAAATTCTTTCTCGCGAACGGCGAAGTCGTCCTCGCACCGCGCGGCGCCGAGAGGCGAGAACCAGAGATCCGCGCCGAACCGATCGCCCCATGGCCCGGCGCGCCGCTCGAGCCGACCGGCGACCCGATGTCATCATTCGCGGGTCCTGGTGCCTACGCGCTCCGCGCCGATGTTCCCGATGTGGCTTTGGACGGGCTTCCCAGGATCGTTCCGCTCCGCGTCGCGAGCACCGAAAGACCCGTGCATCACGATCTACCGAGAGTGGAAACCGCCGACGGCGAAGCGTCCACCGAATACAAACATTTCGAGCTCGATCCCAACGATCCTGATCCGCGCGGAATGGAGATCATCGGCGCGGATGGACTTTCCGGCGGCATCGTTGCGGACGTCTGGATCGACATATCCGAGGTCATCATCCGATACCTCGAGATCCAGCCGAAAGGCGGCAGCCGCAACGTACTGGTGCCGATCACATTCACGCGCATCGACGGCCGCAAAGGCGCGGTCTACGTCAATGCCGTTCTGTCTACGCAATTCTTGAATGCGCCGACAACGCGCGATCCGCAGAAGGTGACGCTGCGCGAGGAAGACAGGATCTGCGGCTACTACGGCGGGGGACTTCTCTACGCCACGCCGCGTCGGAGGGAGGCATTGCTGTGAGCGACCATACTCAGCGGCCAATCCCTGGCCTGCCAGAACAGCTTCCAAGCGGAGAGCACGTGCTCTGGCAGGGCTCGCCGAGTTGGTTGGGCATAGCGATGCGCGCCTTGCATGTTCGCGCCGTCGCTATCTACCTCGCACTCATCGTTCTGTGGGGAACGACGTCGGCGATTGCCAACCAAAAGCCCCCAATGGATGTGTCGATCTTCGCGTTGAAGCTCTTGGCGATATCCGCCTGCGCACTCGGCGGGCTGATGCTCTTCTCCGTGCTCGTTTCTCGGTCGACCATCTACACGATCACCAACCGCCGCGTTGTAATGCGTATCGGCGTCGCGTTGCCTGTGACGCTGAACATCCCGTTCAACACCATCCAGTCGGCCGACCTCCGGCTCTTTTCAAACGGGAGCGGCGACATTCCCTTGCAACTGGCGACTGAGCGCCGACAGCCTTTCGTGGTTCTGTGGCCGCACGTACGGCCTTGGCATACGGCGAAACCGCAACCCATGATCCGCGCCGTTGCCAATGCCAAGGACGTGGCGGCCATCCTGACGTCTGCTTTGGGCGCTCCAGCCGCGGCCAAGCCGGCCGTTTTGGTCCGCATGCCACGCACGGTGATCTCAAAACCAAGCGAGCATTCCGCCGGCGAAAAGACCGTGGCCGCGTGAGGAGTTCCGTATCGTGACGCACAATACCGCCAAAAAGATCGAGCTGCCGCCGGCACCCCTGATGGTCGCATTCACACTGTGTTTTGCAGCGCTGATCACGGCCGCTGTAGCGAGCCGCTTCGATATCGGCACGACGCATGTGGAGCACGTGGGCGTCCAGCAGAGTCGTGATCTCCTCTTCGACGATGCAAACACCGGATCGGTTCAAATCCGCGATGCCCAGAGCGGCGTCCTCATCGACGAGATCGTACCAGGCAAGGACGGCTTCGTGCGGATGGTCATGCGCGGCCTCGCTCGCGACCGCATCATGGCCGGCGGATCAAAAAGCGCGCCCTTCACTCTCGCTCGCTGGGAGGACGGACACCTGACCATTTCCGATCCGTCCACCGGACGACGCGTCGAACTCGTCGGCTTCGGAACGACCAACGAGAATGCATTTGCGAAATTGCTCGTGCAAAGGAGTAGCCAGCGATGATCTGGAGCAGCCAGTGCATCAACGTCCCATGCACCATTGAGATCGAAAATACCTTCGAGAGCCTGCACGCACACGTGAGCCTCGACGGCGATCTCGCCATGAACCCCGGCGACGAGGTCCTCGTCCACGGCGAACCCGTCCGCGTGCCATACGGCCAGAAGCTGACGCTGCGCCGCTTCGCGACGGTAACGCGCGCCAGCCCATTGGAACAGGCCTGGACGCGCCTGCTTGCACGCTTGGAATTCACGGAACTCTACGAGGTGAGTTTCTCATCTGGGAGGCAGCTATGACGATAGAAACGATCGGACGTACGAACACCGCGACCATGGAAGCTCAGAAGGACACCCTTCTCACGCCAAGATTTTACACCACCGACTTCGACGAACTCGACGCGATGAGCATCGAGGGAGTTCGCAGCGAGTGGGATCCGCTGATTGCGGAAATGCGCGCGGACCCGAACAAGGGCCATTTCCGGCGCAACGCGGAGTGGACCAAGATCGACCTCGAGAGTCTGCCCAAGGGTTTGCAGAAGGAATTTCTCGACTTCCTCGTCAGCTCCTTGACCGCTGAGTTCTCCGGCTGCGTGCTTTATGCAGAAATGAAAAAGCGCGGAAAGAACCCCGACATCGTCGAGCTGTTCCGCTTCATGAGCCGGGACGAAGCACGGCACGCGGGCTTCATCAATGATGCCCTGCGCGATTTCGGCGTGGGGGTTGATCTGGGCTTCCTGACGAAGACAAAAAAATACACGTTCTTCCGTCCGAAGTTCATCTTCTACGCAACTTATCTCTCGGAAAAGATCGGCTACGCGCGCTACATCACCATCTATCGCCATCTAGAGCGGAATCCTGACCGGCGCTTTCACCCGATCTTCAAGTGGTTCGAACAGTGGTGCAACGACGAATTCCGCCACGGCGAAGCATTCGCCTTGCTGATGCGCGCCAATCCGAAGTTTCTGACCGGCCTTAACAAACTCTGGGTCCGCTTCTTCCTTCTTGCCGTCTACGCGACGATGTACGTCCGGGATCACGCGCGGCCTGAGTTCCATAAGGCCATCGGCATCGATCCCACCGACTATGACTTCCGCGTCTTCCGGATCACGAATGAAATCTCGCGTCAGGTTTTCCCTGTCGTGCTGGACATCGATAATCCGAAGTTCTTGGCCGGGCTCGAAAGCCTTCGGGTGATCAACGACAAGCTGTCCGATCTCGAAACGCGCAAGGGAATTGGCGCGCGCATGAAACGGTCCGGCCTCAAGTGCGCCGCCGCGTTTGCGTTCCTCAAGCTTTTCCTTATTGCGCCGGCCGAGAACGCAATTCCCGACACGAGCCGTATGTCGCCAGCCTGGTAAGCCGGAGTTTCCGTTGGACCACGTGATCGCCATTGCCTTCGCAGTCTTCATCTGGTGGTTCAGCACCGGTGCAATTCTCTATTTGCTCCGGATGCCGTCGGAGACCTACGGCTTGAGCGTGGTGACGGCCTCGGCCGTTGCCTTCCTGGGTCTTGTTGGGCTTTGGGTGACAAGCGACGACACCACGGCCGCGTCGGCGTTCTGCGGCTTCACGTGCGCGCTCGCCGTTTGGGCCTGGCACGAAATCAGCTTCCTGACGGGATACGTCACCGGCGTGCGCGTGACCCGTTACGTTCCCGGCGACGATGAGTTGCCGCGCTTCATTCAAGCCACTCAGGCGCTCATCTATCACGAGTTGGCCATACTCGTAACCGCAGCTGCAATCGTCTGGCTGACGTGGGGACAACCAAACCAGGTCGGAACCGCAACCTTCATCATCCTGTGGCTCGCGCGCCTTAGCGCCAAGCTCAACATCTATCTCGGCGTACCGAATTTGACCGAGGAATTCCTGCCGCCGCGCATGAGCTACCTCAAGAGCTACTTCCGTTCGCGCTCGATGAACTTGCTGTTTCCGATATCGGTATCCATCGCGACCATAGTGACATGGCTTTGCATCGATGCCGCGCGCGATCCCAACGCATCGGCCTTCCAAGTTGCGGGCCACTCGCTGCTCGGCACGCTCATGTTTCTCGTCGTGATCGAGCATTGGTTTCTTGTTCTGCCATTGCCAGTCGCCGCGCTTTGGAATTGGCAATCAAACGCCGAATCGAGCGCCACGCTTCAGTCGTCGAGCGACCAACCTCTGGCGGCAACCATGCCCAGCAATGATCAACTGCAGATGCTTGCTCGCCGAACTTATCACTGAATGACAGAGATCCACTCCGGGAGGAAAAAGATGTACCAGGCCTCGTTTCAAAAACACCTCGACAAATTGCATTGCGAAGGCCGCTACCGGATATTCGCGGATTTGAAGCGCCGCCGTGGCGCATATCCGCTCGCCCAACTGCGCAACGCCAGCACCGAGCGCGAGGTGGCCGTTTGGTGCTCGAATGATTATCTCGGCATGAGCCAACATCCACTCGTGCTCGCCGCCATGCACGAGGCGATCGATACGGTCGGCGCCGGCTCGGGGGGAACCCGCAATATCGCCGGCACCACCCACTATCATGTCGAACTCGAGGAAGAGCTCGCCGACTTGCATGGCAAGGAAACGGCTCTCGTCTTTACGTCGGCCTACATCGCCAACGACGCGACGCTGTCCACCTTGGTAAACCTCCTGCCTGGCCTGGTGATCTTCTCCGACGAGAAAAACCACGCTTCGATGATCGAAGGCATTCGCCGCGGCCAAGGCGAAAAACACATCATTCGTCACAACGACCTCGCCGATCTCGAAGCGAAGCTGCGCAAATATCCCAAGAACACGCCCAAGCTCATCGCATTTGAGAGCGTGTATTCGATGGACGGCGATATCGCGCCCATCGCCGCCATTTGCGATCTGGCGGACAAATACAATGCGATGACTTACCTCGATGAGGTGCACGCCGTCGGCCTTTACGGACCGAGAGGCGGCGGCATTGCCGAGCGCGAAGGCGTGATGGATCGCGTCGACATCATAAACGGCACCCTGGCAAAAGGGTTTGGTGTCATGGGCGGCTACATCGCCTCGAGCCGCGCCTGCTGCGATGCCATCCGGTCTTTCGCGCCTGGCTTCATCTTCACCACGTCGTTAGCCCCGGCGGCCGCGGCTGGCGCCGTCGCCGCGATCCGCCATCTCAAGGTGAGTACGCTCGAACGTGCACGTCATCAGGAACGGGCAAAAACCTTGAAGCGCCGGCTTACGGAAGAACGGCTGCCGCATATCGAAAACCCGAGCCATATCGTCCCGGTGATGGTCGGTGATCCCATCCATTGCAAATCGATAACGGACACGCTTCTCGCCGAGCATGGCATCTACGTTCAGCCCATCAACTATCCGACGGTACCAAGGGGCACCGAGCGGATGCGGTTGACGCCTTCCCCCGTGCACACGGACGAACAAATGTCTCGTCTCATCTCAGCGCTCAAATCTCTGTGGAGCGCCTGCCCGGTTGCCGAGGGAAAGTACATTCGTCTCGCCGCCGAATGATCTCTGCAAAAGGCGCAACAAGTCTCTTCGCGTAGACAAAGGAAAGGTAATGAAATGCACAGATGGGCTTTGGCGGCTTTGATTGTTGCCGGTCTTCCAAATGCGTCGTTCGCGCAAGATGCGGAAGCCGGAAAGACGGTGTTCCACAAATGCCAGGTCTGCCATCAGATCGGCAAAGACGCGGTCGGACCCAACCTCGTCGGCGTCGTCGGTCGAAAGGCCGGCACCGAGGGGACCTACAATTATTCGAATGCGGTCAAGAATTCCGGCATCACGTGGGATGACGCGAACTTGGATTCCTGGCTCCAAGGCCCCAGCAAAAAGATCCCCGGAACGAAGATGTTGTTCCCCGGCCTCAAAGACGCCACCGACCGCGCCAACGTGATCGCATATCTCAAAACGCTGAAATGATCTAAGCGCCAACCTAAAACAATGAAGCACCGCAGGCCTGGCCTAGCGGTGCTTTTTAGTTTGCGCAGCTCCTTCTAGTGCTACCGAACCTCCGTCAAGGATTTGTCGGAGCCGGAGCTGGTGCCGGCGTGGCGGCGTTCGGGCTCGGCGCTTGAGGTTGGGCTGGTGCAGACACGCTCGGCGACGGCGTCTCGTCTGCGACGGGAGGCCCAGCGCTGTGCCTGCCAATGTAGCTCCCCACAGCCGCCGCGAAAACGGCGACGAACAAGAAGCCGACCAAAGTCAGGGCAGCGACACCTGCTCCGCTCGGCGAGTTAGTTGCTGGTCTCATCACTCGACTCCCTTTGCTACAATTATCGCTGACCACCAGTCCGAACTCGTGATCCGTACTGAAAAAAAGCGAGCGGCTGCCGGATGACCGGAGTCGCTCGAGTTGGGACAACTGCTCAGTGAACCTGTACTTACGTTAGGCTTAGGGATACGCGGTCGGAGCCAATCCGTGCCTGATACCCCATTCGAACCAATTATCCACGACCGTGCCTGTTAGAAGAATTCCGATTCCACCGCACAACGGGCAGAGGACCGCAAACCACCAGGCCCACCTGTGAATGGATTCGACGGTCGCGTTGAAACCCATCGTCCATCGCCAGAAGAGAGCCGCGCGTTCCGCTGCAGTTCCGCGGTCCGTGATCTGCTCGATCTCACGCTCGCCGCCATACCGGCCAACCGCAAGGATGGTCGCCGCATGCATCGCGAACAACAACGCCGATCCATAAAGGAAGGCGATCGAGAGCATGTGGAACGGGTTGTAGAAGAGATTGCCGTGATCGAGAGAAAACTGGTTCGTCCAATCCAAGTGCCGGAAAATCCCGAATGGCGGCGCCACGCTCCAGCTCCCCATGAGAATGGGACGGATATAGCCGAGCGACAGGAACAGCCAGATCGCCGCCGCAAAGGCCCATGCCACGTGCGTTCCCATCTTGAGCTCGCGAGCGCGCTTATACATGCGCACCCACCACAGAAGAATGGAAGTCGTGAGGAAGAACCCGGCCATCAGCCACCAGCCGCCCTCTTTCAATGGCGGAAAGATCGTGAGGCCCCACTTGGCATCCGGCGGCTCGAGCGACAGCCAGAACAAGCGTCTGACGAACTCGATCGGATTCCAGTTCACCGATGCGAGCATGTTGAGACCGATGATCTCGATCGCGATGATGCCCGACACGATCGACATAACTCCGAGCGTGCCGAGGTAGACCGGCCCGACCTGAGCATCACCGATCTTGCCCGCCCAATACGAGAAGAACGGTTGTCCTTGGCGGGGCCAGCCGCGCCGTACGTGGACCCCGAATTCAGCGGGTCCGCGTACTTGAACTTGAGTGAAGATGTTTTGATACTGCGCCATGGCTTTCACCTCTACCTCACGCCCAGATCGGGAGCTTGAGCCACCAATCCCACCAGTCGGCCCATACACTGCCTTCCGCCCAAAGCGGACCGCTGATCACGATGCAGATCGCGCTGAACAGAACGGCCGACAGCGCGAGGAACAATCCGAGCCGATGAATTCCGAGTGTTCCGATCGAATATCCGATCGTGTCGCGGAAGAACGTGTTCTCATGGTCCGGAGTCTTCACCGGCTCATCCTCGGTTTCATGACGGCCGGGATTCACGGCGGAGAGGATCACGCCTCCGTGCAGAGCAAGCGCAAAACACGTCGTGAAGAAGAACGTGATCGCGATCATATGCGCGGGGTTGTAGTGGAAATTGCCGTACGCGTAGCCGGTATTCGAAACCCAATCGAGGTGACTCATGATGCCGTACGGAAAGCCGTAGGACCATGAACCCATCAGTACAGGCCGGATCACCACGAGCGTGGCGTACGCCAGGATCGCGAAGCCGAAGGCAAAGGGCACGTGATACCCGATACCCAGCTTGCGGCAGATTTCAACTTCGCGCAAAGCCCAGGAGACGAACGACCCGAGCGCGCAAACCGTTACGATTTGCCAGATGCCGCCTTCTTTCAAAGGCGCGAAAGCCAATCCGTATTTCGCATCCGGCGGATTGATGCTCAACCTGAAGAGGCTCCAAGTCGGTCCTTGCGAAACGCCATAGAGGATCATAGCGACGCCGACGAGCACGAACAGAATCGTCGTAACGCCAAAGAATCCTACGTAGAAGGGCCCGACCCAGAAATCAAAAAGATCCCCGCCTATGAGCGTTCCGCCACGTACGCGATATTTTCTTTCGAAGCTCAACATAGCCATTGCTCGGTCCTCCCGAAGGAAAGCAGTCCAGCGCGCTTAGTGACATCGCGGGAGAGGACGGATGTCGGTGCATAGCCGGCACCTCGTCCTCCATGATCTGCGCACGTCGAGAAGAATGCTCAGGCCGGAGCGCGATCCGGAACTGTTTGCTGGATCTCCGCCTTTGGCGCAGTGCCGCGATGCGGGCCCTCGAGCCAATTGAAGCGATCCGTGCTGAGCAAGATGAAGTGAATGATCAATGCCAGCGCAAACAGAAACGTGAAGAGTGCGATCAGCGTGCGGCGCGGATCGAACAAAAGCCAAAGTCGCCACATATCGACCTCTCCTATGCCAACAATGATTTCACAAAGCTCACAGCGTCGGTGACGCCGCCAGCGGTCGCGTAGTTCACAGCATCGTGGATTCCGTCCAGGGACGCATAGCCGTTAGGACCTGGCAGCCAGGGACGCCACATCCAAACGAGGATGTGAGCGACGACCGCGATCGCCGTGAACAGGATGAAGCTAGTCATAAAGATACTGTGGAACTCTTTCGCTTCCTGTTCGGTCAAGCCGGACAATGATCCGCCTCGCCTTTCGTCTATAGCCATTTGTTTTACTCCTCATGCATGCTTCAGATTCCACCGCACTTCTTGCGCGGCAGAGACGACCGCGATGTAAGTCGCGATCTCCGCCCAGCAGCACCGGGCGAACGTTTTGGCCTATCCCATGAAGGCATAGGCCGTGCAGGTACGAGCCGCGCTCCAGGCGCCAGCGATGATCGATTTTTGTGTTTCTCTTTTTGTCTTCGACATCCAGTTCCACGGCATCAGTCGTTCGAAGACAGCTGCCGCGAGTAAGACAACGAAACTGACAGCGAAGATGAGGTAGTATTCCAGCGACTGCCTGCCGCCGGCTTTCGCATGCCCATGCGGAACATCCATCGTTGATATCGCCATCTCGTCCTCCTGCGTGCCTTTTGCAGTTACCGCAAATTTCGTGTGCGAAATCTCATGCTCGCTCCGTGAGAGAAGCGTGGCATTCGCGGATACGCCGCGCTGTAATGCTGTCTTCGCCGACGAGTCGCGCTTCGCGTTCGACGGCATCGCGAATCCGCTTCGCCGCCGAAATCCGAGTCAGAACCGGATGTGATTCCACGATCAGCGTGAGCGCATCCCGCGCCTCGTCATCCCAGGAAAGTTCTCGATGTGCCTTCACCGGTGTCGCATCGACTTTGTCGAGATCCGTCCCGAGAGGCAGAATATGGAAAAGCGCGTCGAACAGCGCGTTGCAGACTTCCTGCACGATGTAGGTCGCGCCCGAGTATCCCATGAAGGGCGTACCGGTGTGCCTGCGAATGATGGCGCCCGGGAACGACGCCGGGATATACATCGACCTGCCGCCGCTTTCGGCCAGATACATGCGTTCGTTGTAGCTTCCGAACAGGATCAGCGGCATCTTCTCTCGGATCTCGCGCCTGACCTGTTCGTTGTCGGACTTTGTTCCCTGCTGCCGCGCGACGGCAAACGAGCAAGGAAGTCCCATCTCGGCTTCGAGGAAGTTTCTGACGCCTCGGGCATACGTTTCGTTCGCGACGATGCCGAAGTTGGCCGTTCCGAAGAAATCCTGAGTGACCGATCTCCAGAGATCCCAGAGCGGCTTGATCGTCGTGTGCTTTTCGCGCGTGATGAAAGGCTCTGGATCGAGCCCCAGGAGCTCGCCGAGCGACCGCAGGAATTTCGTCGTGGAATGCAAGCCGATCGGCGCCTGCAGATATGGCCGCTCGAGCGTCTCGCAAAGCAGCCGGCCGAATTCGCGATAGAGACACACATTCACTTCGGCATCGGCGAGCTTGGCGACGTCCGCCAAATGCGAGCCGAGAGGGAAGACCATGTTGACTTCCGCACCGATACCCTCGATGAGCCTCCGGATCTCCGCCAGATCGCTCGGCATGTTGAAGGTGCCGTAAATGGGCCCGATGATATTGACTTTCGGTTTCTCGCCCTCGGCTCTCGGCTTCACGGCCGGTATTTTCTTCCGCCCGAATTCCGTCCATAGCCAATTGATGGCGCGATTGGCGCTCTGCCACTGATCTTCATCGATCGTGCGCGGCAGAAAGCGCTTGATGCTGGTGCCTTCCGGCGTCACGCCGCCGCCGATCATTTCCGCGATAGATCCCGTGACCACAACGGCCGGCAACGACGGATCGAGCGCCTTGTGCGCGCGCTTCATCGCCTGCTCGGTCCCGTGTTGCCCAAGTTCATCCTCGGACAAGCCGGTGACCACGATCGGCAACTCATGCGGCGGCAGCGCGTCCGTGTAGTGCAGCACCGACGTCACGGGCAGGTTCTCGCACCCGACCGGTCCGTCGATGATCACTTGCAAGCCTTTGATCGCGGTAAACGCGTAGACCGAACCCCAGTAGCCGCCGGCACGATCGTGATCGGAGATGAGCATCAGATCATCTCCTCGGCTTTGCGCTTCTTGGCTTCCTTGTCGAGCCGCCGCTTGTATTCGGCTCTGAATTGCGGGTTGTCGCGGGGAACGTCTTCCCAGATGCCCGCCGATACGCCGGATCCGACATCCTCGAAGAATTCACGCATGGTTTCGAAGCGCGCCTTATTGGCCAGCGCCGCATTGACGACCTGCGCCAGCGACCCAGCCCCCGCAACACCCATGAGAGGCCGTGCCGAAATGAGATTGGTGAAGTAAAGCGCCGGGATCGCCATCTCCTTGGCTTTCTGCACCACGGGTGTCGTCCCGATCGCAAGATCAGGCTGGAATTCACGCAGGGCCGCGAGATCCTGATCGAGCGATGCCCGGTAGCTGACGATGATGCCGCGCGCCGATAGCCATTCGCGATCTGCTTCGGACCACGCCGTCCGTGGGCATGCCGTACCGACATACCGGACATCGGCACCACTCTCGACGAGCAGCCGCGCGACCAGCGGTTCAGATCCTTCGTATCCCGAGATCGTGATGCGCCCCTTCACGGGCATCTTCGCCAAGGCCGCTGCAATGATCGGTAGTACAGTGGCCTTCGTTGCATCGATCTTCGCCGCAGGCACGTTCATTGCTGCGCCGACCGCATCGAGCCACGCTGCCGTTCCCTCTCGTCCCACCGGCGCCGAGCCGATGACCGCGCGGCCCGCAGCTTCGAATTCACGGATCGATGCGGTGTAGAATGGATGGATGGCGGCAACGGCCGAACAATCGAGTGCACCGTAGAGCTCACGCCATTCGCGCGTGGGGACCTGCGGGCCGGCCGCGAGGCCGAGCGGCTCGAGCAGCATGCCGATGCCGATCGGATCGGCCGGAAACATCTCACCGAGCAACGCGATCGTCGGCTTCTCATGGCGGCCGGCGCGAGGCGCCTTGACCGGTCCAGATTCGATTTCCGAGCGCGCATACTTGAGCATCGCACCGGCGAGGACATCCTTTGCCTCAGCGTGTGTAGGAACGCCGAAACCAGGAACATCGATGCCGATGATCCGCACACCATTGATCTCCGCCGGCAGAAGCTGAAGGGGAATGCCTGACGCGGTGGGAACGCAAAGATTGATGATGACGACGGCGTCGTACTTTTCAGGATCGGCGACCTTGTGAACCGCGTCGCGGATGTCCTCGAAAAGCTTGCCCGTGACGAGCGTTTCCGAATTGAATGGCACATAGCCCACAGTGCGGCGCGCACCATAGAAGTGCGAAGTAAAGGTCAGCCCATATACGCAGCACGCGGAACCGGAAAGAATAGTTGCCGTTCGCCGCATGCGCAGTCCGACACGCAGCGATCCAAAGGCCGGGCACATGCTCTGAGGCTGATCGTGCGGCCCCTGCGGGTAATCCTTGGCATATTGCGCGAGCGTTTCGCTCTTGCCGGACGCTTCCGCCATGCGCCGCAGTTCATCTTTTCCTGAGTGACATCCAACGCCATCATTGAGCGCGACAGGCGCGCATGCCTCAGCTGGCGCCGCCTCTTCGATGACCGACAAAGAAGCGGACGACGCCAAGTCGTAGACGACTTCTGACGTCGACCGCAGTGCTGAGCTATCGTGCTCGGAGGAAGTCATTGCACACTTCTTTTTAAGCGTTGTCAGATCGTCTCGTAGATGACCTCAAGCGATGGCTTGCTCGCCGCGGAGGCGCCGCACATGTCCTCGGAGGTCGCCGGTTCAAGTACGTAGTCGCGGCCCGTCGCCTCTCCGGAGAAGAGTCCGAGCAGCTGATCCTGATTCAGGGGCTTTGGCCTTAGCGGCGGGGCATTCGCGACGTTGAACGCCAACTCTTCGAACAGCGGCGCCCAGCGGCCACCCGGTCGGCCGATGATCTCGTAGCTTGCGCTCTTTCTGCGAATTTCCTCGTGCGCTGGAATGGCAGCAAGCACTGGAATTCCTGCGGCATCGCAGAACGCTCCGGCTTCGCCCGTACCGTCGTCCTTGTTGATGACCATGCCCGCGATGCCGACATTGCCGCCAAGCTTGCGGAAATACTCGACAGCCGAACAGACGTTGTTCGCGACGTAGAGCGATTGCAGATCGTTCGAGCCAACCACGATCACCTTCTGGCACATGTCTCGTGCAATCGGCAGACCGAAGCCGCCGCACACGACGTCGCCCAGGAAATCGAGCAGCACATAATCAAAGCCCCACTCGTGGAAGCCGAGTTTTTCCAGAAGCTCGAAGCCATGAATGATGCCGCGACCGCCGCACCCGCGGCCCACTTCCGGCCCGCCGAGCTCCATCGCGAAAACGCCGTCGCGCTTGAAGCAGACGTCGCCGATCTTGACGTCCTCTCCGGCAAGCTTCTTCTTCGATGAGGTCTCGATGATGGTTGGGCATGCGCGGCCGCCGAACAGCAACGACGTCGTATCGCTCTTCGGGTCACAACCGATGAGCAAGGTCCGCTTGCCTTGCTGCGCCATCATGTAGGACAGGTTCGCAAGGGTGAAGCTTTTGCCGATACCGCCCTTGCCGTAGATCGCAATGATCTGCGTTTCTTTTTTAGGTGCGTCCGTCGCCACGGGATCGGGCTCGATCTCCGCTTCCGCGCGGAGGAAATCGTGCATGTTTCGCCCCGGCGAATGCTGAGCCCGATTGCCGCAATCGCTCATGGCTTTCTCCAATCCAGGATCATTTTCAAACACGAAGGGTCTCCGAATGCGGTGCGATACGCCGTATCAGCGTCTCGCGCCGCCATTCGATGGGTGATGAGGCCGTCAAGCGACAGGCGGCCGTCTTCAATGAGCTGCGCAACCTGCGCGATGTCTTCCTTGCGCCACTCGGCGGCAACACGAATCCGCGCCTCTCTCATGAAGGCCGGCGGAAACTTGAACGACAGCGGTTCGGAGTAAAAACCTGCCAGCACGACTTCGCCCGCTGGCGCGAGGCGGCTTATGAGAGTGTCGAGAAGCCGTGCATCGCCGCTCGCGTCGTAAATCGAACGGAACCCCTTATGAGCTTGGTCCGGCGCCGCGACCTCATAGCCGATCGCACCGTTGCGCCGCGTATCGTCAACCTCCCAAACAAGCGGGGCCTGATGACCAAGCGCGATCACAATGCGTGCGAGAAGCCGGCCCAGGACCCCGTGCCCGACGATCAAATCCGGAGCGGTATGACCGCTCACCGCGTGGTAAGCTGTTGCTGCGAGCGCGATAAGTACGCCGCGTTCTCCAAGATCTTCGGAAATCGGGACGACACGCCGGCCCGGCACGACGACACGCGAAGCGGCGCCTCCGAACAATCCGCGCACATCGCCGTAGCACTGAGCTCCAGGAACGAAGACGCAATGCCCTTCGGTCAAACCGGATGCCGATCCGGCAACGCGCACGCGGCCAACGGATTCATAACCAGGCACGAGCGGATAGCCGAGACCCGGGAACGGCGGCATGCGGCCCGACCAGAGAAGACGCTCGGTGCCTGTGCTGATGCCGCTCCAATCGATATCGACAACGACGTCCTCGTCGCCAGCGGAAGCAAGCGGCAGCGTATCAAGCGCGAGATGCTCCGGCTTCTGCAAGACTACGGCGAGGGCGTCCATGCGATCACTCACCTTCCGTGGCGGCTGGTCCGCCCAAAAGTTGATGTACTATTTACGCGACAGTTATGAGTGTCAACTTAAATATACACTTCTTAGGCAATCGCGATGACAACGCCCGTCTGAAGTGCCCCTCGGCCATTGCGAAAGCTGACTTTTTGAAAGCCGGCCTCGCGCAATAATTGTTCAAATTTTTGTCGCGTGCGTACCCGGCCACGCCCCATCGCCATCAGATAGATGCCGAAATAAGCGGAAACCATCGGCGCGTATCCAGAGCCAGCCACAGGCTCCGCGATCAAAAGGGTGCCGCCTGCAGGAAGTGCCGCGCGGATCGACTTCAATAGGGTCAGGACTTTTGAGTCGTCGTGATCCAATGCAATGCGCACGAGGGAGACAACGTCCGCGCCTCGAGGCAACGAATCGGAAAAGAAATCGCCGCCATAGATGGAGACGCGCTGCGAAATCCCGGCACGCTCCACGAAAGCGCCCGCACGCTCAACGACCGCGGGCAAATCGAAAACCATCAAGCGCAGATTTGGAAATCTCGCTGCCGCTTCTGCAATGAAGGCGCCCTCGCCGCCGCCAACATCAAGAAGGCACTGATGAGCATCGAGCGGATAGCAATCCAAAACTTCGTCGGCGACGATCGGCTGTGACGCCGCCATCAGGGCACTGTAATCCGCGATGTCGTTCTGGCCAAGATCGCGCGCGCTCGCCGTCTCCGCATACGGCCAGTATTTACTCAGTTGGGTATCAGCCGCCTCGTTCCGCAGAAGCGCCACAGGATCGTTCAGATCAACATACAGGTGGCGATGATGATCGATCATCGCGATAAGGCCCGGGTTTCCCAACACCGCAGCGCCGAGCGGGCCGAGGCCAAACCTCTCGCCCGAACGCTTCTCAAGAAGACGCAGCGACGATGCTGCTTCGAGAAGGCGCGACGCGGCTTCCGGCGACAGGCCGCATCGCCTCGCAATGTCCCGAACACTCATCGGGCCATCGCGAACCTGCTGAAAAATTTCGAGCTGGACGCATGCGCTCAAAACCTGTGAATAAACGAAACCGGCACACAGGTCGAAGACGTCCCGGGCGCGGCGTCGCGCGATTGCGCGCGTGAGAAAGAACCTCGACGCGCGCCGCTGAAACGCCGGATTTACATAGATTCTGTCGCGCAAACGCTTCCATTTGTCCGCGAACATTCTGATCGCCGATCCATATTCGTTCGGCGCCAAAAGACGGACCATGTCGCGCATGGCGCCTCGCTACGCCGCAACAAGCAACTCTTTGGGAAGATAAGGCAAAGCCGACCGCTCGATGTGCGCGCGAAGGGCGTCCGCGCCGGGACAATCGGGAACGGCTTCCGTCGCTTCGGCGAGCAGCGCGCGAAGCCGTCTGACAGCACCGTGCACGCCAAGCTCCTGCGCCGCATTCGGCCTGCCGAGCGCGCTATCCCGCTTCGATGGCTTACCTCGCGTCGCGGGATCCGCCACCATGTCGCAAATGTCGTCCGCGATCTGGTAGGCCTCTCCCACAAGATCCCCGAGACGCCGCCACGGCTCCGATTCATAACCAGCGGCCTCTGCGCCGGAAACGGTGGCCGCAGAAAATAGCGAGCCTGTCTTCGCCCTGTGATATTCCGACAGGACGACCTGATCCTCGGATTCCCACGCCTGCCCCGCAACAATGCCGCTCGGACCGCCCACCGCCGCCGCGACGGCCGTCAGAATGCGAGCGCCATGCAGAGGGGCCATCGGCAGACAAAGACCGATCGTTTGAAATGCAGCGACGATCAACGCGTCGCCGGCCAGAACTGCGATAGGCTCGCCAAAAGCCTTGTGAACGGACGGCACGCCGCGCCGTTCATCTGCATCGTCGAAACACGGCAAATCATCGTGCACGAGCGATGCGCAATGCAGAAGCTCGATCGCGGCGGCCGCACCGTCGGCAAGATCGGGGTTTTCATCCCCGCAGGCTGCCGCTACTGCTAGGCACAAACGCGGACGGACGCGCGCTCCGCCTGGAAACACCGCGTGCTGCATGGCGTAGCGCAATCGCGGTGGACAAGGCGCTTCGCACGCAAACTGAAGGGTGGCCTTCAAAGCAAATTCAATGCGCTGCTGCGTGCTCATGTGGGGCATCCTGTAGTACTATGTGATTGTCATTTACAGGTGTCAGTTTATATTGACACTTCAGATCGCCGTACGCAACGCAAATATTGGATCAGCATGAATTCAGGTTCCCGCGCGGTCATCATTGGAGCCGGAATTGGCGGATTGGTCGCTGCCATCGACCTGGCGATAGAAGGCTTCGACGTGACCGTCCTGGAGCGCTCCGGCAAAGTGGGCGGCAAGATGGGGACGGTCGCAATCGGTGCGGATATTCTGGACGCGGGCCCCACCGTTTTCACGATGCGATGGGTTTTCGACAGTATCTTCGAGCGCGCGGGCGCGTCGCTGGAAAGCTACGTCAGCCTCGCGCCGGTCGATGTGCTTGCACGCCATGCTTGGAACGAGAGATCGTACCTCGATCTCTATGCAGACATGGCAAGATCGTCCGATGCCATCGGCGATCTTTTCGGCGCTGCCGACGCTCGCGGCTACTTGCAATTCTGCAAACGTGCGCAGGAGACCTATGAGACGCTGAGGGATTCCTACATCCTTTCAGCCAAACCAACCCCCTTATCCCTCGCCGCGGGAGCGGGATTGAAGGGCTTCGGCGCCCTCTGGCGCATATCGCCGTTCACCACGTTGTGGAACGCGCTCGGCGAATACTTCCAGGATCAACGTTTGCGGCAGCTGTTCGGGCGCTACGCCACCTATTGCGGCTCGTCCCCTTTCGAAGCGCCTGCAACGCTCATGCTGATCTCCCATGTCGAACGCGAAGGCGTTTGGCTCATTGACGGCGGCATGCATCGGCTCGCGGAAGCCTTAATGGCGCTCGCGCAACGTCATTCGGTCACCTTTCGCTTCGGCGCCGACGTCCGCCAAATTACTGTTCGCGGGGGCCGCGCCTCGGGTGTGACGCTCGCGTCAGGCGAACACATCGAAGCTGACGTCGTCGTCACGAATGGAGACGTAGCCGCCCTCACGCAAGGGCTGCTCGGACCGGAGGCGAAAAACAGCATCAAAACTTCGCCCGGAGAGCGCTCCCTTTCGGCGGTGACCTGGGCGATGTCGGCAAAAGCCTCCGGATTTCCCCTCAAGCGGCACAACGTGTTTTTTTCGAGCGATTACCGCGCTGAATTCGATCAGATCTTCTCAAAACGGCAGCTCCCGGCGCAACCGACGGTCTACGTCTGCGCCCAAGACCGCGACGGCACATTCGAAGCACAAGGTTCGGAACGAATCTTCGCGCTCGTGAACGCGCCAGCCATTGGCGATGTCCACCCATTCGATGAGTTGGAGATTCAATCATGCGCGAAAAGCGTATTCGAGCTCTTGCGGAAGTGCGGTCTCGAACTGGATGTCGAGCCGAACCGGACGGTGATAACCACGCCGAACGAGTTCGCGCAGCGCTTCCCGGCAACGGGCGGCTCACTCTACGGAAGGGCATCGCACGGCTGGGCAGCGTCGTTCGCCCGGCCTACGGCGAAAACGCTTCTCAAGGGCCTGTATGTGGCGGGGGGGAGCGCTCATCCGGGAGCCGGCGTTCCGATGGCGGCAATATCAGGACAATTGGCGGCGGCCCAAATCGTCTCGGACACCCGTTTGACGCGGCGGTTCCACCCAACGGTTATGCCTGGTGGTACCTCGACGCGCTGAGTTCCGATGGAGCCCGGGGACTGACGATCATCGCCATGCTGGGCAACGTCTTTTCGCCGTACTATGCGCTTGCCCGGCGGCGAGGCCCCGCCCAGCCCCTCAATCACTGCGC
Source organism: Hyphomicrobium sp. (assembly GCF_003987855.1). Classification (GTDB taxonomy): domain Bacteria; phylum Pseudomonadota; class Alphaproteobacteria; order Rhizobiales; family Hyphomicrobiaceae; genus Hyphomicrobium_B. The sequence goes on from NZ_RXIZ01000001.1 coordinate 118,438, forward strand.
GATGAACGTGGCGATCTACGAGCCGCGCGCGAAGCGATGGGCGATGACCGAGCGGCCGAACGGCGACCTTCATCGCACCGCAACCGAACTCCACATCGGAAGAAGCTCGGCCAGTTGGGATGGCGATTGCCTGACCTTCAGCCTGCATGAAATGTGCGTCCCGATCCCGTCTCGGATCAAGGGCCAAGTGCGCGTCTATCCGGACCGCCTTTTCAACGTCGCTTTCCCGCTAGACCCCTCCGGAGCTCATTCATGGATGCCGATCGCGCCGCGCGCGCGAATTGAGGTTGACTTGGCCGAACCGGACGTTCGCTGGACGGGAGAAGCCTACGTCGATTGCAATTTCGGGTCGGAACCTCTGGAGGCTTCATTCGATCGGTGGAATTGGGCGCGCGCACACACCGATGCCGGCACCTTGATCGCATACGATACGGAAATGCGCGACGGCAGAAAACAGTCGATCTTCCGTGTCTTCGATACTTCCGGAGCGATATCGGATGTCCCCGCGCCGCCGTTGCGCGATCTTCCTGTCGGTTCCGTATGGCGCGTCCCGCGTCGTGCGCGTTGCGATGCCGGGGGGATTTTACGCATAAAGAAGACGCTCGAAGACACGCCCTTTTACACCCGCTCAATTGTAGCAAGCGTCATCGATGGACGGTCGATAACGATGATGCACGAGAGCTTGTCGCTGTCGCGCTTCTCCAAACCGATCGTGCAGGCGATGCTGCCGTTTCGGATGCCCCGATGGGCAGTCCGAGGCCGCGCATAACGCCCGCCATGCTGCACTGCAAATTCAACGCGCTTCAACGTGCGCGAGCCCTTGCCTTCCAATTACATATCTGATTACGCCGACATTGGATCTTCCATCGTCAAGTCCGTCTACTGTCGCAGAGTCTTGACAAAGCAATTCGACATGCGGACGATGCATCAGCCCCGAGAAGAGGGCACTGGTGGAGGAGGACGCCGTGCACCTGCTTGGCTGCGCATTCGGCGGCTTGCGCGAAATATCGATAGCAGCAATCGCAGGGTTCGGTCATGAACCCGGCTGAAAAGCGCAAAGCGTCGACTATCGTTACTGCGAAGAACGTCGACCTCTCGAACTGCGATCGCGAGCTGGTTCAATTTCCCGGCGCCGTCCAGCCGCACGGCGTGATGATGATCGTTGACGAGCCCGCCTATGTCATTCGTCAGGTCAGCGAGAATTGCGTCAAGTTCCTGGGCCGTCCCGCCGAGCAACTCCTCGGCAAATCGATCGAAGAGGTCTTCGATCGCAGCGCGCCGCAAATGCTCAACCGATTGCGGCGGGTGTCCCTCGAGAACGGACCCGTTCACGTCGTGCGTGAGTCGTTTGCCGGCTCGACGCGAGGCGTCAATATTTTCGCTCATCGCTGCGACGGCGCTCTGATCCTCGAAATCGAGGCGGCCGGCACGCGCGCGGATGCCCCCAATGCACACCTTTATTCCGATGTCCGGGAAGCAGTCACGGCTTTGGAGAATACCCACGGGTTGCAGAAGTTTCTCGACCTCGCCGTCGACAGGATCCGAAACTTCACCGGCTATGACCGCGTGATGGCATATAAGTTCGCCGAAGATGGAAGCGGCCACGTCGTCTCGGAAGCCAAGCGCCAGGATCTCGAACCGTATCTTGGCCTCCACTATCCGGCGTCCGACATACCGGCGCCGGCGCGCCGGCTGTTTGGCTTGAGCTGGCTGAGACATCTGCCGGACGTCGATTACGTTCCGGTTCGCCTTTACCCGGAATTTCACCCGGCATCCCACAAGCCGGTCGACATGAGTTTCTCGATCCTTCGCAGCGTCTCGGTGATGTACACCGGATACCTCAAAAACATGGGCGTTCGATCGACGATGGTGATGCCTCTCATGAAAGAGGGGCAGCTCTGGGGTTTGATTTCCGCGATGCACCATAGCGGTCCACGGCAGGTCGCCTACGAAGCGCGAATGGCCACCGAGTTTCTCTCGCACATGGTCTCGCTCCTACTCGGAGCCAAGGAAGACGCCGATGGTTACAGCGAACGGTTGCGTATGGCCGCCGTCACCGATCAACTCGTCGAAAAATTGAGCCGCAACAGCGATTTTCACGATGCTCTGGGGCAAGCAGAACGGTCTCCCAACCTGCTGACGCTGATCCCCGCAACCGGCGCAGCTATCGTCTCGCGCGGGAACATTTCTCAGATCGGCTCGACGCCTTCGAAACAGGAACTCGAAGCCCTCGCGACATGGCTCACGGCGCAACCGGAAACAGTGTTCGCAACAAACCGCCTGCCAGAGATCTATCCGCCTGCGCTTACGTATAAATCTCTGGCAAGCGGCGTGCTGGCCGTTCAAGTAGCTCCAGAGACGCAAGAATTCCTCATGTGGTTCCGGCCTGAGCACATCGAAATCGTCAATTGGGCGGGCGATCCCAAGAAGCCGGTCAAAGTCAGCCAAACCGACGGTGAGCTGCGCCTGCAGCCGAGAAGCTCGTTCGCGCTTTGGAAGGAAAGTGTCGAAGGTCGCTCCGAGCCGTGGCGCAACGACGAAAAGGAAGTGGCCGCCAACCTCCGCCAGGCCATCAACGAAGTCGTATTGACCCGAGCCCGGCAGATCGAACGCATCAATCGCGAGTTAGCAGATGCGAATGTCGAGCTCGACAGCTTCGCTTATGTTGCGTCGCACGATTTGAAAGAACCCTTGCGCGGCGTCCACCTTCTCGCGAGTTTCCTCCAGCGCGGCCTTGAGGGAAAAATTGACGAGCAAGGGCGCGAGCAGCTCGACAACATCCTGAAGCTTACGCGCCGAATGGACGATCTCATCGAGTCCCTGTTGCAATATTCGCGAACGGGACGCCTGGAGCTGAACCTCACGACGGCCAACATGGACGAGATCGTCGACGAAGCAATATCGGACTGCCGCCACTCCGCCGGCCAGCAGAACGTCGACATTCGGCGGCCCAAGGCTATTGGCTTCGTCACCTGCGATCGCGTACGAGTACGCGAAATTTGGGCGAACCTGATTACCAATGCCAAGAAGTATAACGATAAGATAAATCGCTGGATCGAGATCGGATCGGAAGATTCCTCGCCTCCCCGATATTACGTGCGCGACAATGGCATTGGTATTCCGGAAGACGCGCGCGAACGCGTGTTCGAAATCTTCCGGCGCATGCATGGCAAGAACGAATACGGCGGCGGCGTTGGCGCCGGCTTAACGATTGCACGAAGAGCTGTCGAACGCCACGGCGGCAAGATTTGGGTCGAGTCTAAGGTGGGCGAAGGCTCGACATTTTATTTCACACTCGCACCGGAGGGCCTGTCATGACGCCCGAACTGGGACCTGTTTTATCCATTGAGGACAACGACACGGATTTCATGACGCTCGAGCACGCGTTGCGCTCGGCGGGCGTGAAAAATCCCGTCAAACGCTGGGAAGATGGCCGCATCGCCATGAATTCATTGTCGGCGGATGCGGGCAATTCCGTAGCCATGAAGGCGGCGCTCATTCTCCTCGACCTCAATCTTCCGGGCGTCGACGGTCTTCAGTTGCTGAGGGCCCTCCGCGCCCTGGATCGAGACCGCAGGATCCCGGTTCTGATACTCTCGACATCGTCGCACTCCCGGGACATCGACGCCTGCTACCTCGCCGGCGCCAACGGCTACGTCATCAAGCCGTTGGAACTTAACGCGTGGGAGACAAGGGTCGGCGACCTCGCCGAAAAATGGCTGCGCCGCAGCCTGAAGTCGCCGGAGGCACAACCCAAAGCCATCCCCACGCCAAAGGCCGAAAAGACACGCGCAACCAAGCGCATGCGCGAAAAATTTGCCCGTGACATGCGCCGGGCGCAACTCACCCGCACGATTGAATGCGAGATCATTCCGCGCCTCCTCCTCGCCCATGGCTGTTCGGCTCAAATGGGCCAAAACATTGCGCCGATCGGAGCTGAGGAGGCGAGAGACGAAGTCGCCGAACTCGTGCAGCTCGTGCTGGCGAGCGAGATGACGGTCGCGGCCTCGTACGTTGAGAGCAAGCGCATTCAAGGCGCGACGCTGGAAACGCTGTTCCAGGCCCTTATCGTTCCGGCGGCGAGGTTGATCGGGGACATGTGGAAGGCTGACATTTGCAGCTTCCATGAATTTTCAGAAGCGCTGTCCAGGCTGCAGGTCATGTTGGCAGAACTCACCCCCGCAACCGAGAAAGGCACGCTGCACTGACGACGGGCCTGCCTCTCCGTCAGCGACAGAGCGCAGTTAAGGGAGTACAGGCGTCCACGCTCATATTTAAGTTGACGTTTGATGGTGTCTAATTTCTATTACACTCCGTGATTGCCTCACCGCTGCCGGACGGGCAGCGCCTTTTCCGCTTCGAGGGCATGTCGGATGCGTGCGACCTTTCCCTTCACCGCCATCCTCGGTCAGGATGAAATGAAGCTTGCGCTTCTCATTTCTGCCGTGGACCCTTCCATCGGTGGCGTGCTCGTATTCGGCGATCGTGGAACCGGCAAGTCGACCGCCGTTCGGGCGCTCGCCGATCTGCTTCCGCCCATGCGCGTCGTATCGGGGTGTCAATATCATTGCGACCCCGGCGCAAACGGCTCCGGCTGCGAGGATTGCCAGCGCCGCGGCCGCGAAGAACCCCTGCCGAGCGAGCTTGCCGCCGTACCGGTCGTGGACCTTCCGCTCGGGGCCACGGAAGACCGCATCGTCGGCGCGCTCGATATCGAGAGGGCTTTGACGCGCGGAGAAAAGCGTTTTGAACTCGGCCTCTTGGCTCGGGCCCATCGTGGATTTCTATACATCGACGAGGTAAACCTGCTCGAGGACCATTTGGTCGACCTCCTGCTCGATGTCGCCGCTTCCGGCGAAAACCTCGTCGAACGCGAAGGCCTGAGCGTCCGGCACCCGGCGCGATTTGTCCTGATCGGCAGCGGCAATCCCGAGGAGGGCGAGCTGCGGCCGCAGCTCCTCGATCGCTTTGGCTTATCTGTAGAAGTCAGCGCGCCGGACGACATTCCAACGCGCGTCGAGATCGTCAAACGCCGGGACGCATTCGAACGCGATCCTGCCGGTTTCATCTCGCAATGGATGCCTGAGACTCAAGCCCTGCGCGATAGAATCAAGGAAGCGCGCGAAAAACTCGCGTCAGTTACGCTCTCCCAGGACGCGATGGAGCGTATTACCGGCCTCTGCATCAAGATCGGAACCGACGGCATGCGTGGCGAACTCACCATGCTGCGCGCGGCACGCGCTCTGGCCGCGCTCGAAGGCTGCGACGTCGTTACGAACCGTCATCTGCGATCGATTGCGCCATCGGCCCTTCGCCATCGCTTGCGCCGCAACCCGCTTGACGAAAGCGGTTCCTCCGCACGTATCCATCGGACCATGGAGGATGTCTTTTGTGCATGCTGACGCCGCAGGAGTAGAGGACCTCCCGCGTCACGACGCCATTCTGGCGGCGGAGGTCTTCGCGACCGATCCCGTCAGGTTCGGTGGCATCGTCGTCCGCGCGCCGGCCGGCCACGCCCGCGACGCCTGGATGAACTATCTCGCTTCGCTTCTATCCGCTGGAACTCCGCTTCGGCGTATCCCCCTTCACATTTCCGATGAGAGGCTTCTCGGCGGGCTTGATTTGAGCGCGACGCTCGCGGCGGGACGGCCCGTGGCAATGCGGGGCATCCTCGAAGAGGCCAACGGCGGGGTCATCGTCCTGCCATGCGCAGAACGGCTGGACCCAGCGCTTGCAAGCCGCATCACGAGCGCCATCGACCTTGGCGCCATCGCCGTTGAGCGCGACGGTTTCGCCCGAAAGGTGACGACGCGATTTGCATTCATAGCCCTGGATGAAGGTTGCTCCGAGGACGAGCGCCTGCCTTCTGCCATCATGGATCGCGCAGCGCTTCACATAGATCTCGGCGCGGCGGATGCCAAAGATTTTGAAGCCGATCCAGTGTCACGCTCGCGCGTGACCAGCGCGGCATCGAAGGCCATATCGGCGATGATGCCCCCCGATATCATCGAGGTGCTTGTCGAAACGGCCGCCGCAATCGGCATCTCATCGACAAACGCTCTTCTTCAAGCGCTTCATGTCGCGCGAGCGATCGCCGCCCTAAATGATCGTGACCTTGTCTCGGAAGCCGACGCTGCGGCCGCAGCCCGGTTGGTCTTTGCCCCGCGCGCAACACAGCTCCCGCAATGCCAAGAACCGGCGCCAGACCTGGAGAATTCCCACCCGAACGAGCGAGAAGCACCGGCCGACCATGATCCACAGAACCAGCCTGCGGAGACCCTGACCGCCGCAACGAAAGCCGCGATCCCTCCGCATCTTCTCGAAACACTGCGCGCGGCGAGCGCAGGCCGAAGCCGTAAACAGTCGTCCGGCAAGGTCGGCGAAAAAAAGAAGTCCGAGAAGCGCGGGCGACGTGTGGGCGTTCGTTCGGGCGCGATGCGTACCCATTCCCGCTTGAACCTCGTCGAGACACTCCGCGCCGCCGCTCCATGGCAGCCGATACGAAAAGTCGCGCAGAACTCCACGGACGATGGAACTGGTCGGCGCGTTCTGGTGACCTCCTCAGACTTCCGTCTTTGGAAGCTCAAAGCCCGAAGCGAGACGATGACGGTATTCGTTGTTGATGCTTCCGGCTCGACGGCGAACCACCGATTGGGCGAAGCGAAGGGCGCGGTCGAACTGCTGCTCGCCGAGTGCTACAGTCGTCGCGACCAGGTCGCGTTGATCACGTTCGGCGGCCGCGGCGCCAACCTCGTGCTTGCACCAACGCGCTCGCTGACCCGCGCGAAGCGCAACCTCGCCGAGATGCCGGGCGGCGGCGGAACCCCGCTCGCATCGGGAATAGATGCAGCGATTTCCGTTTGCGCTGCCGCCAAGCGCAAAGGCCAGACACCGTGCGTGGTCGTTCTGACGGACGGACGCGCAAACCTCAACCGCGAAGGCAAGTCGGGCCGGTCAATGGCCGAGCAGGATGCCGTCGATGCCTCGCATGATCTCCGCGCGTTGAACGTCGCAACCCTACTTATCGATACGTCACCGAAGCCGGGCCCTGCCGCCTCGCGATTTGCCGACGCGATGAACGCCAAGTACCTGGCGCTTCCCTACGCCGACGCCTCGATCCTATCCGGCGCTGTAAAGTCGACGCAATGGCGGAGTCCGGCCTTGTGAGCCAGCGGCTGGATTGGTCCCGAGATGGCGCCGATTGGCCGAACCGCGAGCTGAGCCGTTTCGTCGAAACACCCCGATTGAGATGGCACGTTCAGATCGGTGGCAGTGGCCCGGTGATCCTCCTCCTTCACGGCACGGGAGCATCAACCCATTCTTGGGGACCGTTGCTTCCTCACCTGACATCTCGCTTCACCGTGGTTGCGCCCGACCTTCCCGGTCACGCATTCACGTCAATGCCGAACTCCGATGGTCTGACACTTGCCGGTATGGCACGCGAAACGACTGCGTTGATGCACAAGCTCGCTCTGGAGCCCCGTCTCATTGTCGGACACTCCGCCGGCGCGGCTGTCGCAATCAAGACGGCACTTGATCGGGGGCTAGCGCCCTCCACCATCGTCAGCATCAACGGCGCGCTTGTGCCGTTTGGAACAACCGTCAGCCGGTTCTTTTCGCCGCTCGCCAAAATGATCGCGTCCGCGCCATTGCTCACCAATTTCTTTGCCTGGCGCGCCAAAGACCGCAAAGCGGTTGAACGCGTCATAGAGGGCACAGGCTCACACCTCGGTAGCAAGGAATTGGATTATTATTGGCGGCTGTTTCGCAATCCCGGCCACGTCGAGGGCGCAGTGAAAATGATGGCGAATTGGGATCTCAGTTCGCTCGATCGCGAACTTCCTTCCCTCGCTGCTCGCCTGGCACTGATCGCAGCGACCGGCGACAGCGCAGTCCCACCATCCGTGGCCATAAAAATCGCGAGCCTCGCACCCCATGCAACGGTCGTCACACTAACGGGAGCCGGGCACCTCGCACATGAGGAAAAACCCACTGAAGTTGCGAACATTATCGTAAATGCCGCCGACCAGACCCAGTGCCGTTGAAAAGAAAATCTGTGTCTGCGCGCGATCGCCCTTGATCTATTTCAATTTACGTTATTGTATGTCCAATAATCTGGACACTAGTGGGCAGGTTGCATGCTGGCTCCGCACCGCGATCGACCTCATGCCGTAGTCATCGGAAGCGGCTTCGGTGGCCTTGCCGCCGGGGTACGGCTAGGTGCCCGCGGCTATCGCACGACCATTCTCGAAAAACTTGAAGGCCCCGGCGGCAGGGCTAGGGTTTTCCATCAGGATGGCTTCACGTTCGATGCCGGTCCGACGATCGTAACCGCTCCGTTCCTTTTCGAAGAGCTGTGGCAGCTCTGCGGACGCAAATTATCCGATGACGTGGATCTTAGATCCTTGTCGCCCTTCTATCGCATCAGGTTTGACAGCGGCGAGACGTTCGACTGCAGCGGTGACGCCGATGCGATGCGTGCCGAGGTCGCCCGTCTTTCGCCCGCTGACGTCGAGGGATACGAGCGCTTCATGCAGCTCGCCGAGAAGATCTATGCCGTCGGCTTCGAGCGGCTCGGCGACGTACCGTTTTCGTCGATGCAGGACATGATCCGGGTTATTCCCGAGCTGATACGACTGCAGAGCTATCGCAGCGTCCATGGCCTGGTTTCAAAGTACGTGCGCGATCCGCGCATTCGCCTGGTTCTAAGCTTCCACTCGCTCTTCATCGGCGGCAATCCCTTCAGCGTGACGTCGATCTACGGGCTCATCTCCTTTTTGGAGCGTCGATGGGGCGTCCACTTCCCGATCGGCGGAATGGGCAAGCTGGTCGATGGCCTCGTGAGCCTCGTCCAAGGCCAGGGCGGCGAAATTCGATATGGCTGCGAGGTTGAGCAAATCATCGTCCAGAATGGAGCGGCAAAAGGCGTCCGGCTGGCGAGCGGCGAGATCATCAAGTCTGACATTGTCGTCTCCAATGCCGACTCTGCTTGGACCTATCGGCATCTGATTCCGGAGAATGCGCTCAGGCGCTGGACGCCCCGCAAGATCGAGCAAGCGCGCTATTCTATGGGCTTGTTCGTTTGGTATTTCGGAACCTCGCGACGCTACCCCAACATTCCCCATCACACGATATTGCTCGGGCCGCGTTATAAAGATCTGCTGCGCGATATCTTCAAGAAAAAGCATCTCGCCGAGGACATGAGCCTCTACCTGCATCGGCCGACGGCGACGGACCCATCGTTGGCGCCCGAAGGTTGCGATGCATTTTATGTCCTCTCCCCCGTCCCGAACCTCGACGGCGCAACTGACTGGCGGCAGATGGCCGAGCCATACCGGCAGGCGGTCGCCCGGCGCTTGAGCGAGATCGCTTTGCCGGGCTTCGAGGACCACATCGTCACGTCCCGTATGATCTCGCCGCTCGATTTCGAAACCAACCTCTTGTCCTTCAAAGGTGCGGGCTTCGGGCTCGAGCCTGTGCTGACCCAAAGCGCTTGGTTCAGACCTCACAACAAGAGTGAAGACATCGAGAACCTATTCCTCGTCGGTGCGGGAACCCATCCGGGCGCGGGCGTGCCCGGAGTGCTCTCGTCCGCACGAATTCTGGAGAAACTGGTGCCGCATGCAGCAACATTTGCCTGAAGAACGATACGAGCGAAAATCGGATATGGCGGATTGCCGAGCGCTCCTGCGCGGCGGTTCCCGCAGTTTCTATATGGCATCGTTCCTGCTTCCGCGCGAAACCCGCGAGGCGGCCTCGGCACTTTATGCGTTTTGCCGCCTCGCCGATGACGCGATCGACGTCGGCGGCGGCAGTCACTCCGCAATCGAGAAGCTTCGCACCCGCCTTGATCTTGCCTACGACGGCCGGCCTCTGCCTGACCCGGTCGACCGCGCGTTTGCGGCAACGGTGGAGAAATACGAAATCCCCAAGGACTTGCCGAACGGCCTCATAACCGGCCTCGAATGGGACGCAGCATCGCGCACCTACGAAACCCTTGCCGATCTCCGCGCCTATGCCACGCGTGTCGCGGGCACGGTCGGAGCAATGATGGCGCTCGTCATGGGCGCGCGCCAAACCGAGATGGTCGCCCGCGCATGCGACCTGGGCGTCGCCATGCAATTGACCAACATCGCCCGAGACGTCGGCGAGGATGCAAGAATGGGCCGCATCTATCTGCCGCTCTCCTGGATGCGAGAGGCTGGGATCGATATCGATGCTTGGTCACACAATCCCAGTCACTCTACGGAATTGAAAGGCGTGATCGGCCGGCTTCTCGATGCAGCCGATGAACTCTACCGCCAATCCGATCCCGCCATTCGGGCATTGCCGCTTACCTGCCGCCCCGGAATCCACGCCGCCCGGCTGATCTATGCGGAGATCGGCCACGAGCTGCGCCGCAGCGGCTGCGATTCCGTTTCCGCCCGCGCTGTCGTTTCGACCCGCCGTAAACTCCAGCTGTTGCCGGCGTCACTTAACGTCCTGTCGATCCGTCGACCGAAAATCTCAGGCTCGTGCATGCGCGAAGCACGCTTCCTCGTCGAGGCCATAACCCCCGCAGCGACATCGGCGTCCTTCAGGCGCCTGCCGAAATGGTGGGATCTCCACGGCCGCGTATTACGCCTCATCCACATCTTCGAACAATTGGAACGCCGGCAACTCGCCGCGCGCACTTAGCTTGCAAGCGGACTACGACTCCGGCGAACCGGAGAAAGGTGTCGACAATGAAAACCACCGAGACGCTATCCGGAACATCCGCCACGCCCCTGCTCGATACGGTCGAGATCCCCGCCGATTTGCGGCGCTTGCCCCAATCCGTGCTGACGCAGGTCGCTGATGAATTGCGCTACGAAACGATCTCGGCTGTATCTGTTACCGGCGGCCACCTCGGCGCGGGCTTGGGGGTGGTCGAGCTGACCGTCGCCCTGCACTACGTATTCAACACACCGGAAGACCGCATCATCTGGGATGTCGGTCATCAAGCCTATCCCCACAAGATCCTGACGGGCCGGCGCGACCGCATACGGACGCTGCGTCAGGCGGGTGGCCTGTCCGGCTTCACCAAACGCAGCGAAAGCGAATACGATCCTTTCGGAGCTGCGCATTCTTCGACCTCGATCTCAGCCGGACTGGGCATGAGCGTCGCGCGTGATCTGCTAGACAAGAAGAACAATGTCGTCTGCGTGATCGGCGATGGCGCCATGAGCGCGGGAATGGCTTACGAAGCCATGAACAATGCCGGCGCGCAGGATGCGCGGCTGATCGTAATTCTCAACGATAACGACATGTCTATCGCGCCGGCGACCGGCGCGCTTTCGAAGTATCTCGCACGCACGACCTCCAGCGGCACCTACATTCACCTGCGCGATATTGCCAAGCAGCTAGCGAAGAAGTTGCCGCGTCAATGGGAGCGCCGCGCCGCGCGCCTCGAAGAACTGTCGAGAACCTATTGGACCGGCGGCGCCATATTCGAGGAACTGGGTTTCTATTATGTCGGCCCCGTCGACGGGCACGACATCAACCAGCTGCTTCCGGTCCTCAAGAACGTCAGGGACACCAAGCAAGGCCCTATTCTGGTGCACGTCGTCACCAAGAAGGGCAAAGGCTATAAGCCCGCCGAAGCCGCCGCCGACAAATATCATGGCGTGGTCAAGTTCGATATCGTTTCGGGAACTCAGGCAAAGCCTAAGCAGCAGGCGCCGACGTTCACCCAGGTGTTCGGCGAGAGCCTCTGCGCGGAGGCAAGACGCGATCCTCGCATCGTCGCGATAACTGCTGCGATGCCCGACGGCACCGGAGTCGATATCTTCGCAAAAGAGTTTCCTCGACGCGCGTTCGACGTTGGAATTGCCGAGCAGCACGCGGTGACCTTTGCGGCGGGACTGGCGTCCGAAGGCATGAAGCCGTTCGTCGCCATCTACTCGACGTTCCTTCAGCGTGCTTACGACCAGATCGTCCATGACGTGGCGATCCAGCGCTTACCGGTAAGATTCGCCATCGATCGCGCCGGATATGTCGGCGCTGACGGCCCGACACATGCCGGATCCTTCGACCTCACATACCTCGGCTGTCTCCCCGGCTTTACACTGATGTCGCCCGCCGACGAGGCCGAACTTCGCCACATGATCGCAACCGCCGTCACGATCGATGATAGCCCCTCCGCTATTCGCTATCCGCGCGGCGAAGGCACCGGCATCGCGCTTCCCATCGAAGGTGTCCCGATTGAAATCGGCAAGGGACGGATCATTCGCGAAGGCTCGACCATTGCGCTCCTCTCACTCGGAAGCAGGCTTCAGGAATGTGAGAGAGCCGCCGACCTGCTGGCGGCGGCTGGATTATCGACGACGGTGGCCGACGCGCGATTTGCCAAGCCCGTCGATAACAACCTCATCCGGAAATTGGCGCGCCATCACGAGGTGCTCATAACGGTCGAAGAGGGCGCCATCGGCGGTTTTGGCACACAGGTCATGCAGTCTCTCAATGCGGAAGGCCTGCTCGACGGCAAGTTCCGCATGCGTGCTCTCTTCATGCCCGATCTCTTCCTCGATCAGGACAAGCCAGCGGCGATGTATGCCACGGCTGGACTTGACGCCCGGACCATTGTTGCGACCGCATTTCAAATGCTGGGACGTGAACCAGCCGCGGCCGTTCTCCGAGCGTGATGATGGGATGGGGTCGAACTTCGGATTGATCGAACTCGGGCTTGTGTTTGGCGTCGCGTTGGCGTTCGGCATTTGGGATATCTATAGGACACGCAAATCTATGGCTCGAGACTCTGATGCGGCGCACACAACCCCGCCACCTGAGGTTTCGGATACGTCCCCCAAAAAAGAGGAAGCAGATTGAGATTCTTCGAGCTTTACGTGGTGCTTACGTTCGCGGCCGCTTGGGGCGTGCTGGAACTCGTCGCCCGGCGGCTCGATAAATCAAAAGCCGAAACGGGAGAGCCGCCATCAAAGCAGCCATCTTGTGCCGGAGACAACCGCCCGGAAATTGATCAATGAGGTATTGACTGACGCGACGTATTCGGACGAGCCTAAGCCAATGCCATTGTCCGTCGCAGGAGTACGCAACATGACATTTGCTACGACTTACAATCTCTGGAGCATCGCGGGCATGGTTTACGCGCTGGCCGGAGCTGCTCTGCTCTGCAATGCGGCCTTTTCTATTCCCTCGGGATTTTCGTTCGCGACGGCTTCTGCGGATAAGCCGCTCCCCAGGCACGACGCGAGGCGATTGAACGGACGATGGCTCGATTTGCGGACCGGCAGCAGCCTTTTGGTCATCGGCTTTTTTCTGCAAATGACCGGAGCCGTCGGCACCGCGAGCTTGAATGTGCCCGCCGTATTCGTGCTGCTCGCGCTTGCGCTTTTCGCTGGTTATTACGCATTAACGAAAGATCTAATTGCGGATCGTCTGGTGGCGGAGTCTGAACCGCAGGTCGACACTCCGCTCTTGGCGCCCCCTGCCCGCACCGCAGCGCCAGAAGCGCAGGCTGCACCTGCTGAGACACATCCCGCTCCAGCGGCCCCCGAAACTGCGCCGGCAGAGTCCCCTGCAGTAGCGGTCATCGCCCACGTCGTCGAAATTGTCGAAGCCAAACACGACAGCGCCGCATAACCAAACTGAGCGGCTGCCTGCGATGCGTCTTCGATCGAGGCCGTAACAAACATTTGACAGCCCGAGCGTTGCAGGAGCTTGACGACAGACCTCATTCGTCTCTGACTGTAGGGACCAGAGTGCCCATACGGGTTGCCAATTAGAGAAAGCCGATGAAGGTCGCAGACATTCTGAAAGTCAAAGGCTCCGACGTCATCTCCGTGAAGCCGAGCGACACTGTTCGGGACGTCGCCCATAAGCTGATGCAGTCAAAGGTCGGCGCTCTGGTCGTGAGCGCGGACGGATCTTCTCTCGACGGCATTATCTCAGAGCGCGACATCGCAAGGGCCGTTGGCTCGCACCACCGCGATATTGGAATTTTGCATGCCTCCGATCTGATGACTCGTTCGGTTATCACCTGCGGGCCGGGAGACACGATTAGAGACGTCGCGAAGCTGATGACCGAAAATCGAATTCGTCACGTGCCTGTAAGTGACGGAACCAGATTGATCGGCCTCGTAAGCATCGGCGATATCCTGAAGCACCGGCTCGATGAGGTCATGCTCGAGACGCGCGTGCTTCGAGATATCGCCATTTCAAATCGCTAATAGCTAGTGGCGATCCGCGTAGGTCATCCCGCTGTTGCTCATGGCGCTGGTATCGCCGCCGACGCGGTTGAGGAACAATAGTCCAATCGCGTTGCCGATCAGGATGAATACCCAGACGTAGAGCCCCAGAGAACTATCGCCGCTGTCGCTCATGCGAGCGTTGGGGGTAGCGCCGTCCGATGACCCCAATGGCTCGACGGTTTTGGCGCCCACGATATCACCCTGCGCATCGATAGCGACCGGCTTCTCCTTGCCGTCCGCAAACGCGGTAGCGTGCCAGATGCCCTGCGCGTCGAGTTGCAAGTTTTGGGGATTCTTGAAGCCGCTCGCCTCGAACTTCTTGCGAGCATCTTCCTCCGTCAACGCGCTCTTGCTCGGCGTCAGATCGCCTTTGCCGAAATCCTTGGTGTTGGCCGGACTTTCCGTATTCACGTTGGTGATCGAGGCCTTGCAGTACGACAAGAACTCATCGCGCGATGCCTGATCGGGCTTGACGAGCTGAACGCCACTTTTCTGGATGGCCGAGACATAGCCTTTAGAGTCCTCACTCTTCTCCAGCGCGCCGTTGGCGTTGACGTCGAGGGTCTTCCAAAGGCTTGCGCATTCCTGATCGGTTGCAGCGAAGCTGGCGGTCGCCGGCAGGAAAGAGATGAGAAACAGTCCCACAGAGAGACGCATGCGAAAACTCCTAAATGAAAATGGAATGGATGCACGCCACGCGAGGGACTAAAGCTCCTCGGGTTCCTCATCATTACGCGTTGGCCATTCTTCAGTTCCAAGATCGTTGGCCCGAAGTCATCAGCAGGCGCCGCGTATTCACCGTGCTGCGGGCGCGAACAAACGCGTCGCGATGCGCGAGCTAGTCACCCATCAAGCCGGTAGCCCCCAGTGATCCAAACGACGGTTCGCCACGTTCAATGCTGGAGAATTTCGGGAGAGCGCGCATGTTCAAACAGCTGTTCGGTTTGGCTGCCATCTTGGTCTCGTTCTGCGCATCGGCTGGGGCAGAGGAACGATCCGCGTTTGGATTCGAATTCACCTCGATCGATGGCAAGCCGCTCCCGCTCAAGCAGTTTGAAGGGCGCGTGCTGCTCGTGGTGAACACCGCATCATTTTGTGGTTACACCCCCCAATATCAGGGCCTAGAGGAACTTTACAGCCGCTACCAGACACAGGGACTGACTGTCATCGGCGTGCCGGCAAACGACTTCGGTCAGCAGGAACCGAAAAAGGAAGCCGAGATTAAGAAATTCTGTCAGGGCGCGTTCGGCGTGACGTTTCCCCTGACGAGCAAGCAAGTGGTTGTCGGCGACGGCGCGCACCCGTTTTACCGATGGGCCGCCACGACGCTGGGCAAGGAGAACGTGCCTGCCTGGAATTTTCATAAGTATCTCGTTGCTCGCGGTGGGCATCTGATTGGTAGCTTCCGGTCGGAAGTTACCCCCGACAGCACCGAATTGCGGGGCGCTATCGAACGCGCGCTGTCCGATAAAATGACCGCCGCTAAGTGAAATATCTTGCGCGCACGTGCGCCTTTTTGGCAGCTGCGGTCTTCGCCGGATCGGATGCCGCGGCCACCGGCCCGGCCCAGCAGATAGCGATCTCACCCATTATCGAAATGCAGGGCGACAACATCATCGCCTGCGGTCAACGCGTGCGTTTCGAACCATCCCATGTGCAAATCGATCTCGCGCTGAGGAAGGAGGACGCCCGGCCCCTGCTCGCGGTCATCGCGCATCAGGACGGCGAGAGGCTGGAGGGGCTCGCCCTTAAAACCGCGACGATCTCCGCTTCCGATATTTTTGGCCACGAAATCATCTTGCCCGATGGGGGAGTTAAGCGCGTTGCCGCGCCGACGAGCGATAAGGCCACGGTGTTTCTGCGGGAATATTTCGTGTCGGGCTTCGAGCTTGGGCTCCGCGCCAGCGATGGCAAAACCATCGAACTCCAGCTGGATGGTCCGAGCCCGAATTCGGTGCGTGCCGCGTACCTCAACTGCGCGGGAGACTTCTTCCGATGATTTTCAGGCTGCTTCGCCTTCGATTTCGTACGCGCGGAGAAGCATGACGGTAACCCTGCGCCTCGTATTGGGCGATCAGCTGAGCGAGACGATCGCATCGCTCCGCGGTATCGATGCCGCAAACGACGTCGTCTTGATGGCCGAAGTCAAGGCAGAGGGCACGTACGTTCCGCATCATCCGCAGAAGCTCGTGTTCTTCCTCGCGGCAATGCGATGCTTCGCCCAGTCGCTGCGATCGCGCGGCATCCGCGTCCGCTACGTGACGCTCGATGACGCGCAGAATACGCATACTCTCATTGGCGAAGTGCGCCGCGCTGTCCACGAGGAAAAGCCGCGCCGTGTGCTAGCGACATGGCCCGGCGAATGGCGGGTCTTGGACATGCTCACCAAGCTCAAGGCCAGCTTGCATATCCCGTTCGACCTTTTGGAGGACGACCGGTACTTCTGCAGCTTGCCCCAATTTCGCGAGTGGGCGGGAAACCGCAAGCAATTGCGGATGGAATACTTCTACCGTGAAATGCGCCAGAAGACCGGCCTCCTGATGCGCGGGGTCAAAACACCCGATGGCGGCCGATGGAATTTCGACGCCTCCAATCGGGAGCCGTTCGCCGGTGGACCGCTTGCCTTGCCCGAAGCACCCCGTGCGCACCACAAGGCGAACACAGCAGAAGCCGTCGAAACCGTGAAAGAAGCGGTTGCCCGTCACTTCCCCAACCACTTCGGATCGATCGAAGATTTCCGCTGGGCCGTCGACCGCGAGGGAGCGCTGCGCGCTCTCGACCATTTCATATCCGATCGCCTGCCCGAATTCGGGCGCTATCAGGACGCGATGGTCACCGGATCCGACACGATGTTCCACTCCCTGCTCTCGCCCTATCTCAATGTCGGCCTGCTTGGCCCCGAGGAAGTCTGCCGCGCCGCCGAGTCCGCCTATCGCGACGGCCGCGCGCCGATCGAATCCGTCGAAGGCTTCATTCGTCAGATCCTGGGCTGGCGCGAATATGTTCGCGGCATCTACTGGTTGTTTATGCCCGACTACGCCAAGCACAACTTCTTTCACGCCCGGCGCCGGCTTCCCGACTTCTATTGGGACGAGACGAAGACTGAGATGGCCTGCCTTCGCGAATGTATCGGCGCGACGCGGCGCAATGCCTACGCACACCACATTCAGCGTCTCATGGTGACGGGAAACTTCGCGCTGCTCTCCGGCGTGCACGTCAAGGAAGTGACCGATTGGTACCTGTCGGTATATGCCGACGCCGTTGAATGGGTCGAATTGCCCAATACGCTCGGCATGTCCCTGTTTGCCGACGGCGGGCTGATGGCGAGCAAACCGTACGCCGCTGGCGGGCGTTACATCGACAAGATGAGCGATTACTGCACGAATTGCCGTTACCGGCCGGACCGTAGAACAGGAGAAAACGCCTGTCCCTTCACGATGCTGTATTGGGATTTCATGATCCGAAATTCCGGTCAGCTCGCCATGATCGCCCGCTTGAAACCCATCCTCGCTCAGATCAAAACGATGTCTCTCGCGACGCGTGCTGAAATCCAATCACAAGCTCAGGAGTTTCTCGACCGCGTCGCGCCGGTTATGAAGAGCGGATAGAAAGGCTCCACTGAACTTGGCTTCGTCCGGCCTTCAGCCCGATCGACCCATGATCCAATCCGCCTTATCCCTCGTATTTCATGTTTGGAGGCCAGCGCATGTCCGTTATCGCCGGGTAATTACCTTCCTCGTGGTCTTTGGTGCGATGGACGCCGTTTGGCTCAGCATCATGGTGCCGCGCATATACCTTCCGACCATCGGCGACATGGCAGCGAGCCCGATGCGGATTCTTCCCGCGATAATCTTTTATCTGCTTTACGCGGCAGGGGCGCTTTTCTTCACGTCGGCGCGCGCCGAACAGACCGGGGCCGCGTTCGTCTACGGTGTACTCTTCGGAGCCGTTGCTTACGCGACCTACGACCTCACGAACTACGCCACGCTGCGCAACTGGAATTTGTCCCTCACGCTCATCGATATGTTTTGGGGCGCCACTGCGACCGGCGTCGCCGCAACGGCCGCCTACATGGTCATGCGCTATGTTGCAGAGCGGTAGGTGATCGCGAAAGCGACCATTGAACGCGATTAAATAGCCTCGGGCGCGCTTCTAGCGCGTGCCTTGGGGAAAAAGTCCATTCGGAACCGATCTTTAGATAGATTTCGGTGATCCGATGCCCTTTGCGCGTCGTAGAACATCATCAGGGCGTAAAGGGGGGCGCGTATCGATGTCACGAGCAGCGGCACCGCTCAAAATAGCAATCATCGGCAGTGGCATAGCCGGCATCTCTGCGGCCTGGCTTTTGAGCCGCCGCCACGACGTTACAGTGTTCGAGAAGGACGCCCGGCTCGGCGGGCACGTGAATACCGTTCCCGTCCCTGACCTGCCTCAGACCTGTTTTGTCGACACCGGGTTCATCGTTTACAACGAGCCAGCGTATCCGAACCTCACGGCACTGTTCAAGCACCTCTCGGTTCCAACGCAGCCGGCCGACATGTCTCTGGCTGTTTCCCTTCCCCGCAGCGATCTCGAATATTCCGGCACCAGTTTGCTTGGCCTCTTCGCGCGAGGCAGGAATGTGGTGAGCCCGCGATTTTGGTCGATGCTGCGGGACCTCGTCCGATTTTACCGCGAGGCCTCGCGTGATGCCGGTTCGCTCGATGCATCGATAACGCTTGGCGACTACCTCCGCCGGAACCACTATGGCCCGGCATTCATCGACGACCACCTCTTGCCGATGGCGAGCGCGATCTGGTCGGCGCCCGTTTCGTCGATCCTCGACTACCCGGCGCGGAGCTTCATCAACTTCAACGTCAACCATGGTCTGCTGAAGCTTACAGGCCGCCCTATTTGGCGGACGGTGACGGGCGGGTCGCGAAACTACCTCGACGCCATCACCGCCTCGTTCCGCAGCAGCCTCTATCCTGGCAGGGCAGCTGTAGCGGTCATCGGCTCGGACGACGGCGCTCGCGTTGTCGATGCCGGTGGCGAGACAAGTTCCTTCGACCACGTCGTCCTTGCCACGCACGCAGATCAGGCCCTGGCTTTGCTGCGCAATCCCGACGCATCGGCAAGGAAATTGCTCGGCGCCTTCCGCTACAGCGACAATCGCGCGGTCCTGCATTCAGACCCCACATTGATGCCGAGACGGCGCCGGGTGTGGGCAAGCTGGAATTTCATCGGCTCAGCCGACGTGCAAAGCCCCCCCACCGTGACATACTGGATGAACCGCTTGCAAAGTCTTCCCCAAAGAAGACAATTCTTTCTGACACTGAACCCCTCTACGGCGCCGCGGGCAACCGTATATGAAACAGAATATTCGCATCCATTGTTCGATAGCGCCGCTCTGGCCGCTCAGCAGTCGTTATGGGGAATACAAGGCCAGAACGGCCTGTGGTACTGCGGGTCCTACTTCGGATCGGGCTTTCATGAGGACGCCTTGCAGTCCGGGCTCGCCGTCGCCGAGGCGATCGATCCGCTCTGCCGTAGGCCTTGGAGCGTACCCGATGAATCCGGACGCATCGTCATGCGCTCTCCGAACGCCGCCGATAACAGGATAGCTGCATGAGTCTCCACTCCTGCCTATATCTTGGAAACGTCGTGCACCGCCGCCTCCGGCCGAAGACGCATGTGCTGCGCTACCGCGTTTTTTGGCTGCTCGTCGATTTGGACGAGATCGAGAAGCTCGCCGGTCGATTTTGGCTGTTCTCGCACAACCGCTTCAACGCCATCAGCTTCTACGATGACGATCACGGCTCCGCTGGCGGTCAACTCCGCGCCCAAGTCGAAGGATTGGTCCGTGCCGCGCAGTTGCCCGGCGGCGGCCCGATCATGCTTCTGACGATGCCGCGCATCTTCAACTACGTGTTCAATCCGCTCAGCGTCTATTTCTGCCACGATCCAAACGGGACGCTCTCGGCAATCGTCTATGAGGTCCACAACACCTTCGGCGAGCGTCATTGGTATGTGCTTCCCGCGACGTCGGAAAACGGCCATATAGATCACGAGACGGATAAGGCCTTCTACGTTTCGCCGTTCCTGGACATGAAAATGCGCTATGCGTTTCGCGTCTTTCCACCGGCACACAATGTGCGTGTCGCCATTCGCGGCTTCGATTCTCTCGGAGGTATCATCTCGACCGCGCTGAACGGTCAGCGCCAGGAATTGACCGATTTCGCGCTGCTCATGGCGCTTCTGAAATTCCCGTTTCTAACTCTCAAAGTGACGGCAGCCATTCACTGGCACGCGCTTCTCCTTTGGCTAAAGGGAATAAGGGTTCGCGCCCATCAACCGCGTCCCGCCCAATAGCAGCATCGATGCGGATAGAAGTTGATGAATGTCCTGACAACGCCTCTTTCGATCACCGACAACCTCCGGCGACGCTTCTTCGCGACTGTCGCAAGGGGAATTCCCTTGCTCGTCGCCGGAGAACTGATCGTTCGTCTTCCGGACGGCACAGAGATCCGCCGCGGCGGCAGAGCGCCGGGGCCGCATGCTGAGATCGAGTTTCATTCCTGGCGCGCGATCCGCCGCATCGTCGTCGACGGCGAAGATGGCTTCGCCGACAGCTACCTCGCTGGAGAATGGTCGTCACCCGATTTGCTCCAGGTATTGGAACTCGCCATGTGCCACGAGAGCGCCGTCGCGCGCCGCGGCGAGAGTTCGTGGCTAACGCTCGCTGTCAACAGGCTCCGGCATCGCGCCAGAAGCAACACGCCTCGCGGAAGCCGCAGAAACATCGCCGCGCACTACGACCTGGGTAATGCGTTCTACGGCGCATGGCTGGATGCCAGCATGAGTTATTCGTCCGGACTATATGCGCCCGGCGATACGTTGGAGCAGGCCCAAGACCGCAAACTCGATCGGATCATGGATCTCTTGGATCTCGGTGGTGGCGCCCGCGTGCTGGAAATTGGCTGCGGCTGGGGTGCACTTGCCGAACGCCTCGCGCGTCAAGGGGCCCACGTGACGGGAATTACCCTCTCCTCGGAGCAACTCGCCTTCACGCAATCGCGACTGGCCGCTGCCCATCCTTCCGCGTCGGCCGACATCAGGCTCGAGGACTATCGCGTCGTCGACGGCAGGTACGATCGTATTGTATCGATCGAAATGCTCGAGGCCGTCGGTGAACGCTACTGGCCTACGTATTTCCGCAAACTTCGGACTTGCCTCGTGGACGGCGGCATCGCGGTTCTGCAGGCGATAACAATCGACGAAAAGCGGTTCGAGGACTACCGGAGACGTCCAGACTTCATCCAGCGATACATCTTCCCCGGTGGAATGCTCCCGACCAAAGCTAAAATCGAGGCTTACGCTGCCCAAGCCGGACTGACGCTCGTCCATCGCCAGGACTTCGGCATGAGCTACGCGCAAACCCTCGCCTCTTGGCGGCACCGGTTCCTCGCGGCATGGCCGAGCATAGAGGCCATGGGCTTCGACAAGCGCTTCAAGCGCATGTGGGAATATTACCTGGCTTACTGCGAGACAGGATTTCGCACCGGCAGCGTTGACGTGAGCCTTTTCAAGTTGTCGGGCTGACGACACCCTACTTCCTGGGCCCAGGAAAGAAAGCGTTCGTCCGGCGCTGGTAATCGCGGAAGGCATCCCCGCGCGTCCTCAGCATGTGCTCTTCGAGCGGCGGTATTCCCGATATGTGCACAAGCAGCCAGTAAATAGTTGCTGGCCCCGCCAGAGCGAGCCAGCCCCAGGGCTCGTTGAGCGAAACGGCGAGAAGCGGATACGCGCACCAGCTTAGGAATTCGAAGAAATAATTTGGATGCCGCGAATAGCGCCATAACCCGATGTCGCAAACGCCGTTGCGTTCGCCTCTGCCACGATAGCGTCGAAGCTGATCGTCCGCGACGGCCTCGCCAATCAACGCAACGGCCATCACCGCCACCGCAAGCACATCGACCCACCGCCACAACGCTTGCGGATTGAGGGCGGCAAGAACGATGGATAACACGAGGGGAAGTCCGGCCCAGGCTTGATATTGTAGAAACCAGAACATTTGCCGCGGCGCGTCCTGGCCCCAATCGGAAATGAGCGCGGCATAGCGCGGGTCGTCTGCTTTTCCCCGCGTGCGCTGCCCAAGATGCACACCGAGCCGCAACGACCAGAGCGCAGCGAAGGCCGCCACCAACACCGCCCGAGGCGACAAGTCAGCAAACCAAAGGGCGCCTGCCACGCCTGTGATGCCGCATGACAAACTCCATGCGGTATCCACCCAGCCCGAGTTACGCGTCCGAAGCCACGCGAGCCAGGCCAGCGTCATGAATAGCGTGAGCGATACGAAGATGTAGCCGACAATTAAGAGGAACGTTTGCCAAGTCATGCCGGCTCCGTTGCGCGTTCGAACGCCGCTACACAAACCTGATAGCCAGAAGGATCAAGACGAGCATCCCGAGACAGCTCAGCGTCACCCCGAGCCCGATAACGCGGGGCGTCATCCAGCGATTTCGCGTTTCGGCGACAAGCAACCCATAGGCATGGCTCAACCGCCCAACGACAAACGCCACCCCAAGGCCGTGGACGGCCCAGACGGCCAAGCCTTGCAGTTCCGCCATCAAAAGGAGGAGCAGAAAGAACGGCGCATATTCGGCAAAGTTTGCGTGCGCACGTATGCGTGCCTTCATATCGGCGACATCGCCGTCTCCGAGCGCGACGCTGTGCGTCCTGCGGCCGCGAATGACATTGATCGTGAGGAACATGTAAAGCGCGGCGAGGAGCGCTGCATAGAGAGATGTCGCAAGTGCCATCTGATCCGCCCGCAAAACATCCATGCGTCACAATACGTTGAATCGAAAGGCTTGGATCAGGGCGCGTCGTCCAGCATGAACTGCTCGAAGGCAGCAGTCGCACCCGCAATGACGATTTCGGGATTGGCCTGCGCCGGGGCCGACGCTTCAAGTCTCGCCAGGAACGTCTGCCAAAGGGGCTTACCGTGACCGTGCGACAGGTAGCTCGTCGGCCCGCTGAAGCCGGACAGTCCACGCAGGATCATCCGAGCGCCAAGCCGCGATCCTTCGAGCACATAGAGAGTGCCGAGCTGATACGCTTCATCCCGCAGCAACGCTTGATCCGCAACGGGACGCGGCTCAGGAACGGCGAGCCCCAGCGCTTCCAGGTCGGCAATCAAAGCCGACGATCGCGCACGATCGGGCCAATCAGGCATAACCTGCGCCACACCGGCCGCCTCGAGTTCTCGTTCCAGCGGCAACAACGCCGCAGCGCTCGCGAGGAGAAACTGCCCATACCCCTCGTCGCCGGATCGCAGATGCTGTTCCATCGAGCGATCGAGCCGCGCATGCAGCGCCGACGTCGACGTGCGAAGCCGATCACGAAGCGTCAGGCGCTCACCTAATCCCGGCCGGAATACTTCGCTCACCAATTCACCCCCGATCGCAATTCGAACCATTCTCTACGCTCGCTCGGCAACCGTAAAGGATCGAATTTTGGCTAAGTTGAGGGGCGCTCGAAAACCATGTTTAAGCCCAATGCACGGCCCGGCAGCCGAACTCGGTGATTACGCCGTGCCGCATTGCTGGTAAGTTCCTACGGGCAACATGCCGTGCCCAGTTCTCCTGCCTGCCAAAGGAGCCGCAATGAAATCCATCATCGACCCGCGCAACGGCGATGTCGAGGACGATGGATCGAGCACGAAGCGGCGAACGCTCTTATCGCTCGCAGGGAGCCTTCTTTCCGAAATCAGTCTGCCGAAATTGCTTGCTGCGTGGGCGGTGCTGATCGTGGTGCCGGCCATCACGCTGGGCGCCGGACCGCTACTTGTTTCGATCTGGCTCGGTACGGTCTCCGCGAAGACGGCAGCACTCTATACCGGGCTTTTTGCGCCGACGCTGCTCATTGCGCTTCTCCTCCTGGCGTGGTTCGGAGGCAAACCGTTATGGCGTCTCATCGAGACGAATTTCTGGTCGCTGAATGCGCTCGCGGTTCAGCCGGCCTATGCGCTCGCACGTGAAGCGCTCAGGCAAATAGCCGAGCTGTTTATTCCTACAGACACCGACCAAGCGAAGCGCGGACGAGTACGCGCGTTCAGCGCGGCAGCTGCCGGCCTACTGATTTGCGTCGTTTCCCTCCTGCTCTTCACGCTTGTTTGGCCCCAAACGCGGTGGACCGGGTCCGCAAGCGATCTCGCCTCTCCGATCACATTGATGAGGACTGCGCTCTTCAACAGTGTCGCCATCATCACGGCATATCTCGCCGCGGCCGGATTGATCTGGGCGCTGGCCGACAGCCTTATGGAACAACCGCGAGATGCTCCGATGGCGCCCCCCGCATCAGGCAAGCGTCAGTGGAGAGTCGTCCATCTATCAGACATTCACACCGTCGGCGAACGGTATGGGTTCCGCATCGAGGGCGGCCGCTCAGGCCCCCGCGGGAATCAGCGCTTAGCGCAATTGCTCGCCGAGCTTGACAACATCGACGCGCAACGTCCCCTCGATGCCATCATAATCACAGGAGACATCACGGATGCCGGACGCTCGGCCGAATGGGCGGAATTTCTTGACGCCTTAGCCAAATATCCGCGCTTGGCAGAGCTGATGACCCTGCTTCCGGGCAACCATGACATCAATGTTGTCGACCGGGCCAATCCCGCGCGCCTGGACCTGCCTTTAAGTCCCAAGAAGCGGCTTCGCGAAATGCGCGCCCTCTGCGCAATTGCCTCGGTTCAGGGCGGGCGCGTGCATATCGCTCAGGCCTCGGAGGAAAAGCTCGGACCCGCTCTGGAACAGGCGCTCGCGCCATGGTCGGAGAGAATTGCCGAATTCGCCGACACGGGCACTCTCTTTGAATCCTGGCATCTTGCCGATCTTTGGCCGCAGAGCTTCCCGATGGTGCTGCCGCCGTCCACGCCGGATGGACTTGGAATAATTCTGCTCGATTCAAACGCGGAAACGCATTTCTCATTCACGAACGCGCTTGGGCTGGTGACAACCGAGCAGACGCGCTCCACTGAGAAAACGATGGCGCTGTTTCCGGACGCCTACTGGATCGTTGCGCTTCACCATCACGTCGTCGAATATCCCAAAGCTTCAAAAGCTCTCTCAGAGCGCATCGGCACGGCATTGATCAACGGAAGCTGGTTCGTCCGCCGCATGCAAAGGTACAGCAGAAAAATCATCGTCATGCACGGGCACCGCCACATTGATTGGCTTGGACGCTGCGGAGACCTACAGATCGTGTCGGCCCCATCACCCGTCATGGACGTGACCGACGAGAAGGATACCTACTTCTACGTTCACAACCTCGGGCTCGACGCCCACGGAAGACTGACCCTCTACGCCCCCGAAAAAATTGTTCTGCGCGGAACTGTCAGCCCGGAACCGGATCGTCCTTCGGTCGCGACCCTCCGAGAAGATCGGCGATCCGCCGGGTCGATGGATACGCCTCGCACAACGATAGCAGAACTATGACGATGGGAACGCCGATGAAAGCGCCCGGCAATCCCCATAGGAACGTCCAGAAAAAGACCGAGAACAAAACGACGATCGGCGACATCGAAAGAGCGTTGCCGACGAACCGGGGCTCGAGATAGCTTCCGACGACAAACTGGATGATGTTGAGGCACGTAAAGATCGCGACGACTGCAGGCAACGATGCGAATTGTGCCGCGGCAAATATCGTTGGAAACAACGTCGCGATGAACGGTCCAATGAACGGGATGAAGTTTAAGCCGAAGGCCAAGACGCCCCATTGAAGCGCGAGAGGCAGCCCGGCGAGCAGCGCAAACCCATAAACCAAGAGACCCGTGATGATACTCATCTGGGTGCGAACCTGCATGTATCGCCGCAACTTGAATGCCGCGTTTGCTCCGCCCACCAGCAGCACCGTGCCGAGGCTCCCGTGCCGCCACTCGCGGAGTTTCGCAACCGTGGCATCCACCTCGAGCAAACCGAGCAGCACGTAAACAAAGACCACGATCAGAAAACTAAGCAGCGTGTTGAGACGAGACGAGAGCTCTTGTGCCAGTCGGATGAGCCGATTTGAATTGAAGTAGTCGGCCCATGTTCCCCCGATCTCGATCCCATGACCTTGCAGCCAGGAAGTCGCCGACCCATAGAGCGCCTGCAAACGTTCCGCATCGCCGACGATGAAGCGCCCGACCTGCCCCACAGCCCCTGCCAGCAAGAGCGCCAATGCGCATACCGTGACGACGATGGCTCCCGTCGTCAGCGCGAGAGCCGCAAGTTGGGGCATCCTGGTTTGCAGCGTCTTCTGCAATGGCCATGCGATGGCGATCGTAAACAGTGCGAAAGCCAAAGGGGCAAAGACCGTCTCGGCTGCGGAAAGCGCCGCGCCGACGAACACTGCGGTGCAGATTGCCAGCATTGCCGTCAGCGTGCGTGATGCGGGCGGCCGATGAGGGATGTTCATTTCGAATGTTTTCGGTTCTCAGGACGCCATGACTATCGAGCGGAAGTCTAAATTGTTCGCCCAACTCGAGAAACACGATTTCATAACCGCCAACAACAATTGCATAGTTAATAGAGACAATTGAAAGCACCGCGGCGTGGCATCGGATGAGAAGCTGCCGCCTGCTGCACACCTTTCACGTAAGCCGAAAATTTGCCGAGCCGCGAGGCGATCCGTTCGCCGTCAGACAAATTTGGCAGGCGAAAGTCCCCAATATTCTCTATACTGCGCATCAGACGGGGGACACTTGGCATCAACGACCAAGGAGTCCAAGAAATGAAATTCGTTCTCGCAATAGCCGCTACGGCAGTATCGCTCGCCATCAGCGCATCGCCGTTGTTCGCAGAAGACCAGGCAGATCCCACGCGTCACACGATGGGTGATTCAGGCAAACTCCCGGCAAGCGGCGCTGTCAGCACGCGCGTGCCCGATATGGGCGCGGGCACCGGCACAAGCACCGGCACCGATGGCACCTCCAAAAGAATGGGTGACGAGGGCAAACTCCCAGCCACCAATTCCATGAGCAACGAAGTGCCGAAAATGTCCGCCCCCAGCGGAACGGACAAATAAGCGCGCATCCATCAGCTACTCGGAGATGCGTGTTTCGCTTCCGGCGAAGCCTGCGTCTCCCACGAGACCATTCGTTCGAACAGGTTTCTGGAGTTTGCCATGACAGCCAAATCCGTACCCTTGACCCATGAAGCGGCGGCCGATCCAAGTTGGTGGGGCGCCATGCTTGTTGGTGCCGTCTTCGTTTTCGCAGGCCTCTTTGTGCTTGGCGATGTGGTTGCCGCCACGGTGATCAGCGCCTTCCTCATCGGCATTTTAATCGCAGTGGCAGGCGTCGCCGAAGTGTTTCAGGCATTTTATGCGCAGCACTGGCGCGGCTTTGCCCTGCGCATGCTGATCGGCGCGCTGTACATTATCTGCGGGCTCATGCTCATCAGTGATCCGGCACGGGCCTCCGTCGTGTTAGCCCTCGTATTCGCGCTATCTCTTGTGGCGTCCGGGATAGTCCGGATTTTTCAAGCCATCCAGTATTGGGAATGGTTCGGTCCCCTGCTGCTCGTCTCCGGCATCGTCGGTATCGCTGCCGGTCTCGTCATTCTCGCAAATTGGCCTATCAGCGGACTTTGGGTGCTGGGACTCGTGGTCGGAGTAGATCTCATCCTTCATGGATTGTGGTGGATCTCGCTCGGCGGGCGCTTGCGGCAGGAAAGACGCTCGGCTCCAAGCTGACCGCGCGAAGCCCTGTTCGACAGTCTACGGCTGACGGCCGAGCTCCTGCTTCGCCGCCAGCCCTCCTATTGCTGACTTGCCCGACGATACGCCGAGCGAACGCGGCGCGTCCGAGCGCTCGCTGCGAGAAGGAAGTTGTAATTGGCTGGCAGAATGGCTCCGCGCTCTGCGAAGCCCTGATCATGGCGTCATCTGGCGATGCCTTGATTCTGGTGGTGAGCCCGGTTGGGATCGAACCAACGACCCTCTGATTAAAAGTCAGATGCTCTACCGCTGAGCTACGGGCCCTTTTATACCACCAAATCAATGGCTTACCAGGAAACCGCCGGCAAGCATGATCTCGGCCCAAAGCCTCTGCCCGAATGCACCACGGGAGAAGGCACGTTGCGCGCCGAAGCGTGCTTATAGAAACCGTCCCCCGAACCCGCAACCCTCATTCCATGACCCTCCCTGACTGATGGTCGCAGGCCATGCAGAAACGTGGTTGGTTTGGCATCCGCCGACGCGCTATACCCAGCGCGAATCCTCGGCCCGACAACGCGGGCCAACTCAAAAGAACACAGGAATGACCATGGCTGACAAGGAACTCCTCGCCGAACTCAATCAGCGGATTGAGATCATTCGCGACAATCTCCGCCAGCTCGTCGAGCAGGCAGCTGGTTATTCGGGTGCCGAAGACGAGGAGCGCAATGCCGATCGCATCGCCGAGCAGCAGGCCGAGCTCGATGCCCTCCTCGCCAAACGCGACGCACTGACGAACCAGAAGTAGCTACCCTTCACCGTCCCGGCCGCACCGGGACTTTCCCAGCAGCAGACACGAACCGCACGCGCCCCGTCTCGGCTGCGGCCCGTCTACCGCATATCGCCGGAAAAGCGTCTCACATGCCTGATCGCCTCAAGGCCATTTTCCTGGTGTGTGCCGGGGTGACGCTTTTCTCTGTTCTCGATACCACCGCCAAATACCTCGGCACGCGGCTGGGCGTGCCCGTTGCGCAAATCGTTTGGATGCGCTTCGCAACGCAGATCTTCTGGATCACGGTGCTCATGAGCCCGGCAAAGATGCCGGCGCTGATGAAAACCAAGAACTTGAAACTTCAGCTGACACGGTCTGCCCTTATGGCGATGACCACGTTGCTGAACTTCGTCGCCGTCAAGTATCTGCGCCTCGATCAGACGCTGTCGATAACATTCCTGACGCCCCTCGTCGTCGCCGCGCTCGCCGTGCCATTGCTCGGCGAACACGTCGGCTGGCACCGCGCGGCCGCAATTGCCGTCGGCTTCATCGGCATTCTTATTGTCGTGCGGCCGGGGGTTACGTCGATCCAGCCGGCTTTCGCCTGGGCGTTCGGATCGATGATCTCGTATTCCCTGCTTTTGATCGTGACGCGCAAGCTATCCGCATTCGACCCGCCGATGGTGACGCTGAACTATGGGTCGGTCGTCGGCGTCGTCGCTTCCCTTCCCTTTATCTTCGCCGATTGGATCTGGTTTCCGAGCGCGGAGATCTGGATCTTGCTCCTGCTGCTCGGCGCTCTCGGCGGCGGCGGCCACTTCCTCATGATCCAGGCCTACCGCTTTGCACCAGCCTCAGCCGTGACGCCCTTCATCTACGTCGAGCTGATCAGCATGATCACGCTGAGCTACGTGATCTTCGGCGACGAGCCCGATCGCTGGAGCTTTATCGGCTCGATGGTCATCGTCGCATCGGGCCTCTACCTCATCCACCGCGAGCGCATCGCGCACCGAGAAGCCCTGATGGCGATGGAGCCTACCGATCCTGCCGAGGAGAGGCGATGATGCGGGCCTTCGTCTCGGCCGCCCAATCATCGAAGCGGCCTTCCGCGATCGCTTTCCGCATCGCCGCCATCAGGTCCTGATAGAAGACGGTATTGACCCACGACAGGATCATGGCGCCGAGGTATTCGCCCGACTTGATCAGGTGATGGATGTAAGCGCGCGAAAACTCCCGCGCCGCCGGACATGAGCTGAATTCGTCCAAGGGCCCGGCGTCTTCCGCAAACTTCGCATTGCGCAGATTGAGCGGCCCGCCCCAGGTGAATGCGTAGCCATGGCGGCCATTGCGCGTCGGCATCACGCAATCGAACATGTCGACCCCGAGACGCACGCTTTCGATCAGATCGAGCGGCGTGCCGACCCCCATCAAATATCTCGGCTTGTCGACCGGCAGATGCGGCAGCGTCTCGGCCAGCGTCGCGATCATCGCCTCGTGACCTTCGCCGACCGCAAGACCGCCGACCGCGTACCCCGGAAAATCCATCGCCACGAGCCTGTCCGCCGACCGATGCCGAAGCTCGATATCCGTACCGCCCTGCACGATCGCAAACAGCGCCTGTCCCGGACCCGCGCCGCCTGACGAAAGTTGCATCTCGAAGGCGCGCTTGGAACGCTCGGCCCAGCGCAACGACAGTTCCATCGCCCGCTCGACTTCCTTGCGCTCGGCCGGCAATTCGATGCACTCGTCGAACTGCATCTGGATGTCGGAACCGAGCAGGCATTGAATTTCGATCGAGCGCTCGGGCGACAGCATGTGCCGCGACCCATCGAGATGCGATTGAAACGCGACGCCCTCTTCCGTGATCTTGCGGATCTTGCCGAGACTCATCACCTGGAAGCCGCCCGAGTCCGTCAGGATCGGCTTCTCCCATCGCATGAACGTGTGCAGACCGCCGAGTTTCGCGACGCGCTCCGCGCCGGGACGCAGCATCAGGTGATAGGTATTGCCGAGCAGGATATCCGCGCCAGCATCGCGGACCTGCTCAGGGTAGAGCGCTTTCACCGTCGCGACCGTGCCGACCGGCATGAAGGCCGGCGTCCGGATCACGCCGCGCGGTGTCGCGATCTCGCCGAGCCGTGCTTTGCCATCCTGACCATGGAGGCGAAAGGCGAACGCGTCGGCCGCCGAATGCGACGGCGAAGTTGCGAGTGTCTCAGCGCTCATGATGCGTTCTATTTTCCGATCTTCTCGACGACGGCTTTGCCCGACTCGACGATCAGGCGCGTGACGTTGGGGGCCGCATCGCTATAGACGAGATCAGCTGTCGGCGCGCCCGTGGTGATGAAGGAATGAATATCCTTCGCCACCGTCTCCGCTGCCGACCATTGAATGTTATGGCCGATGTCACTCTCCTGCGCGCCGGACTGGGGCAGCGGCCGCTTGCCGTATTCCTTCCAGTAGAACGTCAGGCCCGACTTCGCCGCAGCATCCTTCAGGGAGTTTTTGATCTCTTCCTGATCCTTGGCGAGATAGATGCTGTCCTGCGTCGCCCACATCACCAGCGCCGGCACGGCGAGAGACTTGAGCCGTTCCGTGTTGTCCTGAGCCAGCAAGCCTTTCGTCGCGCCGATCCACGTGCCGAGGCGAACCTTCGCCGTCTCCGGCGTATAGGGCGCCAGGAATGAAGGTTGCGCGGCGGGATCGAGCGTCCAGTTCGCGGCGATCCACTCCATCGCTTTCGGATCGGCATCGAGCGGCGTTAGTTCATACACACCGGCGGGGTAGGAATAATGCTTGGCTTCGAGCGCAGGTTTCCACGCCCCCTCAATCGTCTGTTTCAGCACGAAGTCTCCGAGCGCCGCGTTGCCGACGCTCTTCGCGCCGGTCGCATCGAGAACGGCGTGCCCGACCATCTCAGGATGCGTGAGCGCGATCTCCTGCACCACGAACGAACCCATCGAGTGACCGGCCAAATCCGCTTTGCCGATGCCTTTCGCCTTCATGAAGGCAATCACATCGCTGGCATGATCGGAAATCCGATAGCAAGTCTCGGGAGCCGCCGCACACGTCTTGGCGTCAGGCATGCTGCTCTGGCCGTGGCCGCGCAAATCGACGGCGATGATGTGCAGGCTCGGATCGATCTTGTGGAGCGCGTCCATCGTCAGCGACCAGGAACGCACGCTGTCGGTCAAACCATGGATCAGCAGCACCGGCTTGCCATCCGCCGGTCCGACTTCGATGTAGGCCATTTCGATGCCGGTCGAGAGCTTCTCTTTGCATCGCGGTCCATCCACAGACGTGCAGGCCGTTCCCGCCCTGGAGGCCGTACCCGATGTCAGCAAGGCAATTGCTGTTGCAATGCCCACGCAGAACTGCCGGACGGTAGACGCGATACGAGATGTCATGAAAGCCTCACACGGCTAAGAGGAAACGGCTGAGCGCCACCGCCGACCATAGCAAGCGTGCCGAGTATTGAGAAGTTGCGGCTTGTCGTCATTCGGACTGGTCTGCCCGCGCAAGGAGACTTGCATCTCCGTAAGAGTAGAACCGGTATCCGTTACGGATCGCATGCCCGTAAGCCGCGCGCATGGTGCCCAGTCCGGAGAACGCAGCGACCAGCATGAAAAGCGTCGAGCGCGGAAGATGGAAGTTCGTCATCAGCAGATCGATCGCCTTGAAGCGATAACCGGGCGTTATGAAGATCGCCGTTTCTCCCGACCACGGCACGAGGGTGCCGTCTTCCCGCGCTGCACTTTCGAGCAAGCGCAGCGACGTCGTGCCGACCGCCACGATCCGCCCGCCTCGCGCCCGGACCGCATTCAGCGCGTCCGCCGTTTCGCGCGAAACCGCGCCCCACTCCGAATGCATTTTATGCGCGTCGGTATCCTCCGCCTTCACCGGCAGAAAGGTACCCGCGCCGACATGCAGCGTCACGAAATGCCGAGAGATGCCGCGCGCATCGAGCGCCGCGAACAGCTCGGGCGTAAAATGCAGCCCGGCGGTCGGCGCCGCCACCGCGCCCTCCTTCTCGGCATAGATGGTTTGATAGCTATCGCGATCGCGTGCATCGGGCTCGCGCTTGAGCGCGATATAGGGCGGCAGCGGCATTGCGCCGACTGCCGATATCGCTTCATCGAGAGCCGCACCGGACAAATCGAACGCCAGCTCGACTTCTCCGGCTTCACCCTTTGCGGCCACCGTCGCATCGAGCGCGCCCTGCAGGCACACGTCTTCGGAATGTCCGAAGTGCACGCGATCTCCGGCTTCGAGGCGTTTCGCCGGACGTGCGAAAGCGCGCCACGTATTGTCCGAAACTCGCTTCGTCAGATTGAAGTCGACGTGCGCCCGAGTCTCTCCTCGCATGCGAACGCCGGACAGTGC
This sequence comes from Hyphomicrobium sp., assembly GCF_003987855.1. GTDB lineage: Bacteria > Pseudomonadota > Alphaproteobacteria > Rhizobiales > Hyphomicrobiaceae > Hyphomicrobium_B. The sequence goes on from NZ_RXIZ01000001.1 coordinate 151,498, forward strand.
TGCCGGTATGACCTTCGTGTCGTTGAAAACCAGCGCATCTCCCGGACGCAGGAGATCCGGTAAATCTCGAACCTGCTTGTCGTCCAGATCGGCATCGTCACGCGCGCAGCCGCCTTTTACCGGATGCACGACGAGGAGGCGCGCGGTATCGCGCGGCTCGGCGGGGTAAAGCGCAATCGCGCTGTCGGGTAAGACGAAATCGAAAAGATCGGTACGCATTTGCGTCGGCTTAGACGATCATCACCCGTATAGGAAGGCGGCGAATGCCCCACCCTTAACGCCGCGATCCGCGGCGCTCGCATCCCGGCACAAACCCGAGAGGATTGCTCCTCGAAGCGTCAATTCCCGCCACGGCTCACGAACCCGGCCACCGCGACCAGCAACCAGCTCAAGATCATGCCCGATCCGCCGATCGGCGCGAGAAATTGCAGCGAGGCGATATCGGTGAAGGTGTGAAACGCGATCTCTCCCGAAAAGAGCGTCGCAGAAAACAGCATCAGCAGCCCGACAGCGCTCCAAAGCCCAGACCGCGCGCTTCGCAGCGCCAGCGAATAGATCGCGACCGCAGCCACGGCGTGAATCGTCAGGATCGTCGCCGCCGTCGCAAGTGCAGGACTGTCCACTTTGTGAGCGGCAACGGCCGATAACGCCACGCCCGCGGCTCCGGCCAACCCGGCCCAAACGGGAATGAGAAAAGGCGCACCCGAAAGCGCGCCTCCCTTTTCGTCGCGCGGCGCTGGCATCAGGCCGCGTCCGCCGCGACCTGGACCTTGATCATCTTGTCCGGGCTCTTTGGCGGCTCGCCCTTGTTGATCTTGTCGACGTTCTCCATGCCTTCGATGACCTTGCCCCAGACGGTATATTGCTTGTCGAGGAAGCGCGCGTCGTCGAAGCAAATGAAGAACTGGCTGTTGGCCGAATTCGGACTGGACGCCCGCGCCATCGAGCAGACGCCGCGAACGTGCGGCTCGGCATTGAACTCCGCCGGCAGGTTGCCGTGCGAGGAACCGCCCGTGCCCCGACCGTCAGGGCAGCCCGTCTGCGCCATGAAACCGTCGATCACGCGATGAAAGACGATGCCGTCGTAGAAGCCTTCGCGGGCCAGTTGCTTGATGCGCTCCACATGCTTTGGCGCAAGATCCGGACGCAATTCGATGACGACGGGCCCCTTGCTCGTCTCGATGAGCAGCGTGTTCTCGGGATCTTTGTAGTCGGCCATATCGGAAATTTCCTTTCTTGTTGCTCCCTCTCCCCTTCGGGAGAGGGCTAGGGCGAGGGGTCGCTTTTCTTCTTTCGACCGCCCCGTTACCGGCGCTTGCAGCGCCCGCCTCTCCCCCCGGGGGAGAGGCGCGATCAGTTAGATTATTGCACGTAGACTTTCTTCATAACGTCGGGATCGGCGACGGTTCCCGAGCCGGGCTCTCCACGCTTGATCATGTCGACGTATTGCATGCCGTCGACCACTTCACCGAAGATCGTGTACTGGTTCTTGAGACCGGCGCAGCCGATGCTGTTGAAGCAGATGAAGAACTGGCTGTTCGCCGAATTGGGATCGGAGGTCCGCGCCATCGCGACGGTGCCGCGCTTGAATTCCTCGTTGGAGAATTCCGCCGGCAGATCGGGCAGCTTCGAGCCGCCTGTGCCCGTGCCGGTCGGATCGCCCGTTTGCGCCATGAAGTCGTCGATCACGCGATGGAACTTGATGCCGTTGTAGAAGCCCTGGTTGGCCAGCGTCTTGATCTGCTCGACCGTCTTCGGCGCAAGGTCCGGACGAAGCTGAATGACGACCTTGCCGTTTTTCAGCTCGATCACGAGCTTGTCGCCGTCTGCCCGCGCAGGCAGGCTTGCAAACACGCTCACGGCCAACAGGGACGCGAAAACAAACGATAGAAGTCGAACCATGGCGCTCCTCGCGAATTGACGATCTTTATCGGCCGTGCCGGGCTTATCCCGGCCGCCTGACGGTGCGGCGGGCAGTGTTGCCGCCCTTATGGCGATTTGACGGCCCGACCGCAAGGTTCGAGCCACGACGTGCCGCGCCCGGGCGCCCCATCGCGTGGCTACGGGCCGGTTCTGGCGTCCGGCTCGAAAATTCCCGACTTATGGACGCCATCCATCAGCCGGCCGACTTCATCGTCGTTGATGTTCCAGAGCCGCCACCAGTCCGCAAAGCTTTGCAGGGTCGCGCCGGGATAAAGCCTCTGCATTCGGCGCCACGCGTCGGCGGCGTCCGGCTTCATGCCAAGCTGACCATAGATCGGAATGATCTCGAGATAGACATAGAACATGTCTTGGATGCCCTGCTTCGCGATCTCAAGGGCCCGCCGGTAGTTGCCAGCGAGATAGAGCGCCGTATAGACCGTTGAATTGTACCATCCGATCGAAGCGTCGGGATTTATCCTGTTGGCTTTTTCGGCAAGCGCTACTCCGCGATCGTGATCTCCGGCCGCGGAGATCATGCATCCCAGCGTGGACATGATCTCGGCATCGTATGGCGCAAGATCGAGGGCCTGTGCGGCCTCCGCTCCGAAACGGTCGAGTTGCTTCGTGAAGAAGTAAGCTGACGCAGCAATCATGCGCGCCCGCGCGTCCGCTGGATCAAGTTCCACGGCCTTGGCCGCCTGTCGGGCGATCTCATCTGCCGGCACAGGCTTTTCATCGAGACGAAAGACCCAGCCCATTACGGCGATCCATGCGAGTTCGCGCCGCGCCCGTGAATTCTCGGGGTCGAGCGCGACCGCCTTATTCAGGAAATTACGCGCCGTCTGGAAAATCTCGGGCGTCCAGTTCCATTGCACAATCTCGCGAGCCCGGAGGACAAGGTCATATGATTGAATCTGTTCAGGGCTCTTGCGGAGTGCGGACTTGGCCTCGCTGCTTTCAATTGCGCCGTAGCTGCCGGCAACCTTGCCGACGATCTGGTTGACGACTTCGTCCTGCACGACGAGCAAGTCCGCCATCTCCCGATCATACTTCTCAGCCCAGACGTGCGAGCCCGTTTTGGCATCGATCAGCTGCGTGGTAATGCGCACGTTGTCACCGACGCGCCGCGCGCTTCCCTGCAGCACGTAGCGGACCTTGAGGTCGCGTCCGATCTTCTGCACGTCGACGGGCTGCCCTTTGAATTGAAACGTCGAGTTCCTGGCGATCACGCGCAGATCGCGGGAGCGCGCCAGCTCCGTCTGGATGTCCTCCGTCAAGCCATCGCTGAAGTAGTCTTCCTTCGGATCGCCGCTCAAGTTCGTGAACGGCAGCACCGCCATCGCCGGGACGCTCGCGATATCGGCGGGACCGCCGGCCTCGCCCGCCACAGGCTTCGGCGCAGAGGACCGAACAGCCCACCAGCCAGCTGCAGCAATCAAGAGGAAAAAAACTGCGAACGCGGAAAGCGCGACTGGCGATCTCTTGGCTCGTGCAAACCGACCGGATACTCTCTCGGCATGCGCCTCGGCCCCTGCGGCGTGCGCCTGGCCGTCCGCATTTTGCGGCTCCGCGGCGTTCGGTGGAGCTTCCGTCCGCCGGAATTCAATGGAAGGCGTATACGTGCCTTTCGGCAACTCGACACGTATCGGATCGCCCTGCCCGGCGCCGTCGTAGTATTCGCGCAACCGGTCACGCACCCGTCCGGCCTCGACACGCACGACCGGGTCGATGTTGGCATCGAACGTCCCGGGACGATCGAAAACCTCGCACGCAATGGTGTAGCCCTTCAGGCGGTCGCCGCGCCCGGCGAGGGTCTCGTCGATGATGTACTCAAGAAACCGTGACCGCCGCCGCGATTGCTGGAACGATGTGCTTCTTAAGATGCGCTCAAGCTGTTCGCGAACAGCGGCCTGCTCGGACTCATTCCAGCAACGAGGCGGAATATCCGTCACGCGAACGCTCCTGAAAGCGCCTGATCGGCCTCACCCCGTTGTCCGGATGGGCCCTCTGACACCGTAACATACTTCCCCGAAACGCGGCGTTTCTGCAGCTTCCGGACCTAGGGCCGCGGTGAGCGCTCCTCACGACATGAAATCAAGAATGACAGTTCCGATTGCCGGACGCGCTTGCCGCGTGGACGGCGCATACTAAGCAATTTTTTCAAATCAAGGATGGAGGATCAAATATGAACGGCGTTCTGATCAACTCGTCTTTTCTCATCTCGTCGGTTCTCATTTCCGCTCTGGCCTCCCACCCCCGTGCCGCTGCAGCCGAGCAGACCGGCGTCATCGTCTGCATGACGGATAAGTGGGACGAGAGGGAAATCTCCAAGGGTCACAAGGTCGCCGAATACGCCGGGCGCTGCATCACAGTTCCGACCGACACCGCTCGCGAAACCATCGTCGCTGACTGCGTCGGCAAGTACGAGTACATGCCCGACGGCAGCTGGAAGGGTGTCGGCACCGGGGTCGACCACTTCAAGAGCGGCGAGACCCGTACCTTCTCTTGGGACGAAGGTTCTGACCTCAAAGAATACCGCTACACCAACACCGGCGGCACCGGAAAATTCCAGAATGCGAAGGGCGGCGGCACATACTTCTACGTGCCAATCACCGAGACCGTTTTCTCGGGCACGTATAAGGAAACATCCGAATAGTTCTGCAGCGGGTCATCCAGCGGCAGTCGGGCCTCAGCCGGCTGCCCGCTCAAGCTTTTTTGCCAGGCTTCGCCTTGAGCCGCTTCAGCACGCCTGCCGATACGAATGGCGAGGGATCGCCGCCCATAGAAGCCACCGCGCGCACGAGGTTTGCAGCGATGTGGCGGACCGCGGGCGATGCCGCCACGTAAACGGTTTGAATCTCCGGCGCCATCTCGCCGTTCATTCCGGCCATTTGCATTTCGTAATCGAAGTCGGTGCCGTCCCGCAGGCCACGCACGATGATCGACGCTTTGTTGGCGCGCGCCGCTTCGACCGCAAGACCCGAGAACGTCACGACGGCAATGTCCGTCTTGGTTTGCGCCGCTATCGGCCCGACTTCGTCTTCGAGCATCGCCACGCGCTCGGCCTCGTCGAACATCGGCGCCTTACCCGGATTGATCCCGATACCGATGACGAGCCTGTCCAGAAGACCAGCCGCGCGACGAATAACGTCCGTGTGCCCGAGCGTCACGGGATCGAACGAGCCGGAATAAAAGCCGATGCGGGTCATGTACGGTCACCATTGAGATCGCCTCTCAATAGCGCCCGCGCCAAGCCTTGCCCATAGGGGGCAGACAAGCTTTCACCAACACGATGAACAAACCGGTCATCCTCGCACTTGCGGCGAGGATGACATCGGAAATCTCATCAATTCGGGTTCGTCTTAAGGAAGTCGATAATCTGCTTGCGGGTGTTCGCATCACCCACCCCGGAAAACGGCTTCATGTTGTTGTTCGGGATAAGGCCGTTCGGGTTGGCTATAAACTTGTCGAGGGACGCCTCGTCCCAGGTGATGCCCGACGATTTCACTGCGCCGGAATAGTTGAAACCTTCCGCCGTGCCAGCCTTCCGGCCGATGATGCCATGCAAATTCGGGCCAAGGCGATTATCGCCCTCTTTCCAGGAATGGCAGGTCCGGCAGTTGTTGTTGAACGCCTCCTGTCCGCCCTCGCCCTCAGCCAAGGCTGCCTGCACGAAAAACGGTGAAGCGGCGATTGCCAGTCCAGCGATGAGCTTGCGCATTTACATCTCCTCCGGGCCGGCTCGATGGCCCATTTTCTCAGTTCAAGTCCTCTGGTTCGAACGTCGGTAAGAGGGGCGATGTTCCTGCTTGAGGGGCAGGGTTCAACCAGGGTTGAGGCGGCGTGAACGCGCTGAACGATGCCCATTTCCGGATACGGCCAAGGCCCTGGCGGCCGTGGTTAAGACTCGCGGCAGATGCGTTTTTGCGATCCCTGTCGAGCGGCGTTCCAGCGAGGTCGAAACTCTACGCCAGCCGAAGCCATAACATCATGAAAAATCACAATATTTATTATTTCTGTGGGGCCGTGGCACGTCGACGCGCACGTGGCATTCGCATTCCGTTTTTGCTAAAGTATAAGCACTGGATTCCTACCGGCCGCCGACGCTTGTCGCCCCGCCGATCTCATCCCGGAAAGAGCAGACTTTGACCGACAACAACGACGAAGAAAATTCGGCCGGCCGCGAACCGAGCGACATCCGCCCGATCTCGATTTCGGACGAGATGCGCCGCTCTTATCTCGATTACGCGATGAGCGTCATCATCAGCCGCGCGCTGCCCGACGTACGCGACGGCCTGAAGCCCGTGCATCGCCGCATTCTCTTCGCCATGAACGAGCTCGGGCTCGACTGGAACAAGAAGTACGTCAAATCGGCGCGCATCGTCGGCGAGGTGATGGGCAAGTATCACCCGCACGGCAACCTCGCGATCTACGACGCCCTCGTTCGCCTCGCGCAGGAATTCTCGATGCGCGTGCCCCTCGTCGATGGCCAGGGCAACTTCGGCTCGATCGACGGCGACCCGCCCGCCGCCGAGCGTTATACCGAATCCCGCCTCGCCAAGGTCGCGAGCTTCCTGCTCGACGATCTCGACAACGACACGGTCGATTATCGCGATAACTACGACGGCACGATCCAAGAGCCTTCCGTGTTGCCGGCGAAGTTCCCGAACCTGCTCGTCAACGGCGCAGGCGGCATTGCAGTCGGCATGGCGACCAACATTCCACCGCACAATCTGGGCGAAGTCATCGACGCCTGCATCGCCGATCTCGACAATCCCGAAATCGGCATCGACGAGCTGACCCAGATCATCCAAGGGCCCGACTTCCCGACGGCCGGCATCATTCTCGGCCGCGGCGGCATCCTCTCCGCCTATCACAAGGGCCGGGGCTCGATCATCATGCGCGCCCGTGTCAAGATCGAGAATATCCGCAAAGACCGCGAAGCGCTGATCGTCACCGAGATCCCCTACCAGGTCAACAAGCGCACGCTGATCGAGAAGATCGCCGACTTGGTTCGCGACAAGAAGATCGAGGGCATCTCCGACCTTTGGGATGAATCGAACCGCGAAGGCATTCGCATCGTCATTGAGTTGAAGCGGGACGCCGTAGCCGACGTCGTCCTCAACAATCTCTACCGCTATTCCGACCTGCAGACGACGTTCGGCGCCAACATGCTGGCGATCAACGGCGGCCGCCCGGAGAGCCTCAATCTCAAGGATTTCATTTCCGCCTTCACGACCTTCCGCCAGGAGGTCGTAACCCGGCGCATCAAGCATCTTCTCAACAAGGCCCGTGATCGCGCCCACGTCCTCGTCGGCCTGGCGATCGCCGTCGCCAACATCGACGAAGTCATCAAGCTCATCCGCTACTCGGCTTCTCCCGCCGAAGCCAAGGAGCAATTGATGGCGCGCGACTGGCCTGCAAAAGACATGACCCCGCTGATCGAGCTCATCGCCGACCCGCGTCACAAGGTTTCTGCGGAAGGCACGTATCGTCTTTCGGAAGAGCAGGCGAAATCGATCCTCGAGCTTCGTCTGGCCCGCCTCACCGCTCTCGGCCGGGATGAAATCTCCGAAGAGTTGAACAAGATCGCGACCGAGATCAAAGAGTATCTCGCCATCCTCGCCTCGCGGGCGCGCGTCGTCGATATCGTCAAGGGCGAACTGCAGGCCATCAAGAACGAGTTCGCGACACCGCGCAAAACCGAGATCGTCGACATCGAAGGCGAGGTTGAGGACGAAGACCTCATCCAGCGCGAAGACTGCGTCGTGACGGTCAGCCACAAGGGCTACATCAAGCGCGTGCCGCTCGCCGCCTATCGTGCCCAGCGCCGCGGCGGCAAGGGCCGGTCCGGCATGTCGACGCGCGACGAGGATTTCGTCACGCAGCTCTTCGTGACCTCCACCCATACGCCGGTGCTGTTCTTCTCTTCGCGCGGCATGTGTTACCGCATGAAGGTTTGGCGCTTGCCGCCCGCCTCTCCGCAGTCGCCCGGCAAGGCTCTCGTCAATCTGTTGCCGCTTGAAGAAGGTGAGGCCATCACCTCGATCCTGCCGCTGCCGGAGGATTCTTCCACCTGGGGCGATCTCGAACTCATCTTCGCGACGCGCTCGGGCAACGTCCGCCGCAACGCGCTTGCCGATTTCGAGAACATCAACCGCAACGGCAAGATCGCGATGAAACTCGACGAGGGCGACCGCATCGTCCAGGTTGCGATCGCGACGCCCAACCAGGACGTCCTGCTCACGAGCGCGGAGGGCCAGTGCATCCGCTTCCTGATCGGCGACGAGATCCGCCTGTTCAAAGGCCGCGACTCCACCGGCGTTCGCGGCATCCGGCTCGACGACAAGGACGAGGTGATCTCGATGGCGATCCTCGACCACTTCGATGCGTCCGCTGAAGAGCGCGCCGCGTACCTCAAGCAGGCGAGCGCCCTGCGACGCTCGGAAGACGCCGAAGAGGCAGAGGTCGCGCCGGTCGAGGCGGAAGGTGAAGAGGTCAGCGCCGATGCAGTGACGCTAACGCCCGAGCGCTTCGGCGAGATGCAGACGGCCGAGCAATTCGTGTTGACGGTCTCGAGCAGGGGCTTCGGCAAGCGCTCATCGTCGTACGAGTTCCGTACGTCGGGTCGCGGCGGCAAAGGCATCGTCGCGATGGTGGCGAATGATAGAAACGGCCGCTTGCTCGCCTCCTTCCCCATCGGCGAGAACGACCAGATCATGCTCGTGACCGACGGCGGCCAGCTCATTCGCTGCCCCGTGCACGACATCCGCATCGCCGGCCGCAACACGCAGGGCGTGCGCATCTTCAAAACCGATGCCGACGAGAAGGTCGTCTCGGTCGAGCGCATCACCGAAGAGGAAGCGGAAGAGTCCTCAGAAACCACCGTCGAGTAAGCCGCCAACAATTGTCATCCTCGGGCTTGTCCCGAGGATCCATCTCCCACCGTCTCCCTGGCCCAATGGATCCTCGGCCTGAAGCCGAGGATGACAGCTTAAATAAGCAGCGTCGCGTCTGCGGAGGCCCCCATCGCTCGGGCGATGTCCACAAAATGGCATCCTCGGGCTTGTCCCGAGGATCCATCCTGCTCATTCTGCGTCGATGGATCGAGGGATCAACCGCAGCTATTGGGTCTACATCTTAGCGAGCAAACCACATGGAACACTCTACGTCGGCGTGACCAACGACATCCTCGGACGAGTCGAAAAGCACCGCCAGAAAAAGGGCTCGGCCTTCACCGCTAAATACAGCGTGGCCCATCTCGTCCATTTCGAAGCATTCGGCGATATCGAACACGCGATCCAACGCGAGAAGACATTGAAGGCCTATCTGCGAGCCTGGAAAATCAATCTTATCGAACGCGAGAACCCGCACTGGATTGATCTCTATTCCGAGATCAGAAAGAAATTCGGCTAGGAAAACAGACTACAGGATTCAATTGATCCTGTGCTGGAACGCCCCGAATAACGTCTCGCTCTTGCCTCAGCGCGAGAGCTGCGGTTTTCCGGCGCCATGGGCCGCAACGATGGCCTCGCTCATCGGACACTTCGCCAGAAGTGCGTGCCAGTCGCGAACAACGATCTGGAAACGGCCCCGGCGCTCGATGATCCGCGCCGTGGCCAGCGCCGAAAACGTCCGCGAGATCGTATCGGCATTGAGCGACAGATAATCGGCGATGCTGTACCGCGACAGTGGCAGCTCGAACGCGATCGATCCGCCGGAAGAAATGCCGGATCGTGCGCCCGTCTCGATCAGAAAGCCCGCAACCTTCTCCTCGGAATTGAGGATCGACATCTCGGCCGCATGCAACTGCATCCGCGCATTCTGATCGTTGAGCCGTCCGAAGATCGCGTGCCACAAGTGCCCATCGCGCGAGGCTTCTTCGCCTAACACGGCCGGCGTCAGCTTCCAGAACTCGCACGGACGCTGCGAGGTGAGCGACACGGACGCAAGCGGCGCTTGCAGCTCCGGCACCAGCACATCGCCGGGATATAGCAGCGAAGTGATCACGCGAACATCCGAGCCCGCCACACCGGTTTCAATCCCGACGACGCCCTTCGCGACGAAGTAAACATAGCCGCCACCGAGCGACGGCAGCGCGCACCGATTGCCGAGTCGCACGAATTGCGCACGCGGCCGAAGCCGTGAGAGCGACGACAGTTCCGCGTTCAACATCGCGCGATCGTCTTCACGCGTGGCGACCGGTCTTCCAGCAGTTTCGAATGAGGTCATGGACATTATCTGCTCGCTGGACGGAAAGTTTCCTTCGCACTTGGCGAGCTGTTATCCGCCCGTCATGCAGCCTAGCATTTGACGTGAGTCAAAAAGTTGCGTGTCGCCTCGGTCACATGAGAAACGATCAGCGCGCGGATCTGACCGGAGTCAGAAGGAAGCGATCAAGCGCTCTGGCGCTCTGCAGCACTAAGCATCGATATCTCCATTGGGAAATTGCCGAGTCGAAACGGCTCGGCAGGAAAGTCCATACAGGGGAATGAATGTCATGCGGCGGCTAGCTCTAAGCGCACTTCTTGTACTTTCGTTGGTTGCACCGGCGAGTGCTGGCGATTACAGCGGCGACACGTTGGTGCGCGTGCAGGGCACGTACGTCGCGCCCGATTCGAGCGCGAAGGTCTATTCCGGCGGGACCTTGGTGCCGAGTTATAACTCGGAAGTCAGCGACGCCTGGATCCCGACGCTGACGCTGACGCACTTCTTCACCAAGAACATCGCGGCCGAACTCTTCTGCTGCTTCGCCCATCTGAACGCCCAGGGCACGTCGGGCGCGATCAACGGCGCGGATCTCGGCGGCTTCTGGGCCTTCCCGCCGATCCTCACGCTCCAGTACCACTTTGATCCGATCAGCGGCCTCAAGCCCTATGTGGGCGCCGGCGTGCAATACATTCACTACTTTGGCGGCGGCCACAGCGACCTGGGCGGAGCCAAAATCAAACTGGATGACTCATGGGGCTTTGCCCTGCAGGGCGGCGTCGATGTCGAAATCGGCCGCGGTTGGTATCTCAACGCCGACATCAAGAAGGTCTGGGAAGATACCGACGCGTCCTGGAGCGGCACGCCTGTAACAGCCAAGGTCACGGTCGACCCGCTTATCGTCTCGGTCGGCCTCGGCTACCGGTTCAATCTAGCCGACCTTCTCGGCGGCCGTTCCGAACCCGCGCCGCTGAAGTAACTCATCAGCGCTGCTGAACGCATGCGAGCCCGCCGCGATGCGGCTCGCGAGCCAGAGAGCCAGCACGGCAACCGCCGTGCCGGCTACCACGTCGACGATATAATGCCCGCCGATGGGCACGGATGACACGAGCATCACGGCATTGAGGGCGACCAGGGGCCAGCGCAAGAGCGTCGTCCAGAACGTCCAAGCGAGTATGATTGATGCTGCAGCATGGAAGCTCGGCATGGCCACGATCCCCTCGAGCGCTTTGTAGCCAAGGGTGTCGAGAGACCCATCCTTCAATGACCTGAGCACTTCCGGGTAATGCCACGCAGAGGCGACCCAAACGTCGGGCACAGACGTACGCGGTATCTCAAAGTGGACGTAACCTCCGACAGCCGGAGAAAACGGAAACACGCTGATGCAGATCGCGAGCGCGATCGCCGTTGCGGTAAGCGCCTGCCAGAAGCGCTGGCTTTGTCCAACCAAAAACAGATAGCCGACCATCAACACCGGCTGCCAATTCAGCGAGACATAGGCGTAGCTCAGCATGTGTCCAATCAGCGGGTTGCTCGTCATCGCCGGAGCATCGGTGTTCCAGTTGAACCCGAAAAGCGCTTTGTCGGCGGCGGCAAAAGAACCATCAAAATAATTTCGACTGATAACGGCGAGAACCGCGCTCGCGAAAATCGCGCAGACGGAAAGCAAGAGGTAGCAGGCGGCGCCTTTCACCGCCTCACCCAGACGCGAGACACCGAGAAACTGAAGGTATAACCCCAAGGCCCAAAGGGTCAGGATACTCGCTGCGATCGCGTTCATCTCTTCGGCGCGATAGCGCAGCAGCCCGCACGCAACGCCCGTCGCGACAACGCCCCCGAAACCTGCGCAAATATAGAGGGTCGGCAGAGACGCCGGTTCGATGACATCCCCGCGAAAGGAATATCGTGAACGAAGGATTGATGTCAGTTTCGCGCCGGCCATGCCGCATGCCTACCAAAGTAGGTTTAAAGCCGCGTAAAACGCGCGTTTTGCGACGCCGTTAACAGCGATAATCCCGAACTTCGTTCCTCTTCGAAGCCCGACACCGGCGCGCTCCCAGCGCCAGCCTTGCAGATCACCGCCAGCGCGGTGGACGGGCTCCCCGCAATTCGGTTACGGAATGGTGGGCGACATGAGGGAGCAAGACCTTGGAGACCGGCGGTTCAAAGGCCGTAATTTTTGTGGCGTTCGCGTGCAATCTCGGCATCGCGGTGGCCAAGTTCGTGGCGGCGGCCTGGACGCAATCCTCAGCCATGCTGTCGGAGGCGATCCATTCGCTCGTCGATACCTCCAACCAGCTCCTCCTTCTCTTCGGCATCAATCGCGCCGCCCGGCCAGCGGATGCCCAGCACCCGTTCGGCTACGGCAAGGAGATCTACTTCTGGAGTTTCATCGTCGCCATGGTGCTCTTCGCGCTCGGCGCGGGCGTGGCGATCTACGAAGGTGTCGAGAAGATCCTCAATCCGCATCCGCTCAGGGACGTGTTCTGGGTCTACGCGGTTCTCCTCGTCGCCATCGCGCTGGAAGGCTATTCGATGCTCAAGGCGGTGCGTGAATTCAACGTGCGCCGAAAGCCATCCGGCCTCGGCTTCGTCGCCGCCCTGCGCGCGTCCAAAGACCCGTCGCTGTTCGCCATCGTCCTGGAGGACGCGGCCGCCTTGGCGGGCCTCGCCATCGCTCTGATCGGCACGCTATTCGCTGACCTTGGCGGCTACGACAGCGCCGACGGCATGGCCTCGATCCTCATCGGCTGCGTGCTGGGATACGTCGCGTTCTTCATGTCACGCGAAATCCGCTCGTTGATCGTCGGCGAAGCAGCTTCCGGCACCGTCCAGCGCGGCCTCCGTGAAATCGTCGAGCAGGAGTTGGGCCCGGATAAGCCTATTCGGACGATCAACGAAATCCGCACGATGCACCTCGGCCCGCAGGACGTACTCGTCACCGCCAGCGTCGACTTCGAAGATTGGGTGAGCGCGCGCACCGTGGAAGACGTAACCGCGCGGCTGCAGGCGGCGATAAAGTCCCGCTATCCCGAAGTGCAGCACCTCTTCATCGAGGTGCAGTCCGAGCAAGCGTTTCAAGCCAACAAAAGCCGGCCCGTTGCCGCCGCGTCCGCGCATTAGTCAGGAGGATGCCGCGCCGACGCTGGAATGATCCGCTCCCGTCGCTCCGGCCGGCCCCCTACCGGAAAAGACGATCAGAAGGGAATTTCGTCGTCGATGGCCTTGTCGAAGCCGCCCTTCGACCCGCCGCTCTTGGCGACGCGCCGCGTTTCGCCCGCGCTCGAGCCGAACCCGCCATCGGATGCATAATCGGGTGCGCTTTCCTGCATGCCCATCGACGCGCCGCGACCCCCGCCGGCACCGTCAAGCATTGTCAGCGTGCCGTTGTAGCCCTGAATGACGACCTCGGTAGAATACTTCTCGGCGCCGCTCTGGTCCGTCCACTTCCGTGTCTGCAGCGCGCCCTCGATGTAAAGCTTCGCGCCCTTCTTCACATACTGCTCGATGATCTTGCAGAGAGGCTCGCTGAAGACGACGACGCGATGCCATTCCGTCTTCTCCTTGCGCTCGCCCGTCTGCTTGTCGCGCCACGTATCGCTCGTCGCGATGCTCAGGTTGGCGATCGGGCGGCCATCCTGCGTGCGGCGGATCTCGGGATCCTTGCCGACATTGCCAACCAGAATGACCTTGTTGACCGACCCTGCCATTTCACTCGTCTCCTTGACTGGACACCGGAACGTTCTGGCGTCCCAGGTAAAAGCCGTGGCGCTGAACCATCCGGCTCATTTTGTTGCATCAGCACCCCGTCTTATGTGCCGACTCTCGAATGGACATTAAAGGCTCGATGTCCCGGCTTCTCGATCCAATCGCCGTTGTCCACACCATCGAAAAGCTTTCGTTCGCTAATTGTTCCATATTAGTCACCGCCGCGCGCGATGCAAGCGGATAACCCTACCCACGGGTCCAGCAACGAGTGGGATCTACAGCAAATGCGTCTTGACTGACGCAGCGCATGATTTATGGCCGTTGCGGGAGTGGATGCGTGCGCACGCGGGAGCACCAAAGCCTCAGATGGCTCAATACAATTGTCTGAACTGCCCAGGATACTGCTGTTCGTATCCGGTCATTGCGCTGAACAAACGCGACGTCGAGCGCCTCGCCCGATATTTCAAGCTGCCTTACGAGACCGCGAAACGCCGTTTCACGCGCGCAGCGCACGGGCACAAGTACATCATGCGGCGCAAGAACGATAAGCACTTCGGCCGTATCTGCCAGTTCTTCGATACCAAGCTTCGCCGCTGCACGATTTACAAGGCCCGGCCTTTCGCCTGCCGCGACTACCCGGGGTCAGGCCGTTGCGGCTATTACGATTTTCTGTTGCACGAGCGCCGCTGCCAGACGGACGATACCTTCGTCGCCGTCACCAACCACAAAGATTAGCCGCCTCATTACTCCAGCTAAGGAGCAAGCCGAGCATATTCGGCTCACGGTGCAGCGCGCCGCGGGCTCGCGCTTTCCCCAGGCCGATTGGCAAAAGAGCTAGACCCTTCGCCATAGTCCAACTAGCATATGCTTGGACTTTTGGGGGAGGACGGCCGCGTGATCTACGACTGCTTCACCTTTTACAACGAGCTCGATCTGCTGGAAGTCAGACTTCACGAGCTCTACGACGTCGTTGATCGCTTCGTACTCGTGGAAGCGAAGCAGACGTTTCAAGGCAAGCCGAAGCCTCTTCATTTCAACGACAATAAAGCCGCCTTCGCGCGCTACGCCGACAAGATCACCCATATCGTCGTCGATTTCCCGGAGGGCGATCTGGCCGCCGGCCTCACGACGCGCCCGCAGAACGACAAGTGGGCTCGCCAGCATTATCAGAGAGACCAGATCTCGCGCGGCTTGACGGATGCGGCCCCCGACGACCTGATCATCGTCTCCGACGTCGATGAGATCATCTCCGCCCAGAAGCTTCGCGAAGCGATCCGCACCAGGCGTCCCCACGATCTGACGATCTTCGAGATGCCGATCTACACCGGCCTCGTCAACCGCCGCGTGAAGAATACGATGTGGGAGAAGGGCCCGCGGATGATCGAGTTCTCCGACTTCCCCGGAGCTGAACACCTGCGCCTGACGAAGATGTGCGCCTCCATGCGTCTCGGCAACAATCCGCTGAGCCGGTTCTACACGCGTTACCAGAACTACATGCTGCAGCACGTTCCAAATCGCATCCGCATCATTCCCAATAGCGGCTGGCACATGACATCGATCGGCGGCTGGGATCGCTTTCGCGAGAAGATGGGAGCGATCTCAGGCAACGATCGCGCGAACTGCGAAGAATTCCGATCGCAGCAGGCTTTCGAAAAGAGCCTGGCGGAATCGACAACCGTCGTTCACGCGAGCGAGCTGCCGAAGTTCATTCAGAGCAACCCCGAGCGCTTCGGCGTGTTCGCCTGATCGCGACCGCCGTCGCTGGCGGCCGGCTCTCCGAAGGAGTGTCGCCGGCGACCATCAAAGATCAGTGTCGCCCGCAATAAATCAAAAACGAAACCCCGCCGAATCCTCGGATTCGCGCGGGGCCGTTTGTATTACCATTGATGGTCCGCCCAGACTAAAACCGGGCCTTTGAATGCGAGGCTCTGGCGACCGCACGGGTTGCCGCCCTCGTGTGAGATATCCAAATTGTAGCGAGTACAGCTGAACAGGCCGTGGCCACGATCTCGAGTATGCCCATCAAGCTGTCGACCCCGTGAACGAGTCTCGAGGTCCTGTCTGATAACCCGGTGGAGTCATCTCCTCTCCTCGATCTGTTTCAACGTCACGCCTACCGCGGTTCCGGCACGGCTCACGGGACGAATACGCACCACGTGAAACCGATACGGCCCGCGTCGCCATTCCGCAGCTCATCAGCCCCTCGGCCGAGACGCAATTACCGGAACAGCTAGCGAGAGCGGCACCGTCACAAGAGGAAATGTGTGCCTCTAATCTCCGGTCGTCAAGTTGTCATGAGGGAGGATTCGATCACAATTCGTGCGAAAAAGTTTTCACGACGCGTGCGTCGTCTGAGATCGTCGTCAGCAACGAGAAATTTTTAGGAAGGTTGCTTTTGTAATGCCCGTTCACCGCACAGGAAGTTGTCTCTGCCGTTCCGTAAGCTACGAAGTCACAGGTGATCTTGATGCCATCGATGCCTGCCATTGTTCCATGTGCGCAAAGACGAGCGGCAACTACGCCGCCATGGCGCGCTGTGCATCCGCCGATGTGAAAATCCTGAACGACGAGACGCTGCGTTGGTATCGCTCTTCCGATACGAGCGAGCGCGGGTTCTGCGCGCGCTGCGGCGGCAATCTCTTCTGGCGCAACGTCGGCGGCAACGAGACCTATGTCACTGCCGGAACGCTCGATCCGCCCACGGGGCTCAAGATCAAGGCGCACATCTTTGCCACCTCGAAGTCCGACTACTACGACATCACCGATGGACTGCCGCAGAAACACGAGTGGTGAAATCGGCACTAGGGTTCGGCGTCACACGGCGGCCAGCGCCTTCCGGCCGGCTCCCCGGAGGGGAGTCGGAAGGCGCTATTTAATAGGGCACGCCTTATCGCACGGCACGTTTTCGCTCTTCTCCACCGAGCCGCGGAAAATCGAAACCGTTTCGCGCGTGCACTGTCCGCCCGATTGAACGATGCGGATGATGTTATCACCGGACTTCGCCTGGCAGAGCACCGCCGCATCCTGCGCGACTTGGAATGGCGCATCGCTTCGGATGGCCTCCTCCGCCACCGCCTTCGAGATGATGAGATCGAATAGGCCAGCCGTCCTTGAAACAGGTTTCGGCAGCTGATCGAATGCGATCCATTCGTAGTTCACCTGCCCTCCGGGACTGCGTACCCGGATCGAGATATCGCCGGTCTTCGAGCACGACCCGGCTTCGATCACCGCGTTGCCCTGAGTCATCAGCGCGCGATATGCGATCTTGCAGTCGAAATTTTTCTCCAGCAGCGCCGCCTGCGCCAGACGATGGTCGACCTGGTTGAAGGGCACATCGTTCTTCCACGAGAAATAGAGATTGCGTGCGGTTGGAACGGCTGCGGCAACCGACACCGCAAGCACGAGCAGCTTGATCACGGACATGCCGCGATTGATCGGATGCGCTGGATGCGAAAAATTGAGCATAGACGGTGCGTCGCTCATAAGATGTTCCCTCATCGATAGCGATGCGTTGTTCATTCGAGCACGCATAACCTGTCGTCAAGGCTGAATGCCGACGGCTTCCTGACACTCCCGTGAACATGGCGCCTTGAACCACGTTCCGGTCGGACGACGAGACGGAAGTGGCCAAGGCAGGAAATCGCCAAGACCCGATCCGCAATCACCACGAAACCTTGAGGCCGCCATTGCCCGCGTAGCCCTGGGTCCGGTCGGAAAACTCGCCTGAGAAATACCCGAACAGCGCCACGGTCTCGTTCATGTCGAGCTTCACTCCGGTATTGATCCTTGCCGCGTCACTCGCCGCTGGAGCGCCCTCGACGGTAAACTTCGCGGCCGGCGAGAGGGTGAGGAAGGAATCCAGGCTTCGGTCGGGATTGAACTCGTGCTCCCAGGCAACCCGAATAAACGGCGTCAATACCCGACCGTTCGCGATGACGATTTGCGAATCGATCTGAACGCCGGCTGCACTCGTCACCGAGGTCACGGAATTTGAGCTAAACGTCAGCCCGAGAAGTCCCGCGCCGCCGCCGGCACCCACGCTGCTTTCGGAAAAGCCGTCACTAGCCAGATGCAGGACGTTAGCCCCGATAAACGGCGTCACGTTCTTGTTGCCGAAAGCCCGCGTCCAACCGGCTTCGACGCGACCGCCGAACACGTTACTGGAGAAGTTGCCCCGCGCGCGCTCATCGATGACCCAATCAATGGACCGGACCGTTTGGTTATCGAAATGCGCATATTCGGCTTCGCCGGCGAGATAGAACGGGCCGAGGCGCTTTACCCCGTATAAGCCCACGTGCCCGCCATCGGCCGTCCCGCTCGTCAGCTGGTCGGCCACTGAAAATGCCGAATTCGTGTAACCGCCGGCAATGCCGACGAGCGTCGAGTGATCCAGCTGATAGTCGAGACCCGCGGCAAAACCAACGGTGCGCGTGTCGAGGTCGGCAGAACCGTTGCCGACTTGGCCATCCAGCGATGTCGTACCGCCAAAAGCCGTTACCCATACGTTACGGGTGCGGGGCTGATAGCCGTTGGTCCACTGATCCTCCGACATGCTGACTGCACCGCCATCCTTCAGCGAACCCCGTCGGGGGTGGGACGGCTGTTCCTGTCCCTCACGCCACAGCGTAGCCTGGCCGAGCATTGCGGAGCCGAACATGTGGGACGCTCCCAATGTGCTTTCCTGAGTACCGGTCACTCCACCGCCGCCGATGACGGCAATCGGGATGTCATTGCCGCTGCCACCTGAGCCGGTACCTCCGGTGCCCCCGCCGCCTCCCGTAGTCGGCACGCAGAGAGTGATGGTGTTGTTATCGAGGGTCACCGCGCCGTTGCGAGCCAAAGCTCTGCCGCAGGTGATTGAAGCCCCAGTGTTGAGCGTGATGCTCGTCAGCGCGACGATGTTGCCCGCGAACACGGAATTCGTACCAAGTGTCGCCGAACTCCCCACCGCCCAATACACGTTGTTGCCGTTGGCACCGTTGATCAGGAGGACAGCTGAGTTGCTCGCGGTCGTGAGCGAACTTCCAATCTGAAAAACGAATTGAGCGGCCGAGTTGCCCTGGCCATTGAGGGTGAGAACGCCGGTAAGCTGCGCGGAAGCCGCGAAAGCATAGACAGCCGGACCGAGAAACAGGCCGCCGAGGTCTTGGCCGGTCAGGATGACCTGGGCTGGAAGCCCCTTCAAAGTATTGTAGGCGGTCGTGAGATCGACTTGGCCTTGGCTCGCGACAGCGTCGCCAACGTGGATCGTGCCTGGCGGCACGACGACCCCAGGCGGGAATCCGATCAACGAGCTTCCCGGTGAAACGCCAACATCGCCTTGGATGACGCTGGGGCCGGTATTGGTCGTCGTGCTGCCCGCAAGGACGCCGAATTGTTCGGCCGTACCCAGGATTTGCGCGCCAGCCGGCGTAGTCAGCAAATCTGCGGCGAGTCCGGTCACCAAAAGTACTGCAAGCAGTGAGCGGTTTGACGGGGTTGTCATCGCGATTCCTCCAAAAGGCGTGCGCGACGACATGCTACCCAGGGTAGTTAACGAGGTATTAACCATCACCCGTTGGCCGCAAGTGACCGATGTTTAAATATCACAAATTTCATGGAAAAATGACGAAAATTGCGTTGGATCAGACGTGTCATGAATCTCTGCGGATCGCCCGCTGCGCGTTGATTACAATCAAAAATTGTGGTCCGCGCGGCGAGCGGAAAAGGCGACGAGCGACACCTTCCCGAAAAAATCGCTGTGGCCCCTCGAATATGATTTTATTTCCGCGAGGTGCACCGCCATCCCATCCGCGACAACGCGAGAACTCGCAATGTCTCTGTCGTGTAGCTGGCAGAAGCTCGCGCGAGATGCCTGCCTTCGATGGGATGAACTTTCCCGCATTGCGCGTGATCCTCTATCTCGCCGCAAACCCATTTGATGAGCGATCATCGGATCCGCCAACAGCAAGCCGCGACCCTCAGGGGTTGATTGTTTTGCCGCCCTCCGGGCAAAGTGGCCGTTACGGTCACTGGAGGGGCCGCATCGGGAATGGCGCACGACACTCCGCTCATCGCGACGATTGTAGTCGGCCTGTCACTGGCCTTCCTGTTCGGAACCCTCGCTCAGAGATTTCGCATCTCTCCCATCGTCGGCTACCTGCTGGCCGGTGTCGCGGTCGGACCTTTCACGCCCGGTTTCGTCGCCGACCAGGGCCTCGCCAACGAACTCGCCGAGATCGGCATCATCTTGCTGATGTTCGGCGTTGGCCTCCACTTCTCGATGTCGGAGCTCCTGGCCGTGCGCACCATCGCCGTGCCCGGAGCCCTGGTGCAGATCGCTGCTGCGACGGCCATGGGCATTGGCCTCGCGTATCTGTTCGGCTGGTCGCTGGGAGCGGGCCTCGTCTTCGGCCTGGCGCTGTCAGTCGCGAGCACGGTTGTGCTGCTGCGTGCGTTGCAGGACCGCCGTCTCGTCAAATCGGAACAAGGCCGCATCGCGGTCGGCTGGCTGATCGTCGAAGACCTCGTGATGGTCCTGACGCTCGTGATCCTTCCCGCGATCGCACCGCTTCTCGGTGCTGGAGGTCCCGATGCCGCTCAGTCTCCACCGGGTGAACTCGCAATCTCGCTTACCATCACGCTTCTGAAGGTCGCCGCCTTCGTTGCCGTCATGCTGATCGGCGGCCGCAAGCTCATCCCAGCGATCCTCCACCACATCGCGCACACGGGCTCCCGCGAGCTGTTCCGCCTCGGCGTTCTGACCATTGCCTTGGGCGTCGCCTTCGCTTCTGCCAAGCTGTTCGGCGTTTCTCTGGCGCTCGGCGCGTTTTTCGCCGGCATGATCTTGAGCGAATCCGAACTCAGCCAACGCGCCGCCAACGAAACGTTGCCGCTGCGTGATGCCTTCGCCGTCCTGTTCTTCGTTTCGGTGGGGATGCTGTTCTACCCTTACATTATCGTCGAGAATCCGCTGCACGTGATTGCCGTCGTCGCCGTCATCATCCTCGGCAAGTCGCTCGCCGCCTGGCTGATCGTCCTGGCGTTCGGCCATCCGATGCGGACAGCACTCCTGATCGCCGCGAGCCTGGCGCAGATCGGCGAATTCTCTTTCATTCTTGCGGGGCTCGGCGTGTCCCTGAAACTCCTGCCGGTCGAGGGGCGCGAACTCATCCTCGCGGGCGCCCTGCTCTCCATCATGCTCAACCCGCTGCTGTTCGTCTTGCTCGAGCGGTACGGGCCTGCCCTGCCGGCGAAGTCGCCCGCCGACAGATTGCCACCCGGACCGGAAGCTCTTGCACCAAGTCCTCCCAGCGCCGTCACACGAACCGAAACGACCGAAGCAACGTCACAAACCGGTCATACGGTGCTCGTCGGTTATGGCCGGGTCGGCGGCGTCGTCGGCGAACATCTCATCGCCCATGGCGTCTCCCTATACGTCATCGACGACCGCGACGAGACGGCCGAGAAGCTCAAAGCGCAAGGCATCGAAGCCCTGGCCGCCAACGGCGTTACCTCGCTTGCCGCCGCCAACCTCAAGGCCGCGAAAGTGCTGATCGTCGCCATTCCCGATTGCTTCGAAGCCGGGCAGATTGTTGCCCAGGCCCACGCGCTCAATCCGGGTCTCAAGATCGTGGCGCGCGCCCATTCCGACGCCGAGGAAACCTATTTGAAGCAGTACGGGGCGTCCGACGTGATCCAGGGCTCCCGCGAGACGGCGGGCGCGATGATCGCCGCGGCGGGCGATCCGCCTCCGGAGCCGGCGTCCGGGGCAACCTGACACGGCCATTCCCGTCCGCCTGCGCTGGCTTATCCCCGCCCGCATGCCCATATTCGGCGACCCGCGCCGCCAGGTTGCATTGCCAGTCCGGCGGCCTCTCGGCTAGACGGTTCTCATGGCCAAATCCGCAAAAACCACATCCCTGCCGCCCGCCTCCCTGATGAAGACGATCCACGTCCGTGGGGCGCGCGAACACAACCTGAAAAACGTCGATCTCGAGATCCCGCGCGACGCGCTCGTCGTCTTCACCGGGCTGTCGGGTTCCGGCAAATCCTCCCTCGCTTTCGACACGATCTATGCCGAAGGCCAGCGCCGCTACGTCGAAAGCCTGTCGGCCTACGCGCGCCAGTTCCTCGAGATGATGCAGAAGCCGGACGTCGACCACATCGACGGACTGTCGCCCGCCATCTCCATCGAACAGAAGACGACGTCGAAGAACCCGCGCTCGACCGTCGGCACGGTGACGGAGATCTACGATTATCTCCGCCTGCTCTTCGCCCGCGTCGGCGTCCCCTATTCGCCCGCGACTGGCCTGCCGATCGAAAGCCAGACCGTCTCCCAGATGGTCGATCGCGTCCTGGCGCTGCCCGAAGGCACGCGCCTTCTTCTCGTCGCGCCCGTCGTGCGCGGCCGCAAGGGCGAATACAAAAAGGAAATCGCCGAGTGGCAGAAGAAGGGCTATCAGCGCCTCAAGATCAACGGCACCGTCTACGAGATCGAGGACGCGCCCAAGCTCGACAAGAAATACAAGCACGACATCGACGTCGTCATCGACCGCATCGTCGTGAAGAAGGACATCGGCTCGCGCCTCGCTGATTCATTCGAGCAGGCGCTGAAGCTGTCGGATGGTCTCGCCGCCGCCGAGTTCGTCGATAAGCCGCTGCCGAAATCGGAAACCGAAGGCGCCAACAAGTCGAAGAACGACACGCACGAACGCATCATCTTCTCGTCGCGCTTCGCCTGCCCGGTATCGGGCTTCACGATCGACGAGATCGAGCCGCGCCTCTTCTCCTTCAATGCCCCCGCCGGCGCCTGCCCGGTCTGCGACGGCCTGGGCTCGGAACTGCGCTTCGAGCCCGACCTCGTCGTCCCCGACGGATCGCTCTCGCTCGAAAAAGGCGCGATCTACCCGTGGGCGAAAACCGGCGTCTCGTCTCCCTATTACGAGCAGACGATGGAGAGCCTCGCCAAGCACTACAAGGTGTCGGTGAAAACGCCTTGGGAGCGCCTGCCGAAACACGTGCAGCTCGCGATCCTCTACGGCTCCGGCGAGGAAGACATAACCTTCACCTACTGGGACGGCACGCGCAACTACTCGACCGAAAAGCCGTTCGAAGGCGTCATCGGCAACATCACGCGCCGCTTCAAGGAAACCGATAGCGATTGGGTTCGCGAGGAACTCTCGCGCTTCCAGGCCGCGCATCCGTGCGAAGGCTGCATGGGCTACCGCCTCAAACCGCAGGCGCTCGCGGTGAAGGTCGGCGGCAAGCACATCGGCGAGGTCTGCGATCTTTCGATCAAGGCCGCCAACCAGTGGTTCGCCGACATCCCGAAAACCTTCAACAAGCAGCAGACCGAAATCGCCACCCGCATCCTGAAGGAAATCCGCGACCGCCTGAAGTTCCTGAACGACGTCGGCCTCACGTACCTCACGCTCTCGCGCTCCTCAGGCACGCTGTCCGGCGGCGAATCCCAGCGCATCCGCCTCGCCTCGCAAATCGGCTCTGGCCTCACCGGCGTGCTCTACGTCCTCGACGAGCCGTCCATCGGCCTGCACCAGAAGGACAACGACCGCCTGCTCGACACGCTGAAACACCTGCGCGACATCGGCAACACCGTCATCGTCGTCGAGCACGACGAGGACGCGATCATGACGGCCGACCACGTCGTCGACATCGGCCCCGGCGCGGGCGTCCACGGCGGCAAAGTCATCGCCCAGGGCACGCCGCAGGACATCATGGACAGCCCGCAGAGCATCACGGGCGAATACCTGTCGGGCGTCCGCTACGTGCCGGTGCCGAAGAAACGCCGCGCCCCAGACCCTAAGCGCATGCTCACCGTCACCGGCGCGCGCGAGAACAACCTGAAGAATGTCTCGGCCTCGATCCCCGTCGGCCTCTTCACCTGCATCACCGGCGTCTCCGGCGGCGGAAAATCGACGCTGCTGATCGACACGCTCTTCAAGGCCGTCGCGCGCAAGCTCAACAACGCGAAAGACCACCCCGGCGAGCACGACAAGATCACCGGCATCGAGCACTTCGACAAGATCATCGACATCGACCAGTCGCCGATCGGCCGCACGCCGCGCTCGAACCCCGCGACCTACACGGGCGCCTTCACTCCGATCCGCGAATGGTTCGCCGGGCTCCCCGAAGCCAAAACGCGCGGCTACGAACCGGGGCGCTTTTCCTTCAACGTGAAAGGCGGCCGCTGCGAGGTCTGCCAGGGCGACGGCGTCATCAAGATCGAGATGCACTTCCTGCCCGACGTCTACGTCACGTGCGAGGAATGCAAGGGCAAGCGCTACAATCGCGAGACGCTCGCCGTCACCTTCAAGGAGAAGTCGATCGCCGACGTGCTCGACATGACGGTCGAGGAAGGCGCCGAGTTCTTCAAGGCCGTGCCGTCGATCCGCGACAAGCTCGAAACATTGGCACGCGTGGGGCTCGGCTACATCCACATCGGCCAGCAGGCGACGACGCTCTCGGGCGGCGAGGCGCAGCGCATCAAGCTATCGAAGGAGTTATCGCGCCGCGCGACCGGCCGCACGCTCTACATTCTGGATGAGCCGACGACGGGCCTGCATTTCCACGACGTCGCCAAGCTCTTGGAGGTGCTGCACGAGCTGGCGGACGCGGGCAACACCGTCGTCGTCATCGAGCACAATCTCGAAGTGATCAAGACGGCCGACTGGATCATCGACCTCGGCCCCGAAGGCGGCGACGGCGGCGGGACGATCGTTGCCGCCGGCACGCCCGAGGACGTCGTGAAGGTCAAGGAGAGCTACACGGGGCAGTATCTGAAGCCGGTGCTGGCACGAAAACCTAAGGCCGCGTCAAAGAAGCAGGCGGCGGAATAGTCGCGCCCGGCGGCCGGCTCCCGGAACGGGAGTCGCCGGGCGCAAGCAAAGATGGCAGAGCGACGGATTGGAGTTGGAGTAGCTGTGCGAAAGTCAGCTCGCACCGCGCAACGAAGTAGGCGCAGCCGATAGGCAGACAGCTCAACGAGAAACGGGGAGAACAATCATGACGGGGATCGCCGGGCGCTTCTTCGCAACAGCACTTCTCTACGCCGTGCTCGGCATGGCGCTCGGGCTGGTGATGGGCATCACGCAGGACCACGCGCAGATGCCGACCCACGCGCACACGCTGGTCGTTGGCTGGGTAAGCTTCGCGCTTTACGGATTTTTCTATCACTTGTTTCCGGCTACAGCTTCGACTCGGTTAGCGAGCGCCCATTTCTGGCTCGCCGAACTAAGCATCCTCGTCCTGCTCGCCGGGCTGTTCCAGATCTTTAGCGGACATTCCGCAACCGGCGAACCCTTCGCCGCCATAGGTTCGATCGGGCTTCTCGCATCGACGATCGTGTTCGCATTCATCGCGTGGCCGGTGGTGAGAGGACGTTAGAGCCAGCCGCGTCGTGCCCGGAACGCCCGAGGACGTGGTGAAAGTCAAGGAGAGCTATACGGGGCAGTATTTGAAGCCTGTGCTGGCGAGAAAGCCCGCGCCTTCCGGCCGACTCGCGGAACGCCAGTCAGAAGGCGCCAGCAAAAAAGTGAAGAAGCAGGCGGTGGAATGCAATTAAAATTGCGGTAGCTCATAATTGTGCAAGACGATCTGCCACTAGCTGCCAATCTCGAAACAGCGGGAGGCAGCATAGCCGAAAGATAAACCAGCAAGCATAGATTGAATCGTAGCTATAGCACGCGCCTGCTGAGAGCAGGCCGTGCGCTAGCCGGTGACGGAGTGAAGGGCCACCCTCAAAATCGAATAAGTTCTCAATCTCAAGGGTTATCGCTTCGCCGAATATCCTTTCCAGGGCAGCACGATCCTTGCTAAGCATAACCGAAAGAGTTCGGTTTTCCTGCGTCATATCACTCTGCATCGATGAGGTATCAATAGCAGCGTGCCTGAGAACGTAGCGCAGCGAATTCTCGATCTGCGGCACGAGGATGTGGAGCGCTGAAATGTAATCCCCGCCAAAAAAGCGGCCGAAGCCCATCGCGAATAGATGCTCATACCCCGGCGGCACAAATGGACTCAACTCCGCTAGCGGCAGCAAGTCACGATCTTCAAGCGGATGCTCAGCCATGATCGTTCGCCTCGCGGGCTCGATCATTCCGGAAGTTGCAATCTGCCGCCGAAACTGCTCGCCGCGGGCAATCAGGTGGCGGAGGGCGTATTCATCTTCATCGCCACCGCCAAGACCTGGAGACTTGGCGACCACTTTGCCGTCGTCATCATGGATCGACATGGGGATGATGCTGGAAAGTGGACTTTCTGTGGAAAGTTTGATTGCTTCTTCGCGCAATTTCTCAGAGGCCGGTGATCTCTCAAGATTTGCGAACTCAAACAACGCTTGCGCAAGCGTCAAATGACTGACGACCTTTCGCGCATGATCGACCAGATCTCCAATGTCTATTTGCGTTGATAACGATCCCATTTCGTCGGCAATACTTGCCTGCGCTTCACGCAGCTTGGCTTCAAGCGCAGCCCGCCGTTCTTTCGTTCGAGGAATGCCGCGCAAAGCTTTGATAGCATCCATCAGCCAGCTCGAGGCACTCATGCCCTTAAGCCCCGCCGCCTCTGCCATGCGAACATAACATTCGGCGGCACTGATGAGGCAACGATTGCTGTCGGCTTCCCTTCCGCTCTGCCGATGGGCGCGCGCAGCCAGCTCCCATACGTTGCGCGCTATATATGGATCCAGCTCTGTTGACTGCGCCAGTGTTTCGGCCCGCTCGGCCATCTCCTTTACATCGCCGATCTTGTAGTCGGCATCAAGTTCGCCGATATTCAGAAAACCGCGCGCATCGCGATCGCCAAAGGCGCTCTCGCTCAGTGAGGATACTAGGCTCCTAAGCGTGCTCGCCTCTGGCTCCTTCCAGCGCGTCATGTTGGCAATCTGGCAAGCACGGCGCAGCATTTCAGCGCCGTTATGCGATGTTGCCTTAGCGTCGTCAAAAAACAGTTCCGCCTGACCGCGCGTTACATCCTGAACCGCTTCGCAATAGGAGCCAATTGCGAGCTGCGCCATCGCCACGTGCTTGCGGTTGTTGAGCCATGCGATATCGGCGAGACGTGCACGTAGGCCTGGATTTAGAATGCGAGGCGCTACAGCAGCAAACACCTCTGACTGTGCTCCACGTAGATCGCTTGGTATGAGGCTGCGCCGCCCATTCGCGACAAACATAGGGCCGTATGGCTCGGCCTTATCGTTCGGTTTAAAATGGATTTTTACAACCGATGCCACCAACCCATAAACCCTGGAGGCCCTGACATCGCCGTCGGAGTTCGCACGCCTTGATGCGCTCTCGTACAACTCGCCAAGAGAAAGCACATCGACCTTACGACTGTTCGCTATCGGCGCTTCGCATCCAATAGCAAAATCTTCCGCTGTCACATGCTCGAACACCGAAGATCGCTTTTCTCCTTCGGGTGGTTGATCCGGCTCAGTCTGCTCTTCCGGCTCACTCATCCCAGGTCCTCTCTCTCGATGAGCAGAACATCATGAACGAAACCCTTCGACATTGCTATTTTGCTGCCTGTCCACAACGCCCTCTCTTGAACCTGTAACCAACACCCCGCCGCGGCGAGGGCGACCCGCTGCACCACTCATTCGTCAGCGCGTGGCGGCTCTTTTTCGTCGAGCCGCGCGCCGCTCATTCAAAAACTTATCCCCACCGTCCAAATTTCCGCATAATCCCCTCACCCATCCGGCAAGGGCCCCTCGCCCGCTCGCCCACCCGCGTTGCCCCCGCCCCAATCAGCCACGCAGCCACGCAGCCACGCAGCCACGGCCATCCCATGCGCACTGCGCCCCATAAATCGCACTGCGGAAAATATCTGTGTCAGCAGCGGTCCTTCACTTGGCAACGGCCAAGCACTCGACTAGCGTTCGCGTGGATTTTGTCCGCACCGGGGGGTTGCAATGCAGGTTTTCAAGTCAGGCTTCGTGGCCGCGATGATGATGTGCGCGCTTTCGGCGACGGCTCAGGCGGCCCAATGCGAGAGGGTCGCAGCAATCGGCGATAACTTCACCCACGATTTGGCGGTGCTGTTCTCCCACAACGCATTGAAGAATACGATTGCCGGGAAAGGGCTTATTCCTAAGGGGCCCGTGAAAACCACCTGCAAAGGCGACGGGATGATTGAGTGTTACTCCTCGCAGGTGGCCTGCACGGGCGGAACGCCCGCGGCCTGCTTGGGCCCCTGGCTCTGCTTCTGATTTGATGGCGCCAACGACTCCGCTCCGCGGAGCCGTCCGTTGGCGCATGCCCTATCTTCGTTCATCGCGACGCGCCGGGCAGCCGGCGCGCCCTCTTTTTGATCGCGCATCGCGACTCGCGTTCCGCGAGCCGGCCGCGATGCGCGTCGCCCTCAAGAAAATCCGAAAAACTTATCCCCGCTCTCTGCTTTGATTGCGCATCGCGACTCGCGTTCCGCGAGCCGGCCGGTTGCGCATTATTTTTATAGCATATGACAACAGCCACGAGCAGAATGACGTGTACTGACATTTATGAATGCATTTGTCCGAGTGGATTTGATTGCGAGATCTTCAATGGACCCCAGCTTTTCAATCGAAACGATCATCGATGATTTTGACGATCTGCATCGCGAACTTATGCGCGAGCTTTCCGGTGAAGGCAGCATCAACGTCCCCCAAATCATGGAGCAGCACGGCGAAGAACAGAAGCTGGCGAACATTCGTTTTCGCATCGACGCGCTATTAAGGGCGGTCCGCGACCGTCTTTCGTCCGTCTCGCGCGACATGCCGGCTGAAGGCTCACGGGCGGAAATAAATCCGGCTCTTGAGGGCCAAGTGCGCAAAACTCTCGAGGAACTTTCGCAGCTCGAAGCCTTGGCCGGCCGGTTGAACGACCTGCTCACGATGATCGACCTGAAGACATCGGCCAACGCTTCTCAGAGCATCCGCTCCGCCGTATCCACGGCCATCGCCACCGCCAAGACATGGCTTTCGGTGATTACATCCTGGATCAAGCGAATTTCGGCGCAGCTGTGGAATCTTTTGTGTGGACTCATGACCCCTAAAGAATGGAAGCTGGGCGGCAAGGTTGGCACCGGAATTTTGGGTCTGGCGGATGTCACCTTGGAAATAACCTTCGGTCCTTAGTTCCCATTCGACACATTTCTCATGCCCGATACGCCCGCCAAACCGCCGCTCGCGATCAAGGCGGAAGACGCTCCGCTGCGTACCAAGCCGTCGAACTACCCCGAGCCCTTCTTCAGCCGCATGCTGAACCGCGAGAAGCGACCGCTCGGCGACATGTTCGGGCTCGCGAGCTTCGGCGTGAACCTGACGACGCTTATGCCGGGCGGCGAGTCCGCGCTGCTCCATCGCCACAGCAAGCAGGACGAGTTCGTCTATGTTCTGGAAGGCACACCGACGCTCGTCACCGATGCGGGCGAGGTCGAACTCGCGCCCGGCATGTGTGCGGGCTTTCCCGCGGCGGGCCTCGCCCATCAGCTCGTCAACCGCACGCAGCGCAACGTCGTATACCTGGAGATCGGCGACCGCACGCCGGGCGATGAAGGCAGCTATCCGAACGATGACCTCAAGGCCGCGCTAGGCCCCGACGGCAAATGGCGCTTCACGCGCAAGGATGGCACGCCGTATTAAGCCCGCATCCGCACGCCGGAACTAGAACTCCTGGTAGCGCGCCTCGGCCGTCGGGCCCTTCGTATCGGATGCACCGGGAGCATCGCCGCCCGCGCTCTTGTCCGCAAACTGCAGCTGCGCCAGCTGCGACTTCAGCGCGGCGATGTCGGCGCCGATCTTGCCCGCCGTCTCGTTGCAGGTCGTCCGCGCCTCCTGCATCGACTTGGCGTCGATCTGCTGCTGGAGCGCGGCTTCCTTGCTCTTGCTCGCGACGTCCGCCGGCCGCACGCGCGGCGCCGCACACGATGTACACCCAACCGACGCGATCATCCCGCAACCCCTCGTTGGCTCGCAGCCCTGCCAAGCGCCTACGCCCCTCTTACTTGCGGCGTTACAGGTGTCGGAAAAAAATTTGCTAGATCGAGCGCTGGTTGACCCGCCGCGACAGCGCCTCGGCGCTCTCCTTGCGCTCGCTGTAGCGATCGACGAGGTAATCCGATCGCTCCCGCGTCAGCAGCGTGAACTTCACGAGTTCTTCCATCACGTCGACCACCCGGTCGTAGTAGGACGACGGCTTCATGCGGCCCGCCTCGTCGAATTCCGCGAACGCCTTCGCCACCGACGACTGATTGGGAATGGTGATCATCCGCATCCAGCGGCCGAGCACGCGCATCTGGTTGACGGCGTTGAATGACTGCGAGCCGCCGCTGACCTGCATCACCGCCAGCGTCTTGCCCTGCGTCGGCCGAACGGCGCCGGTGGACAGCGGAATCCAGTCGATCTGCGCCTTCATCACGCCGCTCATCGCGCCGTGCCGCTCGGGCGAACACCACACCTGCCCTTCCGACCAGGCGGCAAGCTCGCGCAGCTCCTGCACCTTGGGATGCGTCTCGGGCGCTCCGTCCGGCAAAGGCAGCCCGTGCGGATCGTAGATCTTCGTCTCGGCGCCCAAGTGCTCCAGCAGCCGCGCCGCCTCCATTGTGAGGAAGCGGCTGTAGGACCGCTCGCGCAGCGACCCATAAAGCAGAAGGATGCGAGGCTTGTGCGTCGCCGAGGCCGCAAGCTTATCGCCTGCCGGGAAATGCACGTGCTCGTGCGCGACGTTCGGCAAGTCGCTGTGCCCGTCCTGAGCCATCACGACTTCCTCCGCGCCGGCACCACGTCCCCATCTTCCTTGGTGAAGGCGCCGATGTCCGCGTTGGGGAGGATGTCGAGCACCGCCTCGGACGGCCGGCAGAGCTTCACGCCCAGCGGCGTCACCACGATGGGGCGGTTGATGAGGATGGGATGCGCCATCATGAAATCGATGAGCTGGTCATCCGTCCACTTGGGATTGCCGAGGTCCAGGTCCGCGTAGGGCGTACCCTTCTGACGGAGAAGCTCGCGCGGACCCATGCCCATGCGCGCCATGAGATCCACCAGCGTTTCGCGCGAGGGCGGCGTTTTCAAATACTCGATGACCTCGGGCTCCTCGCCGCTTTGGCGGATCATCGCCAGCGTGTTGCGCGAGGTGCCGCACGCCGGGTTGTGGTAGATGGTGATGCTCATGCTTACTCCGCCGGAACGGCCGTGGATTGAGGTTGAAGCGCCGCGCGGAACAGCCAGCCCGCCACCAGCATGCCAGCGAGCGCGCCTGCCAGCTGCGCCGCGATGAACGGCGCGACGTCCGCCCCGCGGATCCCCGCGAACGTATCGGAGAACGCACGCGCGATCGTCACCGCCGGATTGGCGAACGACGTCGACGCCGTGAACCAGTACGCAGCGACAATGTAGAGACCGACATTGACGGCCACGGCCTTGGGCCTCGCCTTCAGCGTGCCGAGGATCGTCAGCAGCAGGCCGAACGTTGCCACGGCTTCCGCGAACCACTGCCCGCTGCCAGTCCTCACCTTTGTCGCAAGTTGCATCAACGGCAGATCGAACATCGCATGCGCCGCCACCACGCCGGCGATGCCGCCGCCGACCTGCGCCAGGACATACAGCGCGGCCGCGCCGCCGCCGATTTCCCCTCGCAACCAGAATACCCCGGACACCGCCGGATTGAGATGCGCGCCCGACACCGGCCCGAACACCGTGATCAGCACCACCAGCATCGCCCCGGTCGCGAGCGTATTAGCAAGCAGCGCCAAAGCTTCGTTGCCGCCCGAGAGCTTCGCGCCCATGATGCCGGACCCGATCACCGTCGCGAGCAGCAGCGCGCTGCCCAGAAACTCCGCGCCAACCCGCTGGCTTAGCGAATATGGTCTCACTATGCCCTCTCCGGCGTAACGTCGGTTTTCGTGCGGCCGATATCGTCGAGCCGCTTCTGCAGCGTGAGGCTGTCCAGGGAATCCAGCGGAAGGCTGGTGAAGATGCTGATGCGGTTGTTGAGCATGCGGTAGGTGTCGGCGAAAGCCAGCGCCTTTTGCGCATCATCGCCTTGAGCCTCGGCCGGATCCGGCACGCCCCAATGCGCGCTCATCGGTTGTCCCGGCCAAATCGGGCAGACCTCATTGGCGGCGTTGTCGCAAACCGTGAAAACGAAATCCATCACCGGCGCGCCGGCGGCGGCGAACTCCTCCCAAGACTTCGAGCGCAGCACGGAAGTTTCGTAGTTGAGCTTCTTGAGCAGGTTGATGGTGAGTGGATGAACCAGACCTTTGGGCATACTGCCGGCGCTGAATCCTTTGAACTTGCCCGCGCCGACGCGATTCATAATGGCCTCCGCCATGATGGAGCGGGCGGAATTCCCGGTGCAGAGAAAGAGGACACTAAATGGACGATTCATTTCGTTTCTCCCTTACACAACTTGCGCGCTTTCTTGAGTGTTGGTCCGCACAGCTCCGGATTGCCCTGACAGCAGTCCTCGGTAAGGAACGTCAGCATCTGGCGCACCTTGTCGAAGTGGACGGCGTAACGGATGTAGCGGCCGACCCGCGTGGCATGGATCAGCCCCGCGCGGTCGAGTTCCTTCAGATGGAACGACGCACCGGTCGGCGTCGCATCGACGGCCTCGGCGATTTCCCCGGCCGGCAGCCCCGACGGACCTTGCCTGACCAAGAGGCGAAAGATCGCGAGGCGCTGATCATGCGCCAGTGCTGCCAGACAGGTGACGGCTTCTGTGTTGTCCATATCTAAACATTACAAGAATTCTTGAAATATACAATCGGACGGCTGCCTCGTCCGATGCTTCGCCGCCAAATAAAAAAAAAGCCGGGCGGATTTCTCCGCCCGGCTGAGCTTTCAGTCGCGCCTCCGGCTATGCTCGACCGAGCAAGCTGGAAACCGAATTAGATTTACGGGCAAACCCACACCGGTCCGACGACCACGCAGCCACGCGAGCGCCAGTTGTACGGACGCGAGTGATAGCGGTGCCATCCGCGGTAGCGGTCGCCGCCGCGCCATCCACGGTCACCGCGCCAATGTCCGCGACGGTAATCGCGATGACCCCGGTAGTGCCGGTTGCCGCGCTTGTAATCGGCGAGCTGAATGCCGCTATGGTCATTGCTCAGACCGCCCAGCGCCGTCGATGCGGGAGCCGCATTCGCCGAAGCCGCTGCGCCGAAGGCCGTGCCCAAGGCTAGAAAACCAACGAGTACGAGACGTTTCATCCCTAGGTCTCTCCTTTTGTCGGGATTGCAGTTCATACAGTCCGGCCACCAACCAGACTGCGGACGACGCGCGGCAGTTGAGATCCGCCGCGGCATAAGGAGATAACGCTCTCATGCCACCAACCCGACGCACTGAATGTGAGAAAAATCGCAGTTAAGTGCCCATTTCGCTTAGTTTTTCTCAAAAAAATTTCATTCGACGTAGGGAACTAATTTGCTCCGCACGTGTGAGTAGCCCGGCTCCGCGCGTCGCTCGGATCGCGTGCGAGAGATCGCGGAGGCGGCCGCGATGCGCGGCCCTCAAAAAAAATCCAAAAAACTTATCCCCGCTCTTTCAACCTGCACGATAATCCCCTCACCCATCCGGCAAGGGCATCATGCGAGGCGTCGCGTGACGCTCGGGTGGGGCAGCCCGACCCGCTCGCGGCACGCGCGCGATGCGGACAAGGCGGAAGGCAGGTCCGCACGGGGTGAGAAACCCGTGTGCGGAGCACCCCGCTTCATTAAGTGACCTGTCCAGAACCCTGTTCTCGGTCTCGTCACGAAGCGGACCGGTTCCGAGACTGCTTATTGCGAAGACACGACGCCGCGGAACCCGTCCGCTTCGTGCTTTATTGCTTGGCCACGGCGACTCCCCTTCGGGGAGCCGCCGCTATGTGCGCATGCCGTTTCGCCGGCCGTTGGGGCCTGCGTGTGCGCGCACAATCAAACAGTCACCCCGGAATATTGGGCTCGACCAGAAGGGCGAACTGCGCCAGCGATTGCTGCCAGCCGAGATAGCACTGCTCGACCGGGATAGCGGCAGGAATGCCTACCTGCTCGATCTCTACGTCGGTTCCGCAGGACACGGCCTTGAGCTTGATCGTGACGTTCATCTCGCCGGGCAGGTTCGGATCGTCGAACACATCGTTGTACCGAATGAGCTCGTGCGGTTTCAGCTCAAGATACGTGCCGCCGAAGGAATGCCCGTTCCCCGACGTGAAGTTCGTGAACGTCATCCGGAACGTGCCGCCGACCTTGGCGTCGAGATGCGCGACGTGGCACGTGAATCCGTGCGGCGGCAGCCACTTCGATAACGCGTCGGCCGTGAGAAAGGCGCGATAGACTTTCTCTGGGCTGGTGGCAAACACGCGGTGCAGCCGGACGGTGCCCGTCACACCCTTCGATGCAGCGGCCGGGTTGGATGTCGTCTTCTCGGACATTCGAAACTCCTTTTCTTGGGCGTCCGCGGTTGTCGCCATGCGCCTGCCTTATCAAGACGTCCGAGAGCTGCCCATTCCGACAGGGCGCTTTACGCCAAACATCGCCGTGACGTGCACCCATGTCCGATTGACTCAACCCCTTTCGCAAGGTGAGGGTCGGATCGAGGGGGCGTTTATTTTTCGCATGCGTTACACACTTGTCATTTTCGATCTCGACGGCACGCTCGCCGACAGCTTTCCCTGGTTCATCGGCAGCCTCAACACTGTTGCCGACGCCTTTAGGCTGCGCCGTGTCGGCGAGGACGAGATCGAGCCGTTGCGCCGCGCCGACGTGCCCGAGATATTGAAGCATCTCGGCGTG
The DNA here is from genome assembly GCF_003987855.1 of Hyphomicrobium sp. Classification (GTDB taxonomy): domain Bacteria; phylum Pseudomonadota; class Alphaproteobacteria; order Rhizobiales; family Hyphomicrobiaceae; genus Hyphomicrobium_B. The sequence continues at coordinate 186,088 of NZ_RXIZ01000001.1, forward strand.
CCGCGCTGGAAGCTGCCCATGATCGCCCGCTACATGCGCAAGCTGAAATCCACCGAGCTGCACACTATCTCGCTGTTTCCCGGCGTCGAGGACATGCTGCGCACCTTGAAGGCCGGGGGCGTCACGCTGACGCTTGTCAGCTCCGACAACGAGGAGAATGCCAAGGTCGTCCTTGGCCCCGACAACGCCGCGCTCTTCTCGCAGTATAACTGCAGCGCCGCTCTATTCGGCAAGGCAGGCAAGTTTCGTCGCGTCATGCGCCGCGCGGGCGTCGAACCGCACCGGGTCTTGGCAATCGGCGATGAAGCCCGCGATCTCAACGCTGCCCGCGCCGCGGGCATTGATTTCGCTGCCGTGACCTGGGGCTATACGGCGCCCGAAAAGCTCCGCACCTTCAATCCTGACATTGTCTTCGAGCGCATCGAAGACATCGGGGCCAAACTCCTGCCTTGAAGTGCGCCGGGCGGCACCCGAAAGTTTCGAGAAAGCGCACGGCAGCCAGCGCGTGAAACGCGTGTCGCCGTGCGCCAGGAAAACCTACTTCTTGGGGCACCACGACTCGTTCGAGGCCTTGCACGAGACCGAGTAGTTTTTGGTCATCTTCTCCGCCTTCGCCCATTCCCCGTCGTCGATGCTGTTGTTGTCGTCGGCATCGATCGCGGAGAACTGCGGTGCCGGATCCAGCTTCAGCTTCGAGAGGTTGGCATCGAACTCGGTCCGGCTGACGGTGCCGCTGCCGTCCGTGTCGAGCGTCTTGAAGCTCGATGCCCAATCGCCCGCCATGGCATAGGTCGCCGATGCGGCAATGAAAGCCGCAGCGAGTGGCAGCAAGTTCTTCTTCATGCGTCGTCTCCCTTCGGGAATTTATAGATTTTTGCGACCGCCTCTCGCGAGCCCGGGAGCCCGTTTCGGACGGCCCGCAAGCAACACGCGCCAGAAGCGCGCACGCAATGGCACGACTGGCAAATCCGAACGGGAGAGTTTGCAAGAGCGCGAAGGGTGCACCGCACTGCGCGTTGGGGCTCGCGGTTTCGGCCCCTTGCGCACCGAAACCGGACGCGAAACAAAAAAGGCGCCCGCCGTGGTGCGCCACTAAGCCGTGAACGAAAAGAAGTTATCCCCGCTCACAGCGTGGACCACATAATAGATGGGAGGCGGCGGCTAATGCCCCCGCCCCCCCGGAGGAGCTGTAGGAGAGTGCGATCCTAGAACTCTTCCCAATCGGCGTCCGCGCCGTTGGCAACAGCGGCCTTACGAGGTGCTGCGCGCGATACGTGGCTGCTCGGAGCGGCTGCTTGCGGCCGGCGGGCCGGCGGAGGCGTCGGCTTGCGGAATGCGTGGGGCGCTGCGCGCTCGAGTTCGCGGCGGATCGGATCGGCGCCGCTCGCTCCGAGATCGAACTTGCCGACGAGCCCCGCCATGGAGTCCGCCTCTTTGGAGAGGGCATGCACGGCCGCGGTGCTTTCTTCCACCATCGCCGCGTTCTGCTGCGTTCCCTGGTCCATCTGACCGATTGCGGCGTTGATCTGTCCCAGGCCAACGGCCTGCTGTTCAGCACCCGACGCGATCTTTGCCACGAGATCGCCGATCTCGTTGACGCGCGTCACGATGCGATCGAGGGCATCGCCGGTCTCGCCGACGAGCTTGGCGCCCGCTCCCACCTGCTGCGTACTCGTCGAAATCAGCGACTTGATTTCTTTCGCCGCCTCGGCGGATCTCTGCGCCAGTGCTCGAACTTCGCTTGCGACAACCGCGAAGCCGCGGCCCGCATCGCCCGCTCGAGCCGCCTCGACGCCCGCGTTGAGCGCAAGGAGGTTCGTCTGGAACGCGATCTCGTCGATGACGCCGATGATCTGCGAGACCTTCTGCGCCGAAGACTCGATCTGCTGCATCGCGCCGATCGCCTGACGAACGATATCGCCGCCATGCTCGGCCTCGCTGCGGGCCGTCGTCATGGTGTCGCTGGCCTTCTTCGATCCGTCGGCAGTCCGCTTGACCGTCGACGTGATCTCGTTGAGCGCAGCCGTCGTTTCCTCGAGCGAAGCAGCCTGCTGCTCCGTCCGTCGCGACAGTTCATCGGAAGCCGCCGCCATATCGGCAGCGCCAGCGCGGACAGACTCCGCGTTTTCCGCAATACCCGAGAGAACCTCCCGCAGGGTTTGCACCGCTGCGTTGAAATTGGTGCGCAGCTGCTCGTATTCCGCTCCAAACGCTTCGTTCAAGCGGTAGGTGAGATTGCCGTCCGCAAGCTCCCGCAACCCTGATCCGAGTGAAGAGACGACGCGGTGCTGTTCGGCCGATTTGCGTTCGCGCTCTTCGTCCGCGATCCGCCGCTGCTCTTCCAGAGCCGTAACATCGGTCGCGAACTTGACGACCTTGAACGGCTTGCCGTTGGCGTCGAGAAGCGGGTTGTAGGAGGCTTGAATCCAAACCTCTTTGCCACCCTTGGCCATGCGACGGAACTTGTCCGCAATAAATTCGCCGCGATTGAGCCGATCCCAGAACACGCGATATTCGGCCGATTTTGCATAAACGGGATCGACAAAGAGGCTGTGCGACTTACCGACAACCTCGGCAAGGCTGTAATTGATGACCGCGAGAAAATTCGCGTTGGCCGTGATAACGGTACCGTCGAGATTGAACTCGATCACGCCTTCCGACCGGCTGATCGCAGCCATCTTGGCTTCGAGTTCTAGCGTCTTCGTCTCAACCGCGGTGATGTCGGTCGCGAATTTGATGACCTTGTACGGCTTGCCGTTGGCGTCGAGAAGCGGGTTGTAGGATGCTTCGATCCAGACCTCTCGTCCGCCCTTGGCGATGCGGCGGAACTTGGAAGCTACGAACTCGCCCCGGTTGAGTTTCTCCCAGAACGCCCTGTAGTCGCTGCTGCTCGCATAGCTCGGATCAACGAACGTGCTGTGATGCTTGCCCTCGATCTCAGGCAGGCTGTAGCCGATGACCGAAAGGAAGTTGTCGTTCGCTGTGATCACTTTGCCGTCGAGAGTGAATTCAATGATGCCCATCGAACGGCCGATGGCTGCGATCTTTGCCTCTGATTCATTTGGCGCACGGTTAGCCTTACCGAGTGAGAACACGATCGTCTCCGTTTTATATTTTTGGCCGGGAACAGCGCGTCACTGGACCAATCTGCGCGCCTTCAGATTCGTCCGTATCCTGCGTTTTGCCGCTTAACGAAAGAATAATGCCGGCTGTTGGACATGGTTCAAACGGACCAAAAGCAGCCGTCTTGGACCAAAGAACTAGGAGAGCATTGGCAGCTCTCGATCGCGTTCTGACGTCCGTCAAATTGCCAACGCGAGCGTGATCGTCGAGCAAATTGAAATGTATTCCGCCGCGATTCGTAGTTTGCGCTCCGTCAATCTCACGCTCCGATGGAAGCGTCACACTTACACATTCGAATCTATACGGGGGTGATCATGGCCAACTTCGTCTTCGCCGAAGCAGCAAGTGCAAGGGCACTCAAGACGCTTTGCTTCTCGATGGCTGTCTCATTTCCCCTGCAGATCGCCATCGCCGGCCCCAACGATATCGACGCGCCGCCGTCGATCAAGGAGGAACCGGGCAAACCGGAATCGAAGCTACCTGACATCGAGAACGGCAAGAACGTCGCCCGCAAGCTTTGCACCACGTGCCATTTGATTGGAGAACCTGCCAGCGCTCCGATGCCAACCGACGTGCCGACATTTGCCAGCATCGCGCAGCGGCCTGGCCAAACGGCCGACCATATCTCCACTTGGCTAACCCGGCCTCATCCGCCGATGCCGAACCTCAATCTCACGCGATTGGAGATCCGGGATTTGACTGGCTATATCCTTTCCCTTCGGACACAGAAGTGATGCCAGTGGCAAAAAAAGCAGCGGATCTTGCGATCCGCTGCTTTTCCCTGTCCGTCTTGCCGAACTTAGTAGCCTGACACTCCGACGCCGCCCGGCCCAACGTAAACGCTGACGCCAGGGCCATCGTCATAGTAGTCGTAGTCCCGATAGCCGTAGTCGCGATATCGACCGCGCCAATAGTCGTCATTGCCGCCGTACCGGCGCAGATTTTCGCGATCGCTTCGGTTCAGATAACGTCCTTGCCGCTCCTTCGCGCGCGCACCTTCCACGCCACTGATGGAATCTGCTTGCACCGTCGGAACCGCAAAGGTGACCAGCATTGCAGCACCGATCGCTGCCGCCAAACTTCTTTTCATTGCGGTACTCTCCATAATTCTGCGCTCCCGCCAACCATCGTTTTGAGCGCTGCCTGCAGATCCAACGTATTCGAACGATTGCTGTTCCCAGCATCACCTGGGGTGGCGGAACGCCACATGTTGCATCGCCTGGCTATTTAAAAAGAAACGCTGTTTGAGCTCGCCGCTTGCCGACGAAGACCGGTAACCGCAGATTGCGCCGGTGATACGAGGAGTTCCCCTGAAACGTCACGCCCGCCGCGACAAAAAATGGATAACCCCATGCGCGCATTTGTTTGGTGTCTCGCCTTCCTCAGTTCGTTCGCCGCATCCGGCACGGCTCGGTCGCAAGACTCGATCGATCAAGTTCTGTCAGAGATACGAGAGAAATATGCGCTACCGGCCCTCGCGGCGGCCGTCGTCAGGAACGGCAACCTCGTTGCCGAAGGTGCCGTCGGCACGCGCTTGGCAGGAGCGGACATTCCGGTAACGGTCGACGATCGCTTCCATCTCGGATCCGACACTAAGGCGATGACCGCAACCCTCGCTGCCATGCTGATTGAGGAAGGAAAGCTCCGCTGGGATTCCACCATCGGTGAAGTCCTCGGTCATGACCTCCCGGGCTTGAAGCCAGGGTTCGCCAAGATCACGCTCGAGCAACTGCTTTCGCACACCAGCGGCATTCCCTCCGATAACGAGGAGATCTTGAAGCTCTACTTCAGTGCCGACGCCTACGACCACGGGCTGACGGAATGGCGCCTGCACCTGGTGAAGGAATGGGGATCAAAGCACGAGCCGAAGTTCCCCTCCTCCAGCAAGTTCCAATACGCCAATCTTGGCTACATCACTGTTGGCGCCATGATCGAGAAGGCTTCGGGTCAGCCCTGGGAACGGCTTATGTATGAGCGCATCTTCTTGCCTCTTGGCCTGAAGACCGCGGGCCTCGGCCCACAAGCGACATTCGGTCTGTATGACGCTCCCGTCGGCCATCGCCGGGATGATAAAGGCAAGCTGACTGCATTTCCCTGGGGCGAGCCTGCTGATCTTCCAGCCGCCTTGGGACCAGCGGGCCTCGCGCATATGAGCATCAAGGACTTCGCCACCTGGGCTGCTTGGAATGCAGGCGAAGGAAAGCGTGGTCCCCAACTCATCAAGGCAGAAACGCTGAAGCGCCTTCATACACCAGCTGTTGAGATGCAGATCAAGGATCCGAAGCCAGGCACACCTAAGTCCGGCTCTTATGCGTTCGGCTGGGGGCTCTCGAAACTGGATTGGACCGACAAACCGATCCTGACGCACAACGGATCGAACGGAATGAATTTTGCCTCTGTCTACATCGACGTGGATCACGATCTCGCAATCGTTGTCGCCACCAATATCGCCGGTTCTGACGCCGACAAAGCGGCGCTCGACGTGATGAAGGCGCTTTACACCAAGTACGTGAAGTAGCGCGGCACGACCGCCGCATCACGCTTCTTCTTCGATCGCAGCTTGGGCGATCTTTTGCGCGCCGCCATTGAAGTAGGCCGCCATGGCATGTCCTGCCGCGACCGCCAGGATACAAACGACGACCGAACCAGCGATGTTTAGGCAAGCGCGTCCCAACGCCCCGGCGCGCAACAGGTCCAGCGTCTGAAGGCTGAACGACGAGAAGGTTGTGTAGCCACCGCAGAAGCCGATCATCACGAAGAGACGCAAATTTTCCGAAACCGGGTAGCGCCCGGACGCCAATGTCAGCGTTCCGAAGAGGCCAATCAGAAACGATCCCGTGACGTTGATGACGATCGTGCCCCACGGAAGCTCTTTGCTTACAGGAAGCATCAGCACGGAAACGACGTAGCGAGCCAGGGTGCCAAGCGCACCTCCAGCCATGACGATGAGACAGGTCGAGAACGACATGACGGCCCTCAGAACAACCACGTCCCGGCATGAGACGCCGGAAGACCCAAGTGAACCAAGATTCGGACGAGCTTAGCTGGACATCATTGCGCTTCCTCCATCACTCGGGTCGCCGATTGATGAAAGAGCAACTCTTCCGCGACCGGATTGAAATGCCCTGCCACTGGCTGCTCGTGGGCGAGCAGTCACCAATCAGCAGGAATCATCAGCCGTCGGGGCGGTTATGCGGGAGATCCCATTCCCTTAAGATAAAGGCTAACGCGCTTACCCATCATGTCAACGAGATATTTTCTTGCTATAATCAGATGCGCTTAGGATACCCGGCGCCGCCTCTTAACCGGTCCCCCGCATGTCCCTTTTTCTTCCCTTTTGGCAACGGCTGCTTGTTACGGTCCTCGCGATGCTCGCCTCGAGCTGGATTGCCGGGCTCATCTGGCACGCGATCTTCAACTTCCCACTACCAAGCTATGTCGGGGGCGTGGTCGGCGGTCTCGCGGCGCTCCCGCTTTGGGATCTGTTGAAGCGTATCCGGCCCGGCACCGTCTGAGTAACGTCAGATCGGGAGGACGGAGCGGATCTGATCCTCGTACTGCCGCACCGCCTCGATCGCGCGGCTCTTCATCGCCGGATCGACCTCATTTTCGGTCGCGAAAGCTTCGATCGCTTCCCGGGCATTGTTGACGATCTGCGTCGTGGCGTTCTGCGGGCTCATTTCGCGGCTTACGATCTTTTGCAGGAGCTGTGTCAGGATCACGCCGGTCGCCAGCGACAAACCCGATAGCTCAATCACCTGGCGCTTCAGATCTGCAATTTCCGCATTGGTATCTGCCGTATCCGCCATGGCCGAATCTCCGTTCGTGCGCCGATTTACGGCCGCTTGCTAATACCGCACACGAGAGAGCGCAAGGCGTGTTATGGCATCGACGGCCGGCTAGCATTGCCGCGCTTCCCGCGTGCAGCATGTTTGCTGGCGCCTGCTTGCCCCGTCATTAACGTTCACCGGCGGTGACGCTTCTAAGGCCCGAAATTCGCCGAAAACAATCGCGATGGTCCTCCCGGCGGGAATAGGGTCAGCTAGTACAGGTTCTTAGATCCATGCATGAGCTTAAGCCGGCGGCGAGCATCGGACGCACGCTTTCCATCCCGCGCACCGCGACGATAGAAGGTGGCATCGACTATCCCGGACCTCTCGTCGTGGAAGGAACGGTACTGGGCGATGTCAATTGTCTCTCGCTGGTTGTCGCAGAACGCGGCATCGTCGAAGGCACCATCAAATCTGAAACCGTGACGGTGGCCGGGGAGGTCTCCGGCGAAATCTTCGCGAACGAGCTGATCTTGAAGGCCGCCTGTTCGGTCAATGCGGAGATCGTTCACAAGAAGCTGCTCCTTGAATCCGGAGCGTTCTTCGAAGGCAAATCCCGGCGTCATGCGAGCCCGCTTCAGCTTGTCTGAACGCGAGCGGCAGCTGCGCAAAGTAGCGCCGCATCGTGGAGTCGGCCGCAACGCGCCGCGCCCGTGAGCCGGCGGGGACACGGATTAGGCGTTTCGCGACCGACACCGCGAGGCGGCGATTTCAGCGACCCTCATTTACCTTGCTGCTCCTCTCGGCACTGTTCCCTAGGGAACAGCTCGATCCGCCTTCGCCGGTCGCGTAGAACACGGTAGCGACTGTTAGCGGAGCCATTCGACCTCATGCCCAGGGTCTTGATTACAGGTACTTCGTCCGGATTCGGCCTATCTATCGCCGTCGAGCTCGCCAGGGCCGGCTGGACGGTGCTTGCGACCATGCGTGACACATCCAAGCGAAACGAACTCGATCGCGCGGTACAGGCCGCGGGCGTTACGCGCAATGTCTCTGTATCCCAGCTGGACGTGACCGATCCGCTGTCGATCGATCGCGCTCTTGCCGAGCTTGATATCACGGCGGGTGGTCTCGATGCCGTCGTTCATAATGCAGGCGTCGCGGTAGGCGGCGCATTCGAGGACCTCGACGAAACCAGCATTCGGCGCATCATGGACGTGAACTACTTTGGCGTCCTTGCGCTCACGAAGCGCCTTCTGCCGGTATTTCGGGCTCAGCGGCGCGGGCGCATCGTGATCATTTCGAGCGAATCTGCGTTCGCCGGCCAGCCTGGCAACTCTCCGTATTGCGCTTCGAAATGGGCCGTCGAAGGCTGGGCTGAATCGCTTGCCTACGAAGTCGAGCACTTTGGGATCGAGATCATCCTGGTCGAGCCTGGCCCTTACCGGACCAGCATATGGAAGAACTCCCAGAGAGTGTTGCCGAACGACAGCGCCTACCGCCCTCTGCTGAAGCATCTGGAAGTGACAGTCGAGGCCTACGTGGCAAAGGCCGCAGGCGATCCGGTCGACGTGGGAAAGGCGGTTGCGAGAGTATTGTCAGCCCGACGTCCGCATTTTCGGAACCCCGTCGGACCGACCGCCAAATTCCAGCACTTCGCCCGAGGCAAGCTCCCAACCCGGGTATTGCGGAAAATACTCGGAGGCTTCCTCGGACTTCAAAAAGTGCGGTGGTAAGAACCTATCTGCGGACAAGAAAAAACCCATCGCTGCGCCTGGCAGCGATGGGCGTCGTCTGTTACCAGCGGCGACGATGACTATTTGCCGTGCTCGCGGTGATACTGGTCGATATCTGCCTGGGTAACTTCGCTCGACTTTCCGAGCGCCTGGATGCAGCTTTCCGTAAGCGTCTTGCGATGCTCACGCATGCATTCCCTGGCGCCCGTCGTGCCGACCTTATGCTGGCTGCAGTACTGCGCGAAGTCGGCGCTGCAAGCGTCCTTCACGGCCTGACTGACCGCGAAAGCGCACCCCGACGAAAGAGCCAGCGCACCTGCTGCTAAAATCGCGACCCTCTTCATGTCCCTGATCCTTCTGAGTAAAGCCCCGTCGATCAACGCAGATGCAGCGCCGTGGTTCCAAGGTCAAGAGCACTTAGCAGAGTCGCCACACGACAAGGACGTTCTGACACTGCTTCGTAATCTGGCCGCATTCGTGTTGGTCGACCGGTTTGGTGAGTGATCAAACCGGATTCCATCCGGCGGCGGGTGGCCTCTGCTCGCATCAGGCGAGCCTATGAGCCGAACCGCATCCTGCGGTCGGCGACCTCGATGATCCCTCCTACCGGAATCCGCGGCGCGACCTGGTTACGACCGTTTCTTTTTGCCGAGTAGAGCGCCGAGTCGGCAGAGGAAATCACGAGACCGACACGCACTTCCCGATTGAGGACCGCCGAGGCCACACCCAAACTGACCGTCACGACCTCTCCTGGAGCAAGGGCCGGATGAGGAATTGCCGCATCCTGCACCGCCCGCCGAATGCGCTCCGCGATCCGAACCGCAGTCGGCATGCTTAGCCCGCGCAGGACGACGATGAACTCTTCACCTCCGAACCGGAAGACATCATCCGAGTAGTCACGCAATTCGCCTTGGACGATGCCAGCGACCCGCTTTAGGCAAACATCGCCTGCCTGATGGCCCGCGGTGTCATTGAAGGGCTTGAAGTGGTCGATGTCTATCAGGATGACAGCAAGTTCCTCGATGCCTGATCCGGCGTGATCACATGCTTCGATTGCCTCGTCGAGCGAGCGGCGATTGCGAAGTCCCGTCAGGGGGTCGCGCCGGCTCTTAAGGTCGAGATCGCGGCGTTGGAATCGTCCGCGGAGCGACAGCAAGTAGTTCATCCTCGTCTCGCGCTCGAGCACGTATGAGGCGAAGAGTGTGAGGATGATTGCACAGCCGAAGACGCTGTTGGTGGAGATTTGAAACTCGACTGAATGAGATGGAATGCTGGCCAAACCGAACGCGTGTATGGCGAAGCACGCCAAACACGCCGCTATCGCCCACCAGAAGCGGACTCGCTGAACCATCACGATAAACAGAACGATCAGCAGGATCGACTGATGCTGCGCACTATGTTGACCATCATCACTGATGAGCATGAGATAAAGAATGCTGCCTGCACCGAGAACGACTCCACCCACCACGACCAAGGATTCCCGTATGGCGGTCGGCGGATTGAAGTGGACGGAGACAATGAGCAAGAGCGCGAGCGGCGTGACGATCCCGAGTCGGACCCAAACCGCAGTCGCGAACGTCTCCGGCGAAATCAGCCAATCGGAAAGCAAGAAGAGGTCGTAAAGGAGCACTCCGAAGAGGCCCGTGAATATCAACTGCCGACATCTATCGTATGCGCCTTCTTGTTCGAAGGCGGTTTCTATCTGCTCTGGAAAATTCAGCAGCGGAAAACCTGTCGAGATGACATCTTCGACGGCAGAAGGCTCTATTCCGGCTGGTATTGTTTCGTCTGTCACTTGTCCCATCGTGCACATTCCCCCGCTCATCATGAGCGCCAGGGGCGAAACTACCGACGGATGGCTTAATACGAGGTACACAGAACAGCTGAACGAAGATCATTTTCGGCGATGAACGAAAACCGAGATCTTCGGGACGCAACCATGAATTTCTTTTTTTTTCATAGCATTACATAGCAACCCGAGCCCGCATTTCTCGCAAAAGCACCACGTTGGCAAAAATAAGTTGCAGCGATCATATTATATCTGCCGGACTGCGGAGATTTCGGAACGATATGACCGCTTGGCCGCGCGACTGTTGCGGCCGGCACACGCCGCGAATTCGAACGGGAGGTAGGCTGTCGCCTTAAGGAACAGCTTTCAGCATTCCCACGTTAGTCGTCGCACAGGTTGAAGTTCTGCGACACAATCCTCACGGTGGGAGATGAAAATGAAATACGCTGCACTCGGAATCTGCATTGCTGCGCTCGCACTCGGCGCCTGCCGTCGCGAAACACCGGAGTATACTCCGATGAAGCTCGGCGGTACCTCGGCGACATCTTCGACGGGCGATCAGCACTAAGGAAGTGACCAGCTGCAGCAACGCCGCCACGCGTTCCGACTAACGGCGTCGCTGCTTCAATTTGACGGTTGTGGGTCGGTCTGAGTCGCCCGTACGCTCCAGGAAAGATCATAAGAAACGTCGGGATCGCGCCCAGGATAATCGATCGGCAGATTGGCTGCCGCATCGTCGTTTATCTGGAGCGATCATGGCCGAAAAGACCGACGTGACCTTTCTCCTCGCCCTCCTGATTTTGACGCTCGTTGGACTAGTCGTTTCTTCGGCAACCCACGCCAGCGAGATCGTCGCCGGTATATAGCCCATCAACTAGCAAAATTTGATGCGGATCGCGCGCCACGTGCGCTGCGGTCAGAGTGGCCTGAGCATCAATCGTAGATGTAGGTCACCATGAATGTGCGGTCAGCTAAATTCGAGCCCGCGGGTGGGATCGGATAGCTGGTTTGCTTAGCTGCAAAAACGACGTCCTGATTTAGCGACGAATCTTTGGATCCGGCGAGCAGCTTTACGTCGACGACATTCCCGCTTTCCGAAAGCAGTATCCTGACCGTCACGCGCCCAAGTGTGTTTGTGAGCTGCGGCATGGTCTGTTGCAGTGCTCGGATCACCGCCCGTGCGAACGCATCATTCAATCCCGAGCGCGTAATCCCTGGTGGCCGCTGAAAAGCCGCGGCTCCGCCACCGCCGCTAAAGCTTGGAGCGAGCGCCTGGGTAGAGAAATCGAGCGCGGCGACTTTCTTTTGCGCCTTGGCCGAAGATTTGTTCGCCTGCTTGGTGGTGCTCGGCTTTTTCGGTTCGTGCTTTGGCTCAGGCTTCGGTTGAGGCTTTGGCTTGGGCTCGTTCGCGCTCTGCATCTTGGTCGGATCATCATTTTGCAGAGAGAATAGATCCGGAGGCTGGCTATCAGGTGCCGTATCGTCCGGTTTGGCCACGTCTTTTGGCTCAGGCTTCGCCGGATCGACATCCTGAGGCAAATCGGGCTGCGCAGTCTCCTGTTGCTGCGGCGTTTCTTGCGGTGGCGGCTGCTCCGGCTGAGGTGGCTGCGGCTCCTGCTTTGCCTGCTCGGGCTGCGGCGGCGTTGGCGGTTTTTGCTCTTGAGGCTGTTGCTGCGGCTTGGCTTTCTCTTCCTGCTGCGTGGGTGCGACTGGACCCGGCGGGGGAGACACCTGGTCGGCGAACGTGACCTTGCTATTGAGATCCTGCTCCGTCACCAACGAGACGCTGATAGCATCGTCTGCGCCGTTTTCACTGCCGAGACGCTTGGCGCTGCTGCCATTCTGGGCCGCACTGATGAAGAAAGACGCGTGCAGCAAGGCAGCCACCGCAAGCGCTATGTAGAAGTTGCGCTCGCGCTTGGTCGTCCCAGCGCTCCAATGTGCGAAGCCCGCGATCGAAAGACCGGCCGTTTGCCCCACGTTCTCGGCAGTCATGTACTTAAGCTTGTTCCCAACCGTCTAAGTGTCCGGCGCTTGCCCCTAGCGCCACCAACAACGATAAATGATCGGCGAAAAAACGCCGAGATGTCGTGCTCACGAATATCTGTGTATGCGCCTGGTAGTCGCGGGAAAAAACGTGAGCATCCTCAGAATTATGGCGAATCGCTGGATAACCTCACACCGGCCGCACCCAGGATGCAACCATGGCGCGTAAGAGTAAGACGGTCGGAAGCGGTGCGATTCGCGCCGGTATCGGCGGCTGGACGTTCGAACCCTGGCGCGGCGTGTTTTATCCGCAGAGTTTGCCGCATTCGAAAGAACTGCATTACGCCAGCCACCATCTTGCCACGATTGAGATCAACGGGACCTATTATCGAACGCAGAAACCTTCCACGTTCGCAAACTGGGCGAATGAAGCGCCCCCTGGCTTCATCTTCACGGTCAAAGGTCCGCGTTACGCCACAAACAGGAGGGTCCTCGCGGAAGCGGGAGAGTCGATCGAGCGTTTCGTCGCTTCAGGTGTCACCGAACTCGCTGAAAAACTAGGCCCCCTGCTCTGGCAGTTCGCACCGACCAAGAAGTTTGATGCAGCCGATTTTGGCGCCTTCCTCGACTTGCTTCCGCAAAAATCGGCGGGCGTCGTATTGAAGCACGCGGTCGAGGTCCGTCACCCCTCGTTCTGCACTCCCGAGTTCGTTGGACTGGCCCGCAAGAAATCGATCGGTATCGTCTTTGCCGACCATGCCACCTATCCGGCGATCTCGGATGTGACGAGCGACTTCATTTACGCGCGCCTTCAAACTGGAGAGGATACGATTCCGACGGCATATAAGCCGAAGGCATTGGACAAATGGGCGGAGCGCGCCAAGGTTTGGGCAAGCGGCGGGGCGCCTGACGACCTGCCGATCATCGACCCGGCGCATGAACCCGCGCGTCAGCCACGCGACGTGTTCGTCTATTTCATCCACGAAGGTAAAGTACGCGCGCCAGCGGCGGCGACGGCATTTCAACAGCGCGTTTCCTAGGGACGCGACCGGTCAGCGATCGTACCGCCAAGGACGCCTAAGATCGATCCGGCGCGGAGGCGGAGGACCATACTGCCGATAATAGCCGCTCGGCCGTCCGTAGCGGCGCAGGAGTTCGAAGTCTGAAGAGCTTGCGATCCCAGCCCGATAGTTTGCCCGCGCGTGTTCTACGTCGAAAATCGTCTGCGCCGACGCGGGTAGCCCGCCAAGGCCAAGCGCCGCCAGGGTCAGGAACAGTATTGCAGCTACTTTCATAATTGAACTTTCAAACATCGGGCGGACAGGCACTGCGAAGACACCCCACCACGCATAACCCAAATCGCGCCGGAGAGCCGTTCCTGACTTGCGATATGGTGAGCGAGTTCTTGCGAAACAGAGCGGAAAAGCTCGTCCCGCCTATAACAACGCATCGTTCGCCTATGCCTCTCCCATGCCACGTTCAGGGCGCGAATCTGGTAGAAAGGGAGAATAAATCCGGGGCTCCGAAGCGATCGCCGGCCCCTCGCTTAAGCAACAATGGAGCGAACCATGTCGTCGGACCGGACTCAACTCGCTATTGGCCGCAACTCGATATCGGTACCCCGACTGACCAAGCGGTTTGTAGAAGCCGTCATCGCCACAGGACTGACCTCGATCGTGGCCTTCGTAATCCTCGTTTTGAACAACGTGCTGACCAATCGAGGCGGATGGATCGAAGGCTTCAACGTTTGGCAGTCCTTCATGCGCCAGCCCGCCATTTTGGGCACAATGCTGCTGACGTCCTTGGTGACCGTGCTGTTTCTCTCGTGGCAGCGGGATCGGGAAATGAAGCGCTGAGCTTGACCTCCGGGTATTAAAAAAACGGCGAGATGCAGATCTCGCCGTTTGATCTTTGATAGACCTTGCCGCGCGCTTATTTCTTTAACGCGGCGTTGCACTGGCTGTAGTAGCCACCGCCCTTCTGGATCCATTTGAGGCCGCCGTTGCCGCCATTTCCTTTGTTGGCCTTATATTGATCAAGGCACGTGTGCATCCGGGCTTTGCCAGCAGTTTCTTTCGAGTACTTCGGATCGATTGCTTTCGGAAAAACCGCGGCTGTTGCGGCCGGCGTGGGTTCGGTCTTGGCAGCAGCCTTCTCCTCAGGCGCCGCATCCGCCCCAGAGCATTCTTTCTTTCTGAAGTCGTTCCACGTCTGACCGTTCAGCGTACCGGCAGATTTCGCCGCCTGATACTTCACGCTGCACTCCTTGGACGTTAGAGCAAAGCTCGGGCCACTGCCCGCAAAGCTGATAGCCGCGAGCGCAGCCGCAAATGCCAAACTACGTGGGATCATGTGAGGTCTCTCCTAGGACGGCGCTTGAGCAAGCGACCCATAGCGAAAATGTACCGCCACTCGCAGGCCGGCTGAAAGGTGCAAGTTGCACTCGGGCGAAAATTAGCTCGGATAGGGTATATGAGGTCGGCTGATTTGCGGGAATGCAAATCGATTGTACTTACGAAAAAGTATAAGCCCAGCACGTGCTTGCAGCTTCAGCAAGTGGACAAGTTACGCGGGTGCGACTGCCCTTGGTGGCTCACGAATTGCCGTTACAATCATCATGTAGAAGGAGTGTTGCGCGTGCCAAGGATAGGCTATTGGGCCACATGCTGCGCCATCGGCGGGTCGGTGCTGTTTGGCCAAGCAGCCTTTGCGACCGAACCTGCAAAGGACGTTCTGACCACGACGAGGGCGGCGATCGCCGCAACGAACTTGACGCCTTACGACATCGGGTCTCGCTACGGCCAGGCTTTGGGCGCCTCAGAAACCTGCCCCGGCGCGAAATTGACGGAGAAGGCCAACGTTTTGCCGTCGGTATACACGGATGCCAAACTCGCCGAATTCAGTTCGCAGGAAAAGAAGATCTACGAAGCCTGGACCCGAGTGAAACATTGCGTGCAGGACGACGCTTCCGGTCAGTGTAAAGTCGTTGCCGACGAAAGCTGCGCCGCCGCATTATCCGAAATCGGCCCGTCAGGATCAGCGGTCCCCGGCTTGATCGAAATCTCCCGCCCCTAAGTTCCCCGATGAGCGCATGCGTCCCCACCACGAGGACGCACCGATGATTGCCTCGCCGCTGGCCCACAACACCAGCACCACGAGCAAGATGCTGTAAGAAACCCAGCCAAGACTTGCCGTCGTCAACAGGCCGGATACGGCAGGTGAAAGGTCCGCGCCGAAACCTGTGCAACGCTCCACAGTGACGTCGTTGATCTCACAGCCGAGAAACCAGGCTAGGGCCGTCGCAGCGATAATTCCCGAAAACGGCGCGAGGGCCATCACGGTCGAAAAGGCTACCAAGAACCAGCGAACGCGACGTAACACGGCCCCTCCGACTACTCGCGACGCCACTGACCTTACCAAATGCAAAAATGAGCTAATCAAGGATGGCAGACTTGTACACGTCCGGTCATCTTGTGGTTAACGGCGCCTAGCGCGACCAGCGAAGCTATTGCTCAGACCGTGAGTAGCCCTTATGGGCCGTTTCAGGTTGCAGGGAGCACGCTGATGGCTGACTTTTCAAAACTGGTCGTGGGGTTGAAAGGCACGGCGCGCTTTCCAGTTACCGAGAATCGCCTCGCTACCCACGTCGGCAGTGGAGATGTACCCGTGTTTGCCAGTCCGATGATGGTTGCCGCTATGGAAGCAGCCGCCGTAGATTGTTTACGGAACTGTTTGCCGGCAGACCATCAAAGCCTCGGCGTTCATCTCGATGTCAAGCACATCGCGCCCACCCCGATTGGAGCGACGGTCACGGCCACGGCTGTCATTACAGCGATCGATGGCCGCAAAGTGAGCTTCGACGTCTCCGCAAATGACGGTATCGAAACCATTGGTTCTGGCGTTCACACACGCATCATTGTTGATGTGCCACGCTTTATGGCGCGCCTCGCCGCCAAATCGAAATCCCTGCCCTGAGGCAGTCGGCAATCGTTTGCTCTCGTTCATCTCGACTCATCTATGGGGCGTGAGCAAACCACTGGAGCAGCAATGCCATGCGATCGTCGCTTAAAATGTTCGCTTTCGCTCTAGCGAGTTTCGCGAACGTTCAGATAGCAGAGGCGGCAACCTGCACGTCGAAAGAGTTTGCAGATGCAGTGGACCAATCGGGTGCCAGCCTGCGAGCCCTGACGCTGGAGGCTCAGCCGAAGCTGCAGGAGCGTTTGAAGCGGTACAAGGAAGCGCTCAAACTGAGCGATTCCGATTATGAGAATTCTGCCCTGGACGCGATCCAGGATTCCAAGCTCGAAGACTTCGACAAGAAGAGCAGCGAACTGCTGCTGCGTGTTGACTCGCTCGGACGAGTACCTGAGGGAACTCAGCCCGATTGCGCCAAGCTCGACGAAGTGAAAGCGGCTGCCGCTGAGCTCAACACGATCGTCAAAGCCAAATCAGACTACATGCTGAAGCGGCTGGACGAGAAAATTGCCCAGGCTGAGCAGAACAATCCGTCATCCCGTCAGGCCGCTGCTCCAACGCCGTCGCCTACGGTCGCACCACCCGTCACC
Source organism: Hyphomicrobium sp. (assembly GCF_003987855.1). GTDB lineage: Bacteria > Pseudomonadota > Alphaproteobacteria > Rhizobiales > Hyphomicrobiaceae > Hyphomicrobium_B. Next base: position 203,057 of record NZ_RXIZ01000001.1, read on the forward strand.
CCTGCTCCGCCACCAGCGCCAAAGAAGCCCGCGGCGGTAGCCCAGCCGAAAGCGCCTTCCAAACCCAACGAGGGTTGGGCAACCCACACCAAGCCCGATGAGTCACCGCCTCCTCCAGTGGCGATGAGAGAACCGATGCCTCAGCTTCCGCCGCCCGAGGAAGAGGGTTACACGATCGACGAAATCCGCGACGCGACGCGAGGGTTTTTCGGCGCCGTTTCGACCAACCTCGCAGCGGTTATTGAACATGCCTTCAAGCAGTCAGGACGACCTACCGCTTACGTACTCGGGTATGAGGGCGGCGGGGCGTTCCTCGCTGGGCTGCGATTTGGCCAAGGTACGCTTTATATGCGTTCGATGTCGGGCACGCGGCCGGTCTATTGGCACGGCCCTTCTTTAGGCACCGATCTCGGCGCGTCGGGCTCACGCACATTGTTTCTCATCTATCGCATGGATACGCCCGATGGGATATTTAGGAACTTCACCGGCATCGACGGATCTGCGTATTTTGTCGGCGGAGTCGGCCTGACGCTGCTGAAGGGCGGCCCCGTGATCATGGCCCCGATCAGATCGGGCGTAGGCATGCGTCTCGGCGCGAATGTCGGTTATCTTCGCTTCACCGAGCAGCCGACCTGGAATCCATTTTGATATAAACAAAAGAAAGGCCCGGGACACCGGGCCTTTCTTTTAGTTCGCACTGTAATTGCTGCTTGTCTGCGAATAACGCCGGCGCTTCTGACCGTCCTTCAGGACATACTGGCCATCCTTGCGCCGATAGACCTTCGTACGCTTACCGTCGATGTAGACGTACGTGTATCCCTTACGATCTCGCTTTCGCAGTTCGCGCGCATCGAGATCATCGCTCGCGCTAGCGCCCCAAAACCAGCCTGCGTCATTGTTCGCGTAGTCGTAATCGCGACGCGAGTCGCGGCGGCTCGCAACCGCGTCCCGATAGTTGGGTCGGCCGTGGACAGTTACACGTGTTCTCTGCAGACCATGTTGCTGCACCAGATTGTAGAACGTCTTGGCGTTCGCCGGCGCCAGACGAATGCAGCCGTGCGATGCGGGCATGCCGAGTGCGGCCAGGTGGTAGGTCCCGTGAACCGCCACGCCACCATTGATAAAGACGGCGTTGGGCATTGGAGCATTGTCGTATTTTTTCGAGTACCACATCTTAGACGTCCACTGTGGATAGAAGCTCCCGGTGGGCGTCGGATACTGCGACGCGCCAGAGGAGATCGTCCATCGGTAGCGCGGCTCGCCATTCACTGACACGGTCATTGTTTGTCGCGAAAGGTCGACGGACGCAGTAAGCGTCGGCGGCAGTGGGCGAGGCTTGACCACCGGCTCTGTCTTCGCGGCGGCAGCGCCTTTGGACGGAGATTGAGCCTCCTTCGGGTCAGACGATTTTCCGAAGTAGGTCGTAGTCCCAGATTCCGTCGAGGTGGTCGACGCTCCGCTAGCTGAATTGCCGTTCGGCTCGGCAAAGGCCGAAATAGAAGGAACGGCAACGACGAACGTCGCCGCCAACGCAATTGCCCGCAACATTAGTGAACTCCCTACGCAATACTTCAGTGATTGAATACTACGGCGAATGACACCGGAGCGTTAATGGAAATTACCAATAATTCGCAGCCCGTACAGCTATACTCTTCAATGAGCTTACGAAACCGTTTCCGAATTTGTGCTCGGGAGGTTGTGCTCACGCGCGTTGGCTAGGCACACCTTGCGTGCCTCATGAAGTGCTGCGCGGCAAATTCTGATAGATTTTCAATGCTCGCTCCCTCGCGATCTGATGATCGACAATGGGCTCCGGATAGGTTTTTCCGAGTTTCACATCCGCGCGCTGCAGCGCGCTCACGCTAGCGGCCCAAGGCGAATGAAGTTCACTTGCAGGAAGGCGCGCAAGCTCCGGCACCCATTTCGACACGTACTTGCCTTCTGGATCGAACTTCTGTCCCTGCAGGATAGGATTAAAGATTCGGAAATAAGGAGCCGCGTCTGCACCGCATCCCGCGACCCACTGCCAGCTGGCAGAGTTGTTAGCGAGATCCGCATCGACCAGCGTGTCCCAAAAACAAGCTTCGCCCTCGGTCCAATGCAAGAGCAGGTGCTTCGTTAGGAAAGAAGCAACAATCATTCGCACCCGGTTGTGCATGTAGCCTGTGGACCAAAGCTCGCGCATCCCGGCATCGACGATCGGGTATCCGGTTTCTCCTCTCCGCCAAGCTTTGAGATCTGCTGCAGAGTTCCGCCAAGGGAACGCTGAGAATTCAGTCCTCAGGGCTTTCTCGGGCATTTCGGGCAGATGAAAAAGAAGCGAATACGAGAACTCGCGCCAGACAAGTTCCCTCATGAAGGTCTCGACCGATTTCTCGCCCAGTTCTTTCTCATGCTGCGCGTGAACTGCCGCGCGCCAGCATGCAGCGGGAGATATCTCACCGAATGCGAGATGCGGTGAAAGCCGCGAGGTCCCGCATTGATCCGGCCGGTCGCGCGACTGTGCATAGGTTGCCAGCGCGCCAGCGGCGAACGTCTTGAGACGCGATCGCGCGCCCTCTTCACCAGGCACCCACGTATCAGCCAGTCCACTGGACCAATCCGGTTTTGACGGCAAAAGGTTCCAATCAGTCAATTTCTCGGAAGCGACGGCTTCCGCCGGTGGCACCAGCCGCCGCGGCGCCGACAACTCCTTCGCCACTAAGAGATCACTGGTGAAAGCCCGCCAAAACGGGCTGTAGACTTGAAATGGTTTGCCGGCGGCGGTTCGCAACTCCTCGGGTTCGCGGATTAGGCGCCCCCCATATCGTTTGAGCGCCACTTGAGTTTTCGCAAACGCCGAATGCAATCGGCTCTCGAGCGCGACTGCAGACGGTTCATACCCGCGCGTGAAATAGATCGCCGACGCATGCGTTTCCTCAGCGAGCCGCTGCAGTTGATTTGAAGTTTCACCGCGCCGTAAAAGCAGTCGCCCACCGCGATGCTCAATGTCTTTCGCGAGAGCATCGAGGCTGTTGGCTAGCCACCATCGCGACGCCCCTCCAAGCTTCCAATGCCCAGCCGCGTCATCATCGAGAATGTAGACAAGAACGAGGGGCGTGCCGGACTTCACCGCAGCAGTCAAAGCGGGATGATCGTGGAGGCGAAGATCGTTTCGAAACCACACGATGACGGGATTGGCGCTCATGCTCCTGTTACGGATGCACACTGCGCTCAGATCAGTTTCCGAATAAAAACTCGAATATCGACTTGGGCTTGTACCGACGGCGCTCCTGCCGGGCAGCCGAATCGCCGCTGTAGGTCTGATCGCGGTTTCCAACGACGGCAACATTCACCGGCCGAAGCTGATATTCGTCCGTAACGCCGTCGACACTGGCAATTTGCAGGCGATCGCCGTCCCATGACCAAGTCGCGACGCGGCTGCCCTGTCGATGTGGTTCTATCGCCAAAACCTTTGCCGCGTTGATGTCGACGATCGCCGCCGATTCAGTTTCTTCAACGCCGTTCTTTCCTTGAACCTGGCCACCAGCAAATCGCAAAATACCATAGCCCGCGTAAGGCGGCTTCTGCGGCTCCCACGCGAGAAGCTTCGGCAGACCTTGGCCTGTCATCTCCAGCGGCACCCGGATTTGGGGGTAATCGTCACTGGTCGCGAAATAATCCGTTCCATGCAAGACCACGTGCCACCGTTCGATGTCGAGCGATGGGTCGGGCTTGTCCTCAACATCATCCGATGATGCCCCAAGCCGCTTCAACGCGTCGGAAGCGAACTGCCAACTCGGCCTGATCTGCAGCACGCGACGCAGGTCGGCGATCGCGGTATCGGCTTGTCCGTTGGCTTCGGCAATTTCTCCCCGCGCCCAAAGCGCCTCGGGCGAGTCGGGATCGAGCTTGATCGCCGTCTCCACGTCTTTCGCGCCGATGTCAGGCTGGCCATTCTGCTTATACACGTACGCTCTGAATGCGAAGGCAACCGCTGAGCGCGGATCCAGCGCGATCGCCCTGTTCAGATCCGCGTAAGCATCATCGAAAGCTTCGGCGATGCCATTTGCAAGACCACGCCCCTCGTAGGCGGCGCTCGATTTGGGATCGAGTTCGATGGCGCGCGCAAAATCCTTGATGGCCGAGGCCGTATTGCCCGCCAGAAGATACGCGTATCCGCGCACGACGTAGAGTTCACCATTGTTGGCATCGAACGCGATCGCGCGTGAGAGGTCCTCGATTGCGTCGTCGCGCTGCCCGATCGACATGCGCGCTTCAGCCCGGTTCCGATAGGCGGAGGCAAAGCGGGCATCGGCGCTTACGGCGCGCGAGAAATCTCGGACGGCCGCGTGCGGCTTACCAACGGCTAGATAGGCGAGCCCACGCCCCGATAGGGGAGGAGCACTCGCCGGCATGAGTTCGACGGCCCGCGTGAAATCGGCCAATGCCTCATCTGATTTTCCGATTCTCATCTTGGCATTGCCGCGGTTCGAATATGCGGCCGCGTAGCCGGGAGCCAGAGCGAGCGCGCGATCGAAATCCTTGATCGCCTCGCCGAGCTGTCCAAGCGCTAACAGCAGGTTACCGCGGTTGTTGTAGGCAACCGGGTATTCCGGAAATAATTCGATGGCGCGGTTGTAGTCGTCGAGCGCGGCTTTTGTTTCCCCGAGGCGCACATTGCCGACGGCGCGATCGTTCAAGATCGCTGCGCGCCTGTCGTTCGGGAGGCCCGTATCCTTGAGAGCTAGCGTATAGGCTGCCACTGCTTTCGCGACATCGCCTCGAATGAGCTGCGCAGCTCCCTCTTCGCCCGGCGTCGGAGATGGAACGGGCGCTGGCACCGCGATTGGATCATCCGCCAAAGCGGGGGCCGCGCCGACAAGCGACAACAGAACAAGCGCGACCGGCAAAATTCGCAAACCGTTCATAGAGCGGCGAAACCTCTTAAGCCCGTCAGAATCAAATCTCCAGAGATCGAATATTAGCGCGCCATTGTGGCCCGGGGACGTTTAATCGACAACTCTGCTCGCGTCGGACCGTCCAATTGACGCTTGGGTAAAGCGATCCTAGGTCTGTCACCGTGTCCAATGGATTTTGACCCATGAACCTTTGGTTCCGATTGCTTTGGGTGCTCATAACGGCGCGCCGTCGGGGACGTCTGACGCTGCCGAGCGACGGATCGGCTCTGACCTTCAGTGTTTGGCCTCACGATCTCGACATTTCATTCCATATGAACAATGGCCGCTACTTGACCCTGATGGATCTTGGCCGTCTCGATGTAATGGTCCGTTCTGACCTTTGGCGACAGGTTCTACGTTATCGCTGGACGCCTATCGCCAGCGCCGTGACGGTCCGATTTCAGCGCGAGTTGCGCCTGTTTCAGAAGTTCCGGCTTGAGACGCGTCTTCTGTGCTGGGGGACAAATCTCGTCGTAATGGAACAGACTTTCGTCCTCGATGGCGGTCCTCGAGACGGGCAGACCTCGGCGCGAGCGCTTTTCAAAGGCGGCCTTTACGACCGCAAGGAAAAGAAGTTCGTCGAGATTTCGCGTCTCATGAACCTCTTGGGCGTGTCGGAGGTCAGTCCTCCGGCAACACCTGAAGTCGAAGCATTTCTTCACGCCGATGACCAACTGAAACAGGTTGGAAGGACGTCGTCTCACCTCGGCGCCTGAGAGAACTAGCCATCAAGAATTCAACTTTTGGAGTTTCCGAAGAACGCCAGGCAGGACATCAGGGAGGTCCTCGGCGATCAGCCCAATTCCGAACGCCTCAGCCGCTGCACCGTGTAGCCAGACCGCTGCGGACGCTGCTTCGAATGCCGGCATGCGTTGTGCAAGCAGGCCAGTTACAAATCCGCTCAGGACATCGCCAGAGCCGGCTGTGGCGAGCCAAGGTGGCGCGTTCGAGTTGATGACTGCGCGGCCATCCGGGGCGGCTACGACTGTGTCAGCGCCCTTCAAGACGACCACCGAGCCGGAAAGCTTTGCCGCCTCACGCGCCCGCTCCACCTTGGAACCGCTAAGCACACCGAACAAACGTTTAAATTCGCCCTCATGTGGGGTCATGACGACTGGTTGAGACCGCTCTCGAATTGCTTCAAACAACGTCTCGGCCCGCGGCGACAGATCTCCATTCCGCGCGAGAAACCCCATTCCGCTATCGCTTCTCTCGCCCTCATCGGACGTCGTGAACGATGTCAGCGCATCGGCGTCGAGCGTTACTGCAGCCGATGACTTCAGGGTTGCTAGAACGTCGTTTGCCGTATCCTTGCCGACCGAAGCTCCCGGCCCAATCAACACAGCGTTCCGGCGCGTATCTCGCAAGAACTCAGCAAGCCCGGCGGCACCGGAAACCGATCGAACCATAACGGAGGTGACTTGCGTTGCCATGATCGCGGTCGCGGCGGCATTTCCGACCAAAGTCACCAGACCTGCGCCAATTCGCAGAGCGCCACGTGCCCCCAATCGGGCCGCCCCTGTTTGCAGAGCGGGGCCTGACACCACCACTGCGTGCCCTCGCTTATACTTGTGCCCCCCGCTCTTGGGCCAATTGAAGTGTTTCATCCAAAGAGCCGGATCGTTCTCATGAAGATCAGGCTTCAGCGTGGTGAGGACGCTCTCTGGAATCCCGATATCTGCGACAATGACCTCACCGCAAAGCTCGCGTCCCGGCAACAGCACGTGCCCGGGCTTTTTGCGGAAAAATGTAACTGTGCGGCGCGCCTCAACCGCGACTCCGCGCACCTCACCTGTCGTTCCATCAAGACCGCTTGGAACATCCACTGCCACGACGGGCAACCGGCTGGCATTTACGGCTGTCACGAGCTCGGCGGCCGCCCCTTCCAGCGGGCGCGAAAGGCCCGCGCCGAACAAGGCATCAACCACAAGATGCATACTCTGTAGAGCGTCCGGAGATGCTGGCCGAACTGGCAGCGGCCAACGCCGCGCCATCTCGGCCGCGTCGCCCCGAAGTGCATTTCGATCGCCCAGAAGAAAGAGCCGGACGTCGAAGCCGATGTCGCGCAGATACCGGGCAGCGACAAAGCCATCCCCTCCGTTGTTGCCGGGACCGCAAAGTACTGCAATCCGGGTATCGGGACCGCGCGTCAGTGTTTTGGCAACATCGGCGACGGCTTTGCCTGCCGCCTCCATGAGATCGATGCCGGCAATTCCGGCCTTGGCTGCCAACCGGTCCGCCTCTCCCGACTGCTCGGCAGTGAGAAGTTCATTCATTTCCGCATCCCGGATTTTTTTAAGCTCGCAGGACTGCCTCTAAATTCAGCGTCCTCGTCCCATTTTCCGCCGGCGCACAAATTTCCGCACAAAAATTGCGCAACCCGCACCATTTTAAGGCTTATTAAGTGAGCCATGACCCGCTATGAACCCGCATCGACCTGCTAAGCCAATGACATATGTGATGTTTCTCAAGAACGTCGCAGGTGGCACGGCCTCTGCTAGCCATGGGCGGCTGGGCGAGCGTGGGTTTCCAATGGCATGCTGTCCAAGATTTAAGGGGCTAAAATGAAAAAGATCGAAGCGATTATAAAGCCCTTCAAGCTCGATGAAGTCAAAGAAGCGCTACAAGAAATCGGCTTGCAAGGCATAACGGTCATCGAAGCTAAGGGCTTTGGGCGTCAAAAGGGTCATACCGAACTCTATCGGGGCGCCGAGTACGTCGTCGACTTCCTGCCGAAAGTGAAGATCGAAGTCGTTTTGAGCGATGACATGCTGGACAAGGCGATCGAGTCCATCCAAAAGGCCGCCAAAACTGGTCGGATCGGCGACGGTAAGATCTTTATCTCGTCCATCGAAGACGCTATTCGCATCCGGACCGGTGAATCCGGCCGCGATGCCATCTGATAAAAAAAGCGAACGAAACTCGATCACGCATGAACCGGCCTGAACGGCCAAACGACTTGGCACGCGTGAGTGGTGCGAATGCCTAGACAGGGGAGTGTCTATGAAGAATGCAAATGACGTCCTGAAGTTTATCAAGGACAAGGAAGCTAAGTTCGTGGACTTTAGGTTCACGGACACCAAAGGCAAGATGCAGCACGTGACGGCTGACGTCAGCACTGTCGACGAAGGCGTGTTTACGGACGGCTATGCCTTCGACGGATCTTCGATCGCTGGGTGGAAATCGATCGAAGCATCAGACATGACGCTGATGCCCGACGCGTCCACGGCTCACATCGACCCCTTTTTCGCACAGACGACCGTCGCAATCTTCTGCGACGTTCTAGAGCCTTCGACCGGCCAACCCTACGAGCGCGACCCACGCTCGATCGCCAAGAAGGCCGAGGCTTACATGATGTCGCTCGGGATTGGCGACAAAGTCTACTTCGGCCCTGAAGCAGAGTTCTTCATTTTTGACGACGTTCGGTTCGAAACCGAGATGTATGCGGTTGGCTATCAGGTCGACTCAAGCGAACTGCCGTCGAATTCCGGCGCGATCGTAGAGTCTGGCAATCTCGCTCATCGCCCGCGCGTAAAGGGCGGCTATTTCCCGGTGCCGCCGATCGACAGCGCCCAGGACATTCGCTCCGAGATGCTTTCTGTTCTCTCGGAAATGGGGGTTGCGGTCGAAAAACACCACCACGAAGTGGCGGCAGCTCAGCACGAGCTCGGCGTGAAGTTCGGTCCGATGATCACAATGGCCGATCACATGCAGATCTATAAATATGTCGTGCACAACGTCGCTCAGGCCTACGGCAAAACGGCAACTTTCATGCCGAAGCCGATTTACGGCGACAACGGCTCTGGCATGCACGTCCACCAGTCGATCTGGAAGGGCGGTCAGCCAATGTTCGCCGGCGACAAGTATGCCGATCTCTCGCAGATGTGCCTGCACTACATTGGCGGAATCTTGAAGCACGCGAAGGCGATCAATGCCTTCACCAACCCCTTGACCAACTCGTACAAGCGCTTGGTACCCGGCTTCGAAGCGCCTGTGCTGCTGGCTTATTCGGCACGCAATCGTTCTGCATCGTGCCGCATCCCTCACGTCTCGAGCCCGAAGGCGAAGCGTATCGAGATCCGTTTCCCCGATCCGGGCGCAAACCCATACTTTGCGTTCACTGCGATGCTGATGGCCGGCCTCGACGGCATTCAGAACAAGATCGATCCCGGCCCGGCGATGGACAAGAACTTATACGATCTGCCACCTGCCGAGCTCGCCAAGATCCCGACCGTTTCCGGTTCGCTCCGCGAAGCGCTCGACAACCTCGACAAGGACCGTGACTTCCTGAAGGCTGGCGGCGTCATGAACGATGACATGATCGACGCCTACATCGCGCTGCGCATGGAAGAGAACATGCGTTACGAGATGACGCCCCATCCCGTCGAGTACGACATGTACTACTCGGTCTGACGTTTCTTGATCGCGAGATTGACACTCAGAGGCGGTCCTTCGGGCCGCCTCTTTTCATGAGGGCCTCAGTAAAAGATCAGCACGCCGCCACAAACGGCGATCAGCGCATAATAGAAAAACTTCTGCTCTCTCACGAGAAACCAAGTGACGATGCTGCGGGGGATATCCGACCAGTTGCAACGTCCGATCGCGCCGAGCGTAAGGCCCAAAGCCATCCCCACGGCAACGGATTCAAACTGCAAACCTTGAGCTAGCGCCCGCACGTTCTCCGGCACATGACCCGAGATCCAGGGCATCACCGCCAAGCCTGCAGCGGCTGTCATCACACCGAAAGCCAGAACGGAAAAGAATGAGAGGATCGAGCGAAGGAACATGGCAATCGCGAACGCAAGAGGGTGTTGTAGCTTGTGCGAAACTAGCAGACGGACGCAAACAAACTATTAACCATGGTCTCGCGTTCGAAACCGCGTGTGCTGCGCGGGCAAAAATTGCGCGGGCCCCTACGACCGCTCGCGGAATTTGAAGACAAACAACGCGATCGCAGCAATCAGCATGATCACGATCACGAGCGCAACGAACCCCCATATCGGGTGATTGGTCATCGCGGCTCCCGCGCAAACCGGGCCAACCAGAGCGCCGCACTGATACATCATGATGTAAGCGGCGTTCAACGATGCCAGGTCGCCTTGTTTGCCATCGCCGATGATCGCCAAGCCGAAGGCGTAGAAGCCCAAGATAACACCGCCGATCATAAAGGCGGTCACAACCGCGGCGGTGGTATCGCGCAGGGCAAAGGGCAAAGCCAGTGCGAGCAGAATGAAAATGCCGATCGACACGATTGTCAAAGAGAAGCGGGAAACCTTGTCGGACAGCCACCCAAGGGGCAACTGCAGCACCACGCCTCCAACCGTCGTGATCGTCAACAGCGCAAGAGCCGGATCCTGACTCCAACCCGCGGCCAGTGCCACCGTGGGAATGAGAGACAAAATGGTGACTTCGGAGAACCCGCCAATAAAAGCAGAAATCATGGCGATGGGCGCCGACCTCAGCGCCGAAAGAATATCGTGGCGCGTGTCATGCTGAAAGGCCGGAGCCAGTTTTCGCCCGAATAGGATTGGCAGCCCTGACAGGATTGTGAGAGCCGCACCGGCTATGAACGGCCCAGGGCCGACGATCCCGAGCGCCTGTAGAAACACAGGGCCAATGGCGTAACCGGAGAAGAAGCCGATCGCGTAGATGGCGATGACGCGTCCCCTTGTCTCCTCCTGCGAGACGAGATTGATCCAGGTTTCGCCGGCGAGCCACGGCACCGCAAAGCCAGCGCTCATCAAGAGCCGGATGGCGATCCACGCCCAAGGCGACTGGAAAATGCCGAGTGCCAAGAAACCCAGCGCGCCGATGATGCAACCGCTCGCGATCGCATTCACCGGGCCGACCATCGTAATCAAGCGGGGCGCGATCGGAAGAGTAACCAGCAGGGCCAGACCCGGCACTGCACCCGCCAGACCGATCATCCAGCTCGGCTGACCCCATAGTTCAAACGTCAACGCCGTCAGCGGGAACCCAACGCCAAATGATATTCCCACGCCAAACGACGTGGAGATAATCGCAGCAAGGCTTAAGACTCGTTCGCGCGAGCTGTATTCGCGGTCTGAAGCGGCGGACATCGGGTTTCCCGTATTTCAACAGTGTTGGAATAATACTTGACGCGCTAAGGGGCAAGGGACAATTTCAACGCTGATGAAAGCGAGACACACGCGGGGACAAAGAGGGCTGATCGCGGCGGACCTAGTCCGAGCGGCGCTCATGGAAATAGAGCGTGCGGGATTGGAGGGTTTCAGTCTTCGCTGTGCGGCGCGCGCCATCGGTTGCGATGTGGCAACTCTCAGCTACCATTTTGGCTCCAAGGAAGGGCTCGAGCGCGCCGTGGCCGATAGCCTGCAAGCCGAGGTACATGCGCCGCAACGCTCTCTTCCTTGGCAGGAGCGCTTCGTCGCGATTGCCCGTACTTATCGCAAGATTGCAAAGCGCCATCCTAACGCCTTCGCGCTTCTTTTGCGCTTCTGGACGACCGGGCCTAGCGATCTGCAAGTCGCGGAGGAATGGCACAAAATTTTGTTCGACGCGGGATTACCGGAAGAGGAGATCCCTGCCCTTGGTTTTGCGACCTATGCCGCGATCCTCGGCGTCTGTTCGGGCGAAATCGGGGGACTCCTCAGCAAACCGAGCGCAGCCGAGCTTGCAAACATCGAACAGCAAGATGACCTGCCGCTGACCAAGAAGCTTCTGCCGATCTTTGCCCGGCTCCGAGACGAAGACGTTTTTGAAGCCGCGATCACAAACATTCTTCTCGGCATCGAGGCGCTGGCTGCACAAAAGAAATAGTCTGACGTGAGCCAGCCGCAGGGAAAGAGAGTGACCTAGGCGTGAACGGTCGCCAGTACGTCCGAGAGCGCATCGCTGAAGATGGCCAGATCTTCGTCTCGTCCGCACGAAACGCGGATGCAATGATCTAAACCTTTGATGATGGGTTTCCGAACGAAGACATCGCGCTCAAGAAGCCCTTGAAGCACTCGCGTCGCAAACGAACCATCCCGACCACAATCTATGGCAACAAAACTGGCCGCCGATGCGATAGCCTTAAATCCATTTCGGACGGCAACGTCGGATATGCGGTCTCTCGCCCCGGCGATCTGGGCGACCACATTCCCAAGATATTCCTGATCAAGAAGCGCTGCTCGCGCCCCGAGTTGCCCAACGCGATTGATGCCATAGTGATTTCGCACCTTGTCGAACGCCTCGATCGTGCTCCGTTCTGCCACCGCATAACCAATACGTGCACCAGCGAGACCATAGGCCTTCGAAAAAGTGCGATATCGGATCACTTGCGGGTTTGAAACGTCAATAGGAGGTGCCGTTCCGGAGGGAGCGGTGTCGCAGTAAGCTTCGTCCAGGACCAGCAGGGTTTGCGGTGGCAGCATCGCGATGAAGCTTTGGACATCTCCTGCAGTCCACCATGTCCCCATGGGACTGTTCGGATTGGACACATAGACCAGCGGAGCATTGATCGCCTTCGCCGTCTCGATGAGGCGGGGAACATCCTCGCGGAAATTGCTCATCGGAACCGCATGAACCCTTCCCCCATGCGCGAGCACGTGAAAGTTAAACGTGGGATAGGCCCCTTCGGTGGTGACGACATTGGTTTCAGGCGCGACAAAGAGTGCACACGTCAGGCCCAGCAATCCATCAATGCCCTCGCCCACCACGATGCAATCCATAGGGATACCGTGATGCTCGGCGATGGCCGCGCGCAAATCGTAGTTCTCAGGATCCGAGTACTTCCAGTTCTCCGCCGCCGCATCTTGCATGACGGCTATCGCCTTTGGCGATGGCCCGAAGATATTCTCGTTTGCCCCAAGTCGCGCTCGAAAAGCCCGTCCACGTGACCGCTCCATAGCCTCCGGTCCGACGAAGGGAACCAAGCGTGGGAGAGCCGCGATCGTGGCGGTGAACGGGGGACGGGACATGATGGGCTCGGCCGGTTGCGATCAGATGAGTCCGAGATCCGCTAGCTTCTTGCGCATCTCGTGCGGCATCGCCGCAGTCTGATCCTTCTTACCCGATTTAATGTCAGCGGGCGCGTCCGCTGCGTCTAGATAACGCCATCCCTGAAAAGCGCGCCGAGGCGTCGGTCGGACCAAAACCAGCTTAGGATCCAACATCAGGTTGCAGCAGGATGAACCGTCATCCTTGGCGCCATCCTCAAAGCCGATTAGCTTTTGCCGAACGAGAATGACGCCCCGGATCACCCAATAGAGCGATCCGCCTTCCAGCAACTCAGCCTGCCGCTTAGGCGTCTGAAATGTTCGATGATAGGCACAATCGATACCGTCTTTGCTCCGGCGACGACGATGTTTCGTCTGCCAAGCTGCAAGCTCGTCAACCGTGGTAACTCCGACGCAAAGCTTGACGAGGTTCAATGTCATCTGTGCGTTTTGCATCAGCTCCGGCTGAAGGGCAACTCCGCTATCCACACTGATCATTTCTTCGCAGAACAGGTCCCCGCATATTGGGCGAACACGGGCTGGCCAAACAGTCCAAAATGCCGTGAATGCACAGCAGGATACTTGCCCGTCGTCGGATCGCGGTCATAGATCGTCGTGAGGTTCAAAAAGCCCTCGTTGACGACCTCCAGAAAATGATTGGCGTTGATGGCTCTCACGATCTTGAGCCCATTGGCAGGTTTGTCCTTTACAATGAGGGAAGCCGTCTGACGCTCGAGGTCGACGTCGCCAATTTCAAATGCCAGATCCGCCGGGGGAGCCGCCTGGAATTTCCCCGCGTCATAGGTCCAGGAATAGCCTTGGTTGAAATCACACACAAAGTGGGTTGGAAAGTCATCTTGGGCAAAGGTGGGCGTTCCGCTCGCAAGCAGGGGGAGAACGACACACAGCCAACGATTCCGCATTGGATTACCTGTCACGAAGCGAGAACATCATGGACCCGGCCAAGCGCCGATCCGAAAAGCAATACGATCTCGCCGACCGGCGTCAATGCCGCTCAAGTGTCTGCGGTACCCAGAGTTTGCCTTGAGGTTGCCCCGCTGGTGATATCGGTTATCCCGTCCTGTTCATGTGAGCTACCATGAGACCATCCCTGCTCCACGTCTTAGTCTGCCTAGCGCTGGCAATGCCATCGGCCGCTTTGGCGAAGAAGAAAAAGGAGGATGCTCCTGCCGACAAGCTGAGCTGCAAGCAGCTTTCTGGACGCATTCAGGTGAGCGTTATGGAGTTGCGAGGCTTCAAAGACCGCAATCAAGCATCTGCTTTATCCAGGGGAATACAAACAGGTTTCGCAGCGACCTTTGGGAACCTGTCGCACGGCGTGAACCCGCAAGGCGATTACGATGCAAAGGTCGCCGAGCTGCGAACTTATAACCAGCGGCTCGTTGAGAAAGGTTGCAAAAGCTACGACCTTGACGCCGAACTTCGCAAAAATGAGATCGACGACGTTCCTTCACCAACCATTCCCGCGCCCAAAAAGCCAAAGGCGGCAAGCGCGGCCCCTGCTCCGGCCCCTCAGTAAACTAGCGAGTGGCAAGCGTCGGCTCTCCTGACCGCGGGGTATTTTCAGTGTAGATTGACGTAATGACCAACCGGGCGTTTCCACCCATTGCGGCCCTTGCCGCGACGACATTCCCTTGGCCGCCCGTTCTCTTCGCCCTCGCCATCGTTATCGCCGAGGCTCTGACGGCCGTGACTCCGCTGCCCTGGCCCGGGCTCGACGATCTCCCAGCGCACTTTATTGGTATCGCCTTTGGGTTGCTGGGAATCCTGCTGATCGTATCCGCGTTCTTGGCACTCAGGGCGCACCGGACGACCTATCTTCCTCACCGTCCGGCGACGAAGCTCGTGACAACCGGACCTTACGTCAGGTTCCGCAATCCAATTTACCTTGGCGAAGTTCTGCTGCTCCTCTATGGAGCGCAAATAACGCTTTCAATTTGGTTCGTGGCAGCGGCACTGCTCTTCGCTATAGCGGTGACGTTGCTACAAATCATCCCGGAGGAACGTCATCTCGAAGCGACGTTCGGCGAGCAGTACCTTGCCTACAAAGCTCGATCGAGGCGCTGGATCTGACAACCGAATACCATGTCCGCAACCTATGCCGAAAAGGAACGGGAGTTCATCTCTGGGCTCGCCGAGGACACCGGAAAAGATCTGGCCGGCTGGATGAACGCCATCGCGCAAAGCGGGCATACGGAACGCAACGAAATCATCGACTGGCTCCGGCATCAGGGCTTCCAATTTTCTTGGGCATCCTGGCTCGAACGCATCCATCACAACGGCGGCCGCCTGATTTATGGAGACGATAGCAGCGCAGCGCGGATCCAGCCCCGCTCCACGGCCATTCGTGATCTCGTCGATGAGGAACCCCCATCTCGTCAGCGGCTCGTGGTAACGCCGTCTAGCCCTGCGCCGCCGGATAAAACCGTCCAGGGCCTGCTAACGGAGGCCAAAGGCTTGCGCCCACTCGCCGAGCATATCCTTCGTGAGGTTGGACGCGTTCGGCCGGATACTCGGTTTGAAGTGGCTGGACCGCTGGTAATGATGTCAGCGGCGAAGCCCTTTGCAGCTCTTCATCCCGCCCCAAAGCGGATCCGCCTTTACGCGAACTTCGGCCTGGAGGCCGCTCGAAGCAAACCTTCAGAAACAATCAACAAATCTCCTCCGCCATTTTCGCAAATGCTCGTACTCGACGACGTGCGCAGCATCGACGAAGAATTTCGGCGCATGATCCGTGCCGCATCCGCACGGTAACGTTTCGACAACACGCGACCTTCATAGATTGCATGCGCCACTGTAGGTCAGCACCATTGATTTGCCGGAATTTTCATCGCCATTGTCGCCCGGAGGCGCCTATGTCGGTCGAACGGAGGCCCAAAGCGGGCTATTTTCTTTCAATCTTTGCTGTTCTGCTCGCATTCTCGAGCAGCGCTCACGCGCAAGCCTCCAAGCGCGATGCCATCGCTGATTGGCTGAAAGCCGTCGAAGGCAAAACCGCCGACGATGTCAACGCCAACGCGCTCGATCCAACGAAAAAGCCATCCAAGCCGAGCGCGAAGGAAGAAGCTGCCAAAGCTGCGATGGCCGATCCTCGTGATGGGGATCCGCAGTACGAGCAGGCCAAGACGCTGATGGCAGCGATTGACGCCATTCTTCGGGATGCCGCCGACACTCGCGCCGGAACGAACAAGCTCCCAAGCCGCGACGACTACATCATTCCGCCGTTCTGGAAGGAGACTCGCGAAGATCGCAATGCCAAGGTGCGTGATCTCCTCGACGCTGCGCTTGCCGTGGTCACCAATTCTCCAGTGGTGGAAGTCCAGAAGCGTGTCGAGATGCTGCGCCACAATATTCGCGAGCTCGAAGACGCCAATGTGAAGCTGAAGGAGAAGCAACTCGTCGCGCCGAAGGATGCAAATTTCCCTGGCATCCTCACGGACACTGTATCATCGCTGCAGGACCAGATCGCAGAGAACAACAAGCGCATTGATGCGAACCGGTCAGAAATAAAGAACGCCAAGGCGGAGATAGTTGCCTCCCTCAAGGCGGCCGGAGTCGAGCTCACACAGGAACAGGTCGATCTTCTCCTCGACAGCGTACTCTCGGGCGATCTCGTTCGGCTCGTTGCCGTATTCAACGCTGCCAAGCTGATCGACGGGCAACTCGCCAAGCTCATCGGCTCGACCGGCGACAACATGGAAGCGGCCCGCCGATACTTCGCCATGCACGCCGCGCTTTTTGCCATGCTCGTCCAAGCGCAGGACGCGACGATCAGTAAGATCGATACGCAATACCTGCCCAAGCTTGACGCAATTATTTCCGATATCGCTTCCGCCCGCACCCGCACAGCTGAGTTGATGAAGGCTGACAACAGGCCGGATCAACAGCGTGCGCTCCAGTCAAACCAGGACAGTCAGAAGGTTGCTGATGAAGCGGCCAAGGCTTATCGTCGGTATCTTCAGCAGCAGCGCGAGCAGATTGCTGGGGCGCGCCTCAAGGCAACGCATGACCTCAAGATCGCCGACAACACTTACGAGACGGTCGAAGCGAGCGTGCAGCTCCGCAATTTGATTCGAGAAAGCTCGACATCGTTCGAAGCAATCCAGAGGCTCGAAGCCCCAAGCTTCGAACAGATCTTCAAAAGCGACGAGTTGCGTAGAGAATTCGAAGATCTCACCAGGAAACTTGACGCTCCGGCGAGCTGATGAGCGTGTGACATCCATGCAAGGCTTCTGTTTCCTTGCCGCATCGACTATGTTTCTCGTCGGACTATTACCGTAGTCCGATGAGCAGGTTTTCGATGGTTTTTACGGGACGAATTAGAGAGAGCGCGGCCGCGACCAAAACTTTCGGTTCGTTGCGGATCGATCGCCGCGTGCTTTCAACGCCGACGCGCACCATAGCAATTGCGAATATCGCCACCGTCAGCACGGGCACCCACGTCGCCCACCGGCCAATTGCGATCTATTGGCTTCTCACGCTTCTATTCGTCCTGATGGCTCTGGGCTCCATGCGCCCCGATTTCTCATGGGGACCACTTTCGCCGACGGGCGGAACGGTGGTGCTTGCTTTCCTAGCCGTCGTCTTTGCAGCGCTCGCTCTCCGCCCGGACGACAAGACACATTATCTCTTGATTTCCACGACCGACGGGGTGCTATCCCGTTTCACCGCGCCCGACCGCACCATTCTAGAGGAAGTCCGAACCTTACTGACGGACAAGATCAATCGCGGCGACGAAACGATGACGTTTAATGTCAGCTTCGAACGCGGGCATATCGAAAACATCGCTTCGCCTGGCGCCCAACCGGCCGCGCTACCATCGCCATCGTCTGTTGAACATGGAGCGGCTCACGCTGGCCAATCGTCTCGGATACCCGAGGAACGCTCGCAACCGACAGGCGGTCGCCAGCGCCAAAACCCGGCTGAAAATCAGCGTCCTCCAGCGCGCCCAACACGCCCTCAGCCCACGTTGGCTGCGCCGATGAATGGGAACAACGTGGCGAACGCGCCCGCCGCCGAGACCTTCGTCGATTACAGCGGTGTCTTGCCGGCCATCGTTGAAATGCATCGCTTCTACGCCCGCCAAACCGGCACGCAGCATCTTGAGCAGCGGCTTTCCGAGCTTGAACTCCTGATGCGCGCAGGCACGCCCACGAATTCGCAAAAGATCCGTCTTCGCGAACTATCTGGCGAGATGTCTCAAATCCTCGGCGCGTATCCGCAGGCCGTCGAACTCTTCGAACACATCAGCGGGCTCGTCTGAGGCTCGTCAGCGGCGATATTGCACGAATTCCGTGAGCGTGCCGATACTATCGTAAAGTTGGCGGGCGGTTGCGTTCTGCTCCTGGCTCGCCCAGTAGGTCCTGTCCGCTCCGCGAAGATCGGCTTCCGCGTAGACACCCTCGATCAATGCCCTTCCGACGCCGAGCCCACGCGCTTCTGGCGTGACAAACAAATCTTCAAGGTAGCAATACCAAGTCGGCGACCAAGTCGAACGATGGAAGACGAGAGCCGCGATTCCTACGATGGTCCCGGCCTCATTCACCGCAGCAAGCGCCATCATGTTGTCTTCCTGGTTGAGAAGCCGGCGCCATGTCTCTCCGATGACAGCCTCGGGAACCTTGGCCTTGTAGAAAACAATGTAATCGCGAAAAAGCTCGAGCCACCGTTCCCTATCTTCCGCCTCTACTCGTCGAACACTGATCATCGTACTGCTGCACCTCTTCTCCTGACAGAGGTGCTATGGCGCATTTAGATTCCAAAGTCAGCTCATGCCAGAGCTGCGACGAAGTCGGCTCTTGTTGTCAAATTGGTAAGAATGGAGGGACCAACGCGGCACTTCAGTAACAGGCTCCGCACGTATCGGTGGCGGTGATTGCCCGTTGCTTGATCATTCATGTTCGCATCCGTAAAAGTCCGTTCCGACTCCGACACGAAGTGAGACAGATGCGGCAGGCATTCGCCTATACCCTGGCTGTTGCGACCTTCTTAGGCCTCGCGGCGCACACCCCACTTTGGGCTGAGATCGAAGCCGGCGGCTCCGTCAAAGCGGATGCCTGCGCAGGCGACACGACGCGGTTGGGTGTGTCTCGCATCGTCGAAATCGACACCGCGGGCGGTGTCGACGTCGGTGGCGACAAGGCTTCCGCCAAGCATCTTCTCAACGACGGCGAGGTCGTCCTGACGTTCGACGACGGGCCGATGAAATCCGTAACCGGCCCTATATTGAAGGCGCTCGCCGCTCAATGTACGAAGGCGACCTTCTTCATGGTCGGTCAGATGGCCCTTGCCGATCCCGATTTGGTCAAGGAAGTCATCGACGCGGGGCACACTGTCGGAACGCATACGTGGTCTCATAAGAACATCCACGTCATTTCCACAGCGAAGGCGCAGCAGGAGATTGAAGCGGCAGTTTCCTTGGTCTCAAAAGCCAAGGGTTCGCCCGTCTCGCCACTGTTCCGTTTCCCGTATCTGAATTCAACGAAGCAAACCGAAGCTTACCTCAAGACCCGGAATATCGGCACGATATGGGTTGATATCGACTCCAAGGATTACCGGACGAGAAGCGCAAAGGTCGTTGAGCAAAACATTCTCTCGCAGCTCGCCAAGGAGAAGAAGGGCATCATTTTGATGCACGACATTCATCCCTGGACGGCCGCGCAGGTTCCCGACCTTCTGAAAGAACTGCACGATCGGGGCTACAAAGTCGTGCAACTCGTCCCGAAAGGACAGACCGAAACGATCGCGTCCTACGATGCTGCCGCGGAGAAGGCGCTTTCCGCCAAACTAGCGGCAAAAAAAGCCAACCCGATGGTCTCGCGCTCGATCGTCTGGCCAATGTCCGCTGCTCCGACCGCAGAAAATGTTCCGTCGGCGGGAACGCGACACCGGTTGCCTGCCCGTTATCGCAAGGTTGCGACGAAGCCGGATGTGGCTGATGGCGGCTCCGACGATGCAGCGCCGGTTAAAATTCCCGTCTCCAAATATCGAAGAGCCGGCAAAGCCAAAGATGACGCGTCTCCCTGGCAATTCTTCAATTAATCTATCGCGATCTCGCAGTTAGCCAGGACCCGCGTCTGACCGAGCTGCGCCACCGGCAAGCCCGGCAGCGCTCAGCTCGGCTCCGAAATCGCCTTCCGCTAAGAAGCCGAGGCTGCGGGAGCAACGGAAGGAGCATGCGCGGAGATCGCGTCTCTGAGTGCCTGCTCCTTGGTGTGATCGAGAGAAGTCTTGAGCACGACACCACCGGTGCCTTTGATCGCTTCGAGTACCTTGTCTTCGGTCATCTTCTTGATTTCGACGAAGAGAGCGGCGTTTCCGGGTTGAAGGCTCTCCGCAAGATTCTTCATAAAATCATCGTTGATGCCGTAGTCCGCCAGCGCACCG
Organism: Hyphomicrobium sp.; assembly: GCF_003987855.1. Taxonomy (GTDB): domain Bacteria; phylum Pseudomonadota; class Alphaproteobacteria; order Rhizobiales; family Hyphomicrobiaceae; genus Hyphomicrobium_B. The sequence continues at coordinate 223,362 of NZ_RXIZ01000001.1, forward strand.
CCGAGTGCTCCCGATGCCGCACCCACGGCTGCACCAAGCAGCGGCATGAGAAAGATCATCCCAACCAGCGTTCCCCAGAACCCGCCCGACAGCGCACCGGCTGCCGTTGTGTTGATGAGCTGATTAAGCTTTACCTTCCCGTCCTCATGTTTAACGGCGATAACGGCGTCCCCGATCTCAATTAGATATTCCTTCTGAAGATCGAAAAGCTTCGTGCGCATCTCCTCGGCTTTGGCTTCCGACGGATAGACGATGACGACGAGATCAGACATTGGGGCAACTCCAACAGTTAGACTTCGAACCTATACCTCGAGGTTCTGCACCTATTTGCCAACGAAATAGATCAAATCGACGAAACTAACTTGCACGGTCTTGTCGGCCTTCCACCAAGGCCTAGCCGCACACCACGGTTCGCAACGGTTAAGAGGGCTTGCTTTCTGTTTTTTAAGCCGTTGGACGGATTCCGGAAAGCTTGGCTTAGGCAATTTCTTATCACCCCCAGCCTGGGACGCGTGTTTCCCCCCGACGCGCGCACCCCTCCATGATCAGGAACGATAGGAATGGAAGACACACGCATGAGCCCGCCAAAGTCTGGCTCCGTCATGATGATCGCGAAACACAAATCCAAACTCGCGGCTTGTGCGGCCGCCATCGCAATCATCGGAGCGGGATCTGCCTATGCGGCTGATAAATCTTCGAACTCATTGTTAACGCCTGTTGCCGACCTCAGCGGCCCGAGCTCCGCGTCTCAGGGTGTGCCAAGCTTTGCCGATCTGGTGGAACGGGTTAAGCCGGCCGTCGTTTCGGTGTTTGTTAAGGCAGAGCAGGTCGATGACGTTGCCGACACGCAAGGCCAGGGCGAGAATCCGCTCCAAGGTCTGCCCTTCCAGTTCGGTCCGCAATCGCAGGAGCAAAACGGCCATCAGCAGCCCCACCTGATGCAAGCTCAGGGCTCAGGATTTTTCATTTCAGGCGATGGCTACTTGATCACGAACAACCACGTCGTTGATCACGCCAAGACGGTCGAGATCATGACCCCGGACGGTAAGCGCTTTAAAGCTAAGGTCGCCGGAACCGATCCAAAGACGGACCTCGCATTGCTCAAGGTCGATGGTTCATCTGACTTCCCCTATGTGCGCTTCGCCTCCAAGTCACCCCGGATCGGCGATTGGGTCGTCGCGATGGGGAACCCGTTCGGACTGGGTGGAACGGTGACCGCTGGTATCGTCTCGGCAAACGGCCGTGATATCGGCTCGGGCCCATACGATGATTTCATCCAGATCGATGCCCCGATAAACAAAGGCAACTCCGGCGGCCCGACCTTTAACCAGAATGGCGAAGTCGTTGGCGTAAACACCGCGATCTTCTCGCCGTCCGGCGGCTCAGTTGGTATTGCGTTCGATATCCCCGCTG
>NZ_RXIZ01000001.1:224824-243058 GCF_003987855.1 Hyphomicrobium sp.
CAGGAAAGCGGTCCAGCTGCAGAGGCCGGCCTCAAAGCACAGGACGTGATCGTTTCCGTCAACGACCACGAGATCAAAGATGGCCGCGATCTCGCCCGCACGATCGCTGCGATCGCTCCTGGTGAGCGCATCAAGATTTCGTATATCCGCAATGGCGAAGCGCGCTCACTCGACCTCAACGTCGGACGCTATCCCGATAGCAAATCGGCCCAAAAGGAAGTTCCCGATACCGATTTCAAACTTGGGATGACGCTTGCCCCTGCCGATCAGGTTGACGGCGCTGGTCCGCGCGGCGCGGTTGTCATGAACGTCGATCCGAACGGCGCCGCTGCCGAGAAGGGCATCCAGCAAGGCGACGTCATCTTGTCAGTGGGCGGAAAGCCTGTTTCTGGCCCTGCAGACGTTAAGCAGGCCTTGCGCGAAGCGAAAAAGGACAGCAAGCGCGCGGTCCTGATGCAGCTGAAAACGGCGCAAGGCGGACGCTTCGTAGCCGTTCCGACGAGTCAGGGCTAATAAAGACTAGCGACGTAGCGGCGGGAGGCCGAAATGTCTCCCGCTGATCCTTATGAGGCCAGAATCCAGATGGCCCCCTAAACAAGGCGCTAACCCGGTCGCCACGGGGCTGAAACACGCGCAAAGTCACTTTATTATGGTGCGGTTGAGAGGACTCGAACCTCCACGCCGTTTCCAGCGCTACCACCTCAAGGTAGTGCGTCTACCAATTCCGCCACAACCGCAGTCAGACCCATGGATCTGGAAATCGCGAGAGGCCTCTGGCGGCGCCCCAATTCGCGAAGACGCCGACGTATCAGAGCAGCTTCCGGAACGCAAGCGGCAGTTTGGCTGGACTACCTAGAAGCCAAAATTGGCAGGACTCACTATATACATGGAGGCGCGCGTAAGCGGCATCCGGAAGCACTCCCGCGCGAGCTACGTGCGGCCAAGCCAAACCCGCGACTGAACCGAGCTCTCGCATCTATCCAAAATGCCGATTGAAGCCAAAGCCCCTCCAGTCGAATGGATCACTAGCAGCGGATACGTCGACTACGAGCTTGCGCTTGCGGTAATGGCTCGAAGGACGACAGCCATTAGACGGGAAACCCAGCGCGAGCTGGTCTGGCTTCTGGAACATCCACCGCTTTACACGGGAGGGACGAGCGCGAAGGACGAAGACCTTCTCAATCCTGGCGGCCTGCCGGTGTTTCGGTCGGCGCGTGGCGGCCAATTCACGTATCATGGACCGGGACAGCGGGTCGCCTACGTCATGCTGGACCTTGAGCGCAGAGGTAGGGATATTCGCGAATTCATCACGCGCCTGGAACTCTGGCTTATTCGGACGCTCGCAGAATTCAACGTGAGCGGGGAGATTCGCAGCGACCGGATCGGTATTTGGGTAAGGCGATCCTCTCGTGGGCAACAGGTCGAAGACAAGATCGCGGCACTTGGCCTACGGGTCAGTCGGTGGGTCTCAAGCCACGGCATCGCACTCAATGTCGATCCGGACCTTTCCAAATTTCGTGGGATTGTTCCCTGCGGAATCAAAGATCACGGCGTCACGAGCTTGGCCGATCTCGGGCTGCCGGTATCGATGTACGACGTCGACATCGCACTTCGAAAATGCTTCCAGCAGACATTCGGCCCGACGAAAGTCGTCGACGAGACATTACTCGAAATTGAACGCTGAGATTGGCTGGCCTCGGAGCGTCACCGGTGGACCGGCCTAGGGTCGCAGGCAAAAGAAAAGGCGTCTGAACCCGAAGGGGTTACAGACGCCCTATTAGATTTCCGCGATCTTCCCTCTACCTCAGTTTCATCCCGCTCTCCCGAGGCGCTGCCAAGGGCGGCGCACCCCATCTGCCGGGAGAATCATGGTAGAGACGACCCTCTTGGCAGAAACGCTTTCAGAGCTATTCAGCTCGTGCCTGGCGTCGACTATGCCATTGAGGGGGATGATACAGCTCTTCTGACAGACCCATCATTGCCTACCAACTTGAAGAACATCGTCCTGTCGGATCGACATTCAGGTGATAGGGAGCCTGAGCTCTCGATCACCTCGGTAGGAAATTGGCTGCTGAAACAGCCGAGGTCATAAGAAGAACTGCGATCGCGCGGCCGTGAAAACCTTAAGGTAGATACGGCCGCTCCGGCGATCGCGGCAGAAACAAATTACTTCTTCTTCTTCGCTGCCTTCTTGGCAGGAGCCTTCTTGGCGGCTTTCTTTGCAGCTTTAGCCATTTTAGATCGTCCTTCCGTTTGATCGTTGACAGACACACGTCCGTCGACCCGACTCGAGTCAGGTCATTTTTGACATTGCTGAGATTCAAGACGATGCACAAACGAAATTTGGTGTTTGGTGATATCGGAAATTTCGATAGATAAGTTTTTGCCTCAACGCTGAGGAACCCAGCGCATGGATGTCAATCTCGCCCGCACATTCCTCGTCGTCGCCGAAACGGGAAGCTTCGTCGACACGGCGCGCAAGCTCAACATCACGCAGTCGACCGTATCAGCGCGTATCAAAGGCCTCGAGGATTTGCTTGGCCGCCCCCTCTTCACGCGTTCCAAATCGGGAGCCGAACTGACGGGAGCCGGGGAACTTTTTCAGAAGCATGCCCTCGCGATGGTCCGCGTTTGGCAACAAGCACAGCTTCAAGTCTCCCTCGCCGACCAGCACCCGGAGCACATATCGGTAGGCGCGCCTTTGAGCTTATGGAGCGATTTTTTGCTGAAATGGGCGGCTGGACTGCGAATTCAGATCCCAGGTATCGCGGTATCGGCGACGGCCGGTCCCTCGCCGGTCCTCAGCCAAAGGCTGATTGAGGGAACGCTCGATCTCGCCGTCATGTACCGGCCATCGCCCCCACCTGGGCTTACGATCGAGCATCTTTTCGACGAAGAATTCGTGCTCGTTTCGTCAACAAGGGCCGGTCGGCGAGGAAGCAATGATTACCTCCTGATCGACTGGGGCGCAGATTTTGTTCAAGATCATGCGGCCGCTTTTCCTGAGCACGCCAATCCTGCGATCAGCCTGGACCTCGGTCCAATGGGGCTAGATTACCTGCTGGCAAACGAATGCTCAGGCTATTTTCCAGCGCGCATGGTGCGCAAACTGATCAGTCGAGGGCGCGTGCGGGAGCCCAAGCGCGCTCGAAAATTCGTCTATCCGGTTTACATGGTTTACCCAGAGACGCGGAACGAAGAGGCCTATGAGCCGATCCTGCGGGGTTTGAGGCGGGCGGCAGCGAAGCTCGGTTGAGCCGGATCACAAAGAGTGTCGGTTTGTTTCGCTGCCGCACTTTAACTTAGGCGAACTCGATGATGACGGCGTCGACTGCCAGGCTGTCGCCCGGCTTTGCCGCAACCTTCTTGACCTTGCCGTCACGTTCCGCCTTGAGGATGTTCTCCATCTTCATGGCTTCGACCACCGCAAGATTGTCGCCGGCCTTCACATCTTGGCCTTCCGTAACGTTGACTGCCTTAACTAGGCCAGGCATCGGGCAAAGGAGGAACTTCGACATGTCCGCCGGGACCTTGATGGGCATCAACGCCGCAAGCTCGGCTTCGCGCTGCGTGTAGACGTAGGTCGGCGCCTGAATGCCACGATAGGAGAGCGTCAGCCCGTTCGGGATCGGACGAACCTGAACGGCAACCTCCGCTCCATCGACCGTTCCGAACCACACAGGCTCCCCTGGCCACCACTCAGACGTGATTTCCATCGTCTTGCTCGGTTCGCCGTCCTTATCGAGGATCGAGATATAATAGGGTCCCGGAATGGCCCCGAGCGCTTCGATCTCAACAGTCGCCGCGCCGATTCTCACAATCCGGCGCTTGGCGAAGCTCACGCCCTGGCCTGACATCTGATGAGTGATGTCGCGGCGGCGGACGTTGCTCAGGTGATCAATTGTCCCTGCGACTGCGGCAAGCGTAATCAGATTTTGCCCCTCGGGCTCGCGCGGAACGAAGCCCTCAGGAAATTCCTCTTTGATGAATCCCGTCGAAATCGCACCTGACCGCCAGCGAGGATGCTGCATCACCGCGGAAACGAAGGGCACATTGTGCTGGATTCCATCGATGTAGAAAGCGTCGAGAGCGGTCGACTGCGCATCGATGGCCTCGATTCGTGTCGGCGCATGCGTGACCAGCTTGGCGATCATCGGATCGTAATACATCGAGATTTCGCCGCCCTCGAAGACGCCGGTATCGTTGCGGACCGTGACGCCGTCCTTCACACCCTCTGCTGGCGGCCGATATTTCACCAGGCGACCGATTGATGGCAGGAAGTTGCGGAACGGATCTTCGGCGTAAACTCGGCTTTCGACAGCCCACCCGTTCAGTTTGACGTCGGACTGCTTAAAGGGAAGCTTCTCCCCCGCGGCGACGCGGATCATTTGCTCAACAAGATCGATGCCGGTCACGAGTTCAGTCACCGGATGCTCAACCTGGAGACGCGTGTTCATTTCCAGGAAGTAGAACGACCGATCCTGCCCGGCCACGAATTCCACGGTACCCGCGCTGTCGTATCCGACGGCCTTCGCCAGGGCGACCGATTGTTCACCCATTGCCTTTCGGGTCTTCTCATCCAACAGCGGAGAGGGCGCTTCTTCCAAAACCTTCTGGTTGCGCCTCTGGATCGAACATTCACGCTCGCCGAGGTAGACGACGTTGCCGTGCTTATCTCCGAGCACCTGAATCTCGATGTGGCGCGGATTTTCGATGAACTTCTCAACGAAGCAACGGTCATCGCCGAAAGAAGATTTTGCCTCCGAGCGGGCAAGTTCAAAGCCCTCGGCAGCTTCCTTCGCGTTGTAGGCGATGCGCATACCTTTGCCGCCGCCGCCTGCGGAGGCCTTGATCATCACCGGATAGCCAATCTCGTCGGCAATCTTGACGGCATGCTTGCTATCGCTGATCTCGCCCATGTACCCGGGGACAGTCGAGACCTTCGCGGCAGCCGCCGCTTTCTTACTTTCGATCTTATCGCCCATCGCGGCGATCGCCTTGGCGTTCGGCCCGATGAAGACGATCCCGTTCTTTTGAAGAGCCAGAGGGAAAGCTTCACGCTCGGAGAGGAAGCCGTAACCGGGATGGACTGCTTCAGCCCCTGTCTGCTTGCAGGCTGCGATAATCTTGTCCATCACGAGGTAGGATTCGGAGGCAGGCGCCGGCCCAATGTAGACGGCTTCATCCGCCATATCGACGTGCAGAGCGTCCCGATCGGCGTCCGAAAAGACGGCAACGGTTTTGATGCCCATCTTGCGTGCGGTCTTGATGACGCGGCAGGCGATTTCTCCGCGATTGGCGATGAGTATTTTCTTGAACATCGGCGCGTCCCGGTCCTTCCCGTAAATTTTGGCTGCCGCTTGCGGCAAGGCAACACGCCGTTCTAGTGCGTGCGCCGGGCCGCGTAAACACGCTGTCGCATGGCAAAAGGGAGGCGATCTGCGATCCGCTGCCGCATAATCAAAGCCGCGGGCGTGGAGATGACGCCCGCGGCTCGGTAGTAACGATAATTGGCGTTCAGGCCGCCTGGCCCAACCGGCATACCGCCTCGGTTATGGCTGGATGCACCCTGGGGCTTTCATGGTTGAAATAGGACACGAGCGCCTGTTCGCTTGGCGACAGACGTCCACCGCGCCCTAAGCGGCCAACAAGCCAGATCGGGTCTGCATCGGCGATTTCTTCGTTGGTGATGATCTCTATGCGCTGATGCTCCAGGCGCGCGAGCGCCCGCTCTTCAACGCTCTGGTCGTGATAGGCGTCCTGCATGGACGAGAGGTTCGCATGCACCATGGACAAGAGGGAGAACAGCATCGAGGACTGACTGTCATCTTCCTCGATGTCCGCGTCCTGCCGGAGAGCTTCTTCGCGCGAGGGAACAGAATAGCCCGAGGCCGACATCATCACATTGGCGATCGCCTTAACGAAAAGGTCAGTCCATAGCGCGTTGGGAGGTGCCCCGGCGACAGCTTCGTCGATATCGAACAGGACGTCAGCTTCCGCACGCGTTACGGCAACGTGCCCATCGCCCCCAAACGCGTAAAGAATGCGCCGAAGTAGATCGACCTCGCTTTCGGAGATCCGGCCAGGCGGAATAGTCTTGGCTTGCCGAAGGGGCCCAGCCCCGGTCACGACGGCATGCTTGACTTGCTCGAGCGCAAATTTCGACAGGCTAGCAGGTGCCCAGCGCGCCTTATCCAAGACGTTCCGCACAAGCTCCAATTCCGTCTTGCTTTCGATGCGACCATCACGGGAGACTTGGTCGATCAGCCAATGGGCGTTCGCGGCGGTGAGATATCCGCACGGCGGCTCTTGCAGGATGAGGTAATCGGTAATGGCTTCGACGAAGAAGTCGGGCCAATCGGCGTGATGAACCTTGCAGGTCCGATGCATGGCGATGAGAAGTTCAGCCTCCTGCGCCGACGCCACGCCGTCCTCGTAGAAGACGCGTTTCAACAGGAGAAGGTCGTCAAACTCCACTGTTTGCCGACTCAAAATCTCTTCAACCGGCAATGACCGCAACCCGCCCATCGATACCCCCCAAACGCGACAAAGCCGTTGGAGGTTAGGCAACGATGTTTAATCGCACCTTAAAGAGCGTCTGAGATTGAGCATAAAAGCTAGGGAATTCCGCCGAGTGGTGAGGAGGTCACGTTCCTATCGGGACCGCAGCTCTCGCCGCGGCCCCGTCAGACCCACCGTGCTCCCGCATGCACAGGGGAAAGGAATGACACCGGAGTTGTCTACGCATCCGCATGAACGGTTGCTGAAGGCTGCGGTCGACCCGTTGCTCAACCACAGGAGCGCCGACTTTGATTTGGAGAGCCCGTTCGGAGGGGGGATCCGAACGGGCAGTCGCATGCCTTGAGCGCGGTGTGGGTCGCGCGAAAAAGGCGAGGTCTTGGATGCAAAATCTTTGCACCCCGGCCTCGGATTAAGAACGCAGCGGAAGAACCAATCCGTCGGCCGGATCGCCCGTTTTGCAAAAGAAGGCGGAAAGTGGTCAGGCCGCGAGCTGCGAAACAAGGCGCATCCGCGACGCAGGGAGAGTTTGCCCCCGCGGCATAAGCAGATGCTTTTCAATGAAATGTCCGGTCAACGCGAAACCAAGATGGACGTCTCGTGGGGTAACCGGACCCGATCTCCCCTTTGTAAGAAACTGGGGGAGCGCGAGAAGCTTATCACGATAGGGCTCTCCCGCGGAGGCCGACACCGCGCGCCCTGATTTCGGTGACACATAGATCAACTGGTCATTCGAACCCGTGGCGGCGCATTGGCTGAGATCGAGCCCGAAGCCAAGTTCATCAAGCAGCGCCATTTCCCACCTGACAAGAAGCGCTGGCCACACCGTCGCGTCATTCAGAAATCCGAGAACGAAAAGTGTGATCTCGTAGAGATTAGGATGCGGATCCCGCTCCGGCAGAAGGCTGGTCAAGCTCGTGATGGACGAGAGCGCCATAAGAGCCTGGGGGTCATCCAGTGTCTCGGCTGCAAAAGCGCGGCGCATTTCAACGCTCATGGAGCCCAACTGATCAGCCAGACGCGCTTTCCAAACCGCGTCAACGTGATTGCCCGCGAGCAGAACTGGCCTCATCCGACGGGAACGTCCGCCATGTACCAGGCCCGTATGCCGCCCATGCGCCCGCGTCCAGATATCGACCACCGCGGCCGTCTCGCCATGCGGTCTTACTGAGAGAACAATGCCTTCATCTGCCCACTGCATGGGACTTCATATCAGGCGACTCAGGATTTGGGAAAAGGCAGACCCATTTCGCGATACCGCTCTGGGTCGCTCTCCCAGTTTTCGCGCACCTTGACGAACAAGAAGAGATGTATCCGATGTCCGGCCATCTCCTCGATGGCATGCCGCGCCGCACTCGAGATCTTCTTGATCGTTTCCCCGCCCTTGCCGAGGACGATTTTCTTTTGCCCATCGCGTTCGACGTAGATCGTCTGCTCCACCCGCGCCGAGCCATCTTTCAACGACTTCCAATCCGTCGTTTCAACGGTGGTCGTGTAGGGGAGTTCCTGATGCAGGAACCGATAAACGCTCTCCCGCGTCATCTCCGCCGCCTGCGCCCGCATCGGAACGTCAGTGACGTCGTCCTCCGAGTAATGCCACGGACCTACAGGTACGATTCCGGCAAGATACGTGAGAAGGTCCTTGACCCCTTGGCCCTCCAAAGCAGAAACCATAAAGATGCGAGCCGGCGCCAGACGCTCATCGAGCGCCTTGGCAAGCTCGAGCAATTGCGGCTTGTCTTCGACTCGATCGATCTTGTTCAGAACCGCGATCTTGGGCATGCGGGCGGCCCTTAACCGCTCGACGATGGCGTCGGTGTCATCGTTCAGCCTCGTGGCCGCATCGAGAACGAAAAGAACCGCGTCCGCGTCTTCAAGCCCGCCCCAGGCGGCTTCTACCATCGCCCGGTCCAACCGCCGCTTCGGATTGAAGATGCCCGCCGTATCGATAAAGACGATTTGGCTCGCGCCCTCCATCGCGATCCCTCGGATGGGGGCACGCGTCGTCTGCACCTTGTGCGAGACGATGGCGACTTTCGCGCCAACCAGGGCGTTGATGAGCGTCGACTTTCCGGCGTTCGTCGGACCGATGATGGCGACAAATCCGCAGCGGCGCTCGCCAGCGTCGGCAGCTTCAGCGGGGCGATTGATTTCAGACATTTCCCATACGCGCTCCAACGCCTTCTCGTGTCAAAAGAGCGCTCGCGGCAGCCTGCTCCGCTATCCGCTTCGACGCTCCCTCGCCCTGCGCGGGGGCCTTGCCGGCGATCAACACCTCGGCGGTGAAGCGCGGCGCGTGATCCGGGCCATTGCGGGCGACGACTGTATAGCGAGGCAGCGCCAATCCTTGCCCCTGTGCCCACTCTTGTAAGGCCGACTTAGCATCGACGGCAACCTCCGGCTCCGGCTCGGATTGATCCTGCCAAAGCCTATTCACCACGGCCCTGGCCTTCTCGAAGCCCCCGTCGATGAACACAGCTCCGAGAAGCGCCTCCGCCGCATCTGCAAGAATCGTCGTCTTGTTCCGTCCGCCACTGTCGGCTTCGCTTTCCGACAGAATGAGATGCGCACCAAGGCCGATGTTGCGCGCGACCTTGGCGCAGGCTTCGCCGCGAACCAGGCGATTGTACCGGCGCGCTAGCTCGCCTTCGTTCGCATCCGGAAACTGCTTATTCAGCGCTTCGGCAATGGCGAGACCCAGCACACGATCGCCGATGAACTCCAAGCGCTCGTTGTCCGATCTCGCGACCTTACCTCCACGCACGCTTGCATGGGTCAGGGCGCGCTCAAGAAGCCCGACGTCCTTGAACTTGTAGCCGACCTTCGTCTCGAGTTCTTTGAACTTTCGCTGTCTCAACATGGCGCAAATGCCGCTTTGCGGTCACCGCACGAGAGTGAAGAACCTGTTCCAGCGAATGTCAAATGGCCAAGTCCACGGCTGCCACCAGCGCATGGCCTCAGGACCATCCACCTTGGCAGAGAAGAATATGATCTCAGCCCGCCCGATGAAATTCTCGTACGGCACGAACCCGACAGCACTCCGAACCCTGCTATCAGTAGAATTATCCCGGTTGTCGCCCATCATGAAATAATGGCCAGGCGGAACCTTGTAGACGCCTGTATTGTCATAGGGCCCATCCGGATCGCTATCCAGAACCTTATATTTGACCCCATTCGGGAGGGTCTCCTCGAAGACCGGAATGGTTCGCTCCCGCCCCTCTTCCCATGTCGTGAAATCGCCCGCCGGCACCTTCGGCACAGCCTGACCATTGATGAAGAGCTGACCGTTCTTCATTTGGATTTCGTCACCGGGCAAACCGATGACACGCTTGATATAGTCAGTTGAATTGTCGCGCGGGAGTTTGAAGACGGCGACGTCTCCGCGTTTGGGCTCGGCGCCTAAAATGCGACCGGAAAAGAGATCGGGGCTGAATGGGAAAGAAAAGCGGCTGTAACCGTACGACAGCTTGGAGACGAAGAGGTAATCTCCGATGAGCAAAGTCTCCTTCATCGAGCCCGAAGGTATGTTGAAGGGCTGATAGAAGAAAACTCGAACGAACATCGCGATAGCGAGAGCTTCGACGACGATGATGAGGGTTTCTGACCAGCTCGATCTCGACGTCTTGGTACCAACGCTCATTCAGAGGCTCCTCTGCGCCACCGAGGCATCGGCCGGGGCTCGCTACGTGTATGCGGACCGCTATAGCGAGTTTGCCTTGGGGCCGCAACGACGGCTATAAATCTGTCTAAAAGGTAAGGAAAACAGCGGGTCGACAAGGCAAAAGAGGCGAATACGGAAGAAAAATATCAACCGCCCAGGATCATATTTTCCGGGTCTGCTGAAATAATGACGATAGCCTGCGCCATCGGATATTCATCCGTCAAAGTGACGTCGATACGCGGCTTATAGCCCTTCGGCACCAATTGCGTCAGCCGATGTTCGGCACCTCCGGTCAATGCTAATGTCGGTCGCCCCGAGGGTGCGTTCACCACCCCAATCGATTTCAGATACACACCAAATCGAAAGCCAGTCCCGAGCGCCTTTGACGCCGCTTCCTTGGCCGCGAACCGCTTGGCGAATGTTCGCTCAGGATACGCCCTGGAAAATGCTTTTCGCCGCTCCTCAGGTGTGAAGACACGATTGAGGAACCGATCCCCAAACCGGGCAATCGTCTTCTCGATGCGCCGAATGTCACAAAGATCGTTACCGATGCCAATGATCATGCAGCGCGCACTATCCCTATCTTAAAGACTCGCGGGCCTCATCCATCAGCACGCGCATGCGCCGGACTGCCATAGGTAGGCCGCCGAAGATCGCCTCACCGATAAGAAAGTGCCCGATGTTAAGTTCAACGATCTCTGGAATGGCCGCGATGGCCTTCACCGTGTTGTAGGTCAACCCGTGCCCCGCATGAACTTCGAGGCCGGCCTCCGCTGCAGCGCGCGCAGCCTTCCTATGACGTTCAGTTTCGCGCGCGACGCCAGCCGCGTCATGATCAAGCGCCAGATTGCAATAGCGGCCGGTATGAAGCTCGACGATATCTGCCCCAGCGCTCGCAGACGCCTCGATTGTTTTCAAATCGGGCTCGATAAAAAGCGATACGCGAATACCGGCGTCGCGAAGCTTCGCAATGAAGGGCTTGAGCGACTTCGCCGACCCTATGACGTCAAGTCCGCCTTCCGTCGTTCGCTCCTCGCGTCGTTCGGGAACGAGGCAACACGCGTGAGGCACGTGTTTCAATGCGATCTGAAGCATTTCCTTTGTGGTAGCCATCTCGAGATTGAGCGGACGCGTTAGCTCGTTCTTCAACCGGCTGATATCGGCATCTGAGATGTGGCGGCGATCCTCGCGCAGATGGGCCGTAATGCCGTCCGCACCGCCTTCGATCGCAAGATGCGCAGCACGTAGCGGATCCGGATGCATGCCTCCGCGCGCATTTCTTAGCGTGGCCACATGATCGATATTGACCCCAAGCCGAAGCGCGCGAACCGGCGCTGCCGCAGGTTGGGAAGAGCTAGCCTTGCGCGTCTGGACCACGATTAAGCGCCATCGTTAAGGGGGGAACCGTCAAAGGCCGCGGAGGAACCTCAGCTGAGCTTGCGGTGCCGCTGAAAAACGCGGACCGCTCTGCGTGTAGGATAATAGCTGAAGACTGCCGCTATCAAGCCGACCAACAGGCCCCCCACCATCATGGGTTCGATAATCGGCGATAGATTGGTGACCGCGGTATCCAGCGTTTCGGGCGACGGAGCAGCAAGCGTCGCCCCGAGTGCGTTCGCGGTTTCGCTCAGATGGTCTGCTGCGTAGGTCGGATCCAGTCCAAGCAGCAAGGCACCGGAAACGTACGACGCGCTCCAGATCGCGGGCCAGCTCACTGGATTGCCAATTAAAGTCCCGAGAAGAGCCGCAGGCATGCTGACCCGAAGCATAAATGCCAAAATGCACGCGGTGATGGTCTGGACGCCGAGGAAGGGTGTGCACGCGGTGAACACGCCGATCGCAAAACCGAGGGCGACCTCATGCGGCGTCGCACGAACCAATAAAACCCGCCGCCATAGATAGCGGAGGCGCAAATGAAGGCGAGCGAATTCCAAATGCGAATAGTTGATCGCAGTTTGCAAGGCTGACCGGTTCTCGTTCAACGGTTTCTTCCTATCAGCCGCCAGTGCACGCGCCTCGAGGCTTTCGTGGCGCACCATACCCTACTCGAACAGGCGTTCCACCTTTGCGACCGCGGGCTTGGCGCGAAGACCTGCGACGATGTGGTTCAAATGCACCAAGTCGAAAACCTCGAGCTCAATGTGCATCACAGTGAAGTCTGCCGCGCGCCGGGCCATTTTGATATTGTCGATATTGCCGCCGGTCTCGCCGATAACTTTCGCGATTTCCGCTAGCGAGCCTGGAGCGTTGACCGCGGTAACACTGATTCGGGCGGGAAACCGTTGAGGTCGCTCAGGATCGACGTCCCAAGTTACGTCTATCCAATGAGCTTCCTCGTATTCTTTGAGCCGCGGCGAGTGGATCTGAAATACGCGGATCCCCTCCCCCGGAGCCATCACTCCAACGATCCTATCGCCGGGGACCGCCCCTCCCGGCTCAAAGGCGACCGGAAGATCTTGGCTTGGCCCCCCGATCGATACCGCCGTCATGCTATCGATCTCGGACGTCCTGAACTTCAGGCTCTTAACTTTGTCGATATTGAACCAGCCGTCCTGTTCCCGGGCTCGGCCGAAACGCCGAGTGGGCTTATATGCCTCTCCGAGAGACTGCCCCTGCGGCAGCACCGCAGTAAGCACGTCCTGCAGCTGGATGTCGTTTCGACCGACGGCCGCCAAAAGGTCATCCGCCGTCTTGAAGCCGAGTTTAGGAGCGGCCGTCTTGATTTTCTCCTCCGAGTAATCGACCTCGATGCCGGCTAAAGTCGATTGAACGAGCTGCCGCCCAAGCTCGATGAAGCGCTTTCGCTCAGCTTCACGAGCGGCTCTACGGATTGCCGACCGCGCCCGGCCGGTAACCGCGAAAGCTTCCCATGCTGCCGGCCGCACGTGTTCCTTGGAAGTTTCGATGACAACTTCATCACCGTTGCGCAGATGCGTATCGATCGGCACGTGGCGTCCGTTGATATAGGCGGCGACGGCCTCATTTCCGATGTCGGTATGGACGGCGTACGCGAAGTCCAGAGGCGTTGCGCCTCGCGGCAACGCGATGAGCCGCCCTTTCGGCGTGAAGCAGAATACCTGGTCGTGAAACAACTCGAGCTTCGTGTGCTCGAGAAACTCTTCCGGATTGGCGGCCTCCAGAAGAGAGGAAATCATCACCCGAAGGCGACCGTAAGGGCTATCGTCGGTTTCTTCGCTGTCGATGACATCATGGCCGTTCATCAAGCCGTGCTGCTGATCCTTATAAAGTGCGTGGGCAGCAATGCCGTACTCGGCGATATGGTGCATGTCACGCGTCCGAATCTGAAGCTCGACCCTTTGATGTCGCGGCCCATAAACGGTCGTATGAATCGACTGGTAATTGTTCCGCTTCGGAGCGGAGATGTAATCCTTGAATCGGCCGGGAACGGTACTCCACGTCGTGTGCACGATCCCGAGAACTCGATAGCAATCCTCGATGGTATCGACGATGACGCGGAAACCGTAGATGTCAGACAGCTGCTCGAGGCTAATCTGCTTGTGCTCCATCTTGCTCCAGATGGCGTAAGGCTTCTTTTCCCTACCGAACGTATCCGCCTTGATGCCCGACTCTGCGCATTTGCGCGCAATTGCCTGCCGAATCTCTTCCACAAGGCTGCCGTTACGCTCGCGCATATCCGCGAGCCTTTCCGTCAGCGCTTCATAAGCTTCCGGATGCAGCCAACGGAATGAGTGGTCCTCGAGTTCTTCGCGCAGAGCCTGCATGCCCATCATGCCGGCTAGAGGCGCGTAGATGTCCCGCGTCTCCTCCGAATTGCGCCGCCTGCTTTCCGGCTTCATGTGTTCGAGCGTCCGCATGTTGTGCAGACGGTCGGCAAGCTTCACCAGAAGGACGCGGATATCGCTGGAGATCGCAATGAGCAGTTTGCGAAAATTTTCCGCCTGCTCCGCCTTCCTGGAGACGAGGTCGAGCCTCTTGATTTTGGTCAGCCCATCGACGAGACCGCCGATCTCGGGTCCAAACATCTGATCGATCTCGGTCCGAGTCGCATCGGTATCCTCGATCACGTCATGAAGAAGAGCGGTGGCGATCGTCGCGTCATCAAGCTTGAGATCTGTCAGGATCGCCGCGACTTCTAGGGGGTGCGAAAAGTACGGGGCGCCGGATGCCCGTTTTTGATGACCATGCGCCTTCATCGCATAAACATAGGCGCGATTGAGTAACGCCTCGTCAGCGCTCGGATCGTACTTGAGAACTCGCTCTACGAGTTCGTATTGCCGCATCATGTCCCGCCGCACTCCTTCTGGGCGCAAGCGTAACCGAAGAAAGGCTAATTATTAAAGTGCGACAGGCAGGTCAGCGGCGCTAGCTGAAAACGTCGTCCGACTCAGCGTGACGACCGATCGCGTGGATCGCGGTCACGTTCACGCGGACCAGAACCCGAGCCGATATTGGCGGAAGGCTCGAGTGGCGTCATGCTTTCCAGACCGCGAAGAAGCTGCTCTTCCGTCATCACATCCACCTGGGTGTCGGATGAAAGGTCGTCACGACCGAGCATGGGAGCCCGGCGATCCGGAGGAAGGAGCGGCGCGGCGACCGCTTCCGGCTCGTCGACTTCGGTATTCTTCTGGATCGAAGAAATCAAAGTCTCCCGCATGTCGTCTGGCGAAAGGGTTCGCTCAGCGATTTCGCGCAGCGCAATAACGGGGTTCTTGTCATCATCAGGCGAGATGGTGATCGCGCTTCCGTTCGTTATCGCGCGCGCCCGATGGGCAGCGAGAAGCACCAATTCAAAACGGTTCGGAATCTTGTCAACGCAGTCTTCGACGGTGACGCGAGCCATCGGCTAAAACCTTCCTCAGGAGAAATTATAGCGCCAGAAGACGCGTTAAGGGCGCAAAAAGCCGTTCGAGACAGCCTACCAGCGCCACGTTGATACTTCTCTGCCACGGCGGCGCCGATTAATCAAGTCGCGGCCTTGGATACAATCGAACGAAGGGGTGGTTTTCAGAGATGACTGCCCTTATGTGTGAACGCAGTAGACCATTTGTCACAATTGTTGACTGACAGGCACGCCTGATAACTGTTGCGCCACGGAAGTTCTACGCCGTAGAGATGCGTGGAATACAGCAGTTTCGTCAAGTTTTACGGTCCGAAAGTTAAGTGGTTTTCTCAACAGCGCGCTCATATGGGCCTTCGACACTGAGAAATCCGACAGGATAAGCCATGCATTTTTACCCCTCGGAACGGATAGCGCTATTCATTGATGGCGCTAATCTTTATGCCACCGCCAAGTCGCTTGGATTTGACATAGATTATAAGCGATTGCTTGGGCTGTTCCGGCAAAAGGGGCAGCTTGTCAGGGCGCTGTACTACACCGCCCTCGCTGAGGAGCAGGAATACTCCTCTATCAGGCCTCTGATCGACTGGCTGGATTACAACGGCTTCTCGATGGTCACGAAGCCGACAAAGGAATTTACCGATGCTACCGGTCGTCGGAAGGTCAAGGGCAACATGGATATCGAACTTGCGGTCGACGCTATGCGCCTGGCCGATAGTCTCGATCATCTTGTGATCTTTTCCGGTGATGGCGATTTTCGCAGCCTCGTTGCGGCGCTTCAGCAAAAGGGCAAACGCGTGAGCGTGGTTTCGACCCTGCAGACGCAGCCGCCGATGGTCGCTGACGAACTCCGTCGCCAGGCGGACCAGTTCATCGACCTAGCCGATCTCGAAGACCAGGTTGGCCGCTCGCAAAACGGCAGTGGTGGGCCGAACGGTGGCCGCACCCCGAGAGAAGGCAGTGGTCGCAACTACTCGGCTCGGGGCCAAAATGCCGCCCCGCGCGAAACTGGATACCTTGGTGACGACGATCTCGCCGAGGAAGAAATCTGACGCGTCTCACATTGGCTAACAGCTCAGGGGTCCAATGAGTGGGACCGCACGCGGAACCGCGTTTACGCCAGAGGCTCCGCCCAAGTGCGAACGCTGTCCCCGCCTTGTGACGTATCGGAAGAAAAACGAACTGGATGAACCGCAATGGTTCAATGGCGCGGTGCCTTCGTTCGGCTCCGCTTACGGCCGCCTTCTGATCGTCGGCCTTGCTCCGGGTCGCAATGGTGCGAATAGAACAGGTCGTCCATTCACCGGCGACTACGCCGGCGAACTGCTCTACTCCACGCTTTTGAAATATGGCTTTGCGACCGGCGAGTATCACGCTCGGATCGATGACGGCTTGGCGCTTGTCGACTGCATGATCACGAACGCGGTGCGCTGCGTTCCGCCCGAAAACAAGCCCGAGCCTAGCGAAATTTCCAACTGCCGACCTTTCTTCGAGGCTCGACTAGCGAGCTTGCGCAATTTGGAGGTCATTCTGGCGCTCGGACGCATCGCCCACGACCAGACCCTTGCAACCCTCGGCAAGAAGAAGACGCACTTCCCGTTTGCGCACGGCGCCCGCCACGAGCTCGGGGACGGTTGCGCGCTCTACGACAGTTTCCACTGCTCGCGATACAATACCAATACCGGTCGGCTCACAGCCGCAATGTTCCACTCTGTATTCGACGCGATCAGAGGTGAGGTGCGCTCAAAGAGCGTAGCAGATCACGCGGATGAGCCCCGGGGTCGGCGATCGGATAGATGACGCGGTAGATCACCCCGTTGCGCACGATCATCGTCAGCCGGGAAAGATAATTTACACCCCCGGTCGCAAAGCGCGGCAACGTCAGCGCATCCGCGAAAGCCAATTGCTCATCGCTCAAGAGCAAATACGGGATCCCAGCCCGCAGGGCGAAAGCATGCTGTGCTTCCGCGGCTTGGCCGCTTAACCCGAAAACCTCATATCCGAGCAGCTCGAACTCCGCGTACGCATCGCGAAACCCCTCCGCTTCCGGCGTCGAACCATGCGCGCCCGGTATGACGTCCCAGTCCGGGGGATTGGGCAGTCCAGGAGTACCCGTCATCGGATACACAAAAACGATGGCCCGCTCCTGAAAACGCGCGAGATTCACACTCGCACCCCGCGTCGCTGGCAGTGCCACGTCTGGAAGACGCGTTCCCGCGATCAGATGCTTTGCTCCTCCATCATCCAGGAAGAGCGATGTGGCATGTGTTTCCAAAATTCTAAGCCTTTGCGCAGGTCTAACGTAGTACGAACGCCTCAACCCTTTTCGCGCAATAGTCGCGCTTTTTGGCGGTTCCAGTCCCGCTTGGCCGCATCCTGGCGTTTGTCCGCCTGATTTTTACCCTCGGCAAGGCCGACCTTTACTTTGGCGCGACCCTTTTCGTTGAAATAGAGTTCGAGTGGGACAAGCGTCATTCCCTTCCGCTCCACCGCAATTCCAATTTTATGGATTTCAGTGGCATGCATCAGTAGGCGACGCTTTCGGCGTGGCTCGTGCGGGAAAAGTGCGGCGCCAGGATACTCTGCAATGTAGCTGTTGATCAGCCAAATGCCGCCGTCTTCGACCGATGCATAGCTTTCCGCGATATTCGACTGCCCGCGCCGCAATGACTTCACCTCCGAGCCAAGAAGCTCGATACCGGCCTCCCAACTGTCCGTGATGAAGTATTCATGCCGGGCTTTGCGGTTTTCGGCGACAAGCGTGCTGCCGTCGTCACGTTTCGATGCCATGTCTCAGCGCCTACCGGCCATTTTCAAGCGGCCGCTTCGGCGTTTACCAGATCGAGATCGCTTAGGACTTTGTCGATTGCCCTACGAGAGGCCTCGGAAAGCGGCACCATTGGCAGGCGCACGTCAGCCGTGCCGAAACCTACACGTGAAACCGCATACTTGACCGGCGAGGGGTTCGTTTCGATGAACAAAACCTCGTGCAACGGCATCAGCCGATCTTGCAAAGCTAAAGCCTTCTTGAAATCCCCCGCCATGCACGCGTTCTGGAACTCAGCGCAGAGCCGCGGCGCGACGTTGGAGGCCACGGAAATGCAGCCCGCTCCCCCGTGTGCCATGAAACCAAGCGCGGTAGCATCTTCGCCAGAGAGTTGGCAGAACTCGGGACCAAGAAGCGCCCTCGTCTGCGAGGGCCGCGCCAAATTCGCAGTCGCGTCCTTCACCCCGA
>NZ_RXIZ01000001.1:243108-263898 GCF_003987855.1 Hyphomicrobium sp.
AGCACCGCGTCAGCCCCGACCTTCTCCGCATATTGCGATAGTTCGACAGCCTCGTCGGTCGAATTGGAACCGGTGCCGGCGATCACCGGCACGCGCTTCTTTGCCGTGGAGACCGTAAGCTCAATGACGCGCTTGTGCTCGTCGTAGTCCAGAGTGGGACTTTCACCCGTCGTGCCAACAGGCACCAGACCGTGCGTGCCCTCCGTGATCTGCCAATCGACAAATCGCGTGAACGCGGCTTCGTCCACCTTGCCATTGCGGAACGGCGTGACGAGCGCCGTAATTGAACCTCTAAACATGCGTAGCCTTAAACCTGAAAGGCAGAGACAGGAACCGTCTAGCGGATGCCCCACCACGATCGGGAAATCAAACGTCGCGAAGACTCATGCCATACTGGCTATGGGCCACGGTCCTGCCGTACGTGCGTGCCACTCGTCCGGCCTGAACCGCTTGCCTCAGCATCCATATCACCGCTTAATGCGTGGTATCGTTGCTAGCGACGCAAGCCTTGTAACATTAGGCGTTCATTACGCTTGCCGCAAGATCGGGGCGAGCACGGCGTTTTAGCCATTGGGGAGCAATGCATCTAAGCCTCGATCCCAAAACGCGAATCAGCTCTCGATCCCTGTTAACAGCGGGTGTTTTGGCTCTTTCCGTGTGGGCCAACCCGTTCCTCGTGGGCGGGCCGGCCTCAGCCGATCCGTCGTTGAAGCCTGTCCCGGCGCCGCAGCCGCTTGCCGCTGAGAAAGATCAAGCCAGGAAACTCAGCGCCGCGCTCAGCCCGCTCCTGTCATGGGCCCCCGCACCGAGCGATGCAGCAGCGCTTCGTGATAGCGTCGCCGCCGTTCGCGCCAAAGACATGGCGGCCTTTACCGCTGCCAAGACCAACATCGCAGATCCAGTGGGGCGCACGCTTGCCGAGTGGATCCGCCTCCGAGCTGGCTTGGGCGAGCCACAGGAGTTTCGGAGCTTTCTTCGAGAACACCCCTCATGGCCAGACCGCTCGACTATCACCGAAGGCTTCGAGGAGGCCGTATTCACGCGCGGTGGCAGCGCGAATGCGATCAAGTCCTACTTCGCTGAGGGCCAGCCCGAAACCGGAGCCGGTTACGCCGCTCTCGCCTCTGCCAATCTCGCCGAAGGCAATACAGGAGAAGCCCGCAAGCTCGCAGCCCGAGTATGGCGCGAGATGAACCTGCCGCCAGACCTCGAAAACGGCTTTTTGGATCGGTTCGGGAATCTGCTCACGCCAGCCGACCATAAATGGCGCTTCGATCGGCTCATCACCGACGATGTCCGCTACGCAGGCAACCGGAAAGATCGAGTTGCATTGGCTAAGCGTCTCATTCCGCTGCTGCCGACTGGGGAACAGAAGAAGGCGGCCGCTCGGCTGGCCGTCTTCAATAAGGCCTCGAATGCTGAGGCTCTGATGAGCGCCCTTCCCCCAGGGAGCAGAGATGATACCGGACTGGCATTTCACAAAGCCCAGCTTTTGAGGAAGGCCGGAAAAATTGAAGAAGCAGCCGAGATCATCCTCGCCATCCCGCCGGACCCCAACAAGATTGCAGCGCTCGATGAGTGGTGGGGAGAACGGCGCGAGCTAGCGTATGGCGCATTGAAGACCGGCAATCCCAAGCTCGCATACGAACTCGTGAAGGACGCCGGGCCTCTCACCGTAAATCCCCGTAAGGACCAGACGTTCATGGCCGGCTGGATCGCCTTCCGGTACTTAAAAAAGCCGCGCATTGCCGAAAGTCATTTCAAGGACATGGCGAACGCCGCCGACGGACCGCTTAGCCGCGCAAAGGCCGCTTACTGGTTGGGACGAGTCGAGGAAGCGCTTGGAGACAAGGCCTCTGCCAACGCTCAATATCGAATTGCCGCAAGCAACCCCGACACCTTTCACGGCCTTCTCGCCATGCAGATGCTTGAGCCGGGCCGCACCCGTTTGGACATAACGCCCCCCGCTTTTCCGACCGCTGCCCAAATCCGCAAACTTACGACTTCGGACGTAGCGCACGCACTGGTTTTTGCTGACAAAGCAAATCTCTCACGCGAGATCACACGGACTTTCCTCGCTGGACTTCGCAACAGTGCAGCGATGGAAGCTGAGGTCGGTATGGTCGCTTATCTCGCACAGGAGCTCGATGATCAGCAGATGTCTCTTCGGATTGCGAAGATTGCAATCGGCAAGGGTCAGAACTTGCTGACTTACGGCTACCCTTTGAAAACCTTCCCCGGATATACCCCGCTGCGCTCGCCACCCGAACTGCCGTTTCTGCTCGGAATTGCGCGTCAGGAAACGGAGTTTAACTCGCAAATTGTGTCGGGTGCCGGTGCTCGCGGTCTGCTGCAGGTGATGCCAATGACCGCCCGCCATGTCTGCAAGGATTATAAGATCAAGTGCCAGATACCGCGGCTCCTATCCGACACTCAATACAATGTTACGATCTCCTCTGCCTACATCGGCGATCGCATGGATGAATTCGGCGGGTCGTATGTACTTGGGCTTGCGGGCTACAATGCCGGACCTGGACGAGCCCGCCAATGGATCCGCGAATTTGGCGACCCTCGCGATCAGAACGTCGATCCGATCGATTGGATCGAGCGCATACCGATCACCGAGACCCGCGACTACGTCACTAAGGTGCTGGCGAACATCCAGATCTATCGCGCCCGTCTCGGAATGAAAAATCCGCTGCGCTTGCAGCAAGATCTTCTGCGGGACAGAGGTGACTCAAAGGTGCCGAAGGACAACGATCCCGGCGAAGGTGTTGCCGAAAACAACGACGGTTGAATAGAGACGGGGCGAAGCATGGCCACTGCGGACTTCGAGGACATCTATTTCACAAGCCGCGATGGCCTCCGTCTGTACGGACGCCACTATCGGGCGAAGACGCCTTCGAATGCACGTCCGATCGTTTGCCTAGCCGGTCTCACGCGGAACAGTCGGGACTTCCACGTAATCGCCAATGCGTTGAGCAGCGGCTCCAAGCCGCGTGATGTTTTCACGCTGGACACGCGAGGACGCGGTCTTTCGGAACACGACTCCGATTGGAAGAACTATGCCGTGCCGATCGAAATGCAGGACGCCATCGATTTCATGACCATGCTCGGCGTCCGCAACGCCGGCATCATAGGCACGTCGCGCGGAGGTCTCATTTCGATGGTGTTGGCCGCCGCACAACCTTCGCTGATGGGTGCGGTCGTCCTGAACGACATCGGCCCAGTCATAGAAAGCGAAGGTCTGGCGCGCATCGCGGGCTACGTTGGGCGCGTCCCCGTGCCCAAGACTTGGGCGGACGCGGCACGCATCGTTGGCGACCTCATGGCACGCGATTTTCCAAAATTGTCGGACCAGGACCACGCTGCCGTCGCCCGCCAACTCTTCAATGAAAAAAATGGCAAGCCTGTCAGTGGCTATGATCCGAAGCTCGCGCGTTGCCTCTCGGTCCTTGATGGACCGATACCGAAGCTCTGGCCGCAGTTCGAAGCCATGAAACGCATTCCGGTTCTCGTGCTACGCGGAGCCAATTCCGACCTGCTGTCCGAGGCTACGGTTCAGGAAATGGGACAGCGCCACCCGAAGTTATCAACCCACACGGTTCCCGATGAAGGCCACGCGCCTCTTCTGCGCGATGAAGTCTCGATTGCGGCGGTCGCATCATTCTTCACGGAGACCGATAGCAAAGCGGCCGCATCGCCCCGCGAAGCCGGTCGATCCCACTACGCTTCACGGCTCGTATCGACCTCACCCTTGTCGACGCGACGCGAAAATTCCGTCTGACCTCCGCTGGCCAGGATACGTGCCTGCTCCACCCAACTTTCTCGCTCAATGCGCCCCTTGAACTCGAGCATCCGGCTGACGCGGTCGATATCACCGCTCGTCCAATTCGCAATCTGGTCGTAGCGCCGGATGCCCATAGCGTGGAGCCGCTTTTCGATCAAAACGCCAATCCCGCGAATTCGCTTCAGGTCGTCACTTCCCGCGTCGTCGTCCGGTGCTTGCGGAAGGCTTTCCTTCACTATCTCGACCGTGGTCACGCTCGATTCTTTCTCCCGGATCGCGTCTGTAATGCGCGCCGGCATCGAGAGCTTTGGATCGACCTTCGAAAGAGGTGAAATCGGTTCGATCGGTTTTAGTCCACGTGTAACGCTGGCCGAAGAAGCCGCTATTGCGGCTGCCGCCGCGGCTGCCATTTCGGCGACGGATCGCCCCTGGCTCGCAGCCGCGACGCCAACAAGCGGCTCAGCCTGCAAAGCGGTGCTCGTTTGTTGAGGCGGTGAATCCTTTCGGTTAGAGGCAGGATCGGATGATCCGACTTCCTGTTGACCTGCCATCGGGACCGCGCCGGATGCCTCCGCCGCCGCCTTCAGCATGGCTCTACGGTTGCGGGAATAGTAGGTCTCCCCGCCCTTCGCCAGGATCTGTGCCTGCTCGACCCACTGTTCGCGCTCGATCCGACCGGGCAGGTCGAGTTCCTGCCCAACGCGCCTCACGTCCGACGCACTCCACGCCGCGATGTGTTCGAAGTAAATAATGCCGCGCGACTTAAGGTGTTGTTCGATGTTGCCATCAATGGCGCGGATACGCTGAAAATCATCGCCCTCTTCAATCGTTGCGGCAGGTTGAACCTGCTCGGGCGGACGAGCCTCGGGTTCAGGCTCCAGCGCGGCTGAGACTTCCGGCTCAGGTTGTTCCTCTTGAGCTGCATCCGCAGCCAGCTCTTGCTCAATGCCGTGGCCGAGCGCGCTGACATATTCCGTGCTGCCCGTTTTGTCGTCTGCCTCAGGCAGTTCGCTTTCGACTGGAGGCTGGGTCGCGTGAAACTTATCGAGATCGGTCTCCGCCCCCGCCGCGTTAGACACTTCCGAGTTTGCAGTCTCGGACGTGTCCGAAGACGTCTCTGCGTCCTTGGCTTGACCAACGCCACTTTTGCGTGACGATCCCATCGTCGGAAACGCGATTGAGGCAGCCGCCGCGGCTTTGGCCGCTGCGACCGCGCCTGCTGCCGCAGCTGTCGTCGCATCGCGCAGCCTCGCTGCTAAGCCGCCTGGACGCGGCTCGGTCTTCGCGATCACTTCTTCTTCGGCCACGACATCGGCGGTGTCTTCGACATGCTCTACTGCCGGTTCGGCCGCAGCAACTTCGATTGGCACATCTGGAACGGGCGGCGGTTCAGGCGGCTTGGGCTTGTAAATACCTGTCACGGGCTTCAACACGGCAGGCCGGATTTCTGCCACGGCGATCCGAGGCACTCCCTCGTTGAAGTCGGGCCCTGTGAGCGCGCGTTCGAAACGGGAAGGGTCGAGCACCGCGGGTGCCGGTCGCGGTTCCGGACGCCGAAGAACTTCGATTTTGGGTTGCACGGGGTCTATCGCCCTCGGTGCAACGGATTGGAAGGATGGCTGCGCGGCACGGCGGCCAACCGGCTGAGGTGGCACAACGACAGGAGGAGCGGCCACATCCGCCTGAGCGGGGACCAGCATGTCTTCGGCGTCTGTCGCCCCCGCACCGAACAGCATGCGTTTAGCAAGGCACGCCACGAACGCGCCGAGGAAGTAGGACGCCATAAGCAGCAGAAACGTTTGCAGCAGTAGATACGTCATTTCCCAACCAGCCACATGCCCGGACGCCCGCTATCAACGATCATCAGCTCTTCGACTCTCGACACGTAATCCAACCGGTGACGAGGCCCAGCGCGAACGCGAGCGCAACCCACCAGATCAGCTTGATGAAAAGATAGTCCATGCAGTCCCCTCTCTTCCTCAATTGACCTTGACGGTGAATTCTATCCGCCGATTTTTCGCTCGCCCTTCTTCAGACGCGTTGTCGGCGATCGGCCGCGTCGCACCGTAGCCGATCGTCGTCAATCGGCGCGGATCGACGCCATTCTCCGAAAGAAAGTCGGCAACAGCCCGCGCACGCCGGTCCGAAAGGCGCTGATTGCGCTCATCCGTACCCTCCGCGTCCGTATGACCTTCGATTTGGATTTTGAAACTTGGACACTCGTTGGCGATTTGAGCGAGATCGCGCAAAGTTTGCGAGCTGTCAGGCGTGAGGTCCGCTTTGGCCCGCGCAAAATTGATCGTGCCCTTAGCGGAAGCTTGACGCATGAGCGTTTGGCAGCTGTCCGCCGCCTTCTCTTCGACCGACATGACGGTGATTTCATCGCGGCTCTTGAAACCGGGCGGCAGGTCCGTCGACAGCACGCTTCGAATGTCGCTCGCGACTTGGTCGCTCTCGGCCGCACCCTTGATGACGAATTCTTTGCCGGCGATCGAAACCTCGCCATTCTTGAGGCGCGCCATCTCTTCAAGGCCCAGGTGCGCCGCCGAAGACCACGGCTCGGAAGAAGCGCCGACGATCTTCATGTTGTCGGTGACACTGGAGCCTGCGTAAATCTGCTGCGCGATCTCGATCAGGCGCTGACGCGACGCATCATCCGGTGCTTCACCCGCGATCGTGACCATGCCATTTGGCTCGCGGATGGCCTTCCAGGTCAGATCCGTCTTCATTTGGCCGGTGAAGGCAATGTCTGTCGTCGTTTCACACGTTTGACCGGCGGCCGCTTTGACATCGCTCGGAACGGCCTGCGAAGCGGCATAATCATCCGTCTCCCCCGAAAGCTCGAGCTTACGGTCGGTGAGAACCGACTTTCCCTTTTTCAGGCGAGGTAACGAGGAGAGTCCAGCCACAACGCATTGCTGCCAGCCATCCGGGGCGCCCGGCGCGACTTGCGTCTTGTCGTTGACCGCGCGGCCGGGAAACCGCGCTTTGATGGCGTCGATCAACGCTCCACGCGCTGCCTCGCTCGGAACCATACCAACGAGGTCAAGCGAGGCCCCGGAGTTGACGATTCCCATCACATAGCCGCTGCTGGGAAGCGCCACATCCGGGCGCGGAAACCGCACTTGCTCAAGAATGCGGAAGTTCTGCGGGACTTGAAGCTTTAGCGTTCGCTTGACCGCGGAAGCCACCTGCTCATTGGGCGCCTCACCAGAAAACATCATCTCGCGATCCCGTATGGCGACATCGCCCGTGCGCAGCTGTGCGAGCTGGTCGAGCGCTACCATGACCGCCTTTTCCCAGCCCTCAGGCGCGCCGTCGGCAATGTCCGTATTGTCGGCAACCGTCATGCCGCCGAACAACTGCTTCGCGCGAACTCCGATGCGTTCCCGCTCTTCATCCGAGCGCGTGAAGCCAGCGAGGGATAGCCCGGCACCACTCTTCTTGATGCTCCAAATAAAGGGCCGAGCGACCGGCGGTGTGACGTTTTCTTGGGACAATCCGATTCCGGCTGGTCTCCGTTCGGCCAGTGCCGCTCGCACAGAGCGGTACGCTTCGGATGTTCTAGCCTCACCGGCAATCGAAAGATCGAGCACCGCGAGCCTTGCTTCGCCTCGCTTGAGCTCGGACAGATTTTTCAACCCGAACGTCGCACCGGCAAGCCAAGCCTCTCGATTGAACGATCCGCGCGCGAGACGCATTCCATCTGAAACTGTCTGCCCCGCGAAGTCTCTGTGCGCCGCTGCGAGAAGCGCCTCGCGAACTTCCTCGGACGGGACCTCCCCTTGGAGATCTACCCTGCCGTCGCCGGATGCCGTCGCTGACCAACGGTAATCCGCAACGCTGTCGATCAACTCCGACCGGTCTGAAGCGACCCGCACACCCCAGACGTTCCGCAAGCTGCTCAGCGCCCCCGCC
Organism: Hyphomicrobium sp.; assembly: GCF_003987855.1. Classification (GTDB taxonomy): domain Bacteria; phylum Pseudomonadota; class Alphaproteobacteria; order Rhizobiales; family Hyphomicrobiaceae; genus Hyphomicrobium_B. The sequence continues at coordinate 250,817 of NZ_RXIZ01000001.1, forward strand.
GGGTCCCGTTCGTCGGCAGCACGACCCGTCACCACTGCATCACGACCAGCGAAATGTGGATTAGCCCACGAAAACCCAGATCTGCGGAGAGCGTCTTCAGCGCGCCGGGATAGATCGAGTTCGATATTCGTCTGCTCGAGTTGAACGGCAACCCAGCTCAACATTGCGATCGGGACCAGGCCCAACAGCCAATATGTTGGATTGCAGCGCATGCGCACGCGACTCCGTATGCTTACCCACGTCTCGCTGCCGCGGAACGAGCAAAACCCCACCTTCAGGAAAGCGATGCGCTAACCCCGCCCGGCGTGGAAAAGCCTCTGATCCGAGCGGACCCCCAAGGCGAAGTATAGACAAGAGGACAGACCTTTCCAAGAACAGCAGGGTTTTGCCGCCCCAGGTTAAGACGCTGATACCGTTAGATTTTATCGATCAACGACATAAGCGATCACAGTGTGTGGCTCCCCGGCCTCTTGCGGGCGTTGCTCGCATGCGTTCACGGCAAGGGCATGGCAACGAACGATAATTCGAGATCTTCGCGCCGAGGGCGCCTAGCCGTTATCGCCATGACCGTCAGCCGTCGGAATGATCCGGACCGCTACGCCCGCGCTTCGCAGAATGTCCCCTTCCGGAAATATGGAGGGGCTCTTGCAGGCTCTCAGCCGCAATCTTACCACGCGCGCGTTATTGGCGGCGGAGCGAGAAATCTCGTGCGCTAAACTTTGCGCGTCTGTCTCGCCCTCATTCAGTTCATGCCTTCGAGCTTCACGACGGGCGAAGTCCAGAATGGCGGCCGGGATGCCAACGTCGAAGAAGATTTCGTCAGCGGAACGAAGTTGCCGTACCGCCCCCAGCGTCAAATCATCCGCGTCTTGCCCTACTTCGATGAAAATAACAGGGTGTGCCTCGGTCTCGACGCCGTATTCGCTCAGCTGCGTGAAATCGCTTTCGCGCGGACCGCGATCGGCGTTGCGTAGCGCAAGCTCTGCGAAGCGCTGCCAGAACCGTCTCTTCTCTCCAGGCGTATCTCCAAAACGGCCACCTTCGCGTCGAAGATCGCGTGCAGCCGCGGCCCAGAGTTTGAAACTCTCCGGCAAGAGCCCTTCAATGAGCGAGCGGACAGCTTGCCCAAACACGGGAGCGGCACCATCAGTCGATATTCCGACGATTAGCGGCGAGCGATTGACGATGGCTCCAAACTGAAAATCGCAGAACGCAGGCCGATCAACCACATTGACGGGCACACCTGCCGCACGTGCCGCCGCCGCGAACGCCCCTGCCTCAGTCTCATTCGAAAATGCGCCGACGGCGAGCGCTGCCGACTTCAAATCGTCCGGATGCCAACGCTTCGGGACCAAAACGATCTCACCGCTTGGCGGAGTCTGGGCGAGGTCGTGAAATCCGTCAGCGAACGCTTCTGCAAACACCTCGACCCGCGCACCTGTCGCCGAAAGAAGCTCCGCTTTCCAGAGTGCGGGTTCTCCCCCGCCCACAAGCACGACACGCTTACCGCCCAGCTTGTAGAACACCGGCAAATTCGCCAGCGGCCCTATACGCGAAGTTGCGTCACCCGATGAAGCGTTCGACATCAAAACTCAAACCTGCGGCCACTCGCGCGGCGATGCCTGAGTTTCCTATCGGCCGCAACCCCATCGAACAAGGCTTTTCAGTCAAAGGATCGCACCTCTACGGCCTTAACTATTGCGACGCCTGCTTGCCGATGGTTTTTATATCAGCAGCGGTAATTCGCGATTTTTCGGCTCCGAATCGAGCCGTGATGTAGTTGGACACCGCTGCGATCTCTTCGTCGGAATACGCCTTTCCGAAACCAGGCATCGTTACGACGCCGTTCGGCGTGTGCCGCGTGACGCCCCAAATGATCGCCTGGGCGACGTTTCGAGCGGTCGGATCATTCACCGTTCGGCCCCCTACAAAATCGGCATAGCTCAAGATCGGACTCTTGCCTGACCATCCGTGGCAAGCTGCACATGCCCCGGCGAAGATCATGGCTCCCCGCGCGTTCTCAGCGATCTCCTGATTGGTTGGAAAACCGGAGGCCAACATTGTCTTGGGCAGCGGCAACGAAGTATCGGCGATTGCCGGGATGGATTTCAGATAGACCACAAGCGCATTGATATCTTCCGGAGCCATATGACGTAGGCTCATGTCGATGGCTTCGCCCATGGGCCCGGAGGCAGTTCCCAGACCTTCGACATGGCCATGGGCCAAAAACTTCGCCGTCGTATCGAGGTCCCAACTGCCGATGCCGCTGGTCGCGTCTTGCGTGATGTTGTAGGCTCGCCAGCCGGCTGTGACAGCTCCAGCAAATTTCTTCTTGTTGTCCACGGCCTGGAGCAGGTTGCGCGGGGTATGACATTCACCGCAATGCCCCAGCGCTTCTGCGAGATACGCGCCGCGGTTCCATTCCGCGCTCTGGCTGGGGTTCGGTCGATATCGTTCGTTGCTGTTGTAGAACAGCGACCAGAACATCATTCCCCAGCGCTGGTTGAAGGGAAAGGCGAGCGAATTGGGCTCAGTCTCCTGACGCACCGGCTTAAGGCTGAAGAGATAAGCCTTGATCGCGAGCACATCGTCGTTGGTCAAGAGCGTATAGGATGGGTAAGGAAAAGCCGGATAAAATCGCGATCCATCGGGCGCGATGCCCTTGTGCAACGCATTGATGAAGTCGGCATCAGTCCAGTTACCGATGCCGGTTTCCTTGTCGGGCGTAATGTTGGGCGAATAAAGCGTGCCGAACGGCAAGTTGAAAGCAAGACCGCCCGCATAAGGAACGCCGCCTTTCGCCGTATGGCAGGCTTCGCAATCTGCCGCGCGCGTCAGATACTCGCCGCGTTTGACGATGTCCCCGCTAGCAAGACTTACCGGAACGCCAGTGGGATTGGTGCCCTTGTAGTCGCCAAGCGCAACGGTGCTGCCACTCGCGAACGCCGTCGGGCCCGGGACGTAGATAATCCAAGCGGCTACGACGCACGCGACGATCGCAAGCGCCAGAAGTCCCCAATGGAAGCGTTTCATGCAGGCTTTCTCCCGGCGAGGGCATTGCGATCAATTGGAAGCCTCGTCAGGCGGACGCCTGTCGCTGCAAAGAGAGCGTTGCAAAGGGCAGGCGGCGCTGCGGTCGTGCCTGTCTCGCCAATTCCGCCCGGGTGCTCGGTGCTCGGAATGAGGTGGACCTCAATTTTCGGCGCTTCGTCGATCCGCAGTATGCGGTAATCGTTGAAGTTGCTTTGCTGCACGCGGCCATTCTCAATCGTTATCTCCCCGAAAAGAGCGGCAGTGAGCCCAAATATTAATCCACCTTCGAGCTGCGCTACGATCGTATCAGGATTGACCATGATGCCGGTGTCGACGGCGGCCACCAAACGGTGGACGCGCACTTCTCCCGATTCATCGACTTCGGCCTCGCATACCGTTGCGATAAAACTGCCGAACGCATTCTGCGCCGAGATTCCCCTACCCATCCGCGGCGAAGACAGTGTCGATCCCCAATTCCCCTTCTCTGCCGCAAGCTGAATGGCTGCCTTGAGACGCGGGTTTCCGTCGAGATGCCGCAAACGGAAGGCAACGGGGTCGACTTTCTCGCGATGAGCGATCTCGTCAATGAAGCTTTCGATCGTGAAGAAGTTGTTGTTTGGCCCGACGCCTCGCCAGAAACCGGTTGGAACCGCCGGCGGCTCGGCACGAATATATTCGACCTTGAGGTTGGGAAACCCGTACGGCTGATCTGCCGCGCCATCGACGGCATCAATGTCGACGCCATCTTTGAATGCTGGCGGCAACCAGCGCACGATCACCGAAGAACCGGTGATCCGATGGGTCCAGCCGACGATCTTCCCGTCCTTCACGCTGGCGGAAACGGCGTTGTGATAAACTGGCCGGTAGACGTCGTGCTGAGTGTCTTCCTCGCGCCTCCACATCACTTTGACCGGCCCATCAACCTCCTTGGCGATGCGCGCTGCTTTGATGGCCATATCCTGCTCAAGGCGCCGACCGAACCCTCCGCCGATATAGAAGTTATGGACAGTCACCTTCTCGATCGGAAGATCCAGCGCCTTTGCCACGTACTCCTGCACGCGGCCAATAACCTGGGTTCCCGTCCAAACCTCGCACGCATCCTTCGTGTAGTGCAGGGTGCAGTTCAAAGGCTCCATCGTCGCGTGCGCTAGAAATGGGAGTTCATAGACACCCTCGTAGTGCGTTCCCCCAGCAAAGGCCGCATCCACATCGCCGACTTTCTTAGCGACCGCTCCCGGCCCCTTGCTGGCAGTTCTCAGAGCTTCCCAAATCTGGGCAGAGTCGACGTTCGCGTTGGCGCCCTCATTCCATGTAATGTCGAGCGCTGACAGTCCACGAATTGCTGTCCACGTTGTGTCGCCGACCACCGCGACGCAATCATCCAGCACGACGATTTGCTGAACACCCTTGATGGCCTTGGCCTTCGCATCGTCGACATGACCGACTTTGCCGCCGAATACGGGACATTCCGCGATGACTGCGAATTTCACGCCCGCTGGCATCGCATCGATACCGTACTGACACTTGCCGTTCGTCTTGTCCGGCGTGTCCTTCCGTTGCACCGGCCTGCCCACGAGCGTGAAGTCTTTGAGCGTCTTGAGCTTTGGATCCGACACCGGCTTCAGGGTCGCCGCAAGCGATGCGACGGCACCGTAACCGACTTTGCGCCCGCTCGCATCGTGAATGACTTCACTATTGGATGCTCTACAGGTGGAAGGATCGACGCTCCACTGCTGCGCGGCTGCCTCGACCAGCATGCCGCGCGCCGATGCGCCCGCCTTGCGAAGAGGATCCCAAAAGGCGCGCACCGACGTCGAACCGCCTGTCGCCTGCACACCAAAAATGGGATTGTTGTATGCCTTATCCGGCGGAGCATGCTGAAGAACGACCTTATCGAAATTCGCATCAAGCTCGTCGGCCAAAATCATGGCAAGCGCGGTATAGATGCCTTGCCCCATCTCCACTTGCGGCATCACCAGCGTGACAACGTCATCGTTTCCAACGCGAATGAACGCGTTGGGCGCAAATGTGTCGCCAGCCGCTCGCGCCTGGGGCAGTCGGAAGCTCAAGAGGAGTATACCGGCAGCCCCAGCCTGCAGCAGGGCTCGCCGTGAAAGCTTTGAAATTTCGGAGGTAGCAATTTTTTCCATGAGTAAGCTCCTCCTCAAGCCGCGGTAGCTTTTTTGATGGCTTCGCGGATGCGGACGTACGTCCCACAGCGGCAGATATTGCCTGCCATCGCCGCATCGATGTCTTCGTCCGTTGGATGAGGCTTATGCGCTAACAGCGCAGCTGCAGACATGATCTGACCTGATTGACAATAGCCACACTGGATGACCTCGAGATCAAGCCATGCCTTTTGCACCTTGGCGCCGACATCGGAAGAACCAATCCCTTCGATAGTGGTGATGGCCTGATCACCGACCGAACCGATCGACAGCTGACACGATCGGACAGCTTGGCCATCGACATGCACGGTACAGGCGCCGCACTGCGCGATGCCGCATCCAAATTTCGTCCCGGTCATACCAAGCACGTCGCGAAGCGCCCAGAGCAACGGAGTATCGGGCGAGGCATCCACATCGTGAGGTTGGCCATTGACGTGAAGAGTGATCATCGAAGCTTCCCGGCGAGAATTTGAATTATCGAAGCAAGCGATCGCAGCTTTCGATGACCCTTATATTACCGTTATCATCCTTTTGATCAACGTCGCGGGGATGTCGGAAATTGTGCGCTTTCGGACAGCAGATGTAGTCACGGAGAAATATCGATGCCGCCAAGCATTGATCAACCACCGACGCCATTCGTTCCGCGGACGAGGAAGGAAACCATAAACCGCATAACGGGCGGCGCCAAAAGAATGTTCCGATGACCAAATCCCCTCAACTCGACGAGTTCTGCGCGATCGACGCAAGCAGCGATCTCTTCCGCGCTTTCGAACGACACGTCTTCATCGTCCCGATCATGCATCACGAGGACATTGCTGCGCATCGATTGCAGGATCTTGACGATTGTAAATTGGCCGATCGGCCGGCCTCCTACCCGTTCCAGCCGATGCTCGAAAGCTCGATGTCCGGCTTGAGATAGGCCCCAGTGGCGGGAGAAGTCCGAGGTCACCTGCGACAATCGGTTCGGACACGCGATAAGGACCACTCGCGGGATATCGAGTGGCCCGGGCATTGGCGACAATCCTTCCGCCGCCACGAGTGAAATCATCCCGCCAAAGGAATGAGCGACAATGGCGTCTAAATTACCTATGACTCGCGCAACGAACGAGGTGGCGCGGGCGCAATCGACGAGGTGGGTGGATTGACCGCCGCTCAGCCCATGCGCCGGCAGATCGAATAACACCACGCGAAATCCCGCGCGTCGGATCGGCTCCGCGATCGCCGTCATGAAGGAAGCTTCGCTCGTCCACCCGTGCGAGACGAGTATGGTGCCTCGTGATGGCGATTGCTCTGGATGAAACGTGTATGTTTGGATATCGGCTACCGGAGTCGTAATCCGCCGCCACTCCGCCTTACGCAGATGAAAGCGCGCGCGCTCAACGAGAGCGGACTGATTGGGCGCCCGATAATGCGATAGCCTTGGCGTACAGAAAATTCGGAACGCCATATCGCCAGCAATGCCAAAAGGCATCGTCGAAAGGCTTTTTTCCTCCCAGACTGATTTCGCGATCCAGATCATCAGTCATTTTTGATTTCGATCTCAATTTGCGCAACACATGCGATGCGCCAATCTTTGTCGATGGTTGACAAGCATTCAAACTTAACCCGGCCCCCCCAAACCGAACCCGCAGTTTCTCAAAGGCTAGGCTGGCCGCCCAATTGACTTTAGTTTGCGAGCAACCGTACGCGTGTGACCACGCTTCCCGTCAACAGCTCCTAGGAATGGCGATTGATCTCTCCAGACCAACTGCATTACCTCTTTCAAACGTACGGCGTCTGGACGGTCGCCTTGATTGTCGGGCTCGAAAGCCTGGGCATTCCGCTGCCCGGAGAAGCCGTGCTCATCCTCGCTTCGGTTTACGCTTCAACCCACGGCGGCAACATCGCCATGGTGATCGCGGCCGCCGCGATTGGTGCAATCATCGGGGACAATATCGGCTATCTGATCGGACGCTATTTTGGGTATCGCCTCGTGCTCCGGTTCGGTCCCGCCATCGGCATATCGGAAGGCCGTATCAAGCTGGGCCAATACCTGTTTCAGCGCTATGGCGGCGCCGTCGTTTTCTTTGGGCGCTTTTTTGCAGTTCTACGTTTTCTCGCCGCGTTCCTGGCTGGCGTTAATCAACTGGCGTGGCCACGTTTCTTGGTTGCGAATGCGCTAGGGGGCCTTGTCTGGGCGACGATCGTGGGCATATCCGCCTATACTCTCGGGCGAGAGATTCATGAGCTTCGAGGACCGGTCGGCACCGCCGCGGCAGTAGTGGCGGCCTCGGTCCTTCTAGCCATTTTCCTCTACCTGAGGCGACATGAAGCGGAACTGCAGGCCCAAGCCGAAGCTTCAATCCCTGGCCCTCTGCCCCAATCTTCTCACCAATGAAGGACGTAGATGGACGCAACGGTGGACATCTAACTGAACTGGAAAGGCCGATGAAAAAATGTATCGGAAGCACTTTCCGCTGCCATTTTCGACTTCGCTGTCATACTTAAGCCGCCGGTCATACGACCAGTCGCTAGCGCGGGCCTTCCGCCTCGCCACGCAAACCGAACGTCTCGATATCGCAAGGGCTTATATCTGATGAGAGGATTTCTCCGGGCCGTGTCGGACCAAGTGAAGCTCGCACTCGCGATCCGTTCGCTACTGCCGCCTCGCCCGGCGGACATGGAGCGTCGCGCTAGAGAGCGGGAAGCCCGGTTCAGAAATCTTCTCCGCTATGCCAACGAGAACTCGCCGTACTATCGCAAGCGCTTCAAAGGCATCGATCTGGCAACCTGCGCCATCACTGATCTGCCGACCATGAACAAGTCGGAGATGATGGCGAACCTCGACGACGTATTGACGGACCGCGCGCTTCGGCGTGCCGACCTCGAAAGGTTCATGTCTGATCCGGCGAATGTAGGTGCCTACTACAAAGAAAATTACGCTGTCTGTCATACGTCGGGGAGTCAGGGCCAGCCCGCCATCATCGTTCAGGACAAGAAGGCGATCCTGACGACCTTTGCGGCGCAGTTCGCGCGCGGCAAACCTCTCACGCGGCGCTTTCTTCCCTACCTCCATAAATTGCTTAATCCGGCACGCTTTGCGATCGTCACGCAGAAACCTGGGTTTTATCCGAGCAGCACGTTCTTCAACTACTTCCCCGAGCGGGCGCGTCGCTACATCAAGTTGCAACGTCTATCCGTGTTCGATCCACCCGAGATCCTTGTCGACCAGCTCAATCGTTTCCAGCCGAATTTCATCACGAGCTACACCAGTGCGCTTGAGACGATTACGCGGGAACTGAAGGCGGGTAATCTTAAGCTGAAGGGTGATCTTGAGCAGATTACCAACATCAGTGAGCCGTTGCCGGAAGCGATCGCCGAAACGGTTGAGAAGGCCTTCGGCGTTCACATCACCAACATCTACAGCATGGCGGAGTGCATGGCCCTGACGTGTGGATGTCAAGCGACCCACGGCAGCCACCTCAACGATGAACTGGCGATTCTCGAGGTTGTCGACGCGAACAACAATCCCGTGCCCAACGGCACACCTGGCAGCAAAGTGCTCCTCACAAATCTATATAACCTCGCGCAGCCGATCATTCGCTACGAAATCGATGACATCGTCACGATCAGCGCAGAACCCTGCAAGTGCGGGAGCCTTCTTCCCCTGATCGCGGCTGTCGAAGGAAGGACGAAAGATCAGTTCTGGGTCAACGTGAATGGCGATATTCGCGACCTACCTTATTACGTTTTCCTGCTTGCGCTTCACACCGAGACGGATCTGGCGGAACATCAGTTCCTGCAAACGGGCGTGAACACATTCGTCCTGCGCGCTGCCCCGCTTCCTGGGAAGACCCTATCGGTCGAGAAGCTGCGCCGCCTGATCAAGCACTCCGTCACGTCCGAAGGTCTTGCCGACGTAATTCATTTCGATATCGAACTCGTCGACAAGATCGAGCCCGAGACCTCCGGCAAAATCCGGCGCGCAAAGAATGTGTTCGGTCCCGCGCCGTTCGCTTCGTCGGATCGGCCATTGGTTGCCAACGAGAGCTGATAGTAGGCCGAGATCACATCCGCGGTGCCCGTCGCCTTAAAACAGTGGCCGTTCCAAATCGCGCGGTTGAAGTCATTTACCGTTGAGGCCTGCGTTCACAAGCGAGCGGGCATTTGCCGGCGGCCGCACAAAAAGCAGAAGCAATCCCGCTAGGAGGATGAGACCGCTCGCGGCCTGAAAAGTAGCGCTGAACGGAATATGCTGCTCTTTCAACCAGCCCCCGACAAATGTCATCCCGCCGCCCGCTGTCGTGCCAGCGAAATTGAGGAGCCCATATGCGGCCGCACGGCAGCGAGGATCAACGACCGTGCACGTCGCCGGCATCAAGTTGGCGTCGAGGAAACCCTGGGACATGCCGGTGACGATCAAGCACATGAGGACGAGTGGGATGTAATCGCTAGCGCCAAGAATAAAGAGAAATGGCGCCGCGATCAAAAATCCAAACGCCGGCACAAGGGATCGGGCGCGCACATTTCGCGCCATCCACCAATCAGAGAGATTGCTGGCCACCAACATCCCAAGAAAGGCGGCACCATTGAAGGTCATTGGTCCGTAAACTCCGGCCCATGCAGAACTCACACCTATTTCCGCGCGAAAGAACTCGGCGATCCAGTTCCGAACCGGCCAATAGGCGGCTCCATTGAGCAAGTTCATACCCAGCAGGAGAAGAAAGCTCCTCTTCGACAGAAGCGACCGCATAGTTCCGCCATCGGGGAAAAGCGGAGCCGCATCTTCAGGGGATGCCGGATCGATCTCCGCCGTTCGCTGCGGAAATAGAACCATGAGCACGAACGCGTATGCGACGCCAAGTGCCCCAATGACCAGAAAGACCAAGCGCCACCCAAAGGCTTCGGCCATCGCCCCGCCCAGCCCGCCGATTATCGAACCAACGTAGACACCGCTGAGATGCAGGCCCGTCGCACGGCTTCGTGTCGGCCCGCGATGATAGGCAACGATGAGCGAAACCGCCGCGGGCATATAAAAGGCTTCGCTCACGCCGAGCGTGGCGCGCGCAAACAGCATTCCCTCAAAGGAAGTCGCCAGACCGCTGAGGAAAGTTGCCGCCGACCAAATGAGGAGGCTGACAACTATAATGAGGCGCTTGCTGACCCGATCAGCGATGTAGCCTGCAACGGGCGAACAAAAACCGTATATCCAGAGAAAGACCGATGACAGCAAACCGAATTTTTCGTCGCCGAGTTTTAAATCGGCTTTGATTGGCCCGGGCATGGCCGCAACGAGCTGGCGATCAAGATAGCTTAGCAGGCATACGACCCATAGCAGGCCGACAATGGTCCACGCCGCACGGCTAACCTGCACTTCGATATCCCCTGACCATTATTGTTCGACCCTTAGCGGTGCTCGTTCCTCGCAGCAACAACTGACGCCAAAGCGCGCGCCTATCCATCCTACGGAACGAATTGGTCGACATAGACTTTTGCCCCTGTGTATACCGAAACGTCCCCTCGGGGCTTCGTAGATCATTTCCCAAACACAGGCGAAAAGGGCGTTCATGAAAACGAAGGCATACGCGGCGGCATCGGCTAAAGCACCTCTTTCACCCATCTCAATCGATCGTAGAGAGCCCGGTCCGAAAGACCTCGCCATTGACATCCTCTACTGCGGTGTCTGCCATTCAGATCTTCACACCGCTCGAGGCGAGTGGCCCGGCATCCTTTACCCATGCGTTCCCGGACATGAGATCATCGGGACTGTCAGCGCCGTCGGAAAAGACGTAACGAAGTTCAAGGTCGGTGATGTCGCCGCCGTCGGATGCATGGTCGATAGCTGCCGCCAGTGCCGCTCATGCGAGGATGATCTGGAGCAGTACTGCGAGGGGCCGCACAGCTTTACCGGTACTTACAACGGCGCGGCAAAGGGCGGCCTTCCAAATACGTTTGGCGGCTATTCGAAGAATATAGTCGTCGACGAGCACTTTGTTCTTAGCGTCCGCCATTCGAAAGAACAGCTCGGCGCGGCCGCGCCGTTGCTGTGCGCCGGAATTACAACGTGGTCGCCGCTGAGGCATTGGAACGTAGGCCCAGGAAAGAAGGTCGGCATCGTTGGTATTGGTGGCCTTGGCCACATGGGCGTCAAACTCGCACACGCTCTCGGCGCTCATGTTGTCGCGTTTACGACTTCGGATTCGAAGAGACAGGCGGCGCTGGACCTCGGTGCTGACGAAGTCGTCGTGTCAAAAAATCGAGAAGAAATGGTCGCTCACACCGGCACCTTTGACTTCATCCTCGATACAGTCGCGGCATCCCACAATCTCGATGCCCTCACGTCGTTATTGAAGCGCGATGGAACGCTGACGCTCGTCGGCGTACCCGAAGAGCCCCATCCCTCTCCCTCTGTCTTCCCGCTTGTTTTTGGTCGGAAGGCGATCGCCGGTTCGCTAATAGGCGGAATCGCCGAGACCCAGGAGATGCTGGATTTTTGTGCCGAGCGAGGCATAACTTGCGATGTCGAGATGATCGCGATGAAGGATATTGATCACGCCTACGATCGGATGTTGAAGAGCGACGTCAAATACCGCTTCGTCATTGATATGGCGACGCTCGACTAATGCCATTGCACAGAGGCGGCGGGCCACGACGTTCAGAGCCTGCCGCCAGTACGTGATTCAAGTTTTCGCTGCGGTCATAAGTTTGCTGCCAAGCAACACCCCGGTTCCGATAATTCCCATCGCCACCATGACAAAGCCGATGCCGCAGATTGCGATTGGACGGGTACCGAATTTTGAGACGAGTGGGCTCGCCGCAAGGATGCCGCTCATCGACCCGAGTGAGAGACCAAATAGGACGAGGCCCATTTGCTCCGTCGATGCCCCGATCGCGTCCCGGATGGCGGCCGTGCGCGTAATCCAGGATGCCATTGCGATACCAAGCACGAGAAAAGACACGTAGAGTGCCGTACGGCGCAAGAAGATCGTCTCTCTCATTTCGCGAGCGGCACGCGAGAACTCCTATTCGGGAGGTCTCATAGCAGTTTCGCCGACCATGTCTCCGCGACTAAGAAGATGCCGCCGCCGTCCAATCGCATGCGACAAAAATCGCACGCGAAGCCTGCAACCGCAGCCCACAACAATCGTTGATGAAGCAATCACGCTCCCCCCGAGCATGAGGACAAAGCACCGCCCGGACCGCCCGGCTGGCCTCCTAGGCGCCCGCCGGGCGGTTAGCGAACTGCATCGATTTCCAGCATGACCGGGAAGATAACGGGGTTTGTACGTCGTCGCTCGGGGTCATTGCGCACCCCATAATCAAATCTACAAAGTTCGGTTAGGGATGGCGAGACACGAGAGAATTTCATTGCTACTAGAAAAAAGTTGGGGCTGACAATCATATGTGGCAGCCCAGCGCCTCATTCGGAGCCGCATGCAAACTGCGTCGCTTCGGTCAAACCGGGGCGCTCTCCAGCGATCCTCGATCGATCTGCGCCATTTGCCTTCTCACCTCCGCAATTGCAGTTTTGGTGCCGCGACGGGCCAAGATCATGAGACTGATATTACCGCTGTCGTCGCTTCTACAGCCGAAGTTGCGGTCGAGTTCAGCAAGCTCTCCAAGAAGCCGGTCCAGCTCAATTTGTAACTCGTGCATGATCTCGTCTCCCATCAAAGCATTCCGCGTGCTGCTAATAGACGTTCAGGATCACCACGACTGTTCCGCTGGGCACGCCCGCCAAGTGCATGAGAGCGCGCTCGCGTGCCCCCAGGAAGACGCTTCCACTCGGGTCAAAAGGTTTAAATCCTTGGAGCACTATGGCGGAGACGGAGGGATTCGAACCCTCGATACGCCTTTAAAGCGTATGACGATTTAGCAAACCGTTGCCTTCAGCCACTCGGC
>NZ_RXIZ01000023.1:0-28563 GCF_003987855.1 Hyphomicrobium sp.
ACATCTGATCGAGGATCTCAGGCGTTGCGTCCGTCTCGGCCGTGCAGCCCGCCGGGTGGCAGAGCGCATAACGCAGCTCGATGGGCTTCAGCGCCTTCTCGTCGATCTTGTCGCCCTTGGAAGCGGCTGCCCACTGATCCTTCGTGTAGACGGCGGCGCGGATGCCAGGCGGGATCGCCATGCCGAGCGGCACCATGACCATCAGAGATTTCTTATCCGAGCCTTCGACGGTGCGGATGGCCGCCGAGACCAGCACCATGCCGGTGTTGCCATCGAGACGCTCATGATGCGTCAGGCAGAGCGACTTCTCGCTCTTCACTTCCTTGCCGTCCGGACCCTTGGTTGCGACCGGTGCCTTCTCGCAAAGCTTGACCCAGGCGCTCTGGGGTTTGGCCGCCGCCGCAGTCTTTGCTGCCGGAGCAGCTCCGGCAGCAGGCGCCGCCGCCGGCTTCTTGGCATCTGCGGCTTGAGCCGCGGGAACGACGGCGCAAACCGCCGCCAACGTAACGGCCGATACGAGCGCCCTGCCGCCCGCGCGGATTACTGCGTTTGCCATCAACGTAAAAATCCTCATTTGTTTGGAACCGGCCGAGCCGGCTCGTCCCCTCATCCTTTGCCGCGCCAGATGCTCCACACCAAGCTCGCGCAGACACGGCATAAATCCTCTGCCGTTCCAGGCGCCGAGTAAGGCTCCGAATACGGCAATCCCGTGGCCGCCGCGAGCGCCAATTGGGGGCTTCGTCGCACCCCTCCACAACGTGGCCGACCTGCAACTGCGACAAGGTGGACAGCCAGTCCCGGCGATCGATAGAAGAACTATCTAGCGCGCTACGGAAGCCGCCTTAGTGCCGGGATTATCTTGTGATACCAAGCCAATCGGTCAAATTTCAGGTTGCGGCGATGGCACTCGGGAAATATTCGCTCTGCGCGCTGCTCATGTTAGTGGCAAGCGGCGGGGTGGACGCAGCGCCTGCACGATCCATCGCCCTTCACGGCAAGCCACTCTATGCCGACGACTTCAAGGCCTTCGCCTACACCAATCCATCCGCGCCAAAAGCCGGTAAGCTGACGCTCGGGGTGCTCGGATCCTATGAGAACGTCAATCCGCTGATCGTTGGCGGCACGCCGGCTTCCGGCATTCGCGAATTCGTCGTGGAAGCCTTGATGGCGCGCAGCCTTGACGAGCCCTTCACGCTTTATGGGTTGCTCGCGGAAACGATCGATGTCGCCGATGACCGGAAATCCGTGACCTTCGCCCTGAACCCGGCGGCCCGTTTCTCCGACGGCACGCCGGTGACGGCCGAGGACGTCATAACCTCGTTCGAACTCCTGAAGGCGAAGGGGCGCCCCAACCACCGGACCTACTTCGCGAAGGTGACGAAGGCGGAAAAGGTCGGCGACCGCAGCGTGCGCTTTTCTTTCGAGGACGCAACCGACCGAGAGTTGCCGCTGATCCTCGGCCTGATGCCCGTCTTCGCCGCGCACGCCACGACGGCTGAGAAGTTCGCGTCCGCATCGATGACCCCACTGTTGGGGTCAGGCCCCTACACGGTCGACAAGATCGATGCGGGGCGATCGATCATCTACCGCCGCGATCCAAACTATTGGGGCAAGGATCTTCCCGTGAACCGCGGCCGATTCAATTTCGATGAGATCCGCTTCGACTACTATCGCGACGCCTCATCGATGTTCGAAGCCTTCAAGGCAGGAAACATCGATCTGCGGCTGGAAGAAGACCCGGGCCGCTGGGCCACAGGGTATAACATCCCTTCCGTCCGTGACGGTCGCATCATCAAGGCCGAGTTCGACATCGGCTTACCGGCCGGCATGACCGCACTGGTATTTAACACCCGGCGTTCTGTTTTCGCGGATCCCTTGGTTCGCCGCGCGCTGATCATGCTTTTCGATTTCGAGTGGTGCAATCGGACGCTCTACAACGGGCTCTATAGCCGAACGGAGAGCTATTTCGAGCGATCGTATCTGGCGTCCACCGGGCACCCCGCCGACGCCTATGAGCGCAAGCTGCTGGAACCATTCCCCGGCGCCGTCAGGCCCGAAATCCTCGAAGGAACCTACCGCTTTCCTCAAAGCGACGGCAGCGGTCAGGATCGACCCAATCAGAAGAAGGCGTTCGCGCTTCTCAAAGAAGCGGGGATGGTCCTGAAGAGCGGGCGCATGGTCAACGGCAAGACCGGCGAGCCGCTAGCGTTCGAAATTCTCGCGAACAGCAATGCGCAGGAAGCACTTCTGCTGAGTTATGCCCGCAGCCTGGCGCCGCTCGGCATCCAGGCCCGCGTTCGTGTGGTCGACAGCGCGCAGTATCAGGCGCGGCTGATCGACTATGACTACGACATGATCCAGAACACCTGGCAGTCGTCGCTCTCGCCGGGCAACGAGCAACTGTTCCGCTGGTCCGCAAAAACAGCGGATGCCAAAGGTTCGTTCAACTATGCGGGTGTGAAGAATCCGGCCGCGGATGCCATGATCGGCGCGATGCTGGCGGCCGAGAGCGAGCAGGATTTCGTATCCTCGGTGCGCGCGCTCGATCGCGTGCTTCTGTCTGGCGACTACGTGGTGCCGCTGTTCTACACGCCGCGTCAGTGGGTTCCTTATTGGGCGCGGCTCAAGCATCCCGAGAAGACACCGCTCTTCGGTTACGCCGTCGATACGTGGTGGACGGAGCCCCGATGACGGCCGCTGGCGCCAAACTCTTCAATATGGCTGATTACGCCATTGGCCGCGCCGCGCGCGCGACGCCGGGTAAAACAGCGCTGCTCGTCTACGACATCTCTAATTCCGAGAGTGCACTCGAAAGCTGGACCTTCGCGGAGATCGAAGAGGCCATCCTCAGCATTGCAGCGGGACTGTCTGCGCGAGGGCTGCAGCGGGGCGATCGGATCGCCATCCGTCTTGGCAATTCGAGCCAATCGGCACTCTTGTTTTTCGCGGCGATGGCTGGAGGCTTCATCGCGCTGCCGCTTTCCGATCAACTGACAGCCACGGAACTTGGATCGCTTCTCGAGGACAGCGGAGCGCGCGCGATTGCGACCTCGACTCCGGCGGCCGATAGCGTCGCCGCCAACGTCCTCGTTCTGACTGCGGACGATATCGGTGGGTTCATACGCGGCCGGGATCGCGCGACGTATGCTGCGACAGCCGCCGACGACCCCGCCTTTCTGATCTACACATCAGGCACGACGTCAAAGCCTAAAGGCGTGCTCCATGCCCATCGCTCCGCGCTTGGACGCACGCCGATGTATCAGGGCTGGTACGGCATCACGCCGGACGATCGGATGCTGCACGCGGGCGCGTTCAACTGGACGTTCACGCTCGGCGTCGGTCTCACCGATCCGTGGGCGAACGGCGCGACGGCGATCGTGTGCACGGGTGAAAAAGCGCCGGAGCGATGGCCGGGCCTGATCGCCGCCACAGGCGCCACGCTGTTTGCTGCCGTGCCCGGCGTCTATCGGCAGATCCTCAAATATGCGTCCGTCGACCGGGGTGCGCTGGGGCGCTTACGCCACGGCTTGATGGCCGGCGAAACGCCGCCACCAGGACTGATCGAAGAATGGACGGAACGGACGGGGCTTCCACTCTATGAAGCGCTCGGCATGAGCGAAATCTCGACGTACATTTCAACGGGTCCGAGCGTGCCTTATCGCCCGGGCACAGTCGGCAAACCGCAGGCGGGACGGCGCGTCGCCATCCTGCCCACGGAAGGCAGCGACGAACCACTACCTTCCGGAGCCGAGGGCTTGATCGCCGTGCACCGTTCCGATCCGGGCCTGATGCTCGGCTATTGGAATAGGCCTGCCGAAGAAGCTGAAGTGTTGCGCGGCGACTGGTTTGTCGGCGGCGATCTGGGTTCGATGGATGACGATGGCTATGTCGCGCATCTCGGCCGTGCCAACGAACTGATGAACGCAGGCGGGTATCGCGTGTCGCCGCTCGAGATCGAGGCTGCGCTCGCCGCCTGCCCGGGCGTCGCCGAAATCGCGTGCACGGAAGTTTGCGTGCGAAGCGACGTCTCGATCATCAGCGCGTTTGTCGTCGGCAATGGAACGACGCTCGATGCTGAGCAAATCAGAGCGTTCGCAGCGGAGCGGCTTGCTGCTTACAAAGTCCCGAAGCAGATCGTGTTCGTCGACAAGCTGCCGCGGACGGCCAACGGCAAGATACAGCGAAAGGCGCTGAATACCTTCTCTTCTCGGTGAGAAGGCAACAGCCCTCTCCCCAAGGGAGAGGGAAACCTAGGCGGCCTTCTTCGTTTTGGTGGCGAGGTCTGCGAACTGCTGCACGAGCGCGCGCACGCCCTTCAACCGCAGCTCCGGCAGATCCCAATCGGAGCGATAGACCAAGCGCTGATCAGGCTGCACCTTCAGCAAGCCGCGTGAATTCTGCACGAACGCAACGAGGCCATCTGGATTGGCGAACTTACCCTTGTGCAGGGTGATGACGGCACCCTTCGGCCCGGCGTCGACCTTGGCTATTCCGGCCGCGCGGCAGAGTCCCTTGATCTCCATGACATCGAGCAGATGACCGACTTCTTCCGGCAGCGGGCCGAAGCGGTCGACAAGCTCCGCGGCGAAGGCATCGATGTCGGCGCGCTTCTCGAAGCTCGAAAGCCGCCGGTAAAGTCCGAGGCGAAGTTGTAGGTCCGCGACGTATGTTTCCGGAATCATGATCGAGGTGCCGAGCTGGATCTCGGGGCTCCACTTGTCGTCGGCTTCGAGATCGCCGCCCTTCATCGCGGCAACTGCCTCTTCGAGCATCGATTGATAGAGCTCGAAACCGACCTCGCGGATATGCCCGGACTGCTCTTCGCCGAGCAGATTGCCGGCGCCGCGAATGTCGAGGTCATGCGAGGCGAGCGAGAAGCCGGCGCCGAGCGTGTCGAGCGACTGCAACACCTTGAGCCGCTTCTCCGCGCCTTCGGTCAACTTCTTGTCCGGCGGCGTCGTGATGTAGGCATAGGCGCGCGTCTTTGATCGGCCGACGCGACCACGAAGCTGATAGAGCTGCGCCAAGCCGAACATATCGGCGCGATGCACGATCAAGGTATTGGCGTTCGGAACGTCTAGTCCGCTTTCGACGATGGCTGTCGAAAGCAGGATGTCGTACTTGCCCTCGTAGAATGCGGTCATCACGTCTTCGAGTTCCGTCGGCGACATCTGTCCGGTCGCACGCGCGAAGACGAGATCGGGAACCGCTTCACGCAGGAACTCGGCCATGTCGTCGAGATCGGAGATGCGCGGCGCGACGTAATAGGTTTGTCCGCCACGGAAGCGCTCGCGCCGCAGCGCCTCTTTCAGGATCACCGGATCGAACGGCGAAATGAACGTGCGCACCGCGAGGCGATCGACGGGCGGTGTCGTAATCAGGGAGAGTTCGCGAACGCCCGTCAGGGCGAGCTGCAGCGTGCGCGGGATCGGCGTCGCCGACAGCGTCAGAACATGCACGTCCTCGCGCATCTTCTTCAGGCGTTCCTTGTGGTTGACGCCGAAGTGCTGCTCTTCGTCGATAATCAGAAGACCAAGGCGCGCGAACTCGATGGCTTTGCCGAGAAGCGCGTGCGTCCCGACGACGATATCAATGTCGCCGGATTTCAGGCCGGCCTTCACCTCCGCGAGCTCCTTGGCGCCGACCATGCGCGAGGCCTGCGCGATCTTCACCGGCAAGCCCTGGAAGCGCTGGCTGAACGTGCGGAAATGCTGCCGCGCGAGGAGCGTCGTCGGCACCACCACGGCCACCTGAAGACCGCTCATCGCCGCAACGAAGGCGGCACGAAGGGCAACTTCCGTTTTGCCGAAACCGACGTCGCCGCAGACGAGGCGATCCATCGGCTTGCCCGACGCGAGATCCCCAAGAACGGCTTCGATGCTCGCGGCTTGATCTTCGGTTTCCTCGTAGGGAAACTTGGCGACGAACTCGTCGTAGGCGCCCGTGGGCGCAACGAGAACCGGCGCTTCCCGCATCGCCCGAAGCGCAGCGATCTTGATCAGCTCGTTGGCGATCTCGCGCAGGCGCTTTTTGAGCTTGGCCTTACGCGACTGCCAGCCCGCGCCGCCCAGGCGATCGAGTTGCGCATCGCCCTCGTCCGAGCCGTAACGCGACAGAAGCTCGATGTTTTCAACCGGCAGAAAGAGCTTGTCGCCGCCGGCGTAGTGCAGCTCCAAGCAGTCGTGCGGCGCGCCCAGCGCCGTGATCGTCTGCAGTCCTGCGAACCGTCCGATGCCGTGATCGCTGTGAACGACGAGGTCGCCGACCGACAGGCTCGTCGCTTCGGTGAGAACGTCGGCAGCCTTCTTCGCTCGCCGCCGCTGACGGACAAGGCGGTCGCCGAGAATGTCCTGCTCCGCCACGACGGCGAAGTCCGGCGTCTCGAAACCTTCCTCGATGCCGAACACGGCGAAGGCCGTTTCATTGGGACGCATCGCCTGCACGTCGGCGAAGCTCTCGACCTTCACGGCATCCTTGAGACCATGGTCTTGCAGCAGCGTGATCAACCGTTCGCGCGCACCCGGCGTCCAGCAGGCGAGGATGACGCGTCGGTTGTCGCCTTGGATGCGCCGGATATGAGCGACGGCGGCATCGAAGACATTCGCATCGGGGTTGGCGCGCTCGGCGGCGAACGTGCGGCCGCGCTTGCCGTGCATCTGATAGACGTTCGTCGGGCTAGGGTCGTCGAACGGCGTCAGGCGGGAAACGGTACGAGCTTCAAGTGCAGCTTTCCAGCTCTTGCCATCCAGGAACATCTGATCCGGTGGAACCGGTTTATAGGGGGGCGCACCGAAGCGCTGGCCTTCAAGAGAGTCGACGCGCGCTTCGTAATGCTCGCGGATCTGCTCGAAGCGTCTCTGGATGGCTTCATCCGCCAGGTGATCGAAGCTGATGCCGACGCCCGGCAGATAATCGAAAAGGGTCTCGAGAGTGGGATGGAACAGCGGCAGCCAATGCTCCTGGCCGACGTAGCGCCGCCCGCTGCTCACTGCTTCATAAAGGGGATCATCGCCCGTGTTGCCGCCGAAGAGCGCGACGTAACGCGTCCGAAAAAGCGCCGTCGCCGCGTCGCCGAATGCCACTTCGCTGACGGGCATCAGCGAGAACTTCGGAACGGGCTTCAGCGAGCGCTGAGTTTCGGCGTCGAAAGCCTTGATCGTTTCGAGCTGGTCGCCGAAGAAATCGAGCCGGATCGGTGCACTGCGGCCGGGCGGATAAAGATCGACGATGCCGCCCCGCTGCGCATATTCGCCGGGTTCCATCACTGTGCTCGAACGGTCGTAACCGTAGGACTCGAGCCGCTTGATGAGGTCTGCCGGATCGAGGCGCTGACCGGGTGCGATCGTCTTCACCGCCCCGCGGATGAAGCTTCGAGGCGGCACTCGCTGAAGGATGGCGTTGACGGTGGTGATAACGAGGGTCGGCTTCTTGCGTCCGCCGACCGCGAGCTTCCCCAGCGCAGTGATGCGCTTCGACACGATCTCGGAATTGGGGCTGGTGCGGTCGTAGGGAACCGTATCCCAGGACGGGAACGGCACGACGGCGACATCGGGCGCGAAAAACGTGACGGCCGCCTGCAGCTCATCAAGCCGCCTGTCGTCGCGCACTACATGCAGATGGATGCCTGGCTGATCGCCGCTGCGCGCCGCCTTCGTGATGTCGGCGACGATCCGGCCGTCGAAGCCTTCCGGAACGCCAGAAAGAATTGCGCGTGAATTTTGAACGTCTGTCGTCATCAACTCGTCTTAGCTGGTCGCGGGCCCAAGCCCATGAAAGGCCCGAATATCGTTCACAAGATCTTCGAACTCGATGCCGCTAAATCCCTCGCCCGAAAAGATCCACTGCTGGAGCGAAGGATCGGGAATGGTCAGAAACCGCTCGAAGCGCGCGATCTCAGCGTCAGAATAGCCCGGCAGCCGATCGTCTGCATAACGCCCGACCAGCACATCCATCTCCTTGGTGCCGCGGTGATGAGCACGGTAGGCCGCACGCCGCTTCCGCGTTTCCAGATCGTCGGTCATTTTAAGCTCGGGTTGCATGGCATGGTATAAGCCGCGCTGGCAGCTTGACTGTGTGCCGGCCGGCCGTCACGGTGCCCCATTCGCGAAGGGCTCGTATAGCGCCCGCCGCTCGCCGCGCCTAGCGCGCCCGGCGATGCTTATTGCCGCGACCTTCGGTAGCGGCCGCGAAATAGAGCAACCGCGAGCCAAAATCCGACGATGCGACCCGCCCTTCTGAACCCGCTCTTCGCATCGGCGCAAACGTTGGCAGGCATCGGGCCCCGCCTCATCCTGCTGCTGAAGAAGTGCCTGACGCTTCCGCCGGGCATTTCCGAGCCCCGCGTGATCGACGTGCTCTGGCACATGCCGACCGGCGTCATCGACCGGCGAAGCCAACCTCGGCTTACCGAAGCGATCCCGGGGACGATCGTGACGCTGGAGCTTCGGGTTCTGAAGCACAAGCCGTCGCCGCGCGGGAACACGAAGGCTCCTTACAAGGTCACGTGCGAGGACGATACCGGCCGCATCGATCTGGTGTTCTTTCACGCCGAACACAAGTTCATCGAGCGCCAACTGCCGGTCGGCGAGATCCGCTTCGTTTCGGGCCGGATCGAGCGCTACGGCGACAATCTGCAAATGGCGCATCCGGACTATATCGTCTCGCCGGAAGCGAAGAACGAGATGCCGCTGCTCGAGCCGGTCTATCCGCTGACGGCAGGTCTCTCAGGAAAGATCACTTTGAAGGCGGCTCGCCAAGCGGTGGAGCGCGTGCCTGACGTTCCCGAATGGCAGGAGGCGCAGTGGCTGAAAGCCCGTGCCTGGCCCAACTTCAAAGATGCGGTAGGCCGGGTGCATCAGCCGCACGAGGCCCAAGATGTGTCCATGGGCGCTGCGCCGTGGCAGCGCCTCGCCTTCGACGAGCTTCTGGCGGGGCAACTCGCCTTCGCGTTGGTGCGCAAGAACCTCAAGACCGAGCGCGGACGCAAGCTCTCAGGCAGCGGCGAGATCCGAGCGAAGATCGCATCTGCACTCCCCTTTTCACTCACGGGCTCCCAGACGACCGCGCTCGAAGAAATCTCGGCCGACCTTGCGGCCTCGCATCGGATGCTGCGCCTGCTGCAAGGCGACGTCGGATCCGGCAAGACCGTCGTCGCGCTGATGACGATGGCGATCGCGGTCGAAGCTGGCGCGCAGGCGGCAATGATGGCGCCGACCGAAGTGCTTGCCCGACAGCACATTGATACGATCGCCCCGCTCGCGGAGGCCGCCGGACTTCGGCTCGCTCTCCTGACGGGCCGCGAAAAAGGCAAGGCGCGCGATGCCGTGCTGTCGCGGTTGGCGTCGGGCGAGATCGACATCCTCGTCGGAACCCACGCGCTGTTCCAGCCAGACGTGGCATTCAAGGATCTCGCGATTGCCGTGATCGACGAACAGCACCGCTTCGGCGTCCACCAGCGCATGGCGCTGCAGGCGAAAGGCGCGAACGGCGACACGAATGTGCTGGTCATGACCGCGACGCCCATTCCGCGCACGCTTCTGATGACCCATTACGGCGATCTCGACGTGTCCAAGCTGACGGAGAAGCCGGCCGGTCGTAAGCCCGTCGTGACCAAAGCCGCGCCCATCGAGTTGCTTGAACGGCTGATCGACCGCATCCGAGCCCAGCTTGCCGAAGGCGCGCAGGTCTATTGGGTTTGTCCTCTTATCGAAACCTCCGAAGCAAGTGATCTCGCGGCCGCCGAGGAACGGTTTGCCTATCTCCGGCAGCTCTTCGGTGATGTCGTCGGCCTGCTTCACGGTGGCATGGCAGCCAAGGAGAAGGACGAGACGATGGCCGCCTTCGCGGCCAACCGGCTCAAGATCCTCGTCGCCACCACGGTCATCGAAGTCGGCGTCAACGTGCCGAACGCGAACATCATGGTGATCGAGCACGCCGAACGGTTCGGACTTGCGCAGCTGCATCAGTTGCGTGGCCGCGTCGGGCGCGGCGCGCGGGAATCCTTCTGCATGCTGCTCTATAAAGCGCCGCTGGGCGAAACAGCCGAACAGCGCCTCAAGATGATGGAAGAAACCGAAGACGGTTTCAAAATCGCAGAGAAGGATTTGGAGCTGCGCGGCGGCGGCGAGATCCTTGGCGCTCGCCAGAGCGGCGCGCCGGGTTTCCGGATTGCCGAGGTGCCGGGCTACGAAAATCTTCTCGAAGCCGCGCGCGACGATGCCGTGCTGATGCTGGAGAAAGATCCGAACCTCGTCTCACCGCGCGGGCAGGCTCTGCGCACGCTGCTCTATCTCTTCGAATGCGACGAAGCCGTTCGCCTTTTCCGCGCGGCTTAGATTTTCTGGGCGAACATCATCCGGTGCCCTTCCGGCGTCGCGACGGCCATCTCCCGCCAACCCCAAGGCTTATCGGCCGGGCCTGAGCTAATGATCGCGGACCGGGCCGAGAACTCCTCGTGCAAGGCATCCACATCGTCGGTCGCGAAGAAGCCGAAATAATTGTGGTCGCCGAGAGCCGCGGGTGCGAGCGCATCAGGACAGCTTCCGAGCGTCACGCGCACGCCGCCACGCACGACTGCTTGCCAATTATCACCGTCGTTCCAGTCTTTCGCGAAGCCGAGGACATCGACGAAATAGGCCGTCGATGCTTTGAGATCGTGGACGGCGAGCACGTACGCGTGGGGCAGAAGCTTGGGTTCTGTCATGCCGGTCAAGACCCTTTGTCCCTGATGTCGAGATGCGGCCGAAGCGTTGATCAGGCCGCTGGCTTGTCGCTGGCGCGCCCGAAAAGCGGCTTCTTCTTCGCTGCCGCCTCCGCGAGGCGCTTCAGCTTCTCCTGCTCCGTATTCGGCATGACGATGCCGCCAGAGAGGATGATCTTCGCGGCCTCCTCAACCGTCATCGTCAGGAACACCACGTTCGCCCGCGGTACGAAGCAGATAAAGCCGGTAGGAGGCACGATGCCTGTCGGCATGAAGACGGTCAGCAGATCGCCTTCGCCTCCAGGCTTCACGTCCTTGATCTCGCCGGTGGTCTCGCCCGTGACGAAAACCAAGCTCCAGATCTCCTTGGAGGGAAACTCGATCATTCCCACTTTCTGGAAGCTCTGGTTCGTACCCGTCGTCGAGATGACGCTTTCGAAGATCTGCTTCAAGGCGCCGTAGACATTCCGGACGATCGGCGTCCGCGACATCATCAATTCGCCGGATGAGACGAGGGCCCGTCCCAACAGGTTGGCGGCGAGCGCGCCGATCACCGTCAGTCCGATGACGGCGATGACGAGACCCAAGCCCGGTACCGGGAACGGCAAATACGTGTCCGGATTGAAAGACGTCGGAAGCAGCGGCTTGATCCAGGCATCGATCCAGTGGATCACGCCCCACATCAGCCAAAGCGTGATCGTCACCGGGCCAACGATGACAAGACCGGTCAGGAAGGCGTTGCGGATACGGGATCCCAGCCGCCAGCCGCCTCGTCCCCCGCTTGCTAGCCGCTTGAGGCCCGCCGTCAGCTGCGCATCAGATTGCACGGCGCCCGGCATCTGCCGGGCAACGGTTTCGGGATCGTCCGGGGGAGGAACCATACTCTCCTACTCGAGCATCAAGCCCGGGGAGGCGGGCACGACTCAGTTTGTCACGACAAGACAATCAAGGCCACTGCTTCTGAACTTATCGCAGAGACCGCGGGGCTCATCCTGGGACGCGTAACCAGCGATGCGGACCCGATAAAACGTTCCCATGCTGCCGATGACCGCCTCATCGACGACAGGGACGTGGTTGCCGAGTTCGGCGCCGTGCTCTGCGACGAGCTTCTGGGCCAACGCTTCAGCCTCGGCTTTCGATCTCAGGGCAGCGATATGAATCTTGAATTTGCCCTTGAGGGACGCCGCCTTCACCTTGGGCTCCGGCGCGTATGAGGCTTTCTCTGCTTTGACGACCTGTTGCGTCCCGTGCGTCGCGACCTTCGTCTCGCTGCTCCAGCTCGACGTCTCAGGCGCGGCGACAACTGGCGCACTGGTGGATGCTGTCGTCACTGCCGTCGCCGGCGCTGGCGCGGCCGAAGGCGCGGACGAGCCGCTGCTGAACATGTTCGAGAAGAAGCCCGAAACGTTGCCGGGGATATTTGAAACGGTCTGAGTAAAAGAAGATCCAGAGCTTGCCGGTGCGGGCGCTGCTGCCGGCGCTGGCTGCTGAGCCTCGGACGACTGACCCCAACCGAAGAAGCCAGAAAGTCCAGATGCCGGCTTCTGCTCGGCCGTGGCTACGCTGCTCGACGCCACCGACTGGAGGGTGGATTCACCGCTCACTGCCGTGCTGGTGACGGTAGCGGACGTTCCTGCTGCTGATTTCTGCCCGCCGGCAGCTTCAGCGATTGCGGCTGCCGACAACCCGGCCGAGCCTGCGTTTGGACCGGGCGCGGGATTGGCCACGACATTGCTTGCGGCGGCAGGCGCGGTCGATGAGGGTGTCGCCGGAGTTCCGATCACGCGCTGGTCCGGCGTGCTGCCCGTGTCCTGAAGGCCGGCCATCTGATAGGCCTGCGAGCGCTCGGCAATCGCCGATTTCTGTTCGGCGGGGCTCAGTCCGTTTTTCAGCCAGATAGCGCTCGTGAGATCCGAAATCGCCTGACCCGGCTTGTTTTCTTTCTTATAGGCCAGGCCGCGGGTGAGGAGCGCCTTGGCCATTTCAGACGGCTTCAGGACGCCTGATTTCACCGCTGTCGTCAGCTGCTCGATCGCGGATTGCGTGCGACCGGCGGCAAATTCTTTCAGCCCGGCATCATAGGATTTGCGCGCGACTTCGGCGAGCTGGGCTTTCTGCTGCTCTTCGGCGTTGCCGGGCGCAGGCTGCTGGGCTCCGGGCCCGGCCGGTTGAGCTGCCGGCTTCGATTTGTGAGCCGCCGCGAATGCTGGACATGCTGCACTTACGAATACGCACGCCACAGTGGCAGCGAGCGCCGGACGGCGCGCGTGCACATGGAATAGCGTCATGTACGTTACCTTCCCCCTGGTCACGCCCTTTTTGGGTGGCAACTCTCCCTCTCGCGGTATTTGGACTACCGAAGGAGGCAAATTAAGGGCCCCACCCCTCTAGCCACCGCTTTTTTGTTACTCCACCGTGACAGACTTAGCCAGATTTCTCGGCTGATCGACATCGGTGCCCATCAGGACAGCCGTTTGGTATGCGATCAACTGAGTCGGAACAGCATAAAGCATCGGCGCCACGAACGAGTCGACCTTCGGCATTTGTATGTGGGCAGCCAGCTTGCAGCCCGTTTTTTCCGGGGATGCATCGGAAATCAGGATGACCTGACCGCCGCGAGCCGCCACTTCCTGCAGGTTCGACACCGTCTTCTCGAAAAGCTCGTCCTCTGGGGCCACGACCACGACCGGCACGTTCTCGTCGATCAGGGCGATCGGGCCATGTTTCAGCTCGCCAGCGGCGTAGCCTTCGGCGTGGATGTAGGAGATCTCCTTGAGCTTGAGGGCTCCTTCGAGCGCGATCGGAAAGCTCGATCCGCGTCCGAGGTAGAGCACGTCGTCGGCCTTGGAGAGTTCATGGGCGACCGCAACGAAGGCCTCGTCGCTTCGCAGGATGGAGGCCACGTGGCGCGGTACTTCCATCAATGCGTTGACCAGCGCCGTCTCCTGCTCGGCCGAGATTGTCCCCCGGGCGCGGCCAATGGCTATGGCAAGGCAGGCCAGAACGGACAGCTGGCAGGTGAAGGCTTTCGTCGATGCGACGCCGATCTCAGGTCCGGCGAGCGTCGGGAGCGCGGTATGCGATTCCCGCGCGATGGTTGAGGTTCGCACGTTGACGACGGAGGCGATCCGCTGGCCGTTGGCTTTGGCGTAGCGGAGCGTCGCGAGCGTGTCGGCCGTTTCACCGGACTGCGAGACGAAAACCGCCAGCCCATTCTCGGGCAGCGGCGCCTCGCGATAGCGCATTTCGGATGCCACATCGATTTCGACCGGCACGCGAGCGTACCGCTCGATCCAGTATTTGGCGACCAGACCGGCATAATACGCGGTGCCGCAGGCGGAGATCGTGACCCGCGTCAACTTCGAAAGATCGATCCCCAGATCCGGAAAGCGGACGCGGGCTTGCGTCATATCGAGGTAATTCGCCAGCGTGTGCGAGATGACCTCGGGCTGCTCGTGGATCTCTTTCGCCATGAAGTGGCGATAGTTGCCCTTGTCGATCAAAAGAGCGCTCGCAACGGCTTTGACGAGTGGCCGCTCGACCGGGACACCGTCGATATTGAAGATCTCGGCGCCCGAGCGCCGCAGAACCGCCCAGTCGCCCTCCTCCAGATAGGTGATGGCATCCGTGAAAGGTGCAAGCGCAATGGCGTCGGAGCCGAGATACATCTCGCCCGAGCCGTGGCCGATAGCCAAAGGCGATCCCTTCCGGGCCGCGATCATCAGATCATCTTCGCCAGCAAAAATGATCCCAAGCGCAAACGCTCCGCGCAGCTGCTGCAGCGCGCTGCGGACGGCGGCTACCGGCTTGGCGCCCTGATCCAGCTCTTCCGTGATGAGATGAACGACCGCCTCGGTGTCCGTGTCGGTTTCGAACTTGTGCCCCTTCGCCTCAAGGTCGGCGCGCAGCTCGCGGAAGTTCTCGATGATGCCGTTGTGGACGACAGAGACCTTCGCCGTCATATGCGGATGGGCGTTTCGCTCCGTCGGACGTCCGTGGGTCGCCCAGCGCGTGTGGCCGATGCCGGTTCGTCCGCCCAGCGGCTCCGCGATCAGCCGCTTCTCGAGATTGCGCAACTTGCCTTCGGCCCGGCGGCGTTCGATGCCCGGGCCTTCGATCGTGGCAATGCCGGCCGAATCATATCCGCGATACTCAAGCCGGCGCAGGGCATCGACCAGATTGGTCGAAACCGAGGATTTTCCGAGTATTCCGACGATCCCACACATTGGACCGGTCCCCCAAATTTCTTCCCCCAATCCGACGATGAAGCCGGTTAAGGATCTTCTCAAATCACAGAATATTTCAAAAGCAACGCGAGCTGCCCGACTTCGATTTCGGGAAGTTGGTTAACACTATTTCTTCTCGGCTGCTTTGCGCCGCGTCATCATGATCCTGAATTTTTCAGCCCAACCGGGTCGTTCTTCTTGCGCGTTGCGCCCCAGAGCCAATGCGCCGGGCGCAACGTCCTTGGTGATGACGCTTCCCGAGCCGACATAGGCGCCGTTGCCGATTTTGACAGGGGCGACCAGTGACGAATTCGAACCGATGAAGGCTCCATCACCGACCTCAGTCCGCGCCTTATTGAACCCATCGTAATTGCAGAAAATCGTTCCCGCGCCGATGTTCGCGCCTGCGCCGACGCTGCCATCGCCCAGATAAGAAAGATGGTTGGCCTTCGCGCCTTCTCCGATTGTGACGTTCTTCACCTCGACGAAGTTGCCGATGTGGACATCGGCAGCGAGCCGCGCGCCGGGACGCAACCGTGCGAATGGTCCGACGCGAACACCTCTGCCGATCGACGCTCCTTCGATATGGCTGAACGCCAAAATTCGAGCCCCGCTCTCGACTAAGACGCCGCTCCCAAAAAAAACATTCGGTTCGACCGTCACCTCAGCAGCGATTTGAGTATCGAAACTCAACCACACGGTTTCCGGCGCGATCATCGTTACGCCGTTGCGCATCAGCTCGGAACGCGCGCGCCGCTGCCAGACGGCCTCTGCTTCCGCCAATTGCTCTTGGGTATTGATGCCGAGCACGTCGTCGGCGTCGCAGGCGACGACCGTCGCCCGGATGCCGTGGTCGCGTCCCACTGCGATGGCATCGGTGAGATAAAATTCGCCCTTCGCGTTGTCGCTGCCGATGCGTGACAGCAATTCGGAGACGTTCGGCACGCGGAACGCCATCACTCCCGAGTTGCAGAGGTCAATCTTCCGTTCGGCCTCGCTCGCATCCTTCTCTTCGCGGATCGCTGTCAGCTCTCCGTGATCGTCGACAAGCAGGCGGCCGTAGCCCGTCGGATTCTGCGCGCGGAAACCGAGCACCGCGATCCCGGCACCGGCGTCCAGTGCTGCGCGCAGCGCGCCGAGCACTTCGGTACGGATCAGGGGCGTATCAGCGAAGAGTACAATCACGTCACATTCGGAACGTGCGGCCAGCGCCGGCCTTGCGGCCAGAACCGCATCGGCTGTTCCGCGCTGCGCCGGCTGCTCGAAGATCTGGGCTCGGGGGACTATCCGCGAGGTCTCGGCCTTCACGGCGTCGCTGCCAGGCGCCACGACAACTGCGACGTCTCCCCCCATCTGGGATGCGGTCTGAAGCACGTGGGCAAGCAGCGATTGCCCGGCGATCTTGTGGAGCACCTTCGGCAACGCCGACTTCATGCGTGTGCCCTTGCCAGCGGCGAGCACGACGAACAGACAGGGCCGAGGACTCATGGATGACCTTGCAGGTTTTGCGACAGAGCCGGCGGGCGATCCCGTCGTCCCGCCCGAAGCAGCTTTGCCATAGCCCTTGCGCTCTGGGGATCGCAAGTGGCGCATTCCCGCTGGGCTTTCGGGCCCGAAGAAGATTTCGGCGACATATGCCCACCATCTGACTTTGCTGAGAATTTCCCGGCAGATAGCAGCGTTTGCAGCATCTCGGCATTCTTCCACAGGTTCGCGCGAGCAGCGCGCTGCATGTCATTGCGGCGAAGGCGCGACAGACCCAACCTCATTTACACAGTGAAAATGATTCGGGACGCGCCAGCCTTGGGGTGCCCCGCACGTCAGTAGGATCACACAGACCATGACCAAGCCTGCCATCGAAAAGCCCGTACGCAGGAAAGCGAACCCGCAGTCGAACTCGATCGCATGGGCGGTGCTCGGCGCCGCGGGATTGGGATACCTGGGTATCGCATTTTTCGCGCCGCAGATCCTGCCGGATTTCTCGGGCGGCCGCGCCCATCAAGCCGAGACGACCGTCGCGAAATTTTCCGGCGAGATCGAGAGCATGCAATTATCATTGCGCAAGCTCGAGACCGACATGGATCGGGTCAAGTCGGACGTCGCCGCCCAGGCAAACCAGACGCAGAGCCTGAGCAGTCAAGTATCGGCCCTGGACGAGAAGATTAGCACGGCCCAGGCGCCCGCCGCCGCTCCATCTCCGGCAACGGCAGATGCGGCACCACAACAGCCGTCCGCAGGTTTCGCGGGTCTTGCCGCCGCAAGCGGGACCGACGATGCGGCCCCGGCTCCTGCACCCAAGATCATCAACTCTCCCCGCGTTGGGGCTCCGATCGAAACCGGCAGCGTCAACAGCGGAAGCGGCGCTCCGATCGCATTCGGTCCGGCGGTCGTGAAACCCACCGCCAAACCGGTCGGCATCCAGATCGCGCAGGATCCCTCCGTCGATGGGTTGCGGGTGACTTGGGGGGCTTTGTCTCAGATCCATCCCGAAGAGCTCGGGCGCTTGAAGGCACGTTACGCCGACATCGGCACCGCCGCGGCTCCGAACTTCGGTCTGATTGCCGGGCCCGTGAAGTCGAAAGCGGAAGCGAAAAAGCTGTGCAAGGCACTCGCAGCCCAAAACATCAGCTGCAAGGTCAGTGATTATCGCGGCGAAGAACTTTGATAGCGACGCAATTTCGAACACATACGGGGCGGGAACCAGGTTCCCGCCCCGTTTTGATTTCTAGGTCGCTGATAAGGCTCAGGGACTTGAGGTGTTGAATGTATCGCACGCATCCATGCGGCCTGAATCGAGGCCGGCCTTGAACCAGCGGACGCGCTGGGCAGCCGTCCCGTGGGTGAACGCGTCGGGTACGACCCGGCCGGTCATCCGCTTCTGGATCATGTCGTCGCCGATCTGCGACGCGGCGTTCAGCGCTTGCTCAACATCGCCCGGCTGCAGGCGCTTCTTCATCTGATCGTTGAGGTTCGCCCACACACCTGCGAGGCAATCGGCCTGCAGCTCGGTCCGTACCTGGATCTGGTTTGCTGTCGCTTCGTCGCCGGCGCGCTCTTTAAGCTCCTGCACCTTGTCGAGGATGCCGAGTTGCTTTTGCACGTGATGACCGACCTCGTGCGCGACGACGTAGGCCTGAGCAAAGTCCCCGCTGACATTGAAGCGACGCTTCAGCTCGTCATAAAACGCAAGGTCGATGTAGACCTTCTGATCGAGCGGACAATAGAACGGCCCCATCTGGGTTTGACCTTGGCCGCATGCCGTGCGCGTCCAGCCGTTGTAGATCACCATTTTCGGATCTGGATAGTTGCGGCCGAAGCTCTTGAAGACCGAGGTCCACACATCCTCCGTGTCCGCCAGCACCTTGCCGATGAATGCCTTCTCGGCATCGTCATTCTGCGCCGTTTGCTGGTTGGAACCCGGCAATCCCGGAATGTTGGAGGGCGCGCGTTCCGGCCGCTCGCTTTGAGGAAGTTGCGGCATCTGGATCTGATTGTTCGGGCCGAGCAGGACATCAAGCGGGTTGATGCCGAAGAAAAGCATCACCGCGCCGATGATCAGCAGCGTCGTGATGCTGAAGCCACCACGGCCGATCGGGATCTGTAGGCCGCCGCCGGGGAACTGCATTCCCCCTCCACCGTCCTGGCCACGGCGGTCCTCGATGTTGGAGCTTTCCCGGTCGTTCGGATCGTAGCGCATCGCCACCCTTCATCAAGAAAAAATAAGCGGACGCGGTGACGGGAGAGAGCGCCGCCGCAACGCTTTCGCGCCCATACTGCACGGGCAAATAGCCTTTACAAGGGCGTCTTTGGAGCCGCCGGGGAGCGCCTTGATCCTATGACTGAGATTCTTCGCTGCGCGCACGTTTCGTCTTTGTGACGCTTGGTAACGCGAGGAGATCTGGCACTGCACCAAGTCCCTTGCCTTTGGGCAGTGGCCGCAAGAAAGAACGCACCGCACGAGAGGCTGCAACAGTTCCCTCGTCCGCGTAGGCCTCATGATTGCGCTCGATCTCGCCGAGGTCGTAGCGATAATTGACCATGAGGCCGTGAGCCTCCCGAAGCCCCTTCTCGGATGTGTCGGCCAGCCAGTTCAGACGTTCGAGCCGTGCGCCGTTGCCAAGATGGAAACGCGCGACCTGATCAACGGGACGATCATCACTCGAGCGGGCCGACAGATAATAGAACGCGGCGAGCCCCATCAGCGCGGATTTCAGTTCCTCGGTGCCCGGCGCATCGTTCACGGCATCTTCCACCCAACGCGGGTCGCGCAACTTGGCCAGTGCGGCACGATCCTCGGCGCTGATCGGGACATCACTGCCGCTCGCCAAGGCGCGGTCCACCCAGCGCGCGAAACTCGGCGCAGGAGAGAGCGTCACAAACGTCCTGAGCGTCGAGACATCGCGAGCGAGATCCTCGACGACCTGTTTCAGCAGAAAGTTTCCGAACGAGACGCCCTTGAGACCTTCCTGACAGTTCGAGATCGAATAGAAAACAGCTGTCGTCGGCGGCGCGTCATCTTCAAGCCGGCGACCGTCGAGCACGGTCGAAATGGCGTCGGGCATCTCGCGCGTCAGAGCGACCTCGACGAAGATCAACGGCTCATCGACAAGCGCGGGATGAAAGAAAGCAAAGCAGCGGCGATCTTTCGGGTCCAGGCGACGGCGAAGATCATCCCAGCCGCGAATTTCGTGCACTGCCTCGTATTGAATGATCTTCTCCAAAATCGCCGCCGGCGTTTGCCAGTCGATGCGGCGCAGCACGAGAAACCCCCGGTTGAACCAGGACGTCAGCAGGCGCTCCAGATCGCGATCCACTCCCGCGAGCGCTTCGTCCGATTTGATGTGGCGCACAAGATCGGCACGCAGTGACACGATCTCCGCGGTTGCGCCGGGAGCCAGATTCAGCCGCCGAAAGAATTCGAGGCGCGGGCTGTAGGATGCCTTCTGGAGCTTGGTGAGCGTCTTCTCCGATGGATGATCGAGGTAAGCGCGTGCCGCTTCTGCGACGCTTGCCGCATCGGGCTGCAGATCTTCACCCAGGAAGCGATAGAAGGCGAGCCGCTCCTCACCGGTCGCCTTTTTGAACTGGTTCAACAACTGCCGCGCGATCGCGACACCGGAGGCTTCGCCTCTTCCGGACATCAAGGCCTGCGCCAAGACCTCAAGAGACTCGCTTTCGCCATCCCGGAACAGCGCCTTCGGCAGGAGCGCCCGCCCCTGCTCGGCAACGGCCGCCATCAATTCCTGGAAGAAGGAGACATTCACGCGTTCAGCCATGGATGAGATCGTGCTCCGCCGCGTTAACTTTTGCTTAACTCTATAGGTCGAGCATCTTGCTCTCTCGTCTATAGGGCAATTTCGTCATGACCGACCGCTTTTCAACGGGTTGGCCGTCGTCGAGTCTCGACGCGGCGAAAAATGATACCGGACGCGTCGCGTTCTGCGGACCCTATGTCCTGTCGGCGATCACCGGCTTTGGGATTTCCAAGATCGAGGATGTCATCCGCGCGGGTCGCGAGTTGCCGCCGCATCGCAAGCCGGTCGTCCGCGGAACATACTCGGATGAAGTCGAAGCCGCCCTCGCCTACTTCGGCTACCGAATGGAGCTGAAGGAAAGTCACATGCACCGGGCGCGTAAGGAGCGGCCGACGGTATGGACGTGGATGCAGAAGCCAAGGAGCGCCTGGGCCTATTACATTCTCGCGATCCACAAGGGCAAGGAAGGCCACTGGATCCTCGTGAAAGGCGTCAAGATGTGCGACACCTTCACAGAAGGCAAATGGACGTTCGTGGTCGATGGTCCGCATCGTGGATGCCGGATCATGGAAGTTTTCGAAGTCCGCAAAGCGCACGATGCGTAATGGCGATCTCTCGCCGGCCCCATGAACAGGGCGTGAACTTCGACTTCAGGGCCTATTCAAACCTTGAGCCTATGCTGGTCCTCAACGCTGGTTGTGGACGAGGCAAAGGAGAGCGCCCGTGTCCGAATTTTTTCGTTCGAGCGCCATCATGCTGATGGCCGTTGTGGTCCTTGCGGCGGGAGTAGCCGTTATTTTTTACGGGTGAGTGACGGCGCTTGACCGGGCGCAGCCGAAGCGTCTTGTCGAGGCCTGCAACTTACGCCACTTAAAAGGGGCCTCCGGGCCCCTTTCCCTTGCGACATGCGCGGCATCATTTGTCAGATACGTCTTATTCCGATTTCCTCAAGGATGCTCAGGCCCGCCTGTCGGATTACCTGACACCGTCAGTCCGGCTTGGCGTGACGGGGCTGTCGCGCGCAGGCAAGACGGTTTTCATTACAGCGCTGGTGCGAAATCTGGTCAGCGGCGGTCGTCTGCCCTTCTTCGCGGCAGATGCGGAACACAGGATCGTGCGTGCCTACCTCGAGCCGCAGCCCGACGACAGCATCCCTCGCTTCGACTATGAGGCGCATCTTGCCGATTTGCTCTCCACGCCGCCGCGATGGCCGGAAAGCACGAAGCGGATATCGGAACTGCGTGTGACGATCGAATATCGCTCATCGCATCTCCTGAAGCGCCTGGCTGGTTATTCGAAACTGCACCTCGACATCGTCGACTACCCTGGGGAATGGCTGACCGACCTGCCGATGATCGAGCAGGATTACCGCGCATTCTCTACCGAAGCTCTGGCGCTCGCTGCCTCGCCGTCACGCACCGAGTTCGCGAAACCATTTCTCGATTTTCTCGCGGGCACCGACCCAGCCGCTGCAGAAGACGAGCAGATTGCGATTACAGGCGCCAAGCTCTTTA
This sequence comes from Hyphomicrobium sp., assembly GCF_003987855.1. Taxonomy (GTDB): domain Bacteria; phylum Pseudomonadota; class Alphaproteobacteria; order Rhizobiales; family Hyphomicrobiaceae; genus Hyphomicrobium_B. The sequence continues at coordinate 21,695 of NZ_RXIZ01000023.1, forward strand.
CTGCCTACCTGCGGGCGACACGTGACAGCGGCGCCCAATCGACGTTGGCTCCCGGCCGCTTCCTCCTGCCTGGGGAACTCGACGGCTCACCCCTCCTCACCTTCTTTCCGATGCCACTGACATCGGACGAGCGCCTGCCGCGCGGGTCGCTGGTGGCGATGATGGCGCGCCGTTTCGAAAGCTACAAATCGCTCGTCGTCCGACCGTTCTTCAATGATCACTTCGCCAAGCTCGATCGCCAGATCGTACTTGTCGATGTGCTGACAGCCTTGCACCGGGGCGCGGAAGCCGTTGGCGATCTGGAGCGAGCGATGACGAACATTCTCCGGGCGTTCCGTCCGGGCGCCAATTCCTGGATCTCGATGTTTCTAGGCCGGCGGATCGATCGCGTTCTCTTTGCCGCGACGAAGGCTGATCATCTTCCGGCATCGAGCCATGACCGCCTCGAGGGCATTCTGAAGGAGATTGTCGACGATGCCGTTCTGCGTGCTCAGACGGAAGGCGCGGGGGTGAACGCTTTAGCACTTTCTGCCTTACGCGCTACGCGAGAGGCCACGGCGAAGCATGGAGGCGAGACGTTGCCCTGCCTTCGCGGCACGCCGATCAAAGGCGAGCGCATCGACAAGGTCACTTTCGATGGGCTGACCGAAGCGGCGATCTTCCCTGGCGATTTGCCGGCCGATCCTGCGGCCGCTCTCAACGAAGCGCGACATAGGGCGTCAGCATCGCTGGAACTCGTCCGTTTTGCGCCGCCGAAGCTCGCGAACACGCTTGCAGACGGCAAACCCGCGGCGTTCCCTCACATCAGATTGGATCGGGCGCTCGACTTCCTGATCTCGGACTATCTCGCATGACAAACGCCAACGATACGCCCCCACGCAAACCTCGCGTCTTCAAAACCGACGACATTACCGAAGACATCGAATTCGCCGACGCGGGCGTTCCCACGGGTGGCGCCGTCACCACGCGCGGGGCAGAAGCCCGAGCACGACGTCTCACTGCGGATGACGTCAATCGCGGATTCCGTTTCGGGAGCATTCTGTTTTCGGCGATGGGCGCGCTCGCGACCCTTGCTGCAGGACTTTGGTTCACCCGCTTCGTCTCCGTTGCACTCGAACGGCAGGACTGGGTTGGCTGGCTTGCGTTCGGCCTGATGATGATCATCGCGCTAGCCCTGTTCGGCATCGTGGTGCGAGAGCTTCTTGGCTTCCGTCGACTTGCTCGTCTCGCGCGCCTTCGGACGCTCGTCAGATCGACGCTTGCGAAGCCCGATGCTGCCGCGGAGCGGAAGGCCGTCTCAGCCCTTCTCGCCCACTATCGTGGCCGTCCGGATCTCGCTTGGGGTTTGGCTAGGGTGAAGGACCATTCGGGTGACGTATTAGAGCCTGGCGAGCTGCTTCGTCTTTCGGATCGCGAACTCCTTCACCCTCTTGATGGCGAAGCTCGCAAGGTGATCCTCGCTTCGGCGAAACGCGTGGCGACCGTTGCCGCGATTTCGCCGATCATGTGGATCGCGATGGGCTTCGTGCTGGTCGAGAACGTTCGCATGTTCCGGGCGATCGCGACGCTGTACGGCGGGCGACCCGGTATTCTAGGTGCGCTTCGCTTGGCTCGTAACGTCATCGGTCACATCATCGCGACTGGCGGCCTCGCCATGACCGACGACCTTCTCGGTCAGTTTGTTGGCCAGGACGTCTTGCGGCGTCTCTCTCGCCGGCTTGGCGAAGGTGCTTTCAATGGCGCGCTGACATCCCGTCTTGGCGTTGTTGCCGTTGAAGTGATCCGACCGCTGCCGTACCTCGATTCCGAACCGCTGCGCGTTCGCGAGATTTTCAACGAACTCGTTCGTTCGCTGCGCGGAGCCGACAAAAAGGCAGAAGGCTAGAGTGAATGTCGGCGCGTCAGGCTGCGGCGGCGTCGGGCTCTTTGCTCAACCCACCGGGCGTCGCGATCTTCCTCGCCCAATCACGCGCCCGATGACCGGCATCGACGAGCACCGGCGGCGGCTTGCGATCTTCGTTGGTGGCGAGCGCCCATCGCTCCAGAGGCCCGGCGCGGAGGGACGTCAGCCAGCTCACCGGACCCGCCAGAACGAGGCCCAGGATGACTGGCGACATCCACATCAGAAGCGGGGGCGAGATCGTCCAGGTGATCGCGCCGACTATACCGCCGATGGCGGTGTGCCAGCGGGCAAACCACATTGCATCGTCGAACGTGAGCGCGCCGTCGTTGCGCTTCTGCGGCTTCCAACCGGAATCGCGGCCGGCGAGGATCTCGGCTGCGCCAACCGTTTGGGTCACCATGAAGATCGGCGCGATCAACATCGAATAAACCGTTTCGATAAGGACGCCGATCGTCACGCGCACTCCGCCGAAGAAGTTTCGATCCCGCCGGGCCTGCTTCCACGCGAGCACCAGACCGAGAGCTTTCGGCAGAAGCACGACGACCATCGTCCCCAAGAAGAGGCGAAGAGCGGCGCCGGGATCGATCGTCGGCCAAATCGGAAAGAGGGTCTTATCGTCCCGGAAGTAACTCGGGATCATCTGCTGGCCTTGCAAGGCAAGCACCACGCCAACCACAAGAGACATGGCCCAGACGCCGGACACGAGGTAGGACGCCGCACCCATCCCGAGGTGCAGCCGACCCATCGGTGTCAATCCAGGCTGCGAAACGATAGCCAGATGCTGAAGATTGCCCTGTGCCCATCTCCGGTCGCGGGCGACGACATCGATAATGTTGGGCGGCATCCCCTCGTATGTGCCTTCAAGCGAGGGCATCATGTGCACGCCATAGCCGGCGCGTTGGAGTAGAACGGCCTCGACGAAGTCGTGACTGAGGATGTGGCCACCGAATGGCTTGCGTCCCGGCAGATCGGGTAACCCCGCGGCCGATGCGAACGCCGCCGTGCGGATGATCGCATTATGGCCCCAGTAGTTGCCTTGGTCGCGGTGCCAGAACGCTAGCCCGGCGGCGACTGCGGGTCCGTATGTGTTGCATGCAAACTGTTGCAGACGCTGCAGCAGCGTTTCACCACCTACGAGGCGAGGCACAGTCTGGATAAGCCCTGCCTTCGGGTCTGCCTCCAACGCCGCCGCAAGCGACACCAGAGTTCCTCCGGACATGACGCTGTCGCCATCCAGAATGATGAAGGACTCATACGCCGCGCCGAAGCGCTCCACCCAGTCCGCGATGTTGCCAGACTTTCGCGCGGTGTTCTGGACACGCCGCCGGTAATATACCGCCGCGACCTCGCTGAGTTCTGTCGAGAGCGCGCGGTAGACGGCGGCCTCTTTCGCGCCGGCATCGTCGCCGCGCGTGTCGGACAGCACGAAGACGTCGAAATGCTCGTCGCGGCCAAGCTCGGCAAGCTCACGCACCATCGCTTCGATCGCGCCGGCGATACGCGCCGGATCTTCGTGATAGACAGGGAACAGCAAGGCCGTTCGGGACGACAGCGGTGACGTGGGCGGCGGCGGCTCTATCGTATCGGGATGCTCGTCGACGAAAAGCGGAAGGAAGCCCAATGCCGCGCTCAAGGTACCAATCGCGATCCACCCGAACGCAATTGTCGACAAGATAAGGAACAGGAACTGGACCGGCGTGATCACCACGAACGACAAGATACTGAAAAGCTCGTGAGCGAAAGCGGCCGTCATAACGGCAGCTCCGGCGAAAATCGCCGTTCGCGGCACCCAGTATCCGCGTCGCTTCGCGTCCAAGCGAGACTTAACGGGAGCAGAGAAGTCCTGCGTTGGCATGTCGAGGGGCGCGAGCGGCGGCAGATGCCACCACGGACCCGCGTCGACGGTCGGTTTGGAATACGCTTTAACTTCGGCCATCGCGCCTATGAAGTTTTCGTTTACGGCTTTGTCCATCGGTAGAGCCAAGTCTCGGAGATGGGTTGCTCGCCTGCCTTCAGAACGCAACGCAGTTCGACAAGTTCATTGTCGCCCGGGGCCAAATTAAACGAGACCCGAACGCCAGTGATCTCAGGATTACGTTGGACCGAGACATTGGAAATCTGACCGGCGCTGGAGGACAATTCAGCCGTCGGCAAATCTCTCGCGTCTTTGACCGACGGACCCGCCAAATCGATGACGAAAGAGATAGTGCCTGCCTTTTTGCCATTTCCCACACGCGTCTTGACGACGCGGGCGCCTGACCACGACTCCGGTACGTCGCGACCCCAATAGATTTTATAGTTGAAGAGGTGGGGACCGCCGGCCGCCAGCTCCTTCGAGGGCTTCCAGTAAACGGCGATATTGTCGTGGATCTCGTCTTCGATCGGGATCTCAACCAATTCCACGAAGCCTGACCCCCAGGGGCCTTCCGGTTCCACCCAAACAGACGGCCGTCGTTCGAAGTGGCTCTCGAGATCTTCGTAGTTGTGAAAGTCGCGATCTCGCTGCCAAAGACCGAAGCCTTTTGGATCCTGATCCATGAACGCACTGAGTTGTAGCGTCTTCGGATTATTCAGCGGGCGCCAAAGTCTTTCGCCGCCACCGTTTACCATCGCGAGACCCTCGCTATCGTGCACTGCTGGGCGGATATCTTCCACCCTGCGCTGGCTCGACTGGCCGTGGAAGTACATACTGGTCAGCGGTCCAATGCCCACGTGGCTCAAGGCAACTCGCGGATAGAGCGTCGCCTCCACGTCCATGACCGTTGTCTCTCCGGGGATGATCGAGAACCGATAGGCGCCGGTCGTCGATGGGCTGTCCAGCAACGCATGGATGACGAGTTCGGTTGCAATCGGCTTGGGTCTTTCGATCCAGAAACTGCGGAAAAAGGGAAATTCCTCACCGCCGGGTTGCGCCGTGTTGAGCGCCAATCCACGAGCCGAGGCGCCGTAGCCTTCGTTTCGTCCGATGCCGCGAAAGTAACTCGCTCCCTGGAAGACGGTATATTCGTCGTAGGCGTCGGCACGATTGATGGGTCCGTGGATACGGAAGCCCGAAAATCCGAAAGGCGCTGCATCCGGCCCCGGCCCGATGAGAGGTCCGAAGGAGAAGAGCTTACTGTCGGCGACTAGCCGGTTCGCCTTCCCGTTTTCGACGATCCAAAGATCGACGGGGACGTCGTACAACCAGCCCATGGCAAATGGCTGGATCTGGAAATCGAGATGGTCCCCTTTCCAAATCGCCTTTTCGGGACGGAAGCGGATATCGCGGTACTGGTCGTAAGAGAGCTTGTTGAACGGAGGCGGGAGGTCCATCGTCGGCTTGACGAAGGGCTGATCGGAAAGCCGCTTCGCCTCCGTTTTAACGGTCGTCGCGGCGAAGGCTGTACCTTGCGGGGGCTGCTGTTGCGCGGGGGCTGCCCCGTCTGCTTCTGCGGACGTCACGGCGAGGGCAAATTTCGCCAGAGCCATGGCGAACGTTCCCGACACCGCCTTCTCAAGCAGCACGCGTCGATCGACAATTTTTCCTGTCATTTCCGGTATCAGCTAACCCTTGCGGTGCGTATGGTCGGCCCTCACGCTTAGTCGCAAGCGCCCCCGACGGCCAGTCCACATCAGCTATCCGACGATTGTGGCAGATTTTCCACGATCAAGCCCTTCCCGTGTGACTTTCTCGTCAATGAAATATGAACATGAGGCAGCTGTGCGGCGGGGACACGAGGCGGTCGGGAATGACATCTTTCCGAAGCGGTCAACAGCTAGGCACTGATCTATTCGGCATCAGTCAACTTGGGGGTAGGAATGACGCCATTCCAAGAAAGCACTCTGGTCGAAGCGATGATGTCCGTGCGCGGCCAGATCGATTTCCTCTGGCAGTTCTTCGTATCGGTCCACATCGCACTCTTCGCGTTGCTCTTGCTTTATGATCATGCAGTGGACGGATTGAACGCGATCGCGAAACTCTTCGCAGCTGCTGGGATAGCAGCGTTCGAATGGATCAACGGCAATGCTTTGATCAATGCCTACCGGCTACTCGATGCGATGCAGGAACAGTTTCGCTGGAGCTTCGGCCAGCCAGACCGCTTCCATCCACTGTTCTATGAGCGGTTTGTGCTCGCGAGCTACGGCGACCGGCCAGAGATGGTTCTCATGACCCATTCCGCGGCTCTTGTAGTTATCCTCTTGGCGTTCGTCTCGAGAAGATTTATTCAGAGCCGCTCCAAACGTTCGTCCGTGCGAGACGCTGTTTAGCGCGGCATCGTCATCATCGACGTGAAATCGGGGGCTAAGTTCGGCGGGAAGAGAATTCGTCGGAAATGCGATTGCGTCATGGCCACCGTGTGGCGCCCCCGACGCTCGTGTCATTTCCGTCACAAAGCCCGGCAATTCCACTGCGAAACCGCTGACGACTATTCCCCACCCGAATCAGATCTGCTTAAAACATAACCCTAAGCGGTGATTCGGGGGGAAGCCCGGCCTACCGCAAAGACGGGTTTGAGGACGGTATAAAAAATACCACCGCGTAAAGAGTAACAATAACACCGCGTTAAAGAAGAGTGTTGGGGCTGAACGTGGCGTTCCATCCGACATTCCTCAAGTCGAAGCAGACGGGAGTAGTTCTATGAACAAGTACAGTCTGAGTGCCCTGGTGGCAGCAGGCCTAGTTGCGGGCGGCCTGACGACCAGCAGTGCATCGGCGGCTGACCTCGGGGGGAATTGCTGCGCAGACCTCGAGGAGCGCATTGCGGAATTGGAAGCAACGACGGCGCGTAAGGGCAACCGCAAGGTTTCTCTGACCGTGTCGGGCTGGGTTGGCCAGCAGGTCATGTGGTGGGACGACGGCGCTGAGTCGAACGCCTACGTCACCGACCTTGGTTCGACGCTCGGCAGCCACGTGAAGTTCACCGGCCAGGCCACCATTCTTCCGGGCTGGACGGCAGGTTACGTCCTGCACATCGAAGCCATCGGC
>NZ_RXIZ01000023.1:28613-30141 GCF_003987855.1 Hyphomicrobium sp.
GTTCGGGCTCGCTCGTTCCTGCCAACTGGGTGGCCTTCGATGTCAACAGCTTTGGCATCCGTACAAAGAACGGTCAGTTCGTTGGTGGCGGCGGTTTCACTTCGAACGCAAGCGCCTCCGACCTTGTCTGGGGTGGCGCTTACTGCCAGAGCGCAGGCGGTGCCTGGGGTGACTGCTTCGGCGTTCCGCGCAACACCGTTCGCTACGACTCGCCGAGCTTCGGCGGCTTCTCGGTGTCCGCATCGTGGGGTGAAGACGACATCTGGGCTGTCACGACCCGGTACGCCGGTGAATGGGCTGACTTCAAGGTTGCCGGCGTTGCTTCTTATGCAGAGAGCACCGATGAAAACCTGAACCTCGGCATTAGTGCTACTCAGCAGTACTTCCAAGCTGGTGCCTACGTCGAACACATCCCAACCGGTCTGTTCGCCTACGGTGCTTATGGCCACGACACCTACGACTTCAGTGGCTCGGGCCAATCCGAGACGTGGTACGGCAAACTCGGCATTCGTCAGCGTTGGACGGCTCTTGGTCACACCGTTCTGTACGGCGAGTACGAAAACGTGAAGGGCTCGGGCGCCTTCTCGCAGTCTGAACTCGCTGGCCTCGACGCTACGCACGATCGGACCGAAGTTTGGGGCGGTGGCATCGTTCAGGAAATCGACTCTGCCGCCATGTCGATCTGGGTTAAGTATCGCCACCTTGACTACAGCGATAACAACACCGACGGCATTGCTTACGACAATTTCCAGTACGTGGGTATGGGCGCTCTGATCAACTTCTGATCCGGCTCTCCACTGTCGAAAAAATCCAAAGGCCGTCCGCAAGGGCGGCCTTTTCCTTTTTCGCCTACGAGTTATTCGACCTGATGCGTGGAAAACTCATTTGCCGTGTCACGGCATTCCCGCAGCCCTAGGATTCTTTAGAAACAAGAGGTTAGCCTAGTTTTTCGGCAACCGCCCAACGATCAGTCTAGTTGCGCGTGCGCCACATTGACGGATTCGTCGCGCACATTTCGCACACCACAATTGTTGCCACCCCACGAATCACGGACTTTCCGGGTACGGCGAAGTCACTCAGCAGGTGTTCCGCCGTGGCTCGCTATCGATGCGACCGACAATACGGCGAACGCCAAGTATCGCGTCGACTACTAGAAGTGATTAAGACGGGAGAAGGCAGAATGAAGAAATATGGGGTAGGCGCTATGGTCGCTGCAGGCGTCCTCGCTGGCGGGTTCGCCACGAGCGCCTCTGCAGCGGACTTGGGCGGCAATTGCTGTGCCGACCTAGAGGAGCGCATCGCAGAACTGGAAGCAACGACGGCACGCAAGGGCAACCGCAAGGTTTCGCTGACCGTGTCGGGCTGGGTTGGCCAGCAGGTCATGTGGTGGGACGACGGCGCTGAGTCGAACGCCTACGTCACCGACCTCGGGTCGACGCTCGGCAGCCACGTGAAGTTCACCGGCCAGGCCACCATTCTTCCGGGCTGGACGGCAGGTTACGTCCTGCACATCGAAGCCATCGGCTCC
>NZ_RXIZ01000019.1:0-25322 GCF_003987855.1 Hyphomicrobium sp.
CTCGGCAGCCACGTGAAGTTCACCGGCCAGGCCACCATTCTTCCGGGCTGGACGGCAGGTTACGTCCTGCACATCGAAGCCATCGGCTCCGACATCTTGACGACAAACCAAAACCGGCCCGATGGTCCGAACGCTCTGACAGGAACCGCAAACGGCGTCTCCACGCTGCAGTCGTTCTGGTTCATCAAGAGCGATCAGCTGGGTAAAGTCTCGGTCGGTAAGCAGTCGGACGCAGCTGACAACTCGGCGATCTTGGTTGACGGTTCGGGCTCGCTCGTTCCTGCCAACTGGGTGGCGTTCGATGTCAACAGCTTCGGTATCCGGACCAAAAACGGTCTCTTTATTGGCAGCGGCGCTTTCACAGGTAACGCCAATAATGCAGTCGTGAAGTGGGGCGGCGCTTACTGCCAGAGCGCGGGCGGTGCTTGGGGCGACTGCTTCGGCGTACCGCGCAACACAGTCCGCTATGACTCGCCGACGTTTGGTGGCTTCTCGGTGTCGGCATCTTGGGGTGAAGACGACATCTGGGCCATCACCACGCGTTATGCTGGTGAATGGCACGACTTTAAGGTTGCGGCCGTCGCCTCGTACGCTGAGAGCACTGATGAGGGTCTCAACCTCGGCATCAGCGCCACACAGCAGTACTTCCAGGCCGGTGGCTATGTCGAGCACACCCCGACGGGTCTGTGGTTGTACGGTGCCTACGGTCACGACACCTACGACTTCGATGGATCGGGTCAGTCTGAGACCTACTACATTAAGGGCGGTATTCGTCAGCGCTGGATTCCGCTTGGTCACACGGTCGCATATGGCGAGTACGAACATATTCGCGGTTCGAATGCCTTCTCCCAGTCAGCGCTTGCTGACATCGGTGCTACCCACGACACCACCAAGGTTTGGGGTCTCGGCGTAGTCCAGGAGATCGACGCCGCCGCGATGTCCATCTGGCTGAAGTATCGTCACCTTGACTATGACGATAACAACACCGCAGGCATCGCTTACGACAACTTCGACTATGTCGGCATGGGCGCTCTGATCAACTTCTGATCCTAGGCCAGACATATCCGGAATGCAGGAAGCCGCCCTCTGGGCGGCTTCCTTGCTTTCGAGCCGTTTTGGTTGTGTCGATGGGAAGCGTTGTCCCTGGCCACTGGCCGCCCTAGTCTGGAACTATGTTCGAAACCTTCTTCACCGAGCTTCGCGCCGCCAAACTGCCCGTCACGCTGAAGGAATACCTGACGCTTCTCGAGGCTGTCGGTGCGGGCCTGGCGAGCGACCGGGTAGAAGATTTCTACTACCTCGCCCGCGCAACGCTCGTGAAAGACGAGCGCAACCTTGATCGTTTTGATCAGATCTTCGCTCACGTCTTCAAGGGCATCGCTAGCATTCCCGAGGCGGCCGAGGCACAGATCCCGGAAGAGTGGCTACGCCGGATCAGCACCCTTCATCTCACGGATGAAGACAAGAAGCGTATCGAAGCGCTCGGCGGCTGGGAGACGATCATGGAAGAGCTGCAGAAGCGCCTTGCCGAACAGAAGGAACGGCATCAGGGCGGCAATAAATGGATCGGCACCGGCGGAACGTCGCCGTTCGGCGCCTACGGCTACAATCCGGCGGGCATTCGCATCGGTCAGAAGGAAAGCCGCCATCGCCGCGCGATCAAAGTCTGGGACAAGCGGGAATTCAAGGATCTCGCTGGAACATCGGAGATCGGCACGCGGACGATCAAGGTTGCGCTGCGCCGGCTGAGGCAGTTCGCGCGCTCAGGCGCCGCCTCCGAGCTCGATCTGGATGGAACGATCCGCGGCACCGCCGAAAAGGGCTATCTCGATATTCACTTGCGGGCCGAACGGCACAACGCCGTCAAGCTCCTCATGTTCTTCGACATCGGCGGCTCGATGGACGATCACGTCAAGGAGGTCGAGGAGCTGTTCTCGGCAGCGCGCGCGGAGTTCAAACACCTGGAATACTACTATTTCCACAACTGCCTCTATGAAGGCGTTTGGAAAGATAATTCACGCCGCTACACCGATAAAATCGACACTTGGCAGGTGCTTCACACCTACCCTGCGGACTACAAGGTCATTTTCGTCGGGGACGCTTCGATGAGCCCCTATGAAATCACGGTGGCCGGCGGCTCTGTCGAGCATATGAACCCAGAGCCAGGCGCCCTTTGGCTGAAGCGCGTCACTGACGTCTATAAGCACACGATTTGGCTTAACCCCATCGAGCAGAACGCCTGGGACTGGACCCCGTCGATTGGGATCGTGAATAAGCTTGTCGGCGGACGCATGTTTCCTCTGACACTTGATGGCCTGGATGCTGGAATAAGGGAGCTCATGCGCTGAAGCCGGCCGACGGGCTCTGCGCCTGTTAGTTGTACATCGCCAAATAAGCTCTCATCGTGGATATAAGGCGAGCAGCATTGACCGAAGCCTCTTCGTGCGGCATTGAATCCGTTGTCTCGGGGGTCGGGGGACCATTCCCAATGAAAAGCGCGAGATTATTGCTGGTTGGTTTTTTCGCAGTGAGCGTGAGCGGCTGCGGAGCTTCGCTGCCGAAACTGCCCACGACGGGATCACTTCTTGGCGGGTCCAGCGCCTCGAAGGAGAACCGAGATCCGAACGACCCTGTCGCGCGCGCGATGGGTGTCGCCGCCACTTCTGCCCGCGCTCTGAAATGCGGGTACAATTTCGATCCCGCCAAACTCAAGAGCCAGTATCTCGCCTTCGAGGCGGCCTCTGCCCCCACCATTGGCGACAAACTCTCGCGCGTGTACGACACGACGTTCGCGAGCGTAACGAAGGCCATCTCAGAGAAGGAGCGCGAAGAAGAATACTGCGCTCCCGATCGCACGGACCGGATCAAGACGGCTCTCAACCGTAACCTTGGTGGCGACTACACGCCTCCGCCATCGGAAGCGCCTGAGGATAGCGGCGGGATTTTCAGCGGTTTGGGAAGCGGATCGAACAGCACCGAAGGTGTGAACTCCAAGGCCGTATTCGAGAACTGACGACGCGAGCGTTTTTCGGAGCGGAGCGTGCTGCACATTCTCTGGGCTGAGATCGCCATCAAGGCGGCGATCGGCGGCATTCTATTAGTGGCGCCACTCATCGCGCTTTCAATTCTCGGGATTCAGCGGCCGGATAGTGGTTTTTGGCCCAGAATTGTTGGCGGGCTCTCGTTCTCCATAGCTGCGAGCATCTGGATCGGACTTCAATATCCCAACGCGCGCGGCTCGATCGGGCCGGCGGCACTTGTTCCGATCAACCTCACCACAGCCGCGGTGCTCATAGCCGCGCTCGTGATGGGCACGGCCGCCTCGACGAGACGCGGCAAGCTCGTCATCGCAATAAGCGCCGTGTCGCTATTGGCCTTCGGTTTTCTAGAAATCGCCCACGCTTAAGCCGCGCGCGTCTGTCACTTCACGCCAAGCTTTTTCTGCAAGCTCGAAGACGATGTCGTGTACTGGAACAACAGCTTCTTGTCGGGATACACGATCTTGTGCGCCGCCTGCGCCATCAGAGCGGCTTCGTGGAAACCAGAAAGAATAAGCTTCAGTTTGCCCGGATACGTGTTGATATCGCCGATAGCGAAGATGCCGTGTTCGTTCGTTTCAAAGCGCTCGGTATCGACGACAATCAGGTTCTCATTCAGATTGAGACCCCAATCCGCGACGGGACCAAGCTTCATCGTGAGACCGAAGAACGGCAACATCGCCGTGCACGGAATCTTCTCCTGACCCGCGGCCGTCTTGACTTCGATTGCCGATAGCTGACCACCCCTCCCTTCGATCGTTGTCACCTGGCCGATCATCAGACGAACGGAGGCGTCCTCAACCATCTTGCGCATCTTTTCGACTGAATGCGGCGCAGCTCTGAACTCGTCGCGTCGATGAATCAGCGTCAAACTCTTCGCGACAGGCGCCAAATTGAGCGTCCAATCGAGCGCGCTATCGCCGCCGCCGACGATCACGATGTCTTGCCCGCGCATAGATTCAATCTTGCGGACCGAGTAGAAGACGGATTTGCCTTCGTATTCCTCGATGCCGTTGAGCGGTGGGCGCTTCGGCGTAAAGGATCCGCCGCCGGCCGCGATCACGACGACTTTGGCAATGAATTCTGTTGCTGCATCTGTTTTCAGATGAAAGCGGCCGTCGGGCCCCTTGCTCAAGCTGTCGATGCGCTCGCTGAAATGAAAGACCGGATTGAACGGCTTGATTTGCTCCATCAGCCGCTCGGTAAGCTCCTGACCGGTGACTACCGGAAGAGCTGGAACATCGTAGATCGGCTTTTCCGGATAGAGTTCCGCGCACTGCCCGCCTGGCCGATCAAGGATGTCGATGACATGAGCCTTGATATCCAAAAGACCCAGTTCGAACACGGCGAAAAGTCCGCAAGGACCTGCGCCAATTATCACCACATCCGTCTCGATCGGACCGCTACTTTCCGAGGCGGTTGGAATGCTATTGGTCTCGGCCATCGCGATCGTCCGTTGACTGCTTTGTTTCAGAATTGCTTGGCGGGTACGCGAACGACGATACCGTCAATCGCATCCGAAACTTTGATCTGGCACGAAAGCCGGCTGCCCTCGCGGACGTCGAACGCGAAGTCCAACATATCCTCTTCCATCTCGGTCGCCTTACCAACCTTGTCGCGCCAGGCGTCATCGACATAGACGTGGCAAGTTGCGCACGCGCAGGCGCCGCCGCATTCGGCTTCGATGCCTGCGATGTCGTTGAGTTTTGCGGCTTCCATAACGGTCAGACCGTTTTCCGCGTCGACTGTCTGGCTCTCGCCATCGGGCTGGATAAACGTAATTTTCGTCATGGCTGCGCGCGTGTCCTCGAAGCTTGCAAGCACCGCCTCAGGCGGCCTTAGGCGAAAGGGGAAACGATGATTAGCGCGCACACTTAGAGGCACGCCGCGCGTATTTCAAGCTGAACGGATTGACTGGGGTCTTAGGAAGGAGAATACCCGCGCCTCTAGCGTCGTTCTGCGAATGCCCGCACGAAGTTGCTCGCTTCAGAGACGGCGGCTTCCAGGCGGGAAATCGTCTCGCGGCATTCTTCGGTCTCACGAACGGCCGCCAAAGCCTCAGCTTCTTGGGCAAGGGTCGCAATCCGCCAGGCTCCGACCGCACGGCTCGAGCCTTTGAGCCCATGCGCGGCGATTTTCCAATCGCGCGGATTCGCGGCCGATTTCAAAGATGCGATAGCTTCCGGAAGTTGGGCCAGGAAAAGGCCCAGAACCTCGTCCTCGAGCGCTTTATCTCCAAGGGTATATCGCCGCAGGTGGTCGAGATCGACGGGCTTTTCTGAGGGCAGGTCGAGACGCTCAGGGCCGTGTGGACTGATTGATCGACCTTGCGCAGCATCTATCATCATAAAACGAACTCCGCACAAAGGCGTCGGACTGGCCCGGAGCAGCCCAGTGCTTTGATACATACTCGCAAAAACGCGATAACTCTGGGTAAAACGCCCTTGGGTGTTTCGGATGCCCTCGTAAAGCGTTAGTTAACTAGGTACGCGAGGCCGCAGTCGGGCTGACGTACCGTCTGTCGCCGCAATCCCGCCGTATTGAAAGGTCGATGTCGCTAACCCACTAAGATGCATAGACATTTCTTATGGTTATCCATGTCTTTCTGTTTTGCGGGCACTTAAAATTCTTATAGGGTGCGATTGGGAGTTCCGGTTGGCCTGAAGCGCACGGGCTTGTGCCGCGTACCGGATCGAGTGGGGGACATCGCGCGATGTCGCAAGACCAAATTGCGAAGCTTATGGCTATTGCAGGCCGAACACCGCCTGTCGAGCCGGCGCTAGGTGGTGCGCAAGATGTTGCGCGCCCGAACCCGACCGAAAAGGCCGCTGAAGTTTCGCAACCGATTTCACCAGTTCTTGCACTACCGCCTCCTCCCCCCATGCTCGGGACCGATCAGGCGAGCGCATCTGGTGCGCAGCCCACGTTCGACAAAGATCCTGGGGTCGACGCGACAGGCGAATCTCCCTCTCGTCGCGTTGCGCGGCGTCGTCCTGCAGGTCCGGTCCGCGGAAAGATAGCCGCCAACGACGACGTACCGAGCATTGGCGGCCTCATTTATGCCCTGGAACAGAAGCCCTCCTCCAAGGTCTTCCGCTACGCGGCTCTTGGCAGCGTGGTTTGGGCTCTAGTTGGACTGATCGTCGGCGCGCTGACGATCGCCCCCGAATGGCAAGCCGGTCAGGCACTTTCATCCCTGCTCCTGCAGCCGACGACATTCTACACGGTCACTGCGATTGTGGTGCCGGTCGCCGTAATATGGCTGTTGGCGCTTTTGAGCTGGCACATCGCTTCTTTGGCGCTCAAGTCGGCAACGATGAGCGAGGTTGCCATCCGCCTTGCTGAACCCGACCGCACCGCCGAGCAATCGATCGCGAGCCTAGGCCAAGCGGTCCGCCGGCAAGTTTCGTTCATGAACGACGCGGTCTCGCGCGCTCTAGGCCGTGCAGGCGAACTCGAAGCGCTCGTGCACAATCACGTCGCCGAACTGGAACGCTCCTACGAACACAACGAACGGCGCATTCGCGAATTGATCAACGAGCTTGGTGGTGAACGCCACGCGCTGCTCGACACATCGACTAACGTAACCGAGACCCTCAAGACGCTCGGCACCGAAATTCCAACGTTGATCGAAAAGCTTTCGCAGCAACAGCTGACGTTGCGCGGCATCATCTCGAACGCGGGCGAAAATCTTGCGAGCCTTGAGGGATCGCTCGCGACCGCGACGGGGCGGTTCGAAAACGCCGTCGGTTCGCGGACATTGCAACTGCAGTCGGTCCTCGAAGACTACACCACCGCCTTCTCGACGGCACTTGGCGCGCGTACCGAGCAGATGCGTGCGACCTTCGACGGTTACATGCACACGCTCGATACCACTCTGGGCAACCGTACAGAAAACCTGCAAACGGTATTCGAAGAGTATGCGCGGGCGCTCGATACGACGCTTTCAAATCGTGCGCAGGCACTCGATATTCAGCTGGTCGAGCGTACGCGGTCGCTCGATGAGGCCTTTCAAAAACGTCTTGAGCTGTTCGACGATCAGATCATGCGCTCGACCACGGCAATCGATCACGCGGTTAGCGAAAAAGCCTCGCTGCTCTCGAATGCGCTGCAGCTTCATGCCGAATCCTTCCGCGAGACAATCGCGCATCAAGCTTCGGAACTTGACGACTCCGTCGTCAACGGTATCAACGCGGTCCGCCGAACGAGCGAAAACATCACGCGCCAGACGATGAAGGCGATCGATGGCCTGGCCAAGCAGTCCGGCGTTCTCCAGAGCGTTGCCGACAATCTCTTCCAGCAGATCCACGGCGTCACGGATCGCTTCGAGAACCAGGGCGAGCAGATCCTGAAGGCTGCCAACGTCCTCGACACAGCCAACCTCCGGATCGAGTCGACGCTGCAATCGCGGCATGCTGAACTCACGCACACGCTTGATCGCTTCTCCGGCAAGGCCGATGAATTCGGCCGCACGCTCGCTGGCTACTCCTCCAACCTCGAAGGTTCGCTCTCGAACATCGAACTGAAGGCACGCGCCATTGCGGAAGAGCTGCGCGACACCGCTGAAAATCGCTCGCGCGCGCTGATGCAGGAACTCGACCGCGTCAAGCACGAGACCGAACTGCACAGCGACCGCGCCCTCGCCGATCTGAGGAACCGCTTCAATAACGTTTCGGGTGAGCTGTCGCGGGAGTTCGAAACGCTCTCTACCCGTCTTTCGTCGGCGTCCGAAGAAACACGCATGCGCGCTGCTGAGGCCGCCGCGACGCTCGCACGCGAACAGGCGCGCATCCGCGAGGAAGCAAGCCGGCTCCCCGCCTCCGCCCGCGATACTGCAGAATCGATGCGCAGGGCTCTTCAGGACCAGCTTCGCGCCATCGAGCAGTTGACGCAAATCTCCCAGCGCGCCAACGCGCCGCGCGAAATTCTCCGTCCCGAGCCAACAGCAGCTCCGGCTCGGCTCGCGGCAGCATCGCTGACGTCCACGCTTATTCAGCAAGAAGCCGGCTCGACACGCGGACGATCCGCACCTGTGCAGCAGGACCAGCGCGAAGGCTGGTCGCTCGGCGATCTGCTTGCACGCGCCTCGCATGAGGAGGAGGCACAGCCGCAGGCTCCGGAGCCGGCACCGGCTGCGTCGCCCGTCCGTCTCGATGTCGGCATGATCGCCCGCGCCATAGACCCGCAAACGGCATCGGCCCTATGGAGCCGTATTCGGGCGGGACAGAGAAACGTGCTCGTTCGCAGTATCTATGCTCCGGACGCGCGCGCGCTATTCGATGAGATCGCGAGCCGAGCGCAAACCGATCACGATCTCTCCCAATCGATCTTCCGCTACCTCACGGACTTCGAACGCATCATCAAAGAAGCTGATGCTCGCGATCCTTCTGGGCGGACAGCGCAGAGCCATCTCGTTTCCGATACCGGACGCGTCTATCTGTTCCTGGCGCATGCCGTCGGTCGCGTGCGTTAAGTGCCTCCTGTCGGCTCGTCACTGACGATCACAGCTAGGCACGAATCCTGGGCGCTGCGCGAAGCGTTCGTTATCTCTCGAGGAGCGAAAATAGCGGCCGACGTTGTCGTAGTCGAAATTTC
Organism: Hyphomicrobium sp.; assembly: GCF_003987855.1. GTDB lineage: Bacteria > Pseudomonadota > Alphaproteobacteria > Rhizobiales > Hyphomicrobiaceae > Hyphomicrobium_B. The sequence goes on from NZ_RXIZ01000019.1 coordinate 8,634, forward strand.
CGACGGCCTGCACGTTGGGCGCGGGGAAGCGGTTCCCTACGGCCGCTATGGAGAAACGGTCGAGAGCGTTCTCGGCGAGATCCAATCGTCAGTGAAATGCATTGCCTCTCACGCGGAGTTGACCCGTCACCTGAAGCCGGGGGCCGCGATGAATGCTCTTGATTGCGCGTTTTGGGATCTGGAGAGCAAGCGCACCAATATTCCAGTTTGGCAACAGGCTGGGCTGCCGAGGCCGATACGCAAAATCACTGCATTCACACTCAGCCTCGATGCGCCGGAAACAATGGCGGCGAAGGCTACAGCCGTTCCTCATCTCTCATTGTTGAAGTTGAAGCTCGGCGGCGACGGAGACGAATCGCGCATGCGCGCGGTGCGTCGGGCGCGTCCTGACGCTCAGCTGATCGTGGACGCGAACGAAGCGTGGACCCCGGAGACTATTGCCGGGTTGATGGATGTCGCAGCGCAATGCGGCATTACCCTTATCGAGCAGCCGCTGCCCGCTAATCAGGACGGCATTCTGAGCACCTTGCCTCATCCCGTTCCGATCTGTGCTGATGAGAGCGTGCACACGGCGGACGATATCCAATCCCTGCTCGGGCTCTACGATGCCATCAACGTCAAGCTTGATAAAACCGGCGGCCTGACGGGCGCTCTCCAGCTCGTTACCGAGGCACGCAAGCGCGAGCTGAAAATCATGATCGGCTCCATGGTCGCCACTTCGCTCGCCGTCGCGCCAGCAATGCTACTCGCGCCTTACGCGGAATGGATCGACCTCGACGGTCCCTTGCTGCTGGCGCGCGATCGCGAGTATGGGCTTCGCATTGAGGATGGCGTCGTCGATCCGCCGGACCGGGCGCTGTGGGGTTGACCACGCACTAGGCGTCGGCACCCACGAGGTGCGCGGCACGCTTTTGTTTATCGAGCCATACACCTGATGCTAGCGAGATCGCTGAAATCGCCACCATGGCGAAGTAAGCGAACGAGCCGGCACTGCCATATAGCCAGCCAGCAATCAGTGTCGCGCATCCCATGGCCACGCCCGAGGCTATCGTGGCGTACAGGGCCTGTGCCGTACCCTGTTTATCGCGCGCGACCGCATGGTGGATGAAATGGATAGCGCCGATGTGCGAGGCACCGTACGTGGCGCCGTGCAGAAGTTGTAGAGGAATGAGAACCGCCAGCGGTGGATCGAACGCCATCACCGCCCAGCGCACGATCGATGCAGCAGCACCAATGACGATAAGGCGCGCCGCGCCAACGCGCGAGACGGCGCGCCCGGACATCGCGAACAAGACAACTTCGGCGGCGACGCCGAGGGCCCAGAGCGTCCCGCACCATGCTGCGGACAGACCCTGCTTCTCCCAGATCAATATGCCGAATGTGAAGAACATGGCATGTGCGGCCATCACAAGTCCGGCGGCAACGAGAAAAACGCAGAATTCCCGCTGCGCCAAAAGTGAGTGCAAGGCCGACGACTTCCACAGCGGCGTCGCTGGCTTGATCGCATCTTCGAAGCGCTCATCGGGGGGCAAGATGTGCGAAGCGGCCGTCGTGAGCAAGCATCCAAGGGCGACCAACCAGATGCCGGCGCCGCCGCCCAAACCCGCAATGACAAAGCCACCAAGAAAGTTCGCTCCGACGAAAGTCAGCGACCCCCATAGGCGCATTCGGCCGTAATCCAAGCCTCGATGCCGGACGCCCGCGACCGCTATGGTCTCAATCAAGGGCATGATCGTCGAATTGCAAAGCATCAGTGCGGTCGCGAGGAGCAGGATCGGCCAAAAAGCTGTCGCCGTCGCAAGCATCAAAACGAACGCGAGGCTCAACCACGCGAGTGCCACGAGATAGCGACGATGCAGACCGCTGTTGTCGGCCGCCATCGCCACAAGCGGTGAAACGAAAATCCTGAGAAACAGCGGCGCCGCGATGATGGCACTCATCTCTGCTGCTGACAGACCACGCCAATTGAGCCACACCGGCAGAAAGGGCGTGTGCATGCCGTAGAAGACGAACAACGCGCCATAGAACAGCGCGACGCGCAGCCCAAAGCTCCGCTTTGCATCCCAGCCCATGCCCATTCCCCACGCCAAGTGGCAATGCTCAGGCCACCGTATAAATCACGACGCGTTGCAACTCATAAGTTCTGTTTAGTTCAGCTGGAGGTTGTGTCCGCTGACCTCGCGAATCGCTTACCCGTGGATGCAGATTTTTGCGGAGCACAACACCGCCATGCACGCTCTTTCATCACTTGCGACTGATGACGTCGAAACTGAGTACCGTGCCATCGAAGGTACGCTACTCGAGACCGCACGCGGGCGCTGGTTCTTGGCCGAACACGGCCGCCGTGCGCGCAGGCTCGATAGCGCGTTGCTTGAAGATGCCATTCGCCGACTTCAGGGCTCGTTGCGCGAACCACCTGCACTGCTAGGCCAGCTCAAGGCCGAGATCGAGGCGGTCAAGGCACAAATGACAGAGACGCGGGGCGCGCTGCTGGCTCGCCCTACAGTCGACGAAAGCACTCTTCCGACGCACGCCATGCTCAAGGCCGCCGAGGATATCCATGACATCGCGTGGTCCCTTCAAGCCAACCCGTTCGACCCGAAGGGCTGCGAGCAGATCGCCAGAAGCGCGGGCAAGCTCTATGCGATGAGCCAGTCGCAAGCCGCGCAGTCCAATCGCGTCGTGGCGGCTGCTGAAGCGCTTGAGACCTCAGCCAATAAGCTCGAAGGCATTCTCGAGAGCATTCTGCACGAACTTCAGGTCGATGAAGATGCGTGACGCCTGAATCCAAAGTGTCTGAGATAAAAAAAACCGGGCGCGCGGCCCGGTTTTTTTATGCGTTGAGTCGCGGCGTGTGAGATTTCACCACTTCGTTCGCACACCCATCGAGAGCAAATCGAACTCGGCATTTCGTACGAGCCCGGTGACCGGAATGCCAGTCGGTGTCTCAAGATCGAACGCGCCATCTTGGATGAACACGTGTGAGTAGCCGAAGTCGAGCGTCGTCTGCTCGCTATTGAGCAACGACCGGCAGAACTCACACTTGTAGCTCGCACCGATGTTCAGCCAAACCCGGTTGTTATCCGGCACCTGAACCAAGCGTTTGCTTGCATCGTCGATGGGCGAAAGTTCATAGGCGACGCCACTTCGCAGCGTGAGCAATGGCGAGTAGTCGTATTCGCCGCCCAATGAGAAGAACCAACCGTCGTTCCAGTTGGCGGCGACATTTAGAGCAGGAATCCCGGGAGCCGACACGGCAACGTTCTGGAACCGGCTCCAATTCGTCCATTCGACCGTGCCGAGCAGGCGGGTCGTAGGCGTCATTTCCTGGCGCAAACTAAGGGTGACGATGTCGGGCAGGTCTAACGTGCTGGTTGCGTCGTGCGATGGTCCTAAGCCGCTAAGGTTGCCGTCCAAGTCGTGGGTCATCTGCGAGCGATAACCAAGGCCGATCGTCGTTCCCGCTACGGGTTCGAGCATAATGCCGGCGGTCGCGCCGACTGCCCATCCCTCGCCGAGGAACTGCGCAATGCTCGTTGATGATGTGCGGAACTGCAGCTTGGTCTGAGCCCACTCGATCTGGATGCCCGCGCCGATGGTGACGCCGGGTGCGATTCGATAAGCTATCGTCGGATTGGCGTTGATCGTGATGAGTTTGCTGGTAACGCCGAGATAGGAGCCAAGGTAGTCAACGTTGTCCGGTTTGGTCGCTAGACCGAACGGCGAGTTGATGGCCATGCCCAGGAACAGGTCTTTCGATACCTGATAGGTCCCGTAGCTCGCACCGGTAACGGCTGGGATCGTTATGTCACCGGCATTGGTAAATGATGATGGCGCTCCAGCCGTGCTTTGGCCTGCAAAGCTCGTTACGGAGACGTCCGCATTCGGCAGGATCAGGGTGTAGGACGATTCAGTATTGAACCCCGAGAACTGGCCGGTGGCCGCCGGGTTCCAGAACATCGAACCGATGCTGCCGCCTGCGGCCACACCGGCAGAAGCGGAGCCGAGAAACACCGTCGATTGTTCGTGAATATCGAAACCACCCGCCAGTGCTGTCGTCGCGAAACTGCATGATGCTCCCACGCCGACCAACACCAAACGGAACGCGTTTGCTTTTCTTTTTGAGTTCCGCATCAAGTTCGTCCCCCCGGCGAGCCCCCTCGCCTTCCTTAGAATTGACACACTACCTGCGTTGCGGCTGACCTTCATCAGCCTTTCCCCCGTCAATGCGCCATCTGGAAGCAAACGCCCGTGAATGTGCCACTTCGGCAACAAAAAACCGGTCCGCCGAGGCGGACCGGTTCTTGCCAAGCCCTGTTTCAATCCCTCGAAACTAGCTTGGCGCTCCCCCCGGAGTCTTTAAGCTGCGGAGCTACCGCAGAAATCGCCGGCAAGCTGCCAAAGTCCCAACTGCCGCGCAAGTCTTGACACTTCGTGCGCAAGGCGAGTCGCTGTTTTGCGATGCGTGACCGCAACAGATACATGTCGCCGGTCAGAAACGCAGCCAGCTAAATAGCCTATGATTTCCTGAGTGCGAAATTGTGGTCGATGGGCCCGTTCACACCTTTTCCAACACTCATATGTGAGCCTGAAGACAAGGCGCTCCAAACGAAGTCCTTCGCCAACGCGATAGACTCTTGAATGTTCAGGCCCTTCGCCAATCCTGCAGCGATCGCAGCGGAAAGGGTGCATCCAGTGCCGTGAGTATTGCTCGTTTTGATGCGAGGACGACGAAACTCGAAGTGCGTCCGACCATCGAAGAGGATGTCGACAACATCAGCGCCCGAGGCGTGACCGCCTTTCAACAGAACCGCGCCGCATCCAAGCGCCATCAAGGCCTCGGCCTGAAGGCGCATCTCCTGCTCTGTGTCGGCCTCAGCACGGTCGAGCAATCGACCCGCCTCCGGAAGATTGGGCGTAATCAACGAAGCGCGCGGAATAAGTGCGGTGCGTACAAGTTCGATGGCGTCCGGGCGCAGCAGCACATCTCCGCTGGTCGCGACCATAACAGGATCAACCACCACGGGGATTTGCGGGACTTGAGTCAGCTCGGAAGCAACGGTCTCGACCGTTTCAGCATCGCCAAGCATGCCGGTTTTGATGGCCGCGACGGCAAGATCGGATACGACTGCTCGAAATTGCGCGACGATGAACCCGGGAGGGATCGAAAGCACGCCGGAGACACCCGTGGTGTTTTGAGCCGTCAACGCGGTCAGCACGGCAGCGCCATAGACGCCGAGTGCAGAGAAGGTCTTGAAGTCAGCCTGAATGCCCGCGCCACCTGATGGATCGGAGCCGGCGATCGTGAGCGCTATAGCCGGCGTTTCAGCACGCATGCGTAGCTGCTTTCAATGCTCGCCTTGCTTCAAGATTTCGGCACCGAGATTTGCCGGCGTGACGTACGATTCAATTCTTCCCAACGCGGGAAAGTTCTCGATCATCCACTGGCTGAACCAGTTCTGCGCGCCAAACACAAATAGTAGGCCGGTGAGAACAAGCAGCAGCCCCATGATCTTTTCAAGCGTCACGAAGTGGCGCTTGAACTTCTGCATGAAGCCGAGAAATGGCCGGATCGCTACGGCAGCTAGAATGAACGGAATCCCCAGGCCGAGCGAGTAAATGAATAGCAGCTTCACTCCTGCAAGCAGGCTCGTTTCACTTGCAGCAAGCGTCAACACCGTCGCCAGCACTGGTCCGATGCACGGCGTCCAGCCGAACGCGAACGCTAGGCCCATAACGTAAGCGCCTGCGAAACTTGCCTCGGCCGCTGCCATCGAGTAGCGGGCCTCGCTGTAGAACAGATGCACCTTCACAATACCGAGAAAGTGCAGCCCGAACAGAATGATGACGATACCGGCCAAGGTTCCAAGCGACGCACGATAGGAAAGCAGAACCTGACCGATCGTGCTTGCTCCAGCACCCAGGCACACGAAGACAGTGGTAAAGCCGAGCACGAAGAACACAGCGGCCGCGACGACGCGAAGCCAGACACGGCGGTCGAAGTTTGCGTCGCCTGTGAGCTGGTCCAGCGTGGTGCCGCCGATATAGCCCAGGTAAGGTGGGACCAGTGGCAGCACACAGGGCGAAAGAAAACTCACGAGACCCGCAAGAGCGACACCGAGATAGATATGCGCGTCGATTAGCATGCCGCCCTTCTTTCAAACGTCCGTCTGGCTCAGCTGACTTTCTCACGCACGAGCGCAGCGACGCCTGGTAGCTCTCGCCCCTCCAACCATTCGAGGAACGCGCCGCCGGCGGTCGAAACGTATGTGAAATCCTCAGTCACGCCCGCCGCGTTCAAGGCAGCGACCGTGTCGCCTCCGCCTGCCACGGAAACGAGCTTGCCTGCTTTTGTTAGTTTCGCTGCTTCGCGCGCGAGTGCAAAAGTCCCTTCACCGAACGGTGAAATTTCGAAAGCGCCGAGGGGACCGTTCCAGAGCAGCGTCTTACAGCCGTCGAGCACCTGCGTCAGCTGCGCCACCGATTGAGGTCCAACGTCGAGGATCATCGCATCGAACGCGACCTTGTCGACCGGCACGACCTCATTCGGCGCGCCCTCCTTGAATTCGCGCGCGACAACGGCATCAACCGGCAGAATGATCTCGCAACCTTTTTTCTTGGCTTCCGTCATGATGTCGCGAGCGGTTCCGGCGAACTCCGGTTCCGACAGAGACTTGCCAACCATGACGCCTGTCGCCTGCAAGAACGTGTTGGCCATGCCGCCGCCGATGATCAGCTTATCGACCTTCGCAACAAGGTTTGTGAGCACCGGGATCTTGGTCGAAACCTTGGCTCCGCCCACGACCGCTGCGGTTGGCCGCTGCGGATTCTCAAGCGCGGTACGAAGCGCATTGATCTCTTCCAGCAGAAGCGGGCCGGCGAACGAAGGCAAGAAGCGCGTCAATCCTTCTGTCGAGGCGTGGGCGCGATGCGCGCACGAAAAGGCGTCTCCGACGAAGATGTCTCCAAGCTTTGCGAGTTCCTCTGCAAATTTTGGATCGTTCTTTTCTTCGCCCTTGTGAAATCGCAGGTTTTCCAGGACGGCGATGTCGCCGTTCTTCATCGATGCAACTGTGCCCGTCGCATCGGCGCCGACGCAATCGCGGCTGAAGATGACCGGCTGCTTGAGAAGCTGCTGCATCGCGTCTGCAATCGGCTTCAATGAGAGATCGCTTTCGGGACCGTTTTTTGGTCTGCCGAAATGGGAAAGGACAATCACCATTGCGCCGCGATTGGACAAAGCCTTCAGGCCGGGAATGACGCGCTCCAGACGTGTCGCGTCCGTCACTCTCCCATCCTTAACAGGCACATTGAGATCGGCACGGACGAGAATGCGTTTTCCCGCAACGTCGATGTCGTCAGTGGACTGGAGCTTGTCGAGGTTCATGCAATGGACCAGTACGATTTATGGAGAGGATACGTTTCAGGCCGTTAAGCAGATTTGGCGATCGCTTTGCGCGCGGCCTCGACTGCATGAGCGGCGGTTATGCCGAAGTGCTCATAGAGCTTGGCCGCTGGGCCCGAAGCACCGAAACCATGCATACCCACGAACGCGTCCGATTTGCGGAGCCACTCGTACCAGCTCTGTGGAATACCGGCTTCGATCGCGATACGGGGAGCGTCGCCCAGAACCTTCGATTGGTATTCCTCAGGCTGACGGCGGAAGAGTTCGAACGACGGCATCGAGACAACAGCTGCCTTGATCCCATCCTTCTCCAAAGTTGCAGCGGCTTCGACCGCAGTCCCTACTTCGGAACCTGTAGCCAGGAATGTCACGTCCCGCGGCCCATCAGGCGACTTCAGGACGTAAGCGCCCCGCGCGCTGAGATTCTGGTCGTCCGCGCCGCGAAGATTGGGAACCGCTTGGCGCGACAAAGCCAAAATAGATGGCGCATCGGTTGCGGCAAGCGCGAGTTCCCAGCACTCCGCTGTCTCGATGCCATCTGCGGGGCGGAAAACGTTCAAGTTCGGGATGGCGCGAAGCGCGCTGAGATGTTCCACCGGTTGGTGCGTCGGACCATCCTCGCCCAGCCCGATTGAATCATGCGTCAGCACGTAAATAACGCGCTGCTGCATCAGGGCTGAAAGCCGGATCGAAGGGCGGCAATAGTCCGCGAAAACGAGGAAGGTGCCGCCGTAGGGGATGAATGAGCCGGAAAGCGCCATGCCGTTCATCGCGGCGGCCATGCCATGCTCGCGCACACCGTAGTGGATGTAATTACCGGTGAAATCGTCCGGCGTCACAGACACATGGTGCTTGGTCCGCGTACCATTGGAACCTGAAAGATCGGCGGAACCACCGATGAGTTCAGGCAGCACTGGCGTCAGCCTCTCGATTGTCAATTGAGACCAAACACGCGTCGCGCGCTTGGCTGTGTCCGCCGCAAAATCCTTCTTCGCGGCGGCAATTGTCTGGGAAACGAGCTGAGTCGTATCGCGTCCAGCGATCAATGATTTGGCGTCGCGGGATGCCTTCGCTTCATGCTGCTCCCAGGCGAGCCGGAGCTTCCGATGCCGTTCGCCCACATCGCGCCATGCGGAAAGAATGTCCTCGGGCACTTCATAGGCAGCATGCGGCCAAGCCAACTTTTCGCGGGTGGCCTTGATCTCATCGACGCCAAGAGCTTCACCATGCGCCGACGCCTTGCCCGCTTTATTTGGAGACCCGTATCCAATCTGCGTTTTGCAGGCGATGAGCCAGGGTTTGGAGGAATCAGCTTTCGCAGATTTGATTGCTGCCGACACCGCCGCCATATCGTGACCGTCGACGCGAACCGTGTTCCATCCGGACGCCTCGAAGCGCTTAACTTCGCTATCCGATACAGCCAGAGTTGTGGAGCCATCGATCGTAATCGAGTTGTCGTCCCAGAATACGATCAGCTTACCCAGCTTCAGATGCCCAGCGAGCGATATCGCTTCCTGGCTGATGCCCTCCATCAGGCAGCCGTCGCCTGCGATCACATACGTATGATAATCGATTAAATCCGAACCGAGCCGCGCTGCGAGCATCTTTTCCGAAAGCGCCATGCCGACTGCGTTGGCAATACCTTGTCCGAGCGGGCCGGTCGTCGTCTCGATGCCTGGCGCGTGACCATATTCCGGATGGCCGGCCGTCTTCGAACCGAGCTGGCGGAAATTCTTGATGTCGTCGATCGTCATTCCCGGATAGCCGGTGAGATAGAGAAGGGAATACAGCAGCATCGAGCCGTGACCCGCCGACAAGACGAACCGGTCCCGGTTGGCCCACTCCGGAGCGCCGGCGTCAAACTTCAGCGCTTCGGTGAACAGCACCGTAGCGACGTCAGCCATCCCCATCGGCATGCCCGGATGACCTGAATTGGCTGCTTGGACGGCATCCATCGACAGCGCGCGAATGGCGTTAGCCATGTCCTTTAGACTTGCCGCTGGTGCCGTCGCTGGCTTGGTCTGGGCTTTGGTCATTATTTCGGGTGTCCGTTTTGCTGCGCCGAAGCGCGTCGTAAAGTGCTGGACATTTACCGGGGTAATGGAGCCGCGTCTACCGCGCGCACAACACGGCTCAACTGCTGAGGGAGTTTACCGCCCAGGTCGATTGGCCCCCTAAATTCAGAAGCTTGCGCGGTTTGACCGGCCGGGAATGCCCGGAGAACTCCGATCCCTGGCGTTCGCTCCTCCTGTCCAGCATGTTGCCCGGCCGCAGCTTGCCAACGGGCATGATCGCCGACATTCTCATTGTGCGCATAACCGGGGGGTGGAGCGGTATGTCAGCGGACACTTTAACTCTGTTTCGTCCCGGCTATCGCGAGATCAGCCGGCGAGCTGTCGCGACCATTGGAACGTACGCGGTCTATTTGGCAGCCCTCGCGATTTTTGGAGCGTCGCGCGCCGTGGTGATCGCCGGCGTCAAATTCGGCGCTCTTCTCGTGCGCGATCCGGACCCCAGGAAGTGGGATGCGGGTCCAGAATGGTACCACCGATTGTTGCGCTTCGATTCCGGATTTTACGCGGACATCGCAAAGCACGGCTATCACTATAATGCCGACCCTTCGGTGATGAGCTCCACCGCATTCTATCCGCTCTATCCGCTCGCTGCGCGGGCAATTACCTCGGCGACGGGCATTGGAGAAGGAGTGGCGCTTCTCCTTGTTGCCAACGTCGCGGCCGCAATCGCGGTGCTGCTGATGACCAAACTGATCAAGGATGAGACCGATGCGGAGACGGCTCTGTGGTCGGTAGCCTTGCTCATGTTCTTCCCGACCGCGTTCTTCTTCTCGGCCGGCTACACCGAGTCCCTCTGCCTAGTCTTCGTATTGCTCTCCCTACTTGCCCTGAGGGATGAGAAATTTCTGCTCGCATCGCTGGCCGCTGGGCTTGCCGTGGGTACCCGTTCGATAGGCATCGCGCTTGCCCCGATTATCCTGCTCGAGATCGTCCGCCATCGAGCATCTCCATGGCCCCAAACTATTCTGAAGATGGCCATCTGCGGACTTCTCGCAACGTCGGGACTTATTGCTTTCATCGGTTATCTCGGAGTTACGATCGGGCATCCCCTTGCGTTCGTGCAGAGCCAGTCGGCGTGGCATGGTGGAACATTGGTGGAGCGATTTTTGGACGCCGTATCGCTCACCCAACTCCGTCACGGCGGGTGGTTTTTGATTTTCATGCCGTTGGCGATCTACTCCGTGTGGCGGCTGCGCCTTGATCTATCGCTTTATGCCCTTGGTGTCTTGCTCGTGCCGTACCTGACCTTAGGCATCACCCATTCCATGAACCGGTACGTGCTGATGTGTTTTCCTGTTTTCGTCATCTTGGCGTTGCTGTGCAAGTCGCGTCCGATAATCGGCACCATCATCATCGCGATTTCCAGTGCCTATCTGCTGGAGCAGACAGCTCGATTCTCGCAATGGTACTGGGTCGGATAGCAGCTCGCTATGAAGGCAGCACGCCAGCCTTTGTTTTCTTGGGTTCCGATTGGCTTTTCTCAGCCTGAGCGAGCTTCGCCTCCTCAACCTCATCTTCCCGGAAGAGTTTATCGAGCATCGCCTGCGAGGTGCGTGCGCGCTCTAGAAGCTTTTCCACGTCCGATGCCAGCTTATAGTCCTCATTGAGGCGACGCTCGTCGTGATCGCGGAAAGTTTGAACCGTCCGATTGGCGACGCGCTCAGAATATCCGAGCCCAAGCATGAGCAGACGCGTGAGATCCAGCGATGCGAGAAACGTTTCACGCCTCAGCGCCGCCACTCCGAGATCCAGCAGGCGGTAAGCATGCATGCGGTCGCGTGCCCGCGCATAGATCGGAACATGAGGATAGTTGGTCTTGACGATTTCCGCGGCTCGCATCGACGCCTCAACATCATCGATTGCGAGCACGAACGCGCGCGCCTTGTCGGTCTGTGCCGCTTCTAGCACCTCCGGCCGGCTTGCATCGCCATAGAATGCTTTGTTTCCGAACCTCTTCACGAAATCGACCTGCTCGACACTGATGTCGAGCGCGGTGAACGGCACGCCTTTGGCCCGTAGAACACGCGCAACGATCTGGCCGAAGCGTCCGAAGCCCGCGATCACCACATGTCCGTCGTGATCGGGGAGATCATCGAACGAGCGCGTCGATGCCTCAGGCTTCTTGGAGAAGAAGCGGTCGGCTGCCAGCAGTAGAGGTGTCATGGCCATAGAAAGCGTGACCACGACCGCCATGATCTGGGAAGAAACGCCGCCGAGCACGCCGGCTGCCTGACCAACGGAAAGCAATACGAATGCGAACTCGCCGCCTTGGGACAGCGCAAATGCCAAGCGGCGAGCCGGGCCGGATTCAAGCCCCTGCCACCGTCCCAGCAAGTAAAGGATGATGGATTTGACAACGATGAGCACCACCGTCGCTGAAACGATCAGCGCAGGCGTGGAGATCAGCAGCCCGAGATTGAGGGACATGCCGATTGCGGTGAAGAAGATGCCGAGCAGCAGACCCTCGAAGGGCGCAATGTCCGCCTCGAGTTCGTGACGATAGCTGCTCTCGGCAAGCAGAGCTCCGGCGATGAACGCTCCGAGCGATGCTGAGAGACCGACCGCCTCCATGATCAGCGTTATTCCGACGACCGTCAGCAGCGCGGCTGCCGTCATTGCTTCTTTGACGCGCGAAAGCGCAACCAGCCGCAGCAGCGCGTCAAGCAGGTATCGTCCGACAACAACGACGAGTACGATCGTTCCGAGCCCTTTTCCGAAGGCGATATAATCAAAAGGTGGAGCGACCTTGGCGGCCGAGATTGCAAAATACGGAGCAAGGGCGATCAGGGGAATAGCCGCAAGATCCTGAAACAGAAGCACGGAGAACCCGAGCCGCCCGTGTCGCGTGGAAAGTTCGCCGTTCTCTTCCAGAACCTGCAAGGCAAACGCCGTGGACGAGAGAGCCAATGCAGCCCCCGCGAACAAGGACGGCTGCCATTGCGTTCCTACAAATGCGACGCCGATGAACGCCAGAACTATTCCGGTGATCGCAACCTGCAGCGTGCCGAGGCCGAATATCGCCTGGCGCATGGCCCATAACCGCTTCGGACGAAGCTCCAATCCGATAAGGAACAGCAACAGGACGACGCCGAATTCCGCGAAATGCAAGACCTGCTCAGCGTCCTGCTCCGAAAACATCCGCCCGAACCCGTAGGGGCCGAGGATTACCCCCGCTACCAGATAGCCGAGCACTGCCGCGATCCCGAGCCAACGAGCCAATGGTGCAGCAAGTGCCAACGCTGCCAAAAGGATTGCGAGTTCGTTCAACGTCACTTCGGGGTCCCCCAATCGTCCTACCCGCCAGGCGGTGCGCAGGGCCAGTTTAAATAGCGGTTTCCAATACGCCACCCCGGGCCATTAGGCGACGGTTCAAATTGGCCGCGATCATTCCGCGCGCACGAGATCTGCACGATGATAGAAACGCAAGCGGCACCATGCGTGCGCGCAGAACAGCCTCGGGGCCGAGGCGATCATTTCATGGGATGCGCATCGACGGTCAAACCGCCGGTTTCCTGCCAACCATCGGTTCCGTCACGAAACCAAGAGACATTCGAGTAGCCGTAGCTCAGCGCTCGCTTGGCGGCATTCCAGCTCATCCAGCAATTTCGAAGGCAGAAGAAAACCAGCGGTTTCGATAAGTCGCCGTGAGTCAGCGCGGCAAGGCTTCTTCGGAAATACGCATCGTACTCCGCCGACAAGGCCCCATACCCGACATTCGGCAGCCAGACAGCGTCCTCGATCGTCATATGAGACGACTCCCGCCAGATCGTTCCGGCTGGAAGCCCGGCCGGCTTCGGCGGGTGCGGGTAGACATCGATGAATAGGGCTTGCTTCGTGGACCAAAGCTTCATTGCTTCTTCGGCCGAGAGGACCTTTGCACCCTTCAGGGTCAAGGGCACTGGCGAGCGGTAGAGATCAGTGCGGTAGGCTTGAGGCTCAGGGGGCGGCGGGCCGGAAGGCGAAGGCCCTGACACGTCCTCGGCATTGGCGATGCCTGCGAGCCCGCTAGTAAGGAGCGCGACGAAAAATAGGAGCTTGGCGAGGCCGGTTGGTCGATGATGCGTCGAGCTCATGATCATACTCGATCGGCGGATGAATAAGGCCCGGCAGATAACTGCCGAGCCTACAATTCTTCTACGTCTACTCCCGTTGAGGAGAAACGTGCGGCATCAGGGTGTCGCACTTGCTGGCGCAGGTGTCGCCGCTGTGGATGCAGCTCCGGAAGGAGATGGCTCCGCTGATGCCGAGGTGCGCGGCTTGGTGATCATCTCGGTCGAGGTGTCGTCATCAACGAGCAACGGCACGCCGTAATCGAGGAGCACCTTATCGATATCGCCCTGCCGCTTGCGGATGACTTCGTTTAGCGTGCGCTTCCAAGCATCGTCGCCGTTGCGCACGCCCATCGTGATACGAAAAGCGATGCGTGCTGCCCCGACGTCCTTGACGAGAGGAACAACGACGAGCGGATCGCCGTCCCGCTTCGCCCAGTACTCGGCGATCGGGCCCCATAGAATCCCCGCTGCAATGTCACCTTTGCGGATGTCATTCATCATGTCTTCGGCCGGGTTGGCATATCGCCGATCGACGATCATCGGGTAGCCATGGACGTTCGCCATCAAGCCATACTTGGCTGCGAGCGTCGCGCCCGCTGAGCCCTGCTGCATGCCGATCGTCTTACCTTGCAGGCGCGGATCGCTCAGCGCGTCTACGCCGTCGAGACCCGTGCCCTTCTTGTAAATGAGCGCGGTCGTGGAGCGATAAATCGCATTGGTGTTGAGCACCATGTCATCGCCCTGCCCCCACCCGATCACGAGATCGCACTTCTTCGCATTGAGCGTCATGCGAACGAAACCGGTCGCCTTGGGGAACCATGTGTAGACGACAGGCAGCTTCAGCTCGTCGCCGATGATGTTTGCGATTTTATTCTCAAACCCCTCGCCCTTCTGATTGGAGAACGGCAAATCAGAGGGGTCGGCGCAAACGCGAAGCTCTTTGCGGTTAACGAGGTCGGCTTTCGGCGCATCGGCAGCCGATGCCGAATTTCCGATTGGCGAGAAAGCAGCAGCGGCGCTGGCGAGCATAGAGAGCGCCAAAGCAGGCGCGGATCTTTGCAAATTGATGATCGATCGTTTCCTCACGTGAGTAACCTTTTTGTTATGGCGGCGTGAACAACGCAGGCCCTGATATGGAGTGGGGGCACGCCGCGACTGCGACCCGCCCCCGATCCATGAGATGCCAGTAACTCTTGGCCGCTTTGCACGACACCGACGCGCCAAGCTAACCCGTCATATGAGAAGGTCCGGAAAAACTTCCAGGCCTCAGCCCGTGCAATCGTCCGCAGCCTTTTTGGCCTCCGGAGACACATCTTCACGACCGTTCGGCCGTCCGGGAGGCATGCCGGTCTTGCTATCGGTGGCGTACAACGAACGAGCTTTGATGTAGGTGTAGATATCGTCGATGTAGCACATGATGTTCTTGTCAGAGCCGAACGACGGCATGACGTATTCGGTGCCGGCGCGATTGACGACGCGACCACCTGAGACCGTCGCGACGAATGTGTTGTAGTCCATGGTCTTCAGGGACTCAGCGAGCGCCGGCGCAAACGTGCTGCCGAGCGCATTCGGTCCGTGGCAGACGTGGCAAGCGTCGTGGTAGCGGCGGAAGCCGTTCCAGGTGCCCCAGTCGACCGTGTAGTCCTTCGTGACGACTGGCTGCGGATCGCCGTCCTTGTTGCGGTAACGGCCGTCATCGAATTTGTAGCCGTCCTTCTTAGCGAGATCGCTGACGGGATTCGGATAAACCGCGTCGCCGTCCGGCTTACGAGAGCCCGGCGGCGGGGCGTTGGGATCATCCGGATTGGGGGCGGCATTGTCCGCGACCTGCATCAGCTTCGAAGCTGGCGATTGGTCGGTCTTCGTCTGCTGGTTAGCAGCGACAGCGCTTGCAGCCCCGATCGTCATCACTCCGACTGCAAGTGTCTTGATCAACTTGTTCACGAGGATCCTCTTCTCCTGGATTGAAACGTGTGGGGTGCCACCGCCCGTAATTCGTTTTTTCGAGATCTCAGTTGCGGTTCGAGACCTCATTGGTGTCGTCCATAAGAACGTCGCGAAGAATAAATACCTTCGCAATTCGATCTGTTAGACTATTACAAATTGTCGCCCTAGTAGCAGATCGCGCTTTTTTCTCGAATTTTCTTTTTTTGGGTAACTGCGCTCAGGCTTCGTAGCTTAACACGGCAAAGAGCCGGCGCAGGTTTCCCCGCGCCGGCCCCCTTATGTCTTAGCTCAAGCCTATGGGAGAGCGAACACGGTGAGCGAGCCACCGAGGTTCGTGTACTCCGAAAGACCGGCGTAGCCACCGACTGCACCGAGACCATCGGTCGGGTTCGTCAGGCCAGCTGCAAGACCGATACCGGCCCAGCCACCAACACCCGAGAACACTGCAACGTACTGCTTACCACCTTGCGAGTAAGTCATAGCGTTGCCGATGATGCCCGACGGCGTCTTGAACTTGAACAGTTCCTTACCGTCCTTCTGGTCGACAGCTTTGAAGTAGCCTTCGAGCGTGCCGTAGAAAGCAACGCCGCCAGCCGTCGTCAGAGCGCCTGACCAGACCGAGAACTGCTCGGGCTTCGACCAAACGATCTTACCAGCAGATGCGTCCCAAGCGATGAAGTTACCCATACGCTTCGGCTCATCCGGGCCCGGGAACATGGACAGCGTGGCGCCGACGTACGGCTGACCAGCGGTGTACGAGACCTTGAAGGGTTCGTAGTCCATGCAAACGTGGTTCGTCGGGACGTAGAACAGACCGGTCTTCGGAGAGAACGAAGCCGGCTGCTGGTCCTTAGAACCCAGAGCCGCAGGGCAGATGCCCTTCGTGTTGAAGTCCGCGCCGTTCTTGAACGTCGAGTACTTCGCTACGCGGATCGGACGACCATAGTTCGGGCTCGACTTGTCGAGATCGACGCCGGTTGCCCAGTTCACGACGGGGTCATACTTCTCAGCAACGAGAGGTTCACCCGTAGCGCGATCCCAGGTGTAGCCGAAGCCGTTACGGTCGAAGTGAACCGCAACTTTGCGCTTCTCGCCCTTAACGTCGATGTCGGCCAGGATCGGCTCGTTGATGCCGTCATAGTCCCACTCGTCGAACGGCGTCATCTGGTATGCCCACTTGGCAACACCGGTGTCGACGTCACGAGCGAAC
>NZ_RXIZ01000019.1:25372-25624 GCF_003987855.1 Hyphomicrobium sp.
GAGTTCTTGCCGACTGGCTTGCCGAGCGAGATCGTCTTTTCCGGATCGACGAGGATGTCGGAGTCCGGGCCCATCGAGTAGGCGCGCCAGATCTTCTTGCCGCTGTTGATGTCGTAGGCAGTGACGTGGCAGCGAACGCCGAACTCGGCGCCGGAGATACCGACGATCACCTTATCCTTCGTGACAAGCGGAGCACCCGTGCCCGTTTCGCCCTTCTTCGGATCGCCGTCGACGACCTTCCACAGTTCCTTA